>CAYURO010000054.1:0-9945 GCA_964447285.1 uncultured Enterobacteriaceae bacterium | reverse complement strand
CCATCGCCACGGTCGAGGCGAACGCGTCGGTGAACTGGTTCCAGATCAGGCTGTTGGAGATCTCGTCGATGCCGTCGGGCGGAATCGTCGCGGCCGCCGCAGGCACAGCGCACTCGAGCGCCCCGTCCGCCTTCAGACCGACCACGACCAGATTCGACCCGCACGACTTGCCCAGCTGCGCCGCAGTCGGGATCTCGCCCAGATCGATGTACTTGCCGGTCGTCGCGACCTTGGCCAGGCCTGCCGTTTTGGCGTAGGCCGTCAGATCCGGGGCACCGGACAGGTCCGCGTACGCGCCCGTCGTCGCCACGTCGGCCAGATTCGCCGCCTTGATGAACGCCGAGAGGTCCGGCGCACCCGTCAAGTCCGCGTACGCCCCCGACAACGCGACCGTCGCCAGATCGCCCGCCTTCAGGTAGTCCTTCAGCGCCGCAGCATCCAACTGGGTCGCGCCCACGCAGCCGGAGCACGCAAGGCTCTCGGCCACCGCTGCCCGCAGCGCAAATACGGAGGAATGTACTGGCTTTCTGGGAAGTTCCGGGTCCTGGTCGATCTTGACGCCCAGCCACGCGCTGGTCGTCAGGTCGGCAGCCTTCAGCGGCGTCGTCGTGCCCATCGCGTAGGTGAACAGCCCGCTTGCGACCTTGACGGTCACCGGTCCCTCAGACCAGAACGCTGAGCCGCCCGCTTGGTCCTTGTACAGCGCAAACACCACGGCGTAGTCGCCATCGGCCGCCGGACCGCCGCCCGTGGCTTGCAGCGTGCCCTCGATCACGGCCGTGCCCGGAACTGCGGCAACGGCAACCCCCGACCACAGGAAACAGGCCAGCAAGCCGACGAGACCGACCGCGATTCCACTTCGTGCGTTCATGACAGGGCTCCCGAAGCGAGCCCGATCGACACACGGCTCCGCGCTGCGTCCGACCGGGATTTCCTGAGAAAGCTACGATGGTTCACGGTTGGAGACAAGCCGGATTTCAGAGGTTTCCAAGTGCCTGGCGATTCGGAGTTCGTCCTGTTCAGAGACACGCACAAGACGCCTGTTCTGGGCGCATTCGTTCGCGATTTTGTGTGGGTCGACCGACGTCAGTCGACGCTCGCCCCCTCCCGGAAGGCGGGCCCCCCCCCAACGACCCGGGCCACGGCCAGCCGGCCGATCGCGGCGCAACGAACCGGTTCCGTGGCGATGACTAACGGACGGGCCCCCTGCGTAAGCCCTTGGAACAATGACTTCTTGTCCCAACGTGTTTGACCGGACGGACGGCGCGACCATGCTCTGTGTGCCAGAGCTTTCGAGCGCTGGCAAAAGGAAGGCCCCCCGACATGACCGAAGTCTCAACCAAAGTCTCCCTGGATTCCGCCCACTTCGACGCGGTGGCGCGCCAGTGGGACGAGAATCCTGTGTTTGTGGACCGCGCACGGCGCATCGCCGACGGGATCCGGGCCGCGGTGCCCGTCGCCGACGACATGCGCGCGCTCGACTTCGGCAGCGGCACGGGAATGCTCAGCTTTCCGCTGCAGCCGCAGCTGGGGCACGTCACACTGACGGACACCTCGCCCGGCATGTTGGCGGTCGCAGAGGAGAAGATCGCGGCTTGGGGCATCTCGAACATGGACACGCAGCTGTTGGACCTGACGGCGACTGCCGTGCCGACTGAGCGCTACGACCTGATCTACTCGTCGATGGCGCTGCACCACGTCCCCGACACCGACGCAATCCTCAAGACTTTCCATACCCTGCTCGCCCCCGGCGGCTGGCTCTGTCTCGCCGACCTGGACCAAGAGGACGGCTCGTTCCACGGCGTCCACGTCGATGTGCACCACGGCTTTGCTCGCGAGGCGCTGGCGGAACAGGCCGCGCGGGCCGGGTTCACGGGAATCGGGTTCTCCACCGTGCTGGAAGTCATCAAGGAAACCGAAGCCGGCGCAAGGGCTTTTCCGGTCTTCCTGCTGGTCGCCCGCCGCTGACGCGGCCGCCGGCCGCCGTCCCCCCAAAGCGACACACAACGCGAACAGGGTCAGGGAGTTGCCCTGCGACCCATCGCGGTTAGGATGCGTTCCGGGGGTTCTCGCCCAAGTAGGAGTTACCATGCGTCGGTTGACCGCGGCTTTCGCCGCGTGCCTCGTCGTCCCTTGCGTTCTCGGCAGTTCCGAGGCCCGAGCGGCGGGCATCGAATACCCAGACAACGGCACCATCGCCATCGGGCGCGGGGGCGCGTGGGCTGCCAACCCGTCAGACGGACTGGCCTTTCAGTACAACCCGGCTGGCCTGGCCCAACAGCGCGGCTGGCAAGCCACGCTCGATGCGCGGCTGGCGTGGGAGGCGTTCTCGTTCGCCTCGACGTCGATCCAGGGCCCCACCATCCACAACAGCGGCCCGCCGGTGGTCGGTCCAAGTGGCGCCGTCAGCTACGGTTTCGGCCAAGTGGGCCCCCTGTCGGACCTGACGCTTGCGCTGGGGGCTACGGGGCCAAGTGCGGTCGGCAAGGTCGACTTCCCCGACGCGGGTGTCCAACGTTATGCCCTGCACTCCACGGACTACTTCATCGGCTACTACTCGCTGGCCGTCGCTGCAGCTTGGCACGACCTGATCCGCGTCGGCGTCACCGGGCAATTGGCCCATGGCAGTGCGATGTTCGACCAGTCGGTGTGGAGCGGCTTCGGCAAGATGGGGGACGCGACGGCTGGCCCCGTCAAGGACCCTGGCACCAGCTTCGACGCGGTCGGCACGTTGGAGGGAACAAGCGGCTGGATCCCGACGGCGGTCGTGGGCTTGACCGTCACGCCCACGCCCGACTGGGCCATCGGGCTGTCGTACCGCCCGTCGATCGTGTTTGCGGCGCCGGGGACGCTCAAGGTCGTGCTGCCGGCCATCGCCCATGACGCGGGCCTTGGCATCGAGGGCGACAAGGCCGAGCTGGACCTGAACTTCGCGGCTGTCACTCGCCTCGGGGCTTCGTGGCAGGCGACGCCGCGCCTCAATCTGGAGGTCGACGGCGTCTACGAAGACTGGTCTGACATGAAGGAAGTCCTGATCAAGACCAAGAACATCTTCGTCACCTACAACAACACCCAGACGAAGCTGCCCGACATCCACCTGGGGCACGACATGATGGGCGCGTACAGCGGCCGGCTGGGCGCGGACTTCGACGCGGTCCCGGATCGACTGAAGGTGCGCGCCGGTTATGCCTATGAAAGCAGCGCGATCCCGACCAAGTACGTCAGCGTCGACTTCGCGAACTGGCAGCGCAGCATCGCCAGCGTGGGGGCCAGCGTGCGGGTGTACGGCCTGTGGGTCGACCTCGCCTACGCCCACCACTTCATCGCCACCCAGAAGATCACCGACAGCAGCGTGATCCAGATCGTCGCCCCGGATGCGGGAAGCGGTCTGCCGGCCTCAGAGACGATGGTGGTCGGCAACGGCACCTACTCCGCGGCATTGGACACCGTGTCCCTGTCGGTGCGCATTCCGCTGGACAGCCTGACTTCCGCGCCGTGAGGTCTCGGCCCTCACCGCCTCAGGAATCGCATCAGCCGGTCTACCCACCCGCCGGACCAGGCGATGCCGATGATGCCCAACCAGCCCCGATAGGCTCGCTGCGAGTACGGGAACCACCACAGCTCTTTCTTGAACCAGGGCAGGTGGTTGCGCCCGTGGACGTGCCGCACCTGCGTCAGGTCGCGCAGCCCTTGGGCCGAGTGTACCTGCCCCAAGCCGCTCTCCTTCACACCCTGCCATGGCGTGCCTGCCGCCGCGTGGGTGTCGAGGCAGTTGTTGACCATCGTGGTGCCGGCCTCCACGCGCTCGGCGATCGACTTGGCCTTGGCGCGGTTGCCGCAAAACACATAGGCCATCAGGCCTTTGTCTGAGTCATTGGCCATGCGGATGGCCTGTTCGTCGCTGTCGACTTCGATCACCGCCAGCAGGGGGGCGAAGCTCTCCTCCCGTGTGATGCGCCATCCGTGCTGGATCCGGTCGACCAGCGTCGGCGGAAAATACCGCCCGTTGGGGTCGCCGCCGGTCCGCACCCGTCCGCCCTGCGCCACCGTGTCGGCCAGAATCTCGCGGCCGATCTCGACCTGCGCCGCCGACGTCATCGCCCCCATGTCCTGCGCGGCGTCGAGCGGGTCGCCCTGTCGCAACCCTTCGATGATCTTGACCATCTTGTCGGTCAGCGGGGCCACCACCCGCCGGTCGACGTACACTCTCGAGACCGAAGCACAGACCTGACCGCTGTTGGCAAAGCCGCCCCACACCAGCGCGTGCGCGGTGCGATCGAGGTCGGCATCGGCCGTCACGATGGCGGGATTGATGCCGCCCAACTCCAGCACGCACGGAATCAGCCGCTCTGCACACGCCAGTGCGACCTTGCGCCCCGTCGGCACACTGCCGGTGAACATCACCTGGTCCACGCCCGCCCGAATCACCGCCGCGCCCGTCGGCCCTCGTCCGGTAACGACCTGAAACAGGTCCGGGGTCAGGCGCGGGTCCAAGCGACACGCCTCGTCCCACAACGCCTTGACACGCATCGCGATCAGCGGCGTGAACTCGGACGGCTTGACCACCACCGCGTTGCCCGCGAACAGCGCCATCGACGCGTCGCCCACGGGAATCGACAGCGGAAAATTCCACGGACCGATGACGCCCACGACGCCGCGCGGAACGCAGAGCAGATAGCTGGACCGGTGCAGCAGAAAGTGCAGTGGCAGCTTCTGCCGGGCCAGAATTCGGGGCGCGCGTGTCTCAAACCACGCCATCAGGTCCAGCACGGGCACCAGATCGTGGCTCAGCGCCTCTTGCAGCGGCTTGCCATTCTCGCGGGCAATCGCCTCGGCCAGCGCCTCGCCGTGACGGGCGAGCGTCGTGCGGAAGGCCCGCATCGCCTTGCACCTTTGACGCACTGGAAGTGCACCCCAAGCCACCTGGGCGGCCCGGGCGCGATCGACGGCAGCCCGGACGGCCGCCTCGTCGGTCACCGGGGCCTCGCCCAGCAGCTCCCCCGAAGCGGGGGCGAACACCCTGATGTTGTTCTGGGATTCCGTCTGGGTCATGGGGTGGTCTCCTGGCCTGCCAACCGGTTGTCAGGTCTAGGGCTGCTTTGTCTGGGCCGGCACCGCCGCCATCGCGTGCTCGGTCAGCGCGGTAATCGTCAAGCTGGGATTCACGCCCATGTTCGCGGGGATCATCGAGCCGTCGCAGACCCTCAGGCCCTCGTAGCCGTACACCCTGCACTGGGCATCCAGAACGCCCACCGACTCGGGACCGATGGGGCAGCCCCCGAGAATGTGGGCCGTCATCGGAACGTCGAGCACCACTTCGTTCAGCGAGCTGACCGGATCGCCGCCGATCTTCGCCGCCACCCGCTTGGCGACCTCATTGGCGACGGGCAGATAGGTGGGGTTGGCTTGGTGTCCCTTGGGCACCTCGGTCCCCAGCACCCGCCGCCACGGCAACACCCTGGACCGCCGCCAGCGCGCCCGCAAGCTGGTGTCCAGCGTCTGCATTGCCAGCAAGATGATGGACTTGCGGGCCCACCCAAACGGCCAGAGGCTGCGCGCAAACCGCAGCGGGTGCCGCACGCAGGTCCCCAGCCAGCGCAGGGCCCGCGGCATCCGTCCGCCACCGTCGACCAGCAGCGTGGCCAGCATCCCCAACAGGTCCTGGCGCTCGCCATAGCGAACGACCTCGATGTGCGTGTGGTCGTCGAAGAACGCACCGCTGGTGATGGCGACGCCCTTCGAATAGTCCACGCTTGCGTCTCGTGCGGTGGCGCCGACGATGGCCTCGCTGTTGGTCCGCAATCGGTCGCCCAGCGCCGCGGACATGTGCGCCAGGAGCCCCGCCTGCACGCTGCGCATCAGCAGGGGCAGCGTCCCCAGCACGCCCGCAGCACAGACCACCTGCCGGGCCCGCAGGACCTCTGGCGAGCGGAACCAGCGGCTCAGGTTGTGCGAGGACCGCGTCACGACCTCCCAACCCTGCTTGCCTCGCTGGTCGGGACCGCCGATGCAGCGCAGCGCCACCGCCTCACGCTCCGCCACCACCGACACGCCCAGTCGCTCTGCCAGATACAGGTAGTTGCGGTCCAGCGTGTTCTTGGCGCCGTGCTTGCAGCCCGTCATGCAGGCACCGCATTGGGTGCAGCCGGTGCGGTCAGGTCCCTCGCCGCCGAAGTACGGGTCCGGCACGGTCTGACCCGCCTCGCCAAAATACACACCCACATCGGCGACTTGAACGCGATCGCCCATGCCCATGTCTTCGGCAACCCGCCGGAGCACGTCGTCGGCCCGTCCCGCAACCGGGTTGGGGACTGCGCCCAGCATCTTGCGGGCGGTGGCGTAGTGCGGTGCGAGCTCTGACTGCCAGTCGGCCAGCGACGCCCACTGCGGGTCACGGAAGAAGGGCTCCGGAGGGGTCAGCAGGGTGTTGGCGTACACCAGACTGCCGCCGCCCACCCCTGCCGCAGACAGCACCAGCACGTCGTCGAGCAGCGACAACCGCAACGGGCCGTGACAGCCCAGCCGTGGTGCCCAGACGGACTTGCGCAAGTTCCAGTTGGTCTTGGGGAAGTCCTCTGCCTGCCAGCGACGGCCGCGCTCGACCACGATGACGCGATAGCCCTTTTGCGCCAACCGCAGGGCCGACACCGAGCCTCCGAACCCTGACCCGATGATGAGAAAATCCGCGTCGAACTGGCTGGCTTCCGACACAACGGCTCCTTGACCCCTGACTTCGGGGCCTCGGCTCTCCCAGCGGACAAAGACTCGCCCCCGCGACTCCCCTCCCCCGAACCCCACGCTCTCCCACCGTCTGGCCAACCCGAAGCTGGACCATCCCGAGCGTCCCGGGCGGAGTCTGCACTGCCGGATCACCCCGCGTCAACCTAGACAACCCCGCATCAATGCGCGTGATTCCCGGATGCGGGCAAGGCCGGCCCCGGGCAAAGGCCGCAGGTGCCGAGGCGTCCGATCAGGCCACGTCCTGCTTCGGCGGCGGAACCTCGCACGCGTCGCCCATGCAGTTGGGCTTGATGGCGGGCGCACGCAGCAGGCCGACGCGGATCGCGAGGTCGTAGAGCTTACAGCCGACGCAGATGCCAAACGCCGTCTCCAGGTACAGCAGTGCCATGCAGATGACGCAGAGCTGGCACGTGGTGCCGAACCACGAGGCATCGTCCTGCAGCAACAGCGAAAACGCGAAGATGAAGGCCGACAGCGTCAGACCCAGACTCCACGCGAACTGCTTTTGCGCCGCGCCGATGGGCAGCGGGGCCTGCTTGCGCACCAGCCACTTCGCAACCACCACCGTCGGCGAGAGCTTGGGGTTGACGACAAGGCCCGTCAGGAAGTTGAGCACCAGAAACCCGGAGATGTAGGGCAGAACCGGGTAGTTCTTGAGGACGAAACCGTTGACGATGGCAATGACGGCGAGCGCAAGCATGATGCCCGCGCTGCCCCGCATCACGCGCTCGTCCAGCGTGCGATAGCCACGGACCGGGTCTTCGGCACCAAACTGGAACAGGGTCATCGCAAGCTTCCTCCAAGCGTCGTCGATTCAGGCAAGGTAGGCAGACCGCGGCGGTTTGGCGCCTTCGGGCGTGCAGTCTGCGCTGGGGGTTGTCTCCGGTCAACCCATCCAACAGTCTAGAATTGCGTCTATTTCTGGATGCGCCCATGCGTGACGGGCCCGCATGTCACCGCCCCGGCAGACCTTACAGCGGCCGGTTCCAGTGGGTGACACCGATGCCCGTGGTCGTGTGCAGGCAGCACATGGTCCCCGAGTGCACGCCGTTGTGGTCCAACTTGTCGTCGCCGTTGGTCCCGGCAGCCCCATGAGCTGGACACCGGGCACGCTTGCGAAATGTTTGGCAAATAAGCCTGTCATTCTGATATGTTCTGAGATTAACAAAGCGCTTTGACAAGCAGACGAATGGGGGAGGCGAGCGGGCAAGCGCGGGTCGAAGTCTCCACCACCAGAACCTCGGGCGGGGAGGACCGTTTCGTCCCCCCGCCCGGAAGTCCACAGCACCCGCAGCGCGCGGTCGCGGGCCGTTGCGTGCGTCCGCGACCGGCTGCAGGCGCAACTACTTGATCAATCCGCGCTGGATGTAGTTGGTTGCCCCATAAGCGGAGCCACCGAACAGGTAGACGGCCTTGTTGGTCAGCAGTGGCGTCCCGTCCTCGAGCGCCGTCTCAAGCGTGACTGGGGCGTTCGTGAAGGCGCCCAGCGCATCGCCGACGATCGGCGCCACCGCAACGGTCTTCAGGAACGCCTGGTTCCAGCCGCCAAAGATGTAGATCTTGCCAGAGAGGGCGACCACGCTCAGGCGGTTACGAGGCTCGGGCAGCTGGATCGTCTGCAACACGAAGTTGCCCAACGTCCCATCGGCCTGCACCGTGGTCATCTCGATCGACGCCAAGCTCTCACCGCCCAGGAAGTAGACCTTGTCCAGCAGGCGGAAGGCGCCGTGCGTCCAGCGGCCCGTCACAAGGCCGTTGGTGACCGTCGTGGCGTTGACCACCTGCCGAGTCAGCAGCATGAACGCACCGGTCAGGTTACCGCTCGCGTCGACCGGCGCTCGCTCGATCGTGTTCGACTGCGGGTAGTTGCCGCCGATCACGTACACGTACTTCGGCGTGACCACGGTCTGAAAGTGCACGCGAGAGGTGACCAGCGTCTGGGACACGGTCTGGAAGGCTCCCGCGAGACCGGTGGAACCGAGCGGTGCGCGCTCGATGCTGGAGCATGCGCCGCCGAAGACGTAGAGGTAGCCGCCGATCACCTCGGCGCGCGCGCCGTACCGGGCGGTGACAAGGCTGTGGGTGGCGTCGAGGCTGACACCCGCGAGCAGACCGTCCGTCCCCGCCTTGGCCGTGTAGACCGCCTTGGACACCGAGCCGTTGACCAGACCGCCAAGGATGTAGGTCTGGGAGCCGAACGACACCGAAGCGGCCGCCTGCAGAGTTGTCGGCAGGTTGGCGTACGCTCCGTCCACCTTGTAACGCACGATGTTGTCCAGAACCCCAACGGGTGCCAGCGGGGGCGCTCCCACCGGGTCGGTGCAGACGCTGGCGGGGCACAGACCGGTGGCGCAGTCCTCTGGGCCGTTGCAGGCAGAGCCCGCACACTTCTTGCAAGTGCCGCCGCAGTCGATCGCTTCCTCCGCGCCGTTTTGGACGCCGTCGGTGCACGAGCCCGTGACCGCGCAGACCAGACCCAACGCATTCACGCCCACTTTGGTGTAACCGGTGTTGCAGGAGCACTTCCCCGTCGGACCGGCGATGTCACAGGAAGCGTTCGCGCCGCAGCCGACGCCAGCCTTGCACTGACCCGCCGCGCAGAGGTCGCCCGTGGTGCAAGCGTTACCGTCGTCGCACGCGATGGTGTTGGCCACGTTGGCGCAACCCTTCACTGGGTCGCACGAATCCGTGGTGCAGGGGTTGTTGTCGTTGCAGCTGTTGAGGGCGCCCGCGATGCACAAGCCACCCGCGCACGCGTCGCTCACCGTGCACGCGTTGCTGTCGCTGCAGGGGGCGACATTCTTGGTAAACGTGCAGCCCAGAAGCTTGTCGCAGCCGTCGTCGGTGCAGCTGTTGCCGTCCGAACAGGTCTTGGCGGCGCCCGGGACGCACAAGCCACCCGCACACGCGTCGCTCACCGTGCACGCGCTGCCGTCGCTGCAGGGGACGGCGTTCAGCACATTCCCGCAGCCCTCTGCCGGATCGCACTCGTCGGTGGTGCAGAGGTTGTTGTCGTCGCAGACGGTCGGCGTGCTGGTCTTGCACTCGCCTTCCGCGCAGGTGTCGCCCGTGGTGCAGGCGTTGTTGTCGTCACAGGGTGCGAGGTTGTTCGTGACGGTGCAGCCGACCGCCAGGTCACAGCCATCGTCGGTGCAGGGGTTGGTGTCGTCGCAGACCGTGGGGCCGCCGGGGACGCACGCGCCC
>CAYURO010000053.1:0-11593 GCA_964447285.1 uncultured Enterobacteriaceae bacterium | reverse complement strand
GGGCTGCCCCTGATGCGGCCTCTGGCACTGGGCTGGCCGACCTTCCAGCCGGGTTGGACGCGCACGGACCAATACCTGCTGGGCGACCGCATCGTCGTTGCGCCCGTAGTGACCAAGGGCGCGACCAGCCGCGAAGTCGAACTGCCGCAGGGAACCTGGTACCCGTTGATGGGCGGCGCGGCGATCCAGATCCCCGAGGGTGGCGGCAAAGTGACGGTGCAGGCGCCCCTGACCGAGCTTCCGGCGTTCGTGCCCAGCGGCACGTTGCTGCCCGTGCTGCCCGCGGACGTCGACACGGTGGTGGTGGCCAAGGCGGGCGCGGGCGTGCGGACGCTGCAGGACTCGGGCGACGACCGCGAGCTGTGGGTGTGGCCTGGGGCGGAGGGCGTGATGAAAGGCTCGCACTTCACTGAGGCGGGCGGACTGACCTACGGGTGGGCCTTCAAGGGTCCGGTCGGCACGCCCAAGTCCGCGACGTGGAACGGCAAAGTCGTGGCGATCCAGGACGGGCGGGTGCAGATCGCAGGCGCCGGCACTCTGGAACTCGACACCGGGACACTCGTGCTGATGGGTCACGCTCCGGCCGCCAAGATCACCGTGGTCTTCCGCTGATCGGCCGACGGTCAGCTGGAAAAGCGGCTGTCTGCTTTGGCGTCGAAGCGCTGCAGCCCGGTGTACCAGCCCGCGCGGGCATTCGGACACGCGTCGAAGTCCGGAACATAGGGCTTGATGTCAATCAGCGGCGTGTTGTCCAGCACATCGATGCCGCGGATGTGCAGCACGTTGCCCTCGATCCGCAGCAACTCGACCATCGACATGCCAATCGGGTTGGGGCGACGTGGCGCACGGGTCGCAAAGATGCCCCGCTCCTCCGTGTCCAGATACGGCACGACCTTGGCTGACCACCCCTGTGTGCGGTCAAAAGCGTAGATCAGCCAGATCCGCTCGAACCCGTCCAGGTCCGACAGGGCCTCGAGATAGTGCGGGTCGACCTCGACGGTGCCCTCGGCTCCCTGCGTGTTGGCCGACTGGATGGGGGTCCCCGCCTGCTCGGTGAACGGCGTGCGGATGCGGCCGATGGACGAGAAGACCAGCTGTCTCATGGGGTACTGCCGATGCGGCGCAGGGCGTCCGCGGTCCGGGGGGAAGGACGGCCAGAGGGCCGACACGGCGCAAAACGGTACGCCTTCCGGCGACGCCTGCGCAAGGGGTCCATCCTCGACGCTCCGTTCGACTTCGGCAGCCAAGGTTGCCGAATCCGGCACTGCGCCTTGTCCCCGCCGTGTCGAATGCCTACGCTTCCGCTTCCCCCGCGCATCGGCGCTTGGACAGAAGGAGACCCGTGAAGCCAACCCGCCCGTTCGCCGCCCTGCTGCTCGTCGCCGGACTGCTGCTCGTCGCCGGACTGCTGCTCGTCGACGGACTGCTGCTCGCCCTGCCCAGCCACGCCGCCACGCCCATCGACTTCCCCGCCGGGGTGCGCTGGCAGACCTGGGACGAGGCGCAGAAGGTCCCCCAGGCCAAGCGCAAGCCCATGGCGCTGTTGGTGTTTGCGCACTGGTGCCCACACTGCCGGTCGCTAGCTCCTGCGTTCGCGGACAAGGACGTCGTGCGCCTGTCGAAGCAGCTGACGATGGTTCGCCAGGACAGCGATGAGAAGCCTGCTTGGCTGAAGGACAAATTCGGCAAGTACGGCGGCTATGTGCCGCGCATGTTTATCGTCGCTGCGGACGGCAGGGTCGTCGAGGAGATCACCAGCGGCCACTCGCGCTATCCCTACTTCTACCAAGCCAGTCAAATCGAGGCCTTGCGAGCGTCGCTGGCCAAGGCCGGTGAGCTGGGGAAGACCGCAAAGGGTCGCTGACGGTGCGGTGAGAGACCCGCGAGGACGGTCAGGACCTTGACGATCCCGTGGCCCGGGCGTAGAGCCGCCTCGCACGCTGCACTGAACGGCCGGAAGGTCCGATGAGCGGAAGGCGCAGCACAAGTGCGGAACGAACGACCCGTGATGACCACTCCCCCCCAGGCGTCGAAGGTCCAAGAGCAGACTCCCCCCCAAACCCTCTATCGCGACAGGACAATGTCCCCGGCGGAAGCCGTTGCGTTGGTGCGTCATGGCGATGCCGTGGTCGTTCCCACCGCCGCGGCGGAGCCTCCCGCCCTGCTGAACGCGCTGTCCGACCGCCGCCACGAGCTGCGAGACGTCGCCGTCAGCCAGATCCTGCCCATGCGCCCGTTCGGCTACCTGACGGCCGAAACGAGGCAAAACATCCGCCACGACGCGTACTTCTTCGGCACGGCCACGCGTCCCGGAGGGTCGGCGGGCTGGATCGACTTTGTTCCCGCGTATTTTTCCGAGCTGCCGTTGCTGATCGATCAGGGGTTGGTGCCGGCCGACGTGCTGGTGTCGATGGCCTCGCCAATGGACGAGAACGGCTTCTTTTCGCTGTCGCTGGCTCCCGACTACGCGATGGCCGCGGCGCGCAAGGCACGGGTGATCCTGCTGGAGGTGAACCCCAACGTCCCGTACGCCTTTGGTAACTGCCACTTGCACGTGTCGCAGGTCACTGGAATCGTCGAGAGCGATGACGAGCTCTTCGAGGTCGGTCTGCCCACCATCGGCCCCGTGCAGGTGGCGATTGGCAAGTACGTGGCGGACCTGATCGAGGACGGATCGACCCTGCAGATCGGCTATGGCGGCATCCCCGACGCGGTGGTGATGCAGCTGCAGGGCAAGCACGATCTGGGCATCCACACCGAGATGTTCGGCGACGGCATCCTGTCGCTGGTCGAGAGCGGCACCGTCAACAACAGCCGCAAGACCTTCATGCCGGGCAAGATGGTGGCCACGTTCGCCCTTGGGTCGCACAAGCTCTATCGCTTCCTGCACCGCAATCCGGCGGTCGAGATGCACCCGGTCGACTTCACCAATGACCCGTATCTGGTCGCACAAAACGACAAGCTGTGCGCCATCAACGCGACGCTGCAGATCGACCTGCTGGGTCAGTGCGGTTCTGAGAGTCTGGGGGCGGTTCCCTACTCCGGCACCGGTGGCCAGGTCGACTTCATCCGCGCGGCCAACCGGTCCAAGGGCGGCAAGGCCTTCATCGTGCTGCCCTCGACGGCCAAGAACGACACCATCTCGCGGATCGTCCCGGTGCTCTCGCCCGGCACCCACGTGACCACCAGCAAGAACGACGTGAACTACGTCGTCACCGAGTACGGCGTGGCGCAGCTGCGCGGCAGGACGGCAAGGCAACGGGCAGAGGCGCTGATCGGCATCGCCCACCCGGACTTCCGGACAGAGCTGCGGGACGCGGCGCGCAAGCTGCACTTGATGTGAGGTCTGCCATCGGGGTTGCCCACAGATCCCGTCCCGCGTAGCCTGCCTGCCCAACCAAGTGCTGGGGAGGTACGACATGGTCGCGCGGCAAGGCTATTGTGGTGTGCGTTGCTGGTGTGCCGTGTGCACTGCCCTGCTGGTCTTGGCCTGCGCGCTGCCTGCCGCTGCCGTGACCCTGCCACCCGTCCAGGTCGAGGGCGTGCTGACGGCCAGCAACGGTATTCCAGCCGCCGATGGCGATTACGATTTGGCGTTCCGCCTCTATGGCGCTGAGGTCGGGGGCAACGCCGTCTGGACCGAGGTCACCGTCAAGGTCACCGTGAAATCCGGCGCGTTTCTGCACGCATTGGGATCGAAGACGCCCCTGGACCCCAAGCTGTTCTCGACGGCGTCGGAAGTCTGGCTGGGCATCCAAGTCGCTGAGGACCCGGAACTGGCCCGCAGACGGGTCGGGTCGGTGCCGTTTGCGCTGAGGACGTCGCTGGCTGAGGGGCTGGACTGCTCTGGCTGCGTCAAGCTCGCCCACCTGGACGCGCAAGTCCTGGCCGACTATGCGAAAACTGCAGACCTGTCCAAAGTCGCCACCAGCGGCAAGTTCGCCGACCTGAGCGGGGCGCCGGATCTGACGGTGTACGCCAAGCTCGCCGCGCTTGCGGCGGTGGCGACCACGGGTGCGTATGCCGATCTGGATGGGGCACCCAATCTGGACGTGTATGCCAAGACCGCCGCGCTGGCCAAGATCGCTTCCACAGGCAAGTACGCGGACGTCGCGGGCGGCCCCTTGGTGGGAAAGGCGTGCGGGACCGGTCTGGTGATGCAGGGCATCAAGATCGACGGCACATACGACTGCGTCGCAGGGGGAGTGACGGCTGAGAGTTTGCCGAAGGACGGGCTGGACGAGATCTCGAACGGCTTGCTGTTCAATCAGTTTCAGGAGTTAGCGGCCAGTACCAAGACTCCGGTTGCCGTCCCCGACAACAACCCCGTGGGCGTCAGCGACATGATCGAAGTGCCCGACTTCGGGACCGCCCAAGCATTGACGGTCACGGCCGAGGTGACGAACAGCGACACCAGCAACATGCAAATCTTCCTGATTGACCCCGCAAACACCAAGTACACGCTGTGGGACAAGACGGCGAAGGGCACCTCAGTCAAGACCACGTGGCCCACCCTGACCAAGACGGTCAGCGGCGACCTGACGACTTGGGTAGGCAAAAATCCCAAGGGGAAATGGTACTTGCAGGTCGTCGACACCGCGTTCCTGAACAACGGCCAGGACGGCGCCATCCAAAGCTGGAGCATTCAGGTTCAGGTACTGGCCAGCGCAAAGGTCGGTCTGGGCGGCGCGCTGGTCCTCAAGACCGCCGCGGACCCGCCGTTCCCTTGCAACGCGTCGGTGCTGGGCGCCGTTTACTTCGACACCAAGTCCAACGCGATTCGCTACTGCGCGCTGGGCGTGTGGCGCAGCCTGGCCGACACCTGCGGCAACGGCATTGTCGAGGTTACCGAAGAGTGCGACGACGGCAACAACGCGAACGGCGACGGCTGCAGCGCCATCTGCGTCGCGTCCTTGGGCGTCACAAAGGCCAAAGCCGCCACTTCCTGCCTGAACGTCCGCGACGCTGCGACCGCCGAGGGCACGACCCTGAAGGACGGCCTGTATTGGGTTGACGTCAACGGCGCACCGACCACCGACGCCATTCAGGTCTACTGCGACATGTCGACCGATGGCGGCGGCTGGACGCTGATTCTGCGCACGTACCCCAGCAGCGTCGCCGTTTGGGGCCAAGGCGGGGCGGTCGGCAACCTGACCAGCCCCACCATGTCGTCCGCAGCCAAGCTGCCCGATGCGTTCGTCAATGCCCTGAAATACACGCTGTTGCGGGCACGCGGCGATGGCCAACCGGTCGAGACGTACTGCGTACACGACAGTGAGTCGCCCGCGGGCTGGTCCTCGACGACCAACACGCACACGCGCCGCTGCGCCAGCACGCTGCAAAACGCCCTGGCCGGAAACTGGGCGGGTTTGGCGAGCAACAACAACACCACGTCGTATCACTGGATCGACACCCACGACACGACACTGGATGCGCAGTACGGCAGCTACGGCAACCACATGATCCTGCACCACTCTGGCTTCGACAGCGGATCGTGGTTCTGCATCAATGGCAACTGCGACCAGAACCGCGGTGCCGTGGCGTACGTCCGCTAGACCTCCCGCTCCACGCCGGCGCGCTGACCCGCGACCACGCGACGACAAAGGGTGACGAATGCTATCGTCGCGCCCTCAGGCCACTTTGTTGGCCGCCGCGAGCCCGACAATGACCGCTTCCCTGCCGACTCTGGACCTGCTGTTGCGCCACCGCTCGGTCCGTCGTTTCACCGCCGCCGCGGTGCCCGATGCCGACGTGGAAGTCGCCGTGCGCGCAGGACAAGCTGCATCGACCAGCACGTCCGCGCAGGCCTATTGCGTGGTTCAGGTCACCGAACCGGCGGTGCGCGCCGCGCTGGTCCCGCTGGCCGGCAACCAGCGCATGGTCGAGCGCTGCGGAGCGTTTCTGGTCGTCTGCGGCGACACCCACCGCCATCGGATCGCGTGCAGCGACGCGGGACAGCCCTACGAGGCCGGGTTCGAGGCCCTGCTGGTCGCTGCCATCGACGCCAGCCTGTTCGCCCAGAACGTCGCAGTGGCCTTCGAGGCGATGGGCTACGGCATCTGCTACGTCGGCGGCCTGCGCAACCAGCTGGAAGACGTCGATGCGCTGCTGGGCGGCCTGCCACTGGGCGTCTACCCGTTGTTCGGCATGTGCGTGGGCGTTCCGGCCGAGGAACCGCTCCCCCGTCCTCGCCTGCCCTTGGCCTCCGTGCTGCTGCGCGACCGCTATCCGGACGACGCAACCATCCGGAATCACTTGGCGGCCTACGACCAGCAGTACACGGACTACCTTGCGGCGCGCGACACCGAGGCGCATGGCTGGACGGCTGGCATCGTCCCCATGTTCGCCAAGGTGAAACGAGCCGGGCTGGCGGCGTACTACAAGGCCAAGGGCGCGCGGCTGGACTGACGCCAGACCTCGCCGCTTCCGTCACCGTCGTCCTTGACCCGCTGCCACCGGCGACCATACTCCGCGTCGCGGTCGTCTGGCGGCCTCGCAAAGGAAGCCATGCAAGAGCCCGACGCCCCGAACCCTCCGCAGCCGCCGCCCGACGCGCCCGCACCGGACCTGACGCACACCACGCAGCAGAAGAACAACCCGCTGCACGGCGTGACGTTGGAGATGATGCTGCGCGCGCTGGTGACGCACTTCGGGTGGGAGGGGCTGGCCAAGCAGATCCCGGCACGGTGCTTCTCGTCGGACCCGAGCATGGGCTCCAGCCTGAAATTCCTGCGCAAGACGCCGTGGGCGCGCGGCAAGGTCGAGGGACTGTACCTGTTCATGCGGCGCGAGCACGGGCGGCGGCCCCGCTGACCGGCGAACGTCCCGGCAAACGGCGAATCAAGGCACGACACGCAAGAAGGGGCGGATCTGCTTGAACTTCAGCAGCCCGGAGCCCGCCTGGATCTTGAACTCCAGATCGAACAGCACGTCGGCCGGGTCCTGGCCCTCGAGGTCCAACGGATAGGCCTTGGCGATGGCGGCCATCTGCTCGCCCAACAGCGTCAACTGCGCGTCGGTCAGCACCGGCACCCCCGGTTCGGCCAACGACGAGCTGCGCGCGCGGACGATGGCCGTCACCTTGCCGTCGGTCAGCTCGAGCAGGTCCTTTTCGGGCACCTTGTTCGCGTCGTTGCTGACGACCGACTCGTCGCCGACCTGCGCGTTGACCAGATAGCGCGTCTCGGCCGCGTCTGACGGGTCGCCGGTGAAGGCCACGCCGTTCGCCACTTCGTCGGGAAAGCCCAGCGACACCAGAATCGCCATCCCCACCTGATCTTGCGGCACCTGGTACCAGTCGCGTTCTTGCCATGCCTTGTCGTTGTACAGGCTGGCCCACACCTTGCGCAGCCCTCGCTCGATGTCGCGCTTGCCCTGGGTCGGGTCGCACGCGCTGGCCCCCCCGACGCCGCTGCCCACCGAGTCGGCGGCGCAGACCGTCTGGGAGTCGTACAGACCGGCGCCCGAGAACTGCAGGCCGTCCTCGATGTTGGACGAAGAGCGGAAGCGCACCCGCACATTTGCCCCACCAAAGACCTGGGTGATGCGCTGGACCAGCTGCTGCACCAGCGGCGCCGGCACCTGTCCCGCCTCGATGGCCGCCCGCAGTCCGGCCAGGACCGACTTGCGGTACGCGGGATCGGCCGCCATCTTGGGGTCGATCGCCAGGCGCTGCACGTACTTGCGCAGGGTCACGAGCTCGGGCGGACTCTGGCGCGCGTCAAGTACAGCGTTGGCGTCCAGAAAGGCCTCGAACGGCGCGAACGGAATGCCGAAGCCCGGCACCTGATGCTCGGCGGCCAAGAACGCGTACAGCTTGGCCAGGTTGGTCGCCTTGCCGCCAAAGCGGGTGATCAGGGGCACCGACGGGTTCGCCGTGTCCATCGCCGTCAGCGCGTCCAACCCGCCGTATGCTTTGTCGATCGCAGGCACGTGGTCGAGCTTGGGCCGGTGCGCGGTCCACCACGCCTCGGCCTCTGCCTCGGTCGCCGGCGTGACCGTATAGACGTCGAACTTCTCGTCGCCGGTCTTCTTGCGGGCGTCCAGGCGCACCAGTTGACCGTCCCAGGGCGCGAGCGCATCCAACGCCGCGTCGACAAACAGGTTGGGCGTGCCGCGGCGCCCCAGGCGGACGTTGACGTGCGTCAGCTCCCACTGCCGGCCGGCCGTCACCAGCCCGGCCACGATGTTGATCACGTCAAAAGGCACCGAGTCGACGACAGCCAGGTCGCGATAGGTCAGCAGACCCGCCGCGTCGGCCTTTTCGAAGGCGTCGAGAGAGTACCGCCGCACGCGGCCATAGGCGGTACCGGCGGTGTAGACCTCGACCTTCACGTCGTCGTGTTCGGCGAAATAGACGGGCACGCCGGGGTCGATCCAGGACTTGGCCTTCTTGGGTCCGGCGGCGTCGTAGGGCTCGAAAGTAAAGGCGAGCGGTCCTGCGGCGAACACGGTCTGCAAGGCGTCGCGGATGTGGCGCACTTCGGGGGGTTCCAGGGCGCCGGCCAGCCCGCCGGACGTGTAGGCGGTAAAGCCGTACAGCGGGCCGACCGTCGGGTCGTCGATGCGCACCAAGTTGCCGGCGTAGTACTTGCGGGTGGCCCGCTGGGTGACCATGGCCATGTAGGCGCTCTGCGACAATCCGGGAAACACGAGCGAAGTCAGGAACTCCATGTGCATAGGGTAACGAAACGCATTCTGAATCAGCGGTGGCACCAGCGCCGGGTCGTCCAGGGCCGGGACCATGTACTTCGTCGCCCGCGACCAGTACTTCACGCCCGTGGGCGCCTTGGCCAACGCATCGAATTCGCCGGCCGTTTGCACCGAAGTCGAGCAGGCGGGACCCAGCGGGTGCGGGTCGGCCGGGTTGCAGACGGCGAACGAGGGCGTGGCATCGGCGTCGGCGGTCGTGTCGGCCATGGCATCGCTGTCGGAATCGGGCGACGCGGGCGAACCGGTGCAAGCCGCGGCCACCAGAGCGAGCAAGACGGCGGCGACGGGTCCCAACCCCGCGCGCGCCCTGCGGTTCAGGCCGGCCATCACCACAGCACCTTCAGGTTGCGCGCGCTGCCGACGAACAGCTCGACCTCCTTGCCGCCCGCCAGGTGCCGGTCTCGGGTGTACCGCGTGACGCGACTGCACTTCTGCAGCCACTGGCCGTTGCACGACAATACGTGCGCCTGGTCGAACAGCGAGCCGTCGATCGACACCTGGCCGTCGCTGTCGGGCACGTCGCAGAGGATGGTCGCCGCCAGCGGATTCGGGTCATGCGAGCCCGCCTGGATGGCGACCTGCACGCGCGCGTCGGGGTCGGCGGGCGTCCACTTGACCAGCACGGCCTTGCCCGTCCCCTTGGGCCGCTCGATGTCGGTCGTGATCAGCTCGAGCGGCGCCACGCCCTTGGCCGTGAAGGTCATCGGCGGCAGGTCGCCGCCTGAGGTCGTCGCGGTGATGACGTCGCCCTTGTCGAACAGGTCGTCGGGGTTCGGCAGCGCGGGGGCCATGTAGCGGTCGAACTCGTCTGGCGTCAGGGCCAGGGGCTGCTTCAACCCCTGCAGCGACAAGGTGCCGACTGAGTAGTGCGCGGGCAACGCCTGGCAGATGCCGTGAAAGTCCAGGTCCGACTCGACGCACATCTCGTCGTCGCCGCACCAGCGCTCGGTCTCGTCCTCGTTGTAGCACTCGATGCCCTTGTCCAGGCACAGGCAATCGGTCATGCACTTTTCGGTCATCAGGCCGGGGTCGTACAGCGTGCAGCTGCCGACGGTGGCGACGGCCTTCATGAAGCCGAGGGTGTGGGGCAGCGACCGCGGCCACGACGGCGCGGTCGCGAACTGGGCTCGTACGCCGCCCAACCACTTCGTCTTCAGATTCCATTGGTCGCACGTGTCGTTCCACTCGATGACCGAGATCCAGCCCCACACCGGCGTCACCGACGTGTCGGGGGCAATGTCGGGCGGGACGTCGGGCAGGACATCGGGGACGGCGTCGGTCGGCACGTCGGCAACCGTGTCGGTCGCGGTGTCTTGGGCCACGTCGGTCAGGGTGTCGTCGACCGCGTCGGACGGGCCGGTCGTGTTGGCGGGGGTCGAGGGCTCGCTGCAGCCGGTTGCGGTCGCGAACACAAGGCAGAACAGGCAGGTACGCGACGTCATCGGGCCTCCGCAGGCGAGTCTGGTGCCCGCCCCTGGGTGCTGCCGACCGACTGGCGAGCCGGGGGGGGGCGCTCGAGCCTCGGCAAGTCTAGCAGGATCGCCGGGGGCGGTTGCCAGTGCGGTTGAGTGGAATTTGTCGGGTCGGCGATGGGCAGAAAGGCAAGGTGCTGATCGTCCCGGCGAACCGCGCGCGAGACACCACACCGGTGCTCCTTGGCTGCAACCTCGACGGAACAAACGAATTCCGGCCCGCGCTGTTCCTGACCGCGCTGTGAATCGCCGGCCCGTCGAGTGCGGAAATTGAGGAGTACGCGATTTCTCCGCCCTATACCCGACCGCGCGTTCAAACGTGATCGAATTCACTCGCGATCTTGAAGCCCACCGCCCCTCCGCGTAGCCTCCGCGCCATATTCTCCGCAGGCCCATGTCCCGGCGCCTGACCAACCCCTTGCATTTTCCCTCCGAGGTCACCGATGTCCTTGCGCGTACTCGCTTTTGCTTCCCTGACCGCCCTGCTGTTCGCCCTGCCCGCCTGCGGCAGCTCCGGCGGCGACAGCGGCGCCACCACGACCGACACCACCGGCGACACGGCGTCGGACGTCGCCGGCGACACCGCTGGATCCGACACGGTCGAAGCCGACACGATCGGTGCCGACGCCATCGCCGCCAACGGCCTGACGCTCGCGAGCCCCTTTGGCGTCAACCTGGTCCAACACCCCGTCAAGAACCCGCTGGACCCTGCGCAGTCCGAGGGCGCGGTCGAGGGCATCCTTTCGGTCCGACGCAAGTCTGCGCCCGTGGACACGGCCGAAGTGACCGTGAACGGCGTCGCCCTGGTCTCCATCGGCAACGGCGACTACGAAGTGCCGAACACGGCCGACGTCACGGGCGCCGCCGCCGGGGCCACGCTGAAGGTCGTGGTCAAGGACGCAGGCGACACCCTGACCTACGACGTCCCGTGCCCGACCGAGGTCGTCATCACCGCACCCGTCGAGGACGCCGCCGTCACCGAGGGCCAGTCCCTGACCGTCGCCTGGACCGGCGTCATCGGCTACGACCACCCGCTGCTGGATCCCGCCTTTGGCCTGTACCGCTACCATGCCTCCAGCGGCACGTTCCTGGGCTACTCGCCGCTCGACATGCCCAAGGTCACCGCCACCGACACGAGCGTGACCGTCACGCTGCCCGAGAACGACAAGCCCCAGTATGTCGCAGAGTTGCGCATCCCGGGGACCTTCGTGGCGACGGCCAAGTACGACGGCATCCACTGCGGTCTCGTGCGCCGGGTGCTGCTGACCAATCAGCTCTAACCGTCTGACCGCGCCATCACTCCGGCCGGTTCCAATCGACCACCACACCATCGATCAGCGTCTTGCGGCCGTCGCGCGTCAGCTTGCCCCCGGCCGGCACGACCACGATCAGCGCCGCGGTGTCGGCCG
>CAYURO010000052.1:0-12425 GCA_964447285.1 uncultured Enterobacteriaceae bacterium | reverse complement strand
ACCGCAAGTGCTACTCGGACTTCCGCACCGAGACCTCGACCACCATCACGATCGGCCGTCGCTTCCAGACGGGCAAGTCCGGCGGCGCCGCGTTCAACGTCACGTATGACGGCGATACGAACTCCGCCGACTTCGCGACGGTCGCCGCCGACATCGAGGCGATCGTCGGCACGGTGCAAGAAGCCCATGGCGACTCGGGCACTTCCGTCATCGAAGCCTGGGCGGCCTACAGCATGCTCACCACCGACCACACCGCGATCGGCGGCACCGGCGACACCCGCCACGGCATCAAGCTGCGCATCGACACGACCCCGTACCGGGGCTTCCCGTACTCGGTCATGAGCGACATCAACGCCTGGGGCGGCGGCGGCGGCGCGTGGATGATCGACACCAAGCTCGGTCTGGGCCTGGGCTATTTCATCGCCGACTTCATCGGCGTCAGCGTGCACGGCACGGCCAGTCTGGAAGGCGGCGCGGACGCCAAGAGCCCCGTCCCTCTGCTGCTGACCTACGGCGCCAGCGCAACGGTTGCCGCCAACATCGGCCCCTGGTTCCGGGTGCGCGCCTACCTGCAGCCCAGCTACGTGGGCGCGGTGCTCCAGGGCGACGACACCCAACTGAAGGACAAGGACCTGCAGACCGGCAAGTCGCTGTTCGGCTTCGACGAGGCCGTGTACGGCGGGCACCTGGAGTGGAACATCGTGGGTCGCTCGGCGGCCAACGGCGGCAGCAAGGGCAGCTCGGCCGCGTTCTTCGTCGGCTACGAGCACCGCGACCAGTGGAACACGTCGTCCAACGCGCTGATCATCGGATTTGGCAACGCGACCGGCAGCTTCAAGGCGCCCGCGATCGACCCCAAGGCCAGCCCTGGCAAGGACATGACCTTGTTCTCGAACAACTGACAGGTGAAGGGTGGGGCGGCGCTTCCCGGAGCTTGGGGGAGCGTCCGCTTCGCGCTAGTCCTTGCCCCCCGGCATCTCGACCGTCCCATGCAACTGCAACGGCTGCGCCTTGCGCATCCGCAAGTTCAGCAACTCGACGCCGAGCGAAAACGCCATCGCAAAGTAGATGTAACCCTTGTCGATGTGCTGGCCCATGCCCTCGACCACCAGCAGCACGCCGATCAGCAGCAGGAACGACAGCGCCAGCATCTTCATGGTCGGGTGGCGATTGACGAATTCGCTGATGAAGCCGGCGAAGACCAGCATCACGCCGACCGACAGCACCATCGCCGTGACCATCACCGCCAGCATCGGCGCCATGCCGACCGCGGTGATGACCGAGTCGAGCGAAAACACGATGTCGAGCACCATGATCTGACCGATCACCAGCCAGAACGAGGTCCGTCCCTTGGCCTTGCCGCCGGTCTGCGCGTCGGGGACCTCGACCTCGAGCTTCTCGTGGATCTCGTGGGTCGCCTTGGCCAGCAGGAACAGGCCGCCCCCCAACAAGATCAGGTCGCGCCCGGACATGGCCTTGCCCAGCACCGTGAACAGCGGCTCGGTCAGCCCCATGACCCACGAGATGGCGAACAGCAGGCCCAGCCGGGTCAACAGCGCCACCGACAGGCCGACGGTGCGGGCGCGCGGTTGCTGGTCCAGGGGCAGGCGGCCGGACAGGATCGAGATGAAGACGATGTTGTCGATGCCGAGCACGATCTCCATCAGCGTCAGGGTGGCGAGGCTGATCCAGACGTCGGGGGTCAGAAGGGCTTCCATGCGAGGTTCTCCGTGTGCGTGGTCGCCCCGTGTGCCAGATTCGCCCGGGTCCGGCAAGGTGCGGCAAGCGCGCAAACCCCGCGACCGTGCTAGGCTACCGCCCTCTGCCACGACCGAGGCCCCCACCGCATGCCCCCTCGCCCCACGCCCCACCAGGCCGCACAGATCATCCAACGCCAGGCCGACATGCTGGCCGCCCGCGTGTCCAAGACCGCCCGCAACCTGCAGAAGTGGGCCAAGCGCGAGGACGTGGGCGCCTATCGCCTGTACGACTGGGACATCCCCGAGATCCGCCTGGTGGTCGACTGGTACCAAGGCCACCTGCAAGTCGCCGAGTACGCGCGCCGCCAGACCGACGAGCTGCCCGGGTGGCTCGAAGCGATGGGCGCGGCGGTCGGCCAGGCGCTGGGGGTGCCACCGCAGCACGTGCACCTCAAGCGGCGCGAGACGGGTCAGGGTGCCCGCTACAAGCGGCTGGACCGCACGGGCGAGCGGCTCCAGGTGTCCGAGCAAGGCCTGCGCTTCTGGGTCAACCTGTCTGACTACATCGACACCGGGCTGTTTGCCGATCACCGGCTGACGCGTGCGTGGGTGCGCGAGCTGGCCAAGGGCGGCGATTTCCTGAATCTGTACGCGTACACAGGCACGTTCACCTGCTATGCCGCCGCCGGTGGGGCCGAGCGCACGACCACGGTTGACCTGTCGGACACGTACCTGCAGTGGACGCGCGAGAACCTGGAGCTGAACGACATCCGCGGCCCCAAGCACACGCTCGTGTCGGCCGATGCCCGCACCTTTCTGCGCGACGCGGCCCGGCGCGAGCGGCGCTACACGCTGGCGTTGCTGGACCCGCCGTCGTATTCGGCCGGGCGAAGCGGGGTTGCCGAGTTCGACGTCCAGCGCGACCACCGGCAACTGGTGCTCGAGGCGCTGGCGGTCCTGGCCCCGGGCGGCACGCTGTTCTTCTCGACCAATCACCAGCGTTTCGAGCCGGATCTCGATGGGTTGCCTGCGGCGTCGGTCGAGGACGTCACCGCGCGAACGGTGCCCGCCGACTACCGCAACAAGCAGGTGCATCGGTGCTGGAAGATTGGGGTTTAGCCGTGTGGCTCGATCGCTCGGTGCGGAGCTGCTACCGGCCGACTACGGCCACGCAGTGCACAAGTCGACGATGACTTCCTTCTTGTTGTCGGCCCACCCGCCGTCGCTCGAGAAGCCGTAGCACTCGGCTGCGGCGACACCGGGCGAGATGCCGGCGTTGAAGGTCAGGTCCTGGCTGTTCAGCAGACCGCAGCCCATCACGTCGTTGGCGGCATCGAATTGCGCGGTGCTGTCGAATTTCGCCTTCAGCGCATCCTTGTTGTCGCAGAACCACTTGGTCAGGTCGTTGGTCGAGATGCCTGAGGTGATGCCGGGTTCCTCGGCCCAGCCCAGCGTGTCCAGCGCGCCACAGCGGCCGTCCTTCTTGGTGAGCAGGCAGTCGGCGAACGCCTTGGCCAGCTTGAGGTAATTGTCGTCCTGCGACGCGTTCTTGCCCAGGAAGACGCCCGGGATGCAAGCCCCACCCGCGCACAACTGCCCATCGCCGCATTTCTGGAATTCCTGCTTGCCGGCCAGGGGGTTCTCGCACTTCCAGATGGCGTGGGGCGCGCACGTCAGCTCGTCTGGCTTGCACTTGTTGCAGCCCGCGATGGCGTCGCCGCCCACGGTGCAGCCCAGCAGGCACGGTTGGACCAGGTCCCAGCCCGACGCGTCGGCCTTGCACTGCTCGAGTCCGTCGGCGCTGCACTTGCCCACGCCCGGGGTGCACACGCCGACCCAACAGGCGCCGTCCTTGCACTTCTCTGCGCAGGCGGGCTCGACCTTCTGCCAGCCTTTTTGGTCGGTTTGGCACTTCTCGACCGACTTCGGGTCGTCGGCGGCGCACCGGGTCGCGTCCTTGTCACAGGCGGGCGGCAAGCAGGCGCCGTCGGCACAGCCAAACCCGCACGCGTCCTTCGGGGTGGCGGTCTGGCCGGTTGCGTCGCACGAAAGCGTCTGGCTGCCGTCGGGAGAGCAGAAGACCGCGTCGGGCGTGCAGACGGGCGCGGCTGTTTCTTGGGCGTCCGCCGCGTCTGCCGCATCTTCGGCGTCGTCGGCGTCTGCCACGTCCGCGGCGTCTTCCGTGTCGGCAAGGGTTTCTGCTGCATCGGCGGCGACTTCCGCGGCGTCACCTGGCACGGCGGTGTCTAGCGCGTCGTCGGCGACGGTGGTGTCCTGCGCGGCGTCGGTTGCCGCCTCGGGCCCGTCTTGGACGTGATCGCCGCACGCGGGCAGTACCAGCAGGGTCAGGGTCAGGAGCAGGAGCAGGGGGGAAATGGGGCGACGCATCGGAACCTCCCAGCGGAACGAGGGTTCTGTACGCGCGTGCTTGGGTGGGGTCAAGTTTGGCGAGGGCCGGACCCCAGAATGACGAGTGCGACTCGTGACGCCCAGCGCCCGCCACCTGCGCTCACCCCCGCCGATTCGCCAGCAAGTACCTGCGAATCAACGCATTCGTCGACGAGTCATGCCGAAGCTCCGTCCCACCGGCCAACTCAGGCACGATCCGATTCGCCAGCTCCTTGCCCAGCTGCACGCCCCACTGGTCAAACGGCCCGACCCCCCAAATCGCCCCCTGCGTGAACACCGCGTGCTCGTACAACGCCACCAGCTCGCCCAACACGCGCGGCGTCAGCCGCTCGATCAGCATCGTGGTGGAAGGCCGGTTGCCGTCGAACGTCTTGTGCGGCACCCATTCCTCAGGCACCCCCTCCGCACGCAGCTGCAGGGCCGTCTTGCCAAACGCCAGGGCCTCGGCCTGCGCGTACACGTTGCTCATCAAGAAGTCGTGGTGCTGGCCCAGCGGATTCAGTGACTGCGAAAACGCGATGAAATCACACGGAATCAGCTTGGTTCCCTGGTGGATCAACTGGTAGAAGCTGTGCTGGCCGTTGGTGCCTGGCTCGCCCCAGTAGATCGCGCCCGTCTGGTAGTCGACCCGCGCGCCGTCGAGCGTGACCTGCTTGCCCACGCTCTCCATCGTCATCTGCTGCAGATAGGCGGGAAAGCGCTTGAGGTACTGGTCGTACGGCAACACGGCCTGCGTCTCAGCGCCGAAGAAGCTGGTGTACCACACCCCCAGCAACCCCATGATCACAGGCAGGTTCTGGTCGAATGGCGCGGTGCGGTAGTGCTCGTCCATCGCGTGGCAGCCGTCGAGCAGCTCGCGGAACCCCTCGGGACCGATGGCAATCATCGTCGACAGGCCGATCGCCGACGTCATCGAGTACCGCCCGCCCACCCAGTCCCAGAAGCCGAACATGTTGGCGGTGTCGATGCCGAACTTGCTGACTTCGCTGGCGTTGGTCGAGATGGCGACGAAGTGGCGCGCAACCGCCGCGGGGTCGTGCAGCGCGGCCAGGCACCAGTCGCGGGCGCTCTGGGCGTTGGCCATGGTTTCTTGCGTGGTGAACGTCTTGGACGAAATCAGGAATAGCGTCTCGGCGGGGTCAAGGTCACGCGTAGTCTCGACAAAATCCGTGCCATCGACGTTGGAGACATAGCGGATCGTCAGGTCGCGCTGGCTGTAGTGCCGCAGCGCCTCGTACGCCATCACCGGGCCCAGGTCAGAGCCGCCGATGCCGATGTTGACGACGTTGCGGATGGGCTTGCCCGTGAACCCCAGCCACTGGCCCGCGCGCACCTGCTTGGCAAAAACCGACATCTTGTCGAGCACTTCGTGGATGCCGGGCACGACGTCCTGACCATCCACGTAGATCTGGCGACCCTTGGGCGCGCGCAGGGCCGTGTGCAGGACCGCGCGGCCCTCCGTCACGTTGATCTTCTCTCCCGCGAACATCGCGTCGATGCGCCCCCGCAGCCCCGCCTCGGTCGCCAGCTGGACCAGCAGCTTCAGCGTCTCGTCGGTGACGCGGTGCTTGGCGTAGTCGAAGTAGATCCCCAACACATCCAAGGCCATCCGCTCGCCACGCCCCGGATCGGCGCCGAACAGGTCGCGCAGATGCAGGTCGCGGACGGCTTGGTGGTGCTGCTGCAGCGTGCGCCAGGTCGGCAGGTGGCTGGCGGGCGTGGTCTTGGTGGTCATGGGGGGACTCCTCTGGGGTTGCAGGACGCACCGGGCAAGGTGCGACGGCGGGGGCTGGCGGTCAAGCGTGGGCGGCCAGCCACTCGGGCGTCCGCAGGTCCAGCCAGGGTTTGCCGCCCGGACCCACGAACCCGACATGCCCGCCGTGGTCGGCCAGCTCGAGGGTGACGTGCTCGCTCAGGTCTGCGTCCGTCGGCAGCACGTCGGCCGTGTAGAACGGGTCGTCGCGACTGAGGATCACCAGCGTGGGCACGCGGATGCGCTGGAGGAACGGCTTGCCGCTCGACGCCTCAAAGTAGTGCGCGGCATCGCGAAAGCCGTGCAGGGGCGCGGTGAATGCCGAGTCGAACTGCCAGAAGTCCTTGGCGTTCAGCACCTTGTCCATGCTCACCGTCGGGGGCAGCAGGCCCGCGCTGGCCTTGTCGCGCGCCGTCGCCTTCAGCTGGCGCAGCAGCCACGCCTGGTACACCCGCGCAAAACCCCGGCGCAGCGTGTCAGCACCGTTCGACAGCACCAGCGGCGGCGAGACGGCGACGGCGGCGGCGAACGGCGACTGCTCGCCCTCCTCGCCCAGAAACTTGACCAGCACGTTGGCGCCCAGCGAGAAACCGACCGCCAGCAGCGGCCCCGCCTCGCCGCGGGCACGCAATTGCTGCACGAAAAAGCGCACATCGCCCGTGTCGCCCGAGTGGTACGCGCGCGCCAGCCGGTTGGGGGTGCCGCCGCAGCCGCGAAAGTGCATCAGGACGGCGCGAAACCCCTTGGCCTGCAAGGCGTTGAGGATGCTGCGGGCATACGGCGAGTCGATCGAACCCGCCAGCCCGTGAAAGACGCAGACCAGCGGCGCATCGGCCGGCGATCCCGGGGCGGCCGACACCCAGTCGAGGTCCAAGAAGTCGCCGTCAGGCAGCTCCAAACGCTCGCGGCGGGTCGTGGGGCGCGGCGGATCCTTGGCCACGCGGTGCCACAGCGTCTGCAGGTGGGGGCCGGGCAGCCAGCGGGCGGGGCGGAACAGGCTCTTGACAATCAAAACGTCACCTTTTCAACGGATTGCAGGAACCGTCGAGGGCGGTCGCTCTGCGGCGCAGCGGCGCACGGCTTCTTCCCGATCCGCCGTCGCCGCAGTCCCTTGCGCCACGTCGGCCAGCTCGCACCACACCTCGGCACGCTCGGTCTTGGTCTTGGAGCGCTCTGCCGCCAGCCGATAGACCGGCAACGCCGCCATCAGGCTTCCCGCGGCAACAGACGCGCGCGCCTCGGCCAGCACAGACGCACGGCCCGCCGGGTCCGCCTCTTCCAGCGCCTGCGCGGCCAGTCGCAAGTCTTCTAGGTACCTGGGCTTCTCTTCGGCAGCGGCGACCCGCCAGCCCGCCCACGCCAACCGACCCAGCAGGGCCGGGGCGCGCGCGTCGTTGGCCTCGAGCTGGGTGACGGTGCGCGCGATGTCGCGCAAGTCTGCGGGGTTGCCGGCGTTGGCGACGCTCTTCAGCCACGCTTGGGCGTCGCGGTCGTCGCCTCGCTCTAGGGCCGGCACCGCGCGCGCCACCAGGTCGAGCCACAGACCGCCCACGCTCGCGTCGCTCGGGTCGAGGCGCAGGGCCGGCAACAGGATCTCGGCGCGCATCTGGACCAGCCCCGCGACGTCGGCGGTCAGGCTCTGGCTCAGCCCTTCCGACGCCTTGGGCATGAACGTCAACGCCAGCACGATGCGCTGGCGCACGCCGTCGCAACGCCCGGCCGGCACGTCGACAAGGGCCTTGGCCTGCGCGTTGGCCGTTCTGCGGTCTTTGCCGTCGACCGCGAGTTCCATCAGCAGGAAGCGCGCGGCGCACAGGTCGCGCTCTGGCCCGGGGACGGGCTGGGGCGCCGCGGCCTTGTCGTCGACCTTGGACAACTCGCTCTTCAGCAAGGCGAAGGCCTGGTCGGGACGGCCCTGGCGCAGCGCACCGATCGCCTGCACCAACCAGTCGCGCGGCGTCGTGCCAGTAGCCGCGGGTGCCCCCTCTGGCGCCGGTTGTGGGTCGGGGGCCGTGGCGTCGTCGCCATCGTCCGGTTCCTGGGTCGCTTCGGCGGGACGGACCCGCGCGGGCAGCCCCAGCTCCTTGGCCAGCACGGCCGCCGACGGTCGAAAGTCCTTGTCGTACCGAATCAATTTCTGCCGCAACCAAGTGGCGAACGCCGCGTCGATGGCGTCGGGCGTCACGCCCAAAATCTTGACGATCAGGTCGGTGGTCGCCGAGCCGTCGCGGTGCCCGGCCACCAGCGCCTGCAGCTTGGCAAACCCGTATTGCTCGTTCAGGTATTCGACCAGAAACATGGCCTGGTGGTAGGCATCGACCACCTCGTCCATCGACTCGGCCTGGGTAAACGCGAGGTTGAAATTGGCGATCTTCGCGAGTTCGCCCGCCTGCAGCCGGTCCCACTGCCTCCGGTCCAGCCGCGAACGCCAGCGAGGGTCGGCCCACGTGCTCTCCATCATCGCCAGGCCTTCGGTCAGCCAACGCGGGACACGACCGTCGCTCGCCTGGATGTGAAAGACGTGCGACAGCTCGTGGTACAGCACGTTCTTCCAGTTGAACGGGTCCTCGACCGGCGACCGCGACGTGATCAGGTGGCCAAAGCACACGGCGTGCGCCCCCAGCCGCGGCAGACCGACCGTGCGCACGCTGAACTGCTCGACCGTGGGAAAGATCTCGACCTGCAGCGGACGGGCGGGCGCGAAACCGTACTTCTTGACCAGATCGTCGTAGGCCTTCTGCAGGTACGGCAGGATGGTCCGCTCCAGCGCCTTGCGGTCGCGCCGGTGGATGCGCAGATCCACGGCACGGCCGGGCAGCAGCACCATCTCCTTCAGCACGCCGTCGTACAGGATCTTCAGCTGGTTGGACGTCCTGACGTCGAACGGGTCGCCGCTGTACGCGTCTTCCAGCTGCTTGCGGGCGTTGACGTCGTCGGCCACCCGCGCGTAGCCCATGCCCAGCGCCGCGTGCGCCTGCCACAGCTCCGGGTCGCGGACCAGCGCCTGGTTCAACAGGTCCAGCACTTCGCGATAGCGGTGCCCCATCTCGAGCCAGCGCGCCACCTCGGTGTGGAAGCGACCGTCGGTGGGGTTGACCTTGGCGTTGGCCTTCTCCGCATCGGCATAGCAGGTCTGGTCGTCGGCCACCTTGCAGGCGGCGCCCAACACGCGCAGCACCTCGGGCGAGTCGGGCCGCTGCTTGCGCGCGCGCTCCAGAAACTGCCTCGCCTCAGGCAAGTTCTCGTCGTGCAGGGCCACTTCGGCCCGCAACACCAACGCTTGCAGGTGGTTCGGGTTGGCCTTCAACACGCCGTCGACCCGCGCGCGCGCCTTGGCGACCGCAAACTCGGACGTAAGGTCGATGCGCGCCATGCCGCACAGGGCGTCCGGATCGCCTGGGTCGATCTCCAACACCTTGCGAAACGACTTGTCGGCGTCGCGCCAGTTGTACTTGTCGACGAACAGCAGCCCCCACTGCCGCTCGACGTCCAACCGCTCGGCGTCGTCCAGCGCGGCGCTTGCGGCCTGCTCGTAGACGTCATTGGCGTTGCGGACATAGCCGTTCAGCCACAGCGACCGCGCCACGGCGGCCAGTTCCGGCGCTTCCTTGAACTCGTCGGCCTCATAGCGGTCTGCCAGCGGATCCAGGATCTTGCGAGCCTCGACACGGCGACCGACCTCATACAGCTGCTCGCCCAGCGCGACGGTCAGCTGCAGGTGGCCCTTGTGCTTGACGGCCGTACCCATCAGCAGCTTCAGCCGCTCGTCGATGGGTCCGGTCTGGCGCAACACCGCGGCCAAGTCCAGTACCCGCTCTGGCGTCGCCTTGGGGCCGATCGCGAACGGCTGCAGCACCTTGCGGGCCTCGGCGGTGCGACCCACGCGCAGCAGCACGCGCGACAGCACCCCGGCCTCGCCAGAGGTCCACGCCGCCTTGTCCAGCGCAACGGGCGTGTTGGCGGGCGCACCCTTTCGGGCAGCGTTCTCGAACAACGCGAGGGCTGGCGCAATGTTGCCGTGCAGCAGCTGGTCGGCGGCCTCTCGCTCCAACGGCGAAGGCGCGTCCGGCGGGGCGGCCAACAGAGGCGAGGGGCAGATCGCGAGTGCGAACAGGACCGGCAGGATGCGAAGCAGCGCTTGAAGAAGGCCTTTCATCGCACCATCTTGCTACAAGCCACCGACGATCCGCCACTCGCTGCCTTCGCGGGCCAGCTCCATGCGGTTGAAGTCGTTCCAGGTTTTGTAGCTGTCCACACCGCCCTCGGTCAGCAGCACGCGGCCCACGAACTCATAGTCCACCGTGGCGAATTCCTCGCCGACTTCCATGGCCATCAGCTTGATGCGCAGCTGAATCTTCTTGACGTTGTCGCGAAGCATCGGCAACCGCTCGATCGCCTTGTCGTAGCCGTAGTCGTCTTCAGCCTTCTCGGTGGTGCCTGCATTCTCGTGATAGCGGGGCGAGATCAGCTTCTTCAGCGCGTCCAAGTCCTTGTTCTGGATGGCGGCGTGGTAGGCCTTGACCACTTCGAACACTTCGGAGTTCTCGCTGGTGGCCTTCACCTTGCGATCCTGGTCCAGATACCCGGACCCGCAAGCCCCCAGAAAGGCGACGACGCCCAAGGCAAGCAGCGTGCGGGAAAGGAAGCGGAACGGGCTGGCGTGGGTCATGGCGGGCATCCTGAAGGGGTCTGGGGTTCCGCGGCGCGTCTGCTTCTGACCGAGCACACCGGGCCGCGGCATGATGGACGCAGGTCCCGACGGCGTCAAACCTGAGGGGCTTCGCTCTATTCCTTCCAGAGCCGACCCCACGCCCCCGCCCCTTTGGCCGCTTCCACTCCGCGGCGGGCAGGCGCCTTGAGTCGCACGAGGCACCGGCCTATCCTGCACCACACCGGCCTCGCAACGTCGCTCGCGTTTCTGCACGCAACCGGCCGCCGGTACTGAACCACCGCGTGCCCCAAAGGCCAGACATGATCCCCCCGGATTCGACCGCCCCCCACCCACGCCCGCGGCTGCTGCTGATCGACGACGAGCCGATCATTGGCATGGTCTTGCAGCGCATGTTCGCGGCCGACTACGACATCGTGTCCGCGACCAGCGCGACCAAGGGTCTACAGATCCTGAATCACGACGGCCCCTTCGCTGCGGTCCTGTGCGACGTGATGATGCCAGAGCGCACCGGCATGGACGTGTACGCCGAGCTGCAGCGCACCCACCCCGAGCACGCACGGCGCATGGTGTTCCTGACGGGCGGCGCCTTCACCCCAGAAACACGCGCCTTTCTCGACCAAGTGCCCAACGAGCAGGTCGGCAAGCCGTTCGACGCCAAGCTGTTCCGGGCCACGCTGGAGCGGGCGGTGCGGTAGGGCGACCGTCGCCTAGCGCTACATGCAGAGGCCGTGCTCACACTCGTGAAGACCTTGAATCTTGAGGTCTTCTCAGGGCGTCCGTAGGCTCGCGACATCTGCGCCGCTCCTGCGGCACCCCCGGAAGCAACCGGAGTCTTGACGATGGATGCCCTGTCCCTGCGCTTGGTCGTTATGCCCCCCGGCGGGTTCGCCACCGCCGCAGACAAGCAGGCGTTAGAGACTTCGCTTGGACAGGCCCGCTATGGCGGGTGCTTTCGCAATGGTCCTCTGCCTCGGTTGCGGCGGCTCGTCCGACGACGACTCCCAGCCAGCCGACACGACGGTCGATGCCAAGCGGCTCGCCAGCTACGGTGCACCCTTCTCGTGGGCTGAACTGACGATTGCGTCGTACTCCGCCTGGCTCAAGAACTGGGGCGCGTACGTCTGGCTGCGCGCGACAAGCTGGCTGTGAAACCCGCGCAAGTGGTTGCGGGAGCCCAGCATCAGCTGGTCGTAGGCGGCGAGGATGTCCGGCTTGGTCGAATGCGCCCGCCGGGCACCGATGTCGACCAGGTCATATTCCTCAATCAGCGCTCCGACCTGCAGCGCTTCGTCGACAGACACGGCACCCTTGGCCAACAGCTGCGTGTCCAAACCCTGCAACGTCGGATCCGAAAACTGGTTCGCGACATCGGCGGTGATGGGGTCCGGGATCCCGTAAGCAACGAGCAGTGTGCCGATGGCCGCCATGTGACCGGATTCCGACGGTGGGATCGACGAGAACACCTGCAGGTCCCACAGCCCTCCTAGACTGACATAGACATCATGCGCGAGCTTCTCCTCTTCCCGGATGAACGTCAGGTCGGCGCGCTCACTTGCCGTCGCCGCGCCATTGGCTGCTTCGCCACCAGTGGTCAGTGCGGTTCCTCCCGCAGTACCGTCGCTGGCACAGCCCATGAAGGATGAGAGCAACAACAGCCCAACAAGGCATTTTCCGACAACGCAGATGTCTGTTTTCATCACCAACCCCAGCGGGCCGTTTTGTGGCCCTCGATTCGTAGGAGCCTGCTCCGAACATGACGGTTCGGTCTGGACCCGTTGCCACACTGCCGGCTCGCATCGGTCCTCCCGAATGCAGAAGCACGGCAGTCTCGCCAAGCCGTCCTCAACCCGATCGTCGCGCGCGAACCCGTCGCATTGCGGCCGTTTCAGGG
>CAYURO010000051.1:0-14254 GCA_964447285.1 uncultured Enterobacteriaceae bacterium | reverse complement strand
AGAGCAGCTGATTCGTAATCAGCAGGTCCCGGGTTCAAGTCCCGGTGTTGGCTCCAAGAATTCCAAAGGGTTCCAGTCGCGAGGCTGGAACCCTTTTTCGTTCGGGATCGACCACGGGTCTCCGGTCCAGCCCGCCGCCGCGCCTGACTGAGCATCCGCCCCGTACGACCACCCGCCTCCCCACCACAAGACGGCCCCTTGTCTGGTCTTCCACCCTCGCACCATCGTCCGGAGCACCTTTCGTGGCGCGCGTGCATCGAACCTTTCCTGACCTCGTCGTGGCCGACTGTATGGATCTCGGTTTTCCCAAGCCCCCGGAGGCGCCTTGTCTGCACCCCACGCCCGCAACCCGGACCACCCGATCGCCCCCCTGTTCACCGGTCGCTGGTCGCCGCGCGGGTTGACCGGCGAGGAGATCCCCCTTGCCACGTTGATGACCTTCTTCGAGGCTGCGCGCTGGGCCCCCTCCTCCATGAACGGTCAGCCTTGGCGTTTCGTGTATGCGCGGCGGGGTACGCCGGCGTTCGACCGGTTCTTGGCGGTGCTGGCGCCGGGCAATCAGGCGTGGGCGGACCGGGCATCGGCACTGGTCGCCCTCGCGTCCAGCACGCACATGAACGGCCGCGATGGCAAGCCCGTGCCCAATGGCGCCCATGCGTTCGACGCCGGCGCGGCGTGGGCCAGCTTCGCACTGCAGGCGCACCTGTCGGGGTGGCACGCGCACGCCATGGGCGGGTTCGACCATGCGGCGGCTCAGGCCGTGTTGGCCGTGCCAGAAGGCTATCAGTTTCAAGTGTTCATCGCCGTCGGGCGACAGGGCGATGCCGCGCACCTGGCCGAGTGGGCGCGCAACGCAGAGCGGCCCAACGACCGACTGCCGCTGGCGCTGACGGTGCGCGAGGGGACCTTCGACTTCGAGGGCTAGCTTTCGTCCACGTCCAGCAACGCCAGACCGCGGGCGATTAGGGCGGCGTGGTCGGGACGGTCACTTCCCAGATCCACAAGCCGCTGCCTGAGCCCGGTCAGCCAGCCAGACTGCAGACCGTGGCGCAGCGCCAGCTCCAACATCTCGGTCCGCAACAGCCAGTCATCGCGGTGACGCGCGTCCAGTTCAGCGAGTACGGTTTGCAGCGTTTGCGACAATTCCGCTTGCTGCACAACCCCTTCCCGCAGCCGACGCACCGTCGCGTACAGCGCGTTCAGGGAGCGATTCTGCTCCGTCAGGTTGGTCTTTGGCGGCCGCGCCGTGGGGACTGAGGCTCCGGTCGCTTGCAGGTACGCACCCCGGTCCGCCGCACCGCCGAACACCGACACCACCCGCTGCCCGCAGGCCAGGTCGAAGGCGCCCCACTCGGGCCGAAACAGCACGCGATCACCCCACGTCATGGTGCAATCCGCAAACGAAATCAGGGCCATGCGACCATCGCGGTGCAGCCAGAACGTCACACGCCCCTGCACGACAATGCCGCTTTGGAACTCCAGACGGTCAAGCGACGCCACCTCGTCCGGCGTCAGGTCGGCGGCTGAGCGCCCCTGACCCTGCAGTCGGCCGATCGGCGAACTGAAGCCGTCGCGGTGCTGCTCTGGCCCCTGACCGGGCAGCTGCGCGTCGCCCCAGGCCAGCTGGGTGGGGCCGGACATCTTCAGGAAACACGGGCGGTTCTGCTCGTCCAGCGCGAAGTCGTCCAGCACGCCACTGACCTGCAACCCCGAGTCCAGCACCGATGTGGTGACCGCCGCCGCCATCTTCGCCTTGGCCAGCCCCTCCAACCCGCCGCGGCGAAAGGCCATTCGCTCGGCCACGCGCTCCAGCAGCTCGGTCAGCGTCGCAAAGTCGGGCGTGACGTACAGCTGTGGCTGCGGTCGGGTGATGTCGTACGCGTTCTGCAGACAGTCGAGCGTCAACGGCAGCTTGCGCACGGCCTCGCCCAGGCAGCTGCCGCTCTCGGCCACCGACGACAACAACCCTGCGCCGTAGATCTTGGGCTGCTGCAACGACCCCACCAGACCGTACTCGACCGTCCACCAGTTCATGCGGGCCAACTGCGCGGCCTCACTGACGTATTCGCTCGCGATGACGGTCTGCTCCAGCGTGTGCTGGGCGTGAAGAATCTGTTTGGGCGTCGACGCCGGGTCCTCCTTGACCTCCGACAGCGCGCGGATCGCCTCGTAGAGGTCCAGATCGTGCCGCGAGACGATGGCCCGCCGCGCCACCTCACCGTAATTCCTCAAGTATTGCGCATACTCGGGGTCGGCCAGAATCGGCGCGTGTCCGGCCGCCTCGTGCACGATGTCGGGCGCGGGCGTGTAGGCCAGGTGGTCCAGCGACCGCATCTCGCACGCGATGGGCAGGATCCCCAGCGACTGGAATTCCATGAACGCCGCCGGGGGGATGAAGCCGTTGACCGGCACCGCACGCCAGCCGAACCGCGACAAACAGGCGTCCATCTCGGCGACCAGCGGAATGCGCTCGGTCGAGATCCCGGTCTCGCGCAGGCCGTCGCGGTACTTGGTGTGGGCGTGCCGGTCGAAGAACGCCGTCGACACCCGCAGGATAAAGCGCCAGCACGCGTGGTCGATCGGCGTGTACAGCGACGCATCCTGATGCGCGATGAAGGGTTGCAGGTGCGCGGGGATGGCCGCCGGCCGGTCCTGAGTCGTCCGCATCGCTCCTCCGGGTCCTTGGGGTCAGCCCTGCACGGGCGCGTCGGGCTGCACTTCCGGCGCGGCCTTGCGAAATGCGGACAGCGCTTGGCAGTGCGCCTCGATTCGCCGCAGGGTCGGATAGGGCTCCAGATCCAGGCCGAACCGGCGCGCGTTGTAAATCTGCGGAATCAGAATGCAATCGGCCATGGTCGGGGTGTCGCCGTGGCAGAAGGCGCCGGTCGACGGGTCACCGTGTAACAGCGCCTCGAACGCCGCCAGCCCCAGCGCCATCCAGTGGCGGTTCCAGGCCTCGCGTTGCGTCTGGGTCGCGCCAAACTCGTGCTCCAGTTGCTGCAGCACGCGCAGGTTGCCCAAGGGGTGGACGTCGCAAGCGATCAGCTGGGCCAACCCACGCACCCGGGCGCGGTCGGCAGGGGCGATGGGCAGCAAGGGTGGGTCGGGAAACACTTCTTCCAGGTACTCGAGGATCGCCACCGACTGCCGGATCGTGCGCTCGCCGTGCTGCAACACCGGTACCAGCCCCTGGGGATTGACCTCGCGGTAGGCCAGCCCGTGCTGCTCGCCGCCGTCGCGCACCAGATGGACAGCCGTCAGCTCGTGATCCAACCCTTTGAGGTGCAAAGCAATCCGCACGCGATACGACGCGCTCGAGCGCCAGTATGCGTACAACCGCAGTCCGCCGGTCTCCATTTGCCCCCCCTCCCTTCGACCCGGCCGCGTCAGGTCTGGCGCTCGATGGTCTGCTCGATGGCGCCGAAGATCGAGCGGCCTTGGCGGTCCAGCATCTCGATGCGCACCACGTCGCCAAAGATCAGGAAAGGAGTCGAGGGCTTGCCGTCCCGCAGCGTCTCGACCGTGCGCAACTCGGCCAGACAGCTGGCGCCCAGCGTGGTGTCGTGGTTGGCGACGGTGCCGGACCCGACGATCGTACCCGCCGACAGCGGTCGCGTCCGCGCGGCGTGGGCGACCAGTTGGGCAAAGTCGAACTGCATGTCCTCGCCAGCCTCAGGAGCGCCAAACCACCGCCCGTTCAGGTGCGTCAGCAGCGGCCGATGCACCTTGGACCCGCGCCAGTCGTCGCCCAGCTCGTCGGGCGTGACGAACACGGGCGACAGCGCCGACCGCGGCTTGCTCTGCAGAAAGCCGAAGCCCTTGGCCAGCTCGGGCGGGATCAGGTTGCGCAGCGAGACGTCATTCACCAAGCCAATCAAGCAGATGTGACCAGCCGCCTGCTGCGGCGTGGCCCCGTGCGGCACATCGTCGGTCACCACCACCACTTCGGCTTCGAGATCGATACCAAACGCCTCGTCGCGCACCTGCACCGGGTCGCGGGGGCCCAGAAAGCCGGCGCTGACCGCCTGGTACATCAGCGGATCGACGTAGAAGCTCTCTGGCACCTCGGCACCGCGCGCCTTGCGCACCCGCTCGACGTGCGCCAGATAGGCCGACCCATCGACGAACTCGTAGGCCCGCGGCAGGGGCGACGCCAGCTCGTCCGCGTCGACCGCAAACACCGGCTGGCCCTCGCAAGTCTCCGCACCGCCTGCGTTCAGCGCCTGCGACACGCGCTCGAGCGCTGGACGAGCGGTCGCCCAGTCTTCGAGCGCCCGCTGCAGCGTCGGCGCCACCTGGGGCACGCGCACCGCCGTCGTCAGGTCCCGCGAGACGACCACCAGCGTTCCGTCGCGACCACCCTGCTTCAAACTGCCAAGCTTCACGGGAGTTTCCTGTGCGCCGGGGGGATGGCGCGGGTGCCGACGCTAGGGCCGGGAAGGGTCGAAGTGCTTGCGAAGGCCAGACCAGCAGGCCGGATAGTCGCGCTGGCGGTGGGCGGCGTCCATCGCCTGTTCCGTGGGCCGCAGTGCCAGCCGCGACTCGAACATGAACGCCATGGTTTCGCGCAGATAGTCGGGCTTGGACGTGTCGGCTGCCGTCGCCTTGTCAAAGGTCGCCGGGTCCGGACCGTGGCCGGTAAAGCTGTTGTGCAGCGACGCCCCGCCGGGCGAGAAGCCGTCTCCCTTGGCGTCGTAGTTACCGTGGATCAAGCCCATGAATTCACTGGCGACGTTGCGGTGGAACCACGGCGGCCGGAACGTGTGCTCCATCGCCAAGATGCGCGGCGGAAAGATCACGAGGTCGAGATTGCCCACACCGGGCGTGTCGCTGGGCGAGGTGAGCACCAGGAAGATGCTGGGGTCGGGGTGGTCGTAGCTGATCGAGCCGACGGTGTTGAAGCGGCGCAGATCGTACTTATACGGCGCGTAGTTGCCGTGCCAGGCGACCACGTCGAGCGGCGAGTGACCGATCGGCGCCTGCCACAGCCGCCCCTGAAACTTGGCGACCAGCGCAAAATCGCCCTCGACGTCCTCGTAAGCCGCAACGGGCGTCTGGAAGTCGCGCGAGTTCGCCAGACCGTTGCTGCCAATGGGTCCCAGGTCCGACAGCCGCAGCGCCGCGCCCAGGTTCTCGCAGACGTAGCCGCGGGCGAGACCGTCGGGCAGGTCGACGGCAAAGCGGATGCCGCGCGGCACGACCGCGATCTCTTGCGGCTCGACCGCCAGCACGCCCAACTCCGTGCGGATCGTCAGCTTTCCCTGTTGCGGCACGATCAGCAGCTCGCCGTCGGCGTCGTAGAAGAACCGCCCCTGCATCGACCGATTGGCGGCATACAGGTGGATCGCGATGCCTGTGCCCGCCTCGGGTCCGCCGTTGCCGGCCATCGTGAACAGGCCGTCCACAAAGTCGGTGGGCGCCGTCGGCAGGGGCTGCGGGCTCCAGCGCAGCTGCTCGGGACTCGCCAACCCGCCAAACGCGTTGTGGAACGTCCCATGCGGCAGGACCTGGAACGGCCCGTGCTGCGCCGCGGGACGCATGCGGTACAGCCAGCTGCGGCGGTTCTGATGCCGGGGCGCGGTAAACGCGGTGCCGGTCAGCTGCTCGGCATACAGGCCGTACGGGCACACCTGGGGCGAATTGCGGCCGACGGGAAGGGCGCCGGGCAGCGCCTCCGTTGCGAATTCGTTGCCGAAACCGGTCTGGTAGCCAAGGGTCATGGGGGGAAGCTCCGGTCGCGAGTCTACAGGAAGCCGCGGCGCATCTGGTCGCGTTCGATCGACTCGAACAGGGCCTGGAAGTTGCCCTCGCCAAAGCCCTGGTTGCCCTTGCGCTGGATGATCTCGAAGAAGATCGGGCCGATGGCATTCTGGGTAAAGATCTGCAGCAGCAGCTTGGACTTGGTCTCGTGGTCGGCGTCGATCAGGATCTGGTTGGCGTGCAGGCGCGCCAGGTCCTCGCCGTGGTTCGGCACGCGGCCCTCGACCAGCTCGTAGTAGGTGTCGGGCGTGCCCAGAAAGGCGACGCCCGCCGCCCGCATCGCCTCGACGGTCGCGTAGACGTCGTCGGTAAAGGCCGCAATGTGCTGGATGCCCTCGCCCTTGTACGCGTCCAGGTACTCGTTGATCTGCGATTTGGGGTCCGCCGACTCGTTGAGCGGGATGCGGACGATGCCGTCGGGTGCGGTCATGGCCTTGCTCAGCAGCCCGGTCTTGGCGCCCTTGATGTCGAAGTAGCGGATCTCTCTGAAGTTGAACAGCTTCTCGTAGTAGTCGGACCACTTCTGCATGTTGCCCAGGAACACGTTGTGCGTCAGGTGGTCGATGAAGGTCAGGCCAAAGCCCGCCGGGTTCGCGTCGACACCGGGAATCGGCAGGTAGTCCTCGTAGATGTCGTCCACGCTGCTGAAGTCGTCGACCAAGTACAGCATGCACCCGCCGATGCCCTGAATCACCGGGCGGTCGATGGCGCGCGTCTGCTCGCGGGCCACGCGCTGGCCTCCAACAGCCAACGCGGCGGCCTGGACCTCGTGGGCGGCGCGGCGGAAGCGAATGGCGAACCCGGCAGCGCAGGGGCCGTGGGCTTGGGCAAAATCGGCGGCGAAGCTGTCCGGGTCTTCGTTGACCAGAAAGTGCACGCCGCCCTGCTTGTACAACGTGATGGCGCGGGTCCGGTGACGGCGAACGGCCGTGAACCCCATCGAGCGAAAATAGGCGTGCAGCGACGGGGCTTGGTCCGGAGGAGCGGCGAACTCGACGAACTCAAAGCCGTCGATGCCCATCGGGTTCTCAAACGTCGTGACTTGCATGCCCAGGTTCGGGGCGGCAGAGGGGGCGGTCATGCGGACTCCGTGAGGGTGAATCCGGTTCATTCCTGTCCGGATTGGAGCCCTTGTAGTGATGTCCGGTTCACAGTGCAACCGTTGCGGGTGCCAAGGCCCTTGCCACCATGGGGGAAGTCCGCGCAAGCTGGCGCGCGAATGGACCGACCGCGGCCACCGGGCGGCCAGAGAGGCAAGCGATGATCCGAGCCGTCGAAACCTGGAGCCAAGCCGCCGTTTCGGTGCTGGTGACCCTCTGCCTGATGTCCGCCGCTTGCGGCAACGCCGAGAAGAATGACCCCGATGTGGACACGACCGTCCCAAGTGACGCCAATGCGGTCGACGGGTCCGTGCTGGATGCTCCCGAATCGCAAGGTGACTTGCCGGAAGCCGAGGCCGACACGCAGGCTGGCGAGCTCGACGCAGGCACCGATGATGCGGCAACCGACGCCCTTGCTCCTGCCGACACCGACGACGACACCTCCGACGCGACTGCGGACGACTCCACCGACGCCGAGATCGCGGACAGTGCACCCGACGCTGGACCAGAGACCGCGGCCGACGTACCCAACGACACGGCCCCGGAAGACGTAACCCCGCAAGACGCTTGGCCCGATGGCACCGACTCCCCGGACGTTGACGCGGGCGGTCAGGGCTGCACGGGCTGCACCTGCAGCAGCAACGGCGACTGTACCAGCGGGTTCTGCATCGAGGCCGAGTCAGGCCCCGTGTGCGCGCCGCTGTGCTCGCCCGGCTGTCCCGCAGGGTACGACTGCAAGACGCTGGCGGGGGCCGGCGGAGCGACGTCGGTGTGCGTGCCGATGCACGCGCGGCTGTGCGAGCCTTGCGCCAAGGACAGCGACTGCTGGGGCGCGGCAGGCGTCACGACGGCGCGGTGCCTTCCCTACGTCGAAGCCAGCGGCAGTCTGCTGGGCTCGTTTTGCGGTGCGAAGTGCGAGGGCGCGGCCGACTGCCCCGCGGGTTTCGGCTGCGAGCAGGTCGTCACCGCCGACGGCACGTCGAAGCAGTGCAAGAAGCAGGATCTGACCTGCGCCTGCGACACCCGAGCAGTGGCGCTTGGACTGGGCACCGCCTGCGGCGCGGCGGGCCAGGGCGGCCTGTGCAAAAGTGTCCGATTCTGCACCGCGTTGGGCCTTGAACCGTGCGACGCCCCCGCGCCCCAGGCCGAGACCTGCAACGGCGACGACGACGACTGCGACGGACAACCCGACGACGGCGCGCTGTGCGACGATGGCGACCCTTGCACCGCCGACGCCTGTCAAAACGGCCAATGCACCCACTTGGCCGCGGCGGCGGCGTGTGACGACGGCAATGCCTGTACCGCGCAAGACGCTTGCGCCAACGGCAGCTGCGTGGGGTCTCCGGTGGATTGCAACGACAGCTCGGCTTGCACGGCCGACGCCTGTGCTCCCGCCAGCGGCTGCTCCCACCTGCCCCAAGCCGGCCCGTGCCAGGACGGCAACGCCTGCTCCGGCCCCGACACGTGTCAGGCAGGCCAGTGCGTGGCCGGCGGCAAAGTCGACTGCGAGGACAGCAACGCCTGCACGCTCGACGCCTGTGACGTGGACGTCGGCTGCCTGCACGCCTCACTGGATGGCAAGGTCTGCGATGACGGCAACCCGTGCACGACAGGCGACGCGTGCAAGGCCTCGGCCTGCACTGCTGGCAGCCCCAAAGCCTGTGACGATAACGACGCTTGCACCACCGACGCCTGCGCGGCCGCCACGGGACTCTGCACCCACACGGACGTGCCGGACTGCGGTGGGCCATGCAAGAAGGATGCGGATTGCGACGACCAGAACGTCTGCACCAGCGACGTTTGCTTCCAAGGCGTCGGGTGCCTGCACTCGAACACGATCTTGCCGTGCACCGACGGCACGTCCTGCACGACTGACTTCACGTGTCAGGACGGCGCGTGCAAGGGCCCGAACGGCTTGGGTAAGTGCGACGACGCGAACCCTTGCACCACCGACGCCTGCGACCCACTGCAAGGCTGCCTGCACGCCGCAAACGCGGCCCCATGCAGCGACGGCACCGCGTGCACCGTCAGCGACGGGTGTGTGGACAGCAAGTGCCAGGGCACCCCGAAGGTCTGCGACGACCTGAACCCGTGCACCGACGACGGCTGCGACCCGGTCAAGGGCTGCACGGCGACGGCCAACGCGGCGACCTGCACCGACGGCGACGCCTGCACCGTCAGCGACAAGTGTGACAAGGGAGTGTGCAAGGCTGGCGCGGCCAAGCCGTGTGGCGACGGCGATGCGTGCACCCTCGACGCATGCTCGTCGGTCACGGGCACCTGCAGCCACAAGTCGGTCGTGTGCGCCGACAACAACGTCTGCACGACCGACGGCTGCGACGCCGCCAAGGGCTGCCAATTCGTCTACAACACCTCCGCCTGCGACGACGGCGATGCGTGCACGGCGAAAGACGCTTGCGCTGCGGGCACCTGCAAGGGGTCGGCCGTGGACTGCGACGACGGCAACCCGTGCACCGCCAACGCCTGCGACAAGACCAAGGGCTGCATCTCGACGCCCACGACGGCTGCGTGCAGCGACGGCAACGCCTGCACCGACAACGACAAGTGCGCGTCGGGCAAGTGCATCGGCGCCGCCAAGACCTGCGAGGACGGCAACGTCTGTACGGCCAACGAGTGTCAGCCGGGCTGGGGGTGCGTTTTTCCGCCAAGCTCAGGCGCTTGTCCGGACAGCGACGCCTGCACGGCGCAAGAGACGTGCGCCAACGGCCAGTGCGTGACCCAACCGGTCGATTGCGACGACGGCGACCCATGCACCAAGGACTCGTGCGTAGCGACCACCGGCTGCGCGCATCAGGCGTCCAGCGACGGCACGGACTGCGGCACGGGCAAGGCCTGTCTGGCGGGCAAGTGCGAAGTCAAAAGCGGTTGCGCGCCCGGCATGAAGTTCGTGCGCCAAATCGAGCCCGACTTGTGGTTGTGCGCGGTCGACAACATCACGGGCAACAACACCTACCAACAGGTCTACTCGGCGTGCAACGAGGCGATGGGCTTCCACATGGGCACCGTGTCGAGCATGACCCGCCGGGGACTGCCGTCGAACGCCAACATCGCCCCGGCGATGACCTGGATCGGCTCGCAGGGCTTCGACTACGCCGTGACAGGGCAGCCGGTGCGCAGCTTCTCGTGGGACTACAACAAAACGTCCTACGAGGGCACCAACTGCGGCAGTGGCGGGTTGGGGTACGTGCACAAGGGGGAGACCGACCAGAACGGGGCGAACTGGAAGGCCCTGACCGACGGCAACGCGAACGACTACCGCGACTGGCCGTCCGCCAACTGCGTCGAGGTCAGCTACCACACGCTGATCGCGCTGTGCCAGGACGCCACGGCCGACCCGCAGGCCTACGTCTACGACCACCGCTGGCGCTAGGCAGCTGTCCCTGACCGCTATCCGACACCCCATGTCGCATACCGACCGTCTCGGGTCGCGCACCTTGCCGTTCGGGCCGCCAGCCCGTACGTTGCGCGCGCTCGTCGGCGCCTCTGCGCCAGGTACGCCCATGCCCACGCCCCCGGTCACCCTGCCGTTCCCCTTGCATGTCGCGGTGCTCGACACGGAGACCACCGGGCTGTCCGCCCGCACCGACCATCTGGTCGAGGTGGCCGTGCTGCTGCTGCGGGTGGACCACGAGGCGCGGCTGCTCGAGCAGGTCGACGCCTACCAGAGCCTGCACGACCCCGGCGTGCCGATCCCCACCTACGCGACCGCGGTGCACGGCATCACCGACGCGATGGTGCGCGGCCACCGCATCGACCCCGAGCGCCTGGGGGCAATCCTGCGCCGGGCCGATCTGGTCGTTGCCCACAACACCGGATTCGACAAGGGGTTTGTGCGCCAGTTGGTGCCCGATGTCGATGCGATGACTTGGGGCTGCAGCTGCCGCGGCATTCCGTGGAAGCGCATGTACCCGCACCTGTACTCGATCTCACTGACGAATCTGGCGCTGGGGCTGCGGGTCCAACCAGGTCAGGCGCACCGGGCGCAGGGCGATGTCGAGACGACGGTGCGGCTGCTGCTGCGAGACGGCCCCAGCGGACTGCCGCACCTGCACCAGCTGGTGGCGAAGAAGGCCAAGGCGATTGCGCTGGGCCGCGGTCCCGGATCCACGGCGGCGGTCTAGGCCTTGCCGGGTTTGCCCGGGTCTTGCTTGCCTCGCGACGCCGTCAGCATCCGCACCACGATGATCGCCACCCCGACCACCAACGCCGCATCGGCCACGTTGAACGCGGGCCAGCTGCCGCCCCACGGGTAGTTGATCTTCACGAAGTCCACGACGCCTGTACCGCCGTTCGGGGCCTCGCGAAACACCCGGTCCCAGCCGTTGCCAAAGGCTCCGGCGGCCAGCAGGCCATACGTGCCGGCCTCCCAGCGGTCGCCCTTGCCGCGCAAGACGCCCCAGGCCAACAGCCCGACGACGGCCAGCGAAAACACGCCGAAGATCACGCGCAGCAAGCCCAAGTCGCGCACCATGCTGAAAGCCGTGCCTTGGTTGTAGGTCAGCGTCAGCTCGAGCCACGGCTGCCAGATCCACAGCATCCGGTCCGGGTCGCTCGACAGCACCTGCTCGACCCAGGCCTTGGTGCCCAAGTCCAGCGCAGCGATGATCACGGTGACGAGCAGGAACAGCTTGAATTGGGGAGACTTCATGGATTCCTCGGCGCATGGGGGGGCTGGGCGGCGCGACGGTAGCGTTTCGTGCGCGCGGCTTCAAGGCGGGCGGTGACGTTTGCGGTCCTTGCCCCGGCCGATGCGCCGGGCGATCATGGCGGCCACCCCGTCCGAAAGGTGCGGTGGCCGCGGCGCTCGTTTGGCCCCGCCGGCCTGCAGCAGAGACAGGAGTCGCTTTGGAAGTCCCCGCGCTGTTGAGAGATTGGCTGGTCCACGGGCCGCTGGTGGTGCTGGTCGACGGTGGCCATCCGCGCCATCTGGGCCTGCCCGCTGCAGCGCACGCCCACGTGCTCAAGGTCGACCTGGCCGACGCCACCGACCGCGTGCGGCTGGACGACCCGACGCATCTGGTCGTCGAGTATCAGGACGAGGATGTGACCCGCATTGCCCGTTTGGCGTGGGCTGCCATTTTCTTCGTCGCGGGTCGCGCTGGGCCCGAGCAGGTCGGCCGCTTGCTGCTGCACGACCGCCTGCCCGCCTGCTTCGAGCCCGACCGCGCCGCCAACGTCAACCGCCTGCTGAACCAGATGGGGCTGGGCGTCGGTCAGCCGGGAGCGCCCGAGTGGAACCTGCGCGTCACGCCGCAGACACTGTCGAGCGATGGCGACCGCGACGACTGGTGCCCGGACCGCCGCGAGGCCGTCGAAACGTTGCTCGCGCGCGACGGTGGCAAGGCCATCGTGCTCATCGACCGGACCGCGCACGACGTGCAGGTGCCGGGCCTGCCGCAGCTGGCGAATCAGGCGGAATTCATGGTCGGCCGGGATATGCCGGGCTTTGAGGTGGATACCGAGGGCGAGAGTCTGGCGTGGAGTCAGCCAGGTCCAGGCACACGCTTGGAATTCCGGCTGCCGTGGCACACGGTCGGTGCGGTGCAGGACCCCGAGTCGGGCCGGGGCTGGTGGTGGCCGGCCGAGCTGCCGGTGCCGTTTCGCAAGCCCTTGGAAGACATGGAAGAGTTGTGGCCGGTCCTGCGACGGCTGGACGGCATTCCACTGGCCCCTCCAGCAGCCATGCCGCGCGAGAACGTCAGCGTGCTGTCCCTGCTGGCCCCGATGCCGACCGACCGCGCCACGGCGGTGCAGCGGCTGGCGCGCATGGGCGTGGCCGTCGTGCTCGCCGACGCCCACCACCCCGATCTTCGGCTGGGCGACACGCTGCCGGGACGGGCGAGGGTGCTGATGGTGCCGCTGAACCTGCCCGGCTCGCCTTCCGAGCTCCAGATCGACGACGACGGATTCTGGACGCGAATGCCGGACCACGACGGCCGACCAGTACGCGTGTATGTCCCTTGGTCCGCAGTGTTTTTGGCTGCTCCCGCCGACGGCAGCCGCACCGGCGTGTGGCCTGACGCCTATCCTGAGGCCGTGCGGACGGCGCTGCACGCCCTGCGCAGCGTTCAGCGCAGCGACGGTGGAGCGTTACCGGTCGAATTGGACGTCTTCGACCGCGAGCCCACGGGGGACGGTCTGGGTCTCAGCCTGGAACGCGCCCCCGACGGCAGCTTTGCCATCGTCGTCAGCCAGCCAGTTGGCCACTTGCCACCGCCGCCGGGAGCACCACCGGGCGTGTCGGGTCGGGCGCTGCTGGAGCTCGCGTTTCGCTTGCCGGCACCGGATCTGCAGTAGGGGCGGTGGGTTGCAAAGCCTGGTCGGACCTCAATAGCAGCAGGCCCAGCCGTAGCTCGAGTTGTTCGGATGGTCGTCGCCGGCGTTGCCGACACCGACCGACGCGTTGTTGCCGTCGTTGTCGCTGTACGACTCGGTCCAGTTCGCGGCGTGGGTAATGGTACCCGCCGCGCGCAAGATCGAGCTCTGCGCGACCGAGCACAGCCGACCGCCGGCCGTCGCACAGTCGTTGGCCGCCGTGTTCCAGTTGCCGCCACTGTTGTTGGCCTTGATCACGCACACGCCCTGCACGTCGGTGTAAGGCGCGGGGCAGCTGATGGTCGTCCGCTTGCTGGCGCAGCACGCGTAGCCGTAGTTCTGGCCGAGGTTCGTGTCGTCGCTGGTCTGGCCGATGCCCTTCTCGTAGCCCTCGTTGTCGTTGTCAGAGTGGTCAGAGGACCACATCCGCACGGATATCGCGCCCTTCTGCCGCATCACCCAGTACTGTGCCTTGCTGCAAAGGTCAGCCTGCATGCCCACGCAGTGCGTGGCCGCCTCGCGGAACTTGGTGTCTTCGGCGTTGTTGATGAACAGCACGCGCACACCGCCGACGTCCTGGTCCGTCGGCCGCACCGGCGTCAGGTTGTAGCAGCAGGGGGCCAGCCAGCCGCTGGTGTTGACATGGTCGTCGCCGGTGCCGCCGTTCACCTCATTCCACTGGCCGCCATCGTTGTCCGAGAATGAGTTGGTCCACGAGGCGTTTGCGTTCAACGTCCGCGCGCCGCGCAGGACCCAGGTCTGGCTGTCGGTGCACAGGTCGGCCTTGCGGGCCGCGCAGTACTTCGCCGCGTTGATGAACGTGCGCTCACTGCCAGATCCCACCATGCACGCGCCGTTGATCACCGCCGCTGGGCAAGTGCCCGCCGGGACATCGGACTGCCCGGCGATCGTCAGCTTGCCGCCGATCGTCACGTCGCCGATCAGGGTGGTGGTGCCATCCACGATCAGGTCGCCCGCCACGCGGATCTTCTTGGACGACAGCGTCTGCAGGTTGACCGACCACTTCACCACCTGGCCGTCGGTCGTGTTGTTCAGGA
>CAYURO010000050.1:0-14542 GCA_964447285.1 uncultured Enterobacteriaceae bacterium | reverse complement strand
GTGCGCTCGACGGGTGCGAGTCCGGGCCGCTCGTACCCGACCAAGCCCAGCGACGCCGCGGCAGCGGCCGATCCCGCGCTTGCAGTCGTTGCTGCGGGCGGCGATTCGAGGACGTCACAAGCGCGCCGGAGGGGCAGCGGGCGCCATGCCGCAATCCTGTCACTCGTAGTGCGTCCACATCCGCAGAACCTTGACCGTGTGCACCTCCACGTCGACCTGGTACACGAGCCGATGCTGCAGGTTCACTCGCCGGGAGTACGCGCCGTCGAGATCACCGACCAGCTTCTCGAACCGCGGCGGGTTGCGGAACGGATCCTCGCGCAAGACCGCGAGCAGTGCCTCTACCCTGGGACGCAGCCCCGAGCGCGCGATCTTCACGGCGTCCTTCTGGGCGTCCTTGGAGAAGACGATCCGCCAGCTCACCAGCCCGGCTCCTCGGACATCTGGTCAGTGGGCGTGGCCATCCCTTCGCGGATCGAGGCGGCCATGCCCGGAAACCGCATCAGGTAGAGCGTCTCCTGGATGGCGCGCCAATCCGACTCGCTCACCAGCACCGCGTTGTGGCGCTTGCCGGTGATGAGGACAGGCTCGCCCTCGTCGGACACGGCGTCGACCAGGTGGAACAGGTTCTTGCGGGCTTCGCTGGCGCTCATGGCGGACATGGCAGACCTCCACCCGAAGAGTACGGGAAAGCGTACGCCCGGGCAAGGAGGGTTCCGCCAACACCCCGGCTCCGTCACCCCTCCCGCAGCGCGTCTTCCATCTCGTGCAGGCGCTGGCGCACATCGCGGATCCACTTGCGGACCTTGGTCTTGTCCTGCTTGGGCAGCGACGCCAGGTGCTGGGGCTCGTAGTGCCACCGGGTCGTCTGGCTCTCCCAACCGGTCAGGGCCTTGCCGACGACGAGGGCAGGCTCGGGGTCCGCATCGTCGGGGTCGGACGGGAGGGCGAACTCGATCAGCGTCGACAGGTCGGCCTGGGCCTGGACGGCTGGCGGCAGACCGCACCAGACGATGTGGCTCCTGCCTGCACCGGCCACCCGGAACGCCAATCCTGACTTGACCCATGCGACATCGCGGTGCAGGTTCACGGTCGAGCCGGTCCTGCGGCCGTGTGGAAGGGCCAAGCAACCAAGCCAGGGGCCGATTGCCGCAGTGGACTCGGGCAGTGGTGGATTCGAGGCTGCACTTGGGGTGCGAGGTAGCCGGGGAGAGTAGACGTGCCGAAGGTCATCGAAGCGCCCGCCGCCCCGTCTCCGATCGCCCCCGTGCTCGTGACCGGTGCCACGGGCAATGTCGGGCGCGAGGTCGTGAAGTCGCTGCAGGCCCTGGGGATTCCGTTCGTCGCGGCCGGCTCCGACCCCGAGCGTGTCCGCAAGCTCCTCGGTGGCCAGGTGCAAGCGGTTCGCCTCGACTTCCGCGACCCGCCCTCGTGGCCCGCTGCGGTGCGGGGGATGCGCGGCCTGTTCCTGATGCGTCCCCCCGCCATCGCCAACGTGGGCGAGACCCTGAACGCCTTTCTGGACGTGGCCTTGCAGGCAGGCGTCGAACATGTGGCCTTTCTTTCGGTCGATGGCGCGGATCGCCAGCGTTGGGTGCCGCATCACGCGGTCGAGGCCCACCTGGCGGCACGCGGCGCTTCGGCCACGCTGCTGCGGGCGGGCTTCTTCGCCCAGAACCTGGGGGACGCCTACCGGGAGGACCTGAAAGAGCGCAACGAGTTGTACGTGCCGGCCGGAGCGGGACGCGTGGCATTCGTCGACGTGCGCGATGTGGCCGAGCTGGCCGCCCGAAGCTTCGTCGAGGCCGAGCTGCGCGGGCAGGGGTGGACCCTGACCGGTCCCGAAGCGCTGACTTTCGCGCAAGTAGCCGAGATCCTGGGGCAGGAGTCGGGACGGCCAATCCGCTATCGACCCGCGAGCGTGATCGGGTCCTTTTTGCACCTACGGCGGCAGGGCAAGCCCTGGGGCCAGGCGCTGGTTCAGACGCTGCTGCATGTCGGGTTGCGCATGGGCAACGCCGAGACCGTAGACCCGACCCTGGCGCGGCTGCTGGGGCGGCCCGCGCGGACGTTGCGCGAGTACGTGCGGGAGCGGTGGCTCGACCGCCCGGACGTGGGTCCCGAGGACGTGCTCGCCTGGTGGTTCGGCCCTGGCGCGGATCCGTGGACCGTCGACGCCGCCCACGCCCAGCGCTGGTTCACTCGCAGCGAGGCCACCGATGCCGAGATTCGCTCCCGCTTCTTCGACACCTGGCAAGCAGCGGCCAACGGTCGACTGGCCTTCTGGGACCGCGACGCGCGGGGGCGGTTGGCACTGATCCTGGCGCTGGACCAATTCTCCCGCAACCTGTTTCGCCATGACCCGAGAGCGTTCTCGCAAGACCCGCAGGCGCTGGCGTTGGCAGTGGACGGGATTCGCCTTGGTCACGACCAGCAGGTGCCGCCCGCGTGGCGCGCCTTCTGCTACTTGCCGTTCGAGCACGCCGAAGACCTGGGCGCACAGGCACGGGCGGTGCGACTGTTCGACGCGCTACTGGCGGCCGCGCCCGCTGACCAGAGCCAGAGGGCCGCCATGCAACGGGATTACGCCGTTCGGCATCGCGAGGTCATCGCCGAATTCGGCCGCTTTCCCCATCGAAACATGGCGTTGGGACGCGAGAGCACGCCGGCCGAACAGGCGTGGCTGGCGGCTGGCGGAGGCTTCTGACAGGCACTGGGGTCAGGTAGTTCCAGTTGCCAGATGCGCGACACGGTGGTTCTCGCCGATGCCCCCACGCCAGTCGGCGATGACGTACCGACGGCGACAGCGGTACCTGACCTCGGTCGGTGCGTCCGTTCCCGAACTGGTACCTGGAAATACCTGACACCAGGCCCCAGGCCCCGCCGTATCTGCGGCTCGTGGCTGCCCGGCGGCCGTCGACCCCGAGGCGGCGTCGACGGCCACCGGTCGCGCCGAGGCAGCACACACGTGGACGGGTTGGCCCTGTCGACGCCGCCGCGGGGTCGACAGGGCCAACCCGAGCCAACCGATTGAAATCGCAGTCAAGTGAAGACTCTCCCCTCTCCCGCGCGAGTGGGAGAGGGGCCGGGGGTGAGGGCCACCAAGCCGACCGAAAACGCCACCAGTGAAACCGCCACGTCGGCCCGCCCGAACGTCGCGCCGACGTCCGCGAATTCCGGCCGATGCGTGTCCCCTGGTTTCATGGCGACGCCGGCGACCGTCGCCCGAAAACCCGCCTCAACCCGCCTCGTCCGTCACCACAACACCCCCCCGCCGAAGCAGCACCGCAGCAAACACCCCATCCCCCAACCGCTTCTCCCCATCGATCTCGGTCACGCCACACCCGCAGGAAGGCGACCGAGCCTTCAGCACGGCCGACACCGCAAGCGGCGCCGCCTCGGCCGCCAGCACCGCCCCGCGAACAAACGCAACCGTCACATCCCCGTCATCCCCGACCCGCCGAACCGTCGCCCGCCCATCGAGCACCGCATGCCCATCGCCACCGCGCAGTTCGGCAGCCGGCCGCGGAGTCCCCAGCCCCCCCAATTCCTCCGGGCAAACCGCCACAACCTCGTCGCCGCAAGCGCGCCAAGCCGCCACCTGCGCCTGCACGCCCGGCGACGGCTTGCTGTCGCCGTCATACCTGCAAGCCCGACCTAGCAAACAGGCCGACACCAAGTGCGAAGCCATCGCAACCCCCCCGGTCAGTCCCGCGGGACGGCAGTCAGCAAATGGACGGGAAAATCAGGCGCGTCCTGCGTCGGCACCGGCCGGTCAACCCGCTGCTCGAACCAGCTCTCGAGCACCACCAGCGCCCACAAATTCCAAGTCCGGTCCCGCGTTCCGGCCAGATGCTCGGCCCGCATCGCCGCCACCCGCTCGGGCCGCACAATCCCGCGTTGTTCCAGTACGTCCGTCCGCGTCGCCCGCTCGAGCAGCTCGCGCAGCGGCCCCGCCAGCCACGCCCCCATCGGCGCACCGAACCCCTGCTTGGGCGCCTTGACCACCGCGTCTGGCAGATACCGCGCCGCCACCTCGCGCAACACCCGCTTCGACCCGCCGCGACCGCCGCTGCGAATGGCCGCCCAGGGCGACAGCTTGAAGCGCGGCGGCAACCGCAACCCGAAGTCGAGCACCCGCCGATCCGCATACGGCACCCGCACTTCCAGGGCGTGCCGCATCGACACCCGGTCCGACTCGCGCAGCACGTTGTGGGGCAGAAAGCCCTCGATGTCGGCCAGGCAGGCGGCGTCGATGGGGTCCGTACCGGGGTCGAGCGAGCGCAGCGTGGCCTCGGTCGTGCCGAGGTCGTGCAGCAACCGCCCGTCCGCCGTTCCGGTGACCGCGCGCAACACCGCGGGCGTCAACAGGTCTTGCAGCTCGCTCTGCGGCAGGTACGTCAGCCAGTCGCGGTACGTCTCGGCAAACTCGCGGCTGCTCGCCCCCAGAAAGCGCCGCGCCTGCCGCAACACCGGCACGCCCTCTGCCTTCTCTGGCAGCCTGCGACCCAGCGGCGCCAACACGCGATCCCGCAGCCACGCCGGCAGTTTCTGATACGCCGCAAGCACTTGCGTTGCCCGGTGCCTGGGATACCCGGCAAACGCCTCGTCGCCACCATCGCCCGCCAGCGCCACCGTCACGTCCTTGCGCGCCCCCTCGCACAGCACGTCGTGTACCAGCGCGGTGGGGTTGGCGAATGGCTCGTCGAACTGCTGGGCCACGAACGCAAAACGCTCCTCGGCCAGCGTAGGCGAGATGCGCACCACCTGATGGTCGACGTCGAGCGCCTTGGCCAGCGCGGCGGCGCGGTCGACCTCGTCCCACCGGTGCCCCTCGGACCCGAAGCCCACCGTGTAGGTGCGCACCCGCTGCCGATCCCCGCGTTCGCGCTTCAGCCTGGCCATCATCGCGACCAGCAGCCCCGAATCGATGCCGCCGGACAGAAACGCACCCACCGGCACGTCGGCCAGCATGTGTTGGCGCACGACCTCGAGCAGCAGCGTTTCGAGCGCGTCGGTGGCGGCGGGCAGGGTGGCGAAGTCGAGCTTGGGCGCGGCACCAAAGCGGTGGAAGGGCTCGACCCGAATCCCCTGCGCGTCGGCGATCAGCTTGTGGCCGGGCGGCAGGTGCGAGATGCCGGCAAACGCCGACCGCGGTGGCGGCACGTACAGATAGGACAGATAGCCGGCCAGGGCCACGGGGTCAGGCTCGCGCGGCACCTGCGGATCGACCAGCAACGCCTTGATCTCAGAAGCAAACGCCAGCACGTCGGGATGGCCCGTGCGGTAGAACAGCGGCTTGATGCCGGCCGGATCCCGCGCGATCAGCAGTCGGCGCTGTTCGAGATCCCACAGCGCAATCGCGTACATGCCGTCCAATCGGTCCAGCAGCGCGTCGCCTTCCTGCGCGTACAGGTGCAGGAGCACCTCGGTGTCGCTGTGCGAGCGAAAGACGACACCGCGCGCCTCCAAGTCCCTGCGCAGCTCGAGAAAGTTGAAGATCTCGCCGTTGAAGACGACCGCATGCCGCCCGTCTGGCGACACCATCGGCTGGTGGCCAGCGGGGCTCAGGTCGAGGATCGACAGGCGCGTCTGCCCCAGCACCACCGGCACGTCGGCCCCCGCCGTCGGCAGCCCGCGCGGGTCGACGGCCAGCCCCCGGTCGTCGGGTCCGCGGTGCTTCAGCGTCAGCGTCGCCCGGCGGTCCAGATCGTCGTCGCGCCGGCCGATGCGTCCGTAGATCCCGCACATGGGCTAGATTTCCTCGTCCGCAACGACCTGGTCCACCGCCACGCCGCCCTGGGCAATCAGATCCGCAGCGTCGAAGGTCACTTCGGTCACGTGGATCAACTCGTCGAACGGCACCGGCGCCGCCGTGCCCTTGCGCACCGCCTCGACCACCTGCCGCAGCTGCTCGCGGTGGCCCTTGTCTTGCGTCAGGTTGCGGCGGTTCTTGGCGTGCGAGCCGTCGAACAGCTTCAGGCTGGTGAAATCGTCCAACACCGCGCTGCGCATCCCGCCGTGCAGCTCGATGCGCTCCTTGGGCACCAACGCATTGCCGCGCGCCAGGTAGTGGATCGTGCTCAGCGAGCCGTTCTCGTGCTCGAGCATCAGCGTGACGCTGTCTTCGTCGACCAGCGCCGCGTTGCCCGCCCGCACGCTGGCCGCCTGCACGCGCTTCACCGGCGAGCCGGTCAGGTAGACCAGCGTGTCGATGAAGTGGCAGCCCTCGCCGATGATGCGGCCGCCCTCGCGGTGCAGCACGCTGCCCGGGGGCGCGTAGCCGGCGTTGACGCGGTAGATGCCGAACAGGGGCTCGCTGACCGAGGCGAAGTGCTGGCGCATCGCGACCGCGTGCGGGGCAAAGCGGCGGTTGAAGCCGACGTGCAGCACGCGCCCCGAGCCCTCGTAGGCCTTGCGGATCTGCTCCAGCTCGTCGCGCGTGACGCACAGCGGCTTTTCGACGAACACGTGCTTGCCCGCCTGCAGGGCCGCCACGACCATCGCCGCGTGCTGCCGGTGCTGGGTGGCCACCACGACCAGATCGATGTCGGGATCCGCAAGCAGCGCGCTGTATTCCGTGGTCGCATAGCGAAAGCCGTGCTTCTTGCCGGTGGCCTCGCCGCTCATCCCCGACGCCGTCGAGACGCCCTGAAACACGATGCCCGGCAGGCTGGCAAACGCGGGCAGCAGCACGCCGCGGCTGAACGGTCCCGCGCCGATCAGGCCCAAGCGCACCTGCCCGTCCTGGGTCGGCCCGGCGGCCTTGAGGTTGACGCGACGCTGCAAAGGCTCTTGCGAATCGGCGGCCTGCGGGAACGAGAACAGCACGCCCAGCCCCTGCTCGCCCGGCTTCTTGCCCTCGAGCAGCGCATAGGCGTCGGCGGCCTGGGTGATCGGAAAGCGGTGCGTGGTCAGCGACTTGACGTCGACCTTGCCCGCGGCGACGAGATCCAGGAACGACTCCATGTTCCGCCGCTCGGTCCAGCGCACGTACGGCAGGGGATAGTCGACGCCGTCCAGCTCGTACACCGGGTCGTAGCGACCGGGCCCATACGAGGTCGACATCTTCAGCTGCAACTCCTTGTCGTAGAACACCTTGTGCGGCACCTCGAGTGGCACCGACCCCAACACCGTGATCCGCCCCCGCTTGCGGCAGATCTGCGTCGCCAGCACCAGCGGGTCGTTCGTCGGCGCGCCGGCCGCCACCAGCACCGCGTCGGCGCCGATGCCGCGCGTCCACCCGGCCACCGCCTGCTCGACGTCGTCGCTGCGCAGCACCACGTGGTTCAGGCCCAGCTTCTTGGCCACTTCGAGCTTGCGCGGGTCCAGATCCACGCCGATCGCGCGGCCGCCTGCCGCTTCGACGATCTGCATGGCGATCAGGCCGATCATGCCCAGACCGACGACCACGACCGTCTCGCCCAGCGTGACCTCGATGACGCGCACGCCCTGCATCGCGATGGCGCCAATCGTCGTGTACGCGGCCTCGTCGAAGCTGACGGCGTCGGGGATGCGCACGACCAGATTCTTGGGGACGTAATTGACCTCGGCGTGCGACGCAAAGCCCATGCCGGCGCAGGCCACGCGGTCGCCGGGTGCGAATCCGTCGGCTTCCGGTCCCGCCTCGAGCACGACGCCCGCACACGAGTAGCCCAGGGCGGTCTCGGTATCCAGGCGGCTCATCACCGCGCGATACGTCGTGGCCACGCCTTCCTTGCGCACCTTGTCGAGCACCTGGCGCACCAGGTCCGGCCGCGCCCGCGCCTTGTCCAGGTAACTCTTGCGCGCGAAATCCATGATGTTGCGCTCGGTTCCCGCGCTGATGCAGCTTGCGGCGACCCGGACGACCACACCACCCCGACGCAGCAGTGGCGCGGGAACCTCGGCGACCCGCAGCTCGCCCGTCTTCATGTTTTGCAGGACCTGATGCATCGCGACTCCTTGGCGGCCGTCCGGGGGTGCAGCCGAAGGCCCGACTACCATGGACGGATCGGTGCGTCAAAGCGCGCGCTTGACGCTCTGGCCGTTCCCGTGCGAGTCACCCTGACTCCGACGCCGGGCGCCACCCGCCCCACAGCCCCGGGAGTGCGATGCTTTTCTTCCTCATCCTCCTCGTCATCGTCCTGATCAACGTCGTTCTAGCGTCGCGCGGCGCTTTGAAAGGCAGCCCCAAGGAACTCTGGTTCCTGTACGCCGCCAAGGTGGTCGAGTACTCGGCCTACGGTGGGGCCAACCTCGCGTTCGTGCTGTTTCTTTCGGCGGACGTGGGCCTCTCGGACCAGCAAGCGGGCTCGTACATCGGCATCTGGTCGATGCTGGTGACGATTGCCACCATCCTGGTCGGCGCGGTCTGCGACGCCATCGGCATCAAGCGCACCCTGATCCTGGGCACGCTGCTGCTGCTGTTCGCCCGCGTGTTCATGCCGCTTTCCGACAGCTTGCTGTGGGTCACGCTGCTCAGCTTCGTGCCCATCGCGCTCGGCACCGCCATCGTCGGCCCGGTGCTGTCGGTCGGCATCAAGCGCTTCACTACATCCGAGGGCGCGGCGCTGGGCTTTGGCCTGTTCTACACGCTGATGAACGTGGGCTGGGCGGCGGGCGGCCTGATCTTCGACGGCATCCGCACGGCGTTGGGCGAACACGCGATGGTCGCGATTCCCCTGCTGGGCGGCGAGATGTCGACCTATCAGGTCATCTTTACGGTCAGTCTGGTCCTGACGATTCCGACGCTTCTGCTGGTCCTGTTCATGCGGGAAGGCGTCGAGCGTCTGGACGACGGCAGCATCGTCGTGACCCCGGCGGCCCCGCGCGCGGAAGGCACGATGTGGCACGCGACCGCGGTGGTGATGAAGAAAGCGGCGGCCGACACCGGGCGCATCTTCGGCAAGGCCGTGTCTGAAAAGGCGTTCTGGGTGTTCATCTTCCTGCTTGCCATCCCCGTGCCCGTGCGCATGGTGTTCTTCCACTTCCACTACACCTTTCCCAAGTACGGCATTCGCGTGCTGGGCGATGGCGTAAAGATCGGTAATATCTACAGCGTGTTGAATCCGGTGCTGATCGTGCTGCTGGTGCCGGTGATTGCCGCCCTGACCAAAAAGGTCAGCTCGTATCGCATGATGTCGATCGGCACGGCGGTGTCGGCCGGCGCCGTGTTCCTGGCCGCGCTGCCCCCCAGCCTCTACGAACCGCTGATGGGCACTTGGCTCGCCGACCTCGTCTTCAACACGTGGCTGGGCGTGCCGGTCAGCCAGCAAACGCCGCTGTTCTTCGTGCTGATCGTGTACGTGATGGTCTTCACCGTCGGCGAGGCCATCTGGTCGCCGCGCCTGCTGCAGTTCACGGCAGAGATCGCCCCCGCCGGACGCGAGGGTTCGTACATCGCCTTGAGCTACCTGCCGTTCTTTGCCGCCAAGCTGGTGGTGGGACCGCTGTCGGGTTGGCTGCTGACGACCTACACGCCCGAGCGCACGTTCATTCAGAAGCTGGCGGACGAGCCGTTGCGCGTGACGGGCGCGCTGTCGCCGTATGCCGACCACGGGATGATCTGGCTGATTGTGGGAGGGATGGCGCTGGTGTCGCCGATTGCGTTCGTTGCGTTTGCCAAGGTGTTTCACATGGCCGAGCGCAAGGAGCTTTATGGGAAGGCGGAGACTCCGGCGTAGGTGGTTCGCGCCCCTCCCCCCCCCGCACTACTTCGAAACGTTCGCGCAATCCATGTCGTGCGCCAGGAAGGTCATGCCCAGCTGCGCGGGCGCAAAGCCGCGGCCCATCGCGTTCTGGAACATCTTGACGTTGAAGTACCTGCACTCGCCCTTGGGCGTGCGGACGGCGACGGCGGCGCTGATGTCGCGCGAGGTCACGGCGTTCGAGATCGCGTGGTAGTACAGCTGCCACGTGGTGCCGGTGATGACCGCGCGAAGCGGCGTCTCCTTCCAGCCTGCAGCGGTAAGGGCGGCCAGCATTTGCTTCTCGATGGCTGCGTCCTTCAACCCAGCCTTTGGCATCCGGGTTTCGCTGATCACACGCTGCGTCAGCACCTCGCCCGTCTGGGCCAGGGTCTCGAGACCGACGGTCGTGTCGAGCTCGATCTGGCCCTTGGCAACCGAGCCACCAGAGCTGGACCCGCGCTGCAGGAACGACAGCTTGACCTCCATCGTGCGCTTGCGGGGTGCCAGACTGGCCAGCTCTGTCGCCAGATCGGCTCCCATGCCAGCGAACACGGCAGACTTCGGCTCGGGAGCGATCTCCAGAGGAAACACCATGCGGCCGGTCCCATCGGGGCCCTTGTCCAGATCCCACTCGAACACCGCAACGTCGCGTCCTTCCTCCAAAAACGTCAGGGTCAGCCGCCCGGAGGAGTCCGCCATCTTCTGGTCCAGGTATACGGTGCCATAGATGCGATCAGCGGCGGTGAAGCTGGTCTTCACGGCAGCGGCGTCTTCCTTGCCCACCACCAGCGGCTGTGACGAGAAGACGATCTGGTTCAGGTGCGCCTTGTGGAACGATCCGGAGTACGTCTTGTCGATGGCCACGTCGATCTCGGTGACGATCTTGGAGAAGCCATCGCGGATCTCCTGCAACTTGGCGTGGTCAGCAGCGAGCTTCAGACCGGCGTCGCACACGCGCGTCCCAAGGATGGCCGTGTTCTTGGCGGGGATCAGGTCGCCATCCTTCTTCATCGCGAACACGTCGTCGGACACGGCGGTCATCTCGCGGGCAACGTAGTCTGCGTAATCGTTGAAGAACGGCTTCATTGCGCGCAGACGCTCGACGTCGCCGGCCAGGCCGCGCTGGCCCATCAGACCGGGTTCCTTGGCGATGCGCGCCTCGATCGTCCGCATCGTGCCGACATAGTCGTACTGGTCCACCTGCCCCATGAATGACTCGCAGTTGCCTGAGTCCTTCAGACGGCCTTGCTGGGTCGACAGGTCATCCTTCCAGAAGCGGATGTCGCGCGCTTGCGTGCTCACCCAACCGGGGAAGTCGCTTCCGGCCGTGACCTGGCCTGACCTGGCCTGATTGCCAGCGCCGCCGCTTCGGCCCGTGGAGACACCGGGCGAGGCCGCCGCACCGGTAGAGGGGCCGTTGCTCAACGCATCCGGCACCTTGACGCCTGTGATCTGCTGCAGCTGACCGCACCCAGACACTATTGTGCAGGTAGTGATCAAGAGAAAGACCGACGATAACGCGATATTTCGCGATGGACTCATGGGGCAGTTCCTTGCAGGTGAGGGGGGGACCACGATGACGAATCGAGTGCGCAAGCTTGCTGTGCCATTGGCTGACGGTCAAGGCCGCGGAAACTTGTCGTGGTCGGGGGCAGGGTTGCCGCCGTCCCGAGTTGAAACGCCCACACGCGACCCGCCTGCCTGTGATCAGGTCTCGATGGCAAACACCCGAGCCGTCAGCCGCAGCGCGTGGTTGCGGATGTCCTGTGGCCAAGCCTGTACCCACTCAGAGAACCGATCCGGCTGGTTGGCATTCAGGGCCCTTGACGCTTCCTCATACTGGGGCAGGTTGCCCGCCATCGCCCACAGAAACTTGTACGCCGCCTCCTGGGCCTTGCGCCGCCGGTCCCGCGCTTCGTGCGTGCGGCGGGCCTCGTCCACCAGCTTGCGCAGGGCGACCGACGCGCCCCCGGGCTGGTCCTGCAGCCACTCCCAGTGCCGCGGCAGAAGTGTGACCTCGCGCGCCACGACGCCCAGCTTGGGTCGACCAGGTCCACGCGGGCCAGAGGTCACGTCGTCTTCCACCGTTTCCTCAGGAGCGATAGTGGTTTCCGGCGCGTGGCGGGCGGCGATCTCGTCGGGCGTTCCACGCAGGTCAAGGTCGGTCTGGGCGCTGGTCAGGTCATCGAACACAAGAACAGGAGCGTGCTCGCCTTGATGCAGCGCTTGGTGAACGGCGACGGCCACGTCGGGCAGCGTGCCAACCGCGAGGCAGCGGCTGCCGGCAAAGGCGATGAAAAGGGGAAGCGCATCGGGAGAGGTGGGGGCAGGGTGCATGTCCGGAAGCTCCAGCCGCAGTTTAGGCGGTGGACCTATTTTACCCGGATGGAATATGCACGGTCAAGTTTTATCCGGGTGAAATGCGGGGAGCGAGGTGCAGACGAATCTCGATCGACTACTGGAGCAATTGTTCGTAAACACCGCGAAACCGCGCAAGAATGTTTGCGACACCGAACGCTTGCTGCACCGCAAGTCTGGCCCTCTCGCCCATCATTCGTCGCTCACCTTTGTTTGCGAGCAGACCCTGCAACGCCGCCATCAACGCTGGCACGTCGCCCACGGGCACCAGTACGCCGCGGTCTGCGCCCACGACCTCCGGGATGCCGCCCACCGGGGTCACGACGCACGGCACGCCGGCCGCCATGGCCTCGAGCAGTACGTTGGGCATGCCTTCGCGGTAGCTGGGAAGGCAGAAGACGTCGGCTTCCCGGTAGGTGCGGTTGCACACATCGGGCGGCAAGTGTCCCACCTCGACCAGCCGTCCCTCGGCGCGCAGGGCAGTCAGGTGCTCCAGCATCTCGCGTCGGAGTCCCTCGTCGATGGCCTCGCCGTCGCCGCCGACCACGACCAATTCGACACCGGGCAGACCGCGGATGGCCGCAGCCAGATCTCCCAAGCCTTTCATGGGGATGCGCTGGCCGACGAACAGAACGCGAGGACAATGGCGAGGCGGCAGCACCGGCACATCGACGGCGTCGTTGACGGAGGGAACCGCGCTCACATCGACCATGTTGCCGACCCGGCTTAGTGGCAGCCCGGGCAGGGCGTTGGCCAGATAAACGCGAAGTTCTTCCGACAAGACCAGCACGTGCCCGGCCGACCGCAGCACGGCGTCCAGCGCTTGCCTTCGCACCGGACCCAGGCCTTCGCGCCACGAAATGGTCTGGTTCGAGCCATGCAGGTGCAGCACGGCGGGCACCCGGTGCAGCTTGCACAGCGCCAGGGCCAGCGCCTCGCGCGGCGTGCCCCAGAACAGCGACGAGGCCAAGTGGGCCACGTCGGGGCGGTGGTTTCGCAGCGCCCGTTCGAAGTCCACAAGGTCCGTCAATGCCTTGCGGGCGCGTCCCCAGCGCAGGCCACTCTTCTCGGAGAAGCCGTCGTTTGGCGGCGCGTTGTTGACGACCGTGACCTCGAGACCCGCCGCTTGCGCCCCCCCCAGGTACCGCTGCGCCCACTGAGCGATGCCTCCGGGGGGAGGCGGCAGGGGCGCCCAAAGGAGCACGCGCAACGGTCGGCTCATCGGCGGATTCCTTGGCGCACCATGTGCCGGTGCGGGATCTCGGCCTCGACAAACCCCTCGCCGACGGCCGTCCACCCCATGCGCGTGTACCAGGACTCGAGATGCGCCTGCGCGTGCATGGCGGCCGACCTTTCGCCCAGCACTTCATGGACATGAACCATCAAACGCGAGCCGATGCCTTGCCCCTGCAAGTCCCGCGCGACGGCGACGCGACCGACCTTGATGGGGTCCTCGTGCACGAACAGACGAGCGGTCGCCACGATTCGTCCGCTATCGTCTCGCCCGATGACGTGGACGCACTGCGGGTCCAGCCCGTCGATCTCTGGCTCGCAAGTGACCTTTTGCCCGACCACGAACACGTCTTCGCGCAGGCACATCAGCTCGTACAGCTCGTGCAGCGTCAGCGCGTCGAACGGTTTGTGGGTGAAGCGCATGTCGTCACGCTCGGGTCAATGCGGTGACATCGGGTAGGGCACCGCAGCTGGCTAGTATTCGCTCTCGGTCTCAACCGGCGCCTCGTCCTCGTTGTCGAAGCTGCGCAAAGGCATGATGTTGACATCGAATTCCCGCGACTTCACCTTCTCGGCGATCTCCGCGACGATGGCCGCCACCTCAAACGCGCCACGCGGGCCGTCCTTGTAGGTGCGCACGCTGCAAGTACCCAGCTCGGCCTCGCGCTCGCCGACGACGATCATGTACGGCGTTTTGCGCAGCTCTGCCTCGCGGATCTTCAGGTTCATCTTCTCGTTGCGGTCGTCGACCTCAGCCCGCAGCCCCGCCGCCTTCAGCTTGGCCAGCACCTCGAACGCGTAGTCGGTCGACTTGTCCGAGATGGGGACCACCACGGCCTGCACCGGGCTCATCCACGTGGGCAGCACGCCCGCCGTGTGCTCGAGCAGCACGCCCATGAACCGCTCGAACGTGCCGAACACCGCGCGGTGAATCACGATCGGCCGCTGGCGGCTGTTGTCGCTGGCCGTGTAGCCCATGTCGAAGTTGATGGGCTGCTGGAAGTCGAGCTGCACGGTCGCGCACTGCCACTTGCGGCCCAGGCAGTCGTTGACCTTGATGTCGATCTTCGGGCCGTAGAAGGCGCCACCGCCCTCGTCGACCGCGTACACCGTGCCGCCGCTGTCGAGCGCCGCGCGCAGATCCGCCTCGGCCTGGTCCCACACCGCGGGCTCGCCCATGAATTTCTCAGGGCGCGTCGACAGCGTGAACTCGTACGACAGACCGAACAGCGAGTAGACTTCCTTCACGATGTCGAGCACTTCAGCGATCTCGGACTGCA
>CAYURO010000049.1:0-17578 GCA_964447285.1 uncultured Enterobacteriaceae bacterium | reverse complement strand
TTGTTGCGGCGACAGGGCGCCTGAGCACCCGCCTTGACGACTTGCGGCCGAGCCCGCGCGTTGGGAGCAAAACACCCGTAGTATCGCACGGCTGGACACCGCGGCAGTTGCATCAGCGCGGCCAGCCGAGCCGTCAGGATGCGCTCCTGCGCGCCTTCGAGGACGTTCCGCGCCAGTTCCTTCAGCTCCGCCAGATCCTTGTCCCGTGGCTTGTCGCGGCGAGGTACTTCCGCCGGCCCATGCCGGTCGCAGGCGTGGCCGTCCGTGAATCCTGGGTACGGACAGGGGTTTTTGTAGGCATACATGCGGAATTCGGCAATCGTTCGCGTAGTCAATGGGTTGGACGATGCCGCGCGCGCACGCGTAGCGACAAACAACCTTTCGATTCTCGGCCTTGCACGATGCCGCGCGCGCACGGCAACAGACCCGTGCGGCCTGGTGCTACGCCCCGCCGTCCAGGGCGCGGAGATGCGCACGCAAAACGACACTCTGCGTCGCATCCTGTCGCGGCTTGGGCGGCGAGGTGCGTAGGCGTCTGGTCAACGGCGGTGCTCGTGTGATACGTGCCGGGTCCTAAAATCGGGAGTTCGCGATTCGCCTGGGGGTTCCTCGTGCGTAACCTGATGCTGCTGGCGGTCATTCTGTGCGCATGTGGGCCGTCGGCTCGGAGCGGTGGCGGCTTGCCCCTTAGCTATGACGCTGGCGATGTCACCGCTGAAGTTTCCGCGACGTGCCTTGCACCCGGCGACGGTGGCGCGGCGACCTGCGATCCGGGGTGTGAAGCAGCTTGCAAGATCAACGGTCGCTGCTGGATGGTCGGCGGCGAGTGCCACCCGAAGTCGGACGCGGATTGCGCGACCTCCGACTTCTGCGCCGACGCGTTCTTGCAGCACTGCAAGTTCGACCCGAAGTCTGGCTACTGCCGCAACGCAAGCGACCTGTGAGGCGAGAGGGTGCCGTGACGCCACGGCCGATCGCTTGGCACCGGCCCCAACGAGCGGCACCTGCTCTCGACGGCGAGCATGTCCACCCGGTCGACGGCGCCTCGTGACTTCCAAACCCGCTACCCCCCCGAACCTGATCCCAAATCTGATCCAGAGGACACGCCACCAGTCTGCGGAGTCATCGACGTAGACTTCTTGAACGGTAGCCCACGGACTTCAGTCCGGGGATCGACCCACCGCACCCGCACCTGTCCACCGCACCGGCAACGCCCCGGCCACAACCGGTCACCCGTCCGCGGTGCCCGCTCACGCCCGCGCCGGCTTTACGCCCCGCGCCCACACCAACCTCACGCCACACCACCAACAACACGACTCCGATTCGGCCGAACCCGCCGAAGCAACCGATCCATATAGTAATAAACGACAGGAGTGATGTAGAGCGTAAGCAACTGCGAAGTCAACAACCCGCCAACCACAGCAAGCCCAAGCGGCTGCCGCGACTCGCCGCCGGCACCCAGCCCCAAGGCAATCGGCAGCGTCCCCATCAGCGCCGCCATGGTCGTCATCATGATCGGCCGAAACCGCACCACGGCGCCCTCGAAAATCGCATCCAACGGCGACTTGCCCTCGGTCCGCTCGGCCTCCAAGGCAAAGTCGATCATCATGATGGCGTTCTTCTTCACGATGCCCAGCAGCATGATGATGCCGACGAACCCATAGATATTCAGGTCGCAGTCAAACACCATCAACGTCACGAGCGCCCCAAAACCCGCCGCAGGAAGCCCCGACAAAATGGTGATGGGGTGGATATAGCTCTCGTAAAGTACCCCAAGCACGACATAGATGACGAAAATGGCCATGACCAGCAGCAACCACAGACCACTAAACGACGATTGAAACGCCTGAGCAGTGCCCTGAAAGCTGGTGCTGATGGTGGCCGGCAGCGTCTTCTGGGCCAGGTCGTCGACCACTTTCATCCCGTCGCCCAAGGCCACGCCCTCGCGCAGGTTGAACGAGACGGTCACGGCGGGCAGCTGGCCCAGGTGATTGACCGTCAGCGGGCCGGTCGACTTGGTGACGGTGGCGATGGTGTCGAGCGGCACCAGCTTGCCCGACCCGGCATGCACATACAGCATCCCCAGCGCCGCGGGGTCGCCCTGATAGCGCGGCAGCAGCTCGAGGATCACCTGGTACTGCGCCGTCGACGCAAAGATCGAGGTGACCTGCCGACTTCCGTAGGCGTACGCCAGCGCGTCCTCGACCTGCCGCACCGACAAGCCGAGACTGGCCACCTTGTCGCGGTTGATGTCGACGCGGACCTGGGGATTCGTGATCTGCAGGTCGCTCGTCACGTCGATCAGCTCGGGCGTGTCGCGCAGCCGGCTCTCGAACGCCGCGGCGGCGCGGTACAGCACGTCGGTGTCCTGCCCCTGCAACGTGAACTGATACATGCTCTTGGTCATGCTGCCGCCGATCTGGATCGACGGCACGTTCTTCAAGAACACGCGCACGCCCGGCACCTTGGCGAGCTTGGGACGCAGCTCTTGGATGATTTCGTCGGCCGACAGCGCGCGCTGGCTGCGGGGCTTCAAGCGCATGAACAGGCGGCCGGTGTTGCTGGCGCCGCCGCTCTGTCCGCCGCCGATGGAGGACATGAAGCCCTCGATGTTCGGGTCCTTGGCGACGATGGCCGCCAATGCCTCCTGATGCGCCTTCATTGCCGCGAACGACGTGCCCTGGGCCGCCTCGGTGTCGGCGTTCAGCCGTCCCGTGTCCTCGTTGGGCAAGAAACCCATCGGAATCACGGTAAAGAGCCACCCGGTCGCCACCGTGAGCAGCAGCGTGGCCAGCAGCGTCGTGCGGCGAAAGCGCAGCACCTGCTTCAGCGAGCGCTGGTACACGTCGAGCATGCCGTCGAGAAAACGCTCGGCGAGCAGGAACAACCGGCCGTGGGCGTTGCGGTTGGGCGGCTTGAGAAAGCGGCTGCACAGCATCGGCGTCAGCGTCAGCGACACGAAGCACGAAATCACGATGGCGACGGTGATCACGACGGCAAATTCGTTGAGCAATCGACCCAGGATGCCGCCCATGAACAGCACGGGGATGAAGACGGCGGCGAGCGAGATGCTCATCGACAGGATGGTAAAGCCGATCTCCCTGGACCCCTTGAACGCCGCCACCATGGCGCTGTCGCCCTTTTCCATGTGCCGCACGATGTTCTCGAGCATCACGATGGCATCGTCGACCACGAACCCGACCGCCAGCGTCAACGCCATCATCGAGATGTTGTTGATCGAATACCCGAGCAGTTGCATGACGGAAAACGTGCCGATGATCGACATGGGCACGGCCAGCGAGGGAATCACCGTGGCCGACACGTTGCGCAGGAACAGGAAGATCACGAGGATCACGAGCGCGATCGTCAGCAGCAGCGTGAATTCGACGTCGCGCATCGACTCGCGAATCAACTGCGAGCGGTCGTACAGCACGTGCAGCTCGACCGACGCCGGCATCTGGCTGCGAAACCCCGGCAGCAGGTTCTTGACGTTGTCGACCACCTCGACCGTGTTGGTGCCGGGCTGGCGCTGGATCGTCAGCAGGATCGCGCGGGTGTTGTTGTACCAGGCCGCAGCCCTTGGGTTTTCCACGCCGTCGAGCACCGTGCCCAGGTCTTCGAGCCGCACCGGCGCGCCGTCGCGATAGGCCGCCACGACCTGCCGGTACGCCGCTGCCTTGAACATCTGGCCGCTGGCTTCGATGGTAAAGGCCTGCTTGGGGCCGTCGAGCGTGCCGACGGGCAGGTTGACGTTCGCCTCGGCGATGGCGTTGGCCACCTCGTCGATGCCGAGCTGACGCGACGCAAGCGCCTTGGGGTCGAGCTGGGCGCGCACGGCGAACTTCTGCGACCCGTGCACGCCGACCTGGGCCACGCCGCTGATGGTCGAAATGCGTTGCGCGACCAGGGTCTCGGCGTACTCGTTTACGACCGACAGCGGCAGCGTGGGCGAGCTGAGCGCCAGGTACAGCACCGGCTGGTCGGCGGGATTGACCTTGCGCAGCGATGGCGGCGCCTTCATGTCCTTGGGCAGCGAGCGCGACGCCGCAGAAATGGCCGCCTGCACGTCTTGGGCGGCGGCGTCGATGTCGCGGTCGAGGTTGAATTGGATGGTGATGCGGGTCGAGCCGATGCCGTTGCTGGACGTCATCGAGTCGACGCCCGCGATGGTCGAAAGCTGGTTCTCGAGCGGGGTTGCGACGGCCGACGCCATCGTCTGCGGGTTTGCGCCGGGCAGGTCGGCGTTGACCTGGATGGTGGGAAAGTCGACGTTGGGCAGGTCGTTGACGGGCAGCAGGCGATACGACGCCGCGCCGGCCACGAGGATCGCGACCATGACCAGCGACGTCATGATCGGCCGGCGGATGAACAGGTCGGCGATGTTCATGGCCGCTTGTCCGCGGCGGGCGCTTTGGCCCCCGTCTTGACCTTGGCCCCCGGCGTCAGGCGCAGTTGGCCGTCGACGACGATGGTCTCGCCCGCCGCAACTCCCTTGGTCAGCAGGGTTTCCTGCCCGCTTGCGAAGTCGACCGTCACCGGCCGCATCTCCACCGTCTGGTCGGCCTTGACCACGTACACGAAGGTGCCTTGCTGGCTGGTCTGGACGGCTTGCGTGGGCACCAGCAGGGCCTGCTGCCGTTGCCCCAGCGTCAACACCACCTCGACGAACTGACCCGGCCAGAGCTTGCGCGACTCGTTGGCAAACTGCCCGCGCAGCCGAATCGTGCCGGTCGTCGCACTGACGGCGTTGTCCAGAAAGCCAATCGTGCCCGTCTCGACGCTACCGGCCTCGTTCGGCACCGCCGCCGTGACCTGCAGCGCGCCTTCGGCCATGCCGCGCCGCACGTCGGCCAGCATCCGTTCAGACACGCTGAAGGTGACGTAGACGGGGGCGATCTGGTTCAGCGTCACCAGCGCAATGTCGTTGGCCTTGGCCAGGTTGCCCGCTTTCAGTGCCAGCAATCCGGTGCGGCCAGAGATGGGTGCGCGCAGGGTGCAGTAGCCCAGCTGGATCTGTGCGCTCTCGATGGCGGCGCGGTCGGCGGCCACGGCGGCGGCCAGCGACTCGGCATTCGACCGCAGCTGGTCGACCTGATCGCGGGTGACGATTTCCTGAGCCAGCAAGCCCTCGTAGCGGCTGGCCTGCTGGCGGGCAAAGCGGGCCTGCGCCTGGTTCTTGGCCAGCGACGCCTTGGCCTGGCTCAGCGCGGCCAGAAACGGCTGCGGATCCAGCTCGATCAACAGGTCGCCCGCCTTGACCTCGCTGCCCTCTAGAAAGTGCACCTTGGCAATGCGCGCCGTCACCTGCGGTTGGAGGGCGACGGAGGCAAACGCCTCGACGGTACCGATGGCCCTGACCTGCACCGGCACGTCGCGCTGCACGACCGCTGCCACCGTCACCGGTACCGGCAGCTTGACCGGGGGCGGCACCACCGGAGCCTCGCAACCGGCGCCGATCAGCGGCACGACCAGAATCAGCAACCACTGCAAGCGAGCGATCATGGGGAGCTTTGTCCGACCCGCGTTCGAGAAGAGCCGGCTGGGGCTGCACTGGAGGGTGCCACCGGTCGCCACGTCCTGTTCCGCAACCCGGGGTCGGTGCCCGAACGCAGGGGGGCACGCCGAGGGGAAGCGCCGCGCGACAGTACGCCCAACGCCCCCCGGGCTCAAGCGGTCGGGGACCAAGCGGCCCGTCCACCGAAGCCAGCCGGACTCGCCGATCGAAGCAAGCCAGAGCATGTCACGCTGCGCCGTGGACCTCGACCGCGTCTCCGCCCCGGTGTTTGGCGTGGTACAGGGCCTCGTCCGCGCGTCGAAGGAGCTCTTCGCCGTCGTGCCCCGCCTTCCACCCCGCGACGCCACTGCTGACCGTGATGCCCGCCGCGCTGAGGTCGCGACAGGCCCGCACCGCTTGCTGGACCCGCTTGGCGAACTGCCAGCCGCCTCGCTCGTCGGCACCCACCAGCAGCACTGTGAACTCGTCGCCGCCCAGCCGCCCCAGGACATCCTCGGCCCTTGCCTCTTCCGTCAGGATGGCCGCGAAGCCAGTCAGGACGCCGTCGCCCGCCGCGTGCCCCTTGGTGTCGTTCACGAGCTTCAGTCCGTCGAGGTCGAAGCTGACCACCGTCACCGCGCCCCCATGTCGCCGCGCATAGGCGCACGCTTTCTCCAGCGATTCGCGAAAGTGACGACGATTGGCCAGATTGGTCAACGGATCAGTCGCGGCGATGCGTCGGATGGTTTCGTTGGCTTGGGCCAGCGCATCGGCCTCCGCCTGAAGCTTGCGGTTCAACCGCGCCAGGTCCTGTTCGCGCTCCAGCAGGGCAAGGATGGCGTATTCCGGGTCGATCGACGACCAGGGCAGACTCGCATCGGTCTCGAAATCGCGGGCGTTCCACTCGACGACACGGTCTTGTCCGGACCCCACGAACAGGTAGCGGCGGGCGCCCTCCGTCTCGTCCATGTACTCGTACAGGGTACCGGGCGTCGCGGACATCAGGCTCTGGGCGTGGTCGTCACCCGGCAACACAGGTGCAGAGGGTCGCGGCGGAAGCGCCACGTCCGCGGAGACGAGCGGCAGGACCGCTGTCAAGTGCTGGGGCCCGGGGACTGACTTGAGCCGCTTCATGACCGACTCCTGCTCTGCGAGCAAAAGCACGTTCCCCGAGTCATGCCTGCGCGGAATTGCCGCAACGGACAGGCGTGGACACGGAGGCATCTCGATGGCTGGTAGAGAACTCTAGTCCTCCAGACACAGGCCGTCCATGCGGAAATGTGACGATGGCGTGCTATAAGCCTTGACCCGTCGCGGACTGCACGTCCTTCCCGTGGCGCCCCGGGGGGACCCATGGACACGGGCTCGCGCAACCGATTGACTCCACAACAGATGGACCTCTTTCCTGGCGACACGTTGTTTGCCCGCTTGGCGCGTGCGGTGTGCGGTGCCGGCGTACTGCCGCGCAAGGAACTCTACGAAGCGTGGGAGGTTGCCCGTCGCGTCCATCGGCGCATGCGCGGCGGTCGCGTCGTCGACTTGTGCTGCGGCCATGGTCTGTTGGCTCAGGTCATGTTGCTGCTGGACGAGACGGCGACCGGCGCGCTCGCGGTCGACACCCGACTGACGGACAACCACCGGGTTCTTGCGGATGCGGTCGCCGCGGCTTGGCCTCGGCTGCAGGGCCGGGTAGCTTTCCATCAAGCGCGGCTGGAGGATGTCGAGCTGTTCCCGGACGACCTGATCGTGTCCGCGCACGCGTGTGGCGACCTGACGGACACCATCCTGACGCGGGCTATCGAGGCGGGGGCGCGGGTGGCTGTCCTGCCTTGCTGTCAAATCCTGAGGACGCACGGTGACTTGGATGGCTGGCTGGACAAGGCGCTGGCCGTGGATGTCGAACGGGCGGTGCGACTGCGGGCGGCCGGGTATCAGGTCCACACACAAGCCATTCCGGCAGAGATCTCTCCCAAGAATCGGCTGTTGATGGGGTCGTCGACCTAGCATTGGGCCTGTCAGGCACCCGTCCCGGTCCCGCCAGGCCTCCTTCGTCTTCCCGCGCGGCGTCACCGCCCAAGCCGCCAATCCAGTCGCCACCGCGACCAGCGTCAACCGACTCGACTCCGGAGCATGAAGTCCCATTTCAGCAGTCTCGCCAACGATGGCGTCTCAGGGAAGCTCCGGGCCGGCCGCTACCCATCCCACGGCAACATCGACAACACAAACCTGCCCCTTGGTCGCGTGGCTTCCGCACCAGAGCCCCACGCTGACCTCGTCTCTAGCCAGCAACCAATCGGGTCGCTCGAGCAAGACGCGCAAGGCGACCAGCTCTCCCGTTCCGGCGGCGAACAGCGTCAGTTCGTCGGGGTCGGCCGTTTCGCTCGTCTGGCGGTACCTCGACGCCGGGCGCATCCCCCAACTGCCTGCGTCTCCTGGCTCTCGCCCCGGCGCCAGTTCCTGCACCAGGTCGCGCGCCCGCTCTTGCAGGTCGGCCGACGGCGTCAGTGCGGGCAACGGTTTGGCTGTCGCCAGCCGCGCGATCAGCTTCCGCAGCGCCTCGCTACCCCCCGGCAGCGGCACCGTGCCTTGCGGCAGGCGCAACGTCTCGCCCTTGGTCAGGGGCAATAGCTGGCGCCAGCGCGCGGCCTCGCCTGCGGGATCGGTGCGCGCGGCGTCGAGACGCTGCACGGCCGCGACCGTCGGGGCGACACTCGCCTCGTCGTAGTCTCTGAAGCCCTTTGCGTAGACCAACGCGCACCGCAGCGGGTACTCGGAGGACGGCCCACACGCCACGCCTACCTGGCTAGCGTCGGCTTCGAGCAGCGTTCGGTTCGGTCCCCGGCCTTGCACCACCCACGTGGCGATGATGTCGAACGCCTCGCCCTCGCCCTGCATGGTCAGCGACCCGCAAAGCGGTCCCCACCCATAGCGCCTCACCGCGTCGAGGGCCGAATAGTTGCGGTCGAGAAACGCCGGATGCGCCCACCGCACCCGCACGTAGTCGCGCGCGCCCGCCGCAAGGCTTGGCAGAAAGATGGCGGGCGGCTGCGGCGCCGTCGCCTTCAGCATCGCGATGGCCTGGTGCACCGATTCTGGCGCATTCGACCAGAACATGGCGGTGCGCCCCGGCCGCCTGAGTACCGAGCCGTCGAACAGCGGCACCAGGGCTTCGAGCTTGGCCGCCCAGGCTTGCGGATCCGTGCGCAGCGCGTTGACTTCGGCAAACACGGCCAGGTCCAACGGCGTCGGTGCGCCTGTCGGCATGCGTGCGGTTGGGCTTGCGAAGGGCTTGCTCTCGTCGAAGGGATTCGGATCGACGGGCGCCGGCCGGGCCTTGGGCAAGTTGTCCGCTTCGACGAACTGTGAGGCGACGTCCAGCACACACATCGACCGGTAGTCGCGGTGCTCGCGGCACGCAACGCCGACCGTGCGCCCCTGCGGATAGAGCAGTGCCGCGCGGTGGCCGCGTGACGGCGTGCCGTCGTCGACCAGCAAGTCGATGATGGTCTCCCGTGCTGTTGTTGCGCCAAAGGCTATCGCTTCGAACACGGTGCCCTGCCACTGCCCGTGCCGTTCCAGCCGACCGCCGAGCGTGCTGCCATCGGTACCGACATGGCCTCGCCCTCCCCTGGGGCCCAGGTCGTTCGCGTGCTCCTGCGCTGCCAGAGTCATGCCGGCCGAGGCCTGCACTTCGGGCATGGGTGCGGTCGCCTTCAGGACGGAGATTGCCTCCCGCACCGCCGTGGGCCCTTCGCTCGTCAGGATTCGACCAGAGGGTCCGGAGAACTCCAACCCTTGGAATAGCGGCAGCCATGCCTCCAGATGGGCCGCATAGCCGGGCGGATCGGCGCGCACAGCATTCCACTCTCGCAGCACGTCGGCCTCGTTCGGCACGGCGAAGGCGGTGGAGGAAAGGGTCAGTCCGACGAGCAGGCCTATCGGTCTCAGCATGTTTCACGCCCTTGCAGCCCGGCGCGGGTGCAATTGAATGGGTGGATTCCGACCGTACCTGCAACGGCCGTCTGCTTCAAGGAGTTGCTGGTCGGCACGGGGCCGCGAGGACCGACACCTGTGCAAAGGCAGAGACAGTGGGTGCAATTGATTATGCTTGACACGAACATACGCTCGCCCATAGCCTCCGCATCCCCTCACGATGACAGCAAAGGTTTCCCAATTTCTCCGCGGCCTTTCAGCCGCGGCAACCCTCTTGAGGTCCGCGCTGATGCAGCGATCCCGCACGTGCAGCCATGGTCTTGCCCTTCTCTTTGGCCTGTCGAGTGGCCTCCTTATCTGCCTCGCGCCAACCGCCGCCTTCGCGGACGATGCCCGCGGCTTGCTGTACAACTATTCGATGACCACAAGCGCGTTTTATGAAGGCGGCGCCACGGATTACGGTGCATTTCGCAACAACTATGGCATCGCGCCGCGCGGTGTCGGCATTCGCTACAGCGAACGCAATGGCATGATCTCAGGAACGATCGGGGCCTTCATCCTGATGTTCACGCGCGCTGCGGGGTCGGTGGGCACCGTCAAGAGCGAGCGGACTTGGGAAGACAGCAACTACCGCTACTCAGAGACAACCTATTACAGCGAGGCGGAGAAGGACGAACGTCGGGCGCGGGCGTCACAGGCGGGCGGCGAACAGGCGGGCGCCGTCATCGGGTCGCCTACACAGGGGTTCGACTTGAGGATCTACTCGAGGAACCTCGGCGGCGACGCGACCGGGTATCACGCGACCTTGATGTTCTTTAGCCTCCTCGAGACGGCCAATTCTCGTCTCGACGTTGGCCTGATGTTCGGCAGCGTCTCGACGGCGACCTCGCGCGACGGCTTGCACTTGCTGACCCATGCGAGCACCGGAGGAATCCCGCTCCGGTACAACCTGGCACTCGGACCCGTGCTGACGTACGCAGAGTTCGATTGGAACTGGTATGGGCACGGCACGCCCAAGGCAGACGTCATCGTCCGCGACACGCTGGCCCAGGACGTGCGCAACATGCCGTGGCACATCGGTGCCTCTGCCGCGCTGTTTCATCGCCTGTACCTTGAGGCAGCGGTCACCACGCCGCGGCTGTTCTCGGGCGAGTTTGGGTTCACCTCATCCCTGGGGGCGCGATTCTGATGCAGACCAAGAGATGGAATTGTGCAGTCGCGGCCTTAGCTTTCATGCTCTTCGCCCACTCGGCGGGGGCAGAGGAAAAAGAGCAGAAGTTCGTCGGCACGATGGGACCCGGCAAAGGCCACATGGCTGCGTTTGGCCTCGTGTTGGGCAACGGCACCGGGTACGGCGCATCGGACCGGGGCAGCCAAGTGTTCTTTCACTTTGAGGGCGGTGGCTACTTCAAGTCCAGTGCGATCGGCAACCTGGCCGGAATCGAGGGCGGCTTCGAGATGGGGTGGGATGGTGTGCCCAAGCGCTACCGACCCGGTCTGGTCGAGTACATGGCCGACATCGGTGTCGCCGCGGACGCATGGGTCGGTTTCCCGGTGACCCTGGCCCATCTCGGCGACGGCAAGGACGACTGGCTGCGCTGGAACATCGCCCCCGGCATGGGGGTCAGCCTGCTCGGCGGGTACATGTATCTCAAGAGCGCCCTTGCGATGCGGCTTCCGGTCCTGGGCGACGTGGAGTTGGCCGGTACGTGGTGGCCCGACGCGGTGAGTTCTCCGTTCGGCAACACCAGTGACGAGATCAACGCGGCGGCGCTCAAGTTGTCGCACTACTATCAGAATCGAATGCACTTCTTCGTGCAGTACCGGCACAGCCAGCGCGTCAGCGAAAGCGCGCCGGTGGCCGATGACCCCATGGTCTACGGCGGTTTGACGAAGCCGCCCGGCATGGACCGCGAGCCGTTTCCCCTCGAGACACGCTACGACTCGGAGAAGGTCGTGACCATCGGCGTCGGCTTCATGCCCTTTTGACGTTCCGTTCCCTCAGCAGATTGGAGTCGATGATGAACGCGCTCACCCTCCGCACGACCCTGTGCCTTGTCTTGCTGGGGCTGCTGCCTGCCTGCGAGTTCCCGCTCGAGGTCGACACGCCGCAGCTCAACGCCAACGCGCACGCCGAGCTGGTCGCCTATGCCGAGTCAGGCAGCTGCACGCCCGGGGTCTTCAAAGGCAATCTAGGTGGCGGGGGCGACATTCAATTTACGCGCGAATGCACCATCCATGGGTCCGTCTACATCGACGGCAACCCCGATCTGTTGCTGCGGCTGCGCCACGTCAAGGAGGTGATCGGCGTCCTGTACCTGGGCGGCAGCGTGGACCTTGCGGACGCTTTGCCCGACCTGGAGAAGGCCGGCCAGATCGATGCCAGCGCCTACGCCGGCAGCCACTTGACGGGTCCCGCAAGCCTCCGTGAAATCTCGAGTTTCGACGTCGAGAAGAACGACCACATCCAGACGATCTCGGGTTTCGACGGCGTCCAGATCCTTGCGGCGCTTGGGATCAGCAAGAACACCGCGCTGGTCAGCGTCAGCGGCTTCAACCAGATCACCAACCTGATCGGATTGCAGATCGAGGACAACCCCAAGCTCGCTTCGTTCACCGCCCTTGCCAACTGGAGTGCATCCAAGCCCTACAGCTACTACAGCGCCTTACCCGTCACGATCGCGAACTGCCCTGCGCTTCTCGAGCTGCCGAAGTTCCCGGCGCTGACCCAGATCGGCGGTGACCTGACGTTGATGGGGCTGAACGCAACGAAGATCGACGGCTTCCCGGCACTGAAGACCGCCAAGTCGCTGAAGCTCAACACCCTGCCAAAGCTGACCCAGTTGTCGTTCCCGGAGCTTGGCGAGGTCGGCCTCCTGCAGATCTTCTCTGCGCCCGCGCTGACCTCGCTGGCGGGCCTGCCCAAGATCAAGGTCTTGAACCAGGTGGCCGTGTGCGTGGATTCCGTGAGCTGTGCGGAGGTGGCGGCGTTCAAGGCCCAGCAGACCAACGCGAACTGGATCGACTGCAGTGCCCCGGTGGCGTGCAAGCCGTAGCCGTGGATGGCTTCGCCGACTTGGCATTTGGGCCTGTCAGGCATCCGTCCCGGTCCCTCTAGGCCCATGTGCGCTAACATTGGACCGCAATCTACTGAATCCACGGACTAAAGTCCGTTGGCTACCGTTCAAGAAGTCCCAGGGGGACTGGCACATGGTGCTTTGCGAGTCGAAGGGCCGCGTTTGGGTGCGTGAGCGGCAATCGGCCGTGGCAGTCCGCGGCGTCATCAACGCGGACTTCTGGAATGGTAGCCCGCGAAGGGGCGGCGGATTCCGGCAAAGTTAGCGCACATGCCCTCTAGGCCTCCCTCGCCTTGCCCTGCCGCGTCAACGCCCAGGCCGCCAGCCCGGCCGCCACCGCGACCACCGCCAACCGCAGCACCCGCAAGCGGATCTCGCCTTCCGGCGCGCGGTTCACGTTGTCCAGATGGGCGCCGGCGTGCAGGGCCATCGCGACGGCCATGCTGCGGCCGCTCTTCTCGAAGAACCAGGCGAAACACACACTCCACAGCGCCAGCTCCAGCATCGCCAGCCCCGTCGCTGTCCATGCGTGCGCGGCTCCCAGGCCCGGCTGGAACATCATGCCCACGTGCCACACGCCCCAGACCAGACCCAGCAGCAACGACCCCGCGACCATGCCAAAGCGCGCCGTGATGCGGGGATGGGCAAAGCCGCGCCAGCCGAACTCCTCGCCGATGGGGAACATCAGCAGGGCGGCGATGCGTTCAGGCTCCACCGGAGGATAGAACCACTGCGTCGGGTGGCCGCCCAACGCGACCTCGATCAGCGTCGCGACCAGATGCAGCGCGCCCGGGGCGAACAGCGCGACCACGACCCACAGCGGGTGGGTGCGCCAACCGCCAAAGACCTGCCGCAACTCGCCCCGCGGCCATGCAACGACCAGCGCGGCAAGGGTCGGCCCCAACGCGCCCAGGCCCGTCAGGTTCATGGCATAGGGAGGCGGCGCTTGGCCTTGCAGGACCGCGAGCACCCAAGGCACGTCGAGGCCCCAGGTCAGGGCGCACGCGATGGCGAAAAAGGGAAGGAGGCCTGCGGACTTGGACATGGTGACGCCTCGTTGCTGGTCGGTGCCGCCGCGCCATCTTGCCCGTGTCGCGGCCTGCCGCCAACCGAACCACGCCCCCGCGCTTGGGGAAGATATTCCTTGCGCCGCAGCACCCCCGGGCGCACCATCCGCGCCCCCGTCCACCGCCCCCGAACCGAAGGAATTTCTTGCGTACACCGACTGGCCTGCAATCGCTGATGGATCAGGGCATCGTCGACGAAGTCCTGCGACCTCTGATGAGCGGCAAGGAAGCCCAAGTCTATCTGGTGATGTCGGAAGGCGAAGAGCGGGTCGCCAAGGTCTACAAGGAAGCCGAGCACCGGTCGTTCAAGCACCGCGCCGCCTACACGGAGGGGCGTCGGTCCCGCAGCTCGCGCGATGCCCGCGCCATGGCCAAGGGCAGTCGGCACGGCAAGGCGCAGGAAGAGGCGGCGTGGCGGTCGGCTGAAGTCGACATGATCTACCGCCTGCGCGACGCCGGCGTGCGCGTGCCGACCCCACACCACTTCGAAGACGGCGTGCTGGTGATGGAGCTGGTCAAGGACGCCGACGGCCGTCCCGCGCCCAGGCTGGGTGACGTCGAGTTGCAACCTGAGGTCGCGCAAGCCATCTTCGACCAGCTGATCCGCGAAGTAGTCAAGATGCTGTGCGCGGGTGTGGTCCACGGCGACCTGTCGGACTTCAACGTCCTGCTGTCGGCCGATGGTCCCGTGCTGATCGACTTCCCGCAGTCATTCGACGCTGCGCAGAACCAGAGCGCGCGCGAGATCCTGCTGCGCGACGTCGCCAACCTGAACCACTTTCTGCTGGACCACACGCCCACGCAGGCGCCGTTGTTCCACGCGGCCGAGATGTGGGATCTGTACGCGCGCGGCGACCTGCTGCCCGACTCCGAGCTGACGGGGCGTCACGCGGCGACCGAGAACGAGGTCGACTTGCGCGGGCTGTTGGCAGAGCTGGCGGCGGACGAACGGGACGAGCTGCGGCGGCGCGGGACGCTGTAACACGGCAAGTGCAGGAAGGCACTGCTTCCCGCGCACCGGCAACCCCCACAACGGACACGCCATCGGGCGCAGGCGAACGCACACGCGGCGAACCCATCGGCGGCAGCCCGGCGCGCGAACGCACTCCAGACTAGTTCGGCGCCTTGGTCGACCGAACCTGCACGTCGTCGACGAACCAGCCAGCGCCCGTGTTGTTCAGAGCGTCCATCGATTCGAAGCGGAAGCGGATCTGCAGCTTCTTGCCGGCGTACTTGCTCACCGGCAGCGTGATCTTCTTCCACGACTTGGCGTTGGCCGCTGCATTCGACAACGTCGCCGAGTCCACGGTCTTGAAGCCGTCGACCGAGAAGTCGACATAGCGGATGTCGAAGCTCTGATAGTCCTCGACGTCGTACCAGCTCAAGAAGACCAACTGCGCCTCTGCCACCCCCGCCGGCACATCGATGGCCGGACCGACCGTGCCGGCCGCCACCGCTTGCGACGCGCCGCCCGGTCCCTTCAAGTCGTAGTTGATGCCGTTGTTCAGATTCAGCGAGCACGCACCCGAGAATGCGGCGGGCTTGGCCGGCGTGCCGTCGATGGCCCAACCGGGGATGCCCTTGGCGTCGTCTGCAGCCGGCGTGAACGTCCAGCCCAGGTTCTTGTCGCAGGCGAACGGGTCGTCGAAGTGGATCGTGCACGCGTTGGTCAGCGCGCCCTTGCACGCGCCGGCCGCACACTTGTCGCTGCTGGTGCACGCGTCGCCGTCGTCGCAGGCCCCGCCGTCGCCGATGGCGGCGTGGGTGCAGGTGAAGGGCTCGAACTGGTTGGTGCCCTTCTGGCAGGCGTCGGCGGTGCACGGGTTGGCGTCGTCGCAAAGGCCGTTCACGGCGCTGCCGTCGCACTTGCCGCCGCTGCACTTGTCGTTGCTGGTGCAGCCGTTGCCGTCGTCGCAGGTCTGACCGTCCGCGGCGCTGGCGCTGCCTTTGCACTGGCCCAGGGCGCACTTGTCGCCGGTCGAGCACGCGTCGCCGTCGGTGCACGGTCCGCCGTCGGCGGCGGGCTTGGCCTTGCACGCGCCTGCAGCGCATGTCTCGAGGGTGCAAGCAGAGCCGTCGTCACAGGGCGCACCATCGAGCAGGTTGTGGATGCACTCGCCCGTCTTGACCACGCAGGCGTCGTAGGTGCAGCCGTTGGCGTCGTCGCACAGGCCGGGCGCGGGCAATCCGGCGCACTTGCCGTCGGGTCCGCACGCGTCTTGCTGGGTGCACGCGTTGCCGTCGTCGCACGTACCGCTGACGGCTGCGCCCAGGCACTTCCCTGACTTGCAGCGGTCCTTGGTCGAGCAGGCGCTGCCGTCGTCGCACGCCGCATCGTCGTTGGTCGCAGCGTGGCTGCAGCCCTTGCCCGGCAGGCAGGCGTCTTGCGTGCAGGCGTTGCCGTCGTCGCAACCGGCCGGTCCGGCCTCGCACTTGCCGCCTTTGCACTTCGACAGCTCGGTGCAGACGTCGCCGTCCTGGCAGGGCGTGCCGTCGGGAGCCGGCTTGCCGCCTACGCACACAGAGTCCTTGCAGGCGCCCAGGAACAGGCACTTGACCGGGTCGTCGCAGGGCAGGCCGTTGCCGATCGGCGTGGTGGCACACTTGCCCTTGTCGCACAGGCCCACGCCGGTGCACGGGTTGCCGTCCAGGCAGCTTGCCCCGTCAGGTGCCGGCGCGGCCTCGCAATCGCCCGTCGTGGGGTTGCAGGCCGCCGCCTCGCAGGGCGCCAGGCTGGTCAGCGCGCACACCTTGGCCACGCCCACGCACTGGCCGCCGGCGCTGCAGGTGGCCGCAGACAGGCACTTGTTGTTCGTCGCGCATTCGGTGCCCGCGGGCAGCAAGGCCTTGATGCACTTGCCCGACGCCTTGTGGCACGAGTCGATGGTGCAGTCGTTGCCGTCGTCGCACGCGGCGTCGGACTTGCACGTCGTGTCGACCACGACCAGGTCGTCGATGAAGGGGCCGACGCCGTTGTTCACCTGGCAGTCCTCCGAGAAGAACACGAAGGCGACGTGGAACTTGGTGCCCGCATACTGCGCGAGGTCGAGCGTGACCTTGTCCCAATCGCCGGCGGGCGGGTCCAGGCTGGCGATAGGGGCCGTCTGCGTCGCGTCGGGGCCGATCTCGACCACGAGCTCGTCGTACTGCCCCGCCTCCCACTTGCCGCCCAGGCGGAACGTCAGCGAAAGCGGCGCCTTGGCGGGCAGCGCCGACGCGTCGATCAGCGGCGACACGGCGCGCATCTTCGGGCCGGGCGTGTCGCCGACGCACTGAAAGTCCTTGCCGTTGTTGAAGTTCAGCGAGCAGTCGGGCGAGAACGCGCCGGGCAGCGCGGGCGAAGCGTCGATCGCCCAGCCGGGTCCCTTGCCGACGGCCGCGTCGAGCTTCCAATCCTTGGCGTCGCCGGTCTTGCAACTGAAGGTCGTGGCGTACACCGGCTTGGGTCCGCACTGCGGAATCGCCTTGGCCGTGCACTCGCCCGTCGCGGGGTCGCACAGGTCGGCCGTGCATTCGTCGCCGTCGTCGCACAGCTTGGGGACCACTGTGCACTTGCCCTGCTCGCAAGCGCGCTTTTCGCAAGGCGCGGCCGTTCCGCACGTCGTGACGTCGGTACACGGACAGTCCAAGCCCTGACAAGGCGCGGTGTCTGCAACCGTGTCGGTCGGTTCGGACGTGTCGGCCGCGTCAACGGCGTCCAAGGCATCCGGCGATGCCGTCGTGTCCTGCGCAACCTGTCCGGAATTACCCGGCGCGGAATCGCAACCGGTCCACATCGCGACGCAAACGGCAAACGCCGAGACCGCCGGTCTTGACCACCTGACACGGATCGCTGCCATGACCCCCCCCAATAGGGAAATCCCCCTAATTCGCCGTTCGCTTTCCCCCACCGAAAGGAAGAGCCCCATGGCCCCCGATTCGAAGGCGCGAACGGCGTCGTGTGCCCCAAACTGCGCGCTGCAGGACACGGGTCCTTCGCTGCACGTTTCGTGGTTTCCGCGATACTA
>CAYURO010000048.1:0-24212 GCA_964447285.1 uncultured Enterobacteriaceae bacterium | reverse complement strand
CGAACGTGTCGCCACGGGGAGGGCCCATCCCGCCACGGCGCCCGATGTCCACCGACTTGCTGTTGGCACCTGGCGGCCGGTACTCGAAGCGATACGACATGGCGAACCCCGGGCAGCCCGCGGGCACGTGCGCGAACTCCGCCCAGTCGTTGCGCTGTTGCTCCCAGACCCGACCAGCGCTGGCAAGCGCGGCGAGCTCTGCGTGTGACAGGGTCAGCTTCGCGCCGGACGACATGACGCCGAGCGAGCGAACCAGGCGCACGCTCGTCCCTTTGTCCGTCGCGCGCAGTCTGCCGTTCGAGTCGCTGTACCCGGTCGAGCGGGTACCGTTCTCGCGATGGGCCGTCCCCAGGGTCACCAGGCACGGTCCGGATTCTTCGCCAACCACCGCGTCGAGCGCGTCTTCAAAATCAAATCCCATGTTGTCTTCCTCATCGTTGCCGGCATTGCCACCGTGCCTCATGGTCGGTTGGCCGCGCTTCAAAGGGCCGGATCCCTCCGCGCATCTGGATGAGCACTCCCGCACCTACTTCGTGTTTCCCTCCGTGTTGCCGGATGTCGCCAGCAGTGACTGCGCGTACTCCAGAATCTTCTGCACGCGGCGGTTCGCCGACACCATCAACGGACGCCGCACCAACAGCTCGACGCCCGGCTCGAGCACGAAGTGTTCCCACTGCGAACGCCGCACGCCCGAGCTCGTCTCCCTGCGGTCGCTGCTGTCTGAGGAGGACCAGGGCGACCGCGACAGCGGCAGTTCCTCTTGCCTCGCGCTCGGCCCGGTCAGCATGTCGAGCCGCTTCTGCACCTCCGCATCACTGACCGTCTCCAGCAGGATGCCGATCTTCGCGAGCTGGACCCCGTCGTCCTGCATCGCCCGCACCAGCTGCAGCCGCGCCACGTTTCCGACGGGATAGCGAGCGGCCGGACCAGAGCCGATCGGAGGCGCCAACAACCCATTCACGATGTAGAAACGCACCGTACGCGGCGTAGTCCCTGCGGCCTTGGAAAGCTCCTCCAGCGTCAGGCCGCTGTCGGGGTCCCTGGGTTTCTCGAACATGCGAATTCTCCCTCCGGCAATCGGCCGGTGCTGGTTGCGGGTCGGTCAGTTCACGTCCTTGGGGCGGCGCATCGAGGTTCCGTCGACCGACTTGCTGCGCGACATCGACGTGCCCTGCATGTGGTGCATCTTCAACGACGACTCCTCCACATGGCGGCTGAGATTGAGGCGATGGCGCTCCAACTGTTGGATCTCGATGGCGATCTCGGGATCGTTCGCGCCCAACACCCGCAGCTGGCGGATCGCCTCGTCGAGCTGAGCCTGCACGTCATGGAACGCTCCCCGGCGGTTGTGTTCCAACACCCCCAACAATGCTCGTGCCGCGATGACCTTCGCAACCCCGCGCAGCACCTCGAAATCGCGCGGCTGACGGTCGTTCGCCGCGTGGTCTGCGATCTGCCAATCCGCCAGGCACACCGGCAACGCAAGCGGCCCTTCGCGGTCGCTCACGCGCACCTCCACAGAAGCCTCGTCCCCCACCTGACCCGACGGAAGCCGCGCCGAGACGAGCAGTTCCAGATGCTGGGCGCTGACCAGATCGCCGACTTCGACGTGCAGGTGCGTGCCGGTCCACGTCGCCGGGTAGTCGCTCAAGAGCTCGAGCCGCACCCCGGGAGAGGGCCACAGCTCAACCGCCACGCCGCGTGCGCACACCTCCATCGCCTCACCGATCTCGCTTTGCAGGATGCGGTCCAGCTGGTCGGCGCGCTGGACGTAGTAGAATTGGCCTCCGCCCGCCTTGGACATCGCCGCCAGCAGCTCCTCCTGAAAGTCCGCGCCAATCCCCAAGGTGCTGGTCGCCACACCCGCCAACCGCTGCCGACGCGCCAACTCAGCCAGAACGCCGGAATCGGACGGGCCAATGTTGGCCTGACCGTCGGTCACGAGGATGCACCGCGCCACCCCACCCGCGCCGGTTCGGTCGCCGATCTGCCTGCAAGCCGCCGTCCAGCCGTCGTGCAGCGCGGTAGAGCCGCGTGCATCCACCCGGTTCAGCGCCACCCGCGCCCGCTCGATCGCATCGGGCGTCGCCGGGCCGGTCGCCTGCACGACATCGACCGTGTTGTCGAACACCGTGACGGCAAACTGGTCCGCCGCCTGCAGCCGCTGCACCGCAGCAATGACCGCCTGGCGGGCCAGGGACATCTTCTCGCCGCCCATCGAACCTGAGCGGTCGAGCGCGAACGCTACGTGCACGGGCGGACGCTCCGTGCGCGCGGGGACGGTCACGGCATCGAGGTCGATCTTCAGGTAGCGAACGCTGCGGGCGCCGACGCGACCGAGCTTGCGATCGGTCCGCACGGCGAAGCCCGCTACGCCGCTGCTCTGATCCTTGCTGTCGTTGAGGTTGTGCTGGTTCGCCATGGGTTCCTCCTGGGGCGCCTTGCGGGGCCGTTGTTGACGAGAACAGTAGTAACACCTAAGCTGTCTAGTGTCAAGTGTCACTGTCAAGACAGGGGCACGCCACGCAAGGAGGCTTCCCATGACCATGCCCACCCACATCTCCCTGTACTACCGTGACGACATGGTCCCGCCGGACGCCCCGGGCAACTACTCCAAGTCGCCCACCAAGCCCCGGCGCTTCCTCGAGTTCCTGCGCCCCACGCCCCTGTGGTCGCACGTGCAGCTGAACGATGCCTTCGCTCCCCTGACGCGGCAGGAGCTGTTGCTGGCCCACGAAGACGCCTATGTCGACGCCTTTCTGACAGGTGCGATGCCGCGCGCCGAGAGCAACGGTCTGCGCTGGTCGTCCGAGTTCCGCGACTCGGTGCTGCTGACGAACGGGTGCCTGCTGGCGGCCATCACGGCAGCCACCGACCTCCCCGTCCAGATCACGATGGCGCCGGTGTCGGGCTTTCACCACGCAACCCCTCGTGGCGGCTCGGGCTTCTGCACGTTCAGCGGTCAGGTCATCGCAGGACTGAAGCTGTACCGCGACAAGGGACTGACCGGCGCGTGGATCGACCTGGACGGCCACTACGGCAACTCGATCGAGGACGCGCGGGCATTTGCGCCCGATCTGGCCCGCGCCATCCCGGTGGGCTGCAACGTCAATCCCGCCGGCGCGCACGCGCACTACCTCAAGAGCTTGGAGGACCAGCTGGCCGAGGTCGAAGCGCGGATCGTCAGCGGAGAGCTGCAGTACGTCTGCGTGGCGCATGGGGCGGATTCGCACGAGTGGGACCAGTTGGGCCACCAGTGCACGACGGCCGAGTGGCTGCAGGCGTCGCAGCTGGTCTACGGGATGCTGGCGCGCAGCCGTGCCGAGGCTGCGGCAGCCGGTCGGCCGCCCGTCGCCGTGACGCTGGCCTTGTTCGGCGGCTACCGCGACGACCACCCCGAGTCGGTGTTGGGGCTGCACGCGATGGATTTGGCGTTGTGTCTCAAGCATTTGTGTGGGGTCGAGCTGCCGTACGACGCGGAAGTTCGCGCGCCGGATTAGGGCGCGCTGCCGACCACCGGGGCCGACTCCGCGACGACAGCTTGGCACGGGGATGCGACAGATTCGGTCGCATAGTGGACGAACCACTGGACGGCCGCTACTGCTGCGCCGCCCGGGTCGAGACGCCCGCTCCCCACCACGATGCGCTGGGCAGGTTGGCGAATCCGGAAACCGGTGTTGCGGAGCCGGTTTGCATGTCCAAGGTGTACACGCCGCCGCCCTCTGCGAAGCCGTACAGCACTCCGCCCGACCACGCGAGGCCCCACAGACCGGACACATGCGTGTCGCCGACATTGGCGAGCAGCGCGCCGGTCTTGGGGTCGATGCGCACCAGCAGGTCGGTGCTGCCCCCGGCGGTGACGGTGGCGTAAGTGCCGATCCCTTCAACCGAAAAGGCGTCGCCTGAGGAAGCGAGGCCGCCGTAGTCCCCGAGCCACTGGATGGTCGCGGTGCCCCCGGACACCGTGATCCGGTTCCAGTCGCCCGAAAGCGAGATGCCGATCAGCACCGGGGTCACGTCCAGAACGCCCGCGGGGACAAAGGTCAGGCCGTTGAAGCTCTGGGGCAGCGAGGCCAGCCAAGTGCAGTGCGCCGTGGCCTTGTCACACTGGAACAGGTCGTCAAACGTCACCGCAAACAGCTGACCGGCATCGTCGAGCGCAATGTCCGTGACGGACCCGGCCGCCTTGTTGAACTGGAACGGGCCCACAAGGGAGAAGACCTTGTTCTCCAAGCGATACAGGAGCGAGGACGAGTGGGCGAACACCACAGCCAGGCCCGGCAACAGCGGCGCGGTGTCGGTGGTCGCGACATCGGTTTCCGGAGGGTCAAGCAGGTCGTAGTCGATGACCAGAACGTCGGCGTCATCGATTTCCTCTACGTCTGCAGTATCTTGCATCTGGCCGTCGGTGGCGGAGTCGGCAAGCAGGTCGCTGGTCGCTTCAACGGTTTGCGTGTCCGTCACGTCGCCCAGCCCGTCCGCGGTTGTCGACCCGTCCATGGGCGCAAGCAGGCCGGGCGGGTAAGTCGTCGTGGAACAGCCCGCCAGCCACAACGCGCAAGTGAGGATGGCGGAGAGTCGGCGGTCGCAAGGCTGCATGGTTCCCCCTGAATTCCTGTTTACTTGCAGACGTCTGTCCCCCAGCGCAGGACCACCTCGCCATCGGGCCGGAAGTCGTGCCGTACGATGACCTGCTCGACCTGTGTCCCTGCGTGCCAGATGCGGTCCGGCGGCAGACTGGACACGACGGGGCCCAGAGCGGCGGGGTGACGGATGCGGAACACGGCGCGGCCGATCGGCGTGGGCCAGCTGTTGGCTGAGGTGACCAGATAGGCGGCCTCGTGTCCAGTGTGCGCCTGCCGGTATCGACACTGGAACCGCGCCAGACCCAGCGGAGGAACACGAATCGGAAAGCGCACTTCCACGGTGCCGGCGGCGACGCCTGCGGTGGTGGCCAGTGCCCTGCCGTCCACGTTCACCACGGGGGGCGCGGGGCGACCGGGGGCTATCAGCACCGGATAGCGGATCTCGGTGGCCAGCTCGGTGTCGGTGTCGTTGCGCAGCCAGTAGGTGCCGGTGACGTCCAGGTGTGAGGCGGTCAGGTCCAACTCGACCTCCTCAGCCGCGAACGCCGGGCTGGGGCGTGGGGTGCCGTCCGGACTCTCTCGCAGCCAGGTGCGCCACACCGACCAATCTTGCGGAGTGATCGCCGGGACGCGAGGCATCTGGCCGGGTTGACCGACGTCGCTCAAGCCCATCGCCAGCGCCACGGTCAGCCCCTGACCCGGTGTCAGGGTGCGATTCGTCCACCCCAGGTTCAGCGCGATGATGGCGGTGGCGTCGAGCACGCGGGTCGGGTCGATCTCCTTGGGATCATGGGCAAACTTTCGGGCAAGCAGCGCACGGTCCGGCAGGGGCAGCGCCGGGTCGACGGCCAGAAAACCCGCCTGAGCCGAGAACGCCGCCCGGTTTTGGCCCAGCGCCGCACTGCCGAGATCATAGACGCCGCCTTCGGTGAACGGCCACAGGTCCGCCTCGCGCTCGTGAAGTCCCTGCGGCGTCCAGCCGACGTCGCCCTCGGCCGATCGGTAGCGCCCCACCCACGGGTCGTCGCCGCTCCACAAGTCGAAGCGAACTGGGGACTTGCAGCGGTTCACGATGCGCGTGGCCACGATCCACCAGCGCGCGGCCGCCCGCGTGTAGGCCAGCTTGGTCACGCGGAAGCAGCCGCCGGCGTTTTCGCTTTGCAGCACCACACGCCCGGGGTCAGCCGCGATCACCCGGCCGCGTTGGTACGCGAGCCGTTCGCCGTCGTCGCCCTTGCCGAAGTTCTCCGACCAGCCCCACGTCCACTCGCGGCCGTCCGCAAGGTCCCGGATCGACTCGTCTTGGGCGCACAACACGTTGATGGCGCGAAAGCCCCGGATCGGCACCTTGGGGTAGAAGCCCATGCCCGAGCCGTTGAAGCCGCCGACGACCAGGCCACCGGTGTAGCCCGGGTAGTCGCAGTGGAAGCAGGTGCGCGCGATGTCGCCGTTGGCGTAGAAGTGGCGGACGTCGCCGCGACCGGTGACCGGGTCCCAGTGCGACTCCAAGCGATCGATGCGCTTGGTGGACGCGGGTGCGGCGGGCGCGGGGGCGCGGCAGGCGGCGACCAGCAGGCAGCCAGCGACGAGAAGGGCGCGCACGATCAGGCGCGTCGCCTCAGGAACAGGCCGGCGACCAGCAGGGCGAGCAACCCGGCCAAGCCGGCGACGCGTCCGGTCGGGGCCGCGCTGCAGCTGCTGCCGCTGGTCTCTGCCGGGGGCGTAATGCTGCCGCCCGTGGTGTCCTGGGCGCCGATGCCGTCGGTGACGGTCGTGTCGTCCGTCGCGTCCGTGGGCGTGGTGGCGGCGCACGCGACGGCGCAGTCCAACCCCTGCAAGCCGGTGGGCTCGGGCTCGTCCCAGGGCATGACATCGGCTTCGGCATCGGACTGGCCGCTGTCGGCGTCGTCCGTGTCGGGTGCCGGCATGATCGGGGCTTCAGCCGCGCCGGTCAGCAGGACGCTGCCATTCAACGTCCCGCCCTCCGGGGCCGCGACCTGATACTGGTGCGTGCCAATCGTCAGCTGGCAGTCGCAGAACTGGTCGGCCGCCACGGTGGAAACGCCCGAGCCCATGTTGGCTTGATAGCCCGACATGGTCGTCCACTTGGGCGTGATGACGATGCCGTCGCGCTTGACCTCGCCGGGGCTGCCGCCATTGGACTTGGCCAGCGTCACTTGCACATGGCGGGTGCCGGGCACTCCCTTGACGCGCAAGACGTTCATGCTCATCGGGTTTGCCGCTGCAAGGGTCGGCAACAGCACCGCACCCAGAGTCAGGAGGAAGAGGCGCTTCATGGTGCTCCGTGGACCGGCAGGGCGACGCCGGGGACCCTTGCATTCTAGGGAGTTGGCACGCGAAAGGCTACTTGCGCGCCTTCGGCCGCTTCTGGCCGTCGTGCTTCTGGTGGGACATGTCCGAGGATGCCTTGTCCTGCATGCGCTCCAGCTTGGCCTTTTCCTTGCGGGTGACTTTGCCGTCGGCTTGGGCGCGGCTCTCCGCCCGCTTGATCTTGCGCTGGTCGGCACGGGCCTTGGCCGCCTCACCCTTGGTCAGCTCGCCGGACTGCACACCCTCCTGAATGCGGTCTTGCAGCTTGCCCTGCCGGGCGTCATGGCGCATCGGCTTGCCAGCGGGCGTGGCGGCAAGGGCGGGCGCAGTCAGGGTCAACGCGAACACAAGGGTCAACAGTCGGGTCCGCATGGGAGGGCTCCTTGGGTTGCCGTTGTCGCCTTGCTTGGCGACCCTGTGGAGGGAATTCTGATGTTGCCCAAGACGACCTTCGCCCGCCGCAGAACCGACCTCAAGTCGGTCCCCGCCGGGCGTCAGTCATCGAGTCTGCGCCGGGGCACCCACTCGGTCAACCACTCTAACGTTTCAATACTACTTGAAAGTTCCATTGCATCTGCGCCCGTCTTTCACCGCGTGGGACCCAAGCCGTCGGGGCGGAGCCTTGAACTCCCCCAGTTCTACGGGGCGATGCCGCAGCGCGGGTCGCAGAAGCCGTCATGGCTTGGGGTGCGCGGCAAACCCCAGCGCTACTCCAGGCCAGCGTCGCGCGTTTCCTTGGACACCCACAGCGCCGTCAGCGTCAGCAGCGACAGCGCCGACAGGTACAGCCCCACCGACCCCACGCCATGGGTGCGGGCCAGCCAGACTGCGGCGAACGGCGTCAGCGCGGCACCGAGGATCGACGAGACGTTGTAGGCGATGCCTGAGCCGGTGTAGCGAACGTGCGTGGGAAACAACTCGGGCAGGATCGCCGACATTGGCCCGAACGACAGGCCCATCAGCGTCATGCCGATGCTCAGGAAGACGAGCATCAGCCCGTGGTTGGCTTGGGCGCCGACACCCATCACCGCGGGATCCAGGAACACCCGAAACGTCAGGCCGAACAGGAAGATGGCCCCGGTCACGATCAGCAGCACCGGACGTCTGCCATAGCGGTCGGCCAGCCACCCCGACACGGGCGTCATCGCCGCGAACAGCAGCACGGCGACCAGCTGCAGCACAAGGAAGTCGCGGTAGCCGATGCCCAGAAAACCGAGCGACGTCGCTCCAATGGCATAGGACAGCACCCACGTCGTCATCAGGTAGAACAGCACATAGGTCGCGAGCATGATGAAGGTGCCCAGCACCAACTCCTTGGTGTGCTTGCGGAACACGACGGCGACCGGGGTGTCGACCTTCTGGCCGCGCGCGACGGCCCGAGCGAATACGGGCGTCTCTTCGAGCTTGAGACGCATGTAAAGCCCGACCACGACGAGGCCCATCGACATCAGAAACGGGATGCGCCAGCCCCATGCCAGAAACTCGCTCTGCTGCTGCGCCTGCGCTGAGTCGTAGTTGAACAACACCGTCAGCAGCAGGAAAAAGCCGTTGGCCAACAGGAAACCAAATGGGGCGCCAAGCTGCGGCCACATGGCGGCCCAGGCGCGCTTGCCCTCTTCCGCCGTCTCTGTGACCAGCAGGGCCGCGCCCGACCACTCGCCGCCCAGACCCAAGCCCTGACAGAACCTGAGGATCGTGAGCAATGTCGGTGCCAACAGGCCGACTTGCAGAAAGGTCGGCAGCAGGCCGATCAGGAAAGTGGCGATGCCCATCGTCAGCAGAGAGCCGACCAGTGTGGCCTTGCGCCCGATCCGATCACCGAAGTGGCCGAACAGCACCGAGCCCACCGGTCGCGCCACGAACGCCACGCCAAACGTCGCCATCGACGCGAGCAGTGCTGCCCCGGGGTCGCCTTTTGTGAAGAACAGCAAAGGAAACACCGACACGGCGGCGGTCGCGTAGATGTAGAAGTCGTAGAACTCAATCGTGGTGCCGACCATGCTGGCGATGACGATGCGGCTGCGGGGCACCCGATGGTCGGTGGACGTGGATGGGGCAGTGAGGGCAGCGTGGGCCATGCAGTTCCTCGTCGAAGGCAGAAGTCGGCAGCTCCGGGGGAGGGGGACCCAGCCAGACGCGCGAGGCTACAGGGCACCTCTCACAGCGGCAAGACGCAAGTGGTGGAACGGGTTGATCATGGTCGCCTTGACGCGTCCCGCGGCCCAGCGTACACGCTAAAGATCGGGTGCGTCCGGGGGGGCGCCGGAGCGGCGCATGGGCAAACCACTTGGCATTTCAGTGCATCTGTCTCCTTTTCGTCGACTGACCCACCTTGCGTGCGTTGGTGTCTTGGCGATGGCGATGGGTGCTTGCGACAACGTTCCAGTCAGCGGAGAGGCCGCAGATGCGGCCGCCGACGCCGTGCTGGATGACCCCGGAGTCCAACTGGACCAAGGGGTCCCCTCGGACGACAGCAGCACAGCCGACGCCACGGCCAGCCCCGACGTCCCCGTCGAGCCAGATGCCTCCGATGTCCCCGACATCACGGATGCCACCGACAGCGCCGATGCTCTGGACACACTGGATGCCACGGTTGTTGACGATGCTGACCTCGCCGACGCGCCCGATACACCAGTCGTGCTGGCACCCGCAACGCCCTGCGATGCGGCGACTCCGTGCAAGACCGGCGTTTGTGAGCTTGCGACCCGGGCGTGCATGGACTGTCTGACAACGCAGGACTGCGGAATGGCAGCGGTCTGCCGCGACCACACTTGCCAGTCGGTGCCCCCGTGTGCCTCGGACAAGGACTGCAAGGCTGGGGGCCAGGTTTGCGGCGATCAAGGCGGCTGCGTTGACTGCAACGTGGCGGACGACTGTCCGGTCGACCACACGTGCATGGACCACGCGTGCGTGCCGGCGACCCCGTGCAAGACCAGTAAGGACTGCGTGGGTGTGTGCGACAAGACGTCGGGAACCTGCGCCGACTGTAACATCACGGCCGACTGCCCGACCGGCCAGTTCTGTGATGCCAGTCACGACTGCCGCCCGGTCCTGTGCTCAGAGGGAGCCTGCGCCGGCAGTGGATGGTTCGTGTGCAAGGGCGACGGCGGGGGGTATGAGGTCCCCGCCCCCTGCGACGACGACGCGCCGTGCACGGTCGATGCGTGCGAGCCAGGGCTGGGCTGCACCCACGCAGTGCTCGAGGGCCCCTGCGACGACGGCGACGTGTGCACCCAAGCCAGCAGCTGTGTCGATGGCGCGTGCGTCGGCCAGACCGTCAGTTGCGACGACCAGAACGTGTGCACCACGGACAGCTGCGACCCCGCCGTGGGATGCGTCAAGACGCCAAACACCTTGCCTTGTGACGACTTCAACCCCTGCACCACGCAGGACATGTGCGCCGACGGCATCTGCAAGGCCGGTGCGCCCGTGTCGTGCGACGACGACAACCCCTGCACCGACGATGCGTGCCCGGCAGCCGGCGGTTGCCAACACGTGGCGAACAAGCTGCCCTGCGACGATGGCAGCACGTGTACGATGGGCGACGTCTGCGCCGGCATGGTTTGCAAGGGAATCGCCACCGGGTGCGACGACAGTAACGCTTGCACCGACGACACTTGCGACGCTCAGGGCAAGTGCGTGCATGGGGCGCGCACGGGGGCCTGCTCGGACGGCAACACGTGCACCGTCGATGACGCTTGCATCAGCGGCAACTGCAAGCCGGGTGCTGCCAAGGTCTGCTCTGACGGCAATCCGTGTACGGACGATGTGTGCCTGCCCGCCAGCGGGTGCAGCAACAAGGCCAACATCGCGCCGTGCGACGACGGCAGCACGTGTACTGTCGACGACGTTTGCAAGGATGGGGCGTGCAAGGGCTTCGGCAGCTTGACCTGCGACGACCAAAATCCCTGCACCGACGATACCTGTGACGGCAAAGGCGGTTGCGTGCACGCAGCCAACCAGACGGCTTGCAGCGACGGCAACGCTTGCACCGCCGGGGATGCCTGCAAGGCGGGCAGCTGCGCCCCGGGCGCGGCCAAGTCTTGCGACGACGGCAACGTCTGCACCCAGGACTCGTGCGACCCGGGCAAGGGCTGCCAGACGGTCGCTGCCTCCGGGCCTTGCGACGACGGCGACGCGTGCTCGGTCAAAGACGGCTGCATCGCCAAGACGTGCATGGGCAGTCCGCTGATCTGCGACGACCAGAACCCTTGCACCCAGGACACGTGTGACCCCAAGGTCGGTTGCACCCAGGTTGCGGCGGCGGGTCCTTGCGACGACGGCACCGCGTGCACGACGGGCGAGGCGTGCAGCGGCGGCAAGTGCCAGGGGGGGCAGGTCAAGAATTGCGACGACGGCAATAGCTGCACGGCCGATGCGTGCAGTGCGGCGACCGGATGCTCCAACGTCGCCACCAGCGGCGCGTGCGACGACGGCAACATCTGCACCGGACCGGACACGTGCGTGGGCAAGACGTGCTTCGGCACGGTGGTGAACTGCGACGACAAGAACCCTTGCACGGCGGACGCTTGCGACCCCAAGGTCGGTTGCACCGCCACCCCCGCAGTCGGAGCGTGCAGCGACGGCAACGCTTGCACCAACTACGACCAGTGCCTGGGCGGCAAGTGCTTGGGGGGCCAGGCCAAGAGCTGTGACGACAACAACGCGTGCACCTCCGACTCGTGCCTGCCGGCCAGCGGCTGCAAGAACTTTCCCAATCAGCTGCCCTGTCAGGACGGCAACGCCTGCACGGAGAACGATGTGTGCGCGACCGGCAAGTGCACCGGCGGCACGGCGGGCAACTGCAGCGACGGCAACGTCTGCACCGACGACAGCTGTGACGCGGTCAAGGGCTGTCTGCACGTCGCCAACATCGCGCCCTGTGATGACGGCGCGCCGTGCACGGAGGGAGATGCCTGCGTCGCCACCAAGTGCGCCCCCGGCAAGCCCAAGGTCTGCAACGACGGCAACCCCTGCACCGACGACGTCTGCAACCTGACCCTTGGGTGCTCGTTTGCGCCCAACTCGGCCAACTGCAACGACGGCAACGCCTGTACCGCCAACGATGCATGTTTGGGCAAGTTTTGTCAGGGCTCGGTGCTGTCTTGCGACGACCTGAACCCCTGCACGACAGACACCTGCCAGTCCTTGACCGGTTGCCAGAATCAGGCCGTCGCCGACCAGACCGACTGCGGCGGCGGCAAGTGGTGCATCGCGGGCAAGTGCGATCTGGTGCAGAAGCCCGACGTCACGTTTACCACCTGTGGTGCCACCGGATCGGTCGGTCCCAACCAAGCTCAGTGCGACAGTGCCTATCCCGTCGGCAACCCCCTGAACGGAAAGGTCTCGCTTGCGTCGGGCATCCAGCAGTGGACGGTCCCCACGACCGGCATCTACCGCATCGAGGCGTTCGGGGCCAAGGGCGGCTACAACGGTGGTCCGGGGGCCAGGATCGCGGGCGACCTCAACTTGGCGGCAGGGGTCCAGTTGAAGATTCTGGTCGGTCAGGTGGGGTTGGACCAAGCCGCATCGTCGGGACCGAACTACTTTGGCGGCGGCGGCGGCGGTGGATCCTTCGTGACACGGGCCGACAACACCCCCCTGATCATCGCGGGCGGCGGTGGCGGTCTGGGCTACGGCGCCACGACCTTCTACGGCGGCAGCACGGAACAGAGCGGCGGCAGTACGTCGGGCGCGGGCGGCGGGCTGAACGGCCAGGGCGGCGGCAAGTCCGGCGGCGACGGCTACGGCTCCGGCGGGGGCGGCCTGTTGGGCGACGGCACCACCGGCAACTTGTCGGGCACCGGAGGCGGCAAGTCCTTCGTCAACGGCGGCGCAGGCGGCAAGGCGGGGGGGCAAAATCCCACCGGTGACGGCGGGTTCGGCGGTGGCGGTGGTATCGGCACCGACAACGTCTGTCGTTCGGGCGGCGGCGGCGGCTACAGCGGCGGGCAGGCCGGCACGTACTCCGGGCACACCAGCGGCGGTGGCGGCGGGTCGTACAACGTCGGCGCGAATCCGTCCAACTCCGCTTCGGCAAACGCGGACGTCGGCAAGGTCACGATCAAGATGCTGTAGCCTGCCCCGGCTGGAGTCGCGGTGCGGTTGACGACCGCCGAACCCCCGTCCTGCCCATCATGGGCGCCTACTGGCGTGCCTCGCTGTGGCCCGAATCTCGGCCCTCGGGTGCCCTTCGGCGTTGCTTGCGCCAGTTGAACTCCACAACACCAAGTCACCGATCGCGGCCATCGGCTTGACGGCGGAACTGCGGGCGCCTCGGACGCCGGACTTCGCGATTTCGATTTCCCGATTTGGGACCAAATGCATCCGCTGAAGCCGGGGCAAATCGCCGAGCTGCGGGGCAATGCCATGCGCCCATTCGCTATTATCCGCAATGGTTTGCGCGGATCTTTGTGGCGAGGGTGGCAAGAATAGGTGTTGACAGCGGCCCAACACGGCCCCTATAAACCGGACCATCTTGGTCCTATTTAGTCCCGCTCTGGAACGGGTCCAAGACAGCGACGCTCGACGCGTCAGACGAAAGCCACCGGGCAGGGTGGCAGGGGAGGGGTGCCTTGCGACGACTCGCTTTCGCCACTGCGGCGCTTCTTGCCCTGATGCTGGCCTGCGGCTGGTGGTTCGGCCGCGTGCCGGACCTGGCCTCACAGGGCGTCGAGCCTGCGGCATCGGCCCATCCCGGCTCGCGCAACCAGACCCCTGGTCTTCGCGGTGACCCACACGGTCTGTCGGCGCGGGAAGCCGGGGCTACTGTCACGGCGAGGGAGGTTGCGGCACTGCAGGACCGCGACCAACGCCGAAGGGTCGCAATGGCGCAGTTCCAAGGGGGGATGCTGGTGGGCATCGACCGGTGCCTCTCGGCTGGGCCGGGTCCACGGTCGCCGCAGCGTTTCGTCCTGCATTTCGAGCGTTCTCGAGCCGGCGATACGAGCCACGAGCGGTTCACGCTGGTCGCGTTGGACCCGGTGGACGCTGCCCCGAACCAACCTTCTTCCCGCCAGAGTCCAGCCTGGGCGTGCTTTGCCGGCCTTGCCGGCCGCACGGTCGACATTCCCGTCGGCGCCGCCTCCCAGGAGTCGTCTTTTCAAGAAGTCGTCGCCATCCCGCTGCCCACGTCGGTCGGCTGGGCTGCGACGGCGCCACGCCCGCTGCGGATGCCGTGACATTCCGCCCCAAGAGGTTCTCGAGATGAAGATCACTAGCACCAGACAGCGCGTCGTGGGGGTCCTGTCGACCGCCGCGATGCTGCTCGCCGCGTCCTTGGCCCAGGCCGATGTCGTCCTGCATCCAGGGAGTATCCAGGGCACCACCGGACTGACCAATTGGTCGTTCGATCAGGGGTCGGCCAGCATCTCCGGCAGTGCCGGCGGCTTCTCGTCGAACGTCAGCTTCACCGGCGACACGTTCACGATGACGATCGAGGGCGCCCAGACCTACAGCAATGTGTCCACGCAGAACTACAAGTACGTCACCAACGGCTATTTGTACTTCTACCTGAACCGGTGGAATGCAGGAATCGCGGTTCCCGACGGCGGTTCAGTGGCAGTGGACCTCAGGCGCGCGGGCGGCACCATCGCCACCCACGTCGATGTCACAGGCGGCACGCTGGCCGGCTCTCGCTGGGACGCCAGCTCGCAGGACAGCTCCAGCTCGTCGTCGCTGACGGCAGAGCGCTACGACGGATCTGACGCGATCCTGCCAGCCGTCGCCGGCCTTGCCACCGCCCTGCGCGGCACCGCCAAGGTCGCCGTCTCGGACGGTCAGGGCGGGGTGCTTTGCACCACCCAGATTGCGCTCGACAACCGAACGATCACCGTGGCGGAGGGCGACACCAGCACCCAGACCTACGCGCTGACGGTGGGCGCGAGCAACTGCCAGTCCGGCGTCTTCGGCACGGTCGGCGTGAACAACGGCCCCGACGGCCTGCAGGCGACCTCCGGGTACGTCTACGCCTACGGCTACACGCCCGAGTGGAGCTACCTGGGCAGCTTCTCGTCGTCGTTTCAGGGCAACAACCAGCCCTACCAGTTCACGGGGCTCGCCTATGGCAACTACTACGTTCAGGCCTACACCTACTTTCCCAACAGCGCCTACCTGCAGCTGCCGAACCAGAGCCCGTCGTATGTTGCCGTCACGCCCACGTCGGGCATGGTCCAGCGCGACTTCCTTTACGACGCCGGCCTGATCCAGGGCAGCATCGACGTCACCGGCCCGTATGCCGGCCAGGTGCAGTGGGGCAACGTCTCGTTTGGCGGTCAGTATGATTACACGCAGCCGGACTACGGCCCGGCCGCCGGCGGCTATGCCAACGCCCCGGTGAACACCACGACCGGCGCGTACGCCGCGGTCATGACGCCCGGCAAGTGGAACATGCAGAACATCGGCATCGGCTTCATGCCGGCGTCGACCGGCCTGCAGACCTACAACTACCTGTACAGCTACAACAATCAGGTCTCGCCCGAGGTCACGGCCGGCAGCACTGCCACAGTGGGTGCGACGACCCTGGCCACGTCGTCCGGCGTCATCGTGTTCGACGTGATCGAGCAGCCCGGCGCCCCCACCGTCGGCATCTCGAACCCGACTGTTTACGCGAGCATGTACAACCCGACCACCGGCCAGCAGGTCTCGTTGCAGGCCTATGCGTACGTGCAGGACGCCGCCAGCCCCGCCATTCGCCTGGTCGGCGTGCCCGGCACCTACACCTTTCAGGCGTACGCCACCGTCAACGGCTCGCAGACGAAGTTCGCCGAGTCGACCATCACTTTGGGCGAGGCCACCGACACCCCCGTCGGCACCAACGTGGTCGTTGTCCCCAAGAACGGCGACGGCTCGGACAGCTCGCTGACCCTCGACTTCTCGTCGGTCACCACCGGCGGCAGCACCACGGTGTCGGTGACCGACGTCGGTCCCGCGGCGCCATCCGGCACGACGCTGCTGTCGGCCGTCGACGGCAAGGAGTACATCAACGTCAACTCAAGCGCCCAGTTCCCCGGTCAGGTGGAAGTCTGCGTCGCGTATGACCCCGTTGCGCTGGGCATCAGCAGCGCCCAAGAGACCGGGATCAAGCTGCAGCAGTACGTCTGCGACGCCGCCAACGCGTGCGAGTGGCAGGTCATCAACGGCACGTTTGACGGCCGCGCCAACCCCGACACCACCCAGCACATCGTGTGCGGCGTGACTTCGAGCCTGTCGACCTTTGCGCTGACGCTTTCGGCCGACAACTGCCCCGCCGTCGACAACCCCGACCAGCTCGACACCGACGGCGACGGCATCGGCGACGCCTGCGACCCCGACATCGACAACGACGGCGCGCTGAACGCGAACGACACCTGCCCGCTGCTCGCCAGCGCCGACCAGACCGACACCGATGGCGATGGCGCCGGCAACGCGTGTGACGACGACGACGACAACGACGGCATCGCGGATGCGACCGACAACTGCCCGGCGACGGCCAACGCCGACCAGGCGGACCAGGACAGCGACGGCGAGGGCGATGCTTGCGACGGCGACGGCGATGGCGACGGCATCTCGAATGCCAGCGACAACTGCCCGGCGGCCAGCAACCCGGACCAAGCGGACATCGACGCCGACGGTCTGGGCGATGCGTGCGACCTGGACAACGACAACGACGGCATCGCCAACGCGCAGGATAATTGCCAGTTCGTGTCCAATGTTGGCCAAGCCGACCTGGATGGCGACCACCTGGGTGACGCCTGCGACGAGGATGCGGACGGCGACGGCGTGCTGGACACCGCGGACAACTGCCTGCTGCTGGCCAACACCGACCAGGCCGACAACGACCAGGACGGCCAGGGCGACGCCTGCGATGCCGATGACGACAACGATGGGGTTGCCGACAGCGCCGACAACTGCGCCAACATCGCCAACGCAGGGCAAGAGAACAACGACCTGGATACCCAGGGTGACTCCTGCGACGACGACGACGACAACGACACCATCGCCGACGCCAGCGACAACTGCACGTTTGCGCCCAACCCGAGCCAGGAGAACACGGACGGCGACCTGTGGGGCGACGCCTGCGACTTCGACCTGGATGGCGACGGCACCTTGAACGTGATGGACAACTGCGCCGCCGTGGCCAACCCGGACCAGCTCGACACAGACGGCGACGGTGCGGGTGACGCTTGCGACGGCGACATCGACGGCGACGGCGTAGCCAATGGCGAGGACAACTGCCTGATCGTCAACAACGCCAGCCAGGCCGACCAGGACGGCGACCTGCTGGGCGACGCCTGCGACCCCGACATCGACGGCGACGGCGTTCTGAACGGGGCGGACAACTGCATTGCGATCAGCAACCCCGGCCAGGCCGACAACGACGTGGACGGCAGCGGCGACCTGTGTGACGCCGACGACGACAACGACGGCGTGGCCGACGAGGCCGACAACTGCGCCAAGATCGCCAACCCCACCCAGGCCAACTTCGACGGCGACGCCCTGGGCGATGCCTGCGATGCCGACGACGACGCAGACGGCGTGGCCGACGCGGCTGACCTGTGCCCGTGGAGCACCGTGGGAGCCATCGTCGACCCGGCCAGCGGTTGCACCGTTGCGCAGCTGTGCCCTTGCGCCGGTCCGCGCGGCTCGACCCTGGCCTGGAAGAACCACGGTCAGTACGTCGAGTGCGTCGAGAAGAGCCTGAACACCCTGGTCAAGAAGAAGCTGATCAGCCACAAGGCCGAGGACCGGCTGGAGGACGCGGCGGGCAAGTCGAACTGCGGCAAGAAGAACCAGAAGCCCAATCAGTGCAAGTCTGAGAAGGCCGAGGACAAGAGCTACGAGAAGGAGCGCGACAACGACTCTGACCGTCACTCGCGCGACAAGGACTAGCGACTAGAACAGCCTGAGACTCATCTGGAACCTGCCGGCCCGGTGTGCGCCTGTCGCGTGCACCGGGCCGGCTTGCGTTTGGCCGGGTGGGCGCTGCCGCCGAAGGTATGGGGGCGGCTACGCGGGTCGCCGGCGCAGTTCGACCCGGTCCAACACCCTCGCGTCGACATTGCCCCGCAGCGCCGCCAGCATCGCTACGCGCGCCACGGCTCCGTCCGAAGGCCGCGATGCCGCCGCCAGAAGCGCCAGCTGAACCGCGGAGTGGACGGCCGCAAGGTCGTCGGTCGGTGCCTCTGCAGACTGCACAAAGACGCTATACACATCGCCCACATAGCTGCCGTTCGGGGCCAGCTGCGCCTTGGCCGACACGACCGCCGGGTGCTGGTAGAACGCGCCTTGGCAGCGGAAGCCGGCTTGCTGCAACGCCGCCAACAGCGCCTGCCATGCTCGCAAGTCTTTGTTATTGAACGTGACAATCGCCTTGCCGTCGGGTCGCAGCACCGTCTTCAGTCCTTGCGCCACCGCCTCCATGCCAACCGCATAGGACTGCCAGCTGCCGTCGCCGCGCGTGCGGTTGCTGACGGCCAGATCCCGGCCCGGGTCGGGGATGTTGCCCAGGAAGCTGTTCCACAGACTGGAGAATTCCAGAAACGGCACCGAGTCACCGTAGGGCGGGTCCACAAATGCGACGGCCACCCGACCGCGTTCCGGCAGCGTCGCCAGCGCGCTTGCCGCGTCGCTCAGATGGACGGCGTGCTGCGGACCCCGGCCCGGCACGCCGGCCAGGTGCTGAAACCCCTTGCATGTCCTGTGCATTCTCGCGCGCAGGTGGGCGATCGGGTGCATCTCCAGATGCAGCGGCGGCACCCAGAAGCCCGGCACCGTCCACGCCGGACCGCCGGTGGTCAGGTCGTTGCGCCACGCAATCAGGCGCGAGCACTGGGCCACGGCCGCCGTCAGGGTCAGGCGCGCGGCGGGCTGCACGTCGGCGGGCAGGTCGGCGATGCGGCGGGCCACGTGGGTCAGTAGGGCGAAATTGCGTTCCGAGAACAGGTCTTGGGTGCGCATGCCGCGGAAGGCCAGGATGCGCGGGTTGGGCTCGAAGGGCTGGTCGCACGCACCGCCGTGCTGGTTGCGGTTGGCTGCCGCGACCTCGTACGGAGGGTCCAGCAGGCGTTGGGTGCCATCGGCCAGCACAACGCGCACCACGCGGGTCGCGACCAGGTTTTCGAGGTTGAACGCCAGCCGTCCGGCGCAACGGGGGCAGGTGTACGTCCGCCCGCGCTTGGCAGATTCGTCTGCCGCCACCCGCCGTTGGCACGTTCCGCACACGACGACGGTGGCGTGGACGGCGTGGTGCAGGGGCTGGCCGTCCACGGCATAGCGGGGGGCAAATTCGCGCTCGGTCTCGTTCAGCAGTGCGCCGAAGAACTGAAGAAATCGTGTCGGGTCAGGCGGTTGCAGGGTCGCGCCGGTCAGCAGCACCGCGACGGGATTGACGTCGAGCCCAACGCAGGTGGCGCCCAGCGCGGCCGCCTCGCTCAACGGCACGCCGCTGCCGCAAAACGGGTCCAGCACCACGTCGCCCGGACGCACGCCGCACGCCTGCAGCGCCGCACGCACGATGTTGTGGGGCTTGCGCGACCAGTACTTGTGAAAGGCATACCCGGGCGGGTGCGTCTGGGCCGTCACGCAGAGGAGGGAGAAGGCTTCCAGGCTCATGCCGCGCCCCCAACCTTGCAGAACAACAGCACGAAATCGTGCAGGGTCACGCCGACCTTGTCGCTCTTGCGGCGCTGGCTGGCGACCCACGACGCTTCGGTAAACTGGGGTACGCGCAGCACAATCCGGTCCAGCCGGAGCCCGGCGTCGGTGTCGGCGATGGCCGTCAGCAGCTGGCGCGTGACGTCCAGGTAGCGGTCGCGGATGACCGTGTCGCCCATCATCAGCGCAAGCGTGGCCTGCGGGGCAAGCTGGCCGGCGACCGCCGCGACCACTGTGGCCAGATCCTGCACGTAATCCGCGACCTTCTCGGGCTTGCCGACTTTGAAGGCTTCGCGGATCTCGTCCGCCCGCACGTCCTTGGGGAGAAAGCCAAGCCACGCCAGCTCCAGCGAATTGATAGCGGAATACCGGTAGTTGTTGAAGTACGGGGGGTGGACGATCGCCAGACGGAAGTTCCCGAGCCCGGGCGCTCGCAGCTTGGCGTCCTGCTCACGGACCAGGAGCGTTGCGCCGGGTTCAGGGGGCAGCGAGGCGACAGCGGCGGCGTACTTCTCGAAGCGTTGCAGGAAGGTGGGCCAGGCGTCGGCCTTGGCCTTGTCCACATCCAGAAACAGCCGTCCCTGCTGCGTCGTCGCCCTCGACACCCGACGCACGGTCGAGGCAAATGCCGTTAGCAGCAGCTCGCGCACGCCCACTTCCGTCTCTGGCTCGATGGCCGCGCGCAGCGATGCGAGGCTGGTGGTGGTCTCCGGCAGGAACCAGTGCTCCGGGTTGCGCAGGCCGATGGGCGAGGGCGGCGGTCCCGGCAGCGGCTGGTCGCGGCGCTGCACGACGCGGGCAAGCGCCTCGTCGGCGGCACGGCGCGGGACGTGGCGCGTCTTGACCCGGCACAGCAACGCCGAAAGCGGAGAGATGTCGCGCACCTCCACGTGTCGTCCCAATGCCAGCGCTTCGACAGCCGTGGTGCCCGAGCCCGCCATCGGGTCCAGCACCGCGTCGCCGGGCGCGGTGAAGGTCTCGATCAGATGGCGGGCCAGCGGCGGGGGGAACTTGCCGAAGTAGCGGAACACCCCATGGGTCGATGACGCGAGCTGGCGACTGGTCCCCAGAACGCGCCAAGCCTCGACGGGCGCAAGTCTGCCCAGACCGGCGAGATCGATCAGCCCGCGCTCCCTCTCTGAACACGCGTCGACAGGCCGCACCTCGACGGGTGCAGGCGCTGGTGGAGGGGAATTGCCATGGGGCGAAGCGGGCATGCGCGGTCACCCCGCCGCGGGGGGCCGGACGAACTCCAGCACCAGGCGCGTGGGACCGTCAGGCGTGGACACGGCCAGCTCGACGCGGCCATCGGTCTCGACGGGCAGCACGAAGCTCTGCACTTGGGCCTCGTCGACAAACCGCGCGGGCGCGTCCCGGCCGGTCACGATCGTCACCTTGTCACGGAGATCCAAGCCGGTTTGATGGTCTGACTCGCGCGACACCACCGACACGATGACGGAACTGGGGCCCAGGTGTTCGAAGTCCGCCTGCGTAGGTGCGCTCAAGCGAGACGAAAACTCGGCCTCCCACGCCTCGACCAGCCGAACTTCGAACAGGGCATCGCGGTGGATGCCGCATGTCAGCAAGCGAGACGGGTCTTCGTGGGCCGTCAGCTCGCGCTTCCAGCGGCCCGTCTTCGCCAGACGTCGCTTGGCCTCCTTGGGATGCGCGACCAGAGCTGCAGTCACACGAACTGGAGGCGGCACGCGCACTTGCATCCCCCGGGCGGTGATGCGCTGGGCAGGCGCGCGGGCGGGATGGGCGGCTGGCTCATGGGCTTCGATGCGCCGCACGATCTTGAATGGACCTCGTCCGGCGCGGGCCCAGTCGGCGTCGGCGCCGGTCGGCACGGTGGTCGCCTCGTCGATCGAGCGGACGGCCTCCCGGGCGCGGCCGACCGCTCCCACCAGACCCCGCAGGTAACGCGCTTCGCCGTCGCAGGCCGGGCAGGTGGCCAGGTGGGCCTCCAGCGCGCGCTGCCGGCGAGGGTCGACGCGGCCAAGCACGTGGTTCTCGAGCTCGACACGCGCAGGGTGGCGGCGAACCTCATGGGCGGGTGTGTCCGTCGGTGGCACGGCCAGTCCGGCCAGACGCAGCGCCTCGAACCGGCTGCGGCAGCGCGAGCAGGCGGAGACGTGACGGGCGTACTCCAGCAGGTCGGCGGGCCAAGTCTCGCCACCGCGGGTCGTTCCTGGCGAAAGGCCGCAGGCGGCCAGCATCGCGTCGCTGCCAGCGTGGGCGGCCAGCAATTCGACGGCGGTGCGAGAGCAGTGGCCGCTGCGGGGTCGGGTCAGTCGCTCCATCGTCGCACCTCGCTGGGGAGTTCTTCTTGCAGGTGGGCGAGCGGACCGCGGGTCAGCGCGGCATGCAGCTCTCCCAGTGCGTGCGCCTTTGCGGCGCGCAGGCATGTGTCACGGGTCGATGCGGCCAGAGACTCCGTTTGGGCCAGGCCATCGACGGCGTGTTCGAGCAGGGTGGCGGTCACCTCAGCGGGCAGCAGGGTTCGCCCAACGGTCGTGACTCGGGCTTCGCTGCTGGGTACGGGCGGTCGCGGCAGCCCGAATTCGGGAGCCAGCGACCAGCCCACGACTGCGGCGGCCAGCAGCTGGCACAAGTGCGGTTGCCCCTCGATGACCCCCTCCGCCACCGCCAGCGGGTCCATCGTCGCCCCAGGCAGCAAGGAAAGCGTTGTCGCAACAGCTTCTTCCGCGCGCCGATGCAGCCGTGCGGCTCGCGCACTTTCGTTGGCTGCAACGGCACCGTCGACCTGCCGCGGCTCTGGGCCGTCTTCCTCCAGCAGCCGGGCCACGCCCGCGGCGACGGCGACGGCCAGCCCCGCATCGGCCGATGCTTGACGTCGTGTCGCCCAGCGCTCCAGGTGATACGGCAGCGCGACGGCGTCGAGCCAGCGCTGCAGCGAGCCGGTGTCGAACGTCCTCAGCCGCTTGATGTTGCCGCACAGGATTGCCTCGTCTACCTCTCGCCGGGTGACCCGCACGGCCTCCTCGGTGCCTCGCGGCCCGTCTGCTCGGCCGCCAAGGGCGGTCGCCACCGACGCGTAGCGGGCCGCCAGTCGCTCGAAGGCGCTGCCCTGCTTCAACCGGTCAACCGTCGCGCCAATCGCCACGCCGTGCCGGTGGCGCACGCGGGTGGCCAGCACCGCGCGGTGGCGGGTCAGCATGGCCTGAAACGCGTCGTAGAATCGCAGCCATGCCATCCACGCGTCGAACCATGCGCGACAGGCGGGTCCAAGACCCTGCTCTACAAGGGGATCCCCGGACAGCCGCTGGTCCAGTTCCTCGCACGCACGCGCCAGTGCCTGCTGCTCTGGACCGTCGGGAACCCCTGCGGCGCCATGCTGCACCAGCGCCTTCGCCAGCGCCGCCCAGCCCGCCGCGGCCTTGGCCGACCTCGGACCCGCAGCGACCAGCCGCTCCAGCGCCGTCGACACGGCCCGCGGCAGCCGCCGGACCTTGCCCCACGCCGCCAACTCCGTCGCTGCCACCGCAGCGGTGCGGATCGTCGGCGCGGGTGTCGCTTCGGCCAGAAACGGTCGCCACTTGACCAGCAGCTGGGCCGCCGTCAGGTCATGGGCCGCGCGGTCGAGCCAAATGCGGTCGCGTACCTGCGCCTCGGTCGCGTTGGGTGGGGGCGGCTCGTCACGGTCGGGCAGCTTGTGCAGGCCCACGACCGAGCAAAGAAACGCCGCGTCGATGCCTTCCTCCGGGTCGATGCCAGTGCTCCACACCTCGCTGTCCAGGCGTAACGCACGTCGACTGTCGGCTCCAGAGCGCTGGCGCCGGTCGATCTCGTCCAGGTTGCGGTGGGCGGTCAGACGGTTCAGCCAAGCTCGCACGCCAGAGCTGCGCAGGTCGGGCACGCCGTCGAACTGCAGCGCGAGGCCGTCGAGCAGGCGCAACATCAGCTGGCTGCACAGGTCTTCGGCCTCCTTGGGCGGGATCTTGGCGACTGCGCAGCTGCGGACCAGTGCTGCGTACACAGCGGCGAATGCGCGGTCGCGGCGGGTCGAGGTCCGCGGAGCCTCACCCCACAGACTCGCCAGCGCCGCGTCGCGCGCGACCAGCAGACCCACGCACAGGTCGCGGTCGGTCGCTTCGCTGTGACCGGCGATGGCCGAGGCCACCTGCTCGACCGTGGCCTGCGCGAGCGACTCCAGGCGACTCTGGGTCACCCGCCGCAGCGCGGTCGCAGGGGCGGCCTCAAGCCACAAGGTGCGGGTCGTTTCGGCGTACAGGGCCTCGCGCAGCTCAGACAGGAGTACGGTCGACACGCCCGCTGCACTGGCCAATTCCCATGTCCCCGCCTGCGCCGGTCGCCTCAGCGTGCGCGCGAGGGCGTCGAACACGGGGGACAGCGCCTGCCGGACCTCGCGGGCGCACGGCAGCAACATGTCCACCGCAAGCTGCACGTCCAGGCTGCCATGGGCGTCCAGATGGCCGACCAGCAGGTCCCGCCAGGCATGGGCGAACAGCCGGTGCGTGCGAGCCACGCCGATCCGGTCGTCCCGGCGGAAGGCGTGCACGGCGTTCTTGGCCTCTTCGGACACGTCAGCCTCGATGTGGGCGCGGCGCCGCCAGCGGCGATCGATGGACGCCAACCTAGCCCGGCGCCCCGGACGGGTCAACGCAACCCGTGGCTTGC
>CAYURO010000047.1:0-26746 GCA_964447285.1 uncultured Enterobacteriaceae bacterium | reverse complement strand
CCAAGCGCGACCGTCAACGCTGAGGGAAGGGGGGGTGTCAGGACTAGACACTTGACACCTTTCAGCAGGGCGGCCGGTGCCAGAGCGTCCACGCGTCGGGTCAGAAAACTGCCTTGATCCAAAGGCTTGGAGTGGACGACTCGCCCGCAGCGCAGCGAGCCGCGCCCAAGCAGCGATGACACGTGTCAAGTGCTGACACCGCTTACAGGCAGCCCAGCCCGCGCGCGCAGGTGACCCAAGGCAGGAAGGTCTGCAGGCCCTGCGCCCCGTACTGGATCGCGCACTTTCCGTAGCAGGCGAGCGCGCCGTGGCACTCCGTCAGGCAACCTAGCAGCGTCGCACACGCCACGTTCGCCTCGCAGGCCACGTAAGCGTCAACGCAACCAACCTTCGCGCACACGACAGGGTCCACTCCGCCGCAATCCACGGGGCAACCGACCACGTCCTCACCCGACTCGCACTTCGCGTTGCCGCAGTGGGGGGCACCGGCCGTGACGCAGGCGCCCGCGACGCATTCCTGCCACGGTGCACAGTCGCCGTCGAACTGGCAATCCACGCACAAGCCAGTCAAGTGGCTGCAGTAGGCGCCCGGTCCGCAGGCCTCCTGGTATCGTCCGCCACAAGGTGCAAATGGGCAGTCACCGGGGCAGGACTCCGGCGACTCGGTGGGGTCGCAGTAGCCGTTGCCGCACTTCGACACGGGGATCGTCAGGCACCCCCCGACCGCGGCACACAGCACCACCTGCAGCCGCGAGGGCTCGACGCCTGCGCCGCATTCGATGACGCAGGAGCTTGTGGGGCAGCTCGTTGCACAGTCGAGAAACGGCTTGCAGGCAGCCGCTTGCGCGCAAGCGTCGTACCAGGAGCCACACGCTGCCGCGGCGCACGCCATCGGTGCCTGCGGCGAGGCGTCCGCGGCCAGGTCGGCCGGCGCGTCTACTGGGACATCGGGCACGTCCATGACCTCGGCCGTGTCGGCGGTGGTCTGGTCCAAGATGGCAGCGGCGTCCTCGTCCGAGCTCGATGCTCCGCAAGCGGCGAGCAAGCTGCCCAGCAAGATGCCCCCAAGCCACAAGCCATACGTGAAGGAAGTCGAAGCGACCATCACCAACCCCCAAGCCCGCGCCACCCGGCCCGCCACCGCCCGGGAACCGTTCCGGGGCACGCAACAGACCTATCCGAAGGTCTACGCCCGCCTCCCCCCGCCCGTCAACCTGTCGGTCTTCCGCTGTCCGGACAGTGGGTGGTGGTGTCAGGACTAGACACTTGACACCTTTCAGCAGGGCGGCCGGTGCCAGAGCGTCCACGCGCGGGTCCGAGAACTGCCTCGATCCAACAGCTTGGAGAGGACGACTCGCCCGCAGCGCAACGGGCCGGGCCGGGCCGGGCCGAAGCAAAGATGCCACATGTCTAGTCCTGACACCGCTTCCCCTTCACCGCTTCACACCCGCTTCACAGCGGCTACTGCTCGACGTATTGCACGAGGACGAGCGCAACGTTCGGCGCGGTGGCGACAATCTCAGCGCCACCTGCGCCCACCGCCAAGTCGAGGAACGCCATGCCCCCGAGCCGCAAGAGGGTGCTGCGCTCGTCCCAGGGCGTGCGACGGACCAAAGGCTTGCTCTTGATTTCGAGCGCAACGCCGATGTCGCCGTCGAAAGCAGCATCGGTGGCCACCGGGCGGAAGTGGAACCGGGGCTCTACCGCCGTGGCCGTCGACAGCGCGGTCGCGGGCAGGCTCGCGAGCAACAGCGTCGTCCCCAAATCGACGTAGACTTGGCCGAAGTTCCGTCCATCAATGGCTGCCAACCGGCCAGGCCCCATCTGTCCATTGGTGAATTGGTCCACGAAGGCGCGTCCCCCCAGATCCTGCACGCCACCCTGCCCCGCGAGCGCGACCGCACCGGCCTGCTCGAAGAGGTACTCTTGGACGAGCAGCGCATGACTGTAGCCCACACCCTTGTCGGCGGCTTGATTGTAGCTCGTGGCGAAGAGGTCCACGGCGGACATTTCCGCGGGGTATGCGAGTGCCATGACGGCTTCCGTTGAGGTTTTGTGGCCGGACCAACTCGCGGCGACCTGAGCCATGCCCTCGGTTGCGAACACGTCGCCGAGCTGGCCGAACACGACCTCGGTGGGCGCGCCGTCGTAGAGCGCGATCCGACGGCCCATGTAGATGAGGTGTTGCACCTCGTGCGCAAGGACCCGCGCCAGAACCGCGGGGGCATCCGGTCCCTTCGTGGCCTGGGGCGAGACGTAGACGATCTCTCCCGTGTCCACGGCCGCGAAGTAGTTTGCGGGAAACAGAGTGGCCGGGTTGACGAACGCCGTGACGCCAGGAGCCACCGCCGGCGTGACGAAGACGTCGATGCGGCCGTTGCCATCGATATCGGTCAGGTCACCGAAGATCGCGGTGTTGCGCGGGATTACGCCTACCTCGACCCGGTAAGCGAGCTCGGAGAGGATGCTCTCCTGTAGGTACGCCCCGGGGGCCGACTTGGTGATGTCCTCCCAGAAGTTCGCGCTTGGCGTCGTCTTGCGGAGCACGCCGTGGCGAGACACGGTGGATGAATAGCCCGTCGCGCCGGGGACGTGGAACAGGCGTTCATCGCCCGGCTTGGGCGTCGTGACGGCTTTGGCCGGCGCCGGGCGAAGCGGCGGGCCGACCGCCGGTGCCTGCAGCAGCAGGAAGGGAGTGGCACAGCGGAATCCGGGCGGCACCTCCGCGCTCGGCGGTGGTGGCGGAACCGGGTCGGGGGGTGGCGGTGACAGAACCTTGCCGGTGACGGACACGGGGAAATCGATGTCGATCGCCGAGCCGACCTGCAGGCTGACGACGGCGAGCGCGTATCGGCCGGGATCGAGATGCAGGGGCTGCTCAGTCGAAGGAGGGTAGCGCTGCAGCACTCCGCCCACCGGCACGGTTGCGGGCACACAGGCGCCGGCCTCGCAGGTCTCGGCAATTCCGCACGGTTGGGTCTTGAAGGCCGTGCCGTCCGGCTCGCAGGTCACCGCCGCGGCGAGATCGATCGAGCAGCCGGTCTTTGACGGGTCGCAGACCACCTTGCGACACGTTGCACCGGCGGTCTCGGCGACGCACGCCGTCCCCGCCGGGCAGTTGTGGGCGACGAACCCCATCTGGTGCGGTGCGCAGAGACCGCGCGCCCGGGACGCCCCGGCCCCCTCGCAGCGCGTCTGCCCCGGCGCACAGGTGGGAGCGACACACGCGGCCGTCGCGGGCGAGCACACGTCGTCATCGCCGCACGCCGCGGTCGACCACACCCCGTTGGCGTCGCACGTTTCGACTTGAGCGGGCAAACCGGTTACGCACCGACGGGCGGCTGGTTTGCAGGGCTCGACACACGCGCCGCTCGTCAAGTCGCAGGTTCGTCCGGAGACGCAAGGCTCGTTGGCCCAGACGCCCGCGCCGTCGCACGTCAGCCGGAAAGCCGCACCGCCGACCTCGCAGCGCGCCTCGCCGGGCTTGCACGGGTCCATGCATCGGCCTACAGCGAGCGAACAGGCCTTGCCAAGCGCGCAGTCAAGAACAGTCCACGCGCCGTCCGCAGTGCACGACAGGACCTCACGCGCGCCCTCGACCTCGCACCGGGACTGGTCTACGAGGCAAGCCGTTTCGGTCCCCGCGCCCACCGTTCTCTGGCCGCAGGCAGCGGTCAGGCAGAGCAGAACGAGCGTGGAATTCCTCATGCCGAACCCTCAAACCAGATGATGGCGGAGAACGAAAGCGGCCATCTCCACGGCCTACGCCCGCCCCAACCACCTGTCAAGCCGTTGATTTTCCGGGTTGGGAATAGGTTGTTCCCGCACAAGAGGTGGGGGTGGGGTGGTGGTGGTGGTGTCAGGACTAGACACTTGACACCTTTCAGCAGGGCGACCGGTGCCAGAGCGTCCACGCGTCGGGTCCGAGAACTGCCTCGATCCAACGGCTTGGAGTGGACGACTCGCCCGCAGCGCAACGGGCCGGGCCGGACCGAAGCAAAGATGTCACATGTCTAGTCCTGACCCCCTCGACTCGAGACCCCTCGACGTCCGTCTTGCACCGGACCCCGCCAGGCTCTACCTTGCGCGCCCTCACAGGCGGCGCGCCTGGACGCGGCGGGCCGTGATGACCATCGACCACGTGATCTCCAGCCGTGTGCGCAAGTTGCTGGCGTTGGCCACCTCGCCCAATGGACACGAGGCGGCGGCGGCGGCGGCGATGGCGCAAACGCTGATCGAGCGGCACCGGCTGCACGCGTGGCTCGAGGCCGAGCACTCCACCACGCCCGACTCCGACCCCATCACCGACGGACGCGACGCTCCGCTTGCCGTCGGCAGGCGCCCGCGCAAGTGGAAAGTCGTGCTGGCGACCACGCTTGCCGATGCCAACGGCTGCGTGGCCTACACCCTCGATCGGGGGCATGAGCTGGCGATCGTCGTCGCGGGGCGCGAGCGCGACCGCGCGGCGGTGGCCGAGGTGTGGAACTGGCTGGTCGCCCGCATCGAATGGCTCTCAGCGACCCACGGCGCGGGCAAGGATCGGGCCTGGCACGAGGCTTTTCGCGTGGGCGTGGTCGCGGCGGTGGCCGAGAAGCTGGCGGGCGTGGCCGAGCAGGTCCGCGGAGAGCTCACGCAGGCGGCGCTCGTGCGCGTCGACCCGGCCGCCGCCAACCACCGCGATTCGCTGGACCGCTTTGTCCGCGACCACTTGCGATTGGGCAAGGGCAGGGGCATTCGCGTCGATGCCGCGGCGTGGGCGCACGGAAGGCAAGCGGCCGACGGGCTTGACCTCGGGCCCGCAGGGAAGGTGTCAGGTGTCAAGTCCTGACACCCCCGACAGTCTACAACATCCCGAACAATTGCAAGTAGATCCAGTCAGCAGGCGCCACGGTCTTGCCCGCTGCCTGCGCGTCATCGACCAACTCGCCGGGCAGAAAGCGCGCCGCGCCGACGTCCACCTTGAAGTGACTGGAAGGCGTCCACGCGATGCGGGCGTCCAGTTCCTGCCCCGCCGTCCTGGCCCCACCGTTCGCGCGCCCCGCCCGCAGCTTGTTGCCGCCCGTGTCGACCCAGCTATCGTGAGCATCGGCCAAGGCGAACAGGTGGCCCTCGACAGAGGCCTCGACGGTTGCGTGTGGGTGGGCAGACAGGATCAGGCCGGCCTGCTCCATGTTCTGCCAGCGGAAGAAGTCGACCATACCGTACGGATCGTGGTTGGTGCCGTACAGCGGAACAAAGGTCTGTGATGTAGCGTCCTTGGGGTTGCTGTCGCCCGACGCGCGGTTCAGCTCGACCTTGACCCTGGGCGCCATCGGCGTGGCAAACCGGTACGCCACCGAGAGATGCTGCGCGTGCGAGGACACGTCATCGTTGGCCCGAGCGCCGCGCTGCAGCGCCACTTCTGCCTCGAAGTCCAGGGCGTGGTCCAGCGCCGAGCCCACCAGACGCAGGCCGGGCGTATAGCGCGAGAGGTCGCCGGTCTTGCCATCCTCGCCCTTGATCGGCGCGGCGGCCGTGGTCCGCGTATGCAGGCCCAGAAAGTACGCCTCCACACTGATGTTTTCGGTGGCTTGCCGCGTGCCGTACAGGCCCCACAGCTCCTCCGAGTCCTTCCACGGGTCGAACGCGTCGGGGTCCGACACGACCACGCGCCCGCCAAACGCGTCGACCTTCCAGCGGTTGCCCAGCACCGTCGCGCGCACCAGGTCGTAAGGACGCACGTAGTTGGCCCACGTGGGCGAAGAGATCAGCAGCCGCGCGCCCAGGTTCAGTTCCTGCCGGCCGACCTTGAGGATCACGGGCATCTTCGCGGGCTTGCGAAGCTCGACCCACGCCTGATGCAAATCCAGCGGGTTGTATAGACGCTTGGGGCTCGCCTCGTCGGTCATGTCGCGGCCGTCCAGCCCCTCGACAAAGGTGGCGACCCCCGGCAGCTCGGCCAGCACGCCCAGGCGCGTGCGCAGCAGGTAGAACGCGTGCTGTCCCCCAGCATTGGGCTGAAACGCGAAGTCCTTGCGATACTCAGACCGCGCGCGTGTCTCGCCGGAAATCGTCCAGGTGGCAGGCCCGGTCTTGTACTGGAGGAGAGGCTTTTCTTTCGCGGGCTTGGCTGGCTTGACCGGCTCGGCGGCCAAGGCCAAGGGCCAAGCGAGGGTCAGGGCGCAAAGGAGTGGCATGACGCAGGAGCGAAACCGAGCAGGGCAAACGGGCTTCATGGCACCTCGCAACGCTCTCGCGCTTCCTCGGGGGGGGGGGAAGCGCGGGATGGCGGCGAGGCTATACCTGAGGACGTGGGGTGCCAAGTCGCAGGCGGTCGCAATTCACGGCTTGCGGGTCCAGCCTGCGCCCCACGAGATGCCGTATCCGATACACCGACTTCCCCGAAATCTGCCGGCACGGGCCAAGCCGCGGGACCGGTGACAGCCAGGCCTACAACGCCAACGCCGCCGAATTCCGCGCCTGCACATGCGTCTTCAGCGCGGCGATGGCCGACTCGAACGCACTGACACTCTTCAGGAACGTGTAGCCCGCCTGCTCCTTGGCAGCCGACGGTGCAACCAACGCCTTGAGTTTGTCGTACGTCGCCTGCATCGCGGTGGGCTCGAACACCTGCGTGGCGAAGTCGTGGACGTGCTGCTTGTAGTGGGCGTAGTAGACCGGGTCGGCGGCGATGAACTGGATCAGTGGCCAGCCAGAGCCAACACCGCTCAAATTCAGCGGAATCGCTCCGCCCATCTTGCCCGTCTGCAGCGCCTCATTGTTGTCCCACGGGATCCACACGAACCGCTGGGTCGTCGGGTCCGCGTACAGGTAGTAGTTGTGGCTCATGCGGCCGTAGGTGTCCCAGTTCTGCAGGACCGTGTTGGCCGCCAGCCACTTCAGGAAGCGTTCGACGTCCAGGATCTGCTCGAGTCCCACGCGCCACGCCGCCGCGTCCGTCGTTCGCAGGCCGCTGTGCAGGGCGTCGTACAGGGCCTTGGCGTCGGCAAAGTCGGCCGCCGCCTCGTTGTTCTTCAGGTACAGCTCAGCGGTGTCGAAGGTGCCGACAGCGAAGGTGGCCGCGTCGCCCTCTGGCTTGTAGACGTTGCCCTTTGCGCTCTCGAATTGCGTCTCGATCACGGTGTCATCGACCTCCTCGATCACCGTGTACAGCCCGAAGTAGGTCGGCCCCTGACCGACGTCCAGATACACCTCGTAGAACGCCGAGCGCGCCGAGGGCACGCCGAACGCGCGGAACAGGTCGCCCGCCACCCGCTCGCGCAGCAGGGTCTGGTCGTCGAAGTTGTTGTTCACATTCAGCTGCTTGAAGCCGTAGAAGCGCTGGTTCGTCACCTCGGGCCAGGTGTCCTCGAACTGGTCGAAGTCCAGCTTGAACGACGTCTTCTTGTTCCCCGACTTCACGGTCTGCTGCAGGCTCGAGTTGCCCTTGGGGCGGATGCCGACCTTGTACCACTGCCGGCCGGCGTGAAAGACGTCGCAGGGCACCCACGAGGGGTCAAACGCCTGATCCAAGCTGCCACCACCGCCCGGGGGACCGCCGGGACCGGGGCCGGACGACGAGCTGGCATAAGTGGCAAGCTCTGCCTGCAGGGTCGCCCAATCGGACGCGGCGATGACGATGTCCAGCCGCTGCACGGTGTCGGTGGGCAACACGGTGGCGTAGTTGGGCGCAGTGCCCTTGCCGTGGGTGGCCGCGGTCCACTGCGGCGTCGGCAAGGCGTCGGCGTCGGAACCCTGTGTCGCTTCAGAGGTTTCTGCCACGTCTCCTGTGGCCGTATCGGTGGCCGCATCAGCGGTGGCGGTTGGGGTCGTGGCGTCGTCTTGGGCGCTGCTGCATCCGGTCCACAACGCAAGGGCGGTCAGGGTCCAAAGGGCTCTTGTCATCCAATGCTCCGGTCGGCTTGGGGGGGGGGAGGGCAAACTGTAGCAGTTGCGCCGGTGCGACGCGTTGCGAAACCTTGCGCCCGTCTGTGGGCGGCCGCAACGCCGCACGGCACATGGAACCGGTTCGACCACGAGTCTCGGCGGTTGGCCTTGACTTCGCCCGGGTCCCGGGGCAAAGCGGGGCCTTCACACTCGCATCGAGGAGCCCCGCATGAACCGCTTTCGCATCGCCGCCGTTGGCCTGGCCCTGACTGCCATCGCGCTGTCGGGCTGCAAGAAGAACGCCCCGCCGCCCCCTGCCCAGCCGACTGCCCCCGTTGTGGCCGCCCCGGCCCCCGCCCCTGCGCCGGCGCCGCTGCCCGAGACGCCGCTGGAGAAGGCCAAGCGGCTGCTCTCTCCCCAGACCGCGCAAGACGTGACGGACTGCGTGCACGCGGCGTTCGAGGCGCTGGCCACCGCGAAGACCCAAGCCCGCGACGAGGGCTGGTTCGAACGAGGCGAGGAGTCCGTGCAAGTCGCTGGCAAGGCACTGGATCAGGCGCTGTCGCCGCCGATTTCGCTCGACGACGACGCCAAGACCAAGTTGGCGGCAGAGGTCGAGACCGTCGTGACGCAGGCCATGGTGTCCGGCACGCCTGCGACCCGCGTGTGGCTGGCCAACCGCTCGTGCACGGTGCTGGCGCGCAACCCCGACAATGTCGCGAAGGTGGCAGAGAGCATGCGGACCTTGACGTCGGTCCGGGTGATTCGCGAGGTCAGCCGCTGTGTGTTCGTGATGGCGCCCAACGAGATCGCGACCCGCACCGGCAAGCCGTGGGACCCGAACGAAACGGCCGAGCTGCAGCTGCGCCTGTTGCAGACGGCCGAGTCGCCAGTCGCCCGGCTCGCACTGCTCGAGTCGTTCATGAACCCGAAACTGAAGGGGAACTTGAAGGTGGCCGACGCGGTGGCGGGCGAGTGGGACAACCCGGCGGCGAAGACGCAGGACCGCTACACCATCATCTCGGTGCTGCAGACCGTGTGCGGCATGAAGCAGCTCAAGGCCATCGGGGCCAAACTGGCAGGGGCGAAGGACGCAGAGTCGCTGGGCCTGCTGGGGTCGAGTCGGACCGCCATGCCGCAGTGCAAGTAGCCGTCAGCGAGGCAGTTTTCCCTTCAGCCAGGCATAGCCCAGACCGGCGACGACCAGCGAATGGTTGATCTCGCCAGAGGTCACGAGCTCCGCCGCCCGCGCCACCGGCTCCAACCGCAGCACGCATTCCTCGGTCGCGTCGAAGTGGGTGTCCACCACCTTGCGGCAACCACTGGCAAAGTACGTGCTGCAGCGGTTCGACTGGATGGCGGGGTTGGGCTCCACGACGCCCAGCAGCTCGATGGACGCCGCCTCATAGCCCGTCTCTTCGCGCAGCTCACGAATCGCGGCTTCCTGAGCCGTTTCGCCGGGATCGACCATGCCGCCGGGGATCTCGAGCGTCACCGCGCCCGTCCCGTGACGCCACTGCTCGACCAGCACCAGCTGCCCGTCGTCGGTCACGGCCACCACGTTGACCCAGTCGGGGGCGTCGATCACGTAGAAGTCGTGCAGGGTTGCATCTCGCGGCGACTGCCGACGCATCGCCCGGACGTCGAACACGCGGGTGTGCAGCAGCAGCGACTCGGACGCTTGGGGCCAGGGGCGACTCATCGGGGCCTCGGCTGCGGACGACGGTCGTCGCCCAAAGGCCCCTGGACTCAAGTCCATGGGCTACCGTTCAAGAAGTCCCTCAAGGGACTGGAATATCCGCGTCTGTCGCGGCCAGGTACACCTCGCCACCCTTCTGCAGGAACTCGGCCGACTTCTGCTGCATCCCGGCCTGGGCTTCGGCCAGCTCCTTCGCCGCGGCGGCGTCGCGCACGTCCTGGCTGATGCGCATCGAGCAGAAGTGCGGGCCACACATCGAGCAGAAGTGCGCGGTCTTGGCCGCCGGTGCGGGCATCGACTCGTCGTGCAGCGCGATCGCCGTCTCGGGGTCCAGACTCAGGTTGAACTGGTCCTCCCACCGGAACTCAAAGCGCGCCTTGGACAAAAGGTCGTCGCGGTCCTGGGCGCCCGGGTGCCCCTTGGCCAGATCGGCGGCGTGCGCGGCGATCTTGTAGGCGATCACGCCGTCTTTCACGTCCTGGCGGTCGGGCAGCCCCAGGTGCTCCTTGGGCGTGACGTAGCACAGCATCGCCGTACCCATGCTGCCGATGATGGCCGCGCCGATGGCCGACGTGATGTGGTCGTAGCCGGGCGCGATGTCGGTGACCAGCGGCCCCAGCGTGTAGAACGGCGCCTCGTGGCACCACTCCAACTGCAGGTCCATGTTCTCCTTGATCTTGTGCAACGGCACGTGCCCCGGGCCCTCGATCATCACCTGCACGTCGTACTTCCACGCGATCTTGGTCAGCTCGCCCAGCACCTTCAGCTCGCCGAACTGCGCGGCGTCGTTGGCGTCCGCGATGCAGCCGGGGCGCAGACCGTCGCCCAGCGAGAACGCCACATCGTACTTCGCCATCAACTCGCAGATGCGCTCGAAGCCGGTGTAGAGAAAGTTCTCCTGGTGATGGGCCAGACACCAACCCGCCATGATCGACCCGCCGCGCGAGACGATGCCGGTGCGCCGCTTGGCCGTCATGGGCACGTGCTCGAGCAGCAGGCCGGCGTGGATGGTGAAGTAGTCGACCCCTTGAAGGGCTTGTTCTTCCAGCGTTTCCAGAAACAGGTCGAGCGTCAGGTCCGCCGCCTTGCCGTCCACCTTTTCCAAACACTGGTAGATCGGCACCGTCCCAATCGGCACCGGCGCGTTGCGCAGGATCCACTCGCGCGTCTGGTGGATGTCCTTGCCCGTCGACAGGTCCATCACGGTGTCGGCGCCCCAGCGGATCGACCACTGCAGCTTCTCGACCTCCTCCTCGATGCTGGATCGCAGCGCCGAGTTGCCAATGTTCGCGTTGATCTTGGTCAGGAAATTCCGCCCCAGAATCACGGGTTCCAGCTCGGGGTGGTGGATGTTGGCGGGGATGATGGCGCGGCCCCGGGCGATTTCGCTGCGCACGAGCTCCGGGTCCACGCCCTCGCGGATCGCACAGAACCGCATCTCTTCGGTGATCACGCCCTGGCGCGCATACCACAGCTGGGTCGGCGTCTTGTCGCCCTTGCGCTTGGCGATCCACTCGGCGCGGCGCTTGGGCACGCCCGTCCGCACGTCGCAGCCCTGGGGGCCGGTGGTGTCGTAGACCTGGATCGAGGTGCCGTCGGTCAACGAAATCTCGCGCACCGGCACCTTCAGGTCGCCCACTTCGATCTTGCGGGAGCTGGGAAAACTCTCCTCAAGCGGTCGCAGGCCTTGGGGCTTCTCGAGCGTGGTCTGGGTCTTGCCGTTGCGCATCCTGATCTCCTGGCTGGGGCTGCCGCCTGACTGTACCGGGGCGGGGCTGCTGCATACCCGATGACGGGGCGGGGCGCCACCCTCTTGCCCCCAACCCCACCATCCGGCACAGTTCGGCCCCCTGACCGCCTGGGGGAAGGGGCGGGGAGAGAGCGACACCATGAACTTCAAAAGCGTCCACCGGTTCCGCAACGTCAGTCTGGCCGACTACGAGGCGATGTTCTTCGACGAAGCCTTCAACATGGCGCTGTGCAAAGCCGTCGGGCTCGAACGCACGCTGGTCAGCCGCCGCGTCGAGAACGGCCGCGTCGCCCGCGTGTCGCGCATCGCCCCGCAGCGCGAGATCCCGGCGCCCGTCGCCAAGATCCTGGGCGCGGCCAAGATCGAGTACACCGAGCACATCGAGTACGAATTCGGAAGCGGCAAGGCCAGTTGGAAGACCGTCTCGTCGGTGATGACCGACAAGGTCGAGAGCCGCGGCACCATCACCTTTGCCCAGCGCGGCGCCGAGGTCGAGCGACTGGTCGAAGGCCTGGTCAACGTCAAGATGTTCGGTCTGGGCGGCGTGATCGAGGGCTTCATCGTCGCCGACGTCGAGAAGAGCTACGAGACGGCGGCGACGTTTACGCAGAAGTGGATCGACGCCGGCGGGAAGTGATTGCCAGCCCGCCGAACCCGGGCAAGACTGCCGACTGACACACGTCCGCAAGGGGGCCCCGATGGCGACTGAGACCCGCAAGCCCGATTCCACCGAAGCGCAGCCCGCGTCAACCGAAGACCAAGTCGTGGATGGCATCGCCGAGATTCCCACGCTGCCGCTCGTCAAGTCGTTCTCGGTGGTGACCCAGCCGGTCCTGCGAGAGACGCTGCGGAAGAATGACGCCAGGCCCCAGATGCGCACCATGAGCGACATGGGCAAGAACGGCGACAAAGGCGGCTTCGAACGCGGCGTCGCCAAGAGCCCCAAGCGACCGTAACACAAGGACTTCCCGTGGCCGACACCGCTCCCGCAGCACAGCCCGTCGTGGGGCTGGGCGCGCGCATGCCTCCGCCCGGCTGCACCAACGACGACATCCTGCTCGCCTTTCTGGACTGGGTCGCCGACAAGGGTCTCGAGCTGTATCCGGCGCAAGAAGAGGCCGTGCTCGAGGTCATGGCGGGCCGGCACGTGATCCTCGCCACCCCCACCGGCTCGGGCAAGACGCTGGTCGCGACGGCGGCGCACTTTCGCGCGCTGTGCCGGGGCGAGGTCTCGTTCTACACGTCGCCGATCAAGGCGTTGGTCAGCGAGAAGTTCTTCGACCTGTGTCGCGAATTCGGCTCTGAGAACGTGGGCATGCTCACGGGCGACGCGAGCATCCACCGCCAGGCGCCGATCGTGTGCTGCACCGCCGAGATCCTGTCGAACATGTCGCTGCAGCCCAGCGACGACGCCCCGATCGACTGCGTGGTGATGGACGAGTTTCACTACTACGCCGACCGTGACCGCGGCATGGCGTGGCAGGTACCGCTGCTGACGCTGCCCAAGACCACGTTTCTGCTGATGTCTGCGACGTTGGGCGACACGACGGCCATCGAGCAGTCGCTGTTCGAGCGCACCGGCCACAAGGTGTCGTGCGTGACCTCGACACTGCGCCCGGTGCCGCTGGAGTTCGAGTACCGCGAAACGCCGATCCACGAGACCGTGGCCGACCTGATGAAGCACGGCCGCGCGCCCGTGTACCTGGTCCACTTCAGCCAGGCCGACGCCGCCGAGTCGGCGCAGAACCTGATGTCGGTCGACGTGTGCAGCAAGGACGAAAAGCGGGCGATCGCGGCCGCCCTACACGGCGAAAAGTGGGCCAGCCCTTATGGCCGTCAGGTCGAGCGGTTCGTGCGCCACGGCATCGGCCTGCACCACGCGGGTCTGCTGCCGCGCTACCGGCTGCTGGTCGAGAAGCTGGCGCAACAGGGCCTGCTGAAGGTCATCTGCGGCACCGACACGTTGGGCGTGGGCATCAACATCCCCCTGCGCACGGTGCTGTTTTCCAAGCTGTGCAAATTCGACGGCGAAAACACGCGGATCCTGTCGGTGCGCGAGTTCCAGCAGGTCTCGGGTCGCGCGGGACGCAAGGGCTTTGACGACAAGGGCTGGGTGGTCGTGCAGGCGCCCGAGCACGTGATCGAGAACCGCCGCGCCGAGGGCAAGGCCGGGGCGGGCAAGAAGAATTTCGTCAAGAAGAAGCCGCCGGACTTCGGCTATGCCCACTGGACCAAAGAGACGTTCGAGAAGCTGGTCGGAGGTCGCGCCGAGGCGCTGGAGTCCGTGTTCAAGGTCGAGCTCGGGATGCTGATGACGCTGCTGCGGCGCGAAGAGCCCAGGCGCGGCGGCGGGTTGCGGGTGCTATGCGAGCTGATCGGCCAGAGCCACGAGCGGCCGGCGGTGCAGCAGCGGTTGCGGCGGGATCTGGCGCGGCTGTTCCGGGCGCTGCGCAAGGCCGGGCTGGTCGAGGTGGTGCCGCGGGTGGGCGAGCCGGGCTGCGACGTGTTCGCGGCCGAGGGGCTGCAGAAGGACTTCTCGCTGCACCACACCCTGTCGCTGTATCTGGTCGACGCCGTGCCCAAGCTGGACGCGCAGCTCGAGACCCACGCCCTCGACGTCCTGACGGTGGTCGAGTCGATCCTCGAGAACCCGCGGCCGATTTTGCAGCGCCAGACCAGCAAGGAAAAGGGCAAGCTGGTCGCGGCGTTGAAGGCCGACGGCGTGCCGTACGACGAGCGGATGGAGCTGCTGGAGGGCGTGACCTGGCCCAAGCCCAACGCCGAGTGGATCTACGACACGTTCAACGCGTTTACCGAGCGGCATCCGTGGCTGGAGAACGAGGCGATCCGCCCCAAGGCGATTGCGCGCGAGATGGTCGACTTCTATGTTTCGTTTGACGATTACGTGCGCGAGTACGACCTGGAGCCGATGGAGGGGCTGCTGCTGCGGTACCTGACCCAGGCGTACAAGACGTTGGTGCAGAACGTGCCCGACGAGTACAAAAGCGAGGCCGTGTTCGACGCCGTCGGCTTTCTGCGCGCGGTGCTGGCGCGGGTCGACTCGTCGCTGGTCGAGGAGTGGGAGCGTCTGGGCGGCGAGCGCATCACCCGTCTGGAGGACCTGCAGGCACCGCCCAGGCCGGTCGACATCGCCAAGGACCGCAAGGTGTTCCAGGCGCGGCTGCGGGCCGAGATCCACAGGCTGGTCAAGGCGTTGTCGCTGGGCGAGTACGACGAGGCGGCCCTGTCGGTGCGCCAGGCAGACGACGACCCGTGGCCGCCGGAACGCTTTGCAGAGGCGATGCGGCCCTTCCACGACGCCCACGGGCAGCTGGTGTTCGACCACGCGGCGCGCTTGGGCAGCCAGACGGTGCTGCGCGAGACCGGTTTCCGCGTGTGGGAGACCAGCCAGACGTTGCGCAGCGAGGAAGGCGAGACGGGCTGGTTTGTGGACGCGGAAATCGACCTGACCCAGCCGCTGCCGCATGGGCACGATGGGCCGGTGATTCGGGTGACTGCGGTGGGCGAGAGGTAGGGGAGCCTGCCCGCCCCGCCAAACTCAAGGCACGCGCCGGAACGTCACCGTCAGTATCCGCACCGGGTCGGTGGGGCGACTGGGCTCGGTGGCGAGCGTCGGGGCCGACGATAGCTCGCGGACCAACGCCAGGGGCTCGCAGCGGCCCAAGATCGAATAGCGGTCGTTCAGCCAGGTGGTCGGCGCCTCGGTGATGAAGAACTGACTGCCGTTGGTGTTCGGCCCGCCGTTGGCCATACCCAAGGCTCCCGACTGGTCGAAGCGCAGCTGGGGCGAGAACTCGTCGACCAGCGCATAGCCGGGACCGCCCTCGCCGCTGCCCTCCGGGTCGCCGCCCTGGATGACGAAGGCCGGGACGATGCGGTGAAAGGTCAGCCCCTCGAAGAACGGCCGCTTGCGCCACACGCCAGCCTTGGGGTCGGTGGACTTCGCGCCGTCCTTGAAGGCCCGCAACCCCCGCGCCAGCCCTACGAAATTCGCCACCGTCCGCGGTGCCGCCTCCGGGTGCAGCACGCACTTCAGCTCGCCGCCTGAGGTCAACAGCGTCGCCTCGACCCGCGCGCCCTGCCCCGGCAACCCGTCGAGGGCCTGCTGCAGCGAGATCGGCGTGTTCTCAGGCACCTTGTCGCCCGCGTCTGCCTCGGCGTAGGGCGGCGTGTACAGCGGGTCCAGTCGCCAGCCGGCTTCTTCGCGGTACCAGTACAGCGCCATCGGCGGCTTGGCGTCGGGCAGCGCGAAGGTCACCGTGTTGCCGTTGCGCACGATGCGCGCGGGCGCCAGCGCCAGCCACTCGGCCAGCTGTTGCGCGGTGACGGGGGAGTGGTCCTGGTCTCCCTTCTTCGCCTGAATCCGAATCGCCTTGCTGGACAGCCACTCGTCGTTGGGCGGCAGCGTGCCGGACTGTGCGGCGCGCGTCAGCTCGTCGACGGCCTGGCGCAGATCCGCGGGCAGCTGGGTCGGGGAAACGTCCGCGGGGCCGGCGACTTCGCCTTGGCGGGCGGCCTGCAGCCGTTCCGGGCTAAGGGCGTCATCGAAACGTTGGGCACCGCCACAGGCACCCAGCGTCAGCAGGGTCAGCGGCAGAAGGGTCAGGCGGTGGCGCATGGGCGGGACTCCTTGCGGGTGAGCATCGTCAAAGCCGCGTCAAGACTGCCGATTCTGTCTGCTGCCGACAAGCGGGCCGGTCACTTCGCCGTCAGGAACACCGGGTTCGCTATCGCCCACACCGGCCGCACCTGCCCCGGACTGGTGGGGTTGGCCCCGGGTCGCAGCACCGCCGTCCAGCGCACTTGCGACGAGCCCAGCGCGCCGACCGTCGTCTCGGTCTCCAGCACCGCCTGACGCCGCCCGGCCACCAGCGGGGTGTCGGCGACCGACTTGCTCGCTGCGACCACGCCGTCGGCGGCGACCTCCAGCGTCCCCAGCGGCAGCCACTGCGTCGCCTGAACCGTCGCCCGCACCGTGACCTTGGTTCCCGGTGGCAGCTGCAACAGCTCGCCCACCATCGCCGCCTCTCCCTCGGGGCCCAACAGCGTCAGCACCAACAGCGGCCCCGTGCTGGCCACGGCGTGTCCGGCCTTCAGACGCTGGTCCACCTCGGCCGGGGTAAATTTCCCTTGTCGATCGCGCCATTCGCCTTGGTCGTCCTTGCCCAGCCAGACCCAGGTGCGGCCCCGCCCGATGCCGGCCGACAGGGTGTGCGTGTCGCTGGAGCCAACGCCTGTGATGCGCAGGCCGCGCGCGAACAGTCCGTACCAATCGCCAAGGACTTCGGTCGTGTCGTCGAACCGCTTGCCGTTGATCAGCTCCATCGCGTCAAACGCCAGCAGCTTGTCCGGCGTCTTGGCGGGGTCGTAGTCGATGCCGTCCAGATAGGACTGCGAGCCGCGCGGGTGGTTGCACTGCAGCACGCGCTTGGGGTCGCCAGCGCGCATCTCGGCCAGCAGGTCTTCGGCCTCCTTGCCGAACCACGCCACTGCGCCGCCCGCCGCCAGGTTCGGGTCGGGCTGGATCGGCCACACGGCGAAGTGGCCCAGGTGCGCAGTGCTGACCTCGACGCCACTGGCAATCGTCACGCGCCCTTCCAGTCCGCTTGCCTTCAGCCACGGGCGGTAGTCGGTGACGTGGTCGTGGTCGGTGGCGATGGCGTAGTCGATGCCCTCGGCCAGGGCGTCGCGCAGGCGCAGTTGGTTGGGCACGACGCTGTCGGCGCTGTGCTCGGCGTGCACGTGCGAGTCCATGGCCAGCCAGCCGTCGGTGTCGACCACATGCTGTAGCTGTGCAGAAAGACTGGTCTCTTGCCCCGCCACCAGCGTGACCTGCGTCTTGTGCTCGCTCCACTCGGGGCCGTGGTGCAGCCACACGTTCCACTTGCCGGGGGGCATCAGGAAGGTCGCGGCGCCGTCGGTACCGTGGAAGGTGCGCTCGACCAGGCCGGTCGGCTGGACCGCCTGTGCGGTAAAGCGAAACGGAATCGGCTGCTTGGCGGCGTCGGTCACCGCCACCTTCAGCCGCGCGGGCGCAGGCGCCGACAGCGTGACCTTGACCTGACCCGGGCCTGCGGGCAGCAGAGGCTTCTTCGACCCGGCGTCCACCTGGTCCAGCCCCCCGGTCTCGCCGTTGCCGTTGCCGACCCACAGCGTGCGCGCAGCGACCGCCTGCGGTGGCGCCGGACACGCAAACGCACCGTCGGCACTGGGCAAACAGCGGGTCAGCGGACCGTTCTTGTCGTCCAGCAGCTCGACCTCGATGCCCGGCCACATGCCCAGCACCACGCCCTGCAACGCCACATGCGGCGCGTCAGGCTGTTGCGCCGCCGCCATCGCCCCCGCCAGATCCGGCCCACCGACGCCGCCAACCGCCAGCCGCCGCACATAGGTCCGGGGCTGCGCGTGCGGCGGGCTGGTCAGCACGAACGCCTGCAGTCCCGCGGTGTTGATGCTGGAGACCGGCGCCTCGTACTTCAGCGCATACGGCAACACCAGATCGTTGGCATAGGTGCGCGCAAAGCCAAGCGTCGTCACGGCAACGCCGGTTGCGGGAGCGCCGAACCCCGCCGTCGGCCGATACAGCGCCACCTCGCCACCCCAGAAGGTCGCGTCGGCGACGATGGTCGACAGGTCCTTGCCAAGGGTCGGCGTCACCGTCGTGCGGATCTCGATGGCGGGCGTGTCGGGGTACAGGACGTACTCGTGGGTCACTTCCGCCGCGGGCGCCGACAGCATCAGGAAGGCGTACACGGTGGGCATGGGCGTCAGCGGCCCCGACACGCGCACCCGCGCAGCGCCGTCATGGCCGTCCGAGATCACGTCGATGTGCTGCGGCTGCACCATCCAGAAGCCGACCAGCGGCACGATTTCCCGAAGACTGTCGACCCCTTGCTGCTTGCCGTCGGGCCCCACCAGCACGGCGTCCACCAGGTCACCGCCGACCAGCCCGGCCATTGCGGTGCCATGGGCTCCGGTGCGCAACACGAAGCGCGACCTCGCGTTCTCGAACACCAAGTCGCCGACGCGCGCGGCCGCCCGAAAACCCACCACCACGTCGGCGTCGCAGGCGATGGGGCGCACCCGCACCTGTCCCGGCGGCACTGCAGGCGGCGGACAGGTGTCGAAGCTCGCGGTGTCGCCCACGTCGAGCTGGCCCGCGAGGTCGATGGCGATGTCGGCGTCCTCGTCAGGGGTGGGGTCAGCCCCGCAGGCCAGCAGCAGCGCGGTCAGGGCGGCAAGTGCGGTGGGCAGGCACGCAGGGTGGACAAACAGGCCAAGCTTCATTGGGAAGTCCAGACACGTCGCGGAGATGGGCGACCCGGGCCATGGTAGGGGCGGGGCGGTCTGGCGGCAACGGGCGAGTCGCAGGCGGTCCGCGCCGTCCAGTTGCCCCCGGCGCGCGGCAGGGATACGGTGGCGCGGCCGCGGCGTCCGCCTTCGCCCCCCATTGTCCCGATGGAGTCCCCACATGCCCCGTTGCCTGCGCTCCAGTGCGACCTTGCTCGTCGCCTGCCTTGCCCTGCTGGCGCCCGCGTCTTCGGTCGGCTCGGTGCCGATGACCACCACCGTCGAGGGGCTGCTGACGACAGGCGGCGGCGGTCCGGCGTCCGATGGCGAATACGTCGTCACCTTCAGCCTTTACCAGGCGGCGGACAGCGCGGCCTCGGTGTGGAAAGAGGTCTCGGTCGGCGTGCAGGTCAAGGGCGGCGCATTCTCGCATTTGCTGGGTAGCCTGACGCCGATCGATCCCAAGGTGTTCGCGGGGTTGCAGGCGCCTTGGCTGGGCGTGCAGGTCAGCAACGAGCCCGAGCTGCCGCGCAAGCCGCTGCTGGGCGTGCCCTTCGCGTGGCGGGCGGGCGCCGCTGAGTCGCTGCTGTGCTCGGGGTGTGTGACGGCGCAAATGATCGACCCGGCGGCGCTTGCGGGGTTTGCCAAGGCCGCCGACCTGGCCGACGTCGCGGTAACGGGTGCGTATGCCGACCTGTCGGGCGCGCCGTCGCTGCTGCCGTACGCCAAGTCCGCGAGTCTGGCCAAGGTCGCCACGTCGGGAAGTTATGCGGACCTGCTGGGCGCACCGGCGCTGGGCAAGGCGTGTGGGACGGGGCTGGTGTTGCAGGGCTTCAAGGCCGACGGCTCGTACGACTGCGTGTCGGGTGGCCTGCCCCCGGATGGCCTGAACGAGGTCTCGAACAACCTGCTGTCCAACGAGTTTGTCGAGGTTGTGTCGGCCACCAAGCTGCCCATCGGCCTGCCCGACAACAACCCGCTGGGGGCCACTGCCGAGGTCGACGTGCCGGACCTGGGCACGGCGCGCAAGCTGACGGTGACGGTCGAGGTGACCAACTCGGACCTGAGTACGGTGCAGGTCGTTCTGTTCGACCCCGCGAACACCCAGTACCTGCTGCATGACAAGACGGGCAAGGCGGGTGACGCGCTGAAGACCAGCTTCCCGACCCCATCGAAGACGCTGAGCGGTGACCTGACGACCTGGGTGGGCAAGAACCCGAAGGGAAAGTGGCGGTTGCAGGCGATCGACGGCAAGTACCTGAACAACAGCTCTGACGGCGCCATCGACGCGTTTTCGGTCACGGTCGAGACCCTGTCGTCAGCCAAGGTCGAGTCCAAGGGCAACCTGCTGCTGACCGGTGGCGTGAAGCTGCCCGTGTCGTCCGGCCCGCCGTTCGCCTGCGACGCCGCCCACTACGGTCAGGCCTACGTCGACAGCAAGACCGACGAGTTCTTCCTGTGCGTCGGCAAGTGGCTGACGGTCGTGTTGCGCGTTTGCGGCAACGGCATCCTCGAGGTGACGGAGGAGTGCGACAACGGCGGCAACAACGGCAACGCGCCCGACAAGTGCCGCCTGACGTGCATCAAGCCCAAGTGCGGCGACAAGATCGTCGACTCGGGCGAAGGCTGTGACGACGGCAACAACACCCCCGGCGACGGCTGCGAGGCAGACTGCGAGCCGCCCGCCGGACAGGCCCAGTTCACCTCGTCCGGCACCGTCCTGTGGGAGGTCCCCGCCGGCGTGTCCAAGGTCGCGGTCCTGGGCGTCGGCGCAGGCGGTGGTGGCGGTGGCGGCACCGACGACAGCAACGGCGGACGTGGCGGCGGCGGCGGCGCACTGGTCTTCGCCAACTCGGTGCCCGTCACGCCCGGCGAGATCCTGACGCTGGTGGTAGGCGCGGGAGGCGACCCTGGCTCGCACTCGGCCAGCGGCAAGGAAGGCGGCGCCACCGAGCTGCGGCGCGGCGCGACGGTCCTGTTGCGAGCGGCGGGAGGTTCCGGCGGCGGCGGCATGGCCGGCCCGGGCGTGGCAGGTGGCGAGGCCAATGTCACCGCGTTGCCTCTGCAAACCGGTGGCGGCAGCGGCGGCGGCTCGGGCGTCTCAGGGGCCAGCGGCGGCTCAGGCGGCGGCGGCGCGGGCGGCTACACGGGCGCAGGCGGCGCAGGCGGCACCGAGATGGTCATCGGCAACGCGGGCGCAGGGGGCGGCGGCGCGGGAGGCGACGGCAGCAACGACTTCGGAGCAGGCGCGGGCGGCGGCGTCGGCCTGCAGGGCTTGGGCCCGAACGGTCAGGCACAGGCATCCGGCACGGCGCTGAACGGTGCAGCGGGCGGGGGCGGCTCTGGAGGTGCGGCTGGTTCCGCAGGCTCGCAAGGCGGCCCCGGCGGAGCCGGCGGAGCCTTCGGCGGCGGCGGCGGTGGAGGTTGGGACACCCCCAACGGCACCGGAGGCAAGGGAGGCGGCGGCGCGCTGCGCTTCCTGTGGGGCGGCGGACGGTCCTTCCCCAGCAACGCCAAGGATATGTAGGGCGGGGCGCGCCTCAACCGCCCCCACCCAAGCCCTATTCGATGACCTTTTGTGCCCTGCTATCGGGGTGTTCCGCGCCTCGTACAAACGTTTGAACGGCAAAACGACCGCGAGGCCTTTCAGAGGAACAGGGGATCAGAACGAAGACCTGACACAGCGCAGGCCAAGGTCGGAGTAGGAGGCGGACGGGGCGTCGGGCTCGCGATTGCCCGACCGCAGGTAGCCAGCGACGGCGTAGATGCCGCCGCCACGATAGACCCGATTGGAGGCGTCAGGACCCACAGGATCCGTCTGCGCCTCCCCCGGGTACGTAGCCTGCCAGTCCCGGCTCCACTCGCATACGTTGCCCGCCATGTCGTGCAGGCCATACGGGCTGTCGCCCGCTGCCTTCTGTCCCACCGGCCACGTCGCGTTTGTCCCGCACCCCCACCCGCCGTTGCCATCCATCACCGCGAAGCTACACGTCGCCGTCACCTCGCCCCACGGGTACGTCCGCATCGCCGTGGCGCAGGCGGGGTCCCCTGCCGTACTCCCGTTCTTCTCGCAACTTCCGCGTGCCGCCATCTCCCACTGCGCCTCGGTCGGCAGGTCGTACCCCAAGCCACGCCACTTGCAGAACGCCTGTGATTGCGCCCAATTCACGAAGTTCACCGGGTTGTTCGTCAGGCCAGGGTACGTCGCGTGCTGCGCCGGCTGCACCACGCTCGGTGCGGAACACGCCTTCGCGTCCACGCACGCCTTGTACTCACCCACCGTCGTCTCATTCAGGTCGATGTAGTAGGCCGACAACGTCACCTTGTGCTGTGGCTTCTCGTCAGCGTTGCAGCCGCCGTCCTTGGCCGCGTTGCACCCCATCCAGAACGTCCCGGCCGGGATCAAGACCATGCCCGAAGGCGGAACGCTCGCGCCGTTGCCCACGACATCGCCTGACGTGCTCGTGTCCGTGCCGCCCGCATCCACTTCCGTGCACTTCAGGTCGATGCAGCGCAGCACGCCCGCACAGTCCGCCGTCGAAGCGCACGACTCGCCCAGCATCGACTTACCGCCTGCCGCACCACCGCCAACGGTGCTGCCACACGCCACCACCGCCAGCACAAGCATCGTCGCTATCGCCCATCGGACTTGCCGCATCGTCTCGTCTCCGTGGCCCAAGTCAGGGCCGGGACGCTGCGCCCTCGGGTTGCTGCCGTCAATCGGGTCGCCAGGCTGGGCGGATTTCAGTGCGGCCGGTTGGCTTCGCGATCCTCAGGACCCGGTCGGTCGAGCCCGTCCAGACCCGCACGCAGGGCCCATGATGGGTCACCTCTCCAAGAATCTGTCCTGATGCCGTGGTCTTGCGCGCCCCTCCCCAGCGCTGCCGCGCCTTTCCCCTCCCCATTCCGTCGTGTTCTCGATGCGTTCTGTGGTTTCGCTGGCGGAATAGGGAGGGGAAATCTCTCGACCGGGCGGCGCGGTGTAGTGCGCGGTGTCGCCGGCGAATCGAGAGCCCCGCCCTATTGCGCCTGCGAAATCACCCAACGCGCCGAAAGATCACGCAATGGGGAGGGGCGGGCGGCAGCCGGGGAGGGGCGCGCCCGGTCCAAACGTCGACCGCTTCCACCGTGGTGCGGGTGTCAGGACTAGACACCTGACACCTTTCTGCGCCGCTCCCTGGCGTTTCCGTGCCACTCCCCCCACATTCCTTAGTGTTGTCTATGTGTTCGGTGCTCTCGCTGGCGGAGTGGGGAGAGAAACTCTCCGGACCGGCTGTCGGGCTGCCGCGCGCGGCGAGTGCCCGCGGTCGTGAATTGTCCCGTGGCCGCGTCGCAACCGCACCGGTCTCACCGAGACCCGTCTCGAGACCGCTGAGACCGCCGAACCTCGCGCCCAGATCATCCTCAACCCACGATAATTTCGGCGATCTCCGATTGGCACGCCCGGTGCAATCCGTCCGTCCAAGTGCCGAATCTCGGGCACTCCTTGACCACTCCCACATCGAGTCCCTACCCTGCCCGAGGCGCCTGCTTCCGGCTCGTCGGTAGGACAGCGGAAGCCATCATGAAGTGCACGCCGTACTTCCTGTACACGCGCCAGCGCCCAGACCGGGTCGGCATCGACTGGCGGTGGATCGAACAGGCCGTCACCTCGCCCGTCCGCGAGCAGGTCCAACCAGACGGTCGCATCCGCCGGTGGGCACGCATCGCAGAGGCCCGCGGAAAGGTTCTGCGAGTCGTGCTGCTGGAAGATGGGGAAACGGTGCACAACGCATGCTTCGATCGGGGGTTCGAGTCATGAAGATCAGCTACTTCCCCGACACCGACACCCTCTACATCGAGCTGCGCGCAGAGGCAGCCGTCGAAACCCGCGACCTGGACCCACGCACCCTGATCGATCTGGACGCCAACGGCGAGGTCGTGGCCCTGACCTTCGAGCACGCGCGGGACCGTGCGGACCTGGGCCACCTGACGCTGGACCTTCCCTCGGCGGCGTGAAACCCGGGCCCTCGCCCAAGCTTGCGAGTGCGCGGGCCCGATCCAGTTCGATTCGCCGCCAGTGTGGAACCTGACAGGCCAGAGGCCCGTCCCGACCCAACCAACGGCAATCCCGCACGCACCAAATCTAATCGACGGTAATCGACTTGCTGACGTTCTTGGGCACGTCGGGGTGCACGCCGTGGTCCTGGATGCCCAGCCGGTCCAGATACTGCATCTTCAGCAAGCTCATGCGCAGGGCCAGCCGCTGCAGCACGATGGTCGCAGAAAACACCGCCATCAGCGTGTCGTCGGTGCGCGGCAGCGGGATGTACACGCTGCGATACACGGGGTTATCGACGGGCGGCTTGCCGGCCGCCTGACGCAGCGCCGGGTGGTCCTCGGCAATCACGATGGTCGACGAGCCGCGGATCTTGTGGGTGTTGATCTGCGAGACCAGCAGGGCCACGTCGCGCTCGTCGGGACCCGTCAGGTAGATCAGCGGATAGTCGGCGTACAGTTGGCGCACCAGCTCTTGTCGGTCCAACGCCGCGTCGAACAAGGCCTTTTCTGCGGGCGTGAGCGCAAAGGCCCTCGGCGTGGGCGAGAACACCGCATCGGTCACTGCCTGGATCAGCCGATGGTGCGCGTCGGGACCCATGCCCGCGGCCGTTGCCTTCTGCACCAACCCGTCAATCACCTGCCCGACCGCCCGCAGCAGCGCGTCGACCTGTTGCGGCCCCAGAATCGTGTTGAAGCCCAGGATCGTGTTGGGGCCGTGCTTGAACTCCGAGCCCTCAAAGCCCTCGGCGTGGTTCAGCACCACCTCGCGGATCTTCAGCGCGCCCTCACGAGCCAGCGCCGTCATGCGAATCGCCAGCAGATGGATCGAGGGCTTGAGGCACAGCAGCTGCGCCGCCTCCTCGATTTCCGTCTGGGTCGCATCGAAAGCCGCGCGCAGCAGCGACGGCAGGTTGGGCAGCTTCTCGCGGCGAAGCGCCAGTTCCTGGGTCCACACGTTGCGTTCGGCCTGCGCCAGCTGGGTCGTGCGGCTGCGGTGTTCGGCGAAATGCAGGGCCAGGCAGTAGAACACCGCCATCTGGTTGATGAAGCTCTTGGTGGCTGGCACCGCGATCTCGGGACCGCACCGCAACGGGATCACCAGGTCCGACTTCTCGATGGCCAGCGTCGAGTTGACGTTATTGACGATACCGATGCGCTTGATGTCGCAGCCCGACGCGATGGTGTCGTTCATCACGTCGATCAGGTCCTTGGTCTCGCCGCTCTGACTCACGGCGATCAGCATGTCGCCGTCGCGCAAGGACCGGGTGATGCGCTCGCGGAACTCGCCGGGCAGCAACGGCACCAGGTCGGTGCGCGCCAGCTCGTTGAAGAACAGCGCCGCCGCCCGCGCTGCGTTGTACGAGCTGCCGCAGCAGACCACGAACAGGCGCCCGCCGCGCGACAGTGCATCTGCCGAGTACTCCGTGAACTTCGCAATCGCCTGGGCCAGTTCCGTGGCCTCGTCGCCCTCGAGCAGCGCGTCCAGCACCCGCACGGCCAAGACGTCGGCGGCGTCGCGCGCCATCGGCAACAGGTCGGTCAAGAAGCCGGCTTCCGACGAGTGCAGGGTATCGGCCACGCGCTCTGCCGGCAGCTCGTCGCCGTTCGCCCGCAGCTTCGCCGGTACGGTCGCCAGCAGCGCGCGAAAGCCCGCGTCGTCGACCAGTTCGTGAAAGCGCTGGCGAATCAGCTCGTCGGCGTACTCGTCGCGCAGGGCTTCGAGGTGCTGCCACAGGCCGTCGGTGGTCGCCTCGGGCGCCGTCTCCAGCACGGGCTTGAAGCCCTGAGCCGACTCGCTGCCGCCCTGGAACAGCCGAATCACCGCGCGACAGGTCTCTTCCTGCGCCGAGATCTCCTGGTCCATGAATGTCTCGAAAGGTGGCACCAGCGCCGTGTCCTTGGCGCGCAGACGGCTGCGGACCGGGGCACGCTCCAGCGACTGACCCGCGACCTGCTTGTTGGCACCGGTCGGCGTCTGCACCGTCTTGTCGCACACGGCAAACAGGCGATGGCCCTGCGCGTCGAACTCCATGAACTCGCCTTCCAGCATCGGCACAACCACACGGGTCAGCTTCAGCACCGACGACAGGTCCGACGACGCCACGGCAAAGCGCCCGCCGATGTCGTCGCGGCCGATGCCGAAGTACAGGCTGGAGCCTTGCTTGACGGCCCACGCGCAGCGGCTGACGGGATCGACCACCACGGCGGCGAACGAGCCCTCCAGTCGTGCGGCGGCGGCCACCAAGGCGGTGCGCATGCAGGCACGGCGGCTGGCGGGGTCGCGCTGGCGGTCCACGGGCAGCTCGCCGATCTCGCGAGCGAAATAGTGCTCGACCGTGTGCACGACCATCTCGCCGTCGTTGTCCGACAGCACGCGGTGGCCCTCGTCTGTCAGCCACATCTTCAGCGCGTCGCAGTTCGTGACGTTGCCGTTGTGCGCGCCATACATGGCGATTTTGCAGCGCACGGCGTGGGGCTGGCTGTTCGCGTCGGTCACCGCGCCGAACGTCGCCCACCGCACCTGGCCACACAGGATCTGGCCCGGCCGGTCGACGATGCCCAGCGTGTGGACCATCACCGACGGCGCGCCGACGCCCTTGCCCAACCAGACGTCCTCGCCGTGGCCCTGAATGGCCGCGCCGGTCGAGTCATAGCCGCGGTATTCGAGGGTTTTCAAGAGCTCAGCGGCGATGCGGCCGAGGTCAGGGCGATGCTTTTCGTAGACAAGACCGACGACGCCGCACATGGGAAGCTCCGTGGAGGCCGAAAGGGACCGGCCGCGCCGGGGCGCGTCTAGCACAATTGAGGGTCGGCGTCACCGCCTGAGCCGATGTGCGGGCTGGTCTGCTGGCCCTACGACGCGGGCGTGGGCGGGCGCTTGCGGGCCGCGGGGGGCGCGGATCTGGGCGCCGGCGGCTTGGATGTCGGAGGCTTGGGCAGTGCCGGCACGGCAGGGGCACCGGGGGCGGCGGGTGCGGGCCCACTGGGCGGACGCTTGAGGGCCGCGGGGGGCGCGGACTTGGGCGCCGGGGGCCTGGAGGCCGGCGGCTTGGGCAGCGGCGGCGCGGCGGCGGCGCCGG
>CAYURO010000046.1:0-29767 GCA_964447285.1 uncultured Enterobacteriaceae bacterium | reverse complement strand
CAGGCGCAGCGGGACCTGCGCGTGGGGCTGGAGCGGTGGGGCGAGGTGCTGCTGGCGGCGAACGAGGTCGAGGCGGCCCGGGTCGCGTTTCAGGAGTGCCTGGAGATCGCCCTGCGGCTGGCCCGCGCCTATCCCGCCAGCGTGCAGGCGCGGCGCGACCTGATCATCTCGCACGCCAAGCTGGCCGAGCTGCCCGGCGGTGGCGGTCACTGGGTCGAAGCACTCGCGATTGCCGAGGAATTGCAGCGAACGGGTCTTCTGGAACCGGCGGACGCGTGGATGCTCGAGGCGCTGCGCGCGCGCGCGGCCGACACGCCAGCCGGCCCGACGCAACCCGCGGACCCTTGACGGCAACCCGCGGACTTGGTCTACCCGCCGCGGATCAGCGCGACCGAGACGGCGTTGGTCCCCACCAGCACGGGCTTGCTCCACACCGCATCGACCAGCGACGAGTGGTAGACAGAGCCGTCGGGAGCGACCCAAGCCACCTCCCATGTGCCCGCCAGCCCGGGTGCGATGGCGGGAGTTCCGATGGCGATGGCCGCCGGACTGCCGACCGTGGCGGGGATGGTCCAGTTGCCGACCAGGCTGGACCAGACGGTGACGAACACCTTGCCGCCGGGACCGCGATACGCAGCGGCCACCAGACCGTAGGCTGCCGCCAGCGACACCCGGTCGCTCGTCGTCGCGTTGCTGACATCGACGGCGGACGACCACACCCCGTCCTTTCGCGTGCCGAAGGCCACGTGTTGGTTCGCACGCACAGCGGTCACCATCAAGTCTGGGCCGCTGGTGGGAACCACAAGTGTGGGCGGAATTGCGACGTTGAAGGTATCGGCAATCGTCACGGGGTCGCCCCAGCCACCGTCGTTGTCGATCGACATCAGGCCGTGCGTCGAGTCGTCGGCGACAAACGCGGAGGAGAGCTTCCCGGTCTTGAACGCCATCGCAGCGGCGACCACTCCGCCCTGCTGCGGCAGTCCGACGGCGTCGGGCGCAGACCAGGCGCTCCCATCGAACTGAGCGAATTCATACTTGAAGCTGTCGTTCAAGAACACGAGATAGGCCTTGCCGGCGCCTCCGGTCAGGGCAGGGGCAGACACCGTGAGGTGGCCGCCCGCCATCGCCTTCGGTGCGGCCCACGTCTTGTTGGAGAAGACCGAATACTGCACAGAGTCCTGCTGTGGATCCGAAGACTTGGAGTACCGCAGCACGGCGACCGCGGTGCCAGCGCCGGCCACCCCCAGCATCGCGACCGAGACGCCGTCGGTGGACGGCACGCCCAAGTTGGACTTCTGCCAGGTGCCACCGGCGATGAGACGCGCAGCGAAGGAGTCGGGACCGCCCGCCACCAGGAACAGGCTGGGACACATCACGCACGGGCCGCCGCAGTCGGCCCCCTCTTCGGTGCCGTTCTTGACGCCGTCCGAGCAGGTGGGCGTCGCGCACTTGCCCAAGACGCACCGCAGCGTGACGCAGTCCGAGGCGACCTTGCAGCCGTCGCCCTCCGCGCAGGCTTGGCACGCCTTGGCACCGCAGACCGCGGTCCCGCCGCAGTCGACGTCGGTCTCTGCGCCATTCTTGGCGAGGTCGTCGCAGGCTGGCGGGGCACCTCCCACGCACGAACCGCCGCCGCAGAGGTCCACGGCCGTGCAGACATTGGCGTCGTTGCACGGGGTTGCGTCCGCCTTGGCCTTCAAGCCGCAGGCGCCGGTCACCGGGGTGCAGGTGCCGAGGTTGCAGGTGTCGCCCGGACACGTCTTCACCGGTCCGGCGGTGCACTTGCCGGTCTTGCACGAGTCGTTGGTGGTGCAGGCATTGGCGTCAGCGTCGCACGCGGTGCCGTCCAGCTTGGGGACGGCGACGCAAGCACCCGTCGTTGCGTTGCAAGTGCCTGTGTTGCAGAGGTTGCCCGTGCTGCTGCAGTCCTTGGCCGTCCCGCCGCCGCACACGCCCGCGCTGCAGCTGCCCGACCCCACCACCTTGCACTTGTCGGAAGGCGTGCACGCTTGACCGGTCGCCGCGACGGGGTCGTTGACGCACTTCTTGTTCACGGTGTCGCAAGTATCGACGGTGCAAGGGTTGTTGTCGTTGCAGTCCTGCGCGGCGGTGGCGACCAGGCACGGACACGAGTTGGCCGACACGCACTGCCCGCCCTTGCAGCTGTCGGTCGTGCAGGTCTCGCCGTCGTCGCAGACCGCAGCGTTGTCGGCCGTTTGCGCGCAGCCGGTCTTGAGGTTGCAACTGTCCTTGGTGCAAGGGTTCTTGTCGTCGCACACGGAGCTGTCGACGGCGTGGCTGCACTGCCCCGACGCCGCGTCGCACCCGTCCAGCGTGCACGCCACGCCGTCGTCGCAGCTCTTCAAATTGCCGATGCATCCGCCGTTAAGGCATTGGTCCTGCGTGGTACACGTGTTGCCGTCGTTGCATGGCGAGGTGGTCGGCGTGAACGCACAGCCCGCCTGCGGCACGCACGCGTCGCTGGTGCACGGATTGCCGTCGTCGCAGGCCGTCGTCTCCGCGCCGACGCAAACGCCGACGGCGCAGGCGGACGAAGACGTGCAGGCATCGCCGTCATCGCACGGCTTGCCCTCGTTGCGCGGTTTGGGCTGACAATTGCCGGTGGCCGGGTCGCAGGTGTTTTGCACACAAACCGTGTCGTTTTCGGAATTGCAGGCAAGGGTCAAGTTCGGATCGACTGCGCAGGTGCCCGCAACACATTTCTGCGCGCCCAGACAAAGGTTTTCGTTCTTGCCCACGCAATCGGAGTCGTCCTGACACTCGCAGATCGGGCTGCCGGCACACCCGCCCGTCTCGGTGCAGAGGTCATCGGCCGTGCAAGTGTTGCCGTCGTCGCAGGTCGCGGTTGCGTCGAACCCCATGATCACGCAACCATTTGCGATGTCGCAGGCCTGGACGGTGCAGGGATTGCCGTCATCGCACAGGGTGGCGTCTGCGGCGTGGCTGCAACCGGTGGACGGGCCGCAGCCGTCGGCAGTGCAGTCGACACCGTCGGTGCAGTCGATGCCCTGACCGGTGCACTTGCCCTGAATGCAGGCGTCATTGGTCGTACAGGCATCCTGATCGTTGCAGATGACCGTCAAATCCGTCACCGGATTGTGCACGATTTCCTTGAATTGGTTGCAGCGGTCCTCCGTGCAGGGGTTGCCGTCGTCGTAGTCAGCTGAGGTGGCGGGCACGCAGTCGCCAGACACGCACTTGTTGCCGCACACGCCGAAGCCGCAGACCGTGCCGTTCGGCACCTTGGTGGGTAAGCACTGACCCGCCAGATCGCAGGACAGGGCGTGACAAGCGGGCACCGGCAGCTGCGAGGAGTCCATGCAGACCGTCCCTGCTGCCTTTTGGGACTTCACGCAGTAACCGTTGTCGCAGATCGCGAGGATGCACGGCGTCTTGCCCTTGATCTGGTCCTGACAGTCCCAGTTGGTTTCGCAGTCCGTCCCCGCAGTGTCATGCCCGTCCTGGGTGTCCGGGTCGACCGTGTCGGTCGCGATGTCGGCCTGCACTTCGCTGTCGACCTCGTCGTCGCCGACGTCTTCCTCCGCGACCGCATCCGTGCCCGCGGCATCGGTCGCGCCGTCGTCGGTGTCCACCGCGTCGTCCACGGCTCCGTCGTCCGACTGGGCATTGGCGCGGATCTGGTCGTGACTCAGCCGATCCGCCAGGCAGCCCGGGACGGCAAGCAGAAACACGAGTACGACCAGAACGTTACGCAGAATCATCCTTCCTTCCGGCACCTGCGCCGGCACGCCTAGAACCGCACCGCAACGCCCACCCCGCGGGCCGCGGGCACAACCGCCACGTCTGCCGACCCATCCCGCAGCCACAGCCACGTGGTCAGACCCGCCAAGCCGGCACCGACTCCCGTCAGCGCAACCCCGGTCCACCATTGGTTTTGCGCGGCGCCGAAGGCCCGGTCATAGGCGTCGACGTCTGCCGAGTACTTGTCGTTGGCGTCCAGGGACGCGGACCGGCCCAAGACCATCAGCGTGATCCCGGCTGCCAGCGAAACACCTGCGGTGCCTCCCGTCGACCACGGCAGCCAAGCCGGCGGCGCAGGCTGAACGACGGTCGGGGGCCCCGATGGACGCGAAGGGTCGACAACAGGCGCAGTTGGCGGATGGGCGTCATCCTTGAGCTGCTCGCCCGGCACCGGTCCCGCGTGGGATGGCGCCTGCCCTTCCAAGCGTCGAATCCGCTCTCGTGCCTCTGCGGCCCCTTGCGCGTCGTCGGTCAGGCTGATGTACAGCTTGAACAGCCCGGAGGCATCGCCGGGGCGGCCTGCTTCTTCATAGGCACGGGCGGCGTTGTAGACCAGCGCAGGCTCGTGAACCAGCGCATACGCCTGCATGAAGAGTTTGGCGGCCGTCTCGAAGTCTTTGGACCGAAAACGCTCTTTGGCTACAGCGGCAAGTCCCTCTGCTTCGGCAACTTCGGGTGGGGTTGGTCCCGGTCGCGGGGCTGCCTGTGCCATCCCCGCCGAAGCGAGCATCAGCATCAAGCAAAACACTTGCCGGCAAAGGCCGGTTGGCAGGCGGAATAGGGGCATCGGACTCGCTGCAAGGCGACGTCGCGTCGGCTTTTGCAGGTTACGCGGCCACGGCAGACGTGACAAGCAATCTCCCCTGAAGAATGAGGTCAGGCGAGGTCAACGAGTCGGTCAGGTGCGCGCGAAAGGTCAGGCTCGCCGCGACCGGCGGATGACCTCGGCGGCCCGTGGACTCTCCGCCGTTGCGGTCTCGACAACTGCGCTGTGCGCTTCGACGCTGGCGTCGACGAAGCACCCGCTGTCGGTGGGGCGCACGGGCAGCACATAGCCGCCATCTGCCGGGGTTCCGTGCCACCATGCGTGTCCATCCAGAAAATCGCGTCCGATTCTCCAAGCAACCCATGCGTCCAGATGGTCGTCATCCAGGAACGCTTCCGTCGGCAGCGGTCTGGCCCCGGTTGCCGCGAGACAGGCCGACAATTGCGACACGATGAATTGCGCCGCCGACCGTGACCCCTTGTAGCGCGGAAGCACCGAGTCGATGCGGCAGTGGACCCACCACTCCGCAAGCGCCAGCGCCGTGTGCACCTCGATCGTGCAGCGCGGGTCCACCACGTAGCCCGGTGACTCGGCCAAGTGGAAGCGGTCGATGGCGTCCCAGAACGGCAGGCCCAGCACATGGCACGAGAGTCCCCAGTGCGAGCAGCACGAGAACGGTTGGACGCTGACGGCCTTGTCCGCGACGCTGTCGGCGTGGCGCTGAAGCCACCTTGCTGCCTGATGGTCGACCGGACGGTCCCAGAAGTTGGCGGTGGCGCCCTGGTGGCTGAACGAGAGCGGGGCACCCCATGCGACCAACGCCGGGCCCTCGACCGGCAGCAGCTCGCGAATGCGTGTACGCAGGTTCTTTGCGCTGATGGTTCGAAAGACCAGTCCGTCGAAGACGACGGTGGCCTTACGGGGGGCAGGGTCGATGCCCAGCACCAGAACATCCGGCCGACGGTCGCTCACAGGGCCCCCGCGTGGCGCGTCGTATCATGACGCCGGACACCAGCCGCGGTCACCCTCGCCGCAAGAGCGACGACGAGGACTTGTCCGTTGTGAGGACGATTCCGCTGGATTGGCTGTGGCAAATCTAGCCGGGTTTCTACAGCGGCGCAACTGCGGTCACTCCGGCACGGCGACAAACCGTCCTCAATGCGACAGTCTGTGTCGCATAGCGACAGGGGGGCGGCACTTGCCTTGCGTCCTGGGGCGCAGGTGTGGTGGCGGACCTGCGGTGGAAAGCATGAGAAGCGTCCTGTGTAACCCATCGAAACGGCGGAGGAAAAAGTCTCAAGTGCTTGGCACTCGGTGAATCGTGAAGGGCGAGAAAGCTTGGACGACCGGCATCACCTCAAGGCGATTGATGTTGATGTTCTCGGGCAGCCCGGCCGTCCAGAAAATGCACTCCGCAACGTCGTCCCCGGTCAGCGGCGTCGTGTTTTCGTACACCTTGTTGGCTCGCTCGACGTCGCCGCGAAAACGCACAATCGAAAACTCCGTCTCGCACAGCCCCGGCTCGATCACGGTCACGCGCACCTTGGTTCCCACCAGATCCGATCGCAGGCCCAGCGAGAACTGCGCCACGAACGCCTTGGTGCCGCCGTAAGCGTTGCCCCCCGGGTAGGGATAGGTCGCGGCCACCGACCCCAACTGGATGAGATGTCCGCGGTTGCGGGCGATCATGCCGGGCAGCACGGCGCGGGTGCAGTACATGACGCCCTTGATGTTGGTGTCGACCATCACGTCCCAGTCATCCAGGTCCGCCTCGTGGGCCTTGCCCAAACCCGCCGCCAGACCCGCGTTGTTCACCAGGACATCGATGTCGGCGAACTCGGGCGGCAGGCTCTCGACGGCGGCGAACACGGCGTCGCGGTCGCGGACGTCCAGCGTGAGGAGGTGCGCCGGCACTTGCAGCTCAGCCCGCAGAGCCTCAAGCCGGTCGGTGCGTCGCCCGCAGAGGACCAGCCGCGACCCCGCTTGCGCGAAACGACGGGCGGCAGCGGCGCCGAAGCCGGACGTGGCACCGGTGATGAAGACGGTGGACTTGGACAGATCGGTCATAGCGAATCCTTGGGAAAGGAAGCAGAAAGCGCTTGGGGGTCGCGGTGGGGAAGGGGGGCTGGGCCCGCGTCAGGACGGCTGGCCCTGTGCTGCCGCATAGCCCCGTCGGAAGGCGCGGACGCTGGACTCGGCCGCCTTGGGCTTCTCCTCAAAGGTCTTGGCGATGGCGTACTCGACCGCCCCTGGCGACACGACGCCGGTCGCGCCCACGTAGGCGCCCAGCATGACCATGTTCGCGGCCTTGCCCGAGCCCTCGCTCTCGGCGACCTCGTTGGCGGCGACGTACACGGTTCGCAGGTCGTCACGCTCGGCTCGTCGGTCGATCAGCGACGTGTTGACGACGAGCAGACCGTGGGCGACCAGCGTGGGCTCGAACTTGTCGATCGACTGCTTGTTCATGACGATGGCCGCGCGGGCCTGTCGCACGATCGGCGAGCCGATCGGCTGGTCGTCGATCACCACCACGCAGTTCGCCGTGCCGCCGCGCATCTCGGGGCCGTAGGACGGCAGCCACGTGACCTGCAGCCCCTCGTCCATCGCGGCCTTGGCGAGGATCTTGCCGATGGCCATCAGGCCCTGACCGCCGAAACCGGCCATGACCACGTCGGTACCTGCCATGATCCACCTCCTGGAAGGGAGGCCCGGGCGCAACCGCCTAGGCCTCGTCCCTGACCTTGAGATCGGGGGCGTACTTGTGGGACGCGTCCGGCATCGCGCCGGGCTCGCGGAAGACCTGCAGCGGGAAGAACGGCGTCATGTTGCGGTCCAGCCACTTCAACGCATCGGTGGGAGCGATGCCCCAACCGGTCGGGCAGGTCGAGAGCAGTTCGATGAAGGTGAACCCTTGGTGCTGTAGGTCGAAACCCTGACGAATCAGCTTCTTGGCGCGGTTGATCCCCTTGGGCGATGACAGCGACCCGCGTGCGATGAAGACGGGCTCGACCAGCGTGTTCAGCATCTCGCACATGCGGATCGGGTGGCCCGTCAGCGCAGTGTCGCGGCCAAGCGGAGACGTCGTCGTCTTCTGCCCGGGCAGCGTGGTGGGCGCCATCTGGCCGCCGGTCATGCCGTAGATCGCGTTGTTCAAGAAGATCACGGTGATCTTCTCGCCCCGGTTGGCCGCGTGCAGGATCTCTCCCATGCCAATCGAGGCCAGATCGCCGTCACCCTGATACGTGAAGACATAGCGGTCTGGTGGCAGCACGCGGCGGATGCCCGTCGCCACCGCCGGCGCTCGTCCGTGGGCGGCCTGTTGGATGTCGACGTCGAAGTACTGATAGGCGAGCACCGAGCAGCCCACCGGGCAGACGCCGATCGTGCGGTCCTGAATGTCCATCTCCTCAATCACTTCGGCGATCAGGCGATGGGCGATGCCGTGCGTGCAGCCGGGACAGTAGTGCAGCGCATGGTCGGTGAGCACTTCGGTGCGCTCGAAGACGACCTTCTCGTCGGTGGCCAGCGGTTCGATCATGGCGCGCGTTCTCCAATTGGGAAGCGGATCAGGGAGCTAGGCCGCGGCAAGGCTGGCGTGAAGCAACTCGACCTGGGAGATGATCTCCTCCACCGTCGGCACCACGCCGCCCGCACGACCGTAGAACGACACCGGGCGTCGCCGGCCGACCTGCGCGCGAATGTCCTGCACCAGCTGGCCCAGGCTCATCTCGACCGTCAGGAAGGCGCGGGTGGGTTCGACCAGAGGTTCGAGCGCTCGCGACGGGAACGGCCACGCGGTGATCGGCCGGTACAGCCCCACCGACAGGCCATTGGCGCGCAGCTGCCGGATGGCGGTCTTGGCGATGCGGGCCATGGTGCCGTACGCGACGATGACGATCTCGGGGTGGTCGTCGGTCATCCAGCACTCGGCGCGCTGCTCGACGTCCATGCGGTCGAACTTGACCTGCAGGTCGCGGACGTGGGCTTCCAGTTGGTCGGCGTCCAAGTACAGCGAATTCGTGATGTTGCGCGGGCGGCTCTTGGCCTTGCCGGTGGTCGCCCACGGCTTGTCGTAGACCTTGGGCTCCGTGTCGGGAAACGACACCGGCTCCATCATCTGGCCCAGCAGGCCGTCGCCGATCACGACCACGGGGTTGCGGTACTCGTCGGCTAGATCGAACGCGAGGCTCATGACGTCAACCGCTTCCTGCACGGTGCTGGGCGCAAGCACGATCGCGTGCATGTCGCCGTGACCGAAGCCGCGCGTCATCTCAAGGTAGTCGCCCTGCGCCGGAGCGATGTTCCCCAACCCCGGACCGCCACGCATGATGTTGACGATGACCGCGGGCACCTCGGCGCCCACCAGGTACGAGAATCCTTCCGACATCAGCGCCACGCCGGGGCTGGACGAGGACGTCATCACCCGCACGCCCGCGCCACCGGCGCCGTACAGCATGTTGATGGCCGCCACCTCGCTTTCGGCCTGCAGGTAGGTCCCTCCCAAGGCGGGCAGGCGCACCGACATGTACTCGGGGATCTCGGTCTGCGGCGTGATCGGGTAGCCGAAGAAGTGGTGGCAACCCGCGCGAACCGCAGCTTCGGCGATCGCTTCGGTGCCCTTCATCAGGAGCCTCTGCCCTGCCATGGTTCCTCCGTGGTGCTCAGATCTGTGCGGGTCAGCTCGCTTTCTTGGCCTTGTACACTGCGATGCCACCCTCTGGGCACACGAGCGCGCAGAGACCGCACGCCGTGCATTGCTCGGGGTCGTGCAGCTCGACTGGGTGATAGCCCTTGGCGTTCAACTCATCAGAGATTTCGATGAGTTCCTTGTTGCACACCGACACGCACATCTCGCACGCCTTGCAGCGGTCTTTGTCGATGACGACCCGATTCATGCGGAAAGGCTCCTGGAAGCATCGGGGACGGCCGTCTGTTCGAAGACGACCCCTCCGAGAAAGGCCGGCATCATGTGCCGGTGGATGGTAACGACGGGCGGAAGTCCTTGCGGTCCGGCACGTTCGGCCGTTTCCCCCAGTTGGGGCAGCAGGCGGTCGGGAAGGGCAAGCAGGCGGACATCGACCCCCAGATACGCGGCGACTTGGCGGGACAGCTCGAGCCCCCACCACACGTCGTCGATGGTGGTCTCGTCCATCATGTGCGTGTTCGAGACGACGCCGGTGATGCGCAGCCGGGCGGCGTCTGAGATCTGCGCGGCGGTCGACAGCACCTTGTCCAGCGGATCCATGAAGGGGCGGTGGCGGTTCAGCACCAGCAGCAGGTCGTGCTCGACCCGACCGAGCACGTCGGACACCGAGCCCAGCGCGCGCGCACCCACCGGGTCGCCACCGACGTCAAGCACCAGCGCCGTGTCGGCTCGGCTGACAGTGCCACGCAATTCCGCAGAGATAATAGGCAGATCGCTGGATGCCAGCGCACCGCTGGGCGCCAGGATTCCCACCCCGTCGGCGAGGAGCCGAGCCCCAGCTTCGCGGGACCGGAAGTAGGGTTTCAGCACGTCCAAGTCGCCGAGCATGACGCGGCGGATGGGGCCATCGGGGTGCACCAAAGTGCGCGCGGCGTACTGGGCAAGGCCAATCGACAGCTCGGTCTTGCCGCTGCCATACGGGCCGATGAGCGCCGTCACCCGTCGCAGCCGCAGCGTGCTGTCGAGGGCGCTGGAGGTCATCGCGGTCACCTCAAGGGGGCGCTGGGAGCCGGTCCCGCAGGCCTGCGATTGTGCGGCAACGCAGCGTGCAAGGCAACGCAGGCAGAGGCGTTGCTAGCGGCCGGTGGCAAGGATCTTGTAACCGTCCTCGAACAGCATGCGGGACTTGCCCTCGTAGACCGCATCGACGATGCCGTAGCCAAACGTCTTGTGGTCGATGAGCATTCCAGGACGGACCTCGAGGCCGGGGGCGTACATCACGGCCGTTCCGCGGTCTCGGTCGGCCATCACGCGGTTGTACAGCGCACGGACGGCGCCCTTGGCGTCGGCGGCGGCCTTTCCAGCCTTGGTCGCGCCGGCGGCCTTGGGGGTGGTCTTGGTTGCGGCGGGGCTGGCGGCAGTGCGGCGGGCTTTGCTGGAAGCGGCAGCAGCGGCTTCACGCGTGGACTTGTACTTGTGTTCGCCGCCACAGGTGTTGCAGCGGACCTTGACGACTTCGAGCCCGACCATCGCCAAGATGGTGTGGGTCAACGACATGCCACACGGCGTACAGTGCGCCTCGATGTCACGGCCGGCGGCGGGCTGGGCAGAGTTACGCGACAGACGGTGCAGACTCATGGTTCTCCTGGTGGCTGGGGGGCTCCACCGGGCTTTGTCCGGGAGGCTGCGAGGCCTGTACCGGTAGCGATGGGCTGACGGGTGAAGTGTAGGCCGCCGTCGCCGATCGCGCAACCGCGCCGTGCCCTCCGCAGCCCTGGACCGGTCGCGCCGGAAGGGGAAGTCCGGCCGCAAATGCGCGCGCTTGCCATTTGCCGGGCGGCCCCCTAGCCTTCCGGGGCGCCGACCCACCGCGGCCCTTGCCACACGAGGTGACCATGAACCCGCATCATGTGACTTACCTGACGTACTTCGTTGCCCATCGGGTCGTCCTGCTCGTGTTGCTCTTGTGCGCTGTTCCATCGCTGACCGGCTGCGAGACCGTCGACAAGGCGCGAATGAAGCTGTTTGGCATCGTCGTGGACAACCCGGAACGCGAGACTGCTGAGTGGGTGTTGCGAGAGACCCTGATGGCTGCGAGCAACCCCGACGAACTGGCCGGCTGGGAGCGGTTCCAGAAGGTGTTGCACAGCGATGAGCGCACGACCAACGCACTGAAGGGCTGGCACACCGGCAACTGGCCCAGAATGCGCCGCCAGGCCAGCCAGTATCTGGACGAGCAAGGGCGCTTCATTCTGCGGGATTTCCGGGTTCAGCAGAACGACGGCATCGACTTCTTCATCGAGAACCGCTACCGCGACCTGCCCACACCGTGCGCTGTCCACCGGGACCTGAACAACAACGGGTTGTGGCGCATCAAGCGCTGCAGCCTGTAGCGTCGTCGTGAGGTTTGCGTGATCCGGCACGTCTTCGAGCGCGGTTTGGCGTCGATCATCGCCCGATGGATGCTCGAGGGCACCAGCGACGCCCTGTTTGAGCGCATCGCCAAAGTCGGCGCGCTGAAACCCGAAGAGGCCGAGAAGCTGCAGCGCGAGACCCGAGAGCATCTCGAGAGGGTACGCGACGAGGGCGCTCCCCAAGCCGACGCGGTGCTGGCGGTCCTCAAGGGCGTGCTGGCGAGTCTGCCGGACCTGAAGACGGTGACGGCGACGGCCACCCGCGCCGCCGTGCACGTGGCCGCAAAGTCCGCTGAAGCCGCCGCAGCGCGGGCGCAAGACCTGTCGGCCAAGGCCGCGGCCGCCAGGGGTGCCGCCGCAGATGAAGCCGCCGCCGACGCGGCCGACGACGCACTCGACCCGGCGGTCCAGCCATGAGCGCCATCGGAACCCTGCTGCGTCTGCCGCAGTACGCCCGCAATCTCGCTAGGTTGCGTCAGGTCACGGCAGTGGTCGTCCGCCACGGCTTCGGCCACGCACTGGTACGCACCGGGCTTGACCGCTATGCCGGATTCATCAACCGCAGCAAGGCGTTGACAGAACCCGACTCGGACCTGCACCAGCTGACCTGGGAGCACCGGGTGCGCTTGGTGTGCGAGTCACTTGGGCCGACCTTCGTCAAGCTGGGGCAGATGGCGGCGACGCGGCCGGATCTCATCCCGATGTCGCTGATTTTCGAGTTGCGCAAGCTGCAAGACAGCGTCGCACCGTTTCCGTTCGAGCAGGTTCGCGCGCTGATCGAGGCGGAGCTGGGGCAGACGCTGGCCGAGGCGTTTGCGACCTTTGAAGAGGTGCCGATTGCGGCTGCCTCTATCGCGCAGGTGCACAGCGCCACGCTGAAGACCGGTGAGCGGGTGGTGGTGAAGGTGCAGCGGCCGCAGCTGGACCGCATCATTCACACCGACCTCGAGCTGCTGCACATGATCGCCGGGGCGCTGGAGGAGCGGGTGCCTGAGTCGGCGCAGTTCCGCCCCGTAGAGGCCGTCGAGGAGTTCGCGCGCAATCTGAAGCGCGAGACGGATTTCATCAACGAATTGAACAATATCGAGCGGTATCGGCGCGTGATTGCCGGCAACCCGAACGTGCATTTGCCCACGACCTATCCGCACCTGTCGACGCGCCGCGTGCTGACGATGGAGTTCATCGCGGGCGCCAAGGTGACGGACCGGGCGCAGCTGGAGGCGTGGGGCGTCGAGTGCAAGGCGGTGGCCGAGATCGGTACGGCTTTGTTCATGACGTCGATCTTCGAGCACGGCTTCTTCCACGGCGACCCGCACCCCGGCAACTTCTTCGTGCTGCCCGACGGGCGACTGGCGCTGATCGACTTCGGGATGATGGGATCGGTGGACCGCGACACCATCGACGAGCTGCTGAGCTTCATGGTTGCCCTGCTGCTGAACGACCCCGAGATGCTGGTCACGCAGTTCATCGATCTGGGGCTGGTCGAGGACACCGTCAACGTCCGCATGATGCAGGGCGAGATCAGCGAGATCATTCAGCGTTACAACGGCGTGACGCTGGCCCACATGGACATCGGCCTGTTCATCGCCGAGGTGTTCGAGGCCGTGGTGCGTTACCGGGTGCGGGTGCCGGTCGAGCTGATCATCATCGGCAAGGCGATCTCGACCATGGAGGGGATTGCCCAAGAGATCTATCCGGAATTCAATCCGTTGGAAGCGATCCGGCCGTACCTGGTGCAGCTTTACGTCAAGCGCGTATTGGACCCGCGGGCGCACTCGAGGCGGGTCTATCGGCTACTGCACGACTATCTGGGGCTGGCGCGCGTGCTGCCCGGAGAGGTGCGCGGCATCCTGCGGCGGATCAAGGCCGGCGAGCTGCAGCTGCAGATCCGCGATGCGGGCGCAGATGGACGGGCGCTGCGCAACGAACGGAGCATCAACCGGGTGCTGATGGCGATCTACACGGTGGCGGCGTGGGCGATGTTCACGGCGGTGCTGCCGGCCGCCAGCGAGGCGCCGCGTTGGTCGGGGATGTGGTGGTGGGCGTCGCTGTTGGTGGTCCAGGGCGTGTTTGCCGGGACGCTGACGCTGCTGTCGTTCGCAAGGTCGCGCGAACTCTGAGACATGGAGGCGAGGATGCGTGCAAGTACGGTGGTGGTCCTGGCGGCGGTCGTGGCGGGTTTGGCGGGCGGTTGCGCCGCAGTGTCGAAGGAGGCCTATGACCGCGACATGGCGGGCATGAAGCAGCAACAGGACTGGCTGGAAGAGCAGAAAAAGGGGCTGGACGCGCAGTACGTGCAGTGCCAAGGCAAGGTGAAGATTTCGCAGGACGCGCTGCAGGCGTGCACCCGTGACTATCAGGCGGCCAGCGACGAGCTTGCGTCCACGCGCAAGGCGTTGGAGCAGTGCACGACGACCCGTGGCTCGGGTGCCAAGGAGCTTGCCGCGTGCCAGATCGACCGCGACAAGGTGGCGAACGAGGCCGCCCGTCTGAAGGCGGAGCGGGACCGTCTGCAAGCTGAGCTCGGGCCGCTGCGCGACCGGCTGACCAAGTACGAAAACAACATCAAGGCGGTGCGAGAGCGGCTGCAGAAGCTGGTCGACGGCGGCAAGCTGCGGGTAAAGATCGCCAATGGTTTTCTGGTGATCGAGGTGTCCAGCGACATCCTGTTCGACTTGAACAAGTCCGACATCAAGCCGACTGCAAAGCCGGTGCTGCAAGAGCTGGCGACCGCGCTGGCCGAGCTGCCCGACCGCCGCTTTCAGGTCGCCGGCCACACCGACAACACGGGATCCGCGGAGCTGAACTGGCGGCTGTCGACGGCGCGCGCGGTGGCCGTGGTCGAGGAGATCGTCAAGGGGGGCGTCAACCCGGCGACGCTGAGCGCAGGCGGCTACGGCCCGTACTTGCCCGTCGCGGCGAATGACAGCGATGAAGGGCGCAAGAAGAATCGTCGGGTCGAGTTCCTGCTGCTGCCGGATCTGGGCGACCTGTTCGACCTTGCGAAGTAGCAAGTGCCAAGCACTTGAGACGAATTCCGCTGCACTTCCATGACATTGCACGGACCAATTTCCGCGCGCCTTGACACGCCGGGACCCGGTCCGGACGATCCTCATCCATTCCCCCTCACCCCACCCCACGAGGTCTCTCGATGCGTTTCTCCATGATCCTCGCCGTCCTGTTTCCCGCAGCTCTTGCGCTCGGCTGTTCAGGTGCCCGCCATCAGGGCCACCACGACGGCGCACCTTGTGCCCACGCCGGCAAGGCAGACCACGCGGAGGGCTGTCCCGGCAAGGCCGTCGACGGCAAGTGCACCCACGAGAACTGTCCGCACAAGGGCGAAGGCGGCACCTGCAAGATGCACCACGGGGCGGCGGTGGGCGCCATGAGTCCGGTCGCAGCCGCCCCTGCCATTGCCATCGCGACCATCGGGTCTGCATCGGGCAGCCAGGTGCGCGGTTCGCTGAAGCTCGTGCAAGACGGCGAGAAGTTGACCATCACCGGCCAGTTCGAGGGCCTGACCCCGGGCCAGAAGCACGCGATGCACGTGCATGAGTTCGGCGACTGCTCCAGCGGCGATGGCAAGAGCGCGGGCGGCCACTACAACCCCGAAGGGCACGCGCATGGCCTGCCCGACCACCCGCAGCATCACGCCGGCGACTTGGGCAATCTGGAAGCCGATGCGGCCGGCAAGGCCACGTATGCGCTGACCATTGAGCACGCCAGCCTGTTCGGCACCAACGCCCTGATCGGTCGCGGCGTCATCGTTCATGCCAAGACCGACGACGGTGGCCAGCCCACCGGTAATGCAGGCGACCGCATCGGCTGCGGCGTCATCGGCGTGGCCGCGGCACCCAAGCCGTAGGGGTCATACGGACTTCGCCCCGCGACCGGTCACCAGTAGTCCACTCGCAGCGTCACGTCGCCCTGCACCCGGCACAGGCACGCCAGCCGCTGGTGGTCGGGCTTGCGCTGCTTCTGCAGGCGGCGCGTCTCTTCGTCGCTGGGGGGCAGCAGGGCGTCGTCGGCTCCGTCGATCTGGGTCACCACACAGGCGGTGCAGATGCCTTTGCCCTTGCACGCGGACGCCAAGGGCAGGGCGCGCTCGGTCAACACGGGCCACAGCAGGGCACCTTGGGGGATGCGAAAGCCGTCGACCTCGCTGCCAGCCGCGCCGACCATTCGCACCAGCACCTCGGGCTGAGCAGGGGCGTGGGTGGGGGCTTGGGGTGATTCGTCGGTGGGCGGGGGGGCCATCGTCGGACTCCGGCACGTCTGCCGTGCGCGAGGGACTTCATCCTAGCCGACCCGCCGCAGACGCGCGAGGCAAGGCCGGTGCAGCGCTTCGCAGCGGTGGACAAGTGCCCGAGTTGCGCTAGGCTACCCGCCCCCGACCGTCGCGCAAGCACGACCTTGAGAGGACTTCGCACCATGGCCAACGAGACCGGTTCGTCCCACTTCATCGACGACATCATTCAGGACGACGCGCGCACCGGGAAGCACAGCGGCCGGGTCGCCACGCGCTTTCCGCCTGAGCCCAACGGCTACCTGCACATCGGCCATGCCAAGTCGATTTGCCTCAATTTCGGCATGGCGTCGACCTACACCGGCACGTGCAACCTGCGATTCGACGACACGAATCCTGCCAAGGAGGACATCGAGTACGTCGACTCCATCATGGAGGACGTGCGCTGGCTGGGCTTCGACTGGGAGAACCGCCTGTTCTACGCCTCGGATTACTTCGAGCGGTTGTATGAGCAGGCGGTCGCGTTGATCCGCTTGGACAAGGCCTATGTGTGCGACCTGACGGGCGATCAGGTGTCGGAGTTCCGCGGCAATTTCCACAAGCCCGGCCGCAATAGCCCGTTCCGCGACCGGACCGTTGACGAGAATCTGGACCTGTTTGCGCGCATGCGGGCGGGCGAATTCGCGGACGGGTCGCGCACGCTGCGCGCCAAGATCGACATGGCCTCGCCCAACATGAACATGCGCGACCCGCCGATGTACCGGATCAAGCGCAGCCACCACCACCGCACGGGTGACGCGTGGTGCATTTATCCGATGTACGACTTCGCGCACTGCTTCTCGGACGCGTTCGAGGGCATCACCCACTCGCTGTGCACGCTGGAGTTCGAGGACCACCGCCCACTGTACGACTGGTTTCTGGCCCAGGTGGAATTCCCGCATCGCCCCCAGCAGATCGAGTTTGCGCGGCTGGCGTTGACCTACACGGTGCTGAGCAAGCGCAAGCTGCTGGAGCTCGTCACGACCGGGCTGGTCGCCGGTTGGGACGACCCGCGCATGCCGACAATCTCGGGCTACCGGCGTCGCGGCTATACGCCTGAGTCGATTCGCAATTTCGCAGAACGTATCGGTGTGGCGCGGCGCGACGGCTTCATCGACGTGGCGCTGCTGGAGCACGCCATCCGTGAAGACCTCGAGTCCAAGGCGGCGCGCGTCATGGGCGTGCTGGATCCGCTGAAGGTGGTGCTGACCAACCTGCCCGAGGGCGAGATCGTGTGGCTGGACGCCCCCTTCCACCCCGAGAACCCCGAGATGGGGTCGCGTCGGGTGCCGCTGACCCGCGAGCTGTGGATCGAGCAGGACGACTTTCGGGAGGAGCCGCCCAAGAAGTTCTTCCGCCTGGCCCCCGGACGCGAGGTGCGTCTGCGCTATGGCTGCCTGATCACCTGCAACGAGCTTGTCAAGGACGCCGACGGCAAGGTGATCGAGCTGCGCTGCACCTGGGACCCGGACTCCAAGGGCGGCAACGCCCCCGACGGACGCAAGGTCAAGGGCACGCTGCACTGGGTGTCGGCCAGCCACGGCGTCCAGGCCGAGGTGCGCCTGTACGACCGCCTGTTCCGCAGCGAAAACCCCACGGACGACAAGGACGGCGGCGACTGGAAGAACGGCCTGAACCCCGAGTCGCTGCAGGTCCTGCCCGTGTGTTACGTCGAACCCAGCTTGGCCGACGCTGCGCCGGGCGGCCGCTTCCAGTTCGAGCGTCTGGGCTACTTCTGCGCCGACAAGGACGGACAGCCCGGCAAGCCGGTGTTCAATCGCACCGTGGCGCTGCGCGATTCGTGGGCAAAAGCCGAAGCAAAAGAGTAACCTCCATCCTAAGGTGCTTGGCACTTGAGAGGGGGGCAACGTGAGTTTGCGACCGAAGCTGTCGATGCTCTCTGGGTGTCGTGCGCTGCTGGGGTGTGTGGCGCTATTCGGGGCGTTGGCCGCGTGCAGCTCTGAGCCCCCACCCGACCCGCCGACCTTTGACGACCACACGCTGCCGGGCCTCGAATCGCTGGAGCAGTTCACCGCGTTCGCCGACCTGGGCACGCCGCCGCTGGGTGCCAAGTTCGTGCTGACGCAGTTCTCCGGGCCGGGCAAGGGCTTGTCGCTGCTGCTGGATCCGAAGTTCTACTTCCTGCACGACGAGTGGTACTGGTTCCGCCTGCTGAACGGCCAAGCGGTGGACGGCGTCGACGTCGAGCCGTTGACCGGCCTGGACTTCGCGACGGTGCAAGAGGTCTACGACGCCTACCGCAACCAGACGCCCCCGCTGGACCTGCGTTGGGCGGCCGACGGCAAGCGCCTGTACTCGAACGCGTTTTACGACATGACGTCGGGCTGGTGTCCTCCGGGTGGGTCCGGCAGCGAGAAGTACCGCTGTCCGTACCAGCTGGGCGCGGGCACCGTGATGCACTTCGACGCCAACCCCAAGCGCAAGGTGCCGCACGAGCTGTGGGCGTTCGAGCTCGACTTCTACAATGAGCCGACGGAAGCCGACATCGGCGTGTTCTTCACGCGGGTGATGGACCTGCTGCCGCCCGGTCTGGGGCCGCAGTTGGTCTGGGTCGCGCGGTCGGCGTACCAAGAGGCGCTGGCCAACCAAATCCGTGCAGGGACGGGACCTTACGCCAAGCGCGTGCTGACGTGGTCGGACTTGGTGGTGGCGGGCGAGGTGCAAGGCTACACGACTGGGCTGACGGCGGGACGGCTGCGGCGGGTGCCCAAGGGCGGCTTTGGCATCGCGTCCCTGCAACCCACCGACATCGTGGTGCTGTCGGAGATTCCCGACGAGATGCCACCCGTTGCGGGCATCGTGACGGCCGTGCCACAGACGCCGCAGGCGCACTTGAACCTGCTGGCGGCGGCGCGAGGAACGCCCAACGTGTACATCGGCGGAATTCTGGACGATCCGGCTTGGACCACCTGGGCCTCGGACGGCACGCCGATTGCGCTGGAGGTTCGCGAGCACGAGATGCGGTGGAAGGCGCTGACGCCCGCCGAGTGGCAGCAGTGGCTGGCGCGGTCACAGGGCTTGCCGACGGATTTGGTGCCGGCGGACCTGGCGGGGATGCCCACGGCGGTCGATCTGGCGCAAGGAAACGCAGGTGCGATGCGGGGTTTGCTGTCGACCATCGGCGGCAAGTCGTCGGGGATGATGGCGCTGCTGGGGACGCCCGGGATCGAGACGCCGTCGCCTGCGCTGGGGCTGTCGGTGCTGGGGTACGCGACCCACATCCAGCCCATCGAAGCGGCGTTGCAGCAGCTGCTTTCGGCTTCGGTGTTCGCCAGTTACTCGCAGATCCGCTACCTGCTGCTGGAGGGACGCGATGCCTTTCTGGCCGCCCACGCCACCGACCCCAGCGCGATGGCTTGGTTGGCGTGGTTTGACAACCAGGCCCACGAGCCCGTCGTGCAGCAATTCGTGGACAGCGGCGGCGTGCGACAGGCGATTCTGGACCTGCCGATGGATGCGACGTGGCTGCAGGCGGCGCAAGAGGCCTTGGTGGCCAAGTTCGGCGACCTGTCGGTGCTGCAGGGGCTGCGGTTCCGCTCGTCCTCGACTGCGGAAGACGTGGACGGCTTCAACGGCGCGGGGGTGTACGCGTCCTACACCGGCTTTCTGGACCCGTCGCAGCAGACCACGCCCAAGGACAAGCTGAAGTCGGTCGAGCAGGCGGTGAAGCTGGTTTGGGCCTCGTATTGGACCTATGGCGCGTTTGAGGAGCGGCGCTCGGCCGGCATCCCGCACCTCAAGGGCCGCATGGGCGTGCTGGTGCATCCGCGCTTTGACGACACGGCAGAGGCGGCCAACGGCGTGCTGCTGCTGGCAGTGCGGCGTGACCCCAGCGGCGATGCGGTCGAGATGACGGTGAACGTGCAGAAGGGCTCGACTTCCGTCACGAATCCGGTACCGGGGACCGACTATGCTGCCGAGATCGACCGGGTGTCGGCGCTGACGGCGGGACCTCCAAAGGTTGCGCGGTTGCAGGTGTCGTCGCTGGTCCAAGACGGCCTGCCGCTGCTGTCGGACACTGAGCTGACGGCGATGCTGACGCAAGCGCGCCTGGTTGCGGTGCCGTGGCTGGCGGCCGCCGATGCAGGCGTGGAGCCGGCGGCGCAGCTGAAGACGCTGGTGCTGGACATGGAATTCCGCAAGGTCCACGAGGGCTGGCCGGCGCTGAAGTCGGGGCAGCTGCTGCCCGCGCGGCTGGTGTGGAAGCAGGTGCGGCCCCTGTCGCGACCTTCGCGGATTCCGCTGGGCTGGATTGGCAACGCGCTGGTGCCCCGCGACGTGTTGGCGGTGACGCGGCAGGTCGAGGAGCGGTCGTGCCAGACGCCGCACTTCCAAGTCGAGTCGCTGGAGTTCTATACCGACCCGAACGGCGACCTGCTGGGCGGCGAACTGCTGATCGACCACGCCGTGCGGCCGTTTACCGCCTGGGTGCACGTCACGTTCCCCAAGGGCGTGCCGGGCCTGGGGATCCCGCCGGGGCCGCAGCAGGTTCTGTTGCACACACAGGCCACCGTTTCGCACCTGAAGACGACCGCGTCGCAGTGGGACCTTGGCGTCGCGCAGACCCCGGGACTGTCAGGCAGCCCGGGCTGGACGCGGCTGACCGTAGACGAGAAGGGCGCGTGGATGCTCGAGACGCCGACCGGCAAGCTGCAGGGGACCGATGGCCAGTGCTCGCGGCTGGTGACGGTACAGTCCAAGGAGGCCTGGCTGGCGCAGATTCTGGGTCCGGGCTAGCCGCTACCGAAAATCCCCAATCAGCTCGAACGCGGCCCAGAAGCTGGGGTCGGCAAACCGGCGCCGGCCGTCCACTTCGAGCCTGAGCACGTGCAACTGCGCCTGGCGCAAGGCCTCAAGCACGTCGGTGTCCGGCGAACGGCGCAACAGACCGTAGAAGTGGGCCATCAGCTCGCTGGTCGCCGCGTCGTCGACCTGCCACAGCGAGGCGACCAGCGCGGGCGCGCCGGCGGCGGCAAACGCTGAAGCGATCGAGATCACCTCGTCGCCGATCAGGGTTCCGGGCGCCATCACCAGTCGTCCCTTCTCGTGCCCCATCTGCGGCTTCAACTCGACCGCCGTTTCGCACGCCGACAGCACCACCAGATCGGTGTGGCCCTTCAAGCCCTCGAATCCCGTGATCTCGTCGACCGTCAGCGCGGCATTGGCCATGGCCAATCGGCTCTCGGCCGGGTCGGGGTCCAGTACACCGTGGGTCGCGAAGTGGATCATCGAGAACTGGCCCGCCTGCTGGAAGAAGCGCTCCTTGGTCGCGTCTTGCTCGTAGTAGACGGTCGCGTCGGGAAAGGCCTGGGACTTGATGCGCTCGGCCTCGGCGCGCGCGCCCTTCAAGGTCTTGTCGGGGTTGGCAAAGGCCAGCAGCGTCCGTGGACCCTCGTTGCGGCCGCGCCGCAGCATCTTGAAGATCGTCAACGACGACAGGTAGCCGACGCGGTGCTTCTCCAGCACGTACACGGGGTTGCCCTCGGCGTCGTCGGACGCGAGCGCGTGGAACGGCAGGTAGTACAGGGGCCCGAACGGCACGATCAGGGTCGTCTTGGCCTTGGCCATCGCGGCCTCGACGGGCGCGATCAGCCAGCTGTGCAGCTTGCGGGCCAGCGCCAGCACCTGCACGGGGCGGCGGCCGATGGCCTGACGGTAGGCGAACACCGCCTGTTCGATCTCGGCCGCCGACACGGCCACCTTGACGACCGTTGGCTTGTCCTGGTTGCGCGAGATGATGAAGGCATACAGCGCTTCGTCGGCCAGGAAGTACTCGATGACGACCGTGTCTTCGGGCAGCGACTCGCGCAGCTCGGAGATCGACTCGGGGTTGATCGCCAGAAGGGCATAGATCTCGCGGTGATCTCGCTTCAGTCGCAGCAACAGTTGCCGCATCTCGCCCTCGGTCGATGCCGCCACCTTGGCCAGGGCGTCGACCTTGGCCTCGCTGCGCACGTCGGCGGGCTTGGCGGCCTCGTCGGCCAGCGCCTTCTGGGTTGCCGCCGCGCGCGCCTCGGCGGTCTTCAGGTCGTCGAGCGACCGCTTCAACCCCTCGTCTTGCGCCTTCAGGTTAACGCCCTGGAACACCCGCCGCAGCTGGCTGTCGCGCGACATCTCGAGCAGCTCGAGGGCGCGTGCCGTCTCGCCCAACCGCAGGCACAGGTCGATGGCGTCGCGAAAGATGTCGCGGTTGCGTCCGTAGTTCAGCGTGTTGGCGCGCGCGCTGTCGCCCGAGGCGCGGGACAACACCTCGCCCAGCAGCGTCACCGACTTTTCGTACGCCGTCAGGGATGCCGTCGGATTGCCCACGGCGTCCTGCGCCTTTGCCAGGGCATACCACGCGTGGGCGCGCAGCCGCCGGGCCTCGCTGGTCGTGGCCAGATCCACGGCCTCGCGCGCCGCGACCAGTGCGACGCCGGCGCGCCCCGCCTTGGCCTCGAGCAGGGCCACTTCCGTCAGCACGCCGGCCAGGTCGAACGTCCGTCGCTGCTTGCGATACGCGGGAACCGCCTGATCAAACGCAGCGCGTGCCCCCGCCGTGTCGCCCAGCAGGGCCAGCGACTCGCCCACCCCGACCTGGGCATCCGCCTCGCCCCACAGGTTCTCTTCCTTGGACCACAGTTCTGCCGCCTGTCGGAACGCGGGCAGCGCGGCCTTGGCGTCGTGCGCGGCGTACAAGTACACGTTGCCTTGGCGAAAGCGGGCAACCGCGCGGATGTTCACGTTGCCGAGCCGCTCGCCGTACGCGTACGCCTGATCGTGACGGGCAAGCGCACTGACCACATCGCCCCGCCCCATGTCCAGGTTGGCCAACAGGACCAGCACGTCCCACTCGAGGCTGTCGTCCATCTGCTTGCGGGCCTCGGCAAACAGCGCTTCAGCGATGCGCTGCGCGGTTGCCGCGTCGTCGCTCGCGAGACTCAAGCTGGCTTCGTGCAAGCGCAATTCCCGCGCAACCTTGGCGTCGCCCTCCCGGTCGGCCAGCCTTTGCGCCTGCCGCAGGTGCTCCCACGCTTCCGACAGGTGGCCCCGACTCCAAGCGTCTGACGACAGGCTGCGGTACGCGCTGCCCAGCGCTCCGTCGTCGTCCGCGTCGGTGCAGGCCTTGCGGGTGCGATCCAGTGCCTGACGGGGCGCATCCAGGTCGCCGTTCTCGGCCAGCAGGTCGCCCACCATCCGGTCGATGCCCGACGCGAGCACCGGATCGCCGTCGGCCCGGGCGCGATCGAGCAAGTCCTTGGCGGCCGCGAGGCGCTCGGAGCCCTTGCGCAGCAGCGCAAGGGGCCATTCGGTCAGCAGTTGGTCGGTCACGGCGCCGATCTCGCGAAACGTCGCTGCCGCCTGGACCAACTGCCGGTTTGCGGTCGGCGTGTCGCCGCGGTCGCGGGACTCGGAGGCGAGGTCGAGTTGCCGGGTGGCTTCAAGCCCGCGTTTGGCTTGCGCCGCGATGCGCTCCTCACTCACTCCGGTCGGATCTCCCGGCAGGCCGATCACGGCCAACGCCCGCTCGTACCGTGCGGTGTGGACCAGCGCCTGGGCATAGGCGCGCCGCGCCCCGCCGTCACCCGGCTTCGCTTCCCAAGCAGCACGTCCCTCGAGCATCTGCAACAGCCTGTGACGAACCGGGATCTCCTTGCCGCTGTCTCGGGCGGCGGCCAGCCGCTCAGCCGTGGTCAAGGGTACCGGCTCGCCCGCATCCGCAACCGCCCACCGTGCCTCGCGGTACAGGGGACCCTGCGGGTCCATGGCGTTCGTCTCGCGAAGGGCCGCCCACGGCAGGCTTAGCGCGGCATACGAGCGCACCAGACGCAAGCGGTTGCGCTCGACATCGTCGCTGGCGGCAATCGCGGCCGAGGCAGCCTTCAGGCGGTGACACGCCGACTGCACCACCCGGGGCCAGTACCTGCCGCCGTCCGGGTCGATGTCCTGCGAGGCCTTTGCCGCGCGGATGGCGTCGTCCCAATGCCCCTCGGCCGCCTCGAGCCGGGCCAGTTGCTGCAACGCCCACGGCGACTTCCCCAGCGCGAGCGCCCGGTTCAACGCGGCGCGCGCCGCGACCGTGTCCGCCCGCCGCAGAGCCACCTCGGCCATCTGGGCGTGTGGATGGGCGTACTTCGGGGCCAGTGCCGCTGCGCGTTGGGCGAACGGCAGGGCCCGGTCCAGTTGCTGTCGCGAGAGCCACTCGGCAGCCATGCTGGCGTTCGCGACCGCGTTGCCCGGTTCGATTTCGAGTTGGCGCTGGCGAAGCTCGAGCACGAAGTCGCCCTCGCCCACATCGTCTGCCGCCCCGACCAGGGTCTGGATGGGGGGGGCCAGGCAAGTGGCGCTGCCAATGCGTTTGCACAGGTCGATGATGCGGTCCACCTCGGTGCGGGCCCCGGGAAGGTCGTGTCGCTCGATGCGCGCCTTGGCTGTTCCGACCGCGTCGTCGACGCGCCGGCGCAGGGCCACCCGCTCTTGCCCGGCGCGCGCCTGCTCGAACTCGTCGGGCGTGCGCGACCGGTCCAGGGCGTCACGGTAGTGACCGGTCGCGTCGTCGAACTGCCCGGCGTCCTCCTGCACCCGCCCCAGCGCCAGCTTGGCTGCGAAGGACTGTGGATCTGCCCGCAGGCGCTGCATCTCTTCGGCCCACCGCAACCAGCCGTTCATGCTGCGGTCGCCGGCCCGCTCCAGCTTGCGAAAGATCGCGATGGCCTTGGCGTAGTCCTTGCGCCACACGGCGATACGGCCGCGATAGCCGATGCAGTCGTTGGGGCGAAAGCGCGCCTTTTCCAGCGCATCCAACTGCGCGGCAGCCAGGTCCAGGGCACGCATGTCCGTGTACGCACGCACCAATTTCCACCGAGTCGCCGTGTCTCCCGGGTCGGCGGTGACGGTGCGGTGCCAGATGCCGACCTTGCGCAGGACCTCGAGCTTCTCCTTGGCCCACGTGTTCTCGGGGTGGACCTTCAGCGCCTCGCGAATCCCCCGCTCGGCCTCGTCGAGTCGACCGGCAGTCATCGCATCCCGTGCCCGCTCCAGCAGGGGCAGGACCTGTCGGTCGAGCAGCAGCCACTGTCCCGACGGCGACCGGTTGATCAGCCACGTGGCATAGGTCTCGATGAAGCGCCACTGGTGGCTTGCATAGCGCCCAGGATAGGCCCGCACGAAGTCCAGAAACGCGGTCACGTCGTCGGGAGTCGTCGCCAGCAGGGCGTCTTCCAGCGTCTGGCCGTCGTGCCGAGCACCAAACACGCGCATCGCACGCGCCTTTTCGCGCACCACGGGTTCCGCGGTTCCGGCAAGGGTCGTCGTCCTGAATCGCTCGAGCATCGCGTCGCGCCACTGGGGCGTGGGGTTGGCCAGCACGTCGCCCAGCCGGTACGCCGGCACGTCTTCGAATCCCGCCGTCAGGTCGATGTCGTGCGCAGCCAGCTCGAACAAGACGTTTTGCGAAAGTTCTTCGGACACTTGCAGCGTGTACCGGCCTTGGTCGCCGACCCGCACCGGCGCAACGACCAGCTCGATGTCGAGCACCGCTGTCGTGTCGGCCAGTTCCAGCACCCGACCGCGCGCCAGCCGCAGCGTGAAGTCGACCGCGCCGTCCGCGCCCATCGCGTAGACCGGCAGTCGGTCGGCCACCTTCAGCCCGTCGACGCGACCGCGGTTCAGCACGACGCGCGTGGGCGACTGCACCTGGACCACACGCGCCGCGCACTCGTGCCACACGAGCTTGGGCGGGTCGGCGGCCCAAGCGCCGTGCAGGCCAATGCCCGCGACAACGACGAGCGCCAGCAGCGCACCGACCGACCAGGCTGCCCGCAACCCGCCGAGATGACGCAAGATGGCCACAGCACGCTCCTGGCTGGGAATCCGTCCCGGCCGGTCGAATCAGACGCGCGAAGTGCGGCAAGTGTCTGTCCGGCGCTGCCAACGGGCAAGTAGGCGGGGAGCCTGTGACCTGCTCAACGCGCGACAGTCCGACCCTCGAGCTCGTCCGCCAGTGCCGCCGCGCGGTACACCGACCGCAGCGCCTGGACGATGGCCGCAGCGTGCACCGCCACGGTGCGGTTCTGGTGCTCGTCGAAGAAGAACTGCCCCGCCAGCGACTGCAGGTTGCCGTCGAACACCAACCCAACCAGCTCGCCGTCCCGATTCACCAGCGGACTTCCGGAGTTGCCGCCGATGATGTCGTTGGTGCTGGCGAGGTTGAACGGCGTGGCCAGGTTCAGCCGACCGTGAGCCTGCTTCCAGCTCTGCGGCAGGTCCCACGGTGCCTTGCCGCCCGCCTTGTCCGAGCGCGCGAACAGCCCGCCCAAGGTGGTGACGGGCGCCACCGTGGTGCCGTCATCTTCCGTGTAGCCCGCGACCTTGCCAAACGACAGCCGCAGCGTCCCCGTGGCGTCCGGGTAGCGCTTGGTGCCGTACTGCGCGAAGGCCGCCTCCGCCAGCGTCTCGTGGGCGCGGCGCGAGGGGCCCTCGACCTCGTCCTCCATGCGCGTCCGCAAGGCGCGGGCTTCGGCATCGAGGGCTCGGGCCAGCAGGATCAGCGGGTCGGGGCTGGCTTGAATCGCCGCGGCGCCGCCTTTGGCCAACTTCTTGCGCTCGACAGGGTCTTGCAGCTTCGTTTGGGAGATCAGGCTTTTGGCCCGCTCTGCCGGCGTCAGTCCCGCCAGCGTCGCGACGACCACAGGGTCCGCCTCACCCAGCGTCGCCTTCAGGTGCTGCAGCGCATCGGCGAGCAGGACCTCCTCGAGCCCAAGATAGACCGGGGCTGCCGAGAACAGCCCCTGCTCCAGCGAGGCGAGGTTCGAGTCCCGGTACTCCCGCAGCCGCGCGTCGTTGGCCTTGGGCCGTTCGTCCGCCAGCCGCACCAGCTGGCGCGCCCATCCGAACAGCTTGGTCTGCAACGTGAATCCTTCCGTCATGCGGTAGCGGTTGAACAGCTCGCGCTGCACGCGGGTTGCCTCCGCGATGGTGTCGAGCGCTAGGGCGACGGTGGGGTCGGTGCGTTCGGCGCTCTCGGTCGTCATGCGCTCAGCCAGCACCGATGACGACCGCAGTCCGGCCAGGTAGCCGCCCAAGGCCTTCAAACCATTCTCCAGCCCGAACAGGTGGTTGCGGGCCTGTCGCGCGGCCTCTTCCGAGGTGGCGGCATAGGCGAGCAGCACCTGACGCTGCCGTGCGAGGTCGTCCAGACGCGCCGGATAGTGTTGGTCGCGCAGCAGCTCCAGCTCAGCCACCGTCAACAGGCGCGACGTGCCGCCCGGATGGCCAGAGGTGACGACCAGGTCCCCCTCGGTCGCGGGCTTGGCGGCGAGCTTCAGAAAGCGGTCGGGGCGCGCCGGCTTGCCGCTCTCGTAGGCGCGGAACAGGGCCATGTCCAGGTCAAAGCGCGGGAAGGTGAAGTTGTCCGGGTCGCCGCCAAAGAACGCGATTTGGGCTTCGGGGGCGAACACCAGCCGAACGTCCGTCAGCTTGCGGTACGTGTACAGGTGGTACAGCCCGCCGTTGTAGAGGGTCACGACGTCGCACCGCAGGCCACCTTGGGCGCACGCCTGCTCCAGCCGCGTCATCGCCTGTTTCTGCGCGTGGTTGGCTTGTGCTGGCGTCATCTCCGGCTTGGCGACCGCGCGAATCTGGGCCGTCACGTCCTCGATGCGCTGCAGCACGTTCAGCTCGACGTCAGGGCACTTCAGCTCGTCCTTGCGCGTCTTGGCCAAGTAGCCGTCGCGCATCAGGTTGCGTGCAGGCGTCCCCAGTTGCTGGATGCAGCCCGAGCCGACATGGTGGTTCGTCAGGATCAGCCCCTCGGCAGACACGAACGACGCCGATGCACCTCCGAAGCGCACCGACGCCAGCCGCAAGTGCTCGAGCCACGGGTCGGTCAGCGCCAGACCGTGCTGCTTCTCGACGGTGTCACGCGGCACGAGGTCGTACGGCCACATGCCCTCGTCCGCGTGGGCGGGCAGGGCGGCAAGCAGCGTCGAGGTCAGGAGCAGGAGGGGCAGGACTTGACGCATGGGTGGGCTCCCAAGGAAAGCCGCAGTGTCCGCGCGGATCTGGGGCAGCGCAAACTTCCCTGCGTTCGGCCGACAGCGCGTCAGGCAGCGAAATCGTTCCAAGTGGGGCGTCGCGACCCCGTGCGCTACCGGTCGACGGGACGGGATCGACCGCCTCGCCGATGGTCCTCTAAGCCGTCGCCCGGAAAAGGAATTCAGCCGTTACAGCCGCAGATCCGCCGGGTCTGGGGTGTAATCCCGCGAAAATGGTACCGATTTCAGTCGAGTCCTCGTCTTGACCGTCACGGCGGCGAAGGGCAAGGTTCGCTCGACCATCCCCCGAGGCCACCATGGGAATCTTCGATCGCTTCAAGAAAAAAGGCCCCCAGCACCCCGACGCCCGCCCCGACAGCACCGCAAGCACCTACTGCGCAGGGTGAATTGAGGCGAGACGCCGGCCAGCAGCCCTACGAAGAGGGGCGCCAGACTGTCGCGCCGCCGCCCAAGTGGAAGGCCGGCACGCAGTACAACGACAAGCACGTCGACGCCTCGCGGTCCAAGGACAAAGCGGCGGGCGGCGCCATCAACCAGGTCGACCTGTTGGCCCTGGACGGCGTGAAGCTGGGCGGCGCGCGCAAGGGCTTCTTCAAGGAGTCCAAGGAAGGCGGCGACGTCGGCGATGCGGCCAAGGGGATCGGCATTCGCAACGAAGACTCCCGACTGACGGAGCGTTCGGTGGCCACCAGCCGGGTTGCCGAAGCGGCGGGCGTGGGTGACGTGATTGCCAAGACGGCCTTTGCCACCCACAACGGCAAGCAGGGGTCGGTGTCCGAGCTGGCCGCGGGCCGCTCGCTGACCGAGAACGTGGACGACGAGATCATCGACCCGGGCATCCTGGCCGAGATGCGGTCCAGTCCCAAGGACTACATCGGCGACGAGAACGGCATGGACGAGTTCGGCGGGCCCGCGCCGTACAAGCGCGACCCTGCGGGAAAGTTCTTCAAGAAGAACGGCGCAACCGAGCTGCGCAACGTCGACCTGAGCAACCCCCGGACCCAGAAGGAGATGAATGACCTGCAGTGGGTCGACTCGCTGACCGGCCAGGTCGACCGGCACGGCGGCAACATCTTCGTCGACCCGGCCACCGGCGCCGTCAAGGGCATCGACAACGACGCGGCGTTTGGGTCGACCAAGGCTTCTGCCGATCCCAACAAGATCACGGCCGAGGGCAAGAATCCGGCCGACCGGGTGATGGGCAGCCACAACAAGGGCATGCCGACGTTGATCGACGCCGCGACCGCCGCCAGCATCCGGGCGCTGTCCGAGGACGACCTGCGCAAACGCATCACGCCGCTGCTCGCGCCCGCCGAGGTCGAGAACACCGTCGCGCGTCTGCAGGCCGTCAAGCAGCGCCTGAAGTTCCTGGAGCTTGCGGGTTCCGTGGTCGGCGGTGGCGAGGACCAGACCCACGCGGCGTGGGGGGCGGGGACGTTCGAAGAAGAGGGGCAGAACGATCGGTCGTACCTGGGCCATGCGATCCAGAGCCGGGCCGAAGCCGCCACCGGCAGGACCCCCGGCCTGAAGATGGAAACCCCAGAGGCTGCGGCTGCCTGGAGCGCGAAGGCCGCCGAGAAGAACGCCGCCGAGGCCGCCCTGCCCCAGACGGCGCGGCCCGCTGCCGCAGGCATGGGCGCTCACCGTGGGCGTCCGGCCCCTGCGCCCGTCGCGCCGCCCGCTGCCGCCGGCTACAAGGCGCAGGCGGGTGCGCTCAAGCCGCCGCCGTACCCCGCGCCCGCAGCCCCGGGTGCCCCGGACGTTCGCCCTGCAGCACCCAAGACCCTGCCGCCGGTGCGTGCGCCGCGGCCCACAGCA
>CAYURO010000045.1:0-31736 GCA_964447285.1 uncultured Enterobacteriaceae bacterium | reverse complement strand
AACAGCGAGTAGACTTCCTTCACGATGTCGAGCACTTCAGCGATCTCGGACTGCACTTGCGCTTCGGTGATGAAGATGTGCGCGTCGTCCTGCATGAACTGCCGCACGCGGAACAGGCCGTTCAGGGCGCCGGCGAGCTCGTTGCGGTGCAGGATGCCGCCCTCGGCGATGCGCAGGGGCAGCTCGCGGAAGCTGCGGCGCTTGCTGGTGTAATACAGGAACGTGTCCGGGCAGTTCATCGGCTTCAGGCAGTACTCAGTGTCCTCCTGGTGGATGATGAACATGTCGTCTTTATAGTGCTCGTAATGGCCCGAGCGGACGTACAGATCCTTCTTGTACAACAAGGGGTTCCAGATCTCCTGATAGCCACGCCGGTCGCCCAGCTCGCGCCAATACTTCTGCAGGGACTGCACCACGGTAAAGCCGCGCGGCGTCCAGAAGGCGGCTCCCGGCGACTCCTTGTGGAAGTGGAACAGGTCCAACTCCTCTCCCAGCCGCTTGTGGTTGCGCTTCTTCGCCTCTTCCAGGAACTGCAGGTACGCGTCCAGGTCCTCTTGCGTCTCCCACGCCGTGCCGTAAATGCGCTGCAGCATCGGGCGGTTGGAGTCGCCACGCCAATACGCGCCCGCCACCTTCGTCAGCTTGGTGTGCCTCAGCCGGCTGGTCGAGCTGACGTGCGGTCCCGCGCACAGGTCGACAAACGCGCCCTGCCGGTACAGCGTCACCTCGGTCGGGTTCTGCTTTTCCTGAATCGTGTCGATGACCTCGACCTTGTAAGACTGGCCGGCCTTCTCGAACAACTCCCGAGCCTGCGCGATCGGCATCGTCGCCTTCTGGAACGGCATGCCACGCTTGGCGACCTTCTTCATGCGCCGCTCGATTTCCTCGAGGTCTTCTGGCGTCAATGTCCGCGGCAGGTCGAAGTCATAGTAGAAGCCGTGCTCGATGGACGGACCGGTGGCGACCTTGGCGGTCGGGAACAGCGACACGACGGCCTCGGCCATCAGGTGGGCGGTCGAGTGACGGATGCGGTGCAGGCGCTGGGTGCGCGTCTCGCCTTCCGGCACAGGGTTGGAGCCAAACGCCATGTCACCGACCAAGTCGGACGGTTGCAGGACGGGCTCGCCCGCAGGGGCTTCGGTGATTTCGATGGGCAGGTCGCTGATCTCGCTCATGATGTGCTCTCTTGGTGCGGTGAACCCAGCTTCCGGACAGGTGGAAGGTGGGGGGCGAACACTGTCCGTCCGACCGGCCTCGCCGTCAACCTGCGTTGCCATCCCCCGGACCTTTGGTTAGTCTGCAGCAAGCGTTTCCGGGTCGTTGGCCCGCAGGCAGGAGCCGTTCATGTCCGTCGCGCCCGCTGACCCTACCCAGCTGAAGCAGGCCGTCCGTGCCCACTGGACCGCAGAGCCATGCGGCACCCGGCAGGTCGACGGTCAGAGTCGCCGTGACTATTTCGACACCATCCAGCGCGAGCGGTACGAACTCGAGCCCTTCATCCCGCAGTTCGCTCGGTTCTCGGAGTCCAAGGGGCTGCGCGTGCTCGAGATTGGCGTGGGCGCCGGGACCGACCACATCCAGTGGTTGCGCAACGGCGCTGTCGCCACCGGCGTGGACCTGACGGACGCGGCGATTGCCCTGACGCGCGAGCGGGCCGAGCTGGAGGGGCTGACCCACGACCTGCGCCAAGCCGACGCGGAGCGGTTGCCGTTCGACGACAACACGTTCGATATCGTCTATTCGTATGGCGTGTTGCATCACACCCCAGACACCACCAAGTCCATCGCAGAGGTGTTCCGCGTCCTCAAGCCCGGCGGCTCGGCGCGGCTGATGCTGTATCACTACCCGTCGTGGACCTCGATCCTGCTTTGGGGCGTGCACTGCGTGGCCAAGGGCAAGATCTGGCACGGACCGCGCTGGGCGACGTATCAGTTTCTCGAGAGTCCGGGCACCAAGTCGTACACACTTCCAGAGCTTGATCAGCTGCTTGCAGCCTTCCGCGACCGCCACTACGAGGTGGTGTTCCTGGGCGGCGACCTGCTGAGCTATCGACGGAGCGCCAAGTACCAGTCGGCGTTCCACAAGGCTGCGTGGAAGCTGTATCCGCGTGGGCTGGTGCAGAAGTTCGGCAAGGCGTGGGGCCACGGCACGCTGATCGAGGCCCGCAAGTAGCTGCACGACAAGCTAGTTTCTCGAAAGCACCGACCGGTACACCGTCTCGTACTGTGCCGCGATGACGCGGTCAGCAAACCGCTCGACGATGTCCTGCCGGGCTCGACTGCACACCCGCTGCGACTGCGCGGTCGGCAAGTCCAGTGCCCGCATCAACGCATCGGCCAACGCCACGTCGTCCTCAGGGGCGCACAACAGGGCCGTTTCGCTGTCGCTCGCCAGATCCGGCACCTCGCCCACGCGCGTGGCAACGACCAGCGTGCCCAGACCCATCGCCTCCAGCACCACGTTCGGCGTGCCCTCGCTGCGAGACGCGAGCACAGAGAACTGTCCGGCCTCCAGCAGCGTGGCGACGTCCGTCACGGCCGGCACGATGTGCACCTCCAGTCGCAGGTCCTTGGCCAGCTGTCGCACGTGCTCAACCCTCTGCTGGTCCTCGAGGAAACCGGCCAGCAGCAGCGGTGGCACGGGCTCCCGCCGACGGTCGCGCACCATCGCCAGCGCCCGCACCAGGCCGTCCTGGTTCTTGTACGCGTCGAAGCGACCCAGGGACACGATGGGCGGCCGCAGGGGGTCCAGGCCCAGACTTTCCAGCAGCTGCCCGCGCTGCTCCGCTGTCGATGGCGTGCGGTCGGCAATCGACCTGGGCAGGGCATTGCCGATGTAGTGCAGGCGGTTGGAGGGGACGCCGTGCCCGATCAGCCAGTCGAGCGATGCCGAACTGTTGCTGGTCGTCGCCGCCGCCAGCCGCGAGGTCCACAGCGTCAGCCGCCGCTGGGTCGGGTTATGGGCAAACAGCGACGGCGACGAGCGCACCGCCGTCACCACAGGCGCGGACCCCGGCAGCAGACCCGCAAGCGTGCCGTACAGGGCGGGCGACGGTAGCCAGGCGTGGACCAGGTCGGATTCTCGCAGCGAAACCAACCGGGCCATCTGCAGATAGAACTTGGGGTCCGCAAGGTTGCGTCGGGCCAGCAGGCCGCCCCCCGCACCGTCGGGCACCTCGCGGAACCGCCGCGTGTCGTTGTACCAGTGCAGGCGCACCTGCCACAGGTCCGGGTCCAGACTGGCGGCCAGTTGCACGATCTGCGTCTGCGCGCCACCAGGGGCCAGCGAGTCGATCAGCAGCGTCAGCCGGGTCTTCATCGGTTGGCCCATGCAAGCAGCGCAACAGCCAGCGGAATCGCCATGCGTCGGGCCTTCTCGGGGCTGATGTGCATCTGCACGAACGGATCGAACGGGTCCGCCAGCAGGTCGCGCCGCAGCTCGACGGACACGACGTGGTCGGGATGCCGCAGGGCATAGCGGGTGCCCATGGTGTCCGGGTGCAGGCGATACGAGGCGTTCTCAGCGGTCGGTACGCCCATCTCGTCGTAACCCTTGCGGATCGCGGCGACGAGCTCGGCTGGGGCGCGCAGCGTGTCGTTCATGTCACGCGTGATCAGGTCGACGGGATGGCGCTCTGGCCAGGTGGCGTAAGTCTCGGGCACGTAAGCGGCTTCCAGATTCCGCACGATGTCGGCGTCGATGGTCGTGATGCCGACGCTGCGAGGGGCGTAGGTGTGCAGCGCAAGGGCCATACCTCCCGCACCGCAGACCAGCGAGTGGGCGTGCGAGGCCACGCGGTGGTAGCGGCGGTGCAGGTCCAACAGCGCATCGCGGTCGGCGGGGTCGGTGATGTACTCGGGCAGCAGACCCGTCAGCGCCCCCGACTTCAGCGCGTTCGGGTCCGCGTCAGCGCTGCGATTGCAGTCGATGAACGTGCGCGGGATGTGGCTGCGGACCAACACGGTCGCCAGCGGCTTGGGCGGCGCGACGGCTCCAGTGGCCGCCCACGCCAGCAGGAGGTCAGGGGCGGCGAGCGGACGGGCAACCAATTCCGCAACCCAAGCACCCACTTCAGGGCTGCCGACGTCGGTATTGACGAAGTAGAACGCCTCGAGCCGATGGGGCAGGGGGCTGTGCAGGCGATTCCTGACCGCGTCGTAGTGCTCGCGGGTGGTGGCTCCGTGCGGCAGGTCGATCAGCAGCTGTGGCGTGGCATGGGGGTCGGCATCGTCAGGACGCACGAACGTGACATCGCAAACACCGGGGACAGCGTGCAGTGGGGCGGTGGTGGCGGGGTCGGTCATGGGGGCGTCCTCCGTATCGGCAGGGTCAGCGGGGTTTGGCTGCGGGCTTGGGGGACGGCGTCTCAGGGGTCCTGGCAGTCGGAGGGACCGCAGCCTTTGCCCTCGAGAACACGGCGAATTCGACCCAAACGGGGCCCTTTGCCGCTGAGTCCTTGTGGGAGAGCCAGGCGGCCAGTCCCTGCGGAAACGCTTGCAGCGTGGGCGGTCCGGCCTTCTTGTCGCCCTGCGGACCCGTCGGCACCGCGGGCGCTTCGCCGGCCACTTCGCCGCGCCGGATCGCCTCGGCCGTAGCGTCGTTGTCCAGCCTCTCGAGCTTCAGCGTGTCGCCGGAGACCTGATACCGCAGCAGGAACCAAGACTTCCGCTCGACCGGCGCCATCGTGCCATCGTCCTTGCCCTCGTACTCGAACCCAAGGCTGGCGACGGCGTCGGTTCCGGCCGGGGCTGTCAGCAACTCGCCGCCCATCCAGCCGAATTCGCGCGTCTCCTTGCTCGGCTGGTTCAGCACCAGCAGCGTCTGGCCGGCAGGCGAGCGCGGTCCGACGTGCAGCCAGACCGACTCCTTGTCGCTCTCCATCACCCACGCACCGAACAGCTTGGGGTCGTTCACCGACTTGTCGGCGTCCACGTGCGGGTGCACCGAGGTGACCACGCAACCGGTCCAGACAAATACCCCCAGCAACGCGAACAGATGCGTCAGTCTTTGCGCCATCGTCGCACTCTCCCGCGGCAGGTCAGGTCGGCCGCTTGGGCAGGCTAAAGCCGGGCGCGGTCGCGTGCAAGGCGGTCACCCCGTCGCGCTGGTGTTGCGATTCATTTCGCAGCGACGGGCCGCCTTGACTTGCGTGCGTCGGATCGGTAGATGTACGCACGCTGATGAATACTTTAATCGACATTCAAGAGAACCGAAGGGCGCGTAAAGCCGAGCGCACCCGCGTCGACATCCTCGAGGCCGCGGCCCGGGCATTCGCGCGCAATCCTCGCGCCACCATGCAGGACATCGCGGCAGAGGCGGGCTACACCGTCCCCTCGCTGTACGCCTACTTCCGCAGCAAGGAAGAGATCACGCAAGGGCTCCACGATCTGGTCAGTCGCGAGATGATGTCCGCGTTCGACTTGCCCTATCCCGACAGCCTGACCTTCGCCCAGAAGCTCGAGCTGCTGCTGCGGCACTCGCTGGAGTTCGTCGACCGCCGGCGCGACACCTTTGCCGTGTTGATGCAGCAGATGGGCGACATCGCCAGCGAAGAGGCAGACCAGCCGCTGAGTCGCTTCAGCGTGGCCCACCTTCGCGTCACCGAGTGGATGCGCGAACACACCACGCCTGCGGACTTGGGTGGGCGCGCTCCGGAGGACGTTGCGTTGCTCTTGATGGGCGTGTTCCAGACCTTCTTCGTTCACTGGCTGTCGCTCGACAGGCCCCCGAGCATCACCGACCGCACGTCGCTGATGGTCGACCTGTTGCTGCATGGCGCGATCGGACCGCACCGAGACTTGGCCAACTCCCCCTGACCCGCCGGCCCCGCATGAGCTGGCGTACGGAATCGAACCGCAAGACCCAGGAGTTTCGAGATGATTGCCCCGTTGTTGGCGGCGCTTGCGCTGACCGTCACCGCACCTACCCCGTCGGCCCCCACGCTGACGTTCGACGCTGCGTTGAAGCAGGCGTCCGAGCGCAACTTGGACCTGCAGGTCGCGCAGAGCCGCCTGACCCAAGCCCGCGAGCTGTCGCGCAAGGCGTGGTCCGGCTACCTGCCACAGGTCACGGCCAGCGGCACGTACATGTACAACTCGACCGAGGCCAAGCTGGCGATGCCGACCGGCTATGTCATCAAGGACGTGGGCGTGCCGACCAGCGCACCCGCGGACCCGAGTATGCCCGTGTCGCCGGTCAATCCTGGCCCCACCCCCTATGTGATGATGCCATCTGGCTTTTCCGAGATGGTCATTCAGGCCCAGCACCAGTTCTCGGGCCAGTTGCAGGTCACGCAGACGCTGTTCGCCCCGGCGCTGTGGGCCTCTGCCAGTGCGGCCTCGACCGCGTACGAGATGACCGCGCTGGGCGTTGAGACGGCCCGCCGCGAGGTCTTGTTTGGCACGGCGCAGCTGTACTACGGCGCCGTCGGGCTGCAGCAGGCGGTCGAGATCCAGAAGCGGCTGCTGCTGGCGAGTCGGGAGCACGAGAAGGACGCCCGCACGCGGTTCGCCGCCGGCAGCGTGACGCAAGTCGCCGTGTTGCGGGCGCAAATCGAGGTGGCGCGGGGCGAGCAGGACGTGCGCCGTGCCGAGCTGGCCTACCAGTCTGCCAAGAGTGCGCTGGCCACGCTGCTGGACCGCGCGCCCGACTTCGAGGTCCAGCGCCCGCCGCCGCCGCCCGTTGTGGACCGCGGCGTCGATCTCTCGGCCCAGGCGATGCGCGACCGGCCCGACATCCAGGCCGCCAAGGTGGCCGTGGGCCTGGCCGAGACCAACCACCGCGCCACGCTGTATCGCTATTTCCCGATGCTCGCGGCCTTTGCGCGCTACCAGGGTTCGAACACCAAGGGCTTCACGGGCGAGCAGACCAGTTGGGTGGCGGGTCTGAGTTTGAATTGGAACCTGTTCGACGGCGGCCTGCGCGAGTCGGACCTGCGCGACAGCGACGCCCGCATCGCCGAATCCGTGGCGACGTCGCGAGCGGTCGAGGCCAGGGCACGCGACGAGGTGCGGCGGGCCCTGCTCGACCTCGCGTCTGCCGAGGCGAACCGCGTCAAGGCCGAAGAGCAGGTCAAGCTGGCCACCGAGGCCGTTCGGTTGACCGACAAGAGCTATCAGGCAGGCGCGGCAAGCTCGCTCGAGCGCGTGGATGCCGAGACGGGCCTGGCCGCGGCTGAGCTGGCCGTGGTCGCCGAGACCCTGAACGCCGAGCTGGCGGTGGTGCGCCTTGCCAAGGTCGCCGGCCGTCCCCTGACCCGCTAGACGAATCCCTGCGGCGCCCCCCGGCGTCCGACCGATGGAGTCCGACATGAACGCGCACGTGACGAAGATCCTGTGGCCTGCTGCGGCCTTGCTGCTGCTCGCCCCGTTGGCTGGGTGCAAGGCGCCCGCCGCGGATACCAAGGCGGCCGCTGCCGCAGTCGTCCTGACCGTGCAGGCGGCACCGGCGGCAGAAGGCACCGTGCTCGACACCGTCGAGGTGCTGGGCGAGTTCCAGGGACGCGAGGAAATTCGCGTATTTGCAACGGTTCCGGACCGCATCCGCGAGTTGCTGGTCAAGGAAGGCGACCGCGTGAAGGCGGGCGACGTGCTGCTGACGGTGTGGAGCGACCTGCAGGGCGGCGCGGTAGCGCAGGCGCAGGCCGGGCAGGCGGCGGCGTCGGTGGGGGCCAAGGCGGCGCGCGACAACCTGGTGCGGATGCGCAAGCTCGCGGCGGACGGCGTGATTCCCCCGGCGCAGCTGGAGGCGGCGGAGGCCCAGGCCAACGCGGCGGCAGCCCAGGTGCGCTCGGCGTCGACCGGCGTGGGGATGGCCGGGCTGCAGAAGGACCGGACCGTGGTGCGCGCGCCCATCGACGGCGTGGTGACGTCGTTGGCGGTCAAGGCGGGCGACATGGCGGGGGCGGGGATGCCGTTGCTGACCCTGGTGCAGCCGGATCGCTTGAAGGCGGTGCTGAAGGTGCCCGAGCGCAGTTTCCTGAAGCTGACCCAAGGGATGCCGGTGACGCTGAGCCCCGTGGCCCGCCCCGACCTGACGCGCGCGGCGCAGGTGACGCTGAAGGGGCCGGTCGTCGACCGCTTTACCAAGACCGGCCAGATCGAGGCGGAATTCGACAATGCCGACGGCAAGTTCGTGCCCGGCAGCACGGCGCGCGCGGTGTTCGAGCTTGGGCGGCGCGACCGCGTCGTGCTCGTCCCCCCCGAGGCGCTGCAACTGACCGCGAACACGGAACTGACGCGTGAGGCGACGCTGTTCGTGACCGACGGCAAGGTCACCCGCGAGCGCAAGGTGAAGATCGGCGCCCGCCAGCCCGGGCAGATCGAGATCACCGAAGGCCTGAAGGCGGGCGAGCGCATCGTCGTGGTCGGCGCCTACCTGTTGCGCGATGGCGTGCAAGTGCGGATCGAGGAGGCGCGTCGATGAGCATCGCCGAAATGTCCGTCCGCAAGCCGGTGACGGGCGTCATGATCTTCATGGCGTTGACGGTCTTGGGCGTGTTCACCTTCTCGCGCTTGAAGCTCGACATGTTTCCGGACATCGAGTTTCCGATTGTGGCCGTCATCGCCACCTACCAAGGTGCCGGGCCCGAGGCCGTCGAGCAGTTGGTCGCACGGCCCATCGAGTCGGCTTTGGCGTCGGTCAAGAACGTCGAGAAGGTCACCTCTTCCAGCGATCAGGACAACGCCATCATCATCGTCAAGTTCGCCTGGGGTACCGACATGGACCAGGCCGAGCAGGACGTTCGCAAGAACCTCGAGCTCTATGCCGAACCTGCGCTGCCCGACGACGTCGAGAAGCCGATGGCGTTTGCGTTCGACCCGTCGATGCAGCCGATCGCGATCTTGGCCGTCAACGCCCCGGGCACGGCTGCAGAAGCGCGGCGTATCGCCAAGGACGAGGTCGCGCCCTATCTCGCACGCATTCCCGGCGTCGCGGCGGCGGATCCGTTGGGCGGCAGTGAACGTGAAATTCAAGTGCGCCTGAACCCCGAGTGGCTCGAGGCCTATGGCATTCCGGCGGCCCGCGTGACCGGAGCCCTGCGCGGCGCCAACGTCGTGATCCCCGGCGGCAAGATCGAGCAGGGACGCGAGCAGATCAACATCGCCACCCGCGCGCAATTCAAGACGATCGAGCAAATGCGCGACCTGGTGGTGGGGGCAAAGGGGACGCAACCGGTGCTGCTGAAGGACGTTGCCGACGTGGTCGATACGTTCCAGGAGCAGACGAGCGTCGTGCGCTCGGACGGTGTCGCGGCCGTGATGTTGGCGGTGCGCAAGCAGTCTGACGCCAACACGGTTCAGGTGGCGGCGCGCGTGATGAAGGAGGTAGAGACGCTGCAGAAGCGCCTGCCGCCCGGCGTGACGGTCAAGCCGCTGTTCGACCAGGGCGAGCCGGTGATGGCAGCCATCTCGAACCTGACGTCCAGCGCCTATCTGGCGATCCTGCTGACCGCCATCGTGCTGTTGGTGTTCCTGCGCAGCTGGCGAACCAGCGTGATCGTGCTGGTGGCGATTCCGCTGTCGATGCTGTTGACGTTTGCGGTCATGGACTTCTCGTCCGTCACCCTGAACATCCTGTCGATGGCCGGTCTGGCGCTGGCCGTGGGCATGCTCGTCGACAACTCGATCGTGGTGCTAGAGAACATCATGCAGCACCTCGATGCGGGCGAGGACCAGATCACCGCCTCGATCAAGGGCACGACCGAAGTCGCGATGCCCGTGACCGCCTCGACGTTGACGACGATTGTGGTGTTCGCGCCAATCCTGTTCGTGCCGGGCATTGCAGGGCAGCTGTTCCGCGACCTCAGCCTGACCATCTGCATCTCGCTGACGGCCTCGCTGCTGATTTCGCTGACGCTCGTGCCCATCATGTCGAGCCTGATGGTCGTGGCGCACCGCAACAAGATCGAGCGTGTGATCATGTGGTTGACGCGCTGGCTCGACCCGCTGTCGAACGGCTACGCGCGCTTTCTGGCGACGTGCCTGCGCCACAAGGGCAAGACGATCTTCATCACCTTTCTGGCCTCGGTGGGCACGTTCGGCTTGTTGCCGCTGATGGACATCGACTTCATGGCGGCCAGCGACCAGAGCCAGATCCAGCTCAACGTCACCACGGCGCCGGGCAGCTCGCTGGCGGCGACGGACCAGGCGTTCTTGCGACTCGAAGCGATCGTCAAGGTCGAAGTCCCTGAAGCGGAAGTGATTGTGTCCCGGTTTGGCGCGGGCGAAGGCTTCATGGCGCTGATGGGCCAAAGCGCGAACAGCGGTATGTTGCAGGTGCGCTTGCCGGGCCGGTCCCTTCGCAACCGCTCGCAGCAACAGATCGAGGCGGTGCTGCGCAAGAAGTTCGAGGTCGTCCCTGGCGTCGAGGTCCGGCCGCAGACCATGGGCTTGGGCGCCTCGACCGGCGGCGACATCGAGATCAAGGTGTTCGGCGAGGACTTGCTGGCCGTCGGTCAGTACGGCCAGCGGTTGAAGCTCCGGCTTGCGCAGGTCAAGGGCGCGGGCGACGTCAAGTTCTCGATGGAGAAGGGCGCGCCCGAGCTGCGCGTCGAGCTGGACCGCGAGCAGATCCGCCTGCTGGGGCTGTCGCCGGCCGAGGTTGCGTCTACCGTTTCGACGTACTTCCTGGGCACGACCGCGAGCATGTATCGAGACGGCGGCGACGAATACAAGATCCTGGTCCGGGCGCCGCGCGAGATCCGCGACGACGTCGACCGTCTGCGCGCGCTGCCGATCGTCTTGCCGTCGGGCACCAGCGTGCCGTTGTCGACGGTGGCCACGCTGCATCAGGTCCAAGGGCCGACCAAGATCGCCCGCGAAAACAAAAGGCGTTACGGCAGCATCACGCTGGCCGCCGTCAACACGCCGCTGGCCACGCTGACGGCAGGCGTGCAGACCGTGTTGGCTGACGTGCCGCCGCCGCAGGGGATCCGTACCGAGATCGCCGGCAGCGCCCAGGACATGCAAGAGTCGTTCATGGCCTTGGGCATCGCCTTTCTGGTGGCCGTCCTGCTGGTCTACATGGTGATGGCGAGTCAGTTCGAGTCGCTGCTCGAGCCCTTCGTGATCCTGTTCGCCGTGCCACTCGCGCTGTCGGGCGTCGTGGTGGCGCTGGTCGTGACGAACACGCCCATGCAGGTGACGGCGCTGATCGGCATCATCCTGTTGGTCGGCGTGGTGGTGAACAACGGCATCGTCTTGATTGACCTCGTGAAAGTGAAGCGCGAGGCCGGCGAGGACGTGACGGTGGCGGCGGTCGATGCCGGTCGCAGCCGCCTGCGCCCGATCCTGATGACGACGCTGACGACCGTGCTGGGCATGGTGCCGCTGGCCTTCGAGATCGGCGACGGTGCCGAGATGTGGGCCCCGATGGCGCGCGCGGTCATCGGCGGCATGACGCTGTCGACGCTTCTGACGCTGATCGTGGTGCCCACGCTCTATGTGATCCTCGCCGGGTTCGCCGACCGGCGCACGGCTCGCAAGCGTACGAAGGCGTCTCCCGCGGCGCTGGCGGAGGGTGCGGAGGGTGCGGAGGGTGTCAGGACTTGACACTTGACACCTTTCTGCACGCATCGAGCGCCGAAAGTCTGGGCGCATTCAAGAAAATCGCAAGAGAACCAGGGTATTGACGAGGGCAAGCTGCGTACGCGTCGGCTTCGGTCCGGGTCAACAACGTGTCAAGAGTCAAGTCCAGACCCCCCATCTCTCCCACAAAGGTGTCAAGTGTCTAGTCCTGACACCCACCACACCTCACCGCACGACCCGCCCGATGACGACAGGCGTCGCGACGACGGAGTCCGCATCGGCCGACGCGCGCCCGAACCAGCCATAGCCGGTGCCGGCGCCGGTGGTGGGGTCGGTGCGCACGAACAGCGTGCCTCGGCCGTAACCGCCCGTGTCGACGCGGGTGTCGTCTTCGTGACCGAGGGAGGTCGCGTCGGCGATCCGGACCAGCAGCCCTCCCTCGACCGGCACCGGCGTGGCCACGACGAACGCCACGTGGCCGGTGTTGCGCGATGGAAACCAGGGCGGACGCTTCCAAGCCAGCACGTCGCCGGGCCGGGCGAGCGCGACCTGCGGGATGCGCAACCACCCGCGGCGCGGGCGATCCGTGGGGGCGCGCTCGATGGCGTTGGCGAAATCGCGGGCTGCGGGCCGCCCATGTTTGACCGCGGCCCGTGCCTTGGGGGCCGACCGCGCCAGGACCCAGCCCGCCATCGCCGAACAGTCGAAGGCATAGTGGCCCCTGCGCTCGTCGATGCGCGCCACGGGTACGTAGGCGGTGGTGCGCAGGTTGGCCTCGATGCACGCGAGCACTTGCAGGACGCGATTTGGGGCTGGGGTGGGCGGGGCGCGACGGGGGGGGCGAGGCCTGCGCGATTGCGGGGACCAGTACGGCCAGCAACGAGAGGAAGATCAGACACATCGATGGGCGGTGCGACGGCGGCGGGCGGGCGAGCGGGGGCGAACGGGACATCAGCGACCTCCCGACAGACTCGGACGCTCGTCGCCGGCGTGGGATCTGAGAAGAGACAGACTCGGACGCTCGTCGCCGGCGTGGGACCTGAGAAGAGATGTCAAGTGTCAAGTCCTGACACCCTCCCCCCCCCCCCCTCCCCCCTCCCCGTTGCCCCCCGCCACACCAGTGCTAGCATTCGCCGCCTCGACCGGCCGTGCCGACCCTTCCTGCTCCCAGGAGCCGCCATGTCTCGCCTAGCCCGCACCCTGATGCGCTTCTGCCTTGCCGTCTTCCTGTTCGCCGCCTGTACGCAGGACGTGGGTCTGATCGACCGCGTTCAACCCGGAGCGCTGCAGAAGACCGCCTTCCAGGGCGAGTGGTACTTTCAGCGCACCGTCGTCGACGCGCCGTACACCGTCGGCTTCACCTTCATCGGCGAGGCCGAGGAGCTCGAGCGCATCCGCTGGGAGATCAGCGAGGACCACCTGAGCGCCTACCGCGCCTACGACTTTGTCGCGGGCACCGATCTCGACCACTCGAAGCGCGGCAAGCCCGGCGAGAACGTCACGGGGCAGCCGGTGGCCGTGTACAAGATCTCGAAACACTTCGACATCACAAGAGGTTACAGCGAGGCGACCGGCGAGCAGGACAACGTGCTGCACGAGAACGACGAGGACAAGCCGTGGTACGACCGCGAGTACATCCGCGTCGACTGGTCCGAGAACCTGGCGCGCAACTTCAACTTCACGCTCGACACCATCGAGACCGAGCCCGTGAAGTTTGCCATCACCGACCCGGCCGATCCCGACGCCTTCACGATGGCCTGGCGCGACGCCAGCAAGCCTTCGGGTTGGCGCGACAGCGGCGACCCCATCGACCACCGCGAAGCCAAGAATCCCGCGTACATGGACTTCGTCACCAAGGTGCTGGCGACCCCCGGCGTGGTGTCGGGCGTCGACGACTGGGGGGCGTACAGCTATCCCGTCTGCTGGTTCTACCTGAACGAGGACTGCAAGCCCGCCGAGCTGGAGATCCGCACCTCGCTGCGCCGCGTCGACCCGACCGACGACTACGAACCGCTGGACTATCCCGACAACTACGTGGCCCGCGATGCCCAGGGCAAGCCGATCCGGGTCGTCGAGTACACCGACGGCACCGTCGAGCAGGACCCGACCGGATCTGAGGTGCGCATCCCGATGTTCGACAAGTTCGGGTACTTCCGCGCCGAGCGCTATGGCTACGACGACAAGCTGGGCGAGGTCGAGACCGCGCGACGGCTGATGATCTCGCGCTGGAACCTGTGGGAAAAGTCCAAGGGGTTGGACGGCAAGCCGATTCCCTATGCGCAGCGCACGCCCCGGCCGATCGTGTACTGGCTCAGCCAGGGCTTTCCCGCCGAGCTGCGTGCCACCGCGACGCTGGTCGCCCAGGGCTGGAACAAGTCGTTCAAGCGCACCGTCGCCGCGCTGCAGGGCAAGCCGGTCGATCAGGTGCCCGACATGTACGTGGTGCGCGACAACACCCTGAGCTTCGACGCCAAAGGCAAGGTGCTCGACCGCGGCCAGCGCACGGGCGACCTGCGCTATCCGATGCTGAACTACATCGAGGAGCCGACGCGCGCCGGTCTGCTGGGCTATGGACCGACCGCGACGGACCCGACGACGGGCGAGGCGATCTGCGCTACCGCCAACGTGTACGGCGGTCCGCTGAAGGAATTCGCCACCAGCGGCCGCGATTTGGTTCGCCTGATGCGCGGCGAGATCGACCCGATGGACTACGGCCTGGGCGAGATTGGCCAGAAGGAAGTGCTTGCGGCGCTTGGCAAATTCGCGTCGGTGATCCCGGCTCCGCCGCCGCCACAGGCCGACAAGACCCCGCTGCCGGGGCAGGGCAAGGGCAACGGCGGCGCGGACCCGTGGGCGCAGTGGGCCAAGCAGGACGACGGTCCGCACGAGGCCAACACGCCCGAGCACACCGACGACGTGGCCCGTGCCCGCGCGTTTGCCCAGCAGGTCACCGGGCCGGCCAAGCAGAAGCTGGTGCACGAGCTGAAGAAGACCACGATGAAGGGGCGCGACGGCTGGGCCCAGGCGCGGGCGGCCCTGGTGCGCGACACGCCGTTGGCCGCGGCCACCGTGAATCGCGAGATCCTGGCCGCGTTTGGGTCGCCGCAAGACAAGGCGATGCTGGCCGACCTGCCGCCCGGAGCCCCGCTGCCGGCACTGAGCCCGGAACAGATCGCCCGCCTGACTCCCGACAACTGGGCGCCGCTGGCCGCCCGTCGCCGCATGGCCAAGCGCGAGGAGTTCTTGAATCGACACACGATCGAGCTGGCCGCCTTTGCCGACGACTCGGTGCTGGGCCTGGTCGCCGACCTGAAGGACAAGCCGGTGGCCGAGGTCTGGACGTCGATTCACGCGTCGGTGTTCCGCTCGACCGCCGAGCACGAGATCGGCCACACGCTGGGTCTCCGCCACAACTTCGAAGGGTCGACCGACGCGCTGAACTTCCCCGACAAGTACTGGGAGTTGCGAGGGGCCAAGGGGCAGCCGCTCGACAAGCCCACGCAAGCGCAGTTGCAGGCCGGCATCCAGGACTACGCGTATGCGTCGATCATGGACTACTCGGATTCGTTCCACTCGGACATCCACGGCGTGGGGTACTACGACGACGCGGCCATCGCGTTTGGCTACGGGCAGTTGGTCGAGGTGTTCGCGAACAAGCCGGTGGATCCGGTGACAGAAGTATTGCCGCTCGGTTCGGCGCTGCGGTCGGTGCGCCACTACACGTCGATTCCCGACATGCTCGGTGGCGTGGACAAGATCGGGCAACGCAAGCTGATTCCGTACAGCGAGGTCATCGCCGACATGACGGCGGAGGGTTCGAAGCCCGGCAAGGGGCGCGCCAAGGTGCACGTCGAGGTGCCGTATCGCTTCTGCTCGGACGAATACGTCGCGGGCACGCCCACCTGCAACGTCTTCGACCGCGGCGCCGACGCCTACGAGATCGTCGATGCGGGCCTGCAGAAGTACCGCGACCACTACATCCTGAACGCGTTTCGCCGCGACCGCGTCGACTTCACGACCGAGGGCTACATCGGCCGCGTCTGGGACCGCTACTTCATGCCCATCGTGCTGCAGTACCAGAACTGGGTGTTTGATCAGAGTCCCTATGACTACGGCAAGCCCGGAGAACTGTGGGACTATCTGCGCACCACCGACGCGGCCTACTATGGCGTCGAAGACGTGCCGTGGGAGCAGGCGGCGCAGGGTGGTCTCACGGCCACCGAGTCGGTCCGCACGGGGCTCGAGCGGCTGGCGCAGGTCATCGGTACGCCAGAACCAGGCGGTTACTGTCTCGACACCGACACCAACACCTTCTGGCAGGCCACCACCGCCACCGATTTGCCCGTGTGCGCCACGCCGGTCGGCTGCACCGACGCGTGCGTGGACGTGAACGTGCCGCTGGGCATCGGGCGCTTTGCCTACACCGAATTCGACGAGGCCACGGGCTATTACTACTACGACCGCCTGCGCAACATCGGCGCCTACTACGACAAGCTGGGCGCGATCCTGATGTTGACCGACCCGTCGACCTACTTCGTGGGCGTGGACTCGTCGCAGTCGGTGAACAACTATATCCTGCCGATCTCGCTGTATTTCGGCAAGGAACTCAATGGCTTGCTGGGCGCATTGGCGGCCGGGCGCGAGGATATGCTGGGTGCCGTGCGGGGCAAGGACGGCAAGCTGCAGCTGCGCAAGCTGTTCGGGGCCGAGGCGGCGGCACAGGTGGGACTGCCGGCGGTGGCGCTGCAAGACACGTTCATGCTGCGCAGCGACGCGATGTTCTATGGCATGGCGTGGCTGAACGCGCTGCTGGACCAGACCTTCAACGACTCGATGAAGATCTGGCTGGAAGGGCACGGCGAGGCCTTTACGCCGATTCCGGGGGCCGACATCGCGACGTTTGTGAACCCCACGAACATGCGGACCTATCACTCGGTCAAGCTGGCGACGGCCGGTGTGTTCAGCCCCGGCTACACGATGGTCAAGGACGCCCAGAAGCGCGCCGACCAGTATGCTGCCAAGCCCGGTGACGACTGGGCCAAGTACCTGGCCGACGATGCGGCGCAGTGGCTCGACATCGCCCGTGGGTACTACGACATCTTTGGGTATGCGTGGTTCTGAGCACGCCCCCGCCCTTGTGCATCCCACCCGAACTTGCTACCTAGCCGCGCCGATTGCCCCGCCCCCGCGGCGCACGGAGGAACGTTGATGACCAAGCGAGTGTATTTCTTTGGTGATGGTGTGGCTGACGGCGAATCCGCCATGAAGAACCTGCTGGGCGGCAAGGGTGCCAACCTGGCCGAAATGAGCCGGCTCGGCATCCCCGTTCCCGCCGGCTTCACGATCACGACCGACGTGTGCACGGAGTTCTACGAGGCGGGCCAGAAGATCCCCGCCGCGCTGGAGACCGAGGTCTTCGAGAATCTGCGCAAGGTCGAAGCGGTGATGGGCGCCAAGTTCGGCGACCCCGGCAACCCGCTGCTCCTCTCGGTCCGATCGGGCGCCCGCGCCTCGATGCCCGGCATGATGGACACGATCTTGAACCTGGGCCTGAACGACACGACGGCCAAGGGCCTGATCGCCAGCACGGGCAACGAGCGCTTCGTGTACGACGCCTACCGCCGCTTCGTCGCGATGTTCTCCGACGTGGTGTTCGGCATCGGCAAGGAAGGGTCGCACAACAACTTCGAGCTGATCCTCGAGGCCAAGAAGCACGCCCGCGGCGTCAAGCAGGACATCGACCTGTCGGCCGCCGACCTGAAAGAAGTGGTCGCCGAGTTCAAGGCGTTCTTCGTCAGCCGCATGGGCCGTCCGTTCCCCGACGATCCGCGCGAGCAACTGTTCGCCGCCGTCGGCGCCGTGTTCAAGAGCTGGGGCAACGATCGCGCCAAGGCGTATCGCGCCATGTACAACATCCCCAACGAGTGGGGCACGGCCTGCAACGTCCAGGCGATGGTGTTCGGCAACCTGGGCGACGACTGCGCGACCGGCGTGGCCTTCACCCGCGACCCGGCGTCGGGCGAGCACCGCTTCTACGGCGAGTTCCTGATCAACGCCCAGGGCGAAGACGTGGTGGCCGGCATCCGCACGCCGCAGCCCGTGTCCAAGCGCCCGGGCGAAGAAGGCCCGCTGTCGATGGCCGAGGCGATGCCCGCCGCGTTCGGTGACCTCGAGCGCATCTACAAGAAGCTCGAAGCGCACTACAAGGACATGCAGGACATCGAGTTCACGGTGCAGCGCAACAAGCTGTGGATGCTGCAGACCCGCAACGGCAAGCGCACTGGCTTTGCCGCCCTGCGCATCGCGATCGACATGGTCGACGAAGGCGTGATCGACCAGAAGACCGCCGTGCTGCGCATCGACCCCGAGGCCGTGACCCAGTTGCTGCGCCCGATCTTCAATCCTGACGACAAGGCCAAGGCCATCAAGGACGGTCGTCGTCTGGCCAAGGCACTGCCCGCGGGTCCCGGCGCCGCTGCCGGCAAGATCGTGCTGACGGCTGCCAAGGCCGAAGAGCAGGTCAAGAAGGGCGAGAAGGTCGTGCTGGTGCGCCACGAGACCAGCCCGGAAGACATCCGCGGCATGACGGTCTCCGAGGGCATCCTGACGGCGCGCGGCGGCATGACCAGCCACGCGGCGGTCGTCGGTCGCCAGATGGGCAAGGTCTGCGTCGTCGGTTGCCACGAGCTGGACGTCGACTACGCCAACAAGAAGATCACGATTGGCGGCAAGACCTTCCAGGAAGGCGAGTGGCTGTCGCTCGACGGCTTCACGGGCGAGATTCTGGCCGGCCAGATGCCCACCAGCCCGTCCGAGGTGCTGCAGGTGCTGTTCGAGGGGCGCGACCCCGCCGGTGCCGAGAACTACCAGCGTTACGCCAAGCTGATGTCGTGGGCCGACGGGTTGCGCCGCATGAAGGTGCGCGCGAACGCCGACCAAGGCGATCAGGCGGCCAACGCGATCAAGCTGGGCGCGCAGGGCATCGGCCTGTGCCGTACCGAGCACATGTTCTTCGGCGGCGTGAAGATCGACGCCATGCGCGAGATGATCCTGGCCGAGGACAAGCCCGGTCGCGAGAAGGCGCTGGCCAAGCTGCTGCCGCTGCAGCGCGCCGACTTCGCGGAGATCTTCCGCGAGATGAAGGAACTGCCCGTCACGATTCGGACCTTGGATCCGCCGCTGCACGAGTTCGTGCCCCACACGGACGCCGAGATCCAGGATCTGGCGCAAAAGACCGGCATCCCGGCCGAGGCGCTGAAGGCCAAGGTCGAGGCGTTGCACGAGTTCAACCCCATGCTCGGCCATCGCGGCTGCCGCTTGGGCGTCACCTATCCCGAGATCACCGCGATGCAGGCCCGCGCCATCATCGAGGCGGCCTTGGACGTGGCGAAGGAAGGCGTCGACGTTCACCCCGAGATCATGATCCCGCTCGTCGGCTTCAAGTCTGAGCTCGTCGACCAGGAGAAGGTCGTGCGCGCCGAGATCGCCAAGGTCTTTGCCGAGCGCGGCGCCAAGGTGAACTACACGGTCGGCACGATGATCGAGCTGCCCCGCGCGGCCCTGACCGCCGACAAGATCGCCGAGTCGGCCGAGTTCTTCAGCTTCGGCACCAACGACCTGACCCAGACGTGCATGGGCTTGTCGCGCGACGATTCCGGGCCGTTCCTGAAGCAGTACATCGACAAGGGCGTGATCGAGCAGGATCCGTTCCAGACGCTGGACCAGGAAGGCGTGGGCCAGCTGGTCGAGATGGCCGTGCTGAAGGGCCGCAAGACCCGCCCCGGCATGAAGATCGGCATCTGCGGCGAGCACGGCGGCGAGCCCAACAGCGTCGAGTTCTGCCACCGCACCGGCCTCGACTACGTCAGCTGCTCGCCGTTCCGCATCCCCGTCGCCCGCCTTGCCGCCGCCCAGGCTGCCGCGCGCGAGATGTAGACCGCATCCAAGGCATTGGGGGGAGGACCGGCGGTCGTTTCGCGCCGGTCCTCCCGCCGTCTTTGGCTGCATTGCAAACGCGAAAGATTCTTCGGGATCAGGCGCATCCGATGTAGAGATATTGCAATGATAGCGCCGGGTTTCAACCCGTGCGTGTTCCAATCAACGGGGACGATTGCACCGTTTGCAGCATGCGATTGCGTGACGATACGTTTCCCTTCCGACAGGCCCGCTTGCGTTCCCTCACCGGCAACGGTAACTAGTCGCGTCGCTTCTTCGCGTCCGGATGGTTCATGCCTCGGTTCCCCTCCTTTGCCACAGCCATCTGCCTCGTCGTCATCGGCGTGACGTCCGCACGGCTGGCGTCGGCGCAACCGGTCGAGTCCGTCGCACCCGCCGCTCCCCGCTTCATTGCCGACGTCGCCTTCCTTGCCGGTTTGCCCGCCGCACTTGAGACTGGGCAATCGCTTGGCGTTGCAGCAGGTTGGCGCACGGCCGGCACCGTCGGTTGGGGGGTGCGTGCTTCTTGGTCCCAGGCCGCCGAACACAGCTTGCTGTGGGCGGTGACCCAGAGCGAGACCCGTGTGCGCGGTCTGGTCAGCGTCGACGCGGCGGCCGGGCGCGGTCGCATCGGTGCCCGCGTCTTGCTAGGCGGCACGGCGATCTACGAGTCACGCCAACGCGCGCAGGCCGGCCGACTGGGCGACTCGGGCCGCAGCTTGGCCGACAGCGCGTGGGCCTTCCTGCCAGGCGGCGAAGTGCAGGTCGGCGTCACCCTACCGCTGGCGCTGGGTTTGGGCGTTTCGGTGTTCGGAGGACCCTCGCTGCACGGCGCGGACGCTGGCGTGAAAACCGGGTGGGCAGGCGAGCTTGCCATGGTGTGGGTGCGCTGATGGACATTCGGCGGCGACATGTGTTGGGAGTCGTTGCGTGCGTTGCGCTGGTCGGGTGCAACGTGGGCCTGAAGGGGCTCGACGAGACGGACCTGACGCCGCTGGCGACGCTGACGGTCCAGACGTCCGGTGACTTCCAGAAGCTGCGGCCGCCGGAAACGCTGGCTGAGACGCCCAGGCTGCGGGTGGCCCTGTTGTGGGCTGGCGTGCCCGATCCAGACCGATTCTGCTTGGAAAACGCACTCTTGGGCTTCGGCATGCCAGGTGATGCTTCGACGACCGCGGTTGTGGCGGCGGGCTGTCCGGACGTGTTGGGCTTCGTACCGGCGCTGGCCTCGGTCGTCGTCCCCGTCGAGCCCGGCGTTCCCACCAAGATGGACCTGCTGTCGTTGCCCACCGCCGAGGTGCTGGTCGGGGCTCCCGAAGGCCGCGTCGCGTATGGCAGTCTGGTCGTGTTCGATGACCGCAACGGCAACGACGCGCTGGACCTGATGCGCACCGAGTTCCCCGACCAGGGTGGCCACGGCGACGGTCCCGACAGCGGCGGTGGCCCCGGCAGTGGCGGCGGCATGGGCGGCGACCAGCCCAAGGAGCCGGTCGACTTCGTGTACGGGGCCAGCTTCGTCACGATGCGTCAGGGCCACACGCGGGTGGCGTTCCGCGAGGGAACCTTCGATCTCGCCTCGTATTTCTACCCGACCATGGGCTGCGACCCACCGGCTCAGGGGTTCTCGATTCGCAAGGTGGTGGGGCTGCCAACGGCCTCGACCTGCCAGAGCTTCTCGTTGGACGCGCAGGCCGTCGAGATTCCGCTGCAGGCCACTGAGACCGTTCGGGAAGTCGCGTGCAACAGCGTCAGGGCCCGCTATCGCGACGTGCAGGAAGCGCCCGTGTTGACCACGCCGTGGGTGTGCGACGGCCCGAACCATCTGGTGGTGGCCAACGTGGCGGGTGACTGCAAGGGCTTGGGGCATCTTCTGCTGAAGGGATGCGAGGACGACCCGAATTGCGAGACGCCGTCTTGGGATTCGACCGCCACTCCACCCCACTGGTGGCCGTGCATCGGCGTGCCGGAGAAGCCCAAGAAGCCATGACGAAGCCCAGCACCACAGCACTGCGGGTCTTGGCTGCGGCGTGGACGTGCCTTGCGCTTGCGCCTTCGGCGTCGGCGGAACCGGCCGCAGCGACGGACTTGGCCCCGGCCGCGACGTCAACCTCAGAGGACGGTGGCCTGACTGCGGAAACGGCCGAACCCGACGACCAGATCGAATTCCGCCTGTCGCTACCCACCGAGGCAGACACCGCCGCGTGGCGCAAGCCGGGGTTTCGCCTGCAATTGGGCTACGGCTACGGACAGCTGTTCGGCATCGGCGGCCCCCCGGACGGCTCGACCCACTCAGCCATCGTGCGCGTGGGAGGTCGGCTGGACGACGACTGGTCGCTGTACACCACCTTCCAGTACGGCGCCGCGCTGGGCGGGCTGAGTGGGGCGCGCTTCTCTGGCACACTGGACCCCACCTGGCACGTGACCGACCGCTGGCGGCTGGCCATCGGCATGGGCTTTGGCGGTCTGGTCGAGGGACGCACCGGCCGCGACGACCCGGACCCTGAGCAGAGTCAGAGCTTGGTCGAGTCCTATACCTTCCCCAACGCCCGTCGCCCCTTGGCCCGCTGCGTCGGCATCGGCACCGCCGGCGTGGTCCGCGTGGGCTGGACGGCGGTGCTGGGCGCGCTGTCGTCCACCGAGCTCTCGTTCCAGGTCGACGGCCAGTGGACCGGCTGCGAGCAGTCCTTGGGACGCGTCGAGCCCGACACCGCCGAGCCCATCGTCCGCCGCCAGTGGTGGCCTCACGTCGGCGCAAGTCTGGCGTGGCTGGTGGGGTGGCGATGACGTACACCCCGCATGCACGTTTGATGCTTGTGTTTTGCACGTTTGGTGCACTGTTGGTGACCTCCTCGGGGATGGCCCAGACGGCTCCGGCGCCGACGTCGCCGCCTGGCGCTCCGGTGGCCGATGCGACACTTGAGCCTCCCCGCGCCATCACCGCGACGACCGTCGAACTGCCACCCGATGCGCCCGCGTTCGAGCAGCCGCTGTCGGTGTCCGTCAAGCTGGTGGTTGGCGTCGACGGCTTGGTGAAGAAGGTCGAGCTGGTCCAGTCGTGTGGCATCGAGGTGCTGGATCAGGCGGTGGTCAACGCCGCGCAGGGCTTCCAGTTTGTCCCGGCGCGCTACCAGGGCAAGGCCGTCGCGGTCGAGATCACGTTTCGGCACACGTTCCTGCCGCCTCCCCCGCTGGCGGCTCCGGCGGCGGACGGGGGGCCACCGCTGACGGCAGTCCTGCGCGGCAAGCTGGTCGAGAAGGGTACGCGGGCGCCAGTCACGGGAGCGACGGTGGCGGCGCAGGTCGGCGACCGCCACTACACGGCCGAGGTCGACGGGCGAGGGCGTTTTCGCTTGCCGCTGCCAGCGGGAGAGGCGCGGGTGACCGTGCACGGGTCCAACTACCTGCCGTTCCTGCAGGTCGAGAAGCTGGTGGCGGGGCAAGAGCTGGCCATCGCCTATTACGTCGAGCGCGACCGCTATGACCCCTACGAGATTCTGGTGTTTGGCCAACAGCGGCGGCAGGAGATCTCGCGGGTGACGCTGCGTGGCGCGGAGATCAAGCAAGTGCCCGGCACATTTGGGGATCCTTTCCGTGTCATTCAAACGCTGCCCGGTGTGGCTTCGATCATGGCGCTGTTGCCGTTCCCGATCGTGCGCGGCGCCAGTCCTGGCAGCACAGGCTTTCTGGTCGACGGCACCCGCGTGCCACTGCTGTACCACCTGCTGGCCGGACCGTCCGTCATCCACCCCGAGTTCATCGACGAGGTGCAGTTCTATCCGGGTGGGTCGCCAGTGATTTATGGTGGTTACACGGCGGGCATCATCGACGGTCGCACCCGCCGCGCACGCTCGGACGAGTCGCTGACCGACATCGACATCAACCTGTTGCAGACCGGTGCATTGGTCCGCAGGCCGCTGCCATTCATGAACGCAACCGTGACCGCCGCAGCCCGCGTGGGTTATCCTGGCGTTATCATGAGTCTTGCGACGGACGAGGCCTCGCTGAGCTACTGGGATTACCAGTTCCGCTTGGACGGCGGCGCGCCTCGCAAGGGCTATACCGTGTTCGCATTCGGAGCCAACGACGAAGTCGATGCGGTCTCTGCCACTGCCGACCCCGCCGACACCAGCCCGCCGCTCGAACCGGTGCTGGTCTTGTCGTTCCACCGCTTGGACTTGCGCGCCAACTGGGGCAGCGGTCGCTTCGACGGCTTGTATCGCGCAGTGGTGGGCATGGACGAAACGCTGGCCGGCGCCACCAGCTCGGTGCGGATGCTGGTGTTCGAGCCGTCGGCGCGTTGGCGCTTCGAGTGGAGTCGCGACCTCGAGCTCATCGCCGGGCTGGAGGGAAGCATCCACGAGACCACGCAGAGCGACTCAGGCACGGGCGGCAACTCGGGCATGCAGCTGTTTACCGAAGACCTGTCCACGTTTTCGATGGGCACGGCGCTGACCGAGGCGATCTGGCGGCCGAACGCCGACTGGATGGTGCGCCCAGGCGTTCGCGCCGACCTGCACTACGACGGCACCACCACCCAGCTTGGCGTGGACCCGCGACTGACCCTGCGCTGGCGGTTGACGGAGCATGACCTGTCGGGCGAGGCAACGGCGACGTCGGTCTCGGCGAAGAGCAAGGCCCAGGACGACCGCGGGATTTGGCTCAAGGGCGCCATCGGGGTGTATCACCAGCCGCCGCGCTTCTTCCTGCCGCTCCCGGGCCTCGACGCAATGCCGTTGCGATTCGGGTTGTTGCAGGCAATCCAGTCGAGCGCCGGCGTCGAGATGCCGTTTGGCAAGGGCCTGAGCCTGAACCTCGAGGGATTCTACAACGACATGGATCCCGTGGTGTTTGACCTGGAGACCAACGCGACCTCTCTGGTGCAGACCGGCCCGACCAGCCTGCCCGGCACCGTGCCCGAGGACGCCACGACGCAAGACGGCATCGAACAGGCGCTGGATCGGTTGGTGGCCGCGCAAGTGGGCCGGTCGTACGGTCTTGAGGTCCTGGCCCGGCGGCAGGCGCGCAACGGCTTGTACGGCTGGCTGTCGTACACACTCTCGCTGTCCGAGCGAAAGCGCGACGCCGACTGGGTGCCCTACGACTACGACCGCACCCATCTGGTCAATCTGGTCGCCGGCCTGCCGCTGCCCCGCAACTGGGATTTGGGCGTGCGCCTGCAGTACCAAAGCGGCAAGCCCGCCACGACGACGTTCGGCTACAACACCGCGAGAACAGAAGGCTACTTCCGCGTTGACGTTCGGGTCGACAAACGCGCGGTATGGAACAAGTGGCTGCTGGACTTCTATGTAGACCTGACGAACGTCGCCCTGTTCCCGGAAGAAGTGGCGCCCGGCAGCACCATCCGTTACGTCCTGCCGACCGTGGGCTTGCGGGGCAGACTCTAGCGAACGCGGCGGCAGCAGGGCTGGACGACGCCGGACTTGGAACCTGAGAGGAGTACGCATGAATCCTGTGGTCGAGACCGGTGGCACGCTGGACGCCGAGTTGCTGGAGCTGATGCTGCGCGTCGGCTCGCGCTGGGTGCTGTGGCTGTTGTTGGGCCTGAGCCTGCTGGCCGTGGCGATCATGCTCGAGCGCATCTGGTTCTTCGTTCGCGAGCGCCGGCCGCAGGGGTTGCTCGACAAGGCCCTGCAAACGCTGGACAAGACCGGCAGCACCGCCGCTTTGGCTGAGTTGGGCAGCGCCCGGTCGATGGAGGCCGTCGTCGCGCGCGCCTGTCTGACGCACGCGGATGCGGGTGCGGCGTCGGTCGAGGAGCACGTCGCCGCGACCATCGAGGTCGAGCGCCTGCGTTACGAGCGCGGCCTCGCCTTCCTGGGCACCTTGGGCAACAACGCACCCTTCATCGGGTTGTTCGGTACCGTGCTGGGCATCGTCCGCGCCTTCCACGACCTCGCAGCCAACAGCGCTTCGGGCGCGCAGGCCGTCATGGCCGGCATCGCCGAAGCGCTGGTCGCCACCGCCATCGGTCTGCTGGTGGCCCTGCCGGCCGTGGCGTCGTACAACACCTTCGCCCGCCACGTCGAGACATGCGCCTCTGCCGCGCAGGGCATCGGTCACGCGATCCTGGCGCGTCTGAAGAAGGGGAGCTGATGGGGGGCGCCAGTCGCAAGGGTCGAGGGCCCATCACCGACATCAATGTGACGCCGCTGGTCGACATCATGTTGGTTTTGTTGATCATCTTCATGTTGACGGCCAACCTGATCAACAAGCAGGCGATCGAGGTCGATCTGCCCAAGGCATCGCAAGGCACCACGCCCACTCCGCCGACGTTGGCGGTGACGCTGACGCAGGAAGGGGGCCTGTACCTGGACGGCAAGGAGGTCACGCCGGCCGAGCTGCGCGCCGCGGTTGGTGCCTCAGTCGCCAAGGATGCAAAAACACAGGTGATCATCGCGGCCGACAAGCACACCAGTCACGGCAGGGTGGTGTGGGTGCTCGACGTCATCAAGTCCCTGGGTGTGGGGGCATTCGCCATCCAGATCGACCCGGCCGGGCTTGAACCGCCGGCCCCCACTGGCGCGTCCAAGGGGCCGAAGCCGACGCCGGCGAGCCCGTAACCCGCGCGGACCCACGCGGGAATCCCCTGGAGGAAAGCAACCTTGTATTCCGTTCGACTGGCCGCGTTTCTGATCGTGTCGGTGGTGGCCCACGTGCTGCTTGCCGCTGGATTGGACCGCCTGCCCGCCGAGCCGCCACCTCGACGCGAGCTGGTGTTCGTGTCGGTCGCGCCGCCGCCGCCAGCCCCGGAGCCTGAGCCGGAGCCCCCGCCGCCGCCGCCTCCGGCCGTGGACCCGAACGACGTGGTTCACGAGGCCCCGGCCGAGCCGCAGCGCCCCCGCCCGCGCCCGAACAAGGCCCCGCCGCCCAACACCCCACCGCGCGATGCACCGGCCAGCGAGCGGCCCGCCATGCCTGGCGAAGTGGCGTCGGACACGCCGGTGTTTGGGTTCTCGCTCGAGTCGACCTCGCAAGCGGGTCACGGGCCGGCCATGCCCGTCGGCAACACGCTGCAGCAGCCACAGTCCGGGCCACCCCAGGCGCCAAAGACGGTCAAGCCGCTGGCCGCCCCGGTGCCCGTGTACGAAGTCTCGAAGATGCCCACCATGCGCGAGCGTTGTGAGGGCAAGTACACCGATGAGGCCCGACGGGCTGGCATCGAGGGGACCGTGGTGCTGGACCTGATCGTGGGTCTGGACGGCCGTACCCGTGACATCCACGTGGTGCAGGGGCTGGGCCATGGCTTGGACGAGGCGGCGATCGAGGCCCTGCGCGACTGCCAGTTCGCCCCGGGAGAACGCGACGGGAGTCCGGTTGCCGTGCGGGTCAGAACGTTCAAGATCCGCTTCTTTCTGGAAGACGAGTAGCGGACGGTCCCCGGTTGTCGGCGGATCCTCCCTGCGCTACAAGCCTTGGCAAGCACGGGCCTTGACCGGGGGACCGGGGGCTTGGCGGTGTGGCCGTGCACGGGGGGCATCATGGCAAGAGTCCGCAAGGCGCTGGGTCGATGCGTTCCGTGGGCGGTGGTGGCCGTAGGGCTGTGGGCCTGCGGCGGCGAGGCGGACTCGCCCGACCTCGACTACACCGGCTCCGAAGGCGCGATCTGCCAGAAGGCGGGCACTCCCGACGGCACGTCCTGCGACGATGGGGACCCCTGCACGGCGAACGACCTGTGCCAGCTGGGCACGTGCGCCGGCAAGATGCAGGACGGCTTGCCTTGTGATGACGGCGAACCCTGCACGTTCTATGACAGCTGTCTGGCCGGCAAGTGCCAGGGCGAGAAGGTCGGCGTGCTGTTCGGCGGCAAGTCGCCGGACGAGGCGAATGCGGTGGTGGCCATGGCGGACGGCGGCGTCGCGTTCGCCGGCTATACGCAGACCGGTACCGACGGCTGGGGCGACCTGTGGATCGTCCGCACCGACCCGCTGGGTAACCCTTTGTGGACGCGCATTTACGGTGGTCACTTCTTCGAAGCGGCCAACGCGATGGTCCAGCAGCCGGACGGCGGCTTGGTCCTTGCCGGCTACACCAATGCCCAGGAGTGGAACGTCGGTTCTGACCTTTGGATCGTGGGCTTGGACGCCAAGGGCGAGCAGAAGTGGAAGCGTACGTACGGAGGTCCCGAATCTGACCACGCGGCGGCAATGGTGCGACTGGCCGATGGCGGTCTGGCGATCGCGGGCTTTACCGAGTCCTGGGGGGCGGGGAAGGGCGATGCGTGGCTGGTTCGCACCACCATTGACGGCAAGAAGATGTGGGACCGCCCGTACGGCGGTGCCGAATACGACGCGGCGCGCGCGGTAGCGGCCGTTCCGGGGGGCGACATTGTACTGGCGGGGCAGACGTTCTCGTCAGGCGCCGGAGCCTCAGACGGTTGGTACGCCAAGGTCGATGCCCAGGGCCAGTTGCTGTGGCAGAAGACGGCGGGCGGAAAGAACGATGACCTGTTCCGCGCCGTGGCCGTGCTGCCCGATGGCGGTCTGGCACTGGCCGGCGTGACGCGTTCGACCGGGGCGGGCGAGGAGGACGCATGGCTCGTCCGCACCGACGCCGATGGCGGAGTCCTGTGGCAGCGCGCGTTTGGTTCCAAGCAGAATGACGGAGCTTTGGCGCTTGCTGTCCTGCCCACGGGAGGCTTCGCGCTGGCTGGCTATCGCGACTCGCAGCTGAACGAGGGCGCCGAGTCCTGGCTGTTGCGGACCGACGACACGGGCGAGGTGGTGGCCGACCAATCGTATGGTGTGACGGAGACGGGTATCTATATCGCGAATGCAGTCGCGCTGTTGCCCAAAGGCGGCTTCGCGCTGGCCGGGCGGATGCAGCTGCACGGCGTCAGTCAGTCGGATGCGTTGCTGGTGCTGACAGACTCGACCGGCAAGTCGACCTGCGACTGAGGGCACGCCCATGGCATCGTCACCTCATCTGGTCGTGCCATCGGTCGATCCGCCTCGCGGTCCAGATTCCGTGCGGCAGACGTCCCGCCTGATCCTCGTTGTGGCAGGCCTGCTGCATCCCGCCTGGTACGTATTGATGCGGTTCGCGGCCCCGCAAGGCCATGATTCGCTTGCGGATCGCCTCGTCCTGTCCGGTATCGCGCTGCTGGCCTTGGCCCTGTCCTATCACCCAAGGCTGCAGGCGGGTCTGGTGGTCGCCAGTCAGGGCGTGCTGTGGGTCATGACGGCCCACGTGTTCTGGCTCGTCGCCCTGAATGCCGCAAGCGCGGTGTACCTGATCTCCCTGTTCATTCTGCTTGCCGCCGTCAGTATCAGCTTCTTCAATTTGCGGGCGGTGACGCTGTACGCGGTGTTCGTTGTGGGGTTGGCGCTTGCGACGGCGACTCTGGCTGAGACGCCCCCCAGCGCGGCGCTGCTGCTGGCCGGTGTCTTGGCGACCCAGGGCGTCATTGTGGCGGCAGCTTGGAGGCGATCTCTGGCCCAGCGGTCGCTGGCGGCAGAGCTGCGAGACTCGCGCGACCTGTTCAGCACGCTGCTGGACACACTGCCCGATCCTGTGTTTGCCAAGCAGCCGGGCGGCGGTGTCACCCTCGCCAACGATGCCTTCTGCGCCATGCTGCGCCGGCCGCTTGAGGCGGTCCTGGGCCGCAGTGCCGAAGAGCTGGTGATGGAGTCGATGGTTCTGAGCCTGCGCGAACACGAGGCCAGGGCGCTTGGCACCGACGAGGCATTCGAGGTCGAGGATTCCTGGACCGACCGCCACGGTACCCAGCACGTCGTCTCGACCAAATTGCGCAAGATCGAGCTGGGCTTGCGTGGGCCGACGCTGGTGGGCGTGGTCCGTGACATCACCGCCCGCAAGCAGATGGAACGTGCGCTGGCCGAGGCCGAGTCGCGGTTGAGCAGCGCCTTTGACCACGCGCCCGTCGGCATGGCACTCGTCAGCACCGACGGCCGGCCGCGCCGCGTCAATGGCGTGTTCTGCGAGCTGGTGGGACGCGAGGAGTCCGCGCTGATCGGTCGCGACATGGCGGACTGCGCCCATCCCGACGACCGCGCGGCGCTTCACGAACTGTTCCAACGTCTTGCAGCGGGCGTCACAGAGACCTGCACGGTCGAGCAGCGCTGGGTGCACGCTTCGGGGCGACTGCTGCGGGTTCTGGTCGGCGCATCGGTGGCTCCCGTCGGCACCGACCGCGCGACTTGTATCGTCCACGTCGTCGACTGGACGGCCAGGCACCAAGCGCAGGTGCATTTGCAGCAGGCGTTGGACGCAGCAGAGGCGGCGACACGCGCCAAGTCAGAATTCCTGGCGAAAATGAGCCACGAAATCCGCACCCCTATCAACGGCGTGGTTGCGGCGATTGACCTTGCGGCCCGTGGTCCCACCGGCAGTGAGCAGGCAGAACACCTGGGCATCGCGCGGCGGTCGGCCTTGGATCTGACGGCGATCCTGAGCGACATTCTGGACTTGTCGAGGCTCGAAGCGGGCCCGGTTGGCATCAGCAAGACCCCGTTCCGGCTGCGTCGTGCCGTCGAGAGCGCGCTGGTGCCCTTGGCCCTCTGGGCTCGGGAGAAAGGGTTGGCCTTGGAGGTCCATCTGGACGAGACGGTGCCCGACGTGCTGGTGGGCGACGAGCTGCGCTGGCGGCAAGTCCTTGTGAATCTTGTTGGAAATGCGATCAAGTTCACGGAACGCGGGAGGGTTGACCTGCACCTGTCTGCCTCACCCGTGGTGGATGGCGAAGTGGACCTGAGCCTCGAGGTCGTCGACACCGGGGTGGGCATCGAAGCGGACCGGCAGGCGCGCATCCTCGAGCCGTTCGTGCAGGCGGATGATTCGATTCGACGGCGCTACGGCGGCACCGGGCTGGGGTTGGCCATCGTGTCGCAGATCGTCGACCAAATGGGCGGGCGGCTGCAGATTCGCAGTCAGCCAGAGCAGGGCAGTACGTTCTTGCTGACCGTGCGCTTGCCCGTTGCACGCCCGGAAGATGACGTCCCACCGTCGCCTGCCAGCCGGTCGGCAGAGCCGGTCGACCCCAGTCAAGTGGCGGGGATCGCGGTGCTGGTCGTCGATGACAACCCGGTCAACTTGCGGCTGGCGCAGCGGCATTTGAAGCTCGCGGGATTTGCGGTTGAGACCGCAACTGGTGGAATGCAGGCCCTTGAGGCCGTGCGCTTGCGTCGCTTTGACGTCGTGCTGTTGGACGTGCAGATGCCCGAAATGGACGGATTTGCTGTGGCGCGGGCGCTGCGGGCGGACCACCCGGAGGATTGTCCGGCGTTGCTGGCCGTCACCGCGCAGGCGATGCCGGGAGACCGCGAGCGGTGCCTGGAGGCCGGAATGGACGGCTATTTGGCCAAGCCCGTGGAGTTTGACGTGCTGGCGGCAGAGGTCGTGCGGCTGGCCCTACGGAGCGGTGCCCCCGTGCGGCACCTGCCCCAGTCTCTCGATGCAGCGGCGGTGGACGACCCGGTGCAGCGCGCGCTTTCCCGCATGGACCGCCTTGTCGATGGCGACCGCGAGCTGGTTGGCGAGCTGGTCGAGCTGTTCGAGGCTGGACGGGAGGCATCGGTGTCTGCCGTCCGAACGGCGATACGTGAAGAGGCCAGTGAGGCCCTTGCACTGGCGGCGCATCGCTTGAAGGGGAGCTTGCTGCACGTCGGTGCCGATGAGGCGGCCGAGCTTGCGCGGCGCATCGAGCTGCTGGGCCGGGCAGGGTGGACCCGCGGTGCAGATGAGCTGCTGGCACAGCTGGAGCAAGAGGTCGCGCTGGTGGTGCCCGGCCTGCTTGCGGCGGCGGCGAATTCCTCACATTCTTGAGGCAATTCCTTGATTCCCTGAGCCCTCAATCCAGGGCTATCCGGCGGGTCGGCGACGTGTTAGCGTCCCCTCATCCCTCCGTCGACACGTCGTTGCCGTAGGGATGAGCACGTCCTTGGGGACGCACGGAGAGGGTTCGATGGCAAAGAGACTGTTCGTCGGTGGCTTGAGTTGGGACACGGCTGATGCTTCGCTCCGCGAGGCGTTTGAGCGCTTCGGTGAGGTCACCGACGCCAAGGTGATCACGGATCGCGACACCGGTCGGTCGCGCGGATTCGGTTTCGTCACCATGGCTGACGAGACGGCGGGAGCGACGGCTCTGGCCGAGATGGACGGCGCCACGGTTGACGGCCGCTCTATCAAGGTCAGCGAAGCCCAGGCCCAGGCGCCCCGCGGCGGTGGCGGCGGTGGCGGCGGCGGCGGTGGCGGACGTGGTCCGGGCGGCGGCGGCGGCGGTCGCGGTGGCTACGG
>CAYURO010000044.1:0-31919 GCA_964447285.1 uncultured Enterobacteriaceae bacterium | reverse complement strand
CGGTCGTCGCTCCGCCACCGGCCAAGCCCGCACCCGCGCCGGTCGTCGCTCCGCCCCCCGTCGTGGCACCAGCCAGGCCCGTGCCGACTCCAGCCGTTGCTCCTGCCAAGGCTCCTGCGCCTGCTGCCCTTCCGGTTCCCAAACCACCGGCTGCCGCCGCGCCCGCCCAACCACCTGTTGCAGCTGAGGATCCTGTGGCCGCCGCGATTGCCGCCCGCAAGGCCGGCCGCTTCGACGAGGCGGAGGCGCTCCTCCGCACTCACCTTCAAAGCCAGCCGCAAGACGCCCAAGCCCTGCATGAGCTTGGGGTGCTGTACGCGATCCACGGGCAGATCCCCAATGCGGTCGCACGTTTCCAAGCTGCGCTGGCACTGCGCCCCGAGCAGGCCGAGACGCGCCGCGCCTTGGCGGAGACCTTGCGCTCAGCTGGCCGCTGCGCAGAGGCCCGCGACGCCTACTTGCAGCTTGTTGCCGATGACGGTCAGGACGCCGTCGCGTGGCAAGGCTTGGTGCTGTGTGACGAGAGTTCTGCGGAATTCGATCGTGCCATTCAGACCTGCCGGGACATCGAGCGGCGCTTTCCCGGCACACCGCTGGCCGCATGGGCCGCAACACGCACGCCCCAACTGGTGGCGGCAAAGGCCGGTTCCAGCTTGGACGTGGCCGCTGCAGACGCCGAAGGCAAAGCCCTGTTCGGCGAGCGGCGCTATCCCGAGGCAGAGGTGTGGTTCGCGCTCGCCCTCCATCAGACACCGTCGGCCGACCGTGCCTACCGACTCGCGATGGCGCGGCTGGGCACGCATGACCTGTTCGGCTCGCTTGGGGCGCTTCAGCTGGCACTCGCCTTGGATGCCAACCACCTTCCGACCTTGTCCGCTTGGCCTGCTGTCGCCAAAGCGGCGCGCATCGGCGGGACCGGCGGCCTCGACGTGTCGCTCACCGCCATGCAGCGCACGCCATTTCAACACGTAGCCGCGGCCATTCTGGACGACGATCTGGTGCTTGCGCGTCAGCTGCTGCTCGCCGCGAAGGCCGCTGGCAATCGGGGGGTCGTGCTGACGACGCTGACGGGCGAAGTCGCGCTGCGCGAGGGACAAACGGCGAAGGCCGCGACGGCGTTTCTCGAAGCGCTGACCGCCAGTAAGGATTTTGCGCCTGCGCGCAAGGGGTTGGCCGACGCCTACACCACCCAGGGCCGCTTCACAGAGGCCCGAGAACTTGCAGGCCTGCCCCGCCCTGGACCGGGGACGGAGACGTCCGTAGAAGATCTCAAGCGCTTCCAGTTGTTGCGCCGTGCAGAACTCGACCATCAGCTGCGGATGACGATAGACCCGAGCGTCAGGCCGCTGGCTGCTCTTGCCGACCAGGTGCTGGAGACCGCTCCACCGCCCCCGCCCCCGCCCCCAGTCTCCCTGATCGAGCCCGCGCCGTCGACCAAGACCCCGCCGGCCACGGCTGCAAGGTCCAAGGGCGCGACCTCCAAGGGAAACAAGGCAAAGAAGGCCAAGCGCTGACGGTTCAGTTCGCCCCTTTCGCCTTGACGCCGGGCCGGTCCCGCCGGACACTTTCGCCCCCACGGCGACGCCTGCCCTGACGGCGTGGCGCCGGACGACTCCCTGTCGTCCTGCGGAACCCTCTGTATTTCCACTGGAGCATTGTCGAGATGAGCGAACGCAAGAAGGTCGTCCTCGCCTATTCGGGCGGTTTGGACACGTCGGTGATGCTGCACTGGCTCCGCTATGACCAGGGCTACGACGTCTACTGTCTGACCGCCGACGTGGGTCAGGGCGAAGAGCTCAGCGGCCTGCATGAAAAGGCCATGAAGTCGGGCGCGATCGGCATCGACGTGGTCGACCTCCGCGAGACGTTCGTGCGCGACTACGTGTTCCCGGCGCTGATGGCCAACGCCGTCTACGAGGGCTACTACCTGCTGGGAACGTCGCTGGCCCGCCCGCCGATCGCCAAGGCGCTGGTCGAGTGCGCGGTCGCTCAAGGGGCCGTCGCGATCAGCCACGGCTCGACGGGCAAGGGCAACGACCAGGTGCGGTTTGAGCTGGGTGCGTACGCGCTGAAGCCCGACATCGAGATCATCGCTCCGTGGCGCACGTGGAAGTACAAGTCCCGCACGGACTTGATTCGCTATTGCCACGAACACGACATCCCGATCACTGCAACGGCCGAGAAGCCCTACTCGACCGACCGCAACCTGTTCCACATCAGCTTCGAAGGCGGCGTGCTCGAGGACCCGTGGTACGCCCCGCACCCTGACATGTTCCGCCTGTCGGTCGACCCGCGCCTCGCGCCCGACGAGCCTCAGGACATCGAGGTCACGTTTGAGGATGGCATCCCGGTGGCGATCGACGGCAAGGTCCTCGGCCCCGTGCAACTGCTTGAAAAGGCCAACGAACTCGGCGGCAAGCACGGCGTCGGCCGGGTCGACATCGTCGAGAATCGCTACGTCGGCATCAAGTCTCGCGGCGTGTACGAGACACCCGGCGGCACGCTGCTGTACCACGCCCACCGCGCCGTCGAGTCGTTGGTGCTGGACCGCGAGGTCATGGCGATGCGCGACGGGCTGGTGCCGCAATACACCCGCCTGATCTACAACGGGTATTGGTTCAGCCCGGAGATGCAGCAGCTACTCGGCTTTATGCGGCAGATCCAGAGGGGCGTCAGCGGCGTGGCTCGGCTGCGGCTGTACAAGGGCAACGTCATCGTGACCGGTCGCAAGGCGCGCAACTCCCTGTACAACCCCGAGTATTCGACGTTTGAGGCCGACAAGGTCTACAATCAGGCGGATGCCGACGGCTTCATCAAGCTGAATTCGCTGCGCCTGAAGCTGAACACCTACCGCGATCAGGCGATGCTGGCCGACCCCACCAAGCAGGTCACCGACGAGGTCGCCAAGCTGCGCAAGGACTTCATCGAGTAGCCGCGGGTGGATGTTCGTCGGTTCCGGCCACTCACCCTCTCTCGGTCTCTCTGTCAGGCGCACGCCTGCGAGGCTGTCATGAACGCCAGGATCAAGCTGTTCGCGGGTTCGAGCCACCCTGAGCTCGCCAAGGCCATCTGCAACGCCCTCGATATCCCGCTGAGCCCCAGCGAGACCGTCAAATTCTCGAACGAGAACCTGATGGTGAAGATCCAGGAGAACGTGCGGGAGTGTGACGTCTTCTACATCCAGACGTCCGCGCCCCCGGTCAACGAGAACATCCTCGAGACGTTGATCGCGATCGATGCGCTCAAGCACGCCTCAGCCGGGCGCGTGACCGCGGTGCTGCCGTACTATTTCTACGCCCGGTCCGACAAGAAGGATCGCCCGCGCATCAGCATCACCGCGCGCTTGATGGCCGATCTGCTGCAGACCGCCGGCGCCGACCGCGTGCTGACCGTCGACCTGCACTCGCCGCAGATTCAGGGCTTTTTCCGCATCCCGGTCGATCAACTCGTGGGCGCTCCCATCCTGTGCGAGCGGTTGTTGCAGGAAGACCTGACCAACACGGTGCTGGTCGCGGGCGACGTCGGCGAGGCCAAGGAGCTGGGACGCTTCGCAAATCGCCTGCACCTGCCTGTGGCGATCGTGGACAAGCGGCGGTACGGCGACGACGACCAGGCCGTCGCGACCAACCTGATCGGCGAAGTGGAGGGCAAGCACGCGATCATCGTCGACGACGAGATCGCAACGGGCGGCACGATCATCGAGGCCACCAACTTCCTGCTCGCCCGCGGAGCCCAGTCTGTCCGCGTGGTTGCGACCCACGGCGTGCTCAGTGGCCCGGCCATCGACCGCATCAACAAGTCCCCCCTGAGCAGCGTCTTGGTGACCGACACGATCCCGTTGCGCGACAAGCGTTGCGACAAGATCGAGGTGCTCTCGGTCGCCCCCATGCTCGCCAAGGCCATCCGCCGAATCCACGACGGCGACTCGATCAGCGACCTGTTCTGATCGGCAGACGAATGCTGCGCACGTGCACGTGCTCCTTGACCCGGCGGCTGGCGGACCCTAGCTTGCCTGCATGACCGCCCCGGGCCACATCCGCACCCCCCTTCGCAATCTGCTAGCGCTTGGCTTGGGCGTCGTCCTCGCGATCGGGCTCTTCCAGACGCTTGCGTGGATGATGCAGCCGCGTGGCGAGTCCAGTTTGGCCCTGACGCCGCGCAAGACCGTTCGTCCGATTCAGACGGCTCGCGCCCCCGCCAAGGTCAAGCTGCTGCATCCCCGGCTGGTCGCGCAGTCCAAGCCCCGAACCGAAGAGGAAAAGCTGCACGCGACCGATGACTTGAACGGTCAGGTGGTCGAGACGGCCCGCCCGCTGGTCGAGCGAGCCCCCCAGAACGCCCGCTACCTCGGCCGCTACGACATGCGGGTCGATCGAGAGGTCAAGAGCCAGGGGCGCAAGTCGCCGGGACGCGATCTGGGCAGGCTGCACATCGAGAACCCCTCGCCACTGCAGAGTCCGCAGTCCAAAAGCAAGGACCCCACGGTGATCCCCGACCGGCCGACACCCGCTCGCCTTGCCGCGGGCGAAGCTGGGGACCGCGCCGACCGGGCACCGCCCACGCTGGGACCCGGCCCGGCCCCCAAGGCTGCGAAGGGCGACGCGGGCGAGCGCGAAGGGTCGGTGGTCGTCAAGGGTGCGCATGACGGCCTGCTGCTGCCAGCGACCTCGCCCGGCAACGTAATGCATAACATTCAGGCGCTTGCGGGCAGCCCCGGCGGCAACGACTACCTGCCGGACGTCGAGGACGAGGGCGAGACCAACCTGCTGAACACAAGGAAGTTCCGCTACTGGGACTTCTTTCAGCGGGTGAAGGACCGCGTGTCGTCTGAGTGGGAACCCGGGTCGGTGTGGAGGACGCGCGACCCGCAGGGCAACCGCTTCGGCGTGCGCGACCGGCTGACCATCTTGCGGGTGACGCTGGACCCCGACGGCGCCCTCAAGCAGCTCGCGGTTCGGCAACAATCCGGCCTCGAGTTCCTGGATGACGAGGCGCGACGCGCGTTTGCGGCAGCAGGTCCCTTTCCCAACCCTCCCGCCGGGCTCAGGAACGAACGGGGCGAGATCCAGTTTGAATTCGGCTTCATGTTCGAGATCTCGACCCGCCGCTTCAAATTCTACCGGGTGCCGCAGTGACCCGCGCCGCGGTTCAGGCGTGGGCTCGCCTTCGTTGTCGCCTCGCCGTGGTCTTGACCGGCGCTGCGCTGCTGCTTGTGTTCGCAGGACCAGCTCTGGCCGCGACGATCGGCGTCGGCGAGGGCCTGCGGATGCACGTGCAGCTGCACGATGTTGAGGCCGAGCGGCGCCCCCCCTTGGAAGAGCTGTCGCGACAGGCCCTTACCGACGTGCAGGACCGCTTGCACACGAAGCTGTCGGGCGACCTCTACATCGACTACGTCGGCAGCCCGCGCGCCTTCGATCAGGTGATGGCTCAGTACGGCGTAAAGGGTTGGTCGGAGGCGTGGATCTCCGGCATGGCCCTGCTGGAGCGTGACCGCGTGATCGTCCAGGTCAACGGCCCCGGGGCCCTACTGACCAGCGAGGTGGTGCGCCACGAGATCGCCCACGTGACCGTGCACGCGCTCTCCCAAGGTCGCTGGCTGCCGCGCTGGTACCATGAGGGCGTGTCGATGTGGCTGGCGGGCGAGGTGACGTGGGAGCGGCTGCGCGAGATGTCGGGGGCCGCGGCGTTCGGCGAGCTCGACCACCTGCAGGCGCTGGACGACGGCTTCACGGGCAACCAGATCGGCGTACAGCGGGCGTACGCAACTGCCGCGGGCTTCGTTCGCTTTGCCGTACACCGCAACCAGGACCCGGCGTCGCTGGCTCGTCTGCACCAGCGGATGCGTGAAGGCGTTGACTTTGCTGAGGCGTTTCGGACCACGTTCGGCCTGCCGCCGGAGTCGCTGTTCGCCATCTACGCCGCGCAAGTCGGCCAGACAGCTTCGAAGTGGGCGGTGCTGGCGACCGATACGGCTTTGTGGGTGCTGGTGTCCCTGTTGGCTGCGCTGGGGATGCTGGCCGCCTTCCGCTCCCGCGCACGGCTGCTGCAGCCCGACCCCGAAGATGACCCGCTGGACCTGGAAGCGATCGCGGCGGCTGGCGAGGCGGCGATGGCGCGGCCTTGGCGCCGGCCAGGCTTCGACCAAGAACGCTTGCGGGTCGAGGACGGGGACGAGGACGACGATGGGTTGGCCAAGGACTGGGCAGATCGTCCCGTACGTCCATGGAAGGCCCGAGACTTCCTGGCTTTTCCTCTGGAAGGTCCTGAACCGCCGGACAACGTTTACGACGACTCAGACCACGACCCGGACGACGACGGGCCGCTCGAGTCGAACGACTCCACCGCAGAAGACGGCGAGGCGACGGACAGGCACGAGATGAATTCGACGAGTTCGACGAATTCCGCTGCCGGCTGACGACTCGGGCAACTCCGCGCCGCGACTCAGGGACCGCTACAACTACACGTCATTGCAGATGTTTATCGGTAACTTCGTCGGCCATCCCGCGATTGACAGCCAAAATCGGCGGCGCGTATAAGCCGGGTCCCTGCTGTTGCGTTTCTTGCGACACCCAAGCCCTCCAGAGCCACCACCGATGACCCGCCTGACTGCCTTCCGGCCGCACCTGTTGCGACGCGCCCACTTGCGGCTGCTGCTCGCTGCGGTGGAGCTTGCGCAGCGGTCGCTGGGAGAGGCTGGGGTGTTGACGGCGGCCCGGCAGTTTCTGGGTCGGTCCTTCACGCGGCGCCAAGCGCTGGAGGACTACCTGCACGACCACGACGCCCACAGCCACTTTTTCCCGTGGTTGTTATGGGATGCGCCGCTGACGGACGGCCCGCTGGGTCGCAGGCTGATGGCAAGCCACCGCCGGGGCCCTGAGCGCGAGGTTCTGGACGCCCTGCTGAGCGCCCGCGCCGACGTCTATCAGGTCACCGGCAGCGACGGCGAAGCGACCCTGATGACGCGGGTGGCGGATGGCGAGGTGTTGCGGGTGATCGAGCCCGTGCTGGGCGCCGTGGCCGCGCGGGGCGAGCTGTTCGTGGCCCGCATCCTGGCGTTCCCCGACTGCGCGCTGCTGGACGCCGTGCACGCCAGCCTGCCAGCCGTCGGTCGCCGGGCGATGGTCCGCGCCGCCCGTCGGATCGCGGTCGTCGATCAGGAGCACCACCTCGCACAGCTGCTGGCCGCAAGTCGGCGCGCGCTCGAGCGAATCGCCGAGCCAACTGCTCCCTGGCGCGAGGCCGGTGTACTGCTGCGGGCGACGCTGGTCTTCACGGTGGCGGATTCGCCGGTTCTGGAGGCAGCCCTGAGTGCAGCCGTCGCCTCTGGGGCGCTGGCCCAACGGCACGGGTCGCGCAGCTACATCATTCGTCAGGAGACATTCGGCCCTGTGGGTGCCGTGTTGCGGGTGGCCGCGGGTCGACTCTATGCCGCCACGGGTTCAGCGCCGCGCACGCGACTGCTGCGAACCGCCGTCGAGCGGCACCTTCCCGGTTTGCTCTACAGCTTCACGGTGTTCCGAGATCTGGACGCACTGGTCGATCCAGCGCTGCGGCAGGGCTGGGAGGACGACGAGCTGCAGCGGGTCGCGCAGGACTGGGTGGGCGAGTGCCTGGCCACCTTCCACGATACGCCGCACCCTTGGCTCGGCGGCGTCACCCCGCGAGAGGCGGTACGCACACCTGCGGGACGCGCTGCGGTGCAGGCTTGGCTGCAAACAGTCGAGCAGGTGACCCAGGTGGCAGGACCCGGCTACCACCGTGAATTGCAGTCACTTGTGCGCGAGCTGGCCGCGACCTGACCCTTCCCAACTCCAGGCCAACCCATGGCGTTTCGCGCGAGCCACTCAGGGCGCGTCGGGCTCGAACGCTTTGCAGAACACCGGGATGAGGTCGGCGCCGATCGCTTCCAGTGGCTCCGCCATCAACGCGTCGTTGGGCCAACCGACGGTGCACTGGCCCTTGGCGGTGCGGTAGGCACACTCGGGGCAGCGAAACATCAGCTCGAACTGCTTGGTCTGCAACGCGAACTCCGCGTTCAAGGCATCCCGATCCCCCCCGCGGACGAGATCGGGCTGAAAGCGCGGACGAGGCGGATCCCTCACGGCACCCTCCCAGCCAATGCCTTCTTCACTTGGGCGACCAGCGCCTGCTCGTCCGGCATCGACGCCGCCCGCTCCGCCTGCTCGACGTAGCGCTGCCCCTCCTTGGGACCCGCGGCCAACGCCCGCACCAGCAGCACCCGCGAGGCCTTGTCGTCGGGACCCAGCGCCGGCAGCGCCGCCTGCCAATTCCCCGACTTCTGGACGCGCAGCAGCGCGGTCGCCAGTCGCACGCCGCCTGCCTCGCCTTGACCGCCGCCGTGTGCCAGAAACGCCAAGCCCAGATCCGGCAGGGTCGCGCGTGCGCATGCATCCACAGCCAAGGCGCGCCACCGGGCGGCTGGGGCGAAGGTCTCTGACGGGATCTCCAGCACCGGCGACGGGCCTCGCAGCCACTTGTCCAAAAACCGTTCAATGCCGTGTACGTCTGCAGACTTCCGGCTTGCACCGTAGAACAGCCGCGCGCTCTCCGCCATCAGTCGCTGCCGCAGCACGTCACTGCCCTTGCACGCCGCCGCGAACTTGCCCTTGGTGTGGTCACGGGCGATGTCGCGCAGAGGGGGCGCCCAGCTGGTCGCCGCCGCGTCCGCAGGTGGCCGCAAGGGTTGAAGGGCCACAACCAGATCGTCAGTCGCAGCCTGTCTGGATGCGGCCATCGACGACGACGGCCCAACGACGAGGACCGCAAGACCAGAAAGCACGGCGGCGAGGCCCAAGTAGCGCGAAGAGAGGTTGATTCGGGACGGCATGGGACTCCGCTTCGGAGGCGGCCTTGCGGCGCGCGGGGCTTGGTGTCGTCACTGCGGGCTTGACACCACGTCTCGCCATCCTAACGTGCGCACGCGACGCGGGACACCCCCGCCCAGTCCAGCTGCGACCGCTGCACGGAATAACGCGTGCAGTGGTGATGTTGGGCAGCGGCGTGGGCGACACCGGCACGGGAGGAGGGGAAGCACTCCTGCCGAGTTGGAACCCGACGTCAAGGCTCATTTCGGTCCACCTGCCTGATCACGGGCAGCAGCATCCACTTCCGGAGCAAACCATGACAGCACAATCTGTCATCCAGGTGCGAGATCTGGTGAAGCGCTACGACACGAAGACGGCGCTTGCCGGAGTGTCGTTTGACGTGAACGCCGGCGAAATTCTCGGGTTGCTGGGCCCCAACGGCGCCGGCAAGTCGACCAGCATGAAGATCCTGACGACCTATCTGTCCGCGACGTCGGGCCAGATCAAGGTGGACGGCATCGACCTCGCCCAAGACCCGGTCAAGGTGCGCGCGATGCTGGGCTATCTTCCCGAGTCGACGCCGCTGTACACCGACATGGTCGTGCGCGACTACCTGGTCTACGTGGGAGAGATGCGCGGCTTCGACAAGGCCACGTGCGCCAAGCGCCTCGCAGAGGTCGCCGCGACGGTGGGCATCAGCGACGTGCTGGGCATGGTCATCGGCACGTTGTCCAAGGGCTACCGACAACGCGTCGGTTTGGCCCAAGCGATGCTGCACAACCCGAAGATCCTGATCCTCGACGAACCCACCTCGGGCCTGGACCCGAACCAGATCGTCGAGATCCGCAACCTGATCCGCGATCTGGGCAAGAACCACACGGTCATCCTGTCCAGCCACAACCTTGCAGAAGTTCGCCAGATCTGCGACCGCATCGTGATCATCCACCGCGGCAAGGTGGTCGCCGACGGCACGCTCGACGAGCTCGAGGGGCGTGTCGCGCACACCCATCACCTGGTCGTGTCGCTGGCGTCGACGGAGACCGCCGAAGCCGTCGCCAAGGGTCTGGGCGGTCTGCCGCAGGTCAAGTCGGTGACGGTCAGCCACACCGCGGCCTATCCCGTCGCCCACACGACCTACGAAGTCGAGGCCGACGCCGACGTCCGCACGCAGATCGCCGCCTGGGCGCAACAGCAAGGTCACACGCTGGTCGAGCTGCGGCGCAAGTCCGCAGACCTCGAATCGATCTTCCAGTCTCTGACGCTCGAGGCGTAGCCGCTTCGGCGCCATCCACCGCCCCGTTTTTCCGCAAGTCCTGTTCAAGCCACCCGAGGGCCCCATGTGGAAACCGATCTGGACCATCGCCCGACGCGAGATGTCCGCCACCTTTGACTCCCCGATCGCCTACATCGCGGCGACGGTGTTTCTTGTTGTCACAGGTCTGCTCTTCTTCTTCGGAGTGGGCGGCGGTGACGACTGGTTCGTGGCGCGCGAGGCCACCCTGCGGCCGTTGTTCGAGTACGCACCGTGGGTGCTGGCCATCATCGTGCCCGCCGTCACCATGCGCCTCATCGCCGAAGAGAAGAAGTCCGGCACGCTTGAGCTGCTGGTCACCCTGCCCGTCACCGACCTGCAGATCGTGCTTGGCAAGCTGCTGGGAGGCATGGGCTTTTTGGCCGTGGCGCTTGCGCTCACGCTGGTGTTTCCAGCGCTCGTGATGGCGCTGGGTCGGCCGGACGTGGGCGCGATGGTCGGCGGCTACGTGGGTCTGGTCCTCATCGGAACCACGTTCCTTGCGCTAGGTCTGATGACGTCGACATGGACCCACAACCAGATCGTCGCCTTCATCCTGGGGCTGCTGTTGTGCGTGTTCTTCTGGACGGCCACCGATGCGCTGGTGAAGGTGGCGTTCACGGACCCGCCCGCAGCGCTGCAGCTGCTCAGCTTCCAAACGCAGTTCGCGTCGTTCGCTCGCGGCGTCGTCGATCTGCGCAACGTCCTTTACTTCTTGTCGATCATCTCGGTCGCAGTCGTGGCGTCGACCTACTCGCTGCAGTCGCGCCACTGGAAATAGTCGGGGGAAACCATGGCTGCCCACACTACGCTGAAGAGCCGCACCGATGCCCTTGTGATGGTCGCTGCCGTCATCGGCTTGGCCATCGTCTTGAACGCGCTGGCCACCCAGACGTCCGCGCGACTGGACCTGACCGAGCAGAAGGTGCACACCTTGTCCGCCGCCAGCCAGCAGGCCGCCGAGTCGCTGGAGGGCGTCGTCGTCACTGCCTACATCTCCAAGAAGCTTCCGGAGTCGATTCCGACGGCGAACGGTCTCAGGCCGCTCAAGGGAATCGACCGCGCGCTGCGCGATAAGCTCGAGGAGTATGCGACGGCCAGCGGCGGCCACCTGCGGTTGGTGTACGCCGACGAGAACACCCCTGCCGTGGGCTCGATCGAAGACCAGGCTGAGGCCGCACGGCTCGAGCCGTTCTCGTCTTCGGAGGCGTCGGTACAGGGCAACCAGTTGAAGTTCGCCCGCTATGTCCTCGGCGCCACGTTCCACTACAAGACCGTGCACGAGGTCCTGCCCAAGGCGCTGGAGCCCGGATTCTACGAGTTCGAGATCACCAAGATCCTCCTGCGCCTCAAGGAGAAGTACGAGCAGAGCCAGCTGATGAAGGACCCGCTCGACGCCGGCAAGGCAGTCCACGAGGCGGTCAAGGCGTGCAACGACGCCGTCCAGAAGGCCGCCAAGGTCGACGACGCCGCAACGGGTGGCGCGGGCCTTTCACTGCAAGGCTCGAACGACCCCGCCAAAAAGCGTCTGGACGCCGTGCGCGCGGCGCTGCCCGACCTGCAGAAGACCTGTGGTGGCATCGAGTCGGCCATGGGAACGGCCCGTGCCAAGCTGCAGGGCAAGAGCCAGTTCGGTGACAACCTGCTGCAGGACGCCGAGCAGTTCCGGCAAGTGCAGGGCGAACTGGTCCGGCTGTCCGACCCGGCGGCTGAGCAGAACGCGCAGGTGCCGCCGGGGGTCGCGATTCCGCAGATCGTCAACGTGCTGGCCGAGTTGTACCGCGAAGTCGATCGCGACCACGCCACCCTGACCGACAGCCCGGGACGGCGCCAGATCGGCTTCCTGTGTGGTCACGATGAGTTCTGCCCGTTCGGCGAGGCCTCGCCGCTGATCCGCGACGAAGTGGCCGGCATGATGGGCCAGAGCAACCCGATGATGAAGCAGGTGATCGATGCGGCCAAGCAGATCTCGCAGTCCATCGACGAGACCAACTCCCGCATCGGCGAAAACCTATTTACCAAGAAAGGGTTCTCGATTCGCCGCGTCGATGCCGACCAGCCCATCCCCGACGACGTCAGCGCGCTGCTGATCTACGCGCCGCGCAAGCCCTTCTCTGAGTACACGCGCTACCAGATCGACCAGATGCTGGTGGGTGGTCGCCCGGTCGTCGTGTTCGCGCAAGAGTGGGAAGTCGCGCTGATGAACCTGGCGGCCTCGGATGACCTGAACAGCGACCTCAAGATGGACCACACGGCTTTGACGCCCACGCAGTCCAGTCTGGTCGAGTTCCTGAAGCCATACGGCGTTGAGCTCAAACACGATCTCGTGCTCGACTCGACCCATGTCGAGACCGTGCGCGTCACCCAGTTGGTCAACCGCGGCGGCCTGCAATTCGAGGCCCAGCAGGACTTTCCCTACGCACTGATCCCGGTGGCGGCGGACTTCGACGAGACGCACGCCCTGTCGCGCTCGATCCAGCACATGGCGCTGCCCTACACGACTTCGGTCACGGCGACCGCAGCCCTGCGCAAGGACCCGAAGTTCGAGGTCGTCGACCTGATTCGCTCCTCGGAGACCTCGCTGACCAAGTCGGCGCCACTGCCGGTCATGCCGCCCGCCCTGAAAGAGCTGGTTCTCGCCGCTGCGCCCAACGGCCCGCACACGCTTGCCATGTCTGTTCAGGGACCGTTCAAGTCGGCATTCCAGGGCAAGGCGATTCCCAAGATGCCCGAGCGCAAGGTCCAGCCAGATCCGAACCGTCCCGAGCCACCGCAAGCGTCGGCCGACACCCAGTACGAGGTCGACAAGCGCAAGTTCAAGCCGGAGGGCAAGGGCAAGTTGCTGGTGATCGCGTCGAATCTCGGCATCGAGGGCCTGAGCCGCCAGCGCGTGCTGGGCGATTTCGACCTCTCGAAGTTCACGGAATTCAACGTCGAGGCGATCAAGTCGTACCAGAAGTGGCAGGCGGAATTCCAGAACTGGCAGATCCGCATCGGTCAGGTCTCGCATCTGCTGGGCGACAACCTGCAGTTCCTGCAAAACGTCATGGACTGGGCGACGTCGCACGAGGGTCTCGTGGCCATCCGCGCCAAGGGTGACAGTCGCCGTCCACTGCAGCAGGTCGAGGCCACCGCCGCGCGCAACTACCGGCTCGGCACCCTGCTGGGCGCCCCGCTGCTGCTGATTCTCGCAGGACTCGCACGCTGGCGCTTCCGCCGCCGCCGCAACACGCCGGTTACCGTCGCCTGACGCACCCCTTTTCGGAGGCCCCTCCCATGAAGCGCTCGACCTGGATCACGCTGGCGGTGTTCGCCGCGCTGCTCGTCGTGTACCTCGTGAAGACGATGCGGACCGAGACATCGGCCCCACCGCCTCTCGACATCGCCGGCTATCTCGGCAACGTCAGCGAAGATGAGGCCCGCACCCTGTCGAAGGGCAAGCCCTCGCCCGTCATCAAGATCACCCTGCGCCGCGCCGGCGAGGAGATCTCGATCGAGAAGCAGCCTGCGAAGACCTCGCCTGCTGCCGCCAAGGCCGCCCCTGACGCACCGGCACCTGAAGACACTTGGAAGGCAACCCGCACCTCCAAGGGCAAGCGGGTCCAGACCAAGGCGCAAAGCTTCCGCGTCAAGGGCATGGCTGAGGCACCGATGCGCACGCTGCGCTCCAGCTTCACACTCCCCGTCACCAAGCAGGATCTGGCGGAGTACGGCTTGGACGCCGAGCACGCGCTCGACGTCGAGCTGACGATGCCAGACCGCACCATCAAGCTTCGAATCGGTGCCGTGGCCAAGCCTGAAGCCAGCGAGTCCGGCCAGCCCGGCGAACCGAGTACGTGGGTTCAGGACCCGGCACGGCCCGAATTCGTCTACCAGATTCCGTCCCGAGACCTGCGGACCACGTTTGACGTGAGTTGGACCGACCTGCGGGACCGCACGCTGCTGGATCTCGACACGGCCGACGTGGTCAGGCTCGAAGTGACGCCCCCAACCGACAAGGGTGTCAAAGTGGTGCTTGAGCGGCCGGCGCTGACACCAGAGCAACGCAAGGCACTGGACGACAAGCAGCAGAAGCGAGAGGACAGTGAGGGCTGGACCATGGTCGAGCCCGCGGGAGTGCGCGTTGGCGAGGTGGGCGAGTGGCTGGGTGCCCTGAGCCGGCTGAGCGCAACCGACTTCGTCGACGCGGCAGACACGGCCGCCAAGAAGACGGTAACCGGCTTCGACGACCCCAAGGTGGCCACGCGAATCGCGATCACGGTCAATGGCAAACCGCCGGTCGTGATCGATTTCGGGAGTTCCGACGAGTCGCGCCCGACCCGGGACGTGTGGCTGCGGATCCAGGGCCGCGATGAGTGGGTGCTGGTTCCCTCGTACGTCCGCGACCAGGCTGTCGTGACGGTGGATCAGTTGCGCGATCGCAGACTGCTTGGCGACATCAAGGCCAAGGATGCCAACGCCTTTTCCATCCAGGCCGGTGCCGTGCAACTCAGGGCGCTTCGCGGTGGCGCGGGGTGGAACCTGACCCTACCTCCGCTGGCGACGTCCACTCCGGCGGTCGAGAGCTACCTGAGCGAGCTCGAAACCACCAAGGTCGAATTCGTGAAGGACCGCCAGCCTGCCGATGTCGGTCTCGCCTCACCAACTTGGGAGATTACGCTGCAATTTGAGGGGACATCCTCCACGGTGGCCCTCGGAACTACGCAAGACGGTTCCACTTTCGGACAAGTTACCAGCGGAGGCGTGCCCGGCGAGCTGTTCAAGCTGACCTCCTGGAATGCCGACAAACTGAAGAAGAAGGCTCAGGATTTTGCCGATCGCAAGCTGTTCTCTCTGGAGCGGGACTCGGTCTCTGAGATTCGCCTCGAGTCCAAGGACGCAGGTCTGGTGCTCTTGCGCAAGCAAGCCGACGGCGCATGGCAGGTAGCCGAGGGGGACAAACCGGCAGTACCCGCTCAGAAACAGGCCGTCGATGACCTGCTCGCAAGCCTCACCAACCTCGAATACACGACGGACCACGGCGACCGCAACGCGGCGGACAGCGGCCTGGACAAGGACTTCTCGCTGGTCCAAGCCTCCGATGGTGCGGGAAGACGCTTCGAGTTGCGCATCTCTTCGCAAAAGAGTGGTGAAGATTTCTTTGCGGCGCTGGTAAAGACGGGCAAGGTGACGCGGGTCGTTGCCATCGGTGCGGTGCCGGCGACATCCATTCTGAGAAAGCCATCTGATTTCAACAAGTAGCATCTTCTCCACCCATTCCCCGAGCGTCCGCATCTGAACCCATTCGTCGTCCGACAGCCACAATATGGGGCGATTGATCGTTCCGACGGTCCGATTCGAAACGGCACGTGCGTCCCAAGGCGCTTGGCTTGGTGCTGACTTGCAGCAATATCGCGCTTGGCCGCTGCGAAAATCTGCCTTATGATCTACCCATGGACCGCCAGACAAACGCCTTGAGATGTTATACCCCAGTCGTTTTAGTGGTTTACACACAGGCGAGCGTTGCCTTCCAGATTCTCGGCTGTCGAATTCACCCAGATCAATCCTACTAACCCTTCTTCCCACAGGTGCTCCCATGACCTTCGAAGTCAAGATGCACGGCGTCACCATTACGGCGCACGAGGACGGCCAGGTTGCGCTGCATGTCGGCGGCGCGTCGGTCCTGATGAGTGCTGGCGATTTCTCCTCCATCGTGCGGGTGCTCGAGGCCGTGGCCAGCCTGGTTGCAGGACCGTCGTGGACGGCGTCGCCTGCCTCGCCCGCATATCCAGCGGTCTCCCATCCCAGCGTCAGCCGCGACGTCCGCGTTGGCCAAGTCGACTCCGGGCGGGTTGGTGTTGCCTCAAGCGCAGTTCTGTCAGCTACCCGCGGTCCCGGTCGCCCGCGGACAGACACGCTTGCCGTCGCGGTCGAATGGGATGCGCCCGTCAGGCGTGGCCCAGGCCGTCCGCGCAAGCACCCGCTGCCTGTGACCGCCTCAGGCGAGGCTCCGGTCAAGCGTGGCCCCGGCCGTCCCCGCAAGCATCCGCTGCCTGTGATGGCCTCGGGTGAGGCTCCGGTCAAGCGTGGTCCCGGCCGTCCCCGCAAGAACCCGCTGCCCGTGATCGCCTCAGGCGAGGCTCCGGTCAAGCGTGGCCCCGGCCGTCCCCGCAAGCATCCGCTGCCTGTGACGGCCTCGGGTGAGGCTCCCGTCAAGCGTGGCCCCGGCCGCCCGCGCAAGAACCCGCTGCCCGTCTCCGCTGGCGACCCGGTGCGCACGGAGGGTTCCGCCTCGGGTCCGACCGCTCGAGTGCCCGCAGGCACTCTTCGCAAGGAGCGTGTCCGCACTGGCGCCCCGACCGGCAATCAGGTCCGCGATCAGTTGGACAGGTTCATGCGTGAGAATCCGGGTCCCAAGACGATGGAGGAACTTGTCCGCGCGGCCACCAGCGGCGCTTGGGCCGTACCGGAAGGCGCCGACGTCCGTCGCACGCTGGAGACCGCCGTGCCGCGCCATCGTGACTTGTTCGTGCGCCAGATCGACGGCACGTTTATCCGCCGCGCTGAGCTCGAAGCCGTCACGACCGTCCTTGGCAAGCTGACCCGCAAGCGCGGCGACGAGAAGGTCGTGCTGAACAAGCCCGCAGTGACGCGGGACCCCGCCAACTAGCTTCTGGAGTCTATCGGCCGGCGGGTCAGGAAAACTCCCGCCGTCCGATGCGCTCGTAAAGCGCCGATTCCCTGCTGCGGAAAACGATCTGGGCCAAGCGATCCTCGTCCGAGGACCCGAGCTGCTCGAACTCGAGCGCCACCAGCTCTTCTTCGGCCGAACCGGGAAAGACCCGCACCACCCGCGCCAGAGCTGACACCGCGTGCGCATGTCCTTCGGCGCGAATGCTCACCGTCACAAGGTCGCCCGGTGCCAAACCCGGTACCATCGGTAGACGCATCCCGGCTGCTGAAAGGTCCGCGACGACCTCACGCCACGGCGAGCGCGTATCCCCCGGCCGACCGATACTGACGCGCAGGGCGACCTGAGAACGCACGAACTGCCGCCGCTCGCCCTCACCGGGGTCCGCTTCTGACACCAGAAAGTAGCTGGAAGGCAACGTCTCTTCGACGCGCATCGGCCACGTGTACCAACGTCCGTCACGCACGAAGAGAACGGTCGCGTGTCCGTGCGGCTCGATCGCCCAGCGCTGATCACCGACGCCGCGCGGGACCATCAGGGTGGTCTCACTGACATGACCTGCCGAAACCACATGAGTGACGGGTACGCCATTGACCTCGATGAGGATGGTGACCTGCTCGCCCGCGTGAGGCCGAACAATGAGGGGCACCTGCGACTCGCTCATCGCTCCCCCGAGGCTATTCGTCCGAGACCCCGACCCGTGCCCGTAAGTCACGGACCAGATTCTTGATCTCTCCGCTGCGGGCGGTGCAGGCCCCAAGGCTCTCCTCGAGCTGCTCGAAGCCCTCCTTGCGCTCGTCCAGGTCCTCACTGCGAACTTGTTCGAAGGCATCGGACACAGCCATGAAGTCGCTGCGGAAATTCGACACGACGCCGTTCAGTTCGTCCAGCAAACCTGTCAGTGCACCGTGGTCGCCCCCGCCGGTCGCGGGCGCACGCTCAGCGGCCGCGGTGACCAGAGCCTCGGCCCGGGCCTGTGCCGCCTTCGCAGCTGCGACCTCGCCCTCCAGTTGCTGAATCTGCGCCTTGAGGGGCTCGACGGCGCCACCGGCAGCCGCGCTTGTGCGCGCCTCGTCGATGTCCCGCATCAACTTCTGGATCCGCTTCAAGTTTGCGCTAGCGGACCCCTCCAATTCGCGGTTGGCCGTCGTCAGCCGAGCGGTCTGCTCTCGCATCCTCTCGAGCTCGACCTCCGCCGCCTGCGTCGCTTCGGCATTCTGACTCGCCCCAGCGAGCTGCGCCTGCAGGTCGGCCACCGTCGCTTCCAGCTGCGCACGCCCGGCCGACACGGTGGCCAGCTCAGACTGAACGCGCGTGGACTCGCCCGCGGCGACGGTTGCCTTGGCCTGAACGGCTTCCAGCTCCGCCTTCAGACCGGCAAGCGCCGCGTCGTCGCCGCCACCCACGGGCTGGGCGCGTAGCACCGCAAGCTCACCATCACGAGCCGCGAGGTGCTGCTCGAGCTCCTTCACTCGCGCTTCCAATGCCCCCGTCTGGGGAGTTGCAGCAACCTTGGCCGTCAGGTCGGCCACCGTGGCAGCCTGCGCCGCCGCGGCCTGCGAAGCCACAAACAGGTCGGCCTGCGCTTTGGTGAGCTGGTTGCGGAGCAGCGTCAGCTCGGCCTGCAGTGCACGCGCCTTCTCTTCGGCTTCGTCGCGGGCGGCAACCTGGGCATCGAACTCGTCGGCGGAGATCTGGTCACCCGTCGACTCGGCCGCTTGGGCCTTCCAGCGCTCGACGTCGGCCTTGAGCAAGCCGATCTGTGCCTCGAACGACTCGGCCCGCATCTTCTGCAGCGACGCCAGTTCTTCGGCGTTTCGGCGGCCGGCGCGAGCCTCTTCGAATTTCTCCTGCGCCGCCGTCAGGCTCTCGCGCACCATCGCGATTTCGGAGTCCAGTGTGGCGATGTGGGACTCGTCCTCGGCCCGCGACCCGGGACCTTGCTGCCGGGCATTGGCCAGTTCGACGGCAGTCTCTTGTAGTTCTGCGCGCAAACGGTCGTTCTCTTCGCGCAGTTCAGCCGCTTCTCCGTCCAAGGCCTGAACCTGCTCCGTCAGAGGGCGCAGGTCGTTCAGCTCTGCCTGCAGCTCGGCCCAGCGCTGTTCGTTACCGCTCTCGTCCATGCGCCGACCCAGCGACTCGAGTTCGATCCTCAGCCCCTGAATGCGCGCGTCGCGGTCCTCGACCTCGCGGTGCTTTTGGGCAAGCGAGCTGCGAAGCTCCTCGATAAGGTGGGCGTCGCCGCCCTCTGGCAAATCGCGACGCGGCAACGGCGGAGGAGGCGCGACGGGTGCGGAGGCACGGCTGGCCGCGGGCGGCATCGGCGGCGCTGCGGGAGGTGGTGGCGGAGGGGGGGGCGCGGGTGGAGGAGGAGGCGGGGGCGCGGCAGGCTCCGGATACCACTCTTCCGCGGAGTCTGCGAAAGCCGTCGCCTCGGGGTCGACCGACTCGGCCGCTTCCTCGGCATACCCATCGTCGTAGCCGCCGCCCTCGACGCGGTCCAAGTCCTCATCGTCCAAGTCGAAGCGCATCTCGAAGTTCCCGCACATCAGGAACTCGCCGTTGTCGATCTGGACCGGTGCTTGGGGCTCCAGACGCTCGTTTTGGTAAAAAGTGCCGTTCGACGAGCCATTGTCCTGCAGCCAGTAGCTCTCGCCGTCAAAGAAGACGCGGGCGTGCTGGCGAGAGACGCTCTGGTTCGCTGTGCGGATGGCACAAGTGCGGTGGCGTCCGACCATGATGTCGGGATTCTCAGGACCGACCAGGACTTCCAAGGCCTCACCCGAGTCACCGATGTAGCTGATTCTTGCCACGGAGAGATCCTCCCCTGCGCCGTGCGTGGAAACCTGAGCCACCAGCACCGGTTCTTCGCGACGACCGCCGAGCAGTGTGCCGGGCCGTGGTGCACCGAACCGTGAGGGTCAGGTCGTTGGGACGCCTTGAGCTCCCCCCCCCTCCGGAACAGGCGCCAGAGGGGCCAAAAGAGCCGCGGCGGACGTTAGCAGAGGCCCCGCCCGCGCACAATCCCAAGGGTCCCGCCGCTCAGGTCGACTCCGCCCGGCATGGCACACGCTCGCAGAGAGCGAACAAGTCGCTCGCGGGTGGGTCCTTGACAAGCCGGGACGCGCTCCTACCTTGTGGAAGCCTAGGCGCGGAAGATACTTCAATGATTCAGGAAGGTTGAGTCGCGCACCAGACCACACTGACCCGTATCCCCACCCCAGACGGACGGAACGCACTTCACAGGCCATCGAAGCCAACTACCGGAGCGAGCAATGGGAAAGATCATCGGCATCGACCTCGGGACCACCAACTCGGTCGTCGCGATCATGGAAGGTGGCCAGCCGGTCGTCATCGCGAATCAGGAAGGCGGGCGCACGACGCCGTCAGTCGTCGCTTGGAACGACAAGAATGAGATCCTGGTCGGCCAGATCGCGCTGCGTCAGGCGGTCGTGAACTCCAAGCAGACCGTGTACTCGGTCAAGCGCCTGATGGGCCGCAAATTCAACGAGGTCGGTGAGGACACCAAGCGCCTGCCGTACGCGATTGCCGCTGCCGACAACGGCGACGCACACGTCAGCATTCAGGGGCGCCGCATGTCGCCGCCGGAGATCTCCGCGAAGATCCTCGGCAAGCTCAAGCTCGCCGCTGAGAACTATTTGGGCCAGCCGGTGACGCAGGCCGTCATCACGGTGCCCGCGTACTTCAACGACAGCCAGCGCAACGCCACCAAGGACGCCGGGCGCATCGCGGGTCTGGAAGTGCTGCGCATCGTCAACGAACCCACGGCCGCTGCCTTGGCCTATGGCTTGGACAAGAAGTCCGATGAGCTCGTGGCCGTGTTCGACCTGGGCGGCGGCACGTTCGACATCTCGGTGCTGGAGGTCTCGGACCACGTCGTCGAGGTGAAGTCGACCAACGGCGACACGCACTTGGGCGGCGACGACTTCGACAACATCCTGATCGACCACTTGGTCGCGGAATTCAAGAAGGACCAAGGCATCGACTTGGCCCAAGACGTGATGGCCAAGCAGCGCCTGAAGGAAGCGGCCGAGAAGGCCAAGATCGAGCTGTCGCAGGCAATGGAGACCGAGGTCAACCTGCCGTTCATCACGATGGACGCGACGGGCCCCAAGCACCTGCAGCTCCGCATCACGCGGGCGAAGTTCGAGGATCTGTGCACCAAGCTGTTCGAGCGTGTGCTTGGGCCGTGCAAGAAGGCGCTGACCGACGCTGGCAAGCGACCGGGCGACATCGACGAGGTGATCCTGGTCGGCGGCTCGACCCGCATTCCCAAGGTCCAGCAGATCGTCAAGGAGTTCTTCGGCAAGGAGCCCAACCGCTCCGTCAACCCCGACGAGGTCGTGGCCCTGGGTGCTGCGGTACAGGCCGGCGTGCTGGCCGGCGACGTCAAGGACATGCTGCTGCTGGACGTCACGCCGCTGTCGCTGGGCGTAGAGACGCTGGGCGGCATCATGACCGCGCTGATCAAGCGCAACACGACCATCCCGACCCGCAAGACCGAGGTCTTCTCGACCGCAGAGGACATGCAGACCGCCGTGACCATCAAGGTCTATCAGGGCGAGCGCGAAATGGCCCGCGACAACAAGCTGCTGGGCCAGTTCAACCTCGAGGGTATCCCGCCGTCCCCGCGGGGGATTCCGCAGATCGAGGTCACCTTCGACATCGACGCCAACGGCACCGTGCACGTGACGGCCAAGGACAAGGCCACCGCCAAGGAGAACCGCATCACCGTCCAGGGCGGCAGCGGTCTGTCCAAGGACGAGGTCGAGAATCTGGTCAAGGAAGCCGAGGCCCACGCCGCTGAGGACAAGGCCGCCCGTGAGCGCGTCGAGACCCGCAATCAGGCTGAGGCGACCATCTACCAGATGGAGAAGACGCTGAAGGAGCACGGGGACAAGCTGCAGGGCGACGACCGCGCGAAGCTGGACCAAGCGATGACGGCGGCCCGCGAAGCGGTGAAGAGCGACGATCTGGACAAGATCAAGGCGACCCAGGAAGAGTTGAAGCAGGCCGCGTACAAGCTGTCCGAGGCCATGTACGCCGCTGCCGACGCCAACAAGTCGCCCGAAGGTGGCGAGGCTCCGCAGCCGGGCCCGGACGCCACGCCGAAAGCGAAGAAGGGCAAGGACGACGTGGTGGACGCGGAGTTCGACGTCGACTAGCCCTCCCTCACGACGGCGAGGGGCCGGCAACGCATGAAGACCGACTACTACACGACTCTGGGTGTGGCCCGCGACGCGAGCGCGGACGACATCAAGAAGGCCTATCGCAAGATGGCGCTGCAGTTCCACCCGGATCGCAACGCTGGCGACAAGGGCGCAGAGGAGAAGTTCAAGCAGGTCTCCGAGGCCTATGCGGTGTTGTCCGATCCAGAGAAACGCAAGCGATTCGACCAGTTCGGATCTGAACGTTTCCAGCAGCAGTATTCAAGCGACGACATCTTCAAGGACTTCAACCTGGACGACATCCTGAGCCAATTCGGAATGCGCGGCTCGGGGTGGGGCAACTTCAAGACGGGTCGCAGCGCAGGCAGCGAAGGGGCCAGTGCCGGGGGCTACGCCTCGATCTTCGACGACCTGTTCTCAGGTGGGAGAGGCAAAGCAGCCCCGCGCGGCGCCGTTCCCAAGGCCAAGGGCGGTGATGCCGAATTGCCCCTCAGCGTGACGTTTCACGAGGCCATGCAGGGGTCAGAGCGACGTCTGGAGCTGTCGATCGACGGCGAGAAGCACGACCTGACGGTTCGCATTCCTGCGGGCATCGAGACTGGCAAGCATTTGCGCGTCAAGGGAGAAGGCCATCGGGGCCCCGGCGGCAAGGGCGACCTGCACCTGGTTGTCACGGTAGAGGCAGACCCCCGGTTCGATCGGCAGGGACACGACCTGCATACCGTTGCCCGTGTCAAGCCGAGCCTGCTGCTGCTGGGCGGGTCCGTCGAGGTCGAGACGCTGGCCGGGCGCAAGAACATCAAGGTTGCCGCAGGAACCACGACCGACACCAAGATCCGCATCCGCAAGCAGGGAGCTCCGGTTCTGGGCAAGGGCGCGGAGCACGGCGACCTGTATCTCAAGCTGGAAGTCGATTTCTCGGGTGAGCTGACGGCTGAGCAGCGCGCCGCCGCCGAAGCCCTGCGCGACGCGGGGTTGTGACAACGCCCACCCCCTGTTTTCCCGGTTCCCCCCTGCCGCTTGCGGGTTGAGTGAAGCCTCCGGACCCCTGGCGCGTCCCGGGGGGTAGGGCGCCACGGCTTGACACGCTCGTGCGCGCGCGGGATACGCCCGTGCAGCCTGCGGCCCTCTCTCGCATTCCAGGAGCCTCCGCCATGCGCACCCATCGCCTTGTTCGTGCCCTCTCTTTTGCCACCCTGGCCGGTCTGGCCTGCGCTGCCGCCGCCATCGCTGCAGAGCCTCCCGTAGTCCTGCAGGACCCCGCAGGAGACGACGACGGCCCAGGGTCCTACGCCTACCCGAATAACGAGGTCTACAAGCGCGGCTCATTCGACCTGCGCAAGGTCGAGATCATCGACAAGGAATCGACCGTCGAATTCCGCGTGACCTTGGGCGCGGCGATCGAGGACCCGTGGGACTCGAAGTCTTGGGACGGCAACGGCTTTTCTCTGCAGTTCGTGCAGATCTACATCGACATCGACCACCAGAAGGGCTCGGGCTACACGGGCGTCCTGCCTGGCCTTGGAACCGCGAAGTTTGCCGACGATGAGGCGTGGGACAAGGTCGTGCTGCTCTCTCCCCAAGGTCGTACCCGTCTGTCCGCCGAGGTGCGCGGCAAGGCGGGCAACATGCGGGGTGGCGTCGTGATGCCGTCGACGACGCGTGCCAGTGGCAAGACGCTGGTCGCCTCTGTCAAGAAGAGCGAGCTGGGCACACCGTCCAAGACTTGGGGCTACCAGGTGGTCGTGCAGTCCAATGAGGGTTTCCCCGACAAGGGCGACCTGCTGACGCGCAAAGTCAATGAAACCAAGGGCGACCACCGGTTCGGCGGGGGCAGCGACTACGACTGCGACCCGCAGGTCTTGGACATCCTGGCCGGTCAGGCCAAGGGCGAAAAGTCCGAGGCTGCCGACCAGCACAAGACGCTCGCGTGGTCGTGCGCCGGCGAAAAGCCCGGTAAGGTCGCGCACCTGCCGATGATCTACGCCGCCCCGGCCGCTCCATAACTCCGCTGGCGTACGGCCCGTCTTCCCCTCTACGCGCGACTGCCAGCCGAAGCGGCGCGCCCTTGCACTCACGAGGCCCGTCATGCTCGAGCGGCGTCCGCGGCGGCTCCCCTTGACCCTTCGAGCCCAAGGCTTGGCCGTGCTCGCCGTGCTGGGCGCCGGACTGACGTTGACGGCAACCGCGGGTGCGGACCTGGGACGTTTCGAGGTCGATGCGCGCATCTACACCAAGCATCTGTACCAGAACGACGACTCACAGGGCGTGCTGATGCTCGGCAACCCGTACCCGGGCTTCGTCGACGACATCTCGGGCAACAACGGCGTGGCCACTGAGCTCGAGCTCGCCATCCGCGGCAAGGTCAGCGAATTCGTCGAGGCAGGGGCCCGGATCGCCTCGCGTTTCGGCGAGCGCTGGCACGACTGGTGGGAGAGCGGCAACGCGTTTTACGGCTCCGACTCCATCAACACGTCGGGCGAGTCGGTGGGCATGAACCGCGCGTCCTACCTGAAGCTTCGCGGCACCTACGTGCAGGCGGCGCTGGACATTCCCGGTGTGACGTTTGTGCGTGTGGGCGCGTCGGACTTCTCGATGTTCAACCCGTGGACCATCGGCAAGGTGCGCTACATCGACCGCGACAATGGTCGTGGTTACTTCGTGGGCGGCCGCTTTGGCGAGGAAGACCAAGTTCAGTACCAGATTGGCGCCATCGCCCTGCCCAAGCTCTACGTCGGGCCGTGGTGGTCGACCGGCGTGGGCGACCCGGCGCTGGACAACGCCTTCTGGTCCCGCGACTGGGCCTATGCGGGCACAGTGCGCTGGAGGGCGAGCGACACGCTGCAGCTGCGGTTGGTGGCCGACTTCACGCAGGACCTCGAGATCGACCGGGCGGACCCCGACGCGCAGGGCTCACTGAACGCGAACTGTCAGGATTTGCTTGGCAATCCCATCCCGGGTTGCGCCCCCGATCAGGCGGTGGACCTGCTGACCCGCTACGCCAGCGTCAACGCAACGCTCGACGTCGAGGCGGACCTGTCCGACACGGTGCGGCTGACCGGCCTGGTCGGTCTGTCGGGACAGCGGATGGACCGCGCGCTGACCAGCAACGCCGTGCGCGACAATCAGGGCATGTCGCCGATCGTGTACGACGACACGCAGGACGTCGCGGGCACGCTGCGCGTGTCGGCCAACGACCCGTTTGAGAACGGCTTTTCGCTACAGGCCGAATACTTCAACATCGGTGCGGATTGGAACGCGATCTTCGGCGCCCGCCGGGAAGCGGACGTGCTGTTGACCGAGGGGTTCGTGGGCAACGGTGGACAGCTGCCGACCCTGAATCTCGCAAATGAATTCGTAGACTTCGACGACGATTGGGTCGAGAGTTGCATCGGCTGGCACGGCGGCACTGGCGTTCTGGGCTACGACCGCGACAACACCCGCATCAAGGGCGAATACACCTTCATCGGCTACAACACGAACCGCCAGAACCGCGATGTTGACAACAAATACCCAGACTTTCTGCACGGCGACGGCTTCACCGACACCGCGCTGTACAACTACGTCAACGTTCCGGACCGCGGCCGCGACCCTCGCGCCGTCTTCCACCGCGACCAATACCGCCGCAGCCACATCGTCGGCTTGTCGGGGCGCCACCTGTTCGACGTGGGCCGCGAGCTCGAGGTCGAGGCCAAGGTCCGCTACATCCGCGACGAGGACTTCCGCAGCACCAAGACCACGCAAGACGACTACGCCGGCGACATCGTCATCGCGCGGGCCCAAGTGGCCGTCCCGGTCGTCGATGGCGTGCACGTCGGTGTGTACGGCCAGGTCGACCATTGGGTGGAGGACAACCGCGTCACGTCAGGCAACGGCTACAGCGACGACGTGACCGACCGCCTGACCCTCGGCACGCGCGTGCAGGTGCAATACCACGGCCTGAAGATGGGCTATGTGCTCGAGCACGTGAACAAGGACTTGGCCTCGGAGCGGTACACGGATCTCCACTGGAATGTCTGGCGTTCCAAGGCCACCATCGAAGCCGGTTGGTAGCCGTGCCGCCTCTTCAACAGGGGCGTGCAGACCCCGTGCCTGACGACCAGCGTTGACAGGCCCCGGCGTCGTGCGCAAGAAGTGACGGGTTGACCAAGGTGCCGCACGTCCGATCTTCGGTTGAGCCGCGTTGGTCATGAGGGAAGGTGAACCATGGGACAGCCAACCACAAGCCGCGACTTTGACCATCAGGGCGCATTCCGCTTCTCGGTCGACCTCGAGTTCGCAGGAGTCAAGGCGGGCGCCTTCACTGCGGTCGACGGCCTGAGCGCAACGGTCGAGCTGATCGAGTACCAGGGGGGCACGGACACCTTCGCCAGACAGATTCCCGGACGACCCAAGGTCACGCCCGTGGTCCTGAAGAAGGGCTACGTGAACACGTCGGTGCTGTGGGACTGGATGAAGGCGACCATGGACGGCGCGATGAAGTTCGAGAACGTCAGTATCGTGCTGCTGGACGACTCAGGCCAGAACGAGCTGGGTCGCTACAACCTGATCGACACATGGCCGTCGCGGTGGCAGGGCTGGCAGCTGGACGCGCAGAGCAGCAACGCGATGGTCGAAGAATTCGAGTTGCAGGTTCGCGAGATCACCCGCGTCGGCTGACTTCCGAGTCAGCGCATGTCGCCAGCGCGATCTGCCGTCGAGAGCACGTACGGTGTTCCATCGAGCACCACGACCAAGGGCTCGGCGTCAGGTTCGCCTTCCACTTGACCTGCAAATGGATTGCGCGACCAGACGACCAAGTCGGCTGCTCCGCCCGCACGCACGCCCGTCTCTTTGGCTGCCGTGCCACCCGCCAGCAGTGCCTTTCGGGCAAGATCAGATGGCAGGATCTCCTCTGCGCGGATCGCTGACTGAGGGCTCTGTCCGACAAGGAATTTGAAGGCCGCGAGCGGCCTTGCTTCCTGGAATCCCCCCAAGTCCGACCCGATGATGACCGGACATGCCGCCTCCAGCGAGGCCGCCCGGTTGACCCAAGCCATGCGGTCGTTGCCCAAGCGCTGCAGCTGCGTCGGAGGCTCGTCGGCACTGCCGGGCAGCGGCTGGATCGAGCAAATGACGCCACCGCGGTCCAGATCGACCAGTTGGTCATCCGTCACGACCCTGGCGTGCTCGATGCGCACGGGCAAGGCCCCGTCGCGGCGCTTGATCCGGTCGAGCACCCGCAGCACCTGGTCAACGGCGGCGTCGCCCACGGCGTGAAAGGCAATCTGCGTGCGGGCACGGTCCGCAGCTCGGATCCACGTCGCAACTTGGCTGTCGTCCCAACTTGGTGTCACCTGCATGCCCAGATCCGCGTAAGGGGCGTCCAGCGCAGCGGTCGCGGTCTCCAGCGTTCCGTCGAGTCCAAACTCGACGCCCGCCACCCGCACCAGCCGCGTCTCCGGAAGAAGCGACACCTCAGGGGGCACCGCAGGGGCACCGGGGAGCGGGGGAGGCGGCGGTGGACGCAGCAGCGCCTGACCCTCGGGGCGCAGGCCGTCGAAATAGACCACGCAGCGCACGGGAAGGCGGCCTTCGCGTTCGAGTGCCACAAGCGCGTAGTACAGCGAAATGGACGCGCCAAGACTGTGGACTTCGGTCAGGCCCTGACGCTGCAAGCGAGTCAAGACGCCCAAAAGCAACGGCTTGAGCCGCTCGAGGCGAGGCGCCGGCAGGGCGCGCCAGACGCGCAGCGCATCCTCGCGCTTCAGCTTGCCGTCAGCGGCCAAGGCGACGGTGGCGACATCGGGCGGAAGCCGTCGAATCAGCGCAGAATTCGCCCATGCGTGCTGACCGTCACGGCTGGACAGAAACACGGGCCGGTCGCCCGTCTCGCGGTCCAGCACTGCCAACGACAGCGTTTCGTAGAGCTGCTCGTGCAGCGGCCAGCCCCAAAGCCAGTCGTTCGCACCGGTCCCCTGGTTTCCCGCGGCCGTCAGAGCCTTGGCCATGCCGGCCACAGTGGTCTCCGCACGCAGATCGGCAGCGTCCGTCATCAGAGCCGCCTGCTCCAAGTGCACGTGACCGTCGACGAGTCCTTGGGTTGCGTAGCCAGACGCCTGTCGCACAACCCGCGTGGCCGGCCCAGTGACAGGCAGAACCACCGCTGCAGAGCCAACGGCCAGCACTCTTCCTCGCCGCAACGCGATCGCACGCGCCGCAGCGCCGGCACCATCGACGCCACCGACGTAGACGACCAAGTCCGCGAACTCCGGTTGATCGGCACCGCGCGCACGCGGATCCTGAGGTCCGGAAGGCCTCGGCGGAGGGACCAAAAAGTCCTGCAACGCCGCACATCCGCTGAGGCACGCCGCGATGGCCACCCATGCGACGACAAGGCCGCGCGCCGAGATCGAAGGGGGCTTGCGCGTCACCGACGCCTCCAGGAGTGGGAGGCGGCGGCTTGGGAAACCGGGCGCAGCAGCCAGCGCTCAGCGTCGCGCGGCCATGGGTCCAGCGTGTAGGCCTCTCCCTCGCGGCGTTGGACCTCAGCCGTCAGCGCGGGCACCGAGACATAGCGTGGCACCCCCCAACGCCGCAGCGAGTCGAGGACACGGGGCCACTCTCGTGCGAATTCTGCTTCCGCCAAGCGCACCTTGCCGCGGCCGGGCGTGAGGTTGTAGGGACAATCGACCGCGAGGTACCCCAGTTCCTGCGCGAGGTCGGCATGGTGGCACCACGGCGCCTGCTCGAAGCGACGGTCGTAGACGGTGCAGGCAAACGTCTCAGGGCCGGTCTGTTCCAGATGCTTGCAGTGGAGCCCGGGCACGACAACCAGACGGTCCAGCACCGGAACGGCGACGTGGCAGCTGATGCCGCAACGACGGCACTTCGCCTCGTGGACGGCATCTGCGCGTCCCGGTTCACCTGGCAGCTGAGGTTGGGTCATTTGGCGGAGTCGGTGACGGCGGCGGCCGGAGGGGGCGCCGGCTCGTGCACGAACAGCAGGTAGCTGACGACGCCCGTCGCAATGCCTGCCACTGTGAAGACGGTGCCGAGCGCGGGCTTGTTGGACTCCTGCACGCCGCGTGAATCCGCCATGTCGACGAACAGATACGAGGCCAACCCGTACAGGCCGTAGCCTGCCACGATGCCGCCCACGCCGACGCCGCCCCAGCCCAGAGCCTTGCTCGGGCTGCCAGCCGATGTGCGCGCAACCAGGCCAGAGCATTCTACTTCGACCGACGCGTCGATCTCGATCTGGACGCTGCGTGTGACGCGCTTCTCCCCTCGCACGCACACGACCTCGTGGCTACCGACGGTGACGGACAGCGGGGGAGCGCGGTCGCCTGCGCGGGCACCCTCCGAAATTTCCACCACCACGCCGTCCACCAGGACGTCGACGCCCTTCAGCCCGCCCGGCGCGACGACGGTCAACGTGCCGCCCAGGGGAGAGAGCGCGATCTTCAACTCCGTCGTCTCGCCCGCTGTCACCTCGACAACGCGCACGACAGGCCGGTAATCGGCAGCGGCGATCTCGATCCGGTGCTTGCCCACCAATACCCACCGCTCGTAGTCGCCCTTGGCCGTGTCGCCGTCGACCGACACGATCGCGTTGCTGGGTTGGACCTTGACGCGCAGCTCACCCTTCAGGCGCAGTTCTTCTGCCAGGGCCAGCCGCTCGTCGGCCAGAGGTTTCTGAAGCGCCTTGGGAAGTTGCGGCGAGTCTGCGGCCTTCAACGCTTCCTCTGCCTCGCGCAGCCGACCGAGCTTGCGGAGCGCGCGGCCCTTCAGGAACGTGATCGAGGGGTGGGCGAACAGGCGCTCAGCTTCAAGGGACAGTTCGTAAGCGTTCTGGAAGTCATTGGACTCGAAACGCTCTTTTGCGTCCTTGTACAGACCGTTGGCCTTGGTCTGATTCGCATCGGCGGGCTGAGCCAGCACCGGCACGGACAATAGACCGAGCAGGGCTGCCAGTAACAACCCAAGCAGCGCAGGTCGTTGCGGCAAAGGACGGCGGAACGCAGGTCTCTGGGACATCGCGGGTGTCACGGCCTACTCCCAGTCGGAAGCCTTGGGCTTCTTGATCGGGCGGTTCACCGGCCTGACGACCACCTTGGCCTTGGCCTTGAGCTCGGCGGGCACCGTGACGACGCCCGCCGTCGCTGCCTGCAGCAGCTTCGAGGTCTCCAGCTTGTAGGGTTCGAAGCCCTCGAGTTCCAGCGTCAGCTCGCGGTTGGGGGCGTCCGCGCCGAGCTTGAGCGTCACCGGCGTCCGCCCAGCAGGCACTCCCTCCAGCGTCGCAGACGCGCCAGGCGGGATCGACTCGACCGTGATGCTGTACTCGCGGGTCGCGGCGGGCCCGGCAGGGGCTGCTTCGGGCATTTCGGTCGGGTCGGGTTCTGGGTCGGGGTCGGGTTTGGGGACCGGGTGGCGCGGGCCGGGCGGCGGCAAGTCCGCGATCGCCTTGGCCTGCGCGGCCAGGTCGACATCGGAACCGGTGGGTGCGGGGTCCTCGCGGCCAGAGAAGGCGACGACCACCGCGACGACGGCAGCCAGCACCGCCACACCCAACACGTACAACCAAGTCCTGCGCGGCTTGGGCTCATCCACTGCAACGGAATTGTCGAAGCCCGTCAGGTGGGGAGCAGCGACCTTGCGGCCGGTGACCGCAAGGGCGGTGTCCAGGGCCATTGTGCGGTCAGCGCTTCCGGCCGCCTGCGGCATCGAGTCGAGCGCGCGGGTGCGGTCCGGCTCAACCGTGTCAGCGAGCGGGCCCAGGCCGTCCATGGCGCGGGTTTCCTCGACCGCTCCTTCGCCGGGCCGGGACATCGACGGCGGAGGAACCGTACTGGCCTTCTTTTGAATCGCGCTGGCGGGGCGGGCAGGCGTCAGCGCCTTGACGGGCGTGAAGTGTCCACTGGGCATCATGCCGCCCGACAGCGCCATGATGCAGAGGTCCAGCTCGGCAACGACCTCTTCTGCGCTCTGGTACCGCTGTTGCGGCTTCTTGCAGAGCAGGCGGAACACGATGCTGTCGACATCGTCCGGAACGTACACTTCGGGAGCGACGTCGGCGAAACTGGGCGGCGCTTCTTGAACATGCTTGATGGCAACGGCGATCGGATCCTCGGCGACGAACGGCGGCCGGCCGCTGAGCATCTCGAACAGGATGACGCCCAAGGCGTAGAGGTCACTTGCGGCGGTCAGCGGCAACCCCTGCGCCTGCTCAGGGGAGAGGTAGCGCGGCGTGCCGAACATCTTTCCGGCCTGCGTCAGCTCCTGGCCACCCGCCTCGAGAAACTTGGCGATGCCGAAGTCGATGACCTTGATGAAGTCCTTCTCGCCATAGATCTCGCAGACGAAGATGTTGTCCGGCTTGAGGTCGCGGTGGATGATCCCCTTGGAGTGGGCTTCAGCCAGCGACTTGCACACCTGACGCATCATGAAGAGCGCGCGGGTGGTCTCGATCCGGCCGCGTCGCAAGACGTTGGTCAGCGTCTCGCCGGTCAGGAACTCGATGACCATGAAGATGTGGCCGTCGGGGCTGCGGCCGAAGTCGAGCACGCTGATGGTGTTCGGGTGCCTGAGCTGACTGGCGGCGCGCGCCTCCTGCTCGAAGCGGGCGACCTGCTTGTCGTCGGAGACCAAGTGCGGGGCCAGCACCTTGACCGCGATGACGCGGTTGCTCATCTGGTGGTCGACGCCCTGGTAGACGGACCCCATGCCGCCCTGACCGATCAGCTTGGCGAGCCGATATCGCCCCGCGAGGGTCTGCCCGACCAGGTTGTGCTGCAGATCCATCAGGCTTCCCAAGCGGAATCGTCGCGCCGGCCATGACCGGACCACGAGACGTGATGCACAACGCACCACCGGGTCGGACGGCGGACTCCGACACGGCGGCAAGGTGGGGAACTATACTACCGGACTGCGTTCGCGGGAAGTCCGACACCCCGGCTGGG
>CAYURO010000043.1:0-32270 GCA_964447285.1 uncultured Enterobacteriaceae bacterium | reverse complement strand
TGCCCCCCCCCCCCCCCCCCCCCCCCCCCCCCCCCCCCCCCCCCCCCCGCCCCCCCGCCCCCCCGCCCCCCCGCCGTTGCCGCCACCGCCCGCGCCGGGTATCGTCAGCACAGTATTCGCCTTTGGAGACTCCATGCGCCCCATCGCACGCTGCCCGTCCGCGTTTGTGCTGCTGACCCTTGCCGTCGGCCTGACGCTGGGCGCCGGGACTGCCTTGGCCAAGAAGCCCAAGATCGACAACGAGATGTTCGCCTGGGACATCCGCAAGGACTATGCGGATTCCGTCGGCGAATACCTGAAGTACGGCGCGCGGATCGCCCCCAACGCGGCATGCGAGGAGCAGAATTGCCTGTACCACGCCCTGTCGTGGTGCGCGTGGAAGAGCCTGCCGGTGCTGTTGAAACGCGCCAAGAAGACCGAAATCGACGCGCTGACCAGCAAGGGTCCGGTGCTGGCGGTCATGCTGCGCGGCGCCATTCTCGAAATGCCCGAAAAGCTGGCGATGGCGCGACTCTTCTTCGAGCGCGGCGCGTCACCGACGCTCAAGGACCCCGACGGCTTCAGCCAAGGCGAGCTCGCGTGCATCTTCGACCCGGAGGGACTGAAGCCGTACTACGGCGCCATGTCGCGCCTGCCCGGCAAGTACCACGTGGGCGAGTACGTGTGGGTCGACAAGCCCGGACGACTGCGGGTGCCCGTGCAGAGTCGCTGTGGCAGCGTGTACGGCCTGATCACGGGCACCTCGAACTTCGACCCGCCGCGGTTGCGGGCGTACCACGAGAGCGAACTCTCGCCCGGCGACCTGCCTACCGTCGCGCAGACCCCGCCTCCAAGTGTCGACCCGCCGCGACGGGACCCGCCAGCCGAACAGCCCCCGGCCGAGGCCAAGTCGATGAATCACGTGGTCTATTACGCGGCGATCTACTGTGCGGGACAGTACGGGGAGAACTCGTTGAAGGCCTACACGATCTACGTGCAGGCGACTGACCGGTCCAGCGAGAGCGAGATCCTGTCGGCCGTGCGCCCCGCCATCGACCAACTGAAGTCCGAGACCGCCATCGGCACCGGCGGCGACGACGGTGGCCACTGGTGCTTCAACGGCTACGTCGCCGCGCGGATGCTCGGGAGTCAGTCGTACGACAACTTTGTCTGGGACATGGGGCAGGCGCTGCAGCGCGGCGACTCGGGCTGGCTGCCGTCGGATTGGTACCGCAACTACAAGTTCAGCTGGGTGTATCGCTACGGCGAGATCGACGCACGCAAGTGACCGTGGCGTCTCACTATTGCTTGACGTAGGTGTAGCAGAGCCCGGACTGGCACGTGACGGCCAACATGCCGTCGCCCGCACTGACGCCGTCTTCGGCGGTGGTGGGCTTGGGGATGCAATCGCAGAGAGGCTGCCCTGCGGAGCACTTGGCTTCTGCGGCGGCGTACGAGGCGGCGGTGCCCTGACTCATGCCGATCGCGACCTCAGAGCCGCAGCAGTCGGTCTGGTGCAGCACGTACACGCACTCGGACGTGTCCTGACACGACTTGAACGGCTGGGGAATGCCCTTTTCCTTGTCCGCACAGTCGACCTGGGCGCCCTGCACGAAAGTGCGACACATGCCCTCCATGCACCGCACGCCCAAGCCCTCGTTGCCCATCGCGGCGGTGAAGCCGTCTTGCGCTTGGGTGGGGAAGGTCGCGCAACCACACTTGGGGAACTGCTGCGAACAGGTGGCCTCGGCCTTCTCGAACGCGGCGTAGTCGCCGCCCGTCACGCCAATCGCGACCTTGGTGCCGCAGCAATTGATCTGGTGCAATCCGATGTTGCAATCGGCGTCGCTGGTGCACGCGTCCGAGAACGTGGGGAAGAAGTGGTTCTCGCCGCCGCACTGCACGGTCTGGCCGCCATCGGGCGACGAGTCGACGCTGGCGTCGGGGCCGGTGTCGCCGGCCGTGTCGACCTCGCCGATCACGTCGGGGCAGCTGGAGATCATGCACGCATCGGTGTTGGAGCAGGACCAAGCCTGACCCGCAGCGCCGCAGGTGCACACCAGCGACGGATAGCACTGGCCGCAGCAGCACTCCTGACCGATCTCGCACTTCTGGCCGGGAATCGCGCACTTCTCGCTGAACGGGTCGGCGGGGCACGCCAGAGCGTCGGGCGGCGGGGCGTCGTACGGCTGGGTATCGACGGAGACATCCACGGGTCCGGTGTCGGACAGGTCGGGATAGGTGACGGTGTCCGTTCCCTGCACCGTATCGGACAGCACGTCGACCGCACCGTCGTCACTGGTTTCGCCGATCTGCCCGGTGTCGACGTCGCCGCCTGTGAGTGGCACGTTCGTCCCTGTGGCGCCTTCGCACGCGGCCAACAGCACGGTCAGGGCAAACAGGACGAGGTTTCGTTGGAGCAGAGCGGACATGACGGGCCTCCTTGCGGCAGTTCACGCATCATAGGCCTTGCCGGAGCTTCGGGCAAACCCGATGCAGTGCGATCGCAAGAGCGCCCGTCGGACAGAGGCCCCCGGACTAAAGGCCGTGGGCTACCGTTCAAGAAGTCCCTGCCGGGACTGGAACCAGGGCCACGGTCGGCAGATCCGGTCCCTTGTACCTCTGGACGACTTGTCCAGGATGGCAACGGCAAGTGCAAACGGCGACGCCTCCAGAACGGTGGTCACAGGCCAGGTCACCTCCTGAAGAATCGGGCCGCGCCTCCAGTCTGCGAAGTCATCGCCGCAGACTTCTAGACACGTAGCCCACGGCCTTTAGCCCGGGGGCGTGCCGGAACAGGCGGGTCGACCGTTCTTGCGACCGCGGCAAACCCCACCCCTTTCACCTTGACAGCCACCCTGCCCGCCCCCGACCCTCACCACTCGCCGTTCCAAGGAGTTGCCGATGCGCCGTCCCCTGTTCCTGCTTCCCCTGCTGCTGCTCGCTGGGCTTGTGCTGGCCCCCACGCGACCTGCCCACGCGGTCGACGTAGTGCTGCCGGTCGACATCGGAGTGGGTCCGGCCGCGCACTGGGTCACAGGCCCGATTGGCGACGAGTTCGCATACCACCCGGGCATCAAGCTGTCGGTGGCCGCCGTGCTGGACAACGCCATGATCCGCAAGCTGATCCATCGCGTGCCCCCGAAGTATCAGGCGCAGGCGTTGCAGATGCAGGAGTTCCGCTACTCACCGTCGATCTTCATCCCGGATTCGCTGGTGATCTCGCCGGGTATCGGCCACTCCGGCATGTACGGCGTGACGTGGGAGCCATGGAGCCTCTCGGTCGCGCTGGCCCGCGCGCAGACCAATTTGGACGTCAGCTTGGGCGCGATCCTGACCTACGCGTTCATGCAATCGGACACGCAAGTCTTCTCAACGCTTCACTTTCTGCGCCCGGGCCTCGCGGCAAGCCTGAAGTGGGAGGTGCCGGTGACCGACCGGTTCCTGTTCAGCCTGGGCTGGGCTTCACAGCTCTACATCCCGCAGAAGTTGCAGGGGCCGTTTCTGGAGATGGGCGGCTTCGACGATGCGTCGATCTGGCACGTGGGTCAGGCTTTCCTGATGCTGCACTGGCGGTTCGACTACGCGGCCAGCCTGTAGCCTAGGCCGTTTCGCCAGCCGCCTGCCCCTGCCCCACCTGCCGATGCGGACGCAACTTCATCCCGACCAGGTACACGCCACCGGCCAGCAGGAACCCGACGAACCACGCATAGACGTACAGCTCGTCCCAAAACGTCTTGGGCCCGTGCAACAGCCCCGCCGCCTTCAAGAACCCCGGCAGGTTGGGCAGCACGCCGACCACCAGCGCGACCACCGCCACCGGATTGACGCCGGCATAGCGTCCGGTCGTGCGGTACAGGTCGGGCACGTCGAGCTCGCGGCGCCGCACCAGCCAGTAGTCGGCAATCATGATGCCGGCGATGGGGCCCAGCAGCGCCGAGTAGCCGATCAGCCACGTGAAGATGTAGTCGCCTGCCGACGCCATCAGCTTCCACGGCATCATCAAGATGCCGACGATGCCGGTGATCAGGCCGCCCGTCTTGAAAGAGATCAGGCGCGGCGCCAGGTTGGCGAAGTCGTTGGCCGGGCTGACCACGTTGGCCGCGATGTTGACCGAGATGGTCGCGACACCCACGCCCAGCAGTGAGATGAAGGCGACGGCCCAACGCACGGCGCCCGAGGCGATCAGCGGCTCGGTGAGACCCTTGGGCGCCGTCGAGCTGGTCAGCTGGCCCAGAATCACCACCGGATCCCACAGTTCGGCGATCGTGTGCCCCGTCAGCACGGCCTGCGCGGCGCTGGTGATCACGACGCCCATGGCCGAGAACAGGATCATCGTGGTCGGCAGGCCCAGCGTCTGACCCAGCATCTGCTCGCGCTGACCCTTGCCGTATCGGGTGAAGTCAGGAATGTTCAACGACAATGTGGCCCAGAAGCCGATCATGGCCGTCAGCGACGGCACGAACACGACCCAGAACTCGGCGGTGGTGGCGAACTTCGACGGCTGGTGCAGCATCGGCCCCAGACCGCCGGCGCGGTTGACCACCCACACCAGCAGCGCGGCGGCCAGCACCAGCACGATGGGGGCGGCCCAGTTCTCGAAGATCCGCACCGCATTCATGCCGCGGAAGATGATGTAGATCTGCAGCGACCAGAAGATCAGGAACGTGATCGCGCTGGGCAGCGACAGGCCCAGGATCATCGTGTCGCCACCCAGACTTCCATAGGCCGGCCACAGCGCGACCAGAAAGGTCTTGACCGCCTCGCCACCGATGAAGGTCTGGATGCCGAACCACCCGCACGCGACCACGGCGCGCAGCACGGCCGCGATGTTGGCGCCCTGGGTGCCGAACGACGACCGCGCCAGTACGGGAAACGGGATGCCGTACTTGGTGCCCGGGTGGGCGTTCAGCAGGATCGGCCCCAGCACGATCAGGTTGCCCAGGCCGATGGTCAGCAGGGCCTGCCACCAGTTCATGCCCTCGGAGATCAGGCCGCCCGCCATCATGTAGGTCGGGATGCAGTGGGCCATCGAGATCCACAACGCCGCGAACGCATAGGTGTTCCACGTGCGCCGCGAGGCCGGAACCGGCGCCAGGTCGCCGCTGAACAGGGGGCTGTGGGCGATGTCGGCGGGCAACGAGGCCAGGGCCTCTTGGGTCAACTGGGGGTCGTGCATCGCGTCCTCGAGACAGGCGGTGATGGGGGGGAGCCGCGGAGTCTGTCGGGGGGGCAAGATCGTGTCAACGGTCAGGAATTGCCGGAGGTGGCCATGGGGACCGCGCTACATGTCCACGCGCAGGTTCAGGCCCACGGTCGCCAGCTGCCGGGTCGGCAGTTCCGCACCGATCAACGCCGCCATGGGGCCGAATTGCTTGCGGATCTCCCGCGTGTACCCGGTGAACTCGCCCTCGCCCACCGGCGCCGAGACGTAACCCTCCAGCGACAGATCGGTCAGCACCCTGCCTTGAAGGGACAGGCGCCCGAGGGCCGAGCCGTCGCTCAAGTTCGTCAGGCCGATGAAGCTGACCACCGCGTCGGTCCATGGTCCCGGAGAGATCACGGCCGCGACCACCGCCGCGTAGTCGGTGCCCGTGTAGAAGGGCTGATACGGCCACGGCTTTCCCGCCTGAATCGCCGCGGCACCGGCTGAGATCACACCTGCGTCGTCACCGGCACCCTGGGCGTTGTGGAAGTACTCGACTCCCAGCGTCAGGCTGTCGTCTTCGGCATACGCCCACGTCCAACTGACGCCCGCGCTGGCCTGCCACTCGACGCTGTCGCGCACGAACACCGTGCCCATTTCGCCCGTGACGTCGAAGTCGCCGACGCCTGCCGACAAGTCCAGACCGACCTTGGGGTCCTGGCCCTTGCGCACAGCGCCCACCAGACCGATCTCGGCCGACTCGACCACGTACTCGATGCGCGAGGCGACGCCCGGTTGGTCCAGCGTCGCGGCGTCGTCGGTCAGGGCCAGCAGGTACCCATTCCAACCGTTCTCGAACGGCACGTGGAGCTTGACCATCGGCAGGCCCTGGCGCTCGTCGAAGAACGTCAGCGGGTCGCGTCTCGCGGGGTTGATCACGTCTACCGGATTCCACATGCGCGTGGTGCCCCAGCGGACCTGTTGCTTGCCCAGCGTCAGGAACACCCTGCGCGCGATGTCGAATTTCAGCCACGCCTGGTCCAGCAACACCGACACCTCGTCGGCACTGGCCGTGGCCCCCAGCAGCCCCGCCATCGGCGACGTCGCGGCGGTGTCGGCCAGCGGGTTGTAGACCGTGCGGCCGCGCAAGTAGGCGCGCACCCGGTCGTTGACGCGGGCGTCCATGTACAGGTCCACCAGCGTGGACTGCGTCAGGCGCTGGTCGGACACGTCCGTGTCCTGATTCCACTGCAAGCCGTTGCGCAGGTAGAACAGGCCGCCCAGCTGCGTGTGGTCGCGCAACAGCTCGGTATTTTCCGTCACTTGCCCCACCGTGCGCGAGTCGCCCAAGTCGCCCGCGTCGCTGGCAGAAGGTGCGGTAGTGGCGGCGGCGGCAGGCGTCCCGGGTGCTGGTGCGGCGGGCTTGGGAGCGCCATCGTCCTCGGCGAACAAGCCAGCCTCGCGCGATTGTTCTTCCGTTGCGGCGGGTTGGGCGATGGCGACGCCAGGCATCACAACCAGTGCCAGGGCCATCGCGGCGATCGTTCGGAACATGGAACCTCCTACCGCGACTGCGACTCCAACCACGCCTTGGTGAACAGATTGGTCTGCAGCGGCCGCAGGTCCTGTTCCTTCATCAGGATCACCGTCGAGTTGCCCTTCTCGACCTCGTCGAAGATGCGGATCTCCTTGGGGGACCAGACTTCCGCCTTCTTCGACGCGCTGTAGAGCCGGGCCCACTTGGGCGTGTACGTCGTGCGCATCAGCTTGCCGCTGGCCGCGAACTCCTGACGCTTCAGCACCATGCTCGACGCGGCGGAAACCCACAGCGAGAGCTTGGGATACGCCACGTCGACCCCCTTCTTCACGGTCAGGGTCAGCTTATGCGCGTCGACCTTGCCCAGCTTCTCGATGCCCTCGTAGGCGGCGTCGTACTCGTCCGCCAACCGCGACTCGTCGAAGTCCGCGCGCCGACTGTCGGTGCCGCCGATGTGCTCGCGCTCGGTCCGCCGCTCCCACTTGCCCGCACTCGGGTCGTACATCCACAGGTTCTTCTCGATGCGCAGATAGCCCTTGCCTCGCTCAGCCTTGGGCTGCAGGAACAGGATCATCAGCTTGTCGTCAGCATCGCGGCGGTAGACGACGGCCTCGAAGACCACGTCGTTCTTGTTGCGCTCTTTGCGCTCGATGTAGACCAACGTCTTGTAATCGCCGGAATTGCGCTGCCGGTCGTCGATCTCTTGTAGCAGCTTCTTCACCGCAGCAGCGTCCAGAGGCTGCGGCGGCGCGGCGACGGGTGGGGCCGTCTCGACGGTGGCGGCCGGGGCCGCGGGTTGGGCATGGGCGGCGGCGGGCAGCAGACCCAGCGCGGCGGCGCAAAGGGTCAGGCGAAGCGTGTGGCGGCGGATCATGGGCCTTCCTTCCTTGGCTCAGTTGGCGTGCATCGCGGTAACGGGCTGCAGGCGGGCGGCGCGCCAGGCGGGCTCAAGCGACCCGAGCGTGGTGATGACCGAGATGATCACCAACGACCGCACGGCCGTGGGCACGTCGACCACCAACCGCAACGTGTCGGACATCAGGAACATCTGAAAACCCTTGGGGACTACAAACTCGGCGGCGTTGACTCCCGCGGCCAGCAGCGTTGCCGTCAGCACGCCGAACAGGGTCGCCCCCAACGCCAGCATCGCGGTCTCGATCACAAACATGGCGAGGATCCGCCCCCGCTGCATGCCAATGGCGCGCAAGGTGCCGATCTCTCTGGTTCTTTCGCGGACCGCCATCCACAGCGTGTTCATCACCCCGATCACGATGATCACCAGCAACACGGTGACCAAGATGGCGATAAGCACACTAAGCGTCTGTAACGTATAGCGGATGAACAGCATCTCGTCGATCCAGGTGGTGATGTCGATCTTCTGGCCCACCCAGTCTTCGCGCTTCACCGTGTCGAATTTGTGGAAGAACGGTTGGGCCACCTTGTCCATGACGCCATAGCCCTCTGCCTGGATGACCTTGCGCAGCTTGGCCGCCACCGCGTCCGCTTGCTCCGGGTCCTTCAGGTACAGGTGCAGCGCGCCGGCGGTGGTCACGTCGAGCTGATACAGGTCGCGGATGGCCTCGGCGTTCACGAAGATCATGAAGTTGCTCATGAACCCCAGGTCGCCGCCGATGGCCACGATGCGCACGTCTACCGTGTTCTGCACGCCGCGAAACGTGGGCGACGACAACGTGAGCATGTCGCCGACCTTGACCTCCAACCGCTCGGCCTGAGACTCGAAGACCAGGGCCGTGCGGGGCTGGGCCAGGTCTTCGAGCTTGCCCGACCGCACCTGCACCACGTCGCGAAAGCCCTTTTCCTGCGTGATGTCGATGCCGTTGACGGCGCCCTGCAGCGAGGTGGTGTCACTGATCACCTTGCCCCAGCCGCGACCGCGCACGACCACGTTGTCGAGCCCCTTGACCTCGCGGCGCACGATCTGCTCGAGCTTCGCGTAGTTGGTGACGACCGGCGCCGCAGAGCCCGCGGTGATCTTGTAGAAGCCGCCGATGTTGACGTGTCCGGTCATCAACGTCGTCGCTGACCGCAGCATCGTGTCCTGCATGCCGTTGAACAGCGACGACAGCAGCACCAGCAGCATGGTGACGAACGCGATGGCCGCCCCCAGCAACAGCGTTCGCCGCCGATGCTGGAACAGGTTGCGCAGGCTGATCAGGACTAGTTGGCCCATCTTGGTTACTCCGCGTCTTGCATGGCCTGCAGCGGCGTGATTCGGGTGGCCAGGTAGGCCGGATACAGGGTCGACAGCGCGGCGACCACGTAGACGATTGCCCAGGCGAACAGCAGGTGTGTCGGCGACAGCAGCAGGTGCAGGCGCGGTCCCGCGAACAGAAAGACCATCTGGTCCACATAGGCCGGGATGCCGACGTAACCCAGGGTCCCGACGATGGCCGCGCCCACGCCTACACCGACCGCGCCGAAGACCGTCCCCAGCACGACAGCCTCAGCCGCGAACATCTTCAGGATCTCGGTCCGCTGGGCGCCAATGGCCCGCATGGTGCCGATCTCGCGCACCCGCTCCATGGTCGCCATCACCATCGAGTTGTTGATGATGACCAGCGCCACAATGAAGATCACGAAAATCGCAGTGAACAGGATGACATAGATGACCCACACGAAATCGCCGATCAGACCGCTGGCCTTGCGCCAGTCCACGACCTTCAGGCCGAGTTTCTCGCGCTCGACTGCGGCCGTCACCGCCCGCAACCCGTCCGCCACCGCGACGCCCGGCTTCAACATGATCGCGGCGTTGCGTACGACCCCACTGTCGATCTGGGCCTGCGTGTACGTCAGGCCGACCAGGGACACGCCGTGGTTCTTGGCTCCCGTCGCCATGTCGACGCCAGCGAACTCGTCGAAGCCCGCGGTCGGGTCCAGCGCTCCCTCGACAGCCGTGGGCGTGACGGCAACCGCCTCGGCCGCCACTTCCTCGCCCTCGCCTCCGAACAGCGCGGCTTCCGCCTCGTCTCGAGAGATGGCGCGCACGCCGCTTTTGGCCTCCAGCGCCTCGAGTTCCTTCTTGCGGTCGGCGCTCATGAAGCCATACAGATCGCGAAACGTGTTCAGGTCCGTCAGGTTCGCAGCACCAGAGACCGCCGACTTGTCCAGACTGCGAAAGCGGAACGTGCCGTACAGCTTGACGGGAACCGACGTGGGATAGCCCGACGCCGTCAGCCCGCGCAGCGTCAACGTATCGCCGATCTTGACGCTGTACAGGTTGAGGTGTGGCACCACCGCCTCGTAGAACAGCTTGTAGCGACGCGTGAAATTCTCGTCGGTCATGTCCATGAACGCGACGATCAGCTTGACAAGATCGGTCTCGGGCGACCTCAGCTCCGCCTGAAACGCCTTGCGCACCGCCTCAGCCGAGTCGTCATCCAGCTGGTACGTGATCTCCTTGTGCTGGTCCTTGTTGAGCTTGCGCCAGTTCTTCAGTTCGTCGTCGGTCGCGAGTTGAAAGCCGCCGGCCAGCCGGTCGCGCATGCGGTCGAGACGCCGCGCCGTCTTGTGCTTGACCTGCTCTTCGTACGTCAGCTTATTGAACAGGAATCCGCGCTTGCCCGAGGGGATCGGCTGGCCGTCGACCATCTCGAAGAGGTCGAACGCCTTGGAATACCGCGCCGTGTCCGTGCCGATGTAGCGAAGAAAGATCATGTCCTCGCCCAGGGCCATCGGCGCAATCTTGTTCTCCAGAAACTCGAGATGCCCCAGCACGTCCGCTTCGTAGCCGTCCCAGAATTCCTTCGCGGCCGCGCGCTCGACGTCGATCAGCCCCTGGCGCGTCTCTTCCGTCAGCTTGGCCTTGTCGACCAGACCGTTCAGGTTCTTCAGCTCCTGATGCAGCATCACGACGATGCGCCGCACGTGGTTGCGCAGCGCGTGCGACCTCGCGTGGTCGCCCTGCTTCTCGGCCGCACGCAGCTGTTCCAGCTTCACGTCCAGCACGTTGCCGCCAAACACGACTGCCGAGTCGATGCCCATCGGAATGACGGCTTGCACCTCCGGCAGGCTCTCCAGCACCTTGCGGACGCGCGGAAAGTCCTTGATCTGACCGATCTCCGTGCCCTCGAATGACCCGAACAGCGCGAGCTTGTCCTTGGCATCGGCCGCGTACACCTGCAGGTGCCCCGCGACGCTGTTGACGATGCTGCGCGCCATCGACTGGTCCAGCGTGGTCAGCAGACTCTGGCCCAGCACCACCAGCAGCGTGCCGAAGACCAACAGGCCACCGACGATCAGGGTTTTGGTCTTGTGACTCCAGAGGTTCCGGAGCGCGATGCGAAACAGCACCATGGGCGTCTCCGTAATCTCAGGCCAACTGGGAGAGGCGCGACGCCCCGACCGCGCGGCGTGTGGCGTCCTCGACGATTCGGCCATCCATCAGGCGGACCACGCGACCGGCGCGGTCAACCACACGGGGGTCGTGGGTCGAGAAGAGGAAGGTCGTGCCCTCGTCATTCAACTTCTCCATCAGGTCGACGATCGCGTTGCCGGTCTCGGAGTCGAGGTTCGCCGTCGGCTCGTCCGCCAGCACGATCTGCGGTCGCGTGACCAACGCCCGAGCGATCGCCACGCGCTGCCGCTGACCGCCACTCAGCTCGTTCGGCCGGTGCTTGGCGTACTGGTCGATGCCGACTTCCTTCAGCAGATCCATCACCCGCTCGCGCCGCTCTGCCTTGGTCAGCTTGCGTTGCAGCAGGAGCGGAAACTCTACGTTCTGGAAGGCATCCAGCACACCGACCAGGTTGAACGACTGGAAGATGAAGCCCAGGCGCTCGAGCCGCAGCTTCGTCAGGTCGCGCTCACTGAGCTTGGCCGTGTCGTGTCCGTCCACCGTGACGATGCCGCGCGTGGCGACGTCGACACAGCCGATCAGGTTCAGCGCCGTGGTCTTGCCGCTGCCGGATGGCCCAGCAATGACAGTGAACTCGCCGGGTTGGATGGCGAGGTCGATGCCTCGCAGCGCGGGAACGACCACCTTGCCGAGCAGGTAGTCCTTGTCGACGCCAGTCAGGCGGACGATGGCGGAGGGGTGATCCATGCGGGTTCCTCTTGCAAAACGGTGACAGAGTGTGGCCTGTCGGATGCGGCGGAACGCCTGGGGGATTCAGGCAGACCACCAAGCTAGGAGGCTCGTGTTGCGGCGTCCATGAACGGCTCGTTTCGAATTGTGACGGTCAGCGCCACGCGATCCAGAACGCTGCAATCGTCATGCCTATGGCAACCCCAAGGATCAGCAGACCCCACGGCGAGTGAGCGAACGCTCGGCCGACTGCGCGGGTGCGGGCCGCGGGCGTCAGCAACGGTGCGGCGCGGTCGGCGTCCGGCAGCGGGTCCAGTCGGTCGTCCAGCGTTCCCCAGCCGTCGTTGGAGGGGGCGGGCGGCCGCTGGTCCAAGTGGCGAGTTGGCGATCCGGGTTTCGTCGGTCCCATGGGGACTGCCGGAGCGGAGCCGGACACGCGCGGAACCGAGAGGCCACGTCGGTCACAAGCCTGCAATAGCTGGATTCGCAAGGCATCGGCACTGGCAGGGCGCTCGGCCGGGTCCTTCGCCAGACAGCGAAGCACGACTTCGACCAAGGCCGGTGGCAAGTCCTCCCCCGAAGGAACGACCAACGGCGGCGGTCCTTGCAGAATGTGCATCCGCAGCACTTCTGCAGTCGAATTCGAGTCGAACGGCAAGTTCCCGGTCAGGCACTCGTACAGCACCACCCCCAGCGAATAGAGGTCCGCCGCGGGCCCCACGCTGCCGCCCGATGCCTGCTCTGGCGCCATGTACTCCGGCGACCCGACGACATAGCCCACACGGGTCAGTTGGTCGCGCTCGAAGTCCCCGGCGATGAACTTGGCAAGGCCAAAGTCCAGCACCTTCACGAAGTCCTTTTCCCCTGCAATCTCTTGCAAGAAGATGTTGTCGGGCTTCAGGTCCCGGTGGACGACGCCCTTGCGATGCGCCTCCTCCAGCGCCTTGGCCACTTGCGTGACGATGTGCACCACGCGACCCGGCGGCAGCACCGCAGTCGACCGCAACACGTCCGACAGCTTCTTGCCGACCAGAAACTCCATGACGATGAACAGCGTCCCCGTCCGATCGTCGGCACCAAAATCGAATACGCGCACGGAGTTGGGATGGCTCAGCAGCGACGCCGCCCGGGCCTCACGCGAGAAGCGCCGCACCTCGACCGGGTCGGCCGCCAGATCCCGCCACAGCACCTTGATCGCCACCTGCTGGTGGGTCATGCGCTGCTGCCCCCGATACACAGCCCCCATGCCGCCCACGCCGATCAGGTCGTGGACTTCGTAGTGCTCGAGGAGCAGATCGCCCTCGTGCAGACGGCCAGGAAACTCCGTGTCGGTGCGGATGAAGCGCGTCTCGCCGCCGTCCTTCTCACAGGCGTACGAGTCCGTGCGATGACCACAATTGGGGCAGATACGCCACACGCCGGGGTGCCTCAGAGACGGGCCCGTGTCGAGCCGGGAAGGCAGGCAGTGTAGGCGTCGCCCCCGGCCGTGCCAAGCGCGAGGCATGTGCAGCGGGCCGTGGCGCAGTCTCGCCCTTGCTGCTACGGTGCGAGGGTAGGCCGCGCCACTGCGGCCCGCGCGCTCCCCCCGGGCGCTGCGGAGGTTCGATGAGCAAGTCGCACTGGCCCCTTGTGCTCGGTCTCGCGGTTCTGGCCGGCAGCTGCAACGACTATCCGATCGTCCGGTTGACCGATTCGCTTGAGGTGCGGGTCGTCAAGTCGTTGTCCAATACCGACCCGGTGAAGCTGGATTTCCTTTGGGTTATCGACCATTCAACATCCATGTGTCAAGAACAACGTGAGCTTGCTGCCGGCTTCACCAGCTTCGTCAAGAACCTCGAGTCTCTGGGTACCATCGACGCGCAAATGGCCGTCGTGACCGTGCAACAGGCCCCCGACCCCGCCGGCACGACCGACACGTCATCGGTCAAGAAGGTCGGCGCCTTCCTGCACTCTGCCGCCAAAAGCTTTCCCGCGCAGTGCATCGAGCGCGTCACGGTCCCCTGCGCCAACGACAACCAGTGCGGCAAAAGCTCGTTCGAGTTCACGTACGTCAACAAGACCGCGTCATCTCTGTGTCCTGCTGCCGCCACCGCCACGTTTGCCAACGCGTCGGCCGGCAACCTGACGTGGAAGTGCAACAAGCCCTCGCTGACCTCAAACATTGCGAACACCAACTGCTCGGTCAATGCGTTCTGCGAGTCCCGCTGCAAAAGCGACGCCGAGTGCCGGGCGACGTTCGAGCCCAAGATCGCGGTCACGCAGCAGAAGATGATCTGCTACGCCCCCGGCGGCGATGCGTCGGCGGCAGGCTGCATGTACCCGCCCGATACCTCGACCTGCCCCACGGCCGACAAGCTGCCCGCCGTCCTGAAGTCGCGTCCCAACGCCACTGACGCCACCGTCAAGGGCAACCTGGACCTGTTCCGCTGCATCGCGTCGCCCGGGATCTCGTCCTCGACGGAGGCGGGCTTCGAGGGAGGTCTGCGGTCTGCTTGGATGGCGCTGGACCCGTACGGCCCCAACTGCCCGCGCGACGCCAAGGGCGAGATGACGGCGGACTGCCAGTTCAAGCAGCTGGTGCGTGACGACGCGTACCTGGTCATCGTCTTCATCAGCGACGCCGATGACTGCTCCGTGCGACTGGACCTGCCGATGGCCACCAATGCCAGCTATAAGACTGAGATCACAGGCTTTTCCACAGGCACCTGCGCGCTCAAGGGCGACCAGGTCGGCGGCAATCCGGTACTGAACTCGGCTTTGGGCACGCCCGCCGTCAACACCTTCGTCGCGCCCATTGGCGACTTCGTGAACCGCTTCCGCACCCTCAAGTCCGACCCCAGCCGCGTCATGGTGGCCGCCATCACCGGCGACGCGGTCCCGATCACAGGCGCTGCCGCGGCCATCGCCGCCCAGCAGGCCACCGACCGCATCGAATTCTACAAGACGTCGGTCAAGCCGTTCTTCTCTGGCCAGGCCCCCTATGTCTGCGCGGGCGCTCGGGGTTCCGCGGATTACGGTTCCCGCTACTTGACTCTGGTGCAAGCGTTCCGCGAGAACGGCGTGGCGTTCAACATCTGCTCCGGCAGCGACTTTGGTCCCGCATTGACGCAGGTGTCCGACCTGGTGCTGCGCCGCGTCGTCAAGGTCTGCTTGCCGCATCCGCCCTTCGACAATGCCAAGGGCGAGCCGCTGCTGGACGTGGTGCGCAAGCGGGGCAAGGAGTCGAAGGAACTGAGCTATGTAGCCAATCCCGCCTCGAAGGCCGTCGACTCGTATTACGTGGCCCACGCCCCGGACTGCCGCGCGGGTGCGGTCACTCCCCCGGGCGAGGGCGAGCCGTGCAAGCTGTCGCGAGACTGTCAGGGTGAGTTGGTATGCGAGTCCGGCAAGTGCGCCCCGTTCGACACCGCGGTGTTCTTCACGCAGGCGCCGCTGCCTGGCGACGAGGTCCAAGTGACCTACGCGGCCGACCCAGGGCTGTAGGCGTCAAACCCGCACGACGTCAAGGCTTTCGCTAGCGTACGCCGACCCAAGTTCCGGGGTTGTCGGCGGCCGAGTTCGAGCACTGGTTGCTGGCCGGCCACCCCGACCCCAGCGCCGTGTTCGAGGCGAAGTAGTTGCCGCCGTACACGTACACGAAGTCGTTCGTGCAACCGCCGTTCAGGTCGATGTAGCTGCTGGAGTGGTGGTCGGGCGCGCCATTGGCGACCGCGTACCAGCCGCCGCCCCCGATCGACGCGTTCGAGAACGCAAGCGTGGCGGTCGCCGTCTGGCCCGAGGCGCTGGTGATGGTGGCCGAGTAGTGGTTGTGCGCCGGCCACTGCGACGACGCGAAAAAGGGCTTGTTCACCTTGAGCCAGCCGGCGCCCGACTTGCGGACCAGCAGGTGTTCCGACTGCTGCAGCGCCTGCAGATAGGCCAGCGTGACCTTGAACTTCTCGGTGAAGGGGTTGGTGCCATAGGTGCCGGTTGTCCACGGAACGTCGCCGGGATCGGTGTCGACGGACGCCCACACCACCGTCCAGCCGCCGCCGTCGGTCGTCATGTCGCAGCCCACCTGTCGCGCCGCCAGCGCGCCGGAACCATCCGGGTCAACCCAGTACAGGCCTGTCTTGGGCGAGCCACCCTCTGCCTTGGCAAGCGTCAAGACGTTGGCGCACGACGAGCCGGGCTTGGCCTCTGCGTAACCCGTCGCTGCGACACAGGTTGAGCTACAGCCGTCGCCGTTGGTTTGGTTGCCGTCATCGCACTGCTCGCCCGTGTCCAAATTGCCGTTGCCGCACGCGTCGTTCATCTTGCGCCAGATCGAGCCGTCGCAGTACAGCACCGCCTTGGACGTGGTGTCGAAGTACAGGGCACCCTGCACCGATGTGCCGCACGGAAACGGCTGCTGGGCGACGTTCTGCAGCACCAACGCGCCCGCCATGCCCACCTTGACCGACGACTGCACCTTGACCTGAATGCTCCAGGCCTTGAGGGCGCCGTCCTTGGTGTTGTTCAGGAAGGCCGTGTCGATGGTCTGCAAGTACCACTTCCCCTTCGGATTCTTGCCGACCCACGCACCCAGATCCCCCGACACGGTCTTGGTCAGGGTGGGCCAGGTGGTCTTGACGGTAGTTCCCTTGGCGGTCTTGCTCCACAGGACGTACTTGGTGCCGGCGGGGTCGACCAGATTCACCACCAAGTTGGCCGTGTCGCTGTTCGTCACTTCGGCAGACACCGTCAACGACTGCGCGAGACCGAAATCGGGCAGGTCGATCAGGTCACTGATGCCGACCGGGTTGTTGTCCGGGATCTCCAGAGGCGTCTTGGCACTGGCCGCCGCCTCGTTGAACTGGTTGGTCAGCAAGCCGCCTGAGATCTCGTCCAGCCCGTCGCCCGGCAGCGCGGACGGGTCCATCGACGCCACGCACTCGTATTCGCCGTTGGCCTTCAGGCCCTTGACGACCAGCCCGGTGCCGCAGGAAGCGTCCAGCTTGGCAAGCACGGGCAAGCCTTCGAGATCCTTGTAGCTTCCGCTGGTCGCCACCGTCGCCAGCGAGGCAGCCTTGGCGTACACGGTCAGGTCCGGCAGCCCCAGCAGATCGGCATACGCCCCCGACGTGGCGACCGCGGCCAGCTTGGACAACTGCGCGTAACCACTGAGGTCTGGCCCTCCAGACAGGTCGGCAAAGGCGCCCGTCTTGGCGACCTTGGCCAGCTTGCCCGCCGCGATCAGGTCGTCGATCACGGTCGCGCCCAGCTGCGCCGCGGTCACGCAACCCGAGCACGACAGCCCTTGCGACAACGCCGCGCGCAGGGCGAACAGCGACGCGTTCAGCGGTTGCTTGGGCAGCGCCGGGTCTTCGCCGATCTGGATCTGCAGCGAGACGGCGTCGGGCTTGTCGAGGATCGAGGCGTCAAGCGGCGTCACCGAGCCCAAAGCGTGCACGAAGGCCGCGTTCTTGACGGCGATCGTCACCGGCCCTTCCTTCCACGTCGTCGGATTCTGCCCCGCCGTCACCAGCGTAAACGTCATCGCGTAGTCGCCGTCGGCTGCCGCGCCGCCGCCGGTCGCTTGCAGGACGCCCTCGATCAGCACCGTGTTCGGGATCGCTGCCGCCGCGGGCAAGGCCAAACCGGCAGCCACGCACATCAAACCCAGCAATACGAGCCCGCACAGCCGCACCATGGCCGTTCTCCCTGCCCCGTCGGGGCGATGTGGACTGCCGAACTGTACGCTCGCGCGCGGTTGGGCTCAATGGTGGGGTGACCAACGCGGGCGGAGTGACGAACGCGGGCGGGGTGACCAACGCGGACGGGGTGACGAACGCGGGCGGTCAACGGCCGCGCGACCTAACCGCAGTCGGGATCGGCGTCGACGCAGTACTCCTCGCAGGTACCGTTGCCGTACAGATTGTACTGCGCGCAGGGGTCGACGCAGGTGCCCGAGGCATCGGCCGGGTCGGCGTAAGAGCAATAGTAGTTGCCCATGCATCCCGACGAACCGTACAGGCAGGTCTCGTCCTTGCCCTTGGCCACCACGCACGCACGGCTGGTCTGCGAGCTGTCGGTGAACTCGCAGGACAGGTACGGCGTACACACACCCAGTCCGTAGCCGCACGCCTGCCCCACCAGCAGTTGTGTCATGCACGTCGACGGCGCGTCCTGGGCGTCGCTCTCAGGCACGCACGTCAGCCACTCCGCACACTCGGTCGCCTTGCCCCATGTGGCGCACGTATCGCCCGTCTTGCCCGCCGGTGCGCAGATCGCCTTGGTCTTGGCCGACGTCTGCCACACGCACTCGCTGCCCTTCACGCACCCGCCCATGGACCCGCACTCGGCGCCGGCCGGCTGGCGCGGGCTGCACTTGGGCGGCACCGACGAACTCATGGTCCAACACACCAGATCGTCCTGGCAGTCGCCCATTGCGGCCTGACCGCACGGTGCGTTCGCACCGCCCTTGGGATAGCACTTGGCAGACGTCGCGGCCGAGCTGGTGTAGTTGCAGGTGGTGTTGGCGTCGCACAACGGCCCGCCCCAGGGCCAGCACGCGTTGCCTGCCTTGGCGTCGGCCACACACACGGACTCGTTCAGCCCCGCGGTCGTGAACAGGCACTGGGATCCGGACTTGCAGTCGCCCTGCCCCGGCCCACACGCGGCGCCGGGGGCGAGGTCGGTCATGCAGGTCCACCCGGTGCCCTGGCTGCTGAGGGTGCAGGTGGTGCCGGCGACGCACGTTTCGACTTTGTTGTAGCAGTTCGCGCCCTTGGGCAATCCGGTGCCTGCCTTGGTGCACTTGTTGGCGACGCACAGGGGGGCCGCAACCGGGCACTGGCCGCACTCGCCGCCACAGCCGTTCGACCCGCAGTCCTTGCCCTGGCAATCGGGCACGCACTGGCTCTGGCAGTAGCCGTCGACACACGAGGGCGCCGCGGTGGGGCACTTGCCGCACTGACCGCCGCAGCCGTCAGGGCCGCATTCCTTGTCGCCGCACGTGGTCTGGCAGGTGTCGGGCTGCGTCGTGTCGGGGGGCGTCGTGTCGACCGGTGTGGTGTCGGGAGGCGTCGTGTCTATCGGTGTGGTGTCGGGCGCGGTCGTGTCTTCAGCCGCGTCGCCCGGATCGGTCACGTCTGGCTTGGTCGTGTCGGGTGTGGTCGTGTCGGGTGTGGTCGTGTCGGGCGTCGTCGCGGCCGTGCACTGCGTCACGCGCCTGGTGGTGGCCGGGGCTGCCGGGTCGGGCAGGTCCTGGCAATAGAATCCGGTGGTGCAGATCTCGATCAGCACCCACTGGCTCAGGGTCGGGTCGCACGCCATGCGCTGCGCCGCCAGACACCCCTCGTTTTGGTTCACCGGGGCGCACGGACTGCCGGCCGCCCCTGCGCCCCCGCCGCCACCGCCACCGCCCGACGAGCCGCAACCCATCGACACAACAAGTAATCCCGAGACGATTCCCCAACACGCGACCGACTTCATGGCGAGCTCCTGCAAGGACGACCAGCCGGGGACGCTACGGCAGACCGGGGCCGTGTTCAAGGGCTCGTGGAGTCAATGAAAGTCGCGACTCGCCCGCGCCGGGGCCACCGCCCCGAGCTGCAGCTCCCAGAACCGCTCGACCACCAGGTGCACGACGTTGTGCTGCGACTGCAGCTTGCCCGACACACCCGCCACCGCCGAGGTCTTGGCCAGCAGTTGAAACTTCTCGTACACGTCGCGCCACACCACCAAATTCACGAAGCCGGTCTCGTCTTCGAGCGTGAAGAACGTCACCCCCTTGGCCGTGCCCGGGCGCTGCCGGCAGATCACGAGGCCGGCGTAGTCCAGGCGGCGACCGTCGCGCATCGCGTTGACCTGGGCGGCGGTGGGCAGCCCCTGTCGGCTGAGCTCGTCGCGCAGGGGTTGCAGCGGGTGGCCGCGGGTCGAGTGGCTGCTGCGCTGGTAGTCCCACAGGATTTCCTGTTGCCGATCGAGCGTTTGGAACAGCGGCAGGTCCTCGTGCCGGTCGAGATCCAGCGTCTCGTGCGCCCGCTGCACCAGCGCCCGCACCTGCCACAGCGCCTGCCGCCGGTCGAGCTGCAGACCGTCGAACGCCCCCGCCTCTGCCATCGCCTCTAGCGCCGCCCGGTCCAGTTGCGTGTCGCGCACGAAGGCGCCGAGCGAAAACCAAGGCCCGGGCGCGGCTTCGATGGCCTGCCGGTGCCGCGCCCCCAAGCCCTTGACGTACCGCAGCCCCATGCGCACGGCGGTAGGCGCACCCTGAAGAGTCACGTCAGGCACCATCGCGCAGTCCCACCCCGAGCGCGTGACGTCGATGGGCAGCACCTGCACGCCATGCCTGCGCGCGTCCTCGAGGATCGTCGCGGGCGTGTAGAACCCCATCGGCTGGGCATTCAGCAATGCGCACGTGAATTCAGGGGGATGGTGGCACTTGAGCCACGACGTCACGTACGAAATCAGCGCAAATGACGCGGCATGCGACTCGGGGAATCCGTACTCGCCAAAGCCCCGAATTTGGTCGAACACGCGCTCGGCAAAGGCCGCGTCGATGCCCTTGGCCGTCATGCGCTGCACCAACCGGTCGTGGTGCGCCTCGATACGCCCGGACTTTCGCCACGCCGCCATGTCGCGCCGCAGCTGGTCCGCCTCTCCCGGCGTGTAGTCGGCCGCCACCATCGCCAGCTTCATCACCTGCTCTTGGAACAGCGGAACCCCCAACGTCTTTTCCAGCACCGGGCGCAGGCTGGGGTGCGGATACACGACCTCCTCCTCGCCGTCGCGCCGCCGCAGATAGGGGTGGACCATGCCGCCCGTAATCGGTCCCGGGCGAATGATCGCCACCTCGATCACCAGGTCGTAGAAGGTCTTGGGCTTCAGGCGCGGCAACATGCTCATCTGCGCGCGGCTCTCGATCTGGAACACGCCGACCGTGTCGCCGCGCGAAATCATCGCGTAGGTCTCGGGGTCCTCGGCCGGCACCGTGGCCATCGACAGGTCCAAGTCCTTGGTCTGCTTCAGCAAGTCGAAACACCGATGGACCTGCGTCAGCATCCCCAGCCCCAGCAGGTCCACCTTGAACAGACCCAGCGCCTCGACGTCCTCCTTGTCCCACTGGATGACGGTGCGCGCCTCCATCGTCGCGTTCTCGACCGGCACCAGCGTATCGACCGGTTCGTGCCCCAGCAGAAAGCCGCCCGGGTGGACCGACAGATGTCTGGGAAAGTCTTGGATCTCTTGCGTCAACTGCATCAGCAACTGGTGCGCCTGGGTGTTGGGGTCCAGGCCCGCCAGCCCCAGCGCCGCCTCGTCTACGCCGTCGCCGTAGTGCGAGGTCAGCCGCGCCAACCGGTCGAGCGACGTCTCGGCGATGCCCAGCGCCTTGCCCACGTCGCGCACCGCCGACTTCGCGCGGTAGCGGATCACGTTGGCGACCATGGCGGCGTGCGAGCGGTCGTACTTGGCGTAGACGTGCTGGATCACCTCCTCGCGCCGCTCGTGTTCGATGTCGAGGTCGATGTCCGGGGGCTCGGCGCGTTCCAGCGAGATGAACCGCTCGAACAGCAGGCCCATCCGCACCGGGTCGATGGCCGTGATGCCCAACGCATAGCAGACCACCGAATTCGCCGCCGATCCGCGTCCTTGGCACAGGATTCCCTCACCTCGGCAGAACTGGACGATCTCCCACATCGTCAGGAAATAGCCGCCGTAGTCCAGCGTCTCGATCAGCGCCAATTCCCTGTCGATCTGGGCCTGTACGGCATCCGGCGGCGGTCCCTGCCAGCGTTCCAGCGCCCCACGGCGCACCAGCTCGCGCAACCACTCGGTCTCGGTCGAGCCGTCGGGCAGCCGCTCGGACGGATAGCGGTAGCGCAGGTCGGCCATCGAGAAGCGACAGCGGTCGGCGACGGCAAGGGTCCGCGCCACCAGCGCCGGGTCGTCGGCAAACAGCCGGTCGAACGCAAACGGCGTCCACAACCCGTGTTCGGCATTGCCCTTCAGCCGCGTGCCCGCCTGGTGCAGCGGCACGCCGTGGCGAATGCACGTCAGCACGTCTTGCAGCGGGCGGCGGGCGGGCGAGTGGTACAGCACCTCGGTCGCGCCCACCAACGGCCACCCCAGCGCCTTCATGCGGGCACGCAGGCGGCGTTCGGCGTGCACCTCGTCGGCCTGGTGGTGGCGGGTCAGCAGGCCGTACGCGCGGTCGCCAAAGGCATCGGCCACCTGGTGCAGCGGGTCGCGGGGCACGGGCGTGGGCAAGGGGCGCAGCAGGCGCACGACCGGGTCGAGAAGTTCAGGCGGGGCGGGGGCTTGCTTGGGGTCACGGGCAAGGGGGTCACGGGTAGCGGCGAGGTCACGGGCAGCAGGGAGGTCCAGGCCCGCGTCGGGGTACAGGAGCACGAGGCCCTGGGCGGCGGCGGCGACCTCCTGCCACGTCACGAGGCTCGTGCCCTTGGCGCAGCGGCGGCGGCCCACGGTCAAGAGCTGGCACAGGCGACCGTACCCTGCCCGGTCGGCGGCGAGCAGCACGGGCGTCTCGACGGGCCAGCCGTCCAAGTCGGCGGCAGAGAGCGGCCCGGTCGCGGCGGCAGGCGGAAGGTGTGTGGCGACGGTGACTTGCGAACCGACGATCAAGCGGATGCCCAGCGACTTGGCCTCGACGAACGCGCGGACGATGCCGTGGACGCCGTCGCGGTCGGTCATGGCCAGCGCAGGCAAGCCGAGCTCGTGGGCCGCGGCGACCAGCTCGGCCGGGTGCGAGGCGCCTTCTAGAAAGCTGTAGTTGGATTTGGTCAGGAGGGGGACGTACATCGGGTGCCTCGCCCCCGAGGATACTGAACGGGTGTTCAGTTGTCGAGCGCTTGGCCACGCCCTCCGGAAAGGTCTAGACTCGCGAGACGAACCATGACGGAGGAGTCCCGATGAACCGCAAACGCTGGCTGCTCGCCCTGTTGCTGGGCGGACTGCTGCCCCAGGTGGCCTACTCGGACTCGTGCGGGGACCTGAACGAGATCCTGATGTTGTCGCCCCCCACCGTGACCGTCGACGGCGTGCCGCTGACGGCCGACGACCCGCAACCGACGATGCCAGAGCCACTCTGCGTTCAGGCGGCGTACGGTGGTGGGGTCAAGGTCTATGACTGTGCGCGGGATGCCTACAGCTACGGATCCGTCTTCTTCGGAGGTCCGCAATGAAAGCGCGTTTCCTTCGGGGAATCTTGGTCCTGGCCTTCCTTGCAGGCTGTTCCTCAGACCCGACGACGATCCCTCTGGACGCCCAGAACGACGGTGACGCAGCGGTCTTGGACGGTCCGGGGCCGGACGGATCCCCGCCGGATGGCAACGCACTCGATGTTCCGCTGGTCGATGCACCGCAGCCCGGAACCGATGTCGGGGGAGGCGGCGACTACCTCTGCAACAAGGTCTTCATCGAGGGCGGCACGTACAAGAAGCCCGACGGCAGCGAAACCCTGGTCGTCGACCGCGTGACGGGCAAGGTCACGTGGACCTTCGTACAGGCCGGCAAGACCTACACCGCCACGTACACCATCCAGGGCAGTGAGTTCTGACGGTTGGCGGTGCGCCCTTACCCCCCCAACCGCCGAGTCTCCGCCAACACCCGCTCGATACGCCGCCGACTCGCGTCGCGCATCCCCAGCCGCCCCACCGCAACCTCGGCCCCCGGCGCCCAGCACAGCTTGACGTGAAGCACCGTTCCCGATGGCACCTGCATGGCCACGCTCACGACAACCTCCGTCGCGGCGCGCGCTTGCGAACCTTGGGCTGGGCAAGCGCCTGATCCAGCGAAGCAAACGGCGGCGGCGCGAACCACCGCTGCAGAGCGTCTACCTGGTCCAAGGCGATGGCGACCTTCAGCAGCGACCGGAACGCGATCTCGCCCGTGCGCTCGAAGCGCTTGTAGCTGGCGAGCGTCATGCCGGACCGCGCGGCGGCCTCGACCTGCGTCCACGCGCGATCGAGGCGAAGCGCGCGAACGCGGCGGGCGACTTCCTGTGCGAGTTCCTCGGCGGAGAGCAGGTCAAGAGACATCATGATGGCGAATCATCGTACATCCTGGCGTCTATGGACAACATAAGATCTGTTGAGCAGGGAGCTTACACCCCACGCCGCCGCCGCAACAACCCGACGCCCAGCGCCGTCACGACGGCCGCCCCGCAACACCCGCCAAATGCGCCGCCTTGCGACGAGATTCGTTGCCAACCGCCTGGTGCGGCCGCAGAGTGGATTCTGGTGCAACTGTCGGCCGCACCTCGCGAGGGCCCCGTGAAGCAAACCCGCCAACTGACCGCAGTCATCGAGCGCGAAGGCGACGGCTACGTTGCGCTCTGCCCGCAGGTCGACATTGCGAGCCAGGGCGCGAACGTCGAGGAGGCCAAGGCCAACCTCATCGAGGCCATCGAGCTGTTCTTCGACACCGCCGATCCGTCGGAGATCGCGAGTCGCTTGCGCGGTGAAGTCTAGGTCACAAGCGTCAAGGATCGGTGAGCGCGCCCCTACTTGCACATGCTCGCCTGACAGGTCATGCCGGGACCGCACACAGAGTTCGGGGCGATCTGGGGATGGACGCAGCCCGACGACGCGGTGCAGAGGTCCGAGGTGCACTCCTTGCCGTCGCTGCAGTCTTCGGGCTTCTTGGTCAGGCAGGCGCCTGAGTCCGTGCAGGAGACGTTGCCGAAGCGGTCGGCGCGTTGGACGAAGGCACGGCCCACGCTATTGGGCACCCAGTCCGCACCCCCGGCGAGCACGCCGTCGCCATCGACCCGCAACGCGTGGACATGGTGGTACTCGTCCTCCCGCTTCCACCGCACGTTGCCGCTTGCATCGAGCGCCAGCCAGATTCCGCCTGTCGAGCCGCTGCTGTCGTTGGCGACGCCGGTCAGTTGGCTGGTTCCGTCGGGAAACGCTGCGGCAGCCCAGCCCTGGCCGGACTTGCCAAACTGGTGCGCCCAGAGGAGAAGGCCGCTCGCATCCACACGAATCGCCCGGAAGAGGGCTACGTTGCCGGTCGAGGCGTCTTTGATGTAGCCGACCACGAGGCTGCCGCCATCCGGGAATGCGCTGACGCCCGCGAGGAAGCTCCCCCCGGGGAACTGCTTGAGCCACTTCGTTCCGCCCGCCGCGTCGAGACGGATGACCGACGTGGACCCGCCCGTCACGCCCGCGGCGACGGCGCCCCCGGATGCGACAGCCGCGATCGCCGTTCCACCGTTGCTGTAGGTCATCGGGATCTTGGCGGCCAGCGTGCCGTCCGCCTTGAACCGATAGACGGCGTCGTCTCCCACGGCCCAGGCTTCATCCCCGACGGCCGCGGCGCCGCGAAGGAAGTACCCAGCCGGCAAAGGCTTCGCCTTGCCGTCGAGGCCAAGCCAAAGCGAATCGCCAAGTGCTGCCACGAACACCTGGTCCCCGACCAGCGCCAGCGTCGTCTGGGGCTTCGTGGCGTAGGACCAAACCTTCGTGCCCTGCGTGTCGACGCGCCGCACCTCGTTGCCACTGCCGATCGCCCCGCAGTCGTACTTGGAGACGATGAAGCCCCCCGCGACGCGAACGATATCCGAGACGCAACTCGTAGTGTTCGCCTCGAATTGCCAACTCCACAACGCCGGAGTCCCCACCGTACACGCCCCGTCCTGACAGCTCCCCCCGACCGTGCAAGCCGCACCATCACACTCGACCTCGTCCCACCCGCTGCCGTCGCCCTTGCAGGTCTGCAGCTTCGAACCGCTGCACTGCTTGGCACCCGCCTGGCACACCGCGCCCGACACGCATGCACCGGCCTTGCAGACCAGGCCCTTGGCGACGCAGTCCTCGACCGGAGTCCACCCCGTGCGCGTGGCGTCACACTTGGCCGTCCACTGGCCCTGGCACTGCACATCGGCCGCGGCGCACACCGTAGCCTTGCACGCGCCGCCCACGCAGACCTCGTTCGACCCGCACGCCGCCACGACCCAGCCCGAGCCATCGGCCTTGCAGGTCGCGAGCTTGCCGCCCTGGCACTCGGTCGCCCCGGCCTTGCACGCCGCCGTCACGCACGCGCCGCTCGCGCACACCTTGCCGCTCGCCTGGCAGTCGACCACCACCATCTGGCCGGTGCCCGAGGTCTTGCACTGCTGCACCACCGTCCCCGCGCACGTTACCTGATCCGGCACGCAGACCACCGCCAGACACTGGTCGGTCTCGCACGCCTGCTGGTCAGGGCACGGGGTCTTGCTCCAGCCGCTGCCGTCGGGCTTGCAGGTCGCCAGCGTCGCCGGGTCTGCGCACATCGTCTTGCCCGACGCGCACTTGGCCTCGGTGCACTTGCCGTTGAGGCACAACTGCTTGCCGCCCGTCGGCCCGGGCTTGGTGCAGTCGCCCGCCGGCGTCGCCGCGAACCCCTGCGCGTCGCACTGCATCGCCTGTTCGCCGTCGCAGAACGTCGCCTTGGGCGTACACGCCAAGGGCTTGCACACCGCGCCGTTGGCCGTGTCGCAGGCCTGCGCCTTGCCTTCGACCGTCGCCGGGCACGCCGCCGACGTCCACCCCATGCCGTCTGCCGCACAGGTATCGACCCCACCCAAGGCGTTGCACTGCTTGGCGTTTGCCTGGCACACGAGCGCCTGGCACGCCCCGGCCACGCAGCCCTGGTCCTTGCCGCACGCCTGCGCCGCGCCCCACGCCGTGCCCTGCGCGTTGCAGGTCGCCAGCGCCGCGCCCTGGCACTGCTTGGCACCGGGCGTGCAGACGGCCGAGACGCACGCGCCATCGACGCAACCGGTGCCGTCCGCACACGCCGCCGTCACCCACGCGCTGCCATCGTCGCTGCAGGTCCTGCGGGTCTTGGCGTCTGCGCAAGATGGCTGGCCCGCGTGGCACAGGTCGGGCAGGCACAGCGTCTGTTCGCAGTACTCGAGCTCGGCACAATCGAGATCGCCATCGCAGTTGACGCACGCGCCCGCGTCGCTGCAGACCTGTCCGAGGGCCGAGCAGTCCTTGCTGGTCCTGCAACTGGGCGGTGTCGGCATGCAACTGCCCGCACGACACACGCGATCCTCGCTGCAGTCGCCGTCGATCAGGCAGTCGACGCACACGCCGCCGACCTCGTCGCAAAGCTGGTCGGCACCGATGCAGGCCTTGTCTGACTTGCAGGGCGTGCGCGGCTGGCAGGCCTTCGACACGCACAGGTCGGTCGGCTCCGGACATTCGCTCGACACCAGGCACTGCACGCACGCCTTGGTCGCCGGGTCGCAGACCTTGCCGAACGGCTGGCACTCTGTGTCGACCGTGCAGGTCTCGGGCTCGACCGCGGCCGCGTCGCCGAGGTCTGCCGGATCGATGTCGGGCGCGAATTCGTCGGCGTTCGCCACATCGGTCGCCAGCGTTGGTTGCGACGCGGGGTCCGAGCCCCCGCACGATGCCAGCAGTAGCGCGGCGGCGAGAACGGGCCGTGCGAGGCGCGACGTTGTGGGCAACATGGAAACCCTCGTTTGCGAGCAGAGTTGCCCGCCTGACCGGTGCCAGATGACGGCGGTCAGGGTACCGGGCGGTCGCATGCGGCACAAGGGGCCGGACGGAAGGGGCGCAGCTACCGGGCACCGTTCGAACCCGGAAACCTACCAAGATGTCAGTCCATCCGGCCCGACCGCCGCGCCACCTTCCGCAGCGCCTGCGCATCGACCTTGTCCTGCGGGCGTCCGGCGGCGACCTTGGCTGCGATCAGGTCGTCGAGGCCGATGACCCACACGGGTGTGCCGGACCACTCGACGCGAGTCTTGCGTTCCCATGCCTGTGCGAAGGCGACCCCCGGAATCCACTGCAGCAGATCGATGCGCAGTGGCGCGTGACCCAACCACACCACGTCGTCGCGTCCCGCGTCGCACATCGACTGGACGACGCCAGCGGGCGCGCCGAATGCCTGAAGTGCCTGCGCACAGCGCGCGACGTTTTCAGCCGTCGGTTCGATCAACAGGTCGATGTCCTTGGTGAACCGGGGGACGTCATGCACCCCGACGGCGTACCCGCCGACCACCAGGTAGCGCACCTGGGCCTGGGCGAACGCCGCCAACAGATCGACAAAGTCCTGCGGCATCTGCATGTTCGCCTCGCATCGCCAGCCAATCGAGGGCGGCCTGCAGCGTCGCGTCCAGCCGCTCTGACGGGGTCGTCGCGCGCCAAAACGCCCGGTCTGCGGCGGCGGCCTCGGCAAAGCCATGGGCAACCCCACCCTGCCAAGTGGCGCGGCGGCGGGCGGCGGCAGAGTCTGTAGTGGTCGATTCTTGCATCGGGCGTCCCGGTCGCGCGGGGGCGACAGACGCTGGGAGTATAGCCGATGCGCGGGGTTGCGGGTAGTGGCGTGCGCCCCCCGGGCTGTGGCCGCCCAGGCAATCGCGGCGAGGAATTCTAGGACGAGAGCCTCTGTTCAACCGCGCGGAGTCTGTTGGCGGTCGCGAACGGCGTGGATGACCGACACCTGGACAGAGGCGAGAAGGGCCCGCAAACCACCTACACCCCGCGCCGCCGCCGCAACAACCCGACGCCCAGCGCCGTCACGACCGCCAGCAAGGCCCAGGGCGCCCACACCCGCGCAGCCGACGGCCCCGCCACGCAACCGCTGCTCTCTTCGGCGACCGTCACGTTGCCGCCCGTCTGGGTCACGTCGGCCCCGCCGATCACCGCGTCGGTGCCCTCGGTCGTCGTGTCGGTGCCGACCGTGGTGTCGGCCTCGGCAACTCCCTCGCACTTCAAGCAATCGTAGGTCTTGGTGGGCGGGCTCGAGCGCACGTCCTGGTCCCAGTTGGCATAGTCCAAGCCCGTGCAGATGTCGGCCTTGCAGGTGGCGTCCTTGCCCATGTCGTCCTTGCACACGTCGCCCGCGGCCTTGCCCTGGCAGCCGTAGGTGTTGGGCGGAGCGACGTCGGCGAAGGCGGGCGACACGGACAGGCACAGGGCGGCGACGGTCAGGGCGAGGGTGCGCATGGAAGGCTCCGATCCCACGAGGGGAAATCGCAGGGAAAGCTAGACCTGGGCGAGGATCACCACGTAGTTCTTGCCGTACGCTTTCGCGCACTTGGGACAGGTCGTGTAGTAAAACCAGTACTTCTTGGGCGTCACGCCGCGCTCCTTCACGTAGGCCTGCATCTCGCGCATCCAGCCCCCGATCTGGCTGTACGGCCCCTCGAAGACGCGGCCGAGGAACGTGCCGGTCAGGCGCTGCATGTCCGCGCCCGGCAAGTCCTTGTCTACGCCGATGTAGACGTCCGAGCCCCACAGCGAGTTCTCGTCGCTGAGCACGAGGCCGTCGGGTTTGCCGCCCGCGGCCTCGATGCGGGTCACGTTGCGCGTCATCACGCCCCCGAAGTTCAGGGGAATGCGCAGGATCGCGCGGACGCGGTCCTTGACGAACAGGCGGTCCTTCCAGACCTGGTCCTGGCGGTCCCAAGGCTGGGGGTCAAAGCGGGGACAGCAGCCGGTGTCGGCGACGGGGTCGGGGGGGGGCGAGGTGGTCATGGGGACCTCCGGGGGGGCTTCCGCAAGGTACGCTTCTGCGCGCGGTGGGACAAGTCCGGGAATCGTGCTGCAGCGCCCCGCGACCACGACGCACGTGGGACGGCCGACGGCCTGTCGTATCCTAGTTTTCCCATCGACTCTATTGACAATGCGACGGGGCATCTCTAGCGTTCCGACCGCGGGGCCATCCCGCCCACCCAAGCCGTCCACGCAGGTTCTCCATGCCCACCCACTACATGCGCCGTTACGACCTGTTCCTGGACGCCGGATTCGAAGACGCGGAGGCTCAAGTCGCCGCCCTGGCCCGCGAAATCGCCACGCTGAAGCTGACATCGCCCGCAACCGGCGCACCCGACGAGCTTCTGGCCCTGCGCGATGCCATTCACGGTCGCGTGGCGCGCCTGCCCGCCGAACAGGCACGCCTGGCCGCGCTGGTGCCCGAGTGGCTGGCCGAGCGCAACGGCGACCTGGCCGGAGTCCTGTGGCTGGCCCGCGCCGAGCATGGCGAACTGCTGGATCTGCCTGGCTTTCTGTTGGGGGCCTTCCAAGCCTTTCTCTCGTCGGGACGCCTGCAAGACGCGCTTGCGTTCGGCCGCTTCGTGTTGGACCTGCGCTTCGACTGGAACCGTGTCTATGGCGACGCCGCCTTGGCCTATGCGTTCCTGGACGAGCGCGACCCCAACCCGCTGGTGTGGCGCGTGCTGGACGAGCTGCGGGGGCGCCAGAAGCTGCGGGTGCTCGAATTGGGGTGCGGTATCGGCAACGACGCGCTGGGGCTGCTGCGGTCGCCCCAAGCTGAGGCGTACGTGGGCGTGGATCTGGCTGTGCGCGCGCTGACCCGCTTTCGCCAGCGGCTGGACGGCACGGGCATCACCGTCGAGCCGCAGCTGCTGGTCGGCGACCTGCTGCAGACGTTGGAGCGGCACCTGCCGGCGGGACCGGCGCCCAACCTCGTCTACTCCTATTCCAGCCTGCACTATTTTCCGTCGGCGGCGCTGCAGCGGATCTTCGAGCTGGTGCGCCAGTTGTTGCTGCGAAATGCCCCTGACCCGGGCTGGTTTGCGTTTGCCATCAAGGGTGCAGGGTCGGTGTGGGAGGGTCAGGGCCTGCCGCTGTACCGCCCCGACGTCTGGGTGAACCACGACGGCCAGTCGCGCTGGTTTCCGTCGCAGAAGGCGCTGACGCGGCAACTGGACAAGGCCGGCTTCGAGATCCGGATGCACGAGATGCACGACCACTGGGGCTACAGCGAAACCGGGCGGCGCGACGTCTTTCACTACGTCTTGTGCAGCCCGCGTGCGGAGTTCCTGGGCAGCGGGATCTGATCGCGGCGGTGGCGGCGAAACCGAATGGCGACGAAAGTAGGCTCGAGTTTGCGGCGTCGTCGCTGGCTTGCGCTAGTGCAGCGAGGTGGATGGCTTCGGCTGGCCATACTTGGCGGCGACGTCGGCCCGCACGAACAGGCTTGCGTACCGTGCAACCCCCGACATGGGAACCGGGTTCGGCAGATACTGCTCTCGGAAGTAAGCACTCTCGACAAAGACGTACCGGTGCTGGGGCTCGGGCAACTCGCCCATTTGCAGGAATTCTCGTGCCCCGCTGGCGACTTGGCTTGGCGACAAGAGTGCAACGACAAACTCGGGACGGGACCTCAGCGACCAGTTGGCGTCGAATTTGCCGTGGCCGATGGGCGCCCCGTCCCGCGACGGCAGACGCGCGACACCTGCGTCACATTTTCCGAGGGCGTCTATCGCCCGCAAGCGGCTGAAATACGGAACCAAGCCGGCCGCCGTCACTGCCACCGCAGCGTCGGGCTTTGCAATTCGGCGCAGGTACAGGCCGACTTCGATGCTGGCTCGCGGACCGCCGTTGGCGCTGTCCAGCAGTGACCGTCTGGTAATGCCGGCCTGCAAGGCCACAAGGACTGCGAGCACCACCAGCGCGGGCCGCCGCCAATCGGCGACATCCCGGTCAGCTGCAACGACCGCCATGACCAGAAGCGGTGGCACCATCCAAGCAGCAAAGCGACAGAACGGGAAGACGTCGCCGCCGGTCGCCATGACGTAGAGGAACGAAGTGGCGGCGCCGGCCGACAGGAGGGTCAACCGCCACCGATCGCCGCGCAACCGTGCCCCAACGAACGCCAACAGCGCAGGGACCGCATAGGCTCCCCCGCACCGGCGCAGGTACTCGATGGACCGATTGAACCGGTTCGGCACGTCGAGCGCCTTGGCGTAAAACGTGTTGGGCAACCATTGCCCGTAGTACTCGTGCCGCCACATCACGTGGGCCAGCATCGGCAGCAGCGAGGCCGCGAGCCACGTGAGCTTGAGCTTGCGGTCGCGGGGGTCCGCCAACGCAACGGCGGCAATCGTCAGCCAGGGCGCCGCGGCATCCGACCGCACCAAGGGCAACAACGACGCGAACAGGTAGGCCCACGGACGCGTTCGTTGTGCCGCGTCATCGGCGACAAGCTGGCGCAGCGCCAAGAGAAACACGAACTGCAGCAACGGCACCTCAAAGCCGTTTTGCGCCCAATAGCTCAAGTCGCCACAAACCGCGAGCAGCACCGCCAGCAGCAGCAACGCCGTCGATGAGACCGCGCGCCACTGTCGAGCAACTTGTAGTGCCAAGCCGATGACCGCGAGCTCCAGTCCTGTGGCGATGAACTTCACCCACAACGCGGCGTGGGCGTCGCTGGCACCGAGCGCGTGCACGGCCGCCATGACCCATGTCCAAAGTGGGTTGGTGTAGCCTTCGACGTATTCGCCTCGATTCCAAACCAGGCCCAAACCCTCTGCCAAGTTGCGGCCATAGCGCATGGAGATCATCTGGTCGTCGTCGAGCCAGAACCAGCGAACGCCGTCGACTTGGACGCTGGCGCGGGTGAACTGAAACCAGCACTGCAGAGCAACAATGGCTGTCGCCGCGAGCATCGGCACCAGCAGCGGCGACCGGGCCAACCACGTTCGCAGCGCGCCGCCGGGAAAGCGGGCACCACTCCCACCCGAGGTCTCACCCATGAACCGCACCTCTCAGCCGCCCCCGCAGCATCCGTCCCCCGCCCGTCGGACGAATTCGCCT
>CAYURO010000042.1:0-34830 GCA_964447285.1 uncultured Enterobacteriaceae bacterium | reverse complement strand
AGCGCGGGCAGGTTGCCGAGGTCGGCATAGCTGCCAGTCGTCGCAACCTTGGACAGCGAAGGCGTTCCCGAGAGGTCGGCGTAGGCGCCGGTCTTGGCGACGTCGGCGAGGTCGGCGGCGACGAGATACTTGCTGAGGTCTGGCACGCCGGTCAGATCGCTGTAGGCGCCGGAGAAGGCGGCGGTGGCAAGCGCTGAGGCCTTGACGTAGGCGGACAGGTCGGGGCCGCCTTCGAGGTCAGCATACTTGCCAGAAGTCGCTACCTTGGCGAGGTCGGCAGTCTCGGCATACGGCGCCAGCAGTGCTGCGTCGACCTGACCCGCGCCGATGCAGCCAGAGCAGTCGAGGATCTCGGCGACGCTGGAGCGCATGGCGTACAGAACGGAAGTCAGCGCCTTGCGTCCCAGCTCAGGGTCGGTGCCGACCTTGAGGCCGAGGTAGCCGCCGGAGCCCAGCGAGGCCAGCGTGGCTTGGGAGATCGCGGTGGCGCTGCCCAGCAGGTAGGTGAAGGACCCCGACGCGACGGCGATGGTGACCGGCCCTTCGGACCACACGGCCACGCCACCCACGGCGTCCTTGTACAGGGAGAAGGTCACGGCGTAGTCGCCGTCGGCCACCGGACCGCCGCCGGTGCTGACCAAAGCGCCTTCGATGGTCGTCTTGCCCGGCAGCGCCGCCAGCGCGGAAGAGCTGGTCCAAGCCAAGGCCAAGATCATTAATGAAACCAGCCACTTGGTTCTCTTCAGCATCGGTTTCCCCCACGCGCTCATGTCCCGGTCCTGCTTGCCTGCGTCCCGGCCCTTCCGGGGCGCCACGGCTCCGTCACTGGACGATTTGGACCCTTCTCGGTGCGATGATTCAGGCAACCCTGATCTCATCCGCCATCGTGTCGATCCGTCGCGCGATGGTCAATGCGGCAATCCGGATGCTTCGGAAGCATTGAGGTTTTCTCCGCCTGCCGTGGAGCGTGGCTTTTCAAGGGAAAACGTGAGAGGAATCAGGCCGCCCCCGATTTCTGGGGCTCATCGCGAGGCCGAATGCTACGCAATTTTTCATATCTTCCCGGGCACCTTCTTGCCGGGGTGGCGCGGCCGGGTCCAGACCTGAGGGAGGACCTTGCGGAGCTGCGGCGCGCAGGGATCGGGGCGTTGCTGAGTCTGACCGAGACGCCCTTGGACTCGCGAGAGCTGACAGCGGCGGGTCTGGTTTGGCGTCACGCGCCCGTGCCGGACTTCTCTGCGCCGCCGCCGTCCCTGCTGGACGACCTGGTGGCGTGGATCGACGATCAGCACCATGAGGGCCGGGCGGTCGCTGTTCATTGCGCAGCAGGCATGGGCCGAACCGGCACCGTTCTCGCGGCATATCTGGTCGCGGGGGGAGCTCTTGCAGGGGAAGCCATTGATGTTGTGCGTGAAGCCCGACCAGGGTCGATCGAGTCGGCCGAGCAGGTCGCCTCAGTGCACAGTTTCGAACAGCGCGTCGCCGAGCGTTCGCGCCGGGGCTGAACGCTGAGAACTCGCCCGAGGAAGGCAAGGCGTTTGCCCGCCCGCGAGCGGACAATTAGGATGCGGGTCTGGCCTTTGCCCTCGCGGTGCTCCATGTCCACCCGTCGCGCTCCCACCTCGACTCCACTTGTCTCGCTTTCCATTCACCGCCGTGCCCGACGGTGGGTGTTGGCCGCTGGGTTGGCCGCCCTTTGCGCATGGCCAGTCGTCGCGGATGCGGAAGGTAACCTCAAGGCATGCAAGGGGTCTCTGGAACCCTCGGTCGTGGGCGGCTGCAAGCTCGATTCCGCCGGGTGCTGTGACGCCACGGGCCGCCTGCTCTATTGCGTCGGCGCCGACCTGTACTGCATCGATTGCGGCGGCACCTTTCCGGCGTGCGGGTGGGCTTCTACCGGTCCCGGCAGCAGCGCGGGTACCTACGACTGTGGGACCTCTGGCGGCGCGGACCCCAGCGGGGCGCATCCCATGTCCTGCTCCGCGTGCCCGGCGGAGTGTCAGGGCGGGGCGGCGGCGTGTAGCGGCAAGTGCTCGGGACTCTGCGGCAAGTGTGAGGGGAAGGGTGCGCTGTGCTTGGACGACGGCGCCTGCTACGTCCCCCAGTGCGGCCAGCAGACCTGCGGCGTGGACCCCAACGGCTTTTCGTGCGGCGTCTGCCCTGCCGGCACCGCGTGCGAGCCGGGCTTGAGCCAGTGCCTGCCCGTGCCGCAAGCCTGCCTTCCCCAAGACCAACCCGGCTGCCCTGGCTGCATGTGCGAGTCATGCGTGTGCGCCAAGCACCCGTTCTGCTGCACGCTGGCTTGGGACGCGTTCTGTGCGGAAGCGTGCGAGACCGAGTGCGGTCAGTCGTGCGCTCCGTGCCCTGCCAAGCCGAGTTGCGACGGTCTGGGCTGCGGCAACTTCTGCGGCGTGGAATGCGGTGGCTGCAAGGAAGGGCAGGTGTGCCACCAGTACCAATGTTGCCAGCCGACGTGCGAGGGCAAGACCTGCGGGTCGAACGGTTGCGGCGGCAAATGCGGTTCCTGCAGCGAGTGGGATGCGTGTATCGACGGGCAGTGCGAGAAGTGCGTCCCCGACTGCGAGGGCAAGGCCTGCGGGTCCGACGGCTGCGGTGGCGAGTGCGGTCAGTGCGACGAGGGCCTGCTTTGTGTCGGAAATGCTTGCATGACGGGGGTTTGCGCGGGCCAGTGTGGCGGCGGTCCGGTCAAGAACGAGAGCGGCCAAGAGTGCTATTGCGACGACGCCTGCGTGGATTACGGCGACTGTTGCGAGGGCGCCTGCGAGTCCTGTCCTGCCAACAAGGGGTGCTGCAAGACGACGTGCGACGGAACCTCCTGTGGCGACGACGGTTGTGGCGGTCAGTGTCCATGCGACAAGGGGACGCTTTGCAAGGACGGCACCTGCGTCGCCTGTCTTCCGCTGTGCGCAGGCAAAGCGTGTGGCGACGACGGCTGCGGCGGGGACTGCGGCGAATGTCCTGCACATTTCGCGTGCAAGGAGGGGCAGTGCGTGGTGAACGGCTGTGACGGCGTACAGGCAGAGGGCTGCTGTGACGGCCAGACGTTGAAGGTCTGCAGCGGCGGGCAGGTGACGCAGCAGGCGTGCGCCTCTCCCGGAGGGTGTGGCTGGCACCCCGGCAACCAGCACTACGACTGCGGCACGACGGGCGAGGCGGACCCATCTGGCAAGCTGGTCAAGGCCTGTCCCGGCAGCTGCGAGCCCAAATGCCTTGGTTTGGAGTGTGGGCCGGACGGTTGCGGCGGCGAGTGCGGCGGCTGCTTTGGAGGCAAGCAGTGTCAGGACGGCCAGTGCGCGTGCGTGCCGGGCGATGAGCGGGTCTGCTGCGGCTCGGCGCTGTGCACGCTTGACTCGTGCGGCCAAAACGCCCAGTTCTTGCAGTCCTGTCCCAACGGCTGCGAGGCCTCCGCTTGCAAGCCCACCTGCGTGGCGCAGTGCAAGACCCCCGGGTGCGGCCCCGACGGCTGCGGCGGCACGTGTGGCGAGTGTGCATCGGGGGTTCCGTGCTCTGCCGGCGTCTGCAAGCCTGACGCCAGCAGCGACACGGCAGGCAGCAGCGGCGGCTGTCAGGCGGGTCCGATGGGGCTGCGCGGCAACGGAGGCGGTCTGGCGCTGTTGGCCTCGCTGATGCTGTTGGGTGCCCTGCTGCGGCGACGGTTGGCGCTGCGTTCTTGGCTGGCACTGGGGGGACTGGTCGCGGTGCTGGCCGTCGCGGGGTGTGGCGGTCAGGACGATTCCGCCGACGCCGCAGCGTCCGCCGATGCGACCGAGGATGCCGTAGACATCTCCGATGTGCCTGAACTCACCGATGCTGCGGAGCCCGATGCGTTCGAAGTCGCCCCGGACTTGTCGGACCTCCCGGACGTACCCGACCTTCCGGACGCTCCGGACGCTCCGGACGCTGCGACCGATGCAACCCCAGAGATCGACGAGGATGTTGACGCTGGCGGAGACACCGCCGACCTGCCGGAGCCTGCCACCTACGACTGCAACGCGCTGCCGACGGGACCCTTCCAACTCGAGGCCGTGCCGGGAGCTGTGGCTTCGGAGGACCTCGCTTTCGACCATCTGGGTCATCTTGTCGGGTCGAACAACTCCGCGCTGTACCGCACGAAAGCTGGCGGCAAGGGCAAGCTGTGGATCCCCAACGTCGACCAGCGCGCCGGGATGCGCTTCTTGCCCAACGGCAAGCTGGCGGTGTGCGATGACAAGCTGGGGCGGATCCTGCTGTTCGACCAGGACGGGTCGCAGACGGTGTTGGTGCAGGGGCTGCTGTATCCCAACGGGATCACGGTCGATCTGAAGGGCTACATCTACGTCACCGAGCACGATGCCGGTCGCGTGCTGCGGATCGACCCCTATACCGGCGACTACACGGTGCTGACGAACGCCATCCAGAATCCGAACGGCGTGATTTTCGACCCCGACTACAAGTATCTGTACATCGGCTCGTTTGCGACCGGCTCGATCTACCGCTTGGCCGTGTCGCCGACGGGCGTGCCAGGCAAGCTCATCGTCTGGTCGAACCCCACGGGCGGCGACGGGCTGTTGGACGGCATCGGCGTCGACGTGTGCGGCAACGTCTATGTGTGCGAGTACGGCAACGCCGACATTTGGCGCGTCCCGCCGCAGGGCGGGCCGGGCGTGCGAATCGTCGATGCCGACCCCGGTGCGACCTATCTGCCGAACATGCAGTGGGGCAGCGGCGGGGGCTGGGACCCCTACAGCCTCTACCTGCCGGATGGCTGGAAGATCGGCCTGTGGCGGGTGCGGGTAGGGGTTCCGACGGCACCACGGGCGTTTCCCCATGACTGAAGCGAGGATGTGCCGCATGAAGGGAATTTGGCTCGGGTGCTTGGCCCTGGCGGCGACGCTTGGCTGTTCCGGCGGCGGCGACGTGGCCGATGCTGACGCCGGCGGCGATACCTCAGGCCCCGCGTGCACGATTCCCGCGGGAGAGCGACCTGCCTTTGCCCACCAGCTGACCTGTCCGGCCGACTTCGAGGCGCTGGCGTGGCGTCCACCCGATGCGGCGATCCCCGGCGCGAAGTCGTCGAAGACCATCGTCGACACGGCGGACAGCGACGCGCTGTATTTTTTGAACGCCGAGACCTATCCGATGCACTACGCCTTTGCCCAGAAGTACCTGTCGGGTAAGGGCAAGCCGCTGGTCAAGGACGCGTCGTCGTTCTCGGCGCGGGAGTATTTCAGCCCCACGCGGCGGTTCTTGCTGGGCGCGGTGACGTATTACGAAGGGGCCGGTGTGTGGGCGTACGAGATCGCGCCCTACGACACCGCTTCGGCCGACATGGTGATGCGCGCGTGGGACTTGCTGGTGGCCGCGGCCTTCTTCGGTCCGCAGCTGCGCTTTCACCCGACCAGTGATGCCGTGGCGCTGCTGCTGCCGCTGCTGCCCGAGCGCGTCAAGATCGTGACGACCGCCGAATTGTTCGCGGGCATGTCGTTTCAACCCTTGAATCCCGGAGTTGCAGTGGGCCAGCTGCGGTTCTACCAGGTTCAGGATCTGGAGGCGCAGTCGGCTTGGGTGACACCGCGGGACGTGGCCGTGCTGGACGCGGTGCCCAACGACCTGTCTGTGGTGGCGGGCCTGATCACGGCGGAGCTGCAGACGCCGCTGTCGCACGTCAACGTCCTGTCGCAGAACCGCGGCACGCCGAACATGGCGCTGGTGGGAGCACAAGTCGACAGCAAGCTGAAGTCCTTGCAGAACAAGTGGGTACGACTGACCGTGACCGCTTTCGACTGGCAGATCGAGGAAGTGACGCAGGCCGAGGCCGACACGTGGTGGGCGTCGCACAAGCCGGGCGTCGTCAAGGTGCCGGATCTGGACCTGACCGTGGCGGAGCTGCGCGACTGCACCCAAGTCTCGGCGACCGATACGGCGATCTTTGGAGGAAAGGCCAGCAACTACGGTCAGCTGTGCCAGATCCCCACTCTGCCGGTGCCGCCCGCGTTTGCCGTGCCGGTGTTCTACTACCACCAGTTCGCCCTGCAGAATGGCCTGTACGACAAGGTGGCGGCACTCGAAGCGGACCCGAAGTTCGTGCAGGACCCTGCCTATCACCAGGCCAAGCTGCAAGAGCTGCGGGAGTTCGTGCTGGCGGCGCCACTGGACCCGGCTTTCCTGCAGACGCTGCGGGCGCGACTGGACGAGAAGTTCCCGAATCAGCGTGTGCGGTTGCGGTCGAGCACCAACGCCGAGGACCTGGACGGCTTTACCGGAGCCGGGCTGTACACGTCCAAGACGTGGGACCCCGCGGACCCCACCTCAGTGCTGGAAGACCAGGTGCGCAAAGTGTTTGCCAGCCTGTGGAACGACCGGGCGTTTGAGGAGCGGGCGTGGCGTGGTATTCCGAACGACCGCGTGGCGATGGCGCTGCTGGTGCACCGAGGCTTTCCCACCGAGGATGCCAATGGCGTCGCGCTGACCAACAACCTGTTCGACCCGATGCAACCCGCGTTCTACATCAACGTCCAGAAGGGCGACACGCCGGTCGTGCGGCCCCCTGGCGATGGCGTCACGGCGGAGCAGTTCCTGTATTTCTACGCCTATCCCGGGCAACCGATCACGTACCTGGGGCAGAGCACGTTGGTGGGCGCCGGAAAGACGGTGCTGACGGTCGACCAGGTGCACGAGCTGGGCAAGCAGTTGGTGAAGGTGCACGAGGCATTTGCCCCCATCTACGCGAAACCGGGCAAGTTTTACGCCATGGACGTCGAGTTCAAGTTCGACACTGCGCCCGGCGACGCGGTGTCCAAGGTGTGGATCAAGCAGGCGCGGCCGCATCAGGGCTGGGCACAGTGATCGACCCATACAACGGAGAGCACATGTCTCGCATCCCCAAGATCCTGTTCGCGTTTGTGCTGGTTTTTGTGTGGGTGGCGGGCTGCGAATCCTCCGACGGCACGACGCCCGCTGCGGACACAGCCACGGGCGACGCAACGGGGGACACGACGCCGGAACTGGATGTGACGGTCGAGGTCGAGTCGGGCGACGCAGACGTCAGTGAAGTCGTGGAACCCACGGACACAGCGCAGGATCCGTGGGTCCAGCAGCTCGGCCAGCCATGTCCGGCGGCGACTCGTGTGGGTCGCTTCGAGGCGCTGCACGACGAATACGGGGCCTACGTGGCGGGCAATATCAGCGACCGCATCGATGCGTTGCAGGTGCTGGTCGAGCAGGAGAAGGAGGGCCTGTGCGTACTGCTGCAGCGCAAGAACCCCACGTGTTCGCCAGGTTGCAGCAAGACCGAGCAGTGTGTGCGTGACGCCGGCTGCCAGCCGTTTCCGGCCCCGATGGACGTCGGTGCGGTGACCGTGACCGGGCTGGTCCTGCCGGTGACGATGACGGCCAAGGGTGCGAACAAAGACTACTTTTTCACAGACTTCGACACCAAGGCCTATGAGCAGGGCGCGCACGTCGAGCTGAAGGCGGTGGGCGGCGACCTGAAGGCATTCGCGCTGCACGGCTTGGGTGTGCCGGATCTGGTCGTGCCTGCGGTTGACTGGGTGATGAAGAAGAACTCCGCGCTGACGCTGGCTTGGGAAGTAGCGCAGGGGCCGTGGCAAGTGCGGATCTCGCTGAACGTCGACCAGCACGGGCTGACACCGGTCACGCTTGTCTGCGACGTGCCGGACACGGGCAGCTACACGATTCCAGCGGGACTGACGACGGCGCTGTTGAACTACGGTGTGTCAGGGGCGGCGACGGCGTCCATCGAGCGGCGCACGGCCGATTCCGTCGAGCTTGCGCCCGGTTGTGTGGATTTGCTGGTGACCAGCCGAGTCCGCGGTGAGCTGCTGGCCCAGTAGCCGGCCGGCCGCTGCTGTCCGTCAGAACTTGATGCCCGCCAGCACACCGAAGTCGTCCATCGTCTGCTCGTTGCCCAAGTCCGTGCGCCAATAGCGCAATCCAAGACCTATCCAGCCCACGTTCGACATCGCCCGCAAGCGGTGCTGTCCCTCGCCCATGGAGCCGAACGGGGCGTACTCATACGTCACGTCGACGATCGTGCCACCGGCATTGCCGCCAGGATACCAGGCGAGGTTCAGCCCGCCGAAGCCGTCGAAGTCGATGCCCCAGTAGTTGTAGCCCAAGGGTTCCGGTGTCCCCATCTCGTAGCCAATGCCGAAGCCGAAGCCGGCGCCGAAGCGAAGCCAGGACAAGTCGACCAGCGTCCACGGGAAGCTCATCTTCGTGTACCAGAGCATGCCACCGGAGGCGTCGTCGGCATTTCCAGCGAATCCGTCGGCGGCTCCCCACCAGCCGAGCCGAAAGTCGAGGTTGATCGAGGGCATGTGGCCCAGCGCCGTCTTGTTGATCGGCGACCAAAGCACGCCGCGGCCCGTCAAAGAGTAGCTGCTGGCGGACGCGTCAGAGCGGGTCCACTTGTCGTCGATGTTCAGCTTCAATCCCGAGTAGTTGCGGATGCCGTACTCGAATCCGCCGATGATCCATGAGCCACGGTCGCCGAAGGTCTCGTCATCGAGCGCACTTGCCGGCCGAGCGACCAACGCGGACATGGAGACCAGCAAGGTCAGCGCGGCAGTAGCCAAAAGCTTGTTGCAGAAGTGATTCATAGCCGCACCCCCGCCATCAGGAAGGTTGTCGCCTCTTCCATGTAGTGGACTCGCGCCCGCACGAAGTAGCGGTTGCCGATGTTGCCGACCGCGCCCAGCTCTGCGCTCCAATAGGGTTCCGTGATGTCCAGACGCAGCGCGGCTTCCCACTGCGCCCAGCGCGTCATCGGTCCCAGCAGGCCGACCACGAACCCGAACATGGCGTTGCTTTTGTAGGTTGCCGGCTGAGTGGCGGTGGCCTTTTCCTTGACGACAGACGTGGGGCAAGAACCGAACGAGGAGCCGAAGTCGAGCACGATCGGGTTGTTGTCGTCGCCCAGCGGGATCCCATAGAAGAGGTCGAACAGGATCGACGCCCCACCCTCGGCCATCAGCGCGTCGAACTCGAGGCCGGCGCCGCTGCGGGGGCTGGTGTCGATGTAGTACGTCTGGTCTTTGCCGGTCAGCTGCGCCTGAGCGCCCGCGCCCGCACCCGAAGCTGCTCCCATCAGCATTTGGGCAAGCAGGCTACCCCGCTCTGCATAGTGGATGCCGCCGCCGAAGTTGCCCAGGGGATTCATCCCGGTCATCAACGCGATCTCCACCACACCCACCGCGTACTGCCGTGAGCCCAGCAGCTCGGTCGAGAACGGTCCCCAAGGGGCGGTCTCGGCATGTGCCGTCGCCACCCCACCCCAGACGGCCAGTGCTGCCCCACAGAACAACGCAGCCCTTCGGAATCGTTGGATTCCGCGAGCGAAAACCGATTGCATTTGTGCTCCCCCCTGCTCCGCGAAGCGGAACGTCGCAGGTGGCGCACGCGCGGCCCTATCCCCGAGTCACGGTGGCCAGAACTGGACCGAAGGAGTTTCGGAACCAAAATGGTCCGTGTCAAGTCGGTACGTTTCGTTTCGGGCCATGCATGGCGCGGGGCGAGCTTTTCCCATCCCGCAGGCGTAGGCCGTTGTGCAGCGTGGGGGAATTCAGAATGGGGAAGGACAGGGGACCGGCGAGCCGAAAGGGGCGGCGGCTCCGGTCAGGGCTTGGGACCGTCGAAGTGGATCTCGACGAATTCGTAAATGTAGTTTCCGGCGCCGGTCGGGTCGGCGATCTCGCTGATGTAGGCCCCGTTGGGTGTCATCGCGAGTCCCTGTCCACTACCCGGAGTTGCGCCGGAACCGGGCGCCGAGGTGCCCTTCTTCCAGGAGGCGGCATCGGTTGCGACGCCCACGGGGACGTTGCGCTGCAAGTTGTCGCCGGCCTTGAGCGCCGGGGTCGGGCCGTCGATGACCTTGGCCGCGGCATCGCGCAGCGTGAAGGTCTCGTCGCCGTTGATCTGCGGGAACTCGCCGCCCGCGTCCTTGGCCGCGTTCACGAAGACCACATTGGCAGCCAGCGTGACTTTCCAGAACGTCTCGAACGCCTCCTTGGTCGCACCGCGGGCAACGATCACGTAGCCACCGCCGGTCACGATGGTCCCCTTGGGCAACGCGGCCGACTTGGCCGAAGCCGTCTGCTCGACCTTCCACCCCGAGAGGTCAAGGTTGGTCGCACTCGCATCCAGCACCGTGATGTTGGCGGAGACTTCGGTTGCCAAGCCGACCAGCAGCTTGCCGGTCGCGGGCTTGCTGCCGGCCGTAAACGTGAACGTCGCAGACAGCGCGTCGGGCTCGAAGATGACCGCCCCGGACACCGTGCCAATCAGGTCCGCTCCGTCGCTGGAGACCGTGACCTCGAGGCTGAGACCCGTAGACGGAGCAGGCATGTCCAGCTGAACGGTAAACGTGGCCGTCGTACCGGCGACCAGCGCAGCCTCGGGTGGATCCAGAGCCAGCACGTCGGGCAGCGCATCGTCGGTGATGACGCTGATCTGGACGGTCGCCTCGTTCTCGCCCCCGGTCAGCATCGCGCGCAGCGTGGTCTCGCCCAGCTTCAGACCCTGAACGGGCACGGCCACTTCGGTCTGTCCGGCGGGCACGGTCAGCGGGCTGCCGACCGCAACCGCAATCGTCGGGTCATCGCTCTGCACCTCGATGGTGACGTCCTTGGTCTCCGCGTGGTTCAGGCGCACCGTCAGCGGTAGCGACAGCGTCGGCCCGGACTTCTTCAGCCGCTGGAAGGCTGCGAGCTGGTTGAAGGCCTGGACGTCAGCGGGCGCCAGGGCAAAGTCGCTCTTGTCGCGCGGCAGGACCTTCAGGAAGCCGTTGCGCCAAGCCATCGGACCGGTGATGAACGGGAACACGTCGCCCTTGACGGGCCATGGCTCGACGAACGGCGTGCCGGTCGGCCAGATGTAGTCGTCGACACGGACACTTGCGTCGATCTCGAATTCGTTGGCGTTGTCGGTCTCGCCGGATCCCGGTGCCGGGTCGGCGTTGACGACGGTGACGCCCTCGACCCGCATCAGGGTTGCCTCCCACGGCGACAAGGGACCGGCGGCCACGGCGGCGGCGAGCTCGGTGGCGCTGACGACCTTGGCTTCAGGCGTCGCGGTTTCGCCGGTGGCCACCCAGTCGGGTTCGGTCAACTCGACCTCGTCGAAGTACACGGTGACCGTCGCGCCGGTCACGTCGATGATGTCACCGAGCTTGGCCTTGACGCCCGCGGTGCCGACGTACACGAACACGCCGCCGTGCTCGACCGGCGTGCCCTTCTTCTGCATGAACCAGCCGTTCGAGCCGACGGCCGTGACCACCATGCCCGACATCGAGACGCGGTAGTTGTACGTCGCAGGGGAGACCTTGATCGCCGCGAGGTCGGTCGAGCATCCGACGGACCCCACATTCGCAAAGTCAGGGCAGGGATCGCAGGCATCGCCCTTGTCGTCGCCGTCCTTGTTGGCCTGATCCGCGTTGGCTTTCGCGGGGCAGTTGTCCTTCAGGGTCGGCAGCCCGTCGCCGTCGGAGTCGTCCGGGTCGAACTTCTTGCACGCCGTGGTGTTGGCGTCGAAGGGGCAGGGGTCGCACACGTCGCCCAAGCCGTCGCCGTCGGTATCGGGCTGGACCTTGTCGTCCACAGGACGGACCGGGTTGAAGGTATTGGGACAATTGTCCTTGTCGGTGGCGATGCCGTCGCCGTCCGGGTCGTTGACCAGCGTCATGTCCGGATACAGTGTCGAGCCCTTGACCGAGTCGTTCTCGAGCGTGCGCTCCGGGACGCACGTGGGCTCGCCTTCGGGGTCACCACAGGCCCAAGCCGGATAGCTGGGTGTTCCCAAGGCCTTCTGCAGCGCGCTCCAGTCCTTGCCGATGTCGCGCTTGAAGCAGACCCGCTTGATCTGCCCGCAGATGTCCCCGATCTCGTCGCAACCGGACACCAGCGCATCGACCACGGCCGTGTTGCCGGCCACAGCCACGCCGCCGCGAAGGACCAGTGCCATGTCAGCGGCCGTCGCCGACAGCACGGCGCGGTAGGGCTCGCGGCCCTTGCGGTCGTAGATCGCGATGTCGCCGTAGCGTCCGGTCGCCAGCACGCCCACCGCATCGTCCATGGCCATGGCCTTGGCGGCGTTCAGCGTCGCCATGCGCCACAACTGCTCGTCCGTGAAGTACTTTCCGTAGTGGTTCTGGTTCAGGTAGTCCGCGCAGGCCAGCTCGCGCAGCGTGTTCATCGAGCCGCTGGGGACCCAGTCCGTGCCGATGCCGATGGCCACGCCCAGTCGGGCATACAGGGTGACCTGCGCGGTGTCGCCGTACAGCGAGACGTTGGATCGCGGCGACCACACCAGCTTCATGCCCTTGGCCGCCATGTACGCGATCTCGGTCGCGCGCAGGCCGATGCCGTGGATGATCGAAGCCCGCCCGTCGAGCGAGTTCTTGGCGTTTGCGTCGCCCTGACCGGTCAGGCACAGGAACTCGTTGCGCGCGTTGTGATCGATGCCCTCGGCGACGTGCGGCACGTAGGCGTCGACGGTGCTGGAGGGTGCCGCGTGGATCTCCGGGTAGCCGCAGCCGGTATCCAGCATCATGCCGTTCGAGTCACCAAGCGGGAACGTGTCGTAGTAAGCCCCCGGTTGGTTCAGCCCGTTCTTGCCGGAGCCGGTGGCGTCCAGGTCGCGCAGCAGGCCCGACAGGTCGCCAGAGCCGAACATCGCCGTACCGCCCGTGAGGATGTAGCGCAGCTCGCCCCACGCCTTCTGGTCGACGGATGCCTGACCTGAGGTCGAGATGGAGGGGTGGCCGTTCTTGCCCTTGCGCCACTCATGCCGGTGCTCCCAGCGCAGCTTTGGGTCGACCTTGGCCTCCAGCGCCGACCAAGGCTTGTCGCCCAGCCAGCCGATGTGGTTGTGCGCATCGATCAGGCCGGGGGAGACCACGGCGTCGGGGCAGATGACCTTGGTCGCCTCGCCCGCCGCGCAGTCACAACCGACGCACGTGATCATGCCCTTGGCGTCCAGCAGGACGCCGCCGCCCTCATAAACCCGCCCGGGCGTCAGCACGTCGCCGACAATCAACGTCCCGGTGCCGGTGCCCTTTTCGACCGCGCAGACGTTGGCGCCCGGAGGCGTCGCGGGCTGCAGCGGCGTCGGGCACGCGACCACCTCGGGTTCCGGATTCGGGATGTCGGTGCCGTCGGGAGTGTCCGTGGTGTCGCCCGTCGCGTCGCCATCGGTCGTGTCTACGGCATCGCCGGCCACGTCGCTTTGGGTGTCGGCCGCGATGTCGCCCACCGGCACGGGGTCGGCACCGTCGGACCCGCAACCAGCCAGAAGAAGCACGGACACAGCGAACACCGCGGTCAGAGCAGCGGTCGATCGGGGGGAAGGCAAGCGCATCGGGGACCTCTGGCCGAGTCGGGCTCGGCGTCGGACAATGCGGGCCCAAAGGCCCATCGCAAGAGGAATGCGGCTCCGGGGGGGGCGGGAGCTCGCGTCCAAGTGGACCGATCCGCGCGGTCGACGCGCAAACCGTCAGGACGACGCGCCGTGACGCTGTCGCCCTTTCAGCCATAGCACAATCCCAAGGGAGGGCGCGAGCACCGCGGAATCAGGCGGCGGACCAGCCCTTGGGCAAGGGGGGCGGAGCTACTCCACCTTGGCGGTGGCCGTCACTCCCTTCACTGCGGGGGAGAAGCCCTTCTCGGACGTAATCAGCTGCAGTTCGACCTGCAACATCAGGCCGGTAGCGGCGGGGGAGGCGGAGATGTCGAGCGGGAAGATGGCGGGCGGGAATGCCACTGCTTCGGTCCACTTGCCCACTTCGAGGGTCTTGGCATCGTCGCCCGTGCGGTAGCGCACCTGGATGGCCGTCTTCTCCGGCAGCTCGGCCTCAACGGCGATCGTCTGCCACTTGACCTTGTGCGTGCCGACCATGATCGGATTGGCCGAGGTGCCGCCGAAGAACGTGACCACGTATTGGCCCTTGGGCGCCGTGAAGTAGTTCAGCGTGTATCCGGTCATGTCGGAGTACGTGTACGGGCCGTTGCCAACGGGGTAGTCGCCGACCATGATCATCTTGTTGGGGTCGACCTTGGAGACGGTGTGGCCGTTCCAATTCACGCCCCAAACGAAACCGTCGTAGTCCAGCGCGATGCCGTGGGGTCCGCCGCCGATCTTCACCGAGCCGACGACCTGCATGGTCTGGGCGTTGATCTTGGTCACGGATTGGGCACCGTCGTTGGCGACCCAAACGAAGCCGTCGTTCGAGGTGGCGATGCCGCTGCCCTGCGAGCAGCCCGCGACGTTCTGCCACTGGCCGGTCAAGGGGTCATAGCGAGCGGCGCCGACGGAGTAGCTGCCGATCCAGATCTTGCCGAACTTGTCGACGTTGATGCCGTACTGCCCGGGCGCGCTGCCGTGGCTGGACACCTTCTTGGTCAGCGGTTCGACGCGCACCAACTGGCCGCACTGTATCCACATGATGCCTTTTTGGTCGATGACCATGCCGTACGGACCGCCGCACGCACCTGCGATGGTGTCGATGACGGTGCCGTTCTCGGGCTCCAGTCGGTACAGCTTGTTGTCATACTTGCCGACCCAAGCGTGGTTCTCCTTGTCCACGCCGATGCCACGGGCCGCGGAGTTCGTGCCACCCGGCTGGACCATGAACTTGACGCACTCATCGGCGCCGGGTCCGCCCACCATCTCGTCTGGGGTGATGGTCTTGCTGCCGTTCTTGTCCTCGGCCGTCTCGATGATGCCGTTGTTGTTCTTGTCGATGCAGTTCTGCTTCTCGCTGATAATCTTGACGATGCGTCCGTCGCCACGGCAACCGACCCAAACGTTGCCGAGCAGGTCCACCGAGGTGCGCGACGGGTCACTGCAGACCTTGTAGCGGCCGACCTCGTTGCCGGTCTTGCAGTCCACCTTGGACACCGTGCTCTCGGGCGAGTTGGACACCCAGATGTACTTGAGGTTCAAGCTGATCTTTTGCTGGTCGATGACGATGTAGCCGTTCTGGTCCAGGCCGACGCCGGTCGAGTTTTCCGAATTCAGCTCGAAGGGATTGCCCAGCTGCGGACCCACGGCCTGCTGGCTGCAGGACATGTCGCAGGTGCCGCATGACGACTTCACGCCTTCGTCGGTCTGGCCGTCGCAGTCGTTGTCCAGATTGTCGCAGGCCTCGTTCTCCGGCATCGTCTCGCCGTTGCAGCTGCCCCAGAAGCCATCCTTGCACGGCTGGACGCCGGCCTTGCAGATGCCCTTGCCGACCCAGTTCGGATCGCCGGAGTAGCACGGAGCCGCGATGCCCTTGCAGGAGCAGCCGGGGACGTTGCCGTCTTTGCAGTTGGGGCAGGCCTTCGCGAAGTTCGGGTTGGCGTCGTCGCAGTCCAGACCGGCCACGCAGAACTTGCCAAAGCCGTCGCCGTCCTCGTCGATGCACTTGTTGGGCGTGGAGTCGGCCGTAGTGTCCGGCTGCGCGGTGTCCGGCTTGGTGGCGTCGGGCTGCACCGGCACGTCGGGCTCTACGGTGGCGTCGGGCTCTACGGTGGCGTCGGGCTCGTCGGTGCCCGGGTTCACGGCGTCGGTGCCGGGATCCACGGAGTCGGGGACGTTGCCGTCGGGCTGGGGCGCGGCATCCTCGACGGCACCGTCGGGCTGGTCGGTGCCCGGCTCTACCGTGTCCGCAACGACTTGTGAGTCATCATCGATGACCTGTACGTCGGCATTGGGCTTGGTGACGTCGGGCCAGACAGCGGGCGGGACGGTGTTGGCGGCGTTGGAGCAACCGACCGCGAGCCAAACCAGCGACACACAAAAAACGGCTTTCGACAGCAGCTTCATTCGGTACCCCGACCGGCGCACGTCCTTCCTCGCGGATACCCACCGACGGGTTCCACGGGCGGACGCATAGGCGCCAGCCCGATGTTACGCCGTGAATCTTGCCAGCGCAAGCGATTCAAGATCGCGTATCTTCTAGAGAAATCGAGTAGGGGCCGCTGCCGTCAAACGCGCGCGAGTACCGCCGTCAACAGGCGCCAAAACTCGGCGACCGACGGAATGCTGACGTGCTCGTCGGGGGTGTGCACGTCCCACATGTTGGGGCCGATCGAGGCCATCTGGCAGTTCGGGAGCTTCTCGCCCAGCAAACCGCACTCCAAACCGGCATGGATCGCCTTGATGGCCATGGGCTTGCCGAAGACGTCCTGGTGCACGGCGTTGACGAGGCGCACGACGTCGGAGTTCGGCTCGGGCTTCCAGCCGGGGTAGCCGCCGCTGTGCACGGGCGTGAAGCCAGCGAGCTGGCACACAAGGGCGATCCGCTGGGCCAGCGCGGACTTGGACGAGTCGATCGAGCTGCGGGTCAGGAAGCACACCTCGACGCGGTCGGCGTGGGTCTCGACCAGGCCCATGTTCGTCGACGTCTGTGGCAAGCCGGCGATGTCGGGGCTGAACGCTTCGACGCCGTGTGGACCAGCCAGCAACAGGCCCACCAGGGCGCGGGCGTCGGCAGCGGCCAGGACGCGGTCGGCCTGAGCGGGTTCGAGGGCCAGCGAGATGCCCGGGTCGAAGGCGCCGAAAGCCGCGCGGAACTCCGCTTGCAGGCGGGCGATCTCGGCGCGGAGCTTGGTTTCGCACGGGGCGCCGGCGCGCACGATCGCTGACGCCTCACGGGCCAGCGCGTTGCGCTTGTTGCCGCCGTGAATCGACGCAAGCTCGAGACCGCACGTGGCGTTCAGCTCAGCCAGAACCTGAGCCAGAACGCGGTTGGCGTTGGCGCGGCCCGCCGAGATGTCGATACCGGAGTGGCCGCCCTTGCAACCGAGCACTTTGATGCGCCAAGCGATCCTTCCGGGCTCGCCGGTCTGGAACGCGACCTTGCGGGTGGCCACCGTGTCGACGCCGCCAGCGCAGCCGATCGTCAGGTCGCCTTCTTCCTCCGAGTCCAGGTTCAGCAGGTACCTGGACCGTAGCCAGCCGGGCTGGAGCTCGCGGGCGCCGGTCATGCCGGTTTCTTCGTCAATGGTGACAAGTACTTCCAGCGGCGGGTGAGACAGGCCCGGGGTCGAAAGCACTGCCAACGCCGCTGCGACGCCGATGCCATTGTCGGCGCCCAGCGTGGTGCCCCGGGCGCGCAGGACGTCGCCGTCGCGCCAGACCTGCAGTGGGTCGCGGGTGAAGTCGTGCTGCGTGCCTTCGTTCTTCTCGCAAACCATGTCGACGTGGGCCTGCAGGGCGACGCCCGGGCGTCCTTCCAGCCCGGGTGTGGCCGCCTTGCGCAGCAGCACGTTGCCCACCGCGTCGCGCAGGACCTCACAGCCCAGCGCGCGTCCGGTGTCGGCGACCCATTGGGCTGCCTGCCCCTCTTGCTTCGATCCACGCGGAATCTTGGAGAGTTCAAGGAAGTGGCGCCACAATTCGCGGGGTTGCAGATCGGAGAGAAGGGCGTCCATGCAGAGCTCCTGCCGGGGAGGGCGGTGGTGGGGGGGGAGGGAAGGGCTACAGCTTGGTCGGCGCGCAGCTCGACACGCCTGCACCGACGATGGTGTAGCCGGTGTTGCCGATCACCTTCTGGAAGGCGCCGGTGGCGGGATCGAGCTCGTAGACAGTGGACATCGGGTCCGTGATCGACTTGAAGAACAGGTAGAACTTGCCGCCGTACGCCGCAAACGCCCACGCCTGCACGCTGGCCATGCTCATCGGGATGTTGAGCTGCTGTTGGATGCTGCCGTTGGTCTTGTCGATGCGGCCGACCTTGCTGACGTTGGGGAAGAAGCCCCATAGCTCGGCGTTGCCGGTGCCGGTCAGCTCAGGGCCGCCGGTCAGCGCGATCTTCGAGATGGGCGACACCGTCATCGCCGGGAAGCTGACGGAGGCGAGATTGGCCTGCGAGGCGGTGTACACGAAGCTCGCGTTGCCGGCGATGAACAGCGTCTCGTCCTTGCCACCGGGGACGTCGGACGAGAAGCCCATGCCGAACACTTCGTAGTTGCCGTTGGGGATCTTGAACGCGGTGGCCTGGCAAGAAGCGTCCAACGTGCTGACCTTGTAGATCTTGCTGTCCTGATAGAGCACCCAGGCGTTGGCGTCGCGGTCGACCGACATCGAGAACGGCGTGCCGCTGGTCGGGCAGTTCAGGATGCCGATCTTGACGAGTTGGAGGGCCTCGACGTCGAAGCGCAGCAGCACCTTTTGCTCGGTGACGACGTAGACCTTCTTGGCGCGGTCGGAGCAGTCCTTGATGCAACCGTTCAGGCAGCCGTCGTCGGGATCCTGATTGCCGTCGTCGCACTCCTCCACGTCCTTCCACACCAGACTGTCACCGCAGGTCGCGAGCTTGCAGGTGCTGATGCATCCGTCGGTGTCGATCTTGTTGCCGTCGTCGCACTCTTCGGACCCTTCCGCGATACCGTTGCCGCATTCCTGGGTGATGCACTGGCCCAACCAGCAGACCTTGTTCTCGAAAGCGCAGTCGATCTGATCGCCGACGTAGGCTGAGCCATCCTGGTTGCAAGTGGTCGAGATCGTGCCCTTGCACACGAATTGGCCGGCGTCGCACACCTGGGGCTTGCACACGCCGTTGCCACAGAACTCCGACGAGCCGCAGATCTGCTTGAGCGTCGCAGTGGTGCCGTCAGCGGAGCACTCCAGGGCCTTTTTGCCATCGCAATACAGCGTGTTCGGCGTGCAGGTCTGGGCCTTGCACGTGCCGTTGCTGCACGCGAGCTGCTTCATGGCGCAATTCTCACCCGGGTCGATCCAGCCAGACCCGTCGGCCTTGCACTTGGTCGCCACCGTGCCGAAACAGGTCGCCTCGTTCGGGGCGCACGCAAGCGCGGCGCAGCCGCCGTCCTTGCAGAACTCGCCGCTGGGACAGACTTTTTCGACCGTGCCGGACTTGCCGTCGGCGTTGCACTTCATCACCGACTTGCCGTCGCAGTAGATGGCATCGGGCGTGCACGAGAACGGGCAGTCGGTGCCCTGGCAGGTGTCGGGCAGAGAGGTGTCGCTCTCGGTGCCGTCCTGGAGCGTGTCCAGTGGCGTAGCGATGTCACTCAGCGTGTCGTCGGGCGTCGTGTCGACGAGGTCCGTCTTGGTGTCGGGCGTCACCGTGCCGTCGGGAAAGTAGTAGCCGCCGCCGCCCGTCGAGGTGGTGGAGCAGGCCACGAGTGTCAGGCACACGGCAGCAGACACGGAAAAGCGAGAGAGTGCAGTCATGGACATAGCTTCCTGGCAGGAGGAGGAGATGACGGACGCAACGTCGGCGCGGCCCGGGCGCAAGGGCGCAAGAGTAGGATCACCCTGCTGCACAATGCAACGCGAACCTGACGTGCCCGAACAGGCGGTGGCCGCGGGCCAATTCGACCCCACGAAGTCGCGGCGCGGCTCGATCAGAACCCCACGTGGTCGACGAGCTCCGGGTGGTCGATGAACGGGTTGCGCGTCTTCTGCAGCTTCTCGATGCGGTCGTTGCGGTCGCGCTCGGCGTCGTCCGGCGGGTCCAGGAAGTTCCAGACCTTCAAAGTGGCGACGGTGACCGCCGGGTGCGCGGGGTCCAGATCAGAGAAAGGTCGGGGCTTGCAGTCGGTGCTGCCCCAGCGGACTGCGAAATAGAACAGTGCACGCGCGGCGTTGCCTTTGTGGGCGTCGCGGGGTTCGAACAGTTGCACCCCGCTTGCGTCCTTGCCGCGGAACGAGAAGCAGCCCCCCGGGTTGCCTGGCCAGTGGTCCGTGCAGCTGGCGTTGCCCATCGGAGAGTTCGGCCAGTTGACATACTTCACCTTGCCGTAGGGCAAGTTGCCGCGTGCGCTGTTGAAGTCGGCCAGCGCCGGCATCAGGTGATGCAGATCGGACTTGGCGGCGCCGGTTGCGCCCAGACTCTGCGGCCACGTGTGCTCCGTATTCAGCTGGGACAAGTTCTGCGGCAGCCACGCGCCGGTGTAGATCTCGTGGACGTCGCCGTCGTAGGCCTCGACCACCTGAAAGAGCTCGATGCGCGCCTGATCGTAGGACAGCGACTTGTAGCCGACGCGCACCATCTCGCACAGCGCGTGGGACAGCGCAGGTCCCTGCAATCCCTCCAGATCAGCGTACGCTCCGGTCAGCGCAACATCGTCCGGCCACGTGGTGTCGACGGCGGTGTCGGCGGTGACATCGACCGGCATGACGTCGGCGGTGGCGCCGTCGGGCAGGGCTAGGTCGGAGTCGGGCATGTCCGGCAGATCACTTGCGTCGACAAGGTCTTGCGGCGCATCAAGGGGCGCGTCGAGGGCGTCAGAGCCGTCCAACCACGCATCGGCAGAGGTCTCAGCGGTAGATGCCTCGGGTCCGGGGACGGTGCCGTCGGGCGCGCACCCCAGCAGGGACCAAGCGATGAGTGTGGCCGTCAGGGCGCCTCTTCCGCCGCGGGGCCAGAAGCGGGAGTGGATTCCCGGGGACGGGAGTGAGGTCCGCATGGCGACTTCCGTGGCAGGGGCAGCGGCGGCGCAGCGAACAAAAAGCGTCATCTTGGGGCGCAGTCTGCGCATTCCGTCCCAGGCAAACGCCCGATCTTGCCCCGCTGTCTCAGATTGATGCGTGTCAAGAAGCGTCATGTGTCTCAATTGGAAACGTGTTACCCTAAAAGGAAGGTTCCGTTCCGGCGCAGTGTTTCAGGTCGAACCTCTCGATTCCATGACCGTACTGTGGGAATGCCCCAACTTGGCACGCGACGTGCTTATGAGGACGGCGGTGTTCACTGTTCGCGGCCGTCGCGAAGTGCAGCCTGCGCGATCCGGACGGTGAAAGTCGAGAGGCCTGACGGAAGTGCAATCGGACTTGGCAAGACGACGGAGACAAGCGCATGCCGACAACCAATGAGATGGACTGGCCCGTGCTGGTGGTCGATGACGAACCGGCCGCGCGCGAGATCGTGTCCCGCTGGCTGCGAGCGGTCGGCTTTCAGACCCACGGCGTGGCGACGGCGGCTGCGTGTCTGGACTCGATTCGACAGAGCCCGCCCGCCGCGATTTGCCTGGATCTGGTGCTGCCGGACTCGGACGGACTCGAGTTGCTGACTCGAATCAAGGCGGTGGACCCGACCGTGCCCGTGGTGGTGCTGACGGGCCACGGTTCGATCGATCTGGCCGTGCAGGCGGTCCAAGGCGGCGCGTGGGACTTCCTGACCAAGCCGGTCGAGCCGGTGCGGCTGCAGACCGTCGTGCGCAATGCGGTGGCGGCCCATGCGATGACCCGGCGTCTGGACCGTCTGGCCGCAGACCAGGACCCCGAGGTGCTGGGGCTGGACGGTCGTTCGGCGGTCATGCGTCGCCTGCGCAAGGAGATTCACCGCGTCGCGGGCGGTCGCGTCAGCGTGTTGATCTACGGAGAGACGGGGACGGGCAAGGAGATCGTCGCGCGGGCGATCCACGGTCTCAGCACGCGTGCGGACCGGCGTTTCGTGCCCGTGAATTGCGCAGCGATGCCTGAGGGGTTGCAGGACTCGGAGCTGTTCGGACACGAGCGCGCGGCCTTCACCGGCGCCTTGCAGCGGCGCATCGGCCGCTTTGAGCAGGCTGACGGCGGCACGGTGTTCCTGGACGAGATCGCCGAGCTGACCAATGCGAATCAGTCTCGACTCCTTCGCGTACTGCAGGAGCGCAGCTTCTACCGCATCGGCGGTACCGTTGAGGTCAGCTCGGACTTCCGGCTGATCGCCGCGACCCACCGCGATCTGCGTGGCGCCGTCGTGGCTGGGCGGTTCCGCGAGGACCTGTTCTTCCGCGTGGCCGTGGCCGAGTTGACCGTGCCGCCCCTGCGCGACCGGCTGGAAGACATCCCCGACCTGGTCGACGCGCTGTTGCCGCCGTTGTGCCAGAGCGAAGGGCGTCCCGTGCCGCGGGTTGAGCCGGCGATGCTGGACATGCTGGCGCAGTGGCACTGGCCGGGCAACGTGCGCGAGCTGCAGAGCACCCTGCACGCGGCGCTGCTGGCGTCCCATGGTGACGAGCTGCGCACCACCGACCTGACGATCCGGCCGCTGGGTCCGATCGAGACGCCGACCAAGGACCGGGCCGCAGCACCTTTGACCCCGCGTCCCGGCGGCGATGCGGCGGGTCCCCGGCGGGCCCTTGCGTCGATTGAGCGCACGGCGATCTTCGATGCGATTCAGGCCCACGGCGGCAATCTGGCGGCTGCGCGGCGCGAGCTGCAGATCGGCAAGTCGACGTTGTATCGCAAGCTCTTGGAATACGGCGTGGATCCGGCCGACCTGCGCCGCACGCTGCGTCAGGCCGCGTTCCGCAGCGCGATAGAAGAAGGTCCTGAGGAAGTGCTGTCTGCCCCGGTGGCCGCGTCGGTGGGACCCGGCATCGGCACGCGGCAACTGTAGACAGCGCGGCGAATCGGGCAGAGCGTTCTACAACGTGAGGGCGCGCTGCAGCTCCGCATCCAGGGCTTCACGGGACTGCTCGCCGGACTTGCGCCACTGCTCCTTGCCACCCACGTACAGCACGAACAGCGGCACACCCTCGACGTGTTCGCGGGCGGCCAAAGCCTCACTGGACTCGACATCCACCCGTGTCACCAAAGCGCGGCCTTGCCAGCGCTTGGCCATGTCGTCGACGACCGGCGCCATCTTCCTGCAGGGCGCGCACCAGGGCGTGTGGAAGTCGACCAGCACCACCTTGTCCTTGGCCAAAAGGGCATCGAATGCGGAGGGTTCCATCCCTTGGGCGGCAGCGTCGTCGGCGGAGGCCCCTCGCTCTACCGGCAGCCCAGCCCGCATCCAACCCATCAAGCCGGGACCCAGATCGTAAACCTGCCCGAAACCGTGGCGTTGCAGGATGCGTGAGGCAGCGGTACTGCGGCTGCCGGATGCGCAGTACACAAACACCGGTTTGTCCTTCTGCATCAGGGAGATCCGCTGCTCGAACCGCGGGTCTGACAGGTCCACCAGACTCGCACCGGCGATGCGCGCTCGAGCCGTCTCACCGGGCGCCCGGACGTCCAGCAGGATGCCCCCCAGCTTCTCATGCAGCTGCTGAAAGGTCGGGGCGTCGACGCGCCGAATGCCCCCTGCGGCCGGGGCCGACGCGGGCTCGGTCAGCGGCACGGCGACGATGGACGACGGATCCTTGCACGCGGTCAGGGCCGTCAACGAGACGATCATCAGGGAAAAGCGAAGCAAGGAAGCGAAGTTGCGGTGCATGGACTCTCCGGCGCGCCAAGTGGGGGGAACGCCGGTCAGAGCCAAACCACGCCCAAGCGATTCACAAAGGGTTCCATGACAAGCCGTGGCTGCCGGCCAGCACGACCATGGCCCCGCTGAACGCGATCGCCGCCCCCGCCCATCGGCGCACGGGCACCACCTCGCCGCCCAGCGTCGCCGACAGGACCAGCAGAAAGACCGTCGCCAGCTGGTTCAGCAGTGCCGCCGTGCTGGCCGGGGCGTATTTGAAGCCCCCAAGCCACAACAGCATCGACAGGTACGAGCCCATCACGGTCGCGGGCAGCATCCACCGCCAGCGGGGGTGCGGCAGGAAGAGCTGCCACGACGACCGCGTCCGACCAGACGCCACCTGCCACAAGACCAGGGTGAGACTGGAAAACACCATGCGCACCGCGGTCGCTTCGACGAGGCCGCTGCGCTCGAGCGCGGGCTTGGCCATCACCGCGCCCAGCGCAGAGCAAGCGACGCCGCCCATCGCAAACAGCACGCCCAAACGGTCGACGGGCTTGCTCGCTTCGGTGGAAGTGCCTGGTTTGCCTTTGGGTTCCGATCTCCATGCCACCACCAGCAAGCCGATCACGACGAGCGGCAGCCCCACCAGGAGACCGGGCGACAGCGCCTCCCCCAGCAGCAAGACCGAAAAGAGCAGCACCACGGGGGAGTACGTGCAGTCGGTGACGGCCGCCACGCTCGCGCCAATGCGCTGCAGCCCCGCGAAAAACAGCGTGTCGCCCACGGTCAGGCCCAGCAAGCTCGAGCCGAGCAGCCGGACCCAGTCCTCGGTAGACCGATGCAGGTCGAAGCCCTGTCCCATGATGGCCAGCGTGGCCAGCAGCATCAGCGACGCGACCGTGTTCTTGAAGAGATTCAGAGCCCTGGGATCCGTGTCGCCCACGCGCCGGAACAGGACGACCGAGACGGCCCAGGCCAGACCACACGTCACCGCCATCATTTCGCCGAACCGGACGGGCACGTCGGACTCCGAGCTGGGCGGGGGCCGCCACGGGCACTGAAGAAGGGGTCAGCCGAAGCAGTAGTAGTTGCCGCTTGCACTGCCGACCCAGATCCGGCCGTCGGCAATTGCGGCGGCAGAGTGGCAACGGTCGCCGACGTCGTACTTCCACAGCAGCTTGCCGGTGGCGGCGTCGAGCATCCGGTAGTACCGGTCGTAAGCGCCAAACAGGACCTTGCCGTCCAGCACCATCGGCGAATTCCAAGTCGAGATGCCGATCTCGTAGGTCCAGATCGTGTCGCCGCTTGCCGGGTCCAGACACAGCATCTTGCCGCCGTGCGTGCCGACATAGAGCTCGCCGTCGACCACGGCCGCCGAGGACCAGATGCCGCCCAGCTTGCGCGCCCACAGCTTGCGGCCGTCGGTGGCGGAGAGGCAGAAGAAGCTCTCGCCCGCGTCATTGGGTTCTTCGGTGCCGATCCACAAGCGGTCGCCGACGATGACGGGCGAGGCGTCGGTGTCGCCGCCGATCTGGGTTGCCCACAGCAGCTTGCCGTCCACGGGGTCGATGGCCCGCACGTGGCCGTCCAGATGACCGAAGTAGGCGCGGCCACTCGCGATCGCGATGCTGGACTCGATGCCGCCCGACCCCGGCTTCTCGCAGCACCCCACGCCAAAATCCTTCTTCCAGTGCAGCTTGCCGGTCAGCGGGTCGAAGCACTTGACCGCGCCGTCCTCGCCGCCGACGTACAGCCGTCCTTGGTAGACGCAGGGCGACGAGTCCACGTCGTTCGGCGAGCGCCACTGCCACAACAGCTTGCCGGTCGCGGCGTCCAGGCAGCGCAAGTAGTTGTCCACGCAGACGAAGTACAGCCGGTTCGACCACAGGCACGGCGAGCCCTTGATCATGCGCTGGGCGGCGAACACCCACACCAGCTTGCCGGTCATCGCCTCGAAGCAGTGCATGTGGCCGCCGGTCGATCCGATCCAGACGTAGTCGCCATACCGCAGCGACTGGCCGGTCCAGCCGGGGCCCTTCCAGACCGTCGGCTCGCCGTGCTTCAGCGTTGCGTATTCCGACATCTGGAACTTCCAAAGCAGCTTGGGCTCGGTGGGCAGCGTCCCTGACCCGTAGAAGGTGTGCGAAAGGTTGCCGCGGAACATCAGCGTCCACTTGTCGTGCTGGCTCGCGTCACCCAACGTCCAAGCGGGCAATTTCGCCACGCTGGGCTTGAAGTTGTACGGCTTGGGATCCGGCACGCCCAAGGCCTGCGGCAGCGCCGACGCGTCCACGCCGTACGCTCGCGCAAGGGGCAGCGCGACCGTCGACAGAACCAAGGACTCCAGAAACTGACGGCGTTGCATGGGGGGCCTCCGACGACGGGACGATTGGGGCCTATCGCGGAACGGGCGGGCGCGCAAGAAAGCGGTGGCCGCAGCCGAACCGCGGGTCCGGAGCTGCGGGCTAGAACGCCACCCGCGGCGGCATCGAGTCCTGGCACCCGGCGGCCAAGTCCGCAACCGAGCACGCAATTCGCAGATGGAAGTGGTTGTCGTGCAGCTTGACGCCGGGCCACGGGGGTACCAGCTTTCTCTCCGCCAGACCCAAAAGCTCAGGCGCCGCGCCCTGTTGACGGGCATACGCCAGCAGCGAGTCGCGCAAGTACGGGGCGATGACCAGCTTCTCGACCTCAAAGTGCGGGCACGCGAGGATCACCTCGACCAGCCGCCAGTTGCGGGCGACGTCGAAGCGGAACCGGGCGCCGTGGGAGCGCGAGATGCCGTCGCGGTCGAAGTGATGATAATAGCTGGGGATCGGTCGACCCGCGTCGTCGGCCATCAGCGGCGCCACGTCCACGTCGCGGCCCGACTCGTGCGAGCTGGAGATGGGCATCTCGCCGCCCTTCTGCGGGCTGAGGTTGCCGATGGCGAGTGGGCGTCCCCGCAGCGTACCAGCGAGCTCGTCGGCGACCCAGCGCAGTCCATCGATCAACTCGCAGGTGCCCCAGACGTAGCCGTTGCGCACGGTGAACGGCTGGACCGCATAGTGGTTGCCCCAGGATGGCAGTCGGCGTCCCGCCGCCAGACGGCCGTGGGTCGGCGCCCCGATCGACCGACTGCGGCATTGTGGTGCGGCGTAGACGGATGCCGTCGGCCAGGCCGTACTGGCCAGCACGGTCAGGGCGCAAGTCAGCAGCAGGCCCCGAGCAACCGGGGATTGGAAGGGACGGCGCAGCAAGGCGAGACCTCAGCGAAACGAAGGAGCGGAGCGGGGCGCGGACGCTAGCCGAGGCCGGTCAGGCGATCAACCGGTAGCGGTTCCTTTGCGAACATTGCACCGGGTGGAAGCCTTGACATCCGCCCGGGCAGCGGTAATCTTCCTTTCCTGTTTGATTGATAGGAAATGACCATGCGCGTGTCCCTGAGAACCGAATATGCCTTGCGTGCCCTGCAAGTCCTGGGCTCACCCGGCAGCGACAAGACGATGAAGACGTCCGAGATCGCTTCGCAGGCCCAAGTACCGGAGAAGTACCTCGAGGCGATCTTGGTCGACCTGCGCAAGGCCGGTTTGCTCCGCAGTCGGCGCGGTCCGGACGGTGGGCACGCGCTGGCCAAGCCGACCAGCGCCATCACCGTGACGGAAGTGCTGGAGACGATCGACGGTCCCCTGGCCTTGGGGTCCGAGCGCAAGCCGCGCCCGTCCGGGCCGGAGGACGACATGGAGGCCATCGTCCGCGAGCTCTGGCGCGAGGTGGGCGTGGCCATTCGCAAGTCCTTGGATCAGGTGACGATTGCGGAGCTGGTGCTGCGCGTCGAGAGCCGCCGGGGCGTGCTCGACTTCGACATCTGACCGCAACCGTTTCAACCCCATGACCTCGGGAGGCGACCTCCCCCAGGAGACCCAGTGAGCCGCATCTACGACGACAACAGCCTCAGCATCGGTCACACGCCGCTTGTCCGCCTCAACCGCATCTCTGCCGGCACCGGCGCGACCGTGGTGGCCAAGATCGAGGGCCGCAACCCCGCGTATTCCGTCAAGTGCCGCATCGGCGCGGGCATGATCTGGGCGGCTGAGAAGCAGGGCATTCTGACGCCCGGCTCGACCGACAAGACGATCGTCGAGCCCACCAGCGGCAACACCGGCATCGCCTTGGCGTATGTCTGCGCGGCGCGCGGCTATCCGCTGATCCTGACCATGCCCGAGACCATGTCGATCGAGCGGCGGCGGATGCTGCTGGCGTTTGGTGCCAAGCTGGTGCTGACCGAGGGCGCCAAGGGCATGCCGGGCGCGATTGCCAAGGCGCAGGAGATCGCCGACAGCGACCCCGAAAAGTACTACCTGCCGCAGCAGTTCAAGAATCCCGCCAACCCCGAGATCCACTTCCAGACCACGGGACCTGAGATCTGGGACGACACCGACGGCGCGATCGACATCCTGGTGGCTGGCGTCGGCACCGGCGGCACCATCACCGGCGTGTCCAAGTACATCAAGCAGGCCAAGGGCAAGGCGATTCAGTCGATCGCCGTCGAGCCAGCCGACTCGCCGGTGCTGACGGCGATCGTGGCCGGTCTGCCGCCCAAGCCGGGTCCGCACAAGATTCAGGGCATTGGCGCGGGCTTCAAGCCGGACGTGCTGGACCTGTCGCTGGTGGACGAGGTCGCGCTGGTGACGAACGACGAGGCCGTCGAGATGGCGCGTCGGCTGCACCGCGAAGAAGGCATCACGGTCGGTATCTCGTGTGGTGCGGCAGCGGCGGTGGCTGTGCGCGTGGCCAGCCGTCCTGAGAACAAGGGCAAGTTGATCGTCGTGATCCTACCCGACGCTGGCGAGCGCTACCTGTCGAGCGTGCTGTTCCAGGACTTCGCGACCGCATAGGACGTTACGACGAGGCGCGACTCCCGCTACACTGCGCCGCCTCATGTCGATCGTCTTTGTCACCCCTCCGCCCATCAAGCCTTCCGAGCCCGGCCTGTCTGCCTTTGCGGCGGCAGAGCTGGTGCGTCGGTTCGGCGGTCGTGCCCACGCGGTCGATGCCTCGATCGGCTGGCACCGCTTTGCGCTGGACGGCGATCGCCTGCAAGCGACGCTTGCGCAGGTGGCGCGAGATCCACAGTTCGCAAAGGATGTTCCGGCCTTCCGCCGCGCCGTCCGCTCAGTCTCGGCGGTGCGGCCGCTGCAAGATCCGGCGACCTACCGCGACCGCAAGGTCTACACCTCGGCCGTCAACCATCTGGAACAGGCGCTGCGGCTGGCGTCCGCTCCGTTTCCCGGCATTCAGGTGGGTATCGCGAACTACACGGCGTCGCACCCGACCTTGCGTCCTGAGTCGCGTGCCGGTCTGGCGGTGCTGTCAGAGACGGTCCAGCCCTTCGACGCCTACTTCCTTGAAGTGCTGATCCCGAGCATCCGTGCATCAAACGTGCAGCAAGTGGGCATTTCCGTCACTTTCCAGATGCAGGCTCCGGCGGCGTTTCGGCTGGCACGTCTGCTGCGAGACGAGCTGCCTGGCGTGCGGCGGATCTTGGGAGGGCCGCTGGTCGCCTGCTGGCTGGCGGCGGAGATGCGCTGCGAGGGTGCGCCGTTTGACCTGTTCGATCAGGTGCTTGCGGGAACCGATGCGGAACTGCAGCAGCTGGCCCGGCAAGACGCGGACGACCCCACTTGGACGCGACCGCCGCCGTCGCCGTTGGACGACGCCCCGCTGTCCGTCGCGCTGGATCAGGTCGACTGGTCGCAGTACCTGGCGCCCCGGCCGACCGTGCCCGCGGTGCTTGGGCGCGGCTGTTACTGGCGCAAGTGCACGTTCTGCCCCGACCACCTGCATCCTCGGCTGCAGCCTTGCGGTCAGGACGGACTGGAAGCCTGGCTGCACGCGATTGCCGACCGCTTTCCCGACGGCGCGATGCTGCACTTCACCGACTCGGCGCTGCCGCCAGCGCACCTGGGTCGCGCCGCTGAAGTGATCCGTCGCGACCGATTGCCGTTGCAGTGGAAGGGGTTTGTGCGGGTCGAGCGTCCTTTTGCCGACCCGGAGTTCGCCGCGCTGCTGGCTCAGGGCGGCTGCGCGATGCTGCAGCTGGGCATCGAGACGGGGTCGCCGCGGATCCTGGGGCTGCTGGGCAAGGGCAGCGGCGACCCGGACTTGTCGCGCCGGGTGCTGCGGACGCTGCACCGCGCGGGCATCCGCAGCTACGTCTACCTGCTGTTCGGCGTGCCGACGGAGACCGACGACGATCGCGAGGCAACGCTGCGGCTGGTCGAGGACGAGGCCGACGCCATCCACGCGCTAAATCTCGCGATCCTGAACCTGCCGCGCCGCAGCCCGATGCACCGCGCGCCCGAGCAGTTCGGCATCACGGAAGTTCTGCCGTTCCACGACGACACCGACCTCTCGCTGTACGACGATTTTCGCTGCGATGGCGGCCACCCGCGCACCGAGGCCCGTCGCTGGCTGGACCATCGGTTTGCCAAGAGTGCAGCGGTGCGTCGGATCGGCGCCGACCTCAAGTCGCCGTTCAAGGAAAACCACGTGTGGTCGCTGTGACCCGCTGGGGCGAGGCGGTCGGCTGATTGCGAAGGGCTGTCACAGGGTTGCAGCGGGTCTACAGCGCGGCCAGCGCGGCGGCATAGTCGGGCTCTTGCGTGATCTCGGGCACCAGCTGCGCGTACGTGACGGTTCCCTTCTCGTCGACCACGAATACCGAGCGGGCCAGCAGGCCGGCCAGCGGGCTGCCCGTCAGCTCCAGACCGTACGCGGCACCGAAGGCTTGGGTGCGGTAGTCGCTGAGGGTGACGACGTTCGTCAGGCCCTCGGCCGCGCAGAAGCGGTTGAGCGCAAACGGCAGATCGCGCGAGATGCACAGCACCGTGGTGTTGGGCAGCTGGCTGGCCTCGGCGTTGAACCGACGCACCGATGCAGCGCAGACGCCGGTGTCGATACTGGGGAACACGTTCAGCACCAGCTTCTTGCCCGCGAAGTCGCCCAGGCTGGCGGCGCCCAGATCGGCTTTCGTGAGGGTGAAGCTTGGGGCCGAGGTGCCGATGGCGGGGAGGTCGCCGCTGGTTTGGACTGGGGTGCCGCGGAAGTGGGTTTGAGACATGGGGTTCTCCTTGGGGGAAGGGCAGGCGCGCGGGGGGCGGCGCCGGCGTGACTTGGGGTTGGATGCGGGTTGGGGGGCGGTGGGTGCAGCTAGCTGGCGCGCCGCCGCCGCAACACCAAACCCACCACCATCACCGCAAATCCAACCAGCCAACCCCCCAGCGGAGCCATCGGGCTGGCGGTGCACGATCCGCTGTTGGGCGAGCCGTAGTAGGGCGCCGAGGTCGTGTCGGTCGCTCCGGCGTCGGGCTGCGTCTGGGGCTGGCCCAGGATCGGCAGGCTGTTGGGCAGGTCCTCATCGGCGCGCGGCACGCCCATCTCGTCCAGCGCGGCGCCCTTGAAGTTGCCGTTGCCGTTGCCGCCGGACCAGAACGTGTAGAGCGTGTCGACCGTGTAGCTGCCCAGACCGCCCTGCGACAGGCGCACCCGCTCTTTGCCGCCCCACGGGTCGTTGATGATCAGGCCGTCCTTGTCGGCGCCGACGACCAGCACCCAGTGCCAGTTCTCGGCCTCGTCGTGCTGCGACGGGTTCTCGGGCCAGTGCACGCCGGCGACGACGGGCATCCCGGCGTTGAGCGAATTGGCGATGAATTGCGCGGCGACCTGCGTCAGGCAGCTGTTCGAGTCGTTGTGCTTGTCGTGGGGGACCAGGCCTCCCGCGGCTTCCGACCACGCGACCAGACAGTCGCCCGTGACCATCTTGCCGCCATACGGATAGGGGTCGGTCGTGCCGTAGCCGCCGGACTCGGCCTTGCGCCACTTGTTCTCGAAACCGGGGTCGTTGCCCGACTCGCTGCCGATCGTCCGGGTCAGGTCCAGCAGGTTGTGCATCATCGACAAGGACGTGATGGTGCATCCGGAGTTGTGGATCGTCAGGCCGGGGCAGGTGCCCAGCTGGTCGCCGCCCCACTTGGGGTCTTTCTGGTCCCAGACGGGCAGGCCCGAGTCCTTCCACAGGTCGACGAAGCCCGTAAAGGTGGCGCAGCCCTTGAACTCGATCGGGGTCAACAGGCCGCCCTCGCCGCTGCGGGGAGGATTGGGCACCTTGAACGCGCACGCGTCGGCCGTTCCGGGCGGGTTCGTCTGGCAGCCGGCAGAGCACGGCACGACCTTCGACGTCTTGCCCGACGTGCACGTCGTCAGCAGCTCGCCGTCGCACCAGTCGCCGTTGGTCTTGGCGCCGCAGAATCCGGTGGTGGTGGCCTTGCAAACGGCCGAGCCCTTGCCGCCCATCGCCAGACAGCCTTGGGCGCACGACATCGCGGCGATCAGCTGCTTGCCCTTGCATTTCAGCAGGTTGACGTCGCTGCACCACTGGCCGTCGGGCAGCATCGTGCAGTCGTCGGTGGCCGCAGGTGCGCAGACGTCGGGGGTGCCGGGCGGCTTGACCAGGCAGCCGTTCGGGCAGGGCGCCAGGGTCTGCGAATTGCCCTTGAGGCACTCGACCAGCTGGGCTCCGAGACAGTACGCGCCGTCGGCCTTGCCCTTGCACGGGTCCAGACCGTCGATGGGCTTGGGCTTGCAGGCGTCGGGCGTGCCGGGAGGGTTGGTCTGGCAACCAGCGGGACACTCGGACGAGCTGGCCACGGTGCCGTTCTGGCAGGTCCGCAGGGCCGTGCCGTCGCACCAAGGGCCGTCGGCCTTGCCGGTGCAGAACGTCGGCTGAACCGCGTCGGCCTTGCACTGGTCGGGGGTGCCGGCGGGCATGGACTGGCAGCCGTTCTTGCAGTCTTGGGAGGAGGTTGCCTGACCCGACTTGCACTGCTGCAGCGCGTTGCCGTCGCACCATGCGCCGTCGGCCTTGTTGGAGCAGAAGCCGGTTGGCGTAGGGTCGTTCTTGCACTGGTCCGACGTTCCGGCGGGCATCGACTGGCAGCCGTTCGCGCAGTCCTGGCTGGACGAGATGTTGCCGCCCTTGCACGTCAGCAGCTTGGAGCCGTCGCACCACTTGCCGTCGGACTTGCTGGAGCAGGGGCCGGTGGGCGTCGTATCGGGCTTGCACTGGTCGGGGGTGCCTACGGGCATCGACTCGCAGCCGTTGTCACAGGTCTGGCTGGAAGCGACCGCGCCGCCTTGGCAGTTGACCAGCTTGTCGCCGTCGCACCACTTGCCGTTCTGTTTGCCGCCGCAGAAACCCGCAGCCGCCTTGCACGCATCCGGGGTTCCGACCGGCATCGACTGGCAGCCGTTCGCGCAGGTCTGGCTGGAAGCGACCGCGCCACCTTGGCAATTGACCAGCTTGTCGCCGTCGCACCACAGGCCGTTTTGCTTGCCGGAGCAGAAGCCGGCCGCCGCTTTGCACTGGTCGGGCACGCCGTCGGGCATGGACTGGCAGCCGTTCGGGCAGCTTTGGGACGAAGCGACGTTGCCGCCTTGGCAATTCACGAGATTGTTGCCGTCGCACCACAGGCCGTTGACCTTGCCGGTGCAGGCGCCTGCAAACGCCGGAGCCGCCGCCAGCAGGCCCACGGTCAGCATCAGCACGCCAAAGGACAACGAAGTCGCACGCATGACCGCCTCCCGGAAGAAAACGCTTGCGCAGGCAGCGTCCCACACGGACAGGGCCACCGCAAGGAGACGCCCCGGCCCACGTGGCCTCAGGGGATGCGGCCGCCCCAGCTGGGCCATCGCGCGTCGGTGGGCCGACCGTCGTTGTCGCGGCGGTTGACGGCGCCCCCCGGATCCTGCGAGCGTCTCGCTGGCCGCCCGATTCGGCGGAACCTCCCCCCTTCAAGGCACACATGCGCAACTTCGCTCTGCTGTTCGTGGTCCTCGCTCTGGCTGCTTGCGAGTCCGACCCGGTGTCCACTCCCGTTGACGCAGCTGCCTCCGACACGCCCGATGCGCTGCAGGTCGAGGCCGACGCGCCCGAGCCTCTCGACGTCGCCGCCGACATGCCTGAGCCGCAAGACGTTGCGGCGGACGTGACGGAGCCCACCGACGTGGAAGCACCGCTGGACACCCTGCCGGACGCGGGTGCCACGGATGTGCAAACGCAGACGGACTGCATCTTTCCCGAGGACGACATGTCCGATGCCGACGCGGAGACGGTTGTGCCCGACGCTGAGGCCGACGTGGCCCCTGTCACGCTGGGCCAGCTGTCGCCGCAGCAGCTGCACACGATGCTGGAGACCAAGGATTTCCCGATGATCGATGTCCACGTGCCGTTCGAGGGGCTCATTCCCCAGACGGACATCAGCATCTCCTATCTGGAAGTGGCCGCGATCGCCGCCTACATCGGCCCTGACCTGAACCGCCACACCGTCCTGACCTGCAAGAGCGGTGGCATGAGCACCTATGCCGGCAACCAGTTGATCGCCTTGGGTTACAAGCACATCGAGCACCTGACCGGCGGCATGATGGCGTGGAAGGCGGCTGGCTATTCTCTCGTCTTTCCCTAGCCCGGTATCTGGAGACTCGCCATGCACGTTGCCGTCCACTACCCCGTTGGCCAAGGTCGTCTGGTCCTGCGCACGGCGGTGGACTGGGACCGCGACGTGGAACCGTGCGAGTCGTCTGCGGAAGGCGCCGTGTTCGATGTCGAATTTCCCGACATGTTCCTGGCGATGAAGCCCTGTCTGCACGTGGACGGCCAGGTGCTGTGGTGCAAGGGCAGCGACTACGTCCTGAGTGCGCACGAGCCCGACCCTGATCTGTGGCCCTACTTTCGTGTCGAGGACCGCGGACGCGTGACCGACATCTTGCGCTTCGACCACGACGGCCGGTCGCACACGGCCCGCGTCTATCTGCCGCCCGGGTATGACGAAAACACGCTGCGCACGTATCCGGTGCTGTACATGCAGGACGGCCAGAACCTGTTCTTTCCCGAAGAGGCGTTCGGCGGCAACGAGTGGCAGGTCGACGAGACCATGGACCGACTGGACCGCATGAACGCGGTGCGCAAGGCGATTGTGGTCGGGGTGGCACCGGCCGACCGGATGCACGACTACACCAAGCCGGGCTACGAGTCGTACGGTGCGTTCCTGGTCGAGACCATCAAGCCCGAAATTGACTTGCAGTTTCGCACCCGCCCGGGACCGCAGGACACGGTCGTGATGGGCTCGTCCCTGGGCGGCGTCGTGTCGCTGTTCCTGGCGTGGCAGTACCCAGAGGTCTTTGGCAACGCCGGGTGCCTCAGCAGCACGTTTGGCTATCAGGACGACCTGTTTCAGCGGATTGCGGCCGAGCCCAAGCGGCCAGTTCGCCTGTACATGGACAGCGGCTGGCCGCGCGACAACTTCGACGCGACCAATGCGATGCGCGACCTGCTGGTGCATCGCGGCTTTCGACTGGGCGGCGACCTGTTGGCGTTCAGCTTTCCCGACGGCTTGCACGCCGAGGGGTCGTGGGCCGGGCGCATTCACGTGCCGTTTCAGTTCTTTTTCGGAAGGGCGTGGGGCGCGGGCAGGGCGTCGTAACCCCCCTGGACGGTCTTGGTGGCCGATGACCTTGGGGTTGGCATCACCGTCCATCAGCCCCGCGCCACGGGGATGGTGCGTAACATTCTGAAATCAAGCACGTCTATGTGTTGGGCGAACTTTCTTTCGCCCCGCGTAGATCGCCCGTCCCACTGCCGCGTCGTAATCCAC
>CAYURO010000041.1:0-36355 GCA_964447285.1 uncultured Enterobacteriaceae bacterium | reverse complement strand
CCGATCGTGATGGTGGTCGAGGTCTCGGTGCGGAAGTCCGAGTAGCACTTGCGGTCGTCTTGCTTCAGCGCCAGGCAGGCGATGTAGGTGTTGCCAAAGCGGCCCATCTTGGTCTCGATGCGCTGCGGCCAGGCGCTGGTGCGGTCGAAGTGCTTCACGTCCGGAAAGTCGCCCCAGTAGTCGCCGCACGGATCGAAGATGCTCGACAGGGTGATCGCGGTGAAGCGGATCTCGATCTCGACGGGCGGACCGCCGGCCGAACGCTGGATGCGCGTGGCGTGCGAGTCGCGGCCGTCGCCGCCCAGCTCGGGCAGCAGAATCCAGGTGTTCGGCGAGTCCTTGGGAAAGTGCACCGTGGCGTCGATCAGCGGCAGCAACAGCGTCTTGCCGGTCTTGGGCCACGTCTGGTCGTCAGGCCACATCTTCGGGCGCGGCCCCGGGTTGGTCGTGGGCGTCGCGGCAACCGGAAGCGCGGCGGCCTCCGCAGGAGCCGTGGCGGCGTCGGCCTGAGCAGCAGAAGCCGCGGCCGGAGCAGCGGCGGGCGCCTCCTCAGCCAGAGCAGGAACGGCAAGACCGAGTCCCATCAGCGTAAAGACGAGCTTTCGAAGCAACATGGTACTCCTGACCGCGGGCAACCCGTGCGCGCAAAGGGTCCATAGGTTCTCCCCTCGCCCCTCGCGCGGGAGTTCTTTGGACTGCGTGAGCATCGCTGGGGGGATGGCGAGTCGTCGCTGGGCCGATCCTAGCAGGGGTTGACGACCGTGCCAAATTGCGACGATTGGGTGTGTCCCAAAATGACACGAAAGGATTGCGTCGTGTGGGTTCCCTCCCACGTCGCGAGCGAAGCCAATGCCAGGAACATGGCCGATGCGTTGTTCAATTCATTGGAACGCATGACAAAAACCGTTGCTTGACGAGCGGCCTGCCGGGCGGTACACGGTCGCACCGCGCATTCAGCAGTCCGGCGAACAGTCCGCGGCATAGGGTCGAAAATGGCACGCAGGTGCGGGGCGAGGGGGCTTGGCATGAAGGGGCTGCGGATGCGACCGATCTGGAGGGCCGTGGGTACCGAGAACGCGCGCTGCCAGACGATGGTGTGGCTGGCCTTGGGCTGGCTGGCGGTGGCGTGCCAACCCGAGTCGCGTCCACCGCCTCCGGAAACGGCAATTCCATCAGAAATGTCGCCCGTTGTCGCAGCCGCGCCGGTTCCGCCGCCTCCCGCCGCGGAGCCCGAGGTCGAAAAGCCCAAGCCGACTCGGTTGTGGGTTCTGGTCAGCGAGGAGCCGCCGAACGAGCCCGTCCGCGAGCTGCTGGCCAGCTATGACCGCAAGGGCAAGGGGCAGACGCCGTGGCGTGTCGACGTCCACACGGACCGCAACGCCGCGGAATTCCCCGGTTCGGTCACCCGCGTCAAGCTTGGCTATGTGGCGGATCCGGTGGCGGTCAGCGGTGCCAAGGCCCGCGCGATGAAGGTCGAGCTGACGCTGAAGAACCAGATGACGCCGTTTGCCGGCTGCGACAGCAAGCGCGGGTCGGCCAGCGGCTGCGGGTGCGAGAAGATCATTCCGTACACGTACATTGCGCTTGTGCACCGACTGGCGGTGTCGACCCGGCTGGACAAGTCGAAGTACCTGTCGTTCTGGGCGAAGAGCGCCGAGCCGTTCGACCTGCAGCTGGCGTTGGGCTGCTACATCGAGCCCCGTCCCGATGCCGGCTATCTGGACGCAGCGCGGCAACATCCGGACCCGTGCTGGCTGAACCTGCGGTCGGAGCTGAAGCTGCCGGATCCCGTGCAGATCCGCGGGGATGACAAGTGGCACCGGTATCAGGTAAAGATCGACGACCTGCCGCCCAGTGAGGTCGTCGAGGGCATGTCGTGCACGCTTCGCAACGTCACCCAGATCTCGTATGTGTTGCAGAAAGGCGTTTCGCCAAAGCCGGGTGAGTTTCCCGCCGACCAAGGTATCGTGCTTTTCGACAACCTGGAGGCGTTGGGCACGCCGTGATCCGCCGACCGCGGCCGGGGTTACGCTACAGCCGTACGCCAGCGAAGAAGCCCGGCCACATGCGCATCGACACGTCGTCGTTCAGCTGGCGCTCACGGGCCTCTGGCATGATGGACGGAAACGGTGCCGGCGCGCCCTTGAAGCTGAACGAAGCGTTGTACGAAGCACCGGCAAACAGAGCCAAGTGACGGCCCAGCGGCAGGCCGACGGCCAAGCGAGCTTGCGACAACAGCATGTGGTTGGCCCGCTCCCAGTCCCAGCCCGTGTGCGGACTGCTGCCCGTGACGTCCATATCCAGATAGATCGGGCCGATATCCAAGTGGCCGCCCAGACCCACGCCCAGATTCCAGCGCTCGAGGTCCCCTGCCGACATCACGCCACCCGTGAACAGCGTGTACACGTGCCGACCGCCCAGCTTGGCGCCGACGTTGAAGGCAGCGGTGTCGCCGGACCAGACCTCGATGTGCTTGTATCCGTTGCCGATGATCGAGAGCAGACCGATCGCCTCGCCGTCGACCTCGTCGGCGATGTTCACCACGCCCAGTTGCAACCCCTTGACCTTCGACGCGATGTTGACGGTGCCGATTTGCGCGCCCGCCAGCTCGTCGGTGATGTTGCAGGCGCCGGCGAGCTGCAGGCCCCGCGAGTCTCCGTGCGCGATGTTGACGGCCCCCGCCGCTTGGACGCCGTGGACACCGTCGATGGCCAGATTGACCGCGCCCGCCGCTTGGACGCCGTGGATCGGTCCGATGGCCACGTTGGTCGCCGCCGCCCCCTGCACCCCGCGCACGCCACTGCGGGCCACGTTGACGGCGCCGGAGCTCTGCACGCCGTGCACCAACTCTTGGGCGTAGTTGAACGTGCCGGCAGCCTGCACGCCCTCGACGCCACCCTCGTTCATGTTGAACACGCCCGCGGCCTGCACGCCCCGGATGCCGGCCCGCTCGATGGTGAAGACGCCTGCCGCGTCGATGCCGTGCACGCTGTGGTGCAGGTCGCCGATGACGCCCAGCGCGAGCTTGCTGACGTGCACGTCCTGCGAGTCCGGCACCGTGCCCAGGCCCGGCACGAACGAGAGGCTGAAGTCGACCTCGCGGGAGGCGGTGGGCGAGACGTCGTCGCCGAAGCCGAGAACCGCTTCCGCGTCAGCGGGTTGGCCGTCGCCTCGGGCGCGGGTGGCAGAGGTGGGGATCTCGGTGAACAGCGCGGCATTCACCACGACCTTCTGTCCCCGTGCCAGCGTCACCGTCGTCTGGTACGAGCGGCCTGCGGTCGACAGGCCAATCTTCCACGGCCCCGCTTCCAGGCCCAGCTCGATCGGCAGCCCCGCCACCTTGTCCAGCTCTGCCACCAACCGGCCGCCGCCATCGCGCACAAACAGCTTGCCCACCAGGGCCTTGTCGAAGATCAGTACCGACGACACCGGGGTCAGCTCGGTGACCACGATGTCGCCCGACCCCGCGAGATCGAAGTCGTAGTTCGGGTGCTGGGCGCCCCGCTGCGTGGACTCGGTGCGGGCGAGTGTCTTCTGGAAGGCGAACTGGTAGGCCTCTGCCAGCGTCACCCGCCGGTCGCCCGACGTGTCTGCTGCCCCGCGCAGGCCGGTGACGAGATTGTGGGTGAAGAACGACGCGCCAATGCCGTCAGACTCCTGCGCCGCTTCGTCGGCCGAGCTCGACGTCAGGTAGGCGTGGCCCGTGACCTGCGAGGAGGCATCCATCAGGAAAGGCGCACGCTTCTGGCCGCCCTTGGCGCGCAGCATGGCGCCCGACGCACACGAGTCCAGGATGGCGATGCGCACGTCGGCCGGTTGGTCCTTCAGTGCCTGGCGCAGCTCTGACCAGCCCAGTCGTTGCCCTGACAGCAGCAGTCCGTCTTCGTCCGAGTGGCCGGAGTAGTACACGACCAGCTCCGGGCGCGCCCCGCGTGCCCGCGCGCGCTGCAGCTTGCCCTCGATGGTCTGCAGCGCCTGCAGGAAGGTCGAGCGGTCGGCCTCTCGCAGCAGCACCAAATTCGCCGGGTCCACGCCGCCCAGGTTGGTCAGCACCTTGGCCATGGCCTCCGCATCGCTGTTGGCATAGCGCAGCCGCACGCGGGAGGGCCCCCCGTCGTTCGAGCCTGCGATGAGGGCGTAACGCTCGATGGGCCCTTCGGCATGGGCAGTCAGGGGGGCCAGCGCGGCGACCAGGGTCAGCAGGGTCAGCGACAGGGCCCGGGGACGAAGGAATCGCGTGTTCATCTCTGCACCTTCGGTAGCGTGAGGGAGTGGACTTCCAGCTCGCCGGGCAGACGGAGGTCGCCGGAGCGCGCGGTCTGGGCGGCGCGGGCGAGCTGGCGGACGGCGGCCAGCACCGTGTCGACGGCGATCGGCGTGCGCGAGGTCACGAAGAAAAAGCGCTCGAATTCAGGTGCATCGTCCAGCTCATAGGCGTGCGACAACACATGCTGACGGTCCCGGACCAAATTAGCGCCACCGCCAGCTTCGGGCAGGTGCTGGGTCACGCTGCCGCGGCCATCGACCGACACGATGACGCCATAGGGGCGACCCGCGGCAACATAGCCCACCTGCAGCAGATCTCCCTGTCGCACCCCGGTGGTGGTCGCCAGCCGCTCCACGCCCGTGGCCGACCGGCGGAACACCACCAGATGCGGCTCAAGACCCTTGACGCGCACGCCGTCAGTCGAGTCGGCCAACGGCGCCGTCGCCTCGTCGAGGGCCACCGACGTACCTCTTTGCGGCGCGTCGAACATGCGCAGCGCCGGACGGGCCAGCCCCACCAGCAGCACCACGCCAGCCAGCGCCGGCACGCCCCACCGCAACGCCACGCGGACCGTGCCGGGCTGCTGGGCGCGGGCCATCTGCTGCAGGTGCCACCGACGGTGGATGGCTGCGGCGGTCGGGTCGACGGGATGTTCCTGCAGGATCAGGTGGTTGGAGGTCTCCAGTGCCGCGAGTCGCGCCGCGCCATCGGGCTCGGCATCCAGCCGCCGCTGAACACCGCGCGCCTGGTCGGGCGGCAGGTCTCCGACCACCAGACGTTCGAGCAACAGCTCGGGCACCGGGCCGGACTTTGGGTGATGCATGGGTCGTGGCATGGCTAGACCCCCTCCAGCTCTTGCAGATGGCTGCGCAGGGCCCGCAGGCGCTTGCGAACGCCGGACACGGACAGGCCCACCTCGCCGGCGACCTCGTCCAGCGTCAGACCGTCCAGCAGATGCAGGACTGCGATGGTTTGCGTGCTCTCCTGCTCGGCCCCGAACAGCCGCCCCAGAACCGCTTGCGCCAGGGTGCGTTGCTCGGTGTCCCCGGTGTCGGCGATGCGGGCCAGCAGCTCGCCTCCGGTGACCTCGGGGCGGCGCTGCTCTGTCCGCAGGCGGTTCAGGCAGACCTGAGTGGCCATCCGGTACAGCAGGCTCGACAGCCCCGTGTCGTCCAGCCGCCCGGCATGGGTCAGCAGACGCACGAAGGTGTCTTGCATCGCATCGACCGCGCGCGCCTCGTCGCCCAGCAGCCGCCGACAACGCCGCAGCACCATCGGACCGTGTTGGGCATAGCAGGTGGCGACGTCGAGGCTCACGCGGGCTCCGGGCGGCAGCAGAAGGCGGGACCGGCTTGGCCCCACGTTCCTGAAACACCGGACCTGGGGAAAAGTGTCACCGGCCGAGTTCGATGGCGTACACGAAGCTGGATCGTGGCTCGCGCGACAACCGCCTGCGCACCTCTTCGCGCAAATTCGCCCACGCGCCGGGGGCTTGCACGTACTGCTCGACCAGCGCCTCGGCCCCCTTGCGGTCGCCGCGCGCCTTGATGCCTGCCACCTTGGCCATCAGCTTCTCGTGGGCGGCGGGGAACTTGGCCAGATCGAACACCAGGCAGCCCTTGTCGCGGTTGTTGGCGGCGATGGCGTCGGGCTTCCAGCTCAGCGCGCCCGCTTCCAGCAGCCAGCCCACCTGAATGGCGGCAAGCTGGCTGTAGGGCTTGGGTCGTCCCTCCGGCGTCAACATGCCTTGTGACACGTGCCCCAGCGCCCAAGCCACGTCCCCCGTGTGCGCCTGGCGCCGCAGCCCGTCGTCGATGATGCCCTTGCCGGCCAGCCAGTCGGCCAAGTAGGCCGCCGCTTGTTGCGCCTTCAGCTCCTCCAGCGTTGCCGCAAGGCCGCCGCCAAAGGTCTCGTCGTCCGTCTTGCCCTTGACGCGATACTCGTGTGCGGGTCCCAGGTTGTGGGCGGCCTCGTGCAGCACGGTGCTCATCACCTCGGGTTCGGGGGTGGTCGTGTAGAACTCCATCGCCTCTTCGCAGAACAGCGACTCGACCTTGCGACGGCTGGACGCCTGACTGTCGACGTCGGTGCCGATGTTGGTCATCGCGACGGTGCGACCGCGGCCCTCAGCGGCGACCTTGCCCCAGTTCGGCAGGCTCTGACCCACGGTGGCCCCCAGCGCCGACCGTGCCTCGCCCGCGTTCAGCACGATGTCAATGAAGTCGGGCAGATGAAACGCAACCGCGCGGGCCTTGTACGGCTTGCCGGCCAGCTTCGCCAGGGCCTCTTCCATGTCCTTGCGCACCGGCACCAGCTTTTCCTGCCAGCGCAGCGAGTCTTGGTTGATGCGCGCAAACGTCAGGTGGAACGCGGCCTTGCGGCTGCACGGCTCGAAGTACGTCTCGTCCGGACCCACCCGCACGTACCACTTCGAGTTGCGGACATTCATCGCCGCCCAGGCCTCGTCGGCGGGCTCCCACAGTCCGTCCAGAAGCGACTGGGCGGCCGCGCGCAGGTAGGTGGCCAGCGCCGCCTCTTCCGGCCCCAGCACGTCGGCGGCGGTCTGCAGCGCGCGCGAAACGGCAGCCAATTCGGCACGGTAGGCGGTCTGATACGGCGCGGCCTCGAGCGCGCCGTCGGCTCCCTCGCGCACGACCGAGAACGGCGCCAGCAGCGTCTTGGCGTCAGGACGCGCGGCCAGCGTCTCGCAGAAGCCGGGATCCTCTTGGATCTTGACGGGATAGACGCCAAACACGTGCTTGGGCCGCGACGGCAGTCCGTGGCAGTCCGGGTCCTGTGCGGTCGCCGGCGCCTCGCACCACGGCCCCTGGTTGCGGGCGAACAGGGCGCGGCTGGCCAGGTCGTCCTCGGGGATGTCGTCCTCCAGCCCCCACGAGCCCAGCTGGCGGGCGTACACCAGCTCGATCAGATCGGCCGCCTTCAGGATCTGCTTCACGAACGCGCGTTCCTGCGGCGTCGAGTTCGTCAGTACGGTATGCAGCAGCGTCGGGCGGCCCTGTTTCAGTTCTTCGAGCACGGCTTGCCGGCGCGTCCACTCGGTGCGAGGCACCTTCGTCAAGTCCAAGCCGTCCTTGCCAAATGCGACCATGTGCTCGTAAGCGGGGGCGAAGCTGGGGCCGAAAGCGCCCTGCATCAGCCACTGATCGTTGCGACCGCGGCGCATCCCCCACAGTTCGACCAGCTCATTGGCGTCGACCGCGGCGTCGTGGTCGGTGTCGTTCACCCAGAACAGCGGCAGAAAGGTCTCCGCCGCCAAGCGGTTGAAGTCACTACGGGTCAACCGGTCAAAGTGGGCGGGAGCCGGAGCCGGGGCAGCGACAGTCGCCTCATTCCGGACCGCGGGCCTGGCGGGCGGCGGGGCCGTCGGTTTGCGACAGGCTGGCAGGGCCGAGATCAGGATGGCGAGGAACAGCAGGGTCTTGGCAGGCATGGCAGCACTCGCGGCCGACGGGGGAAGCGCCGTCGGGTTGGCGTGCGAGGCTACGGCTTGGGGGGCGGCGAGGCAACCGCAGAACCAGGGCTCACCAACAGCAGGCGTACGCGTAGGCAGCGGAGTTCTGCGGGTCGTCGGCGGTCGAGCCCACGCCGATCGCTGCCTGGCTGCCGTCGTTGTCGGAGAACGAGGCGGTCCAGTTCGCGCTTGCGGTGATCTTGCCGGCCGAACGCAGCACGGCGCTTTGCGAGACCGAGCACACGTTGGCGCCCAAGGCGGCGCACGCCGTCGTCGTGGTGTTCCAGTTGTAGCTGTTGGCGTTGGCGAGCTTGGCCATGCAAACGCCGTCGACGACGGTGCCGCCGGCCGGGCAGTCGGTGCCGGTGCGGGTGGTCGCGCAGCACGCATAGCCGTACTTGTTGGTCGGGCTTGGGTCGTCCGAGCCGCTGCCGATGCCCTTTTCGTAGTTGGTGCTGTCGTTGTCCGAGTGGTCCGAAGACCAGACGTTGACGGTGATTTTGCCGTTCTGCCGCAGTACCCAGTACTGGCTTTTGCTGCACAAGTCGGCCTGTTCCGCGGCGCACGCCGAGACCGCCTCGTCCCACGTCTTGTCCGCGGTATTGCGCAGCGCAAGTACCCGGATGCCCGCGATCTTCTGCTCGTTGGCACCCGTCGGCGACACGTTGCGGCAGCACGGCGTCAGATAGATGCTGTCGGCCGAGTGGTTGTCGCCCGTGCCGCCGTTGGCCGAATTCCACTGGCCGCCGTCGTTGTCCGCGAACGAAGCCGTCCAGTTGGCGTTCAGCGCGGTCAGCGAGTCGCGGCGCATCAGGTAGGCTTGGCTGTCGGTGCAGATGTCGGCGTTCAGCGACGCGCAGTACTTGGCGGCCGCAAGGAAGGTGCGGCCCTTCGACAGGTTGGCCTTGCACATGCCGTTGGGGTCGGTCCCGGCGCAGAGCTGGAAGTCTTGGGTGCCCGCTGGGGTGGTGCTGCTGGGGGTGCCGACCGTCAGCGTGCCGTCGATGACCAGATCGCCCTTGATGTGGATCTTCTTGCTGGACAGGGTCTGCAGGTTGACGGACCAACTCGTGACCTCGCCGTCGTTCGCGTTGTTCAGGAATGCCGTGTCGATGACCTGCAGGCGCCACTTGCCCTTGGGGTTCTTGCCCTTCCAGTAGGTCAGGTCGCCGGTGATCGTCTTGGTCGGGTCGGGATACGAGGTCTTCAGCGAGTCGCCCTTCTTGCCGTTCTTGTTGAACAGTACGTATTCCTTGTTCTCCGCGTCGTAGAGCACCAGCTGCAACGCCGACATATCGGAGTTCGTGACTTCGACGCTCACAGTCAACGACTGCGCGAAGCCCACGTCACCGACCTCGATCTCGCTGGAAACCCCGATCGGGTTGTTGTCGAGGATCGGGATCGGGGCCTTTGCGGCGAATGCGTCGACGAACTGGTTGAAAATCAGGTTGTTCGAGATCTCGTCGATGCCGTCCGGCGGCAGCTTGACGACGGGCTCTGGCAGCACCACGCAGTCCAGCGTGCCGTCGGCCTGGATGCCGGCGACGACAAGACCCGTGCCGCAAGCCTTGCCGAAGGTCGGGATCGCCGGCAGCCCCTGCAAGTCCTTGTACTCACCAGAGTAGGCGACCTTGTGGAAGTCGGAGGTCTTGGCGTAGGCGGACATGTTCGGCGTGCCCGAGAGGTCTGCGTAGCTGCCCGACAACGCGACGTCCGACAACATGGTCGTCTTCACGTAACCCGCCAAAGCGTTGGCCGACAAGTGGCTGGCCTGAACACAGCCGGAGCACGCAAGCGAGTCCGCCAGCCCCGCGCGCATCGCGTACAGCACCGAGTGCAGCGGCTGGCGCTCCAACTCAGGCTCCTGACCCACCTTGATGCCAAACCAGCCCATCGCCGGCAGGTTCGCAGGGACCAGCGGCGAGGCGGTGCCCAGCGCGGTGCCGAAGCGGCCGCTCTCGATCGTGACCTTGACCGGCCCTTCAGACCACAGCGGCGCGCCACCCTGTTGTTGCAGGTAGATCGAGAAGATCAGGTCGTAGCTGCCGTCCGGTGCCGCCCCGCCGCCAATCGCGGTCATCGCGCCCTCGACGCGCACGGTGGTGGGCACGGTGGCCAGCGCGGCCCCTGCGTACAGCGATGCGAGCAACCCCGCGAGGAGCAGGCCGGTGACGGGTCGGCGCGACAACATGATTCCCCCTGAGTTGGCAGGCCTTCGGACAGGGCCGGCAAGCAAACCGCTAAACTAACCCGAGCCTTGGGTGGGAGACAAGCTGAACCGGCCAGACGGCCTGGTGCCTCCATGCGACACCCCTTGTCGCCACCCCGTGACAAACTCCGCCTGAACGCCGCCCGAACTCACAGGACCGCGGCGTCTCAGGAGCCCGATGCCGAACGCAACCACTCAATCCGTCAACACTTCTCTCACGCCTCCCACCGCCCCTCTCGCCCTGCGTGACCGCAGCCGCGGCTGTCTGCTGGGGGGCGCGGTGGGCGACGCGTTGGGGGCACCCGTCGAATTTGCCAGCTTGGACACCATTCGCCACCGCTTCGGATCGCACGGAATCACGGAATTTGCCCCTGCATACGGCAGGCTGGGGGCGATCACCGACGACACGCAGATGACACTGTGGACGGCGGAAGGGCTGATTCGAGCCTGGGTCCGCGGTTCCCAGCGCGGCATCTCGACTTTTTCGGGTTGCGTAGGCCATGCCTACCTGCGCTGGCTGCGTACTCAGGGCCACCGTCCGCGTCCAGAGGTCCAGATCGGCGAGGACGGCTGGCTGTGGGGCGTGCGGGCGTTGTGGGGTCGGCGAGCCCCCGGCACCACCTGTCTGTCGGCCCTGAAAGCGGTCTGGTATTTCGGCGACTTTCCCGACAACGACAGCAAGGGCTGTGGCGGGGTAATGCGGGTGGCGCCGGCGGGCTTCATCCGGTCGTTCGGTCGGCCGTTCACGGTGGGCTGCGATGTGGCGCGGCTGACCCATTGCCACCCCAGCGGCTATCTGGCTGCCGGGTACTTCGCTGCCGTGATCGCATCGATTGCAGACGGTTGCGACCTGCAGGCGGCGCTTCGAGCGGCCGACGCGGACCTGGCCGGATGCGAAGGACGCGACGAGGTCGTGCGTGCCGTCGCCGCGGCGCGCACGCTGGCGGCACAGGGTCGGGCGGACGTCCTGCCGGTCGAGCTTGGCGCAGGCTGGGTGGCGGAAGAGGCCTTGGCGATTGCGCTTTGGTGTGCGCTGGTCGGTCGCGACTTTCGCGATGCGGTGACCTTGGCGGTGAATCATGGCGGCGACTCGGACTCGACCGGCAGCCTGACCGGCCAGCTGTTGGGCGCACTGCACGGACCGACGGTGATTCCAGTCGATTGGCTGGAACCAGTGGAGTTGCGTGAGGAAATCGAGCGGCTTGCCGACGACCTGGCCACTGCGTTCGGCGACCCGACGGCCGATGCCGAAGTGATGGGGCAGGCAGACTACCCCGGGTGGTAGCCGACCGGAATGCTCGGCTTGGCGAGCCCTTGCCGCAGGTCTATGCTCGCGGTCCAGTGTTCGTCAGCCAGCGGAGGCACACATGCAAGCGGATCTGCGCGTTCTGGGTGGCATCGTCCTGACGGTCCTTCTGTGGACGCTTCCAGCGTTCGCGGCGGTGCCCACGGCGACCCAAGTCGAAGGCCTGCTGCAGTCGTCGGGCGGCGGTCCAGCGGCAGACGGCAAGTACCCGATCACCTTCGCGATTTATGGACAGGCTGAGGGCGGCCAAGCTGCCTGGACCGAAGGCCCCGTCGAGATCGCGGTGGCCGGCGGTCAGTTCACGCACGCGCTGGGCAGCGTCAAGCCGTTGGATCCCAAGCTGTTTGCCGCGTTGCCTCAGGCCTGGATCGGCGTGAAGATCGACGCCGACCCCGAGCTGCCGCGCAAGGCGACGCTTGCCGTGCCGTTTGCCCTGCGCACCGCGTTGGCTGAAGGGCTGGACTGCAGCGGCTGCGTCACGCTCGCCAACCTCGACGCCGAGGCGCTGGCCGCCTATGCCAAGACCGCAGACCTTGCCGCCGTCGCCACCTCAGGCGCGTATGCCGACCTGACCGGCGCCCCCGACCTTTCCGCGTTTGCCCAGACGGCATCACTGGCCAAGGTCGCGACATCGGGTCTGTTTGCCGATCTGGAAGGCGGCCCCGATCTCACCGCCTATGCCAAGTCTGCTGACCTTGCCGACGTCGCAAAGACCGGTGCATACGCGGACTTGGGCGATCTGCCGGTGCTGGCCAAGGTCAACAGCGCGTGCGGCACCGGTCTGGTCGTCGCGGGGCTGAAGGCCGACGGCAGCCTGGACTGCGTGGCGGCGATGACCAGCCTGCCCCCCGACGGCTTGAACGAGGTCTCGAACAACCTGCTGACCAACCAGTTCACCGACGCGACGGCCAGCGCCAAGACCCCGCTCGGCATCCCCGACAACTCGCCCGTGGGCGTCACCGACGCCATCGACGTGCCGGACTTCGGCATCGCGCAGGGCGTGACCATCCACGTCACGCTCTCGTCCAGCGACATCGCGCAGGTCAAGGTGGCGCTGGTCGATCCTGCCAACACCACCTACCTGCTCTACGACAAGTCCGGCACCGGCACGCAACTCAAGACGTCGTGGCCGTCGCCCACCAAGACGGTCTCGGGCGACCTGGCGGGCTGGATCGGCAAGAATCCCAAGGGCAAGTGGCAGTTGCAGGTCATCGACTCGAAGTTCTTGAACAACACGACCGACGGCAAGGTCGAGGCCTGGAGCGTGTCGGTGCAGACGCTGTCGTCCAAGAAGGTGGCCGCCGGCGGCGCGTTTGTTTTTGTCAGCGCAACGACCCCGCCGGTTCCCTGCAACCCCAGCAACTTCGGCGCGACCTACGGCGACCCAGTGGCCAAGGCGCTGTACGTCTGCAACGGCTCGGAGTACGCGACGGTCTCTCTGCTGGTCCCCGGCAGCAAGGGCAACCCTGCGTTTTCGTGCAAGGATCTACTGGCCAAGGTGCCCACCACCAAGGACGGTTCGTACTGGATCGACGGCAACGGCGGCGACCCGGCTGACGCGCAAGAGCTGCTGTGCGACATGGCCAACGGTGGCTGGACGCGCCTGGCGGTCGACGACTTCGAGGCGGCCGCGACGGGCTGGAGCATGGGCACCGTCTCGACCTGCGGCACCCTCGGCAAGATCCTGGGCGGTTACAACACGTTCTCGACCGGTTGCTTCAACCGGCAGTACGATCTGGCCGGCGTCGCCCACACCGAGGCCAAGGTGTCGCTGACCTACGTCTCGATCGACTCGTCCGACGGCGAGAACGGCAGTGTACAACTGGATGGTGTCACCAAGTGGTCGCAGACACTGAACAATTGCGGTCTGCAGGTGGCGACCAACTGGTGCGGCGGCGGCAGCGGACCGCCGTGTTTCGGCGACTCGAAGTACGACGTGGCGTTCACGTCGGCGCACTCGGCTGCCAAGGCGACCGTCAACGCCTGCTCGACCCTTGACCAGGTGGCGACCGACGAGAGCTTCGGCATCGACAACGTGGTGGTGTGGGTCAAGTAGGTCTCGAGACCGCTTGGCAAGACCGGTCTCGAGACCGGCGTCGCGCTGACCAGCATCGCGCAACAAACAGAGATCGCAGCGTTTTCAAGTTGGCACGCCTTCTGCAACGTCCAGGCCCGGTCCTGGTCCGGGGGAGGTCGTGCTTGTCCAGATGCAACCATTTTGCTACCGTCATGGTACCAAACCCGCCGGTCGGGGAGGACGCCATGCCGAACACCACGCTCAAAGGTCTGCCCGTCGTCGTCTACGAGCGCCTGCGCCTGCGGGCCCAACGCAACCGCCGCAGCCTGAACCAGGAGATGATCGCGATCCTTGCCGAGGCCGTGGAGGCGCCGGCGCGGCCGACCTCGCTGTCCGAGGCGCTCGAGCCGTTTCGCCATGCGTTCCATGGGCCGCCCATCACCGACGAGGACCTGCGCCGGTGGAAGGAGGAAGGACGCGCATGATTGTCGTCGACACGAACGTGCTGATCTACTTGGCGATCGACATGCCGCAGTCGCAAGCCGTCCAGGCATGGGCTGCGCGAGATCCCGATTGGTGGGTGCCAGGCGTCGCTTGGTCGGAACTGGCGAACACGCTTGCTGGCGGCGTGCGCGCCGGTCGGATCGCCGCGCCTGTCGCGGTGGGCATGCTCCAGGCGCACCGAGAACGGGTGGCGACGTTGCCGGCGAGCGACATCGTCGACGTCCTGCAGACTGCCCTTGCCACCGGCCTGACCGCTTACGACGCGGAATTCGTCGTTGCGGCACGGCGTTCGGGGCTCAAGCTGCTGACCAACGACCATGCCGTCTTGCGCGCCTGCCCGGACGTGGCGGTAGCGCTGGACAGCGAGCGGGAGACCGCAAAGACCTGAACGACAGAGGCTATTTCGGCAGGAACTGACGAAAATCGAACACGTCGGCACCCACCAATCGCGAGACCAGGCGCCCGTCCTTGCCGTAGATGTCGAGCACCGGGAATCCGCCGAGGCCGGGCAGGTAGTGGTCCAGCTTTGCATCGTCCCACTCGCTGCCGTCCATGCGCACAAACACAAGGTCGGGTCGCTGCTTTTCGAAAGCGGCCAGCTCTTTCTCCAGCCTCTCGCACGGCTCGCACCACGTCGCGCCGTAGTCGACCAGCGTGACGCGGCCCGGCACGACCTTGGCCGCCACCTCAGCCGCGTTCGGCAGGTCCCCGGGTTTTGCCATGACGGGAGCGGGCTTGGGGGGCCCGGCGACGGTTGCCACGGCCCCCTCGCCGAGGTCCAGCGCGTACTGCAGCGACACGTAGCCCGACGTGTTCTGCACGCCCTGCATCCCGCGCACGTCGCGCCACACCGGCACCCGCAGGGTGAACGAGCTGGACAACGCCCGCGTCCACTCGACCCGCACCGTGGGCGTCACGTCGAACCAGTCGCCGCCGCCGCTGATGAAGTCGGTGCGCTTCAGTACGGGGGGCTCTTGGTTCACGTCGTAGACGAGCTCGGTCGCCTTGCCGCGCGACTGCCACTCGGCGGCCAGAGAGGCTGTCAGCCGCTGCGGGATCGCGCGCCACGAGCCGGCCACGCTGATGCGCCGCTCGGCGCCCCAGTCGAAGCCGTTCTCGGCCTCGCCCAGCGGCGTGCGGGTCCACAGCGACGCGTACCAGCCGAAGCGGTTGCCAATCGGGCCAAAGAGCTCGATGTCCCCCAGCACCCACCACACCCCGCGTCCCAGCGACGCGTACTTGTCCGGCGGCGGGGGCGGCTCACCCTCCCCCACCCACAGCAGCTGTTTCGAGATGTAGGGACCGGTCGGCGCCACGACACCGCCGCTCACCACCAGATGCGGCCAGCCCCGACCCTGACGCCCCAACAGCGTCACGGCATCGGCGCGCAGCCGCACCTCCAGATCGCCCAACCCGTTGTCGTTCGTGGTCTTCTCTGCATCGACCCGCTCGATGAAGCCGTAGGGCAGCACCGCGCCTGCGCCCATCCCGGACGAGTGGTCCAGCGACGCGTTCAACGAAGCAAGGTGCAGCGTCGTGCGGAACACTTGGTCCAGCGTGACGTCTTCCGTCCCTGCGTAGAGCCGGTCGCTTTCGCTGTAGCCATACAACAGCCCCAACCGAAGCCGCAGCGGCGCCTCGGCCGAGCCCTGATCCAACGCGCGAGTCATGTCGACGTCTCCCACCGGGAGCGCGGGGTTGCCTCAGGTCGAGCACTGCGCGGCGGCTGTCCCGGAGGCCGCAGCAACGGCAAGCAAGGCAACAAGCAGGACGGTGGCGGCGCGACCGGCGGTGGCAAGGAACGGGGTCGGGGGCATGGCGGCTCCGGCGTCTGGGAACGGGGGCGGCCCCACCGCCGCTCCCCAAGGCTGCATCGTGGCACGACCTTCGGCGCGCTGTCATCGCCCCCACTCCAAGCCCGCAGGAACGAACCGCGTTGAACTGGGTCGCGTGTGTGAATATTGATCTAAGTCATAAATGCCACACGCCACGGGGTATAGGTGTGCTATTTCAGTGTGTTGTGGTGCTCGTGGTGGATGGCCGGAGAAACGAATTTTCCTTGTCGTTCTGGCCGCAAGTGGGTTAGCTTCCGCGCGCTCGCTGCGGGGGAGCCGTTTGAGATCGGGTTCCGCAGCGTCTGAGGGGGGAGCCGGGGGGTCTGGGCCGGGGGATCGGTTCATGGGCAACCCGAAAAAGACCGTGACTTTGGGATTCTAGAGAGAACACCGCCGAACCAACGCGGTCCGCACATGCTCTGTCGTGATGCGTGGTCGCGTGGCAAGGGTTGTGGTTCGCGTCGTGGGCTGGCAACGAGTTCAGGATGCTGTGCGCCGGGAGTTTCTCGGCCAAGGCGGCTGGATTCGCCAGAGGTCCAAGCGAACCCCGGCGCACGACACGTGCCGGGCGTCCCTGTCGCTGCATGGAGGATCCGTGAAACAAGCTCGCAACCGTCGCTTCAGGACACTGTTGGCGTACCTGGGCGGCATCGTGTCGGCTCTTGGCTTCGGCTGGACCGTCAGCATCGGCCGGGAACAGAACGCCGCGTTGGGTGTGGCTGTGGGCCTTGCCATCGTCACTGTCCTGCTTGTCGCCATTGGCACCAGTCTCTTGCTGACGGCCCGTCGGCTCGAGGCTGGCGAGGACGTGCCCGTCGCCGACTACCGCCACACCATTCCCGTTTTTGCGGTGCTGGTGGGGGTGGTGCTGGTGGCCGTTGGGCTCAGAGGTTTGGCGGTGCCAGAGACCTTTGGCCAATTTGGCCACTTCCGCGGCGCGGCAGCGACGGAGGCCAGGGTCAAGACCCCGCGCCATCTGGGCAAGGACGCCTGCAAGAAGTGCCACGAGAAGGAATTGACGCTGCACGACAAGGACATGCACGCGGCCGTGCAGTGCGAGACCTGCCACGGTGCCGGCTCTGCCCACGTCGCCGACCCGAAGACGGTCCACTTGGTCAAGCCCAACACCAAGCAGGACTGCCTCGTGTGCCATCAGGCGATGGCGGCTCGCCCCGGACGCTTCCCGCAGATCCAGTGGCGCGACCACTTCAAGTTCGCGGGAGTCGAGGACGAAAAGATCGAGTGCGTGAAGTGCCACAGCCCCCACGAGCCGCTGTTCCTGGACCGCGATGTTCGCAAGGCCCGGTTGCACCCGATGATCAACCGCTGCCGCGACTGCCACATCGGCCGCACCGACACCACGCTGAAGCAGCCCGACGACCACCCGCCGCTGTTCCAGTGCAATTACTGCCACAAGGAGATCGCGGCGAAGTTCGCGCAGCTGCCGCACGCCAAGATCGCGTGCACGTCGTGCCACATCTTCCAGCAGGTCTCGGACACCGCCGGGCGGATCGTGCGCGACGCTGACCCCCGCTTCTGCCTGCTGTGCCATGGCGCCGCCGACTTCCGCAGCAAGAACGGGCCGCCCACCATCTCGTGGCCGGCGCACCGCGACGAGATGGGCTCAGGCGAAGAGGACGCGACCAAGCGCTGCGTCGACTGCCACCAGGAGAGCTACATCCACCCCGTGAGCCATTTGGCGCTGCCGTCGGCCGCGGTCGCCCCTGCCGGTGAAGTGACCGCCACGGCCCCCGCCGCCGACCCGACCGCCACCGCCCCTGCCGCCGCGGGCCAGGAGGAAACGAAATGACCGACCGCAAGAAGAACGAGTCCGCCGCCGACCGGTCGGCCATCACGCGTCGCAAGGTGCTGAAGGCGATGGGGATCACCTCGGGCCTGCTGCTCGTGCGCTGTACCCCCGCCGCCTCGCCCACTGGCCCGGCCAGCGATGGCTACGACTGGAGCAAGCACTACTGGGGCTATGCCATCGACACGGAAAAGTGCATCGGCTGCAACGCCTGCATGCGCGCCTGCCGTGCCGAGAACGACGTGCCCGAGGGCGTGTTCCGGACCTGGGTCGAGCGCTACGAGATCACCAAGTCGGGTGAGGTCCGCGTCGACGCCGCCACGCACGACAACTTCGTGTTTGCCGAGACGAAGGGCGACGACGTGGCACAGGCCTTCTTCGTGCCCAAGATCTGCAACCACTGCGAGAAGTCGGTCTGCAACCAGGTCTGCCCGGTGGGCGCGGCGTACCGTACGGTAGACGGCGTGGTGCTGGTCGACCCCAAGCAGTGCGTCGGCTGCGGCTATTGCGTGCAGGCGTGCCCGTACGGCAGTCGCTTCATCAACCCCAAGACGCACACCGCCGACAAGTGCACCCTGTGCTATCACCGCATCACCAAGGGGCTTTTGCCGGCGTGCGTGCAGGCCTGTCCTCGTGAGGCGCGCATCTTCGGCGACATGAAGGACCCCAAGAGCAAGCTGTCGATGCTGTTGCGGCAGAAGCGGTTCCGTCTGCTCAAGCCTGAGCTCGGCACACACCCCAAGTGCTACTACCTGGGCCTGGATCGGGAGGTCGTATGAACTTCGTGTTTCCCAACGAGGTGAACGTCACCTGGTCGGTCATGATCGTGCTGTATCCGTACATCACGGGCCTTGTGGCCGGCGCTTTCATCGTGTCGTCGCTGTACCACGTGTTCGGTCGCGGCGAGCTCAAGCCCGTGGCGCGATTCTCGCTGGCGTCGGCGTTCGTCTTCCTGTTGTTCGCGCCGTTGCCGCTGCTGGTGCACCTGGGGCACCCCGAGTCGTCGTACCGGATGCTGGCGACCCCCAATTTCTCCAGTGCGATGGCAGGGTTCGGGTACATCTACTCGACGTATCTGATCCTCGTCATTCTGGAGATTTGGTTCGTGATGCGCGGCGACTTCATCCTGCGGGCGAAGGGGGGAGGCTTTGCGGGGATGCTGTCGAAGCTCATCCTGCTCGGCAACTTGAAGGAGAGCGACGCGACGCGCCACGCCGACCACAAGATCGCCACGTTCCTGGCCGGTCTGGGCATTCCGCTTGCGTGCCTGCTGCATGGCTACGTCGGCTTCCTGTTCGGGTCGCTGAAGGCCAATCCGTGGTGGTCGACGGCGTTGATGTTCGTGATCTTCATCTTCTCGGCCATCGTGTCGGGCATCGCGGTGCTGATCTTCCACTACTTCGTGGTGGCGCGGATCAACGGCTGGAAGGTCGACGGGATGTGCGTGCGCTCCATGGGCAAGTACCTGTGGGGCTTCATGATCATCGCGGTCGGCCTCGAGCTGCTCGAAGTGATGTCGATCGCCTACAAGCAGACCGAGGAGTGGGAGATCCTGGGCCGCCTGATCAGCGAGAAGCTGTTCTTCTCGTACGTGGTCATGCAGTTCGGCGTGCTGTCGCTGTTGCCGTTCCTGTTCCTCTCGATCGCCGCGCTGTTCCGCCTCAGCGAGCGCGTCGCCCACACCCTTATCTGGCTGTCGGCGACCATGCTGCTGGGTCAGGTGCTGCTGATGCGCTGGAACGTCGTCGTGGGCGGCCAGTTGCTGTCCAAGTCGATGCGCGGCTTTACCGACTACTTCCCGGGAATTTGGGAGAAGGAGGGGGTCATCACGGCGCTTGTGATCTTCACCGCCCCCTTCCTGATCCTTTACCTGTTCCACCGTCTTGTGCCGCTGTTCCCCCCCGCAGCGAAGCCCGCGGCTCTGTCCGCCAAAACGGAGCACCAGTCCACCTGATCCGAGGTGACCGATGACGACGGAGCGATGCCAGGGGTGTGACTTCGAGACGCTGCACAACACGGTCCACGAGCTGCAGCAGCGTGTACACAGGCTTGAATCCGGCACCTACCCGGTCGCAACGGTTCCGCCCCCGGTGGTCGAGCCGCGCGAGCTGCCGTCGGACTTGCACATCGAGGGTTCCGTGTCGGCACTGCTGGGGGGCGTGGCCGTCGCAGCGTTTGTGCTGCTGGGGGCGCTGGTCCTGCGGGTGGCGTCGCAGCAGGGGATGCTGGACGCCCAGCTGGGCACGTGGCTGGGGCTGGGCTACTGCGCGCTGCTGCTGGGCGCGCACGACCTCTTGCGTCGCGCTCCCATCGTCGCCAGCCATCCGGCGGTCATGGCCCACGCAGGCGTCGTGCTGGTTCCGCTGATCGTGCTCGAGACCGTCCACAAGACCCATGTGCTGCCGATCTGGCTTGCCGTCCTCGTGTTGGCCATGGCCGCCGCCGGTGCAGTGGTGTCCGCCCTGAAGCACGACAAGCCCTCGCTGGCGGGTCTGGGGCTGACGCTTGGGGTGCTGGCGATTGCCGGGCTGGGGCGCGCTGACGTGGACACGTGGCCTCGGATGGCGACCGTGGTCGGGGCGACGACGGTGGCGTTGGTCCTGGCGCACCGGCGCTGGCCTTTCCTGCGTCCGTTGGTGCTGGTGCCGGTGGGGATCGTGATCGGCTTGGCAACCCTGCTTGTCGCCAAAAGAACCGAGACACCGTCGCTGACCGTTGTGGCGCTGGTCGTTGGCGTGGGGGCGACGGCGGCCCTGGTGCTGGGCAACACGGTGGTCCGGCGGATGCGCCTTTCGACCGCCGAAGCCGCGTGGTTGCCGGTGACGTTCGCTTGGGCCTTTGGTCTGCTGGCCTTTGCGCACGGGCAGACCGGCGCATGGCTGGGCGTGGGACTTGGCGTGGCCTTGGCGTTGGCCGGCACCGTGGCTGCGCGGCGAGGCGAAGACCTGCAGCGGCTGGCGACGACCCTCATCACGGCTGGAACGCTGGTGGCAGGCTTGGGGTTGCCGCGGCTGGAACCCACAGGCATCGCGCTGGCTTGCGTGGGTCTGGTGGCGGTCGAGGGCACGCGGCGATTGAAGAGTCGGCGTCTGGCGGTGCTGTCGATGCTGCTGGCGGGCACGGCGGCGGTCGTTGCAGTGATCTGGGGGCCGGCAGAGGGTCTGATGCCGCTGGTGACCGGCGTGTGTCTGGCCGCAACGCTTGTGTTGCTCGCTGTCCGAATGAACAGTGCGGGTCTGGGCGTGTGGGGCGAGTGGCTGGCGCCGGCGGTGCTGGTGGCCGCGCTGGTCGTCGGGTTCGTCGCGTTGCGCCAGGGTTGCTCGCTCGTCTGCGGCAACGGACCAGAGCTGGGCCTGGCCGAGACGCTGATCTTGGCGGCGATCTCGCTGACGGGCGTGACGCTGGGCCAGCGGGGCGTCGGCTACAAGCTGAAGATCCTGGGTTTTGTCGGCATCGGGCTGCTGGCCGTCAAGGTTGGGCTGATGGACCTGCTGTCCCTGTCGGGGGGCCTGCTGCTGGGGTCGGTGGTGGCCCTGGGCGTCGCGTTCCTGGCGGCGTCGTGGATCGTGCGCAGGCCGGGTGGGGCGGAGCCGCCGGCCATGCCGCAGCCGTAGGGGCACTGGCGGCGTCCGGTCCAGTGCGCATCTTGCCCTGCGCCTGCCCATCGTGACCCACAGCACGACAGTCAAGAACCTGTACATGCACGGCGTCACGCATCTGACTCCCGCGCGTCCTTCTGCGGATGCTCGGGTGCGGATGGGGGCGTGGGTTGGGGGCTCACGACTGGGGTTGTCGTGAGCATGCGGGTTCGTTTGGGGGCAACATCATGAAGCGTCTCTTGATTCTGGCACTGCCGTGGATGGCTGCTTGTGCGGCGGTGGGCACGGCTGACCTGTTCTGCGGGTAGTTCGCCGCCGCTCTCACGCGGGTGCGGTGCTGCGACTGCGGGTCGGAGTTGGTTGTCGCATGGTCATGTAAGGTAAGGTGATTGTGCACGAGCTGTGATGGCAAGCGCACATGCCTCTGATGCTGCAGCTCCATGCGACGATGAATTGGAACGGTCCGGGTCTACAGGGGACCCGGATTCGGACCTACGCTGCCGGCAGCACCAGCGAAAACCGCGCACCGTGGGGATCCACGTTCTGAGCTTCGACTTGGCCGCCATGCGCCTCGGCGATCGCGCGCACCATCGTCAGCCCCAACCCCGTGCCCTTGCCCGTTCGCGTCGTGAAGAAGCGCTCGAACAGCTTGGGCAGGTGTTCGTCCGCGATGCCGGGGCCGTCGTCCTCCACCGTGACGACTACGCGCACGCCCCACTCGACGCGCACCCGCACCGTGCCAGCAGGCCCCGCGAACGAAGCGGCATTGGCCAGCAGGTTGCGCAGCGCCGTCTCGATCCGCAGCGGCACCGCGACAACGGGTGCGGCATCCGGGCCTTCGTAGTCGAACCGGCAGCCGGCCCAACGCTCGTCGTGGGTGTGACCCTCGAGCAATCCCTTGGCCAACTTTGCGAGATCCAGAGGCTCTCTGGGCTCGATTGCCATCGTGGCTTCGGCGTGGGCGAGTTCGAGCACCTCGGTGACGAGTTGGTCCAAGCGCCGGCTGCTGTCGTGGATCACCCGGGCCAGGCGAGCGGCACGGGCGGCGTCCTGCGGTCCGGCGAGTAGAGAGTCGCCGGTCGCGCGCAACGCCGCCAACGGATTCTTCATTTCGTGGGCGATCTCGGCGGCGAAACGCTCGTTGGCGCGTCCCCGCTCGTCCAGGCGGGCCAGCAGCTCGTTGAAGGCGTCGGCCAGCTCGCCAAACTCGTCGCCGCGCCCTAGGTCCAGATCGCCAGCCACCAGACCGCGGTCGAGCTTTGCAAGCACCTGATCGCGCAGGTTCTCTACCGGACGAACCATGCGCCACCCGAGCCACCACGCCAGAACAAGCGCCACCGGCAGCACCAGCAGCAGCGTCCGGCCCACGTCGACCTGATCCGCTTGCGCTTGCCAGACCTGCAGCACGAACACGGGCCACAGCGCGGTCAACAGCACCACCAGCACCGCCCGCAGCCGCAGCGACCGCAGCATCCCGAGCGTTCGGCGCCGCGGACGGGGCAAAGGGCGGCTTGCGTCAGGCATCGGGCCGCCAGCGATAGCCCGCGCCAACCACCGTCTCGATGCGGTCGAACTGTGCGTCGATCATCTCGAATTTGCGCCTGACGCGCCGCACGTAGGTGTCGATGATGCGCTCGGCCACGATCGAGTCGTCGCCGCGCACCAGGTCCAGCAGGCGGTCGCGCGTCAGGACGATGCCCGGCCGGCGGGCCATGGCCTCGACCAGCCGAAACTCCGACACGGTCATGGGCACGGCCTCGCCGCGGTAACGGATCTCCAGACGCTCGCTGCGGATCTCGAGCGACTGGTGCAGCAGGGGGCTTGCCTCGGGCTCCTGACGACGGCGCATCTGGTCGCGACGCAGCAAGGCCGCCACCCGGGCCAGCAGCAGGCGCGTCGAGAAGGGCTTGGACAGGTAGTCGTCCGCGCCGAGCTCGAGCCCAAGCGCCTCGTCGATCTCGTGATTGCGGGCGGTCAGCAGCAGCACGGGGACGGTGTTGCCCGCCTCACGCAGCTTGCGGCACAGCGAAAACCCGTCGAGACCCGGCATGTTGACGTCGCTGACGACGGCGTCGGGCATCCGGTCGACGACGCGCTGCAGACCCTCGCGGCCGTCGTGGGCCAGCTCGACCCGATAGCCGGCGTCCTCGAAGGCGAGCGTCAGCGCGTCGAGCAGCGTCGGGTCGTCGTCGATGAGCAGAACCGTGGGCATGGCGTCCAGCAGTGGCAGAACCGTCGTCTGCACGGCAGGATAGCCCGAGTCGCCCCGAACGTCACGGTGCAGCATCGCTCAGAACCTCAGCAGCGCATCGGCCCCGGCGCCCAGACCGTGGTCGTTGCCATCGCGCCCCTGGTAGCTGCCGACCATGCCCAAGGTCAGCTTGCGCGTCGCCTCCCAACCCACGCGCAGCCGGGCCATCTCGCCCGCTTCCGACCCGGCGTTTGGCTCGTTGTTCAGCACGACCTCGAACGAAGCTGGCAGTCGCGGGATGGTGGTCAGGTGGAAGGCCGTCGCGAAGTGCCAGCCCACGCCGCCCACGGTGCCCGCCTCGAACTCGAGTCTGGTCTGCCGAGGCCGCCCCAGACGCAGGATGCCTGCCAGACCGGCACGAAAACCCTCCTCGTCGGCGCCGAGCAGCAGCCGTGCCGCAAGGCCCACCGAATCGCCAGGTCGGACGCCGACTTCGGTCCAGCCACGCTGAAAGCCGACGTGCGTGGCCTTGGCGGGCTCGACCGGGGGCAAGTAGGACGCGACGGGGACGGACGCCGCGGTACCGTCGAGCCGGCCAACGCCTGCCTCGATGTACTCGACACCGCGCAACAGCCAGTACCGATAGCGAACCTGATAGTCCGTGTAGCGGGGGCCCAGGTCGTCGGCCTTGCCCGCCGTCGCACCGAACACTCGGTAGTCGACCCGGGCGCCGCCGACCTGCAGCTCAGACCGCAAGCCGTCGAGCTCGGCCAACGTCGACCGCTCGCGCTCTCGGGCCAGGTCGCCGCGCACGATCACCCGATGTGGCGCTTCGGGGGTGGCGAACTGAAGCGATTCGATGCCTTGGGTGTTGGTGGCGACGACCCGATACTCGATGCCGGGATCATCCATCGCGGCGGCAGGCACGGTGGCGCTCCAGGTGCCAGTGCTGCTCATCTCGATCGGCGCGCGCTGCCACTCGGTCGCGCCGAGCGCTCGGTAGAGGACCGCGGCCGACCCGAACGCGCTGACCGGCTCGACCCGGAAGTCAAGGTGCAGAGGTTCGTCTGCCATGGCCGTCGCAGGCGGCTGATGGCCCAAGGTTGGCTCGATCTCCTGTGCCCAAGCGGGGGTCGCGACCAGAAAGCACATGCCCAGCAGAAGCGCTCGTCCCATGGAATCCTCCTTGCGTGACCCGACGGCCGGTCGTTTCCGTGCGCGGATCACCAGTACAGCGCGATGCCGCCACCCAAGCTGGGGCCGGCGTGGTCGATGGTGCGCAGGTCGTAGCCGACGCGGCCGGTGAGGCCAAGGTTGTCGGTCGCTCGCCAACTCGCCTCGTAGATCAGGCGGATCCCCAGGTCCTCGCCCACGGGCCGGTCGGTGACCTCGAACAGGCCGGTCATCGGCACACGGTCGACGACATTGGTCGTCAGGGCCACGAAGGCGGCGCGGCCCATGTCGCCCAGGGTCGAAGCACCCACTTGCAGGTTCGTCGCCGTCTCGGGTCCGATGCGCGCGGCGACCTCGACCCCAGTGTCGAGCCCCTGTTCGTCCAGGCCCACGACCACCCGCGTCAGCGCGTGCAGGTTCTCAGTCAACGCCCACTCGCCGCCCAGGAACGCGTGCTTGAAGGTCGCCGGCCGCGGGTCGATGGTGTCGCCCTTGCGGATCGGCTTGCCTTTGTCGGGACCGTTGGTGTGAAGGGTTTCGGGCAGATCGACTTCGGCCACGCGGCCACCCTTGCCCGACAACAGGCCGTACCCCATCGAGAACGCGTACAGCACGCTGTCGGTCCCCAGCCGGAACGTCACGTCCATGGCCGCGGCAAACAGCGCGTCGTCGCCTCGGTAGCGGTTGAAGTCGACGTGCTCGGCCGTGATGCGCAGGGTCGTGAGTTGGTTGGCCGGTGTCGGTCGGCGGCCCAAGGGGGGCTGGACGGCCACAACGGTCGGCTGGCCAGCGCTCGCGAGCAGCCGGATTTCCTTGCCCTGGGGCGTCGTCAACTCGACGAAGTACTCGAACCCCGGCTCGATCGTGACGTCGGCAGGCACCCGCAGCCGCCGCGCCAGGCGACCGCTCGGCTCGGGTCGGCTCATGCGATAGGGACTCTCGCCTTGGCGTCGAAAGTGCACCCGCAGGTCTTGGACTTGCGACCAGTCTGCCGCGGCAAACACCAGCCACGCGGGCTCGCCGGCCCTCAACCGCGGCAGCTCGGCATGGTGGACGGACTGCGCCAGCCGCCTCGCCTCGCCCGACTCGGCCGACACGCCGCGCGAGATCTCGACGTCGGCGCCCAGCACGGACATCGCGTCGATCTCTGTCTCGACCGCCTTGCGCAGCGAGGTCGAGGGGTTGCGTCTCAGGTACTGCTGCCACAATTGGACGCGCTCTTCCGGCGGCTTGCCCAGCGTGCGCAGGTACGTCGCTTCGGCGTCGACCAGGTCGGGTTGCCGGACCTCGCCGGGGGTGCAGCTCGCAGAGGCAGTCGGGCACGCCGGACAAGCGGCATCGGACCCCGAGTCTGGGGCGTCGTCGTCCTCCTCCCCGGCAGATGGAGCCTGGGGCGCGACCACGGGCTGGACCGTGAACTCGACGCGGTCTCCCACCTGCAGCAAGCGCGCAAGGGCAGCGTCGGGCCGCAGGATCGCCAGCCGTTCCGCCACCTCTGCTGCAACCGCCTGCCCGATGGGAAAGCGATCCAGCACCTCTTTGCCCGTCACCGGGTGGCGAGCACGGATGGTTCGGTACAGCACGAGCGGCGTCCCCGACGACAGTCCGGCCGCAGCGCCCAGATCGACGACGAACTCAGGCCCGTCGATGCGCACGACTACGCCGCGAACGACGCGCGCCGCAGCAGCAGCTTGGGCATGACCCGGCGTCGCCGGGGCGCACACCAGCACCAGGCAACACAACCCTTGAATTCCAAGCATCATGGGCGACGTGCGCATCCTTGCCTCCCCCGTCTGCCGGCGGTGGCCGACACTCGGCAAGGTGACTCGGCGGCGCGACGACCGGTGCGGTGCGGTGTGGACGCGGTGTGAATCGTGCGTGAACAGTCGAGGGCAGGAATCCCAGCCCACGCAAAGCACACGTGCCCCCCAAGACCACCGTCACCCACCGCCGGACCGACCAGATGCCGGCTCATTTCGAGCGTCCGAGGACGAGTCTGCACCGCCGGATCCCCGCGGTGAACCTATCCAACCATGCCTGATTGCGTGAACTTCCAGACCGCGAATACACCCGTCGCGCGCAGTGCCGTTGGGCCTCTTGCAGGTCTGGTGCGGGGGGGGGGGCGCCGTCGGATCAGATGCCCGCGTTGCCACGGCGTGGACGCAGCGGATGGCGCTGCTTGTACCGCGCCTCGCCTCCACGTGCGTCTACGACGTCACGCAAGGGAGTTCTCGACCTGGGTGACCAGCCGGTCTGGTCTCGAAGACCCTTTCAGGACCGAAGCGTCTGGTGCGCCCGTGGCGGTTTCGCCGACGCGCTGGGTGCGCTATTGTGTCCGCGCCGTCGACCGGGTGGCCCCGGCGTTATTCGACCACTGCCTGAGGTTTCCCCATGCGATGCCTGCTCCTGAGCTTCGTCCTCCTCCTCTCTGCCGTCCCCGCCTTCGCGTGGCAGGAAGGCGACACACCAACAGACGTCGAAGGCGCCAAAGACCATCCGATCGTTCCGCGCTTTCCCAAGTCCTTCATTACCGACGCGGAGTCCAAGGAATTCGACGAGTATGCGCTGCCGCTCCGTTGGGACGCCGAAACCGGCGAATGGGTCACGCGTCCCGTCGAGGGGCGCTATACCCGCCTGGTTTACGACAACTTTGCCAAGGTCAGCGCGGCCGAGATCGTCGGAAACTACAAGAACGCACTGACCAAGGCCGGATTCGTGATCCTGCTGGAGATGAAGGACTCACCTGACAAGCGCTACCTTTCTGCGGAGTCCAAGGGGACCGCCCCAGCGTGGGTGCACATCGCGACGACGAATGAAAATGCGGCAATTCGCGTCGACATGTACATTGTTGAAGGCAAAGCGATGGAGCAGAAGATTGAGATGGACGCCGCCGGCATGTTGGCGGAGCTGAACAACGGCGGAAAAGTCGCCATCTATGGCATCCAGTTCGACACGGCCAAGGCGATCATCCGCCCGGAATCCGCCGCGGTCTTGGGTGAAGTCGCCAAGTTGCTCGCGGCCAATCCAACCTTGCGCCTGCGCATCGAAGGGCACACCGACAACGAGGGCAAAGCGGCGACGAACCTGGACTTGTCGCGCAAGCGCGCGGCCAGCGTGCGCGATTGGCTGGTCGCCAAAGGCAAGACCACTCCGACCCGTCTGGTCGCGGACGGTTTTGGCGATACTCGTCCCGTCGGCGACAACGGCACCGACGCCGGCCGGGCGAAGAACCGCCGCGTTGAGTTGGTCAAGCTGTGACGACGGTCCTTGCAAGGCTGGGACGATTGGCGGCCACTCGACCGGATCGCGAGCAGTCGCTGTCCATTCGATGACGGGACGGCACGGGGAGAGGCGAAGACGGACCGTGGCTGGCCATCAGGCAGCCCGCAGAAGGCGCGCGGTTCGACCGCGCCATGCGGCTGCCGCCAGAAAGGGACCACTGAACGGCTGTTCGCAGGGATCCCCAGGATGACCTTGCTTCGGGCCAGAGTCTCTCGTAGGTTCGGGCTGGTCAACCCATCGACGGCCGGTCCCCGGCCCGCACCCATCGCATCAGGAACGTCGCCTATGACTGCGTCCCGCACGACATTGCTCTTTGCAGCGCTCTTGGGCGTTTGTCTGACCGCTTCCGCTCACGCCGCCGACAAGTGCGGCAAGCTGGCCACCATCGAACGGTGGCAAGGCAACTTCACGCTGACGGCGAACGCTGACGTGAAGTATGAGCCCGCCGGAGCCGGGGGTGGGGGGCTCTTTCACAAGTACCACTGGCAGGCAGGCGGCGCGATCGACCTGCTGCCCCACTACGAGGACAGCGAGCGCATCGAGGCCACTTGGCACGGCGAGGAGCAGAATTTCACCGCGTCCATGAACGACACCGACGGCCAGCTTGGCGGCGACATCTCGGTGACGCTCGAGGCCAGCAGACTCGACGAGAACGACAATTCTGCCCATCTTTCGCTGAATTGCGACCGGGGCGAGTACCGCCTGAACATTCACACGGGCCGCTTCTTGATCAAGCGACGCGTGAAGATGCCCGCCGGGATGGAGGCGCTCTGCGCGGCGGGCGCCGGCAACGACGAGGCTGCCCTGCCCGCGGCAATGCTGTGCGCGCTGATGAAGGAGCAACAAGAGAAGTTCGAGAAGGAGAAGCTGACGTTCTCGGTGTCGGTGTCGACGGACGACCTTGACGGCAAGCACATGACCTTCGATGCGAAGAAGATGACCTTGACGGGCAGCCGCCGTGTGAAGACGAACGAGACGATGCTGAATGGCAAGGAGCTGGAGGCCGACCTGACGTGGTCGCTGAGCCCCGGAAAGCCGCTGCCGTACGAGGCCGTCATCGTGGTGAACGAGACGTTTCGCAAGTGGATTCCCGAGGCCAACAGGAAGACGCCGACGGTGGCGGGTAGCGCCGTGGCGGTTGAGGTCAAGCTGCGGCGCAAAGACAAGCCCAATGAGTCTGCGGGCGAAAAGGGGCGCTTCGAATTCGAGTTGCTCGACGTGTCGCACGCCCCTGGCTGGTGCACCAACTATCCGCGTGAAGGCGACACCGAGGCCGATCTGCGCATCGAGGCGGCCATGAACACGGGCATGAACGTGCCCGAACCCTACCGGGCCGAGACCAAGGAAGACGTTGCTGGGGCCACACTCTGGCTCAGCTCGTTCGACATGGGGGCCCACGCTCGGCTGCGGGTCAGGGTGAAGATGGCCTCGGGTGCACGCCTGGAGGCCTACCTCGATGGCAAGCCAGGCGTCACAGAGCTGCGTGTGCCTTTGGACGAAGACAACAACCAGGTCGCCGACGAGTGGCAGAAGGAGAACAAAGTGGCGCAGGGCCGGAGCGTTACGTGGGACGAGGACCGGCCGCTGCAGAAGCGCTTGGGCGACGGCTACACGCTGTACGAGGAATACCGGGGGTTCATGACGAAGGCAGGCTATGTCCGCACCTCGCCTGACGAAAAGGACCTGTTCGTGTACGACGTCGACGGTCTGGTGGCGACCTACTACGAGGACACCAACCCTGCCTCGCTGGTGCTTCGCTACATTGACCCCACGATGATGGAGTTCTCGGAGAGCGGGAGCCGGCCCGACGACCGCTGGGTCAACTTCAACAGCCGCCAGGAAGACTGGTATGCGCGGCAGTACGCGATGGCGGTGCGGATCGGCAGTCGCCCCGGGGATTCGATCGGCTGTGCCAGGCTGATCGGCGCCGATTGCAGCTGGAGCGAGACGCTGTCGCGCCAGGCGTTGAAGAACACCTGGTCCGTCGAGATCGACACCAGCAAGGCGGCGGTGGCCACGGCGTCGCTGCCCGAGCCGCTACGCACCAACGTCATCCAGGGGCAGCTCGAGGTCGCCGTCATGCACGAGATGATGCACGCGCTCGAGGTCTACCATCACACCGACATCAAAGGCGACGAAAACGACGTGGGGCGAGCGAGCGGCATGCCTGCGTGCATCATGCGCTACTACACCGACGCGGAGTACGACCTGACCAAGCCGATGACCGTCCAGAACATGCTGTGCCGCAAGGGCCAGACGTGGGAGCGCCCGGTCGACCTGAGGGCGCCCGACGGACGCCAGATCCACACGACCCTCACCACGCCCGCTCACGACTGCTGGAGCCTCGTCGATCTCAAGACCGATCCAGAGTAGCCCTCCCGGTGTTCCTGGGTCTGCGCGACGCGGCCCTATGGGTGTTCATGCGGGCGACGGAGCGTCACCACCGGGACGAGGCGATGGCGCAAGGCCTGCCACGGAAGGTACCTGATCGGGATCACGACTGTTTCGCGCCGGCCTTCACGCACTGCACTGCACAAGGAAGGCTTCAGGCGCGACGCACATGGCGGTGACTGCGGCACGCGGCCGTCTCGAGCGTCAGCAACGTCGCCGATGGGCTCTCCGCATCATGCAACAGGTGCAAGAGTCGAAGAAGTAGCGGCGGTCTTCTACGGCAGCACCAGCGGACTGGCCACTTGTTCCAAGTTGCAGCCGTTGCCGCGACCGAGCTGACCGCGCTCCATGCCGAAGCAGCGGATTTCGCCATCCCTGGACGTGCAGCCGCCTCCCTCGGTCGCCGGAGCGAGGCCGACGACCAGGGCGTCTGAGAACCAGCCCTTGGGGAACACCGTGTTGACCTCGAGGATCAGGTTGCTGGGGTCGATGACGACGGTGTTGGTCCCCGACGCGAACAACCGCGGCACCACGGTTGCGGTCGTGACGACTTCAGGGGTTGTCGCCAAACCAGTACTGCCCCAATTGCTGCGGTTGCCCCAGCACTGCACCTGCTTGCCCACGACGGCGCAGCCGTGGCCTTCGCCGATCGCGATCGCGCTTGCCTCGATGTTGTACACACGCGCGGCGGTGGGCGTGGTGTAGGTGGGTTGACCGGCGTCGTCGATCAGCATGCCCCAGCAGCGGACCGTGGAGCCGACGATCGCACAGTCGCTGTGTTCGCTGGCCGCGAGTGCGGTGGCGCCGGTGATGAAGGTCGGCGTCATCGTGGTCGGCCCCAAGACGCCGGCGTCCACGCCGCCATGGCCCCAACACGACACCTTTTGACCCGCCAGAATGACGCACCCGTGGTTGCCGGCGACCGCCAGGTGCGACGCGCCGTCGACCACGGCAAACGGCTTGTCTTCTCTCGGATTCGTAGAACCGGCGATCTGGCCGGCGCGGTTGTCGCCCCAGCAGGTCACCTGACCCGTGGCGGCGCGCGCACACGCAAACGCGTTGCCGACGCCGATTTCGGCCGTGTCGGCGACGGCTGCCGGCAGGGCCGCGGAGGCGGGCATCGCGTCGAAGACCTGGCCGGTCCCGAGCTGCCCGCGGTCGTTGCTGCCCCAACACCACACGCTCGCGTCGCCGCGCAGGGCACAGCCGAAGCGCTGGCCCAACCCAACGCTGACGATGTTGCACTCGCCCTCGCAGACCGGCAGCTTGGGCGGCTGCGGCGGGGGCGTGGCATCGACGTTCCTGGCGCAGCGGAAGCTGAAGGCTTCGGCGGGCAGCAACCTCTCCAGCAGCGGCGCGGGCGGATTCTCGGCCGTCGAAAACAGGCGATACAGGGGCGACGGCCCCTTTGCCAACGGGTTGGCCCAGGCGCGGCCGACGTACGCGTCGCATTGGTAGCCGTCCATGACCCACTGCGCCGTCTTGCCATTGCCGCACGTCGCCAAACCCCAAGGGCTGGGACTCGACAGGGTGGCCGCGCCAGCGTCGCCGCGGACCGCCCGCTCGAGCTCGGCCTCGGTGGGCAGGCGCATGCCGATCCACTCGCAGAAGGCCGCGGCGCCGGCGCCCGAGACCTTGCCGCCCCAGGGCAAGGCAGGGCAAGCGTTGGCCAATACGCACGCGCCGTAGCTCGCGTCGGCGACGCATTCGGTCGAGATCTCGTAACCCGAGACGAAGATCCGGTGCACCGGCTGGCTGTCGTACCCGGGTTCGTAGAGGGGCGGCGTCGAGAGGTCCTGGCTGGTGCCCTGGATCGACACGCCCGCCGGGATCGCCGTCATCTTCACCGCGGCCACCAGGGCGGCGGGGGGCGGCGCGACGACCACCAGGGCCGCGTCGAACCGATGCTGCGGAACGATGCAGGAACTGAGGACCATGAGGAGCGGCCAGGCAAGGTGCTTCATCGGCCGGCGCTCACAACCAGGGAGATCATCGTGTAGCTTCCCCTGAACAGCGACCCGAGATTGGCATTGCCCTTGTCGTCTTCGCTGTAGCCGTCGATGATCTCGAGGCCGAAGAACGTCTTGTCGGTGTAGTCGGTGTCGAACCCCGCAATGCCGAACCGCAGCCGTTCGTCGAGGACCTCTTGTCCGCGCCAGCCCGTGCCGGTGCGCATGCGGTACCCCAGGTACATCCAGCCGATTTGTCCAAAGCCACCCGCCGACAGGCCATAGAAGTCGGTGTTGACGGGCGCCCCCAACTCCAAGGCAAGGGAGTACGACTCGGTCTTGAACACGCCCAGGGCCAGCGCCGGCGTGAACCCCAGGAAGACGTACGAGACGGCCGGCTCCTCGGGACCGGCAATCGCACCAGGTGTGACGAGGAAGAAGTCGAAGTCGAACGTAGCGCCGAACGTGCCGCCGTAACGGGTGGCCAGGCTGACGGCCTCGCCCCGCACCGTCATGCCGTAGCCCCAGCCGTCATACTTCGTCGGTGGGCTCCCGTGGTTGTCGCCCAGGGTGTCCGACGCGATCTTGCTCAAGGCGACGGCCAGGAACACGTTGGACTGGCGGTCCGTTTCGATCACGCCCGGCAGCATCGCTGTCGGCTCTGCGGCGGCGTGGGGGATCTCGGCCCCGAGAAGGCAGAGGATCCCCGCGAGGGTGGCCAGACGAGTGCGCATCAGAACCGCATCCCGAATTCGAGTGAAGTGCCCCACGGGTCGCTGCTGGCCAGGCCGATACGTTCGGCGGCGACCTTGCAGAACAGCCTTTCCACATACGGGATCGACAGGGCGGCCGAGCCCCGAATCGTCGAATCGGCCGTGAAGCCGAAGCTTGCGCCGTCGGCCCGCTGCAGGTTGGCCTCGTACTCCCCGACCAACACGAGCGAGCGCACCGGGGCCAGACCCACACGCGCCGCAATGGCCCGCGCTTGATGCTGCACGTTGCGTCGCTGGCCGGTGGCCGGATCCGTGGCCGTCACCTTCAAGCGCGTGTCCGCGTAGCCGACGGCGATCTCGGCGTACCGCGTGATCCCAATCGCAAGGGGGTACAGCGACGCCCGAAATCCCCGCAGGTGACCGTCGTCGCGGTTCGGCAGGTACATCAGGTCAAAGTGCGACGTCAGCATGGCGAGCACGGCCACCGTCCCGCCGAGCCGCGCCAGCCCCTCATCGCGCCTGGCCTTCTCTTCCTCGGTCAGTGGGATGAACCCGACGGTCAGGCTCCTGCTGGTCGAGATGATGCGCTTGGAGTCGACGACCTTGCCGTTGCCCGTCACGAAGTCCAGTTGGCTTTCGCTGGAGCTCTCGCTGTAGCCGCTGACCATCCGGACATCGCCGCCTGCTTGCGCCACCCCGAAGATGTACACCAGCAGGTAGGGCACACGCGAGATCAGGCCGTTGTGCTCGGTCAGGTGCACAGCCGTCCCCGACGCAGACACGCCGCCGAACGACAGCCCCTGCACCGATTGGATGCCGAGGTCGTAATGGGTTTCGGTGAAGTAGTTGTCCTCTGCGCGGGCAGACCTCGACGATGCAAGCAGCAGCGCCACCGCCACGACCAGGGTCACGAACGGGTGCGCACGCTTGGGAAGGCCCCAAGGCGCTGGAATTGAAGTCGTCAGTTGCGTTCCCCCGCTCGTCGCCAGGCTCTGACCGTCTGGTCTGCGCTCGTCCACCCTCGAGCGCCAAACCCTTGCGTCACGGTAAAACCAGCGCGGCCCGGGGTCAACTGGGATTTTCGGGTGAGACGGGCAATCGCAAGGAGCATCGCGCACCACGCCCCGCGCTGCGACGAGTGGATCGCACCCGCCACGTGCACGCCGGTGCGCCTTGCCGGCCAGACCTGCGGGGACATGATCGGCGCCTGCGCCCCGCTGCAGCAGTGCGCCTACACCGACGCCAGCGGCAGGCGTCCGTCGTCGCGCTTGGTCAAGGGCTTGGGATGGAAGCGCTTTCTGGCGAAGTCGAGCGGAATTCGGTGGAAATCGACGCCCGCCGGGCTCAGTGGTCCACGGTGCAGTACGCGCTTGGCCCCGCCTTGGCCGCCTCGCACGTGTAGATCCGGTTGTAGCGGAAGGCGATCGCCCACCGTTGACCCGTCTGGTCGGTGTCGGGCGTCGAGGACCAGAACGGTTCCTCGTCCTTGAACACCGACAACCCGCCGTCGCCGCAGCCGATACAAAGGTCTTGCACATCGCACTCGGAGGACGACGTGCACGCGTCCGTCACGCCGCACGCGCCGCCGGCAGCGGTGGCCGGGCACTCGACCACCAGCGTGCGCAGCTCGGAGATCGTCGGCAGCCGCGCGCCCAGCCCGGCGCAGTGGGTCACGGCCTGTTCGTAGGTCAGCAGGTTCGCCTTCTCGGACCAGCGGCGCCCCAGGTACTGCTGGCACAGAGGGTCTTGAGCCGTGCACGGGCCGAACTGGGCTCCGGTGTCCGGGTCTGGCGCGTCCGGCGCCATGGCGTCCACGTCCGCGAACCAGCCGTCCGGCTCCGCGGCGTCGCTCGCGTCGACCGCCGTCGTAACGGCCGGGTCGCTCTCGCAGCACGACATCGCGGCGCCCAGCAGCGCCCACCCCACCAAGCCCGCGCCCATTCGCCTGCCGACCATGTCCGCCTGCCTTGGGCCGTCCGCGTCTTGCCGCTCCGGGGGGCGACCCGCGACCAGAATGCTTCAGAAGCCCTGCGCTGTCACGCACCAGCCTGCCGCCCCCGCCGGTCCACACCCGCTCCCGCCGCTGGAGTTGCCGCAGGCGCGGCGGTAAGGTCGCTCGGTCTCGACGCGAACCCACTGGGGAGCTTCCCCATGCAAGGCCGCTTCATGTGGTGACGGACGGTCGACCTGCTCCTTCTTGCCGCGGCCGATCTTCACCCCCGCAAGCCACCGCTCGAACTCAGCCTTTGCGGCCGCTTGGTCGTATGGGACCTTGTTGTCCGACCGGTGCGCCTCGAAGCCGTACACGACGTACAGCAGCACGCCGGCCTTGCGGGTGACGCCGAAATACTGCTCTGTTGGGTTGCCCGACGGGCCGCTGGTCCGCTGAAACACCCAATCGAAGTCGCCGGCCTTCTCGGTCGCCACGACCTTGGCCCCCTCGTTGCCGCCGCTGACCATGTCCACCATGCGCTGCAGCAGTCCTGCCGCCGACGTCTTCTTGACTTGCTTGGCCTCCTTTGGCTTGAGGGTCGGCGACCAGAAGAACACCGAGAAGCCTCGGTCCTGCCTGGACGTGAACACAAAGTCGCAGAGCGGAGCCTTCGTGACGTCCTTGTCGGTCTCCCACTTCTCGTCGTCGAACTGGAAGGCCACCTTGCCGGCGCACTTCGCGTCGACCGTGGCGGCATGGGCAGCGACGCTGACGAATAGCGGAACGCAGGCGAGCAGACTGGCGATGGCGAGTCGTGGCATGGAAAGCTCCAGATTGGGGAGCTGCGAAGATAACCGCCGGCTGCCCAGGGCTCAAGCGCCTTTTCCGGCCGGCGACGTCGTCACCGATTTTGGACCGGACGAGGACGCCGCGGACGCCGGAAACGACCTGGACACTGCCGTGACCGACGCAGATGGAGACGGGGACACTCCGGGCAACCCACTGTTTTGCCTTGGCATCGATGTCGTCGTCGCCTGCCCGTCGGTGGGGGTGTGCAGCGCTTCGGTCCCCGTTTGCACTTCGACTGGTTGGGATTGCGACCCTCCGCCGACCCACGAGATCGCAGAAAAGAACTGTGACTGCCTCGATTACGACTGCGACGGCACGACGGGCGAGACCAAGGACGCCGATTGGCTCGGTGGCACAGGCGCACGCTGCGCCGCCGTGTTCTTGTACCAAGCGGTGGGCCATATGCCGCTCGTCGCTCCCGCCAGCCAAGGGTGCCTCGACGACCCCTGCAAGGACCAGGAGCCTCGAGCAGGCGGTGGCTCTGGCGGCGCACAAGCGGCTGAGCAGGACGTGGCCGACCTCGATGTGGAAGAACAGCGGGTGCTCGCGGGACAGGTACTCCTGGTCGTAGCGGACCGCTCAGCGCGGTTGCCTTTGCGTGCAGCCGTGCGCCTTTGCGGCTGGCCAGACTACATCGCCGCCCCCACTGCCGCGAGCGAACTCACCTGGCGATTCGCGTCGGCAAGCCAGTTTCCGGAGTCCACAAGGTCGGTCGCCCACACGCGTCGATGGGGGGCCAACAGCCACGCGACCGCCGTGCGGCCATCCTCCAACTCGACCAGGTCGCGCACGAAGAACTCCGGATGCCCTTCGAGCGCGTCGATCACCTCCAGAGTCATCGGGTCCGCCAGCCACAGC
>CAYURO010000040.1:0-37147 GCA_964447285.1 uncultured Enterobacteriaceae bacterium | reverse complement strand
AGGCGGCAGCACGCGGTGCGCAGATTGCGGAAAGGTGTCAAGTGTCTAGTCCTGACGCCCTTGCCGCCCTTGCTGGCCACCGCGGGCGCCGCAGCGAGCAGCAGCCCGAGGACGATCGAGAATCGCAGCATGGGGTCCTCCGGGGGGGAGCGGCGCGAGCTAGCGGGCGAACAGCTGGGCGCGCTGGGCGAGGATGTCGGCGCAGGTCGTTCCGGGCTGGATGCGGGTCGAGCGGAAGAAGCTCTGGGTCGCGTCCGGGTGCACCTTCGTCGGGTTCGGGTTCTTCAGGATCGGGTTGTCCGCGCCCAGGATCTTCTGCTCGTCTCCCCACGCGAGCAACCCGTCGCACCACGTTCCGGCCAGGGTGCACCCGCCCTTCTGCCAGCCGCGCTGCACGAGCCAGATCTGGCCGTCCAGCAGTCCCTTGACCTGCACGGTGACCCCGGGCTTGCCGTCCAGGTCCTGGTCGAACACGCGGGGGTCGTCCGACGTCGTGGGCAGCGGCTCGTTCGCCACGTCCGTCAGCTTGGCGCCGCGCACCTCGTACACCTGGGGGAAGACGAGCTGGGTCTGCTCGCCGTCGCCCTGGACCGCGACCGTGCGCGTCTCGTAGGCCACCGAGTCGATGAAGGCCTTGGGGGCGATGGTCTTCACGAGGTCCGTGCCGCTCGACAGCTCGAGCGTGCAGACCTGGCCCTTGACCTGCGCCGTCGCGCCCTGCGCCACGACCTCCAGGCGCAGGATCGCCCCCGCCGTCGACGTCACCTGGCCCACGACCGGCACCTGCGTCAGGCTCGACGTCAGGGTCCACTGCGCCCAGACGCCCGAAGGATCGGCGAGCACCGGCGTGTCCGGGCCCGGGTCCGGCTGGACGTCCGGTTCGGCGTCCGGTTCGGCATCCGGCAGGCCGTCGGGCTCCACGGCCGCATCGCCGTCGGCGGTGACCGTGTCCGGAACCGAGACGGCGTCCGCGACCGTGTCCGCGACCGTGTCCGAGGACGTGTCCCCGAACGGCAGGTAGCCCACCCCCGACGACGAGCTGCCGCACGCGGTCAGCAGGAGCGGGAGGGTCAGCAGGCAGGACAAGACGTTGCGGTTCATGGCACCTCGGGGGAAACGGTCCGGATCGACGCGCCGAACGTGAAAAGCCACCCCTCGCTCGCGTAGCCGGGGTAGCCGGGGTTGTTGCTCTGGAAGCCGACCGCGTCCGCGAGGGTCTCGCCGGTCATCAGGTCCACGGACTCGGGGAACTCGTCGACCACGGGGTTCGGCGCCGCCGCCGACTTGCGCTCGGTGCGGGGCAGGATGCGTTGCAGGCCCGCGCCCAGCCCCAGGCCCCAGCGCTGGCCAAGGAACGACACGCGCTCCTCGAACGTCGCGGAAAGGCCCGCGCGGTCGCCGTCGACGTAGTTCGTCCGGCCCTGCTGCGGCGGCACGGGCGACGGCGCCCACAGGACGTCCAAGCCCAGGCGGCGCGCCGGCGTCTCCCAACCACCTGCCAGTGCGACGGACACCGTGTCGGCCCAGGCGTCGTCCGGCGCCTCGTCGTGCCGGTCCCGGTACCGCGACCACTGCGCCCACAGCGCCTGGCCGCCGACGTGCCAGGGCGCGCCCTCGGGCCGGACCGCGGCGCCCAACGCCGCGCGCAGGGGTTCGCTGCCCCAGACCGAGGTGAACCGCTGCACGATCGAGTCCTCTCCCGGCGGGTACTCGTAGTTCCACAACTTCAGGTCGGTCTCCGCCTCGATCTCGGACTGGAAGGCGGCGTGCAGGGTGCCGGCCAGCCGCAGCCACTTCGCCGCGTCCCAGGCCACGCCCAGGTGCGGCAGCCAGCGGTTCTCGACCTCGACCGCCGAGTTGACGATCGAGAACGCCTGGTTGGATGCGTCCGGCACGTACAGGGTGCTCGTCGCGCGCGACACGTTCGCCATCGTCACGCCGGCGCCGAGCACCAGCCCTTGCAGCGGCCGCCACGCCACGCCGCCGGCTGCCGCCGTCGACCCCAGCCGGTCTCCCAGCAGCTCGAACCGCAGGCGGTTGCCGAAGTACTGCTCGCGCTCGTCGGCGAACGACGGCCGCTGCTCCTGGAACGCGCCCGTGGGCAGGACCGCGTGCACGCCGAACGCCAGCCGCCCCTGCCACGCCTGGCGCACCAGTCCGAACGTCATCGCCCCGGTAAACGCCTCGGGCGACTCGAAGCCGCGCGCCGCCAGTTGGCCGGTCGGCAGGGGCAGCAGGACCAGCCGCTCGGTGGTCCCGTCCGGCAGCAGGCGCCGCGCGTCGTAGATCTTCTCCGTGATGTCGGTGCCTTGCGGACGGGCGAGCAGGTCCGCCGCGGCCGCCTGCCCCAGCCCCACGAACGCCAGACGCTCGCCGGCGGGGGCGTCCAGCAGGAGCGCGGGGTTGAAGTAGGCCGCCTCGGGGCCGTTCCCCAGCACCCGCGCCGCGTAGGGGTGGGCGCCATCCTGGGCGCCGAGGGTCTCGTGCCAGGGCACCGCCCACGCCGGCGACGCGATCGCCACACACGCCAGGGTCGAGAGCAGGGTCGAGGTCCGGTGGTTCCGCAGCGTCATGCGGCCAAGGTTAGGTTGCCCGCGCGGCCAAGAGAAGGGACCCCTACCAGAATACCGGAGCTTTCCGGGATCTGGGTCCGAACCGGGCACATCCTTTACAGCGTAGACCGGGCACATGGTTTACACCTGGAGGCATCACGACGGCAGGTTGTGAGCGCCCTCGTTCTCGACAGGGTACGCAGCGGAATCGAGGCCCCGCCCTGCAGGCATCGCGCTGACAACGCGTCGTATTGCCAAGACTTGAGGGGCGGCGTGGGACCCGTGTTGGCCCGCCACCGAGCAGACCGTACCATGCCGGACATGGCTCGCAGACAGACGCGCAAGGACCGCAGATGGCGCCCCAAATGACCTTGGATCCGACCGCTCTGCGCGCCTTCTGTCGGCGCCACCACATTCACCGCCTGAGTCTCTTTGGCTCAGTACTTCGCGACGACTTCCGGCCCGATAGTGATGTTGACGTGCTGGTCGAGTTCGCGCCGGGCCACACTCCCGGTCTGGCGCTCATCCAGATGCAAGAGGAACTGTCTGGGCTTCTCGACGGACGGCGGGTGGACCTCGTGACGCCGCGATTCTTGAATCGGCACATCCGCGACCAGGTGCTGTCTACGGCGCAGGAGTTGTATGCAGCCGCGTGACCGGGCGTACCTGGCGCCAATGATGGATGTCGCGATCGAGGCGCACTGCTTGGCATTGCGGGCGGGACCCGATGGCTGGGTGGACGACCGGAGCACCCCACTTGCCGTCACGCATCTGGTCCAGACGCTTGGTGAGGCGGCGCGCCGGTTTCGGCAGACACCTGCGCCGCCCATCCCACGGTGCCTTGGCGCGAACTCGTCGGCATGCGGCACAAGATCGTTCACGACCAATTCGACGTGGACTTCGATGTGGTGTGGCAGGTAGCAACCGAAGACCTGCCCGACCTGATCGAGGCGCTGCGAACCGCGCTCCAGCCTGACGCGTAGGCGAACCCACGGCACGCGGCAGATCGACAAGCCCCGATCCTACGCGCAATCCTGCGCAATCGCTTCGGTTTGCCGCGAACCACCGCCGCCGGGCACAAGCCCCAACCCTACAACCGACCCCGCCGCAAGACATTGACCAGACAGCCAAGCGTCCCGTGATGCCGCCACGTGCCGGCGACGTGGATCGGCCTCACCTGGTCCCCCTCGGCCTGCCACACGCGCACCGCAGCCGCGTCCAACCCCACCGCTGCGGCGGGTTACGCGCCCTTGCGAAGCAAGACAAGAAGAAACCGAGTCGGTTCGTGAGCCACGACCGCATGATGGAGATCAGGCGGCATGTGGCAGAAGAAGCCAGGCCCGGCCTCGTAAGGCACCTCGCCCAGCTTGATGGTCGCCCGCCCCTCGAGCATCACCAGCATCGCGGGAACGGTGGCCGAGTGGTCCGACAGCTCCTCGCCCGCGTCGATGGCGAAACCGACGTATTTGACGCGCTCGTCCTCGCCCAGCTTGCGAGTCAGGATGCCGCCGGGCGTGATGGGCAAACGCTCTGCAAAGGACGGGACGACGACGAGATCGAGAGCAGGCACGGGGACCTCCGGGGGGTGTTTCAGAAACGGGTCAGCAGGCTGACGCTGGGTTGGATCGCCAAGTCCCCGAACGACTCGGTGCGGCCGAGGAGCATGGTTTGGGTGCTCGACCAAGCGAGCGACAATTCGAAGCCCACGTACACGTACTTGTAGCCGACGATCAGGTGGGCGAAGGCGCCGGCCGTGTGGGACCACCCACCCTCGTCGGTCTTCGGCAGGCTGTGGACGACGATGCTGTCGATGTTGGGGCCCATGTTGGTCACGTCGTCCACAACGCCAAGGCTGGGGCGAAGGTCCAGCGCGTACCGCGAGAGCATGTAGCGGCCGCCAAACGTGAACCAGCCGTAGCTCGACAGCCGCATGCCCAGAGCGGCCGTCAGGTCGAAATTGTGGCGGCTGTAGTCGGCCATGTCGAGGAATTCCAGGATCTTGTCCACTCCAGGCGGCAACTGCGCGCCCTGATGGCTATAGCTGAACGAGCCCAGGCCGTACCAGCCGCGCTGGCCTTGGGGCGGCGCCAGGAATTGGTAGTCGACGTCGAGTCGCTGGGTGCCGGTCGACAGGCGGCCGCCCACATCCCAGAGATCGGAAAGGCCATAGTGCACAGACAGTTCGGTCACCGCAGCGACCGGCGCGGCCAGCCCGGATGCATAGAGGGCGCGCGCCAAGGGGCGGAATTCGCTGGCGGCGAGGCAAGTGCTGGTGTCGTCGGCCGTGCAGGTCGTCGGCCGGTTGCGAAAGTCCTGCGCGGTGTTGAGCCCCACGTCGACGATGTCCAGAGCACTGGTGGCCACGGTCATGCCACCCGTTGCCGCCAGTTGCCAGTTGCCCTTGCCGACGGCCTGCGCGGGCTGGACGTGCGTCAGGGGCGCAGCGCAGGCGGTGAAGACGAAGGCGAGGAGGAGGAGCGGAGCAAGCCAACGCGACACGGGTCACCTCAGGGAAGGCTGCAGAGCTCGGCATCGTTTCAAGCAGATCGGAAAGACTGTGCAGGCGGGGCGGGGCGCAGGTCAGTCGCCCAGGACCGCGTTCTTCATATCCTTGTCGACCGGATTCCTGCCAAACCACATCGACCACATGGCCACCATCAGCTTGCGGTCGGTGACGGTCAGTTTCTCGGTGCCGCCGATCTTGAGCGTCATTCCGCGGCCGGGCTGGTAGACGAAGAAGATGTCGAGACCCTTGCGGATCTCAGCCGGGAAGGCGTTCTTCAGCCTGTCGACCTCGGGGGCCATGCGGGCGCGCTCGGCCTCGGTGGCGTTGTCCTCAAGACCCGCGTCGATGGCGTCGCGCATCTTGTCGCCGGAAATGGTGCGCAACATGTGCAACCACGCTGCCTTGGGCTCGTCGCTGTTGATCAGGTGGCTGGCCTTGCGGGTGGGCGTCAGTTGGTAGGCGCCCAAGCCGTAGATGTCCATCATCCACTTCACGCGAACGCCTGCGCCGACGAGCTTCAGCGTCTGGCCGGCGGCTGCCAGCGTGTCGGGATAGTTGAATCCGCCTGCGTCCTTGGCCTGGGCTGTGGTCGCAGAGATCAGTAGGACGGCAAGCACGGTGAGCAACTGCATGGCTTTCATGGAAATTCCCTTGGTCGTCGAGCACCCGCTGTGCGCCGGATGCGTGAGTCTGGTGAAGCCTGTCGGGTTCCCCCCGGAGCGCCCGTGCGGCCGGTTGGAGCCTACGCTGGGACGCGCTGCGGCGAAAGTGGATTCAGACGCGGGCGGTGGCGGCGAAGGCCGGGGCGGCAGTCGCGGCGCTGAACCGTTTTCGCGTCGCGAGCATCCAACGTGGAGGTGGGGGGCGTTCTTGCCTCGGCCAGCCGAAACCCGCAAGCTACTGAGTTACCATGCAAACCATTCCCACCGTCGAGCGCGACATCCCCCTGAATTTGTACAAAAACGTCGACCCGCTGCTGGTGACGGTCGAGCGGAGCGTCCGCCTGACACCGCCCGGCACGCCTGAGGTGCGCCACGTCGTCCTGCGGTTTCCGAAGGACAGCTTCCACTTTCTGGAGGGGCAGGCCGTCGGCATCCCGCCACCGGGGCTGAACGAGCGTGGTCGGCCCAATGTGCCGCGGTTGTACTCGATTGCGTCCGACCGCGATGGCGACGACGGCAAGGGCACCAGCCTGACGCTGACCGTCAAGCGCGTCATGTACGTCGACGAAAATGGCAACGATCGCTTCGGCATGGCCTCGAACTACTTGTGCGAGGCGGCCGAGGGACAAGTCGTGCGCATGACCGGTCCCGCGGGCAAGGAGATGGTCCCGCCCGACGACCCCGCTTACAACTTGATCATGATCTCGACGGGCACCGGCATCGCGCCGTTTCGAGGCTACGTGCAGCGGTTGCGGCGACTCGCGGCCAGCCAGCGCGGTCGGGTGCTGCTGTACGCCGGGGCAAGATCCGCAGGGGAGCTGCCGTACTTCGACGAGTGGCAGGAACTGGCCGCCGAGCCTTGGTTCGAGCCTCACTACGCCCTGAGCCGCGAGCAAGCGACCGCCGACGGCCACCACATGCACGTGCAGGACCGCTTGCGTGAGGGCGGCAGCGACCTGTGGAACCTGGTGACCCAGCCCAACACCCTGATCTTCCTGTGCGGCATGAAGGGCATGGAAACCGGGGTGAATGAGGCGTTTCAGGATCTGGCCGCCCAGCATGGCTGCGATTGGGCCGCCCAGCGGGCGCAGCTGGTGGCCGAGAAGCGGTGGCGGGTCGAGGTCTACTGAGCCGAGATCGCCACGGTTGCCGCAGTGTTGCGCGCCTTGACCCGAGCCTCAATCAGCACGAACAGCAGCGGCGCCAGCACCGACAGCGTCATCGACACCATGGCCAGGTCGTCCATGTGGCGCAGGCGGCCATCGGGCAGCTCGGTCAGCACCATCGACGACAGAAACGCTCCCGCAGCGGCCGCCATGTGCTGGAATGTCGACTGCAGCGACAGGAAGGCGGCGCGCTCGTTGGGACGCGGCACCAGCGTCAGCAGCGTGTTGTAGGGCACGTTGCGCACGCCGTTGGCCAGGAAATACACGGTGAACCAGACAGGCACGGCTACCCACGGGCGGTCCGAGCAAAACGCCAGCCACTGCACCGCGATCACCAGCGCGGTCCCCACCGTGCCGACGCGCGTCACGCCCCAGCGGTCGACGAGTCGGCCCGTGCCCCGCACCGTGAAGAAGCTGACGACACCGCCGAACAGGTACAGCAGCCCCAGATGCTCGCGCGGGTAGCCCAGATTGTGCTGGACGAACGCAGAGATATTGGGGATCAGCATGAAGCCGGCCATGAACAGAATCATCGTCGTCAGGTAGGTCAGCTGGACTTCCCGCCGCCGTAACAGGGGCAGCAGCTGCGGACGGCGGTGGACGCCCTCGCGCATGTGCAGCCGCAGCGGGGGCAAGCGCCACACGGCAAGCGCCGCCACCACCAGACCCAGACCCGCGACCGCCAAAAAGGGCAGGCGCCATCCACCCTGACGCGCCAGCTCGAGACCCGCCGGCACGCCCAGCACCGATGCGACGGAAAACGCCGCCATGACGCTGCCCATCGCGCGACCACGACGCTGCGGTGGAATCACGTCGGCAATGATCGCCATGGCCAGCGACGTGGCCGGTCCGCCGAACAGGCCAGCGACGATGCGCGCGGCGATCAGCGACCACAAGTCAACGGCGGCGGCCCCCAAAGCGGTGCCGATGACCAGACCCAACATCGCCCAGCCCAAGGCTTTCCTGCGATCAAAGCGTTCAAGAAAGAACGACCCCGCCAAGCCGGAAACCGCCGCCGCCGCCGTGTACGCGCCGCCGATCCAGCCCAGGTGCGAGGTGGCGATGCCCAGTCCCGCCGCGAGGTCCGGCCCCATCGGCATGACCATCATGAAGTCCAGGATGTTCACGAATTGGATGGCGCCGACCAGGAAGACGAGCGTTCGTTCGGACAGGACAGGGGGCATGAAGGGACTCGCGGACGCCAGACGGGCGATCGAGGCGCCGGACGGTCGCCAATTCGCAAGTGAGATGCAAGGGGAGGGCACCTGGACACGGACCCGCTCAACGAATCACGCCCGGAGCGACATCACGCGGCAGTGGCAGCGCGGGTCACGGACAGGCGCCGAATGCCTGCTTGAGCTCGAGGTCCCGCTCGACGACCCAATTCTTCAGCACGTAGAGGTGGCCGTCCATGTCCGACGCGGGGATGATGGTCTTGGCGTCGTTGGCGATTTCGGCCTTCAGCGGCGCGGCGTACTGGTCCAGCCACGCAAGGACGTTCAGCCGGGCGAATACGCCGCAGTGCATCTCGCGGTACTTGGCCTCCAGCTTGGCCTTGAGAGACGGGACCGCAAGCATTCGCTTGAAGAACTCCTCCTCGCGGTCGCCGCACCAGACGTTGGGCGCGCCCCACGGTTGGAAGAGAGCGTATTTCACGTAGAACGTGCCGTCTGCGCCCCCGCGGATCACGTGGAGCTTGCCGGTCGCCTCGTCGTTGTAGACCTCGAAGTTCGTGCCAGAGGCCGACACGCCGTCGTAGTCCGCCGCGATCCCTTCGGCCGCATACACCGCCAGCAGGGCATCCAAGTCTGCGTATTGGCTGATGGTGGCCTCCAGCTGCGCGTCGGGCGTCGACTTCATCGCGAGGGCCAGCGCGCGCAGGTCACTGAAGTCACCCTTTTCGACCTGAAAGGACTGCTGCAGCGTCGAGCAGTCGGCTGTGGGGCAGACCAGACCCACGCAGGCGTTGATCGCCTCATAGTCGTTGCCGGTCTCGTTGCCGAATGCGTGCTTGAACATGCGGCCGTCGGCGTGCTCGAGGATCTGGTACAGGCCGTACGACTCGCCGTTGATGGTCACCCGGGCGAAGCTGAACCGCGGTGCCGTGGCCCCAGACTCGTTGAGCAGGTGATAGAACAGCGGTTCGCGCAGGAAGGTCGGGTCGGCGCCAGAGGCCTTCAGACGCAAATTGTGCACATTTTCGGGTCCGTCGAAGCCCTTGGTGAATTGGTTGAATTTGATTCTCACGTTGGGTTTCTTGGGATTGGTCTGCATGCTGCCGTCGCCAAACACGCGGGCGCCGACGTTCTCGAATGTCTCGCCGTCGAAGGTGACGGTGACGGCATGAAAGACGCGCTCGCGTTGGACGTCCTTCGCGTCGGCCAGAATCGCCTGCAAGTCGGCTGCCGGGAGCTCAATCGAGACCGTGTGCACACCCAGCGGGTCGTAAAGCTCCTTGGCGGCGGGCAGGCCGGCGGTTGGGGTGACCGTGTCTGAGACGGTCGTGTCCCCCGACGTGTCTACCGTCGAATCCAGTGTTGACAAGGGGTCTTCCGTTGCTGCGGGCGTCGAACAAGCCAGCGCCACCAGCGACAGAACTGCAAGCACGACCGACTGCAGCAGTGCAGGAAGATGCAACATGACGGGCCTCCTGATTCGGCATCATGGGCTGCAATTCGGGGTTCCGCAACGCCCCCAGTTCGGCAAGTGCGCCTCGACATCGCTGCGGTGAGGATTATCCTACCCGCGTGACGCTCCGCAGCCCTTTCGCCACCGCGAGGACACTGATGTCTACGGTTCCGCTTCTTCGTCGTCTGGCCGTTCCGGTCCTGGCCGGTGTGTGCCTTGTCCTTTCCGCCTGTGCCGAGGAGGAGGACGCAGTGAAGTGCCAGTTGGCCAAGGACGACCCGCGCGTCGAGGCGGTCGAGACCCTTTGCGATGGCGTCGACAACGACTGCGACGGCCAGGTCGACGTCCTGATGCCAGTGGCAGCCAACCGCTGCACCACGTCCGCCAAGGGAAACTGCGGGCAGGGCTGGGCGACTTGTGAAGGACTGACGCGGACTTGCATGACGCCCCCGGTGGTCGCGGAAGCCGTCGACGGTGAGGACAACGACTGCGATGGCGAGGCCGACGAGGCCTCACCCTCAGAAGCTCGGCCGATCCGCGTGCGTGTTCTGGTGCCGGGATACCTGTGGGCGGAAGACCCGCTGGCGGTCAACGGCGTGGTGGAGGCCCTGCAACAGGCGGGTTTGCCCTGGACCGCCCCCGACGTCACCGCACTCGACCACGAATTCGATTGGAACGACGCGTTCTATGAGCTGGACAAGTTCTCGGTCGTGGTCGTGCCCAACTACGTGCTGGGCAATCGGTTCGTCCTAGGCGTCATCGGCAGCGACGGGCAGCGCACCCCCGGACAGCTGGAGAAGCTGGCGGCATGGGTGCAGAAGGGCGGCGTGCTGGTGTGGACCAAGCCCATCGGTCCCGAGGCGGACGCGGCACCCGAGGACGCAGCGCCGGACGTCGCCATGCTGGCGCTGGCAGGCATCACGGCCGCGCACCAACACATGAATTCGACGCGGGTGACCATCCAGGCGACGGCGCCGGCGATGCTGCAGTGGGACAGCATGGAGGAGCGAGAGATCGTCCAGACCGACAAGCCCGACACCGAGCCCACCGAGGTCTTTACCTACACGCTGGACCCCACGAGCGGCGCGCAAGGGTTCGGCACCGCGTTTGCGGGAGATCAGGAGCTGGGTCAGGCGCTGATCCGCCGGCCGTTTGGCAAGGGGGCCGTCTACACGCTGGGCATGAACCCGCTGGATTGGCTCAAGCCCCGCTGCTACATCAACTGCTACGAACCGGGCCGGGACCTCATGGTCACGCTGCTGCGGGCCGTGGCACGCGAAGCGGGGGCAGGGCACACGGTCGTCAAGCACACCGCCCCCGGTACAGAGGATGGAGTCGCCATCATCAGCCACGACGTGGACGCGCCCGACTCGCACAACAACGGTCCGGCGTGGGGAGAGGCGGGCGCGATCCAGATGGTGCGCATGGAGAAGGGCCGCGGCGTCAAGGGCACGTACTTCATGACCACCGACTACGCCATCGGCTACTACAACCCCGAGACGATCGCGGGCATGTGCGCGCTGGGTATGTGCCCCGACGGCGGCCACTCGATTCAGCACCTCGACCTGTCCACGCTGCCGCTGGGCGACTGCAAGGTGACCAAGTCAGGGTACAACACCAAGAAGCCGACGATCTGCGGCGAGCTGGGCGTCAACTTCGACATGCTCGCGGCCATCCTGCCCAAGGACCAGCCTGTGCGCGCGTGGCGGTCGCCGTTCCTGTCGATCCACCCGAATCTGTACGAGACGCTGGCCAACCGGGGCGTCGTCTACGACTCCAGCTGGGCGGTGGGAGAGGTGCGGTCGAACTACCCCGTCTCTGTCGCCAGGTCGCCGTATCTGCAGGAGTTCTTCAAGGGCCAGCCGCTGTACACGATGCCGATCGTGCAGGAGGACGGCATGGTGATGGGCGACGAGGAGGCCCGGTCGGAGCTGCAGCGCAAGTACCAGCCGCTGTTCCTGTCGCGCTGGAAGTACGCGATGTTGCAGAACAAGATGAACGGTGCCTGGAGCATGCTGCTGGTCCACCCCTCCTACGGCCGGGGCGTGGGGCCAGAGAACATGAAGGTCAAGATCAACTCGGTGGCCTCCTTCATCGATTCGGCAAAGGCGAACCACATCCGCATCGAGCGCATCTCGGACGCCGGCGACTTCTGGCGGGGACGCGACGAGATTCGCCTGACGGCAGGCTGGGACCCCGCGACGGGCTATGCCGGCACGATCCAGGTCGGGGCGCACGCGGCACCCAGGTTCTCGCTCGAATTCACCGACCGCATCGGCACCTTCACCTGCGCCGGCGCCGGTTTGGTCACGGTGACCGGTCGCCGCGTGGTGTTCCAGGACCCGCTGCCTGCGAACGCCAAGTTCACGTTCACGGCCAAGTTGTAGAGAGGGTGGAGAGGGAGGGAGAGGGTGTCAGGACTTGACACTCGACACCTTTCCGGTGCGCGTGACCAGGGGAAGCGCCGCGTGCCCCTGCAACTTCCAAGCGCGACCCCACCCCGGCGCCTGCCCGCCTGCAAACCGCGCACCTGATCCCTGCGGCCTATTGCTTGCAGTTGGCAAAGTAACTGCCGTTCCAATTCCCGGCCTTGCACAGGTTGCTCTGGCTGCAGTCGGTCGACTCGGCGCAGTCGGAGTCGCTGCCGATGCGGCAGGTGCCCTGGATCGCGGAGCAGACGCCGTGGGTCTTGCACTGGCTGGCATACGAGCAGTCCGAGTTAGATCCGGCCACGCACTTGCCGTTCTTGGGTGTGCAGTTGCCGAGGGTCGAGCACTCTGTGGCGCCCGCGCAGTCGTTGGCCGACCACGCGACGCACGCCCCGAACCGCGCAGAGCACAGGCCCTTGTCGGTGCAGCCGGTGGTGACCTGACAGTCCACGTCGTCGACGGCGATGCATACGCCGAACTTGGCGCCGCACAGGCCCTGCTGCATGCAGACGTCAGACTTCAGGCAGTCGTTGTCCAACAGCGCCACGCACTTGCCGAACTTGGCTGAGCACAGGCCGCTTTGCTTGCAGCTGGTGGTCGCCCCGCAGTCGGTGTCGTCGGCGACCACGCACTTGCCTGCCATCGCAGAGCAGGCGCCGCTGCTCTTGCACGTCGCTGTGGCCGCGCACTCTGCGTCGCTGACGGCCGAACACTTGCCGCCGGAGTAGCTGCACAGCCCCTTTCCGGTGCAGTCGGGTGTCATCTTGCACTCAGTCGAGCTTCCCGCGACGCAAGCGCCGTTCTTGGCGGTGCAGAAGCCCGACTGTTGGCAGCCGACCGTGGCCTTGCAATCCGTCTCGCTGGCCGCGCACTTGCCGGCGATCCACGAGCAGTAGCCGTACTGGCCGCACTCTGGCGTCAGCTTGCAGTCCGACGTGCCGCCGACGACGCAGCGGCCGTCCTGGTAGGTGCACTGTCCCGACTGCCAGCACGCGCTGGCCATCTTGCAGTGGGCGCTCGTCGCCGGGGCGCACACGCCGCCGACCGCAGCGCAGCGGCCCTGGAAGGTGCAGGCCTCTGTGCTCTTGCAGTCGGTGTCGGTCGCAGCCAGGCACACACCGTCCTTGAACGTGCACAGGCCGTTCTTCAGGCAGTCCTTGGCCGCCACGCAGTCCGCGCTGGAGCCCCAGGTGCACAGACCGTCCTTGGCCGTGCACTTGCCCAAGGTCAGGCACTGTTCCGACGACTTGCAGTCGAAGCTGGACGAGGCGAAGCACTTGCCGTCGAGCATCGCGCACAGGCCTTTCTGCTGGCACGCGGGCGATCCCTTGCAGTTGGCGTCGGAGCCAGCGATGCACTTGCCGTTCAAGGCCGTGCAGTAGCCCTGCGCTTGGCACTCGGGCGACAGGGAGCAGTCGGTGTCGGACCCCGGCGCGCACTTGCCCCCCAGCGCGGCGCACTTGCCTTGGACGATGCAGACTTGCGACGCCTTGCAGTCGGGGTCGAAAGCCGCGATGCAGGTGCCCCCCGCGAAGGTGCACAAGCCGTTCTGCTTGCAACCCGTACCGACCTTGCAGTCGGAGTCCTTGCCCACCGTGCAGACGCCGTTCTTGGCCGTGCAGGCACCGCTGTCCTTGCACGCCTGGGTCTTGGCGCAGTCCAAGTCGCTGGTGGCGACGCAGGTGCCTCCCACAAAGGTGCAGCGGCCATGGGTGGTGCACAGCGTGGTCACCTTGCAGTCCGCGTCGCTGCCGACCGTGCAGGTGCCGTCCTTGGGCGTGCACTGGCCGTTCTGGGCGCAACCGGTGCTTTGCTGGCAGTCGCCGGGCAGGGCGGCCACGCAATGCTGGCCATCCAGCGAGCACTTGCCCGACGTGTAGCACGCCTGCGACAGCTTGCAGTCCGCTTCCGAAGTCGCCACGCAGGCGCCGTCGGCGTATCCGCATAGGCCCTGCTGCCAGCATCCGGGCGCCGCGATGCACTCGGTCTCGCTGGCCGCCGCGCACTTGCCGCCCTGGGCGGTGCACTGGCCGTTCTGGATGCACCCGAGCGACGGCGCGCAGTGTTCCTCCGTCGACAGCGCGCGGCACTGGCCGTACTGCCAGCCGCACAGGCCGCTCTGCGCACACGCGTTGGATTGCTGGCAGTCCGCGGCCGACCCCACGACGCAAGACCCCGACTTGGCTGTGCATTTGCCCTGCTGCACGCACGTCGCGGTGTTCTGGCAGTCCTGGTCGGTGGCGGCAGCGCAGACGCCCGCGACGGCCGTGCACAGGCCGCTGGACGCGCAGGCGGCCGTCTTGGCACAGTCATCGTTCTTGGTGGCCACGCACACGCCAGCTTGCGCCGTGCAGCGTCCGCTCGACAGGCAAGCAGCCGACTGCACGCAACTTTCGTCCTTCAACGCCTGGCAGGTATCGGTCGAGGCCGTGCACAGACCTTGGGACGCGCACTGCGTCGAGGCCTTGCAGCCGGCGTCGGTTCCCGCCACGCAGATCCCGAGCTTGGACGAGCACATGCCGTACGCTGCACAGTCGGACGAGAACGCGCAGTCCGCGTCCGAAGCCGCCACGCACTGGCCGTCCTTGGCCGTGCAGCGCCCTTGCACCTGGCACAGCCACGAGCCCGCGCAGCCGCTGGACCCCTTGGCGACGCAAGCGCCGCTGACGGCCGCGCACAGACCATAGCTGCTGCACGCTTGCGAGGTCGCACAGTCGAGATCGCTGGCGGCCTGGCAGGTGCCAGAGACAAGAGAGCAGGCTCCCAACTTCTTGCACAAGTTCGAAGACTTGCAGTCTGCCGTGGTGGCAGCGACGCACATGCCGGCCTTGGCCGTACAGGCACCTTGGGCCGCACAGGCGGGGGCGCCCTTGCAGTCGGGGTCGCCCAGCGCGACGCACTTGCCGCCCTTCGCCCAGCACTGGCCGTACTGCAGGCACAGCGTCGAGGCAGAGCAGTCGGCGTGGCTGGCGGCAACGCACTTGTCGTCGACCTCGGCGCAGAGGCCCTCGTGCAAGCAGCCCAGCGAGGTGGGACAGTCGACCGGGGGAGCGACGGGCGTCACCTCTACCGGCACATCCGCGACGTCGTCGGCAGCATCCGCGTCGTCGCCGGCGGTGTCGGGCACGTCGTCCGCGCCGCCGTCGATGTCGGTCGCATCATCGTCGGCGTCGTGGGTGTCGGTGCCGCCGAACTGCCACGTGCCGGTGTCGGTGTAGGCCGACGTGGTGGGCGAGGCCTCACAGGCCGCCAGAGCGAGTGACGCGGCCAGAACCAGCCATAGTGTCCGCAGATTGCCGGGAACGGGCATGGGGGAGCCTCCTTCGGAGGGCCGCGAGCATACAACCATGTCGCGGGTGAAGGTAGGGCGCTCGGACCTGTCCGCGCAAACGCCGCTTGACGAGCCGGGCAGGGCGGAATACATCGTCAATCGTCGATGCGACGATGCTTGTGAGGCCCGCATGATTCGAGAGACGGAACGCACGCTGAAAGCCCTGGCTGACCGTACCCGCCTGCGCATCCTGGCGATGGTGGCGACGGGTCCCGTGTGCGTCTGCCAGCTGGTCGAGATTCTGGGGCTGTCCCAGTCGACCGTCAGCAAGCACCTGTCCATTCTGGCCGCAGCGGGTCTGGTGGTCGACGAGCGGCGCGGCCGCTTCACTCTGTACCGCATCGACGTGGGTCGCGTCCACGACCAGCCGATGGACGTGCTGCGCTTTCTGGCCGTGCTGGGCTCGCGCGACCCCGATGTTCACAGCGATCTCGAGCGGCTGTCGTCGCCGGCGGTGCGGGCGCTGGTGCGCGATGTGCCGGTGCTGGTGCCTCCTGTGGCCGTCGGGGACGAGCTTTCCTGCGGTTGTGGAGCATGAAGCCCACGCACCGACTCTGGCTGATTCTGGCGGTCGCGGTCGCGTGGGTCGCGCTGTATGGTCAGCTGCAGCCGCTGGCAAATGCCTTGACGTACAAGGTGTTGGGCCTCTCGCCCGGCACGCATCTGGGGCAGGCCGTCGCGTTCTTTGTCTTCGAAGCGCCCAAGGTTCTGCTGCTGCTGGTCGCCGTTGTGTTCGCCGTTGGCATCGTGCGGTCGTTCTTCACGCCAGAGCGCACGCGGCAGGTGCTGGCGGGCAAGCGCGAGTCGGTGGGCAACGTGCTGGCGTCGTTGCTGGGGACCGTGACGCCGTTCTGCTCGTGTTCGGCGGTGCCGCTGTTTATCGGCTTCGTGACGGCGGGGGTGCCGCTGGGCGTGACGTTCTCGTTCCTGGTCGCCGCGCCGATGATCAACGAGGTGGCGCTGGTCCTGCTGTTCGGCCTGTTCGGCTGGAAGGTTGCCTTGCTGTACGCGGGGTTGGGTCTTGCGGTGGCGATGGTGTCCGGGTGGGTGCTGGGGCGCATGAAGCTTGAGCGTTACGTCGAGTCGTGGGTTGGGCAAGTGCCGGCGCCGGCGGTTCAGGCCCAGGGTGAGCCAGAGCCATCGGGGCTGGACGTGCGGTTGCGCGCGGGCACCGACGCTGTGGGCGACGTGGTGGGCAAGGTGTGGCCGTACGTGATGGTGGGCATCGGCGTCGGCGCGGGCATCCACGGCTACGTGCCGCAGGACTTTCTGGCGTCGCTGATGGGCAAGGACGCGTGGTGGTCGGTGCCGGTGGCGGTGCTGCTGGGCATTCCGATGTACTCGAATGCTGCGGGCATTGTGCCGATCGTGCAGGCGCTGTTGGGCAAAGGTGCGGCGCTGGGGACGGCGCTGGCCTTCATGATGGCCGTCATCGGCCTGTCGCTGCCCGAGGTGATCCTGCTGCGCAAGGTGCTGCGTCCGCCGCTGATCGCCGCATTCGTCGGCGTTGTCGGTGCTGGAATCCTGATGGTTGGATGGGTGTTCAACCTCGTTTTGTGATGTGAGGCATGACATGAAGATCGTTGTTTACGGCCCCGGCTGTGCCAACTGCAAGGTGGCTGAGAAGGTCGTTCGCGATGCCGTCGCCAAGGTCGGCGTCGAGGCGGAGATCAGCAAGGTCGAGGATTACGTCGCCATGGCCGCGGCGGGCATCCTCGGGACCCCGGCCGTCAGCGTGGACGGCGTCGTGCGGGTGGCCGGCCGGGTGCCCCGCCCTGAGGAAGTGACGGCATGGTTGGTGCGTTGACTTTGAGTTCACCTATTTTTAGGAGTAGTTCCATGGACATTCGCAAGATCCTGACCTGGTCTCTGGGCGCGTTCGTGCTGGCCGGTCTGGCCGTGTTCGCCTTGCAAGAGTACCGCCTGGCCAACGCCGTCCCCGCCGACCCCGTGGCCATCTCAGCTGCCGACCCGGGCCTTGCGGCGACTCCGGCTCCCGCCGCGGCTGGACCCGGTGCGGCAACCGCCCCCAAGCCCGCAGAAGAAAAACGCTTGCTGGTCATGTACCTGCACGGTGCCGCCCGCTGCCGCACCTGCCTGCGCATCGAGTCGCTGACCCGTCAGGCTCTGGAGCAGGGAATGCCCGGCGAGGTCGAGGCGGGCGAGATCGAGTGGAGCTCAGTCGACACCGACTTGCCCAAGAACGCGCACCTGCTGCAGAAGTACCAGCTGCACACCAAGTCCGTGGTGGTGTCCGAGCGGCTGGGCAACCGCGAGCTGCGCTGGAAGAATTTGGACCGTGTTTGGGACCTGGTCGGCGACGACGCGGCCTTCAAGGGCTACATCCAGACCGAGGTGCGCGCCTGGATGACGGGGGCCAAGTGACCAGCGACCTGACCTTGACTTCGGCGGTGGCCGCGGCGGCGTGGTTGGGGCTCCTGACCTCGATCAGCCCGTGTCCGCTGGCCACCAACCTGGCCGCCGTGTCGTTTATCGGGCGGCAGGGCGGCGGTCGCAAGGCCTTGATGTCCGGCCTGATCTACACGCTGGGCCGTGCGCTGGCGTATACCGTCGTCGCCGCAGTGCTGGTGGCGGGCGTGCTGTCGGTGCCGGGCGTGGCGCAGTTCCTGGACCGCGTGATGAACCGGCTGCTGGGGCCGTTGCTGGTGGTCACGGGCATGTTCCTGCTGGGTTTGATCAACGTGCCGTGGAAGTCGACCCTGGGCAGCGACGAGCTGCGTCACAAGGCCGCGGGCGCGGGGGCCTGGGGGGCGGCACTGCTGGGCGCGCTGTTTGCGCTGTCGTTCTGCCCGGTTTCGGCGGCGCTGTTCTTCGGCAGCCTGTTGCCGCTGGCCGTCAAGCACGAGTCGGGCCTGCTGCTGCCGCTGGTCTACGGTCTGGGAACCGCGGCGCCGGTGCTGGTCGTGTCGGTGCTGTTGGCGTGGGGCAGCGACAAGCTGGGCAGGGCGATGGGGCGCATCGCGGCCTTCGACAAGGTGGCGCGCACGGCCACGGGTGTCGTGTTTGTGCTGGTCGGCGGCTATTACGCTTTGCAGTACCTGTTCTTGGCCTAGCTGGCTCTAGGACACCTTTCCGCGTCGGCTCCGCACGCCAGCCAGGATCAGCAGGGCAGCCAAGAGGAGGACAAGCGGGGGTGTCGCGCCACCACGGGACCGCGTCGAGCAGCCCGAGTCGTCGTGACCGATCGAGACCTTGGATGGCGGCGCCGTCGTGTCGGCCGCTTCGTTCGTCGCGGTGTCTGCCAGCGCGACGTCTTCGGGGGTCATGTCGGTCGTGAGGTCGGCGTCGGCGATGAGGGTGTCGTCTGCCGTCGCGGTGTCCGCAGCCACTTCCTCAGCCGTATCGTTTGCTTCGGTGTCGGGCTCGGTCGTGTCGGTGGGTCCGGCATCGGGCTTGCTGCCGGCCAAGGTGCAGCCCAGCGGCGCCGCGCAGCCGTCCTGGCAGGATTGGGCGCTCTTCAGGTCCAGACAGCCGTCGCCGTCGCTGTCCATGCACACCTGTGCGACCAGGCCTTCGCAGACGACCGCGCCAACCTTCTGGCACGCGTCCTGACATCCGCCCGAGCACTTGGCAGCGGTGCAAGTGGCCGATGGCAAACAGGTCTCCGTCACGGTTGGTTCGAGGCAGCCGTCTTTGTCGGTGTCGCTGCACAAGGCGACGTGCCAGCGGCCAAGCGTGTCTTTGGTGCACTCTGAGGTGTCGCCGACGTCGCACTCGTCCACGCAATTCGACGAACACGAGCCATAGGTACAGAACTGACCGGGATTGCAGGGTTCGTACTCATACCACTCATAGCAGGGGGTCGAGACCTTGGTGCACCCGTAGATGGCCCAGGTCTGGTCCACCTCGTTCCACACGCACTTGCGCGCCGACGGTCCGCCGCACTCGTCGGTACACGCCTTGATGCACACGTGGTTTCCGCAGGTATAGCCCAGTCCGCACAGCGCCGCCTCGCCATCGACGCCCTCATCGACCAGACCATCGCAGTCGTTGTCCGCACCGTCGCACACTTCGTCGTCGGTCAACCCTGAGCAGTCGTTGTCGACCTTGTCGCCGCACACATCGATGGTGCCGGGGCTCACGAGCGGGTTCTTGTCGTTGCAGTCCACATCGGCCGTGTGGCCGTCGCCGTCGAGGTCCTGGGCGACGGTGATCGAGAGGCGGGGCGGCACAAGTCCCTCCTTCGACTCGAAGAACACGTAGCGCTCGATCGGGGCGTCCTTGTTGCCAAAGTCGGGGTCGTACAGGTGAAAGCCGCAATTCTCGGCGATCGGCGCACCCTTGACGTCGGTGTCGCCTGTCAGCCAGTCGCGCACGGCCTTGGTCGCGTCGAACACCCACACCTGACCTGGCGCGGGCGAGAGGTTCTGGGGGAGCGAGCTCCAGGTGGTGCCGTTGGTGTCGGCCAGCGTCTTTTCGTCCCAAATGCACACGGCGTCGGGGATGCCGATCTTCTTGAGGCGCGTCGTCACCACCTTGGCCGGTCCACCGAGTTGCTCGTAGACCTGCCCGATGCGCATGTTCAGGGTTGCCTTGAGGATCTTGCCCTTGGGGACCTTGGTCAGGTCGAAGCGGATGTAGGTGTGAAAGTTGCGAAAGGCCGACCATTGGGGCTTGGCAGTCGCGCAGGTGCCGACGGGGGCGCAGAAGGCGGGCGTGCTGCCGGTGCTGGGGCAGCATTCTTCCTTGGGGCTCGCGCCCTTGCAGATGTTGTTGGGGTCCGTAGGCTTGCACCCTTGGCGCTCGATGCCGACCTTGAGTGTGGTCGACGCACCGTTCGGTACCTTGTCGTCGTGGGTGGCCCAGGTGTCGGCCTCGGGCGTCAGGTCGACCTGGATGGTGCTCTGCGGCTCTTCGGCGCGGGCGGCAAAGGCAAAAATCAGCGACAGCAAGGCCAAGCTCAGCGCGACCACAGGCAGCTTCATTGCGACACCTCCGACCGAGACGAATTGCACTTCGAATCGAGGTGTAACACTGGTTTTCGCAGTTGTCATCAGCAGGTGCCCGCCATAACCATCGCGGCACGCCTGCCCCAAACTTCCGGGTCAGATGGGCCGCGCAATGTCCTACGCCGAGCGCCTGTCCGAGTTCGTGTCGGTGGACCGTCTTGAGGATTCGGCTGCGCGGGACGCGAATTGCAGGCCGACGGCAAGGGACGACGTTGCCTTTTCCGACGCGCCCCACACATTGCCATGGCAAACCGCGTGGTTGCGCAGCTCCGCTTGCCACCGGGGGCGACTCGCGCCAGAACCGACGCAACCCATTCCCCCGCCCAATCGGCCGCCCGGACGACAGGCGCAACAGGAGAACACGATGAAGATTGGCGTGCTCGGTACCGGCGAGGTCGGCCAGATGCTCGGCTCGGCGTTCGTCACCCTCGGCCACGATGTGTGCATGGGCGGCCGCGACGCCGGCAACGAAAAGGCGACGGCATGGGCGAAACAGGCGGGTCCGCGAGCCTCGCACGGCACCTTTGCCGACGCGGCGCACTTCGGCGAGGTGCTGGTGTTGGCGACGCTGGGTCAGGCCACGCTCGACATCCTGGAGCAGGCGGTGCCGCTCGAGTTCTCGGGCAAGATCGTCCTGGACGCGACCAATCCTCTTGATTTCTCTAAGGGGTTTCCTCCCACCCTCTTCGTGGGCACGACCGACTCGCTGGGCGAGCAGATCCAGCGCAAGCTCGCTGGGGCGCACGTGGTCAAGTGCTTCAATACCGTGGGCAATGTGTCGATGTTCCGGCCGCAGTACCCTGAAGGTCAGCCCACGATGTTCATCTGCGGCAACGACGACGGCGCAAAGGCCACCGTCACGGCCCTGCTCGGCGACTTCGGGTGGGAAGCCGCCGATCTGGGCGACATCCGCGGCGCGCGTGCCATGGAACCGTTGTGCCTGACGTGGGTCCTGTATGGCGTCAAGGCCGGTACCTGGCTGCATGCGTTCAGGATGTTGCGGCGGTAGCCCGAGCGACCCGCTGCCGTTGAACGAAGCACGGCCGTCCGCACCACGACCCGCAGCACCACGAAGAATTCGCAGGCATAGAACGGCGGGTACAGCCGCTGGAGCTCAACCTCGCGACCGATCTGGTCCAGCGCCGCGGTCGCGTCCGTGTTCCCCGCCCAGCCGGGCCGTCAGGTCCACCGTCGAGAGCAAATGCGCCTGAACTACAGGAAGAACTGGCCTTGCAGCGTGACCGTGCGAACGGAGGGTCCGTCCTCCAGGTTTCCGGTCTTCTCGAAGGCGAAGTCCAGCTTCACGTTCGTCGCGTGCTTGGCCATCCACCAGTTCAAGCCAACGTGCGCGCCCATGTAGTCCGCCTTGGGCACTTCGCTGTCGAAATAGTCCAGTGCGACGACGGGTTCGAGGCTGTGCCAGCGATACCCCACCTCGGTCAATGCGCCAACGCCGGACGTCTTCGCCTTGGGGCCATCGTCGTAGTACAGCGCCGTGCCCTGAAACACGACCTCGTTGTCCGCATCCAGCGGGTACTCCACAAAGACGTCGCCCGCTGCTCCCATGTGGTCGCCGAGCTGGCCCTTGGCCGTCACCACGTTCGACCCGTCCAGAACGGCGGCCTTGGTGAGGATCGCGTCCGGAACGTAATCCACGCCCACGCCTACCGACAAGATGGGCGTCGGGCTGAAGTAGATGCCCTTGGCGAAGAAGTCGGTCTCGGTTCCCGCGATGGCGTAGCGAACGTGGCCGGTTGCCCGCGGCAAGTCGCCTGGATTGGATGAAGTGACCACCTTGCCGGCCGCATCCTTCTGCAACGCCATGTTCTGCGACCCACCGAACACGCCCAGGCGGTACTGCAGCTTCTGCTCGGCCAGGTAACCGCGCGCTTGCACGCCGGCATCGCGCCAGACCTTATGCGTGCCGTCGGGGAACTTGATCATCTTGCTGTGGTAGTCGATGCCGTTCAGGCCGATGGCGCCCGTCATGCTGTGACGCGTGAAGGGCAGCAGGACCATGCCGGAATCCACCATGAACGCGTCCGACACCTTCACCGTCATGAACGCATCCTGCACGAACATTGGCGCGGCCCAGTCGCCGTTCTTGCCCAGGTTCGGCTGGTCCGTCTCGAAGAAGAAGCTGACGTTCTTCGACAGGCTGCCGAACGCAAGCAGGCGAATACGCCGAAGAAAGAGGTCCTTGGACCAGCCGCCGTCGGGCGCCGCCTTCTCGGTGGACTGGGCTTGCGACTGGCCCAGGACGTCCAGATTGAGGAAGGCGTCCTCGGAGACCTGGACCTTGTACGCGAAGGCCGGCGACGCAACGGCCAGAATCAGCAGTGGGAGCATCCACTTCACACAGCGCATGGGTATCTCCTCTCTTGAATACGGGGGACGCGACGAAGGGGTGACGCTCGTCAACCGACGGCTAGCTCGGTGTTCGCCTTCGCGTCCGGCTTCTTGGCCGTCATCAGCGACACGACCACCAACGTCAGGAAGCTCATGGGGATCGAGAACAGGCCCGGGTTGGCGAACGGAATCGGTGCGTCGGACCGCACCTTGCCATAGAGCTCGTACATGTCGGGTGAGAAGAGAATGATGCCGATCGACAGGGTGATGCCCACCAGAATGGACGCCACGATGCCCTGCGGAGTCGTCCGCTTCCAGAACAGCAGCATGATGATCGATGGCAGGTTCGCCGAGGCCGCCACCGCAAAGGCGAGGCCCACCAGGAACGTCACGTTCACTCCTTGGAACAGGATGCCGAGGATGATCGCGATGATGCCCACGACGAACGCGGCAATCTTGCCCATCCGCACCTTCTTGCGGTCGTCCAACTTCAACCCCATGTACCGATCCATCACGTCGTGAGCCACCGCGCCCGATGCCGCCACGATCAGGCCGGCAACCGTGCCCAGCACTGTGGCAAAGGCGATGGCCGAGATGACCGCGAACAGGATGGGGCCGAACGACTTGGCGAGCAGCGGACCCGACATGTTGTTGTCGGCCGGATTCACCACCGCATTCACCATCGCGCCAAGGCCCATGTAGAGCGTGAGCACGTAGAAGAAGCCAATGGCCGCGATGGCCACGATGGTCGACTTGCGCGCGGCGGCCGGCGTCGGGACGGTGTAGTACCGGATCAGGATGTGCGGCAACGCGGCCGTGCCCAGGAAGAGGGCGAGCATCAGGGAGATGAAGTCCAGCTTCTCGATGGGCGTGCCCTCGACCTTGAACTTCTGGCCGGGCCGCATGATCTTGCTTCCCGCCGTGATCGACGGGTAGTAGGCGGTCACCTTGGCGTCGCCATCGTCGAACTTCGCAGGCTTCCACGTGCGCACCTGCGTGCCGGGCGAGCCGATCTTGGCCAGGAATTCGAACGGCCCCACCGATCCCGTGGTGGCCTCGGCACCGGTCTTGCCGTCGATCGCCTCGAGGTTGCCGACCTGCCGCAGCTGGTTCTCCTTGGAAGCGGGCGCCCCGTTGATCACCTTGGAGCCGTCGGCCAGCACGACAACGGACTGCAACTCGACCAGACTGACCTTGCCCTCCTTCTCGATCTGCTTCCACCATCCCAGCTTGCCCGCGTTCTCGAGCTTGACGAAATGGCTGCCCGAGGCCTCTTTGGCGTCCATGAATCGAAACGCCGGATCGGACGGGATGGCCTTGCCGTCCACCACGGTCGCCTCGATGGTGGCGTACTTGTGGTAGGGGACCGTGCCGTCCTGGTCAGGCGTGGTCGAGAGCCCGCGCAACAGCACCGCGCCCGTGACGATGACCGAGAAGATCACGAGCAGCCCCCCCTTGAGAAACTGCACGTAGGTCGTCGACGTCATCCCCGCAGTGGCCACGATGACGATCACGATCGAGCCCACCAGGATGACGCCAACCCAGTGGGGCAGGCCCAACAGCGGAGTCACGAGCACACCCGCCCCGACCATCTGCGGAATCAAGTAGAAGATCGACACAACGAGGGTGCTGACCGCCGCTGCCAGTTGGATTCCCTTGTGGTTGAACTTGCTGTCCAGCGCATCGGTAAACGTGTACTTGCCCATCCGCTTCATCGGTTCGGCGACCACGAACAGGGCGACGATCCAGCCGGCCAGATAGCCGATGGAATACAAGAATCCGTCGTACCCGGCCGTGGCGATCATCCCGCAGATTCCCAGGAACGACGCGGCCGAAAGGTAATCTCCCGCAAAGGCGATGCCGTTGACCGCCCAGTGGATGTTGCCGCCCGCGGCGTAATAGCCGGCGGCCGACTTGGCCTTGCGGGCGAAGAAAAAGGACAGGCCGAGCACGAAAGCGACGAAGAACACGAAGAGAGCAATCGAGATCGTTTCCATGGTTACACCCCCGCCTTGTCGCTTGCGGGCGCTTCCAGTCGGCGCTCCTCTACGAGACACATCCTGTTGTAGATCACGGCCATCACCAGTGCGACGACGATCAGCCCAAGACCGTAGACGACCGCCAGGTTCAGGCCCATCAGCACCGTCTTTTCCATCATCGACGGGTCGATCAGGTTGATCGCCACGAACAGGACGTAGACGAGTGCGTAAACAAGAAACATCCATACGCCAAGGCGCGTCTTGTAGGCCATAGCCAAATCCGTGACCTGGCTCTTCTCCGCCGGTTCGTGGAACATGCGCTACCTCCGATGCTTTTCGCGGAATTCGCGCGGAGGGGTCGCGCGTCTTCTGGGGGGAAAGTGGCCGCCCCCGGCCACTACGCCGCGTGTAGCATTGAATGGGTTCGCCCCGCAACGGCCGGTATGGCAGGTCAGCCGGCTCCCAAGAAGTCGAAGCCGACCTTCTTCAGCAGGATGCCGACCTGGCCGAAGGTCTTGCGCAGGAGCGCTTCTTCCAAAGGAGTCAGGGCCTTGGGGTCAAGTTGGTTGCCCGGAATCGCGCCTGCGCCGACGGCCGCTGCCTGACGCTTGAGGCGCGCCTCCATCAGGAAGGCATAGGCCTCTGTCACCTCGTCGAGGCTCGAGCGCGTCAGTGCGTTCTTTTCGTGCAGGCGGCGCAGCCGGTCGAACGTATTGGTTTCGGCGACGTCATGACGCAGCGCATACAGTCGCGCGAAGTTCACGATCGGCATCATCGCGTCCTTCAGGCTCAGCGTCTTCGGCCCGCGCCCCTCCGACTCCGCGACGATGTGCCCGAACAGCCCCAGCGGTGGCCGGTACGTTTGGGCGTTCTGCGCAAACAGGGGGAAGAACGCGGGGTTCTCGGACAGCTCCTCGCGGATGTGACGCCGAAGCTCCTCGGTCAGGGTCCGCTCGCCAACCACACAGCGGAAGTCGAAGAAGATTTGGACAGCCAGCAGGTCCTGAGGATTGCGCGTGCGGATCCAGCTACTGAACGACGCCTTCCACGACGACAACGGACGGCACCAATTCGGGTTGCGAGCCATGATCTCGCCTGGGCAGTACTGATACCCAGCGTCGTTCAAGCCTTGGCAGACCTTGACGCCCAGCGCGCGAAACCACGCCTCTGCACTGGGGTCGGCGTCGCCCCCCGAATCCTCGTAGACGATGGCGTTGTCCTGGTCGGTGGCGAGCGTCTGCTCCTCGCGGCCCTCGCTTCCCATCGCGACCCAACAGAATCGCCTCGGCGGGAGCCCCATTTCCTCGATGGCCAGCGCCACCAACCGTTCCGTCACTGCGTCGGAAACCGCCGTCACGACCCGGTTGACGTTTCGGGGCCGTGCGCCGCTGGCGATCAGCGTTCGGACCTGCTCGGGAAGCCGCGCCCGAGATCGGGACAGGACTTCAGGACTCTCCGCCCGTCGGATCTCCTCGATCAGCACGGCAGCCGAATACCGGTGCAGCTGCGACAAGTCGGCCTGCCGAACAAGTCCCTGAATCTGCCCGCCTTCGTCCCGCACCGCCAGATGCTGAATGCCGCGTTCGCGCATCCGTTGCAGTGCCTCGTACACCAAGGCGCGGTTGTCGATGGTCACGAGGGGGGAACTCATGATGCGGAACACCGGCGCCGCCGGATCGAGGCCCGCCACCACGACCCGCTCGCGCAAGTCGCGGTCCGTGACGATTCCCACGGGTTCACGCCCGTCTGCCGTGACCAGCAGTGCCCCGGGCTCACCGACTGTCATTTGCGCCGCGGCCCGAAGGACCGGAGTGCCCATCTCGCACGTCGCGGCCGGCCGCACGAAACGTAGAATGGGCTCGTTGAGGAACAGGAGCGACGCTTGCAGTTCCGACAGCAGTGCCTCGCGCTCTGACTCAACTTGGCGCTCGCGCGTCACGTCCTCGACCAACCCCTGGCACGACGGGGGTCTGCCGTCGTCGCCCAGCGCCAGCACCGCCGACACCGCCACCGTCACCCTTGATCCGTCGCGGCGCCCCAGCACCAGCAGTCGGTTCTTGACCACGCCGTCTGTGGCCAGCGATCGCGCAAAGGCGCCCGCGTCGACGGGATCCACGCACATGGCTTGCAGATCCAGCTTGCCCGGGTCGTCGCCGTCCACGAGTCCGAGGATGCGACGTGCCGCCGGGTTCAACTCGACCAGTCGCGGGTGCTGGCCCACGGTCGATCGCACGACGCCTACGTCCAGCGTCGCCCGCAAGGCCTCGTAGCCCCCGACCCCGTCGCCGCCGGCCGCCAGACGCTGCCTGGCCATGTCGCGGACATTGACGATGACGCCTTCGCGGCCACCGAACGTGACGCGAGTGGCCGACATCAGCGCCTCGAGGTCAGTCGAACCGTCGCCGCGTCGCAACCACGTCTCGACTTGCATCGGCGCCGGTTGCCCTGCGGCTACGGCACGCAGATAGGCCCGACCTGTTTCGCCCTCCGCGCCGGGCGCCACAAGGTCCAACCAATCGCGGTGTTCCATGTCCTCTGGTGTCAGGTCGAGCATCCATTGCAGCGTTCGGTTCGAGAACGCGCACCTGCCCTCGACCGCCAGCAGCGTGCCCTCGGTCGCGGCCTCGACAAGCGCGCGGTATCGCTCGTGCGACTCGGTGAGGGCATCCTCTGCCGCCGTTCGTTGCCGTTCGATGCGCAGGCTTTGCAGCACGACGAACGCGAAGATCATCGACACAATCGCGACGATCACGATGGAAATCCATAGGATACGCGCCGAAAGTGCGGAGATTTCCCGCCGCACGTCGTCGGTGTAGAGGCCCGTGCCGATGATCCAACCCCACGGTTTGAACCCCTGCACATAGGACTCCTTGAGCACCAGCCGGCTCGGGTCGTCCTTCCACTGCCAAACGTAGTCGACGTAGCCGCTGCCGCGCTCGCGGACGACGCGGGCGAACTCGACGAAGACTCGGTTTCCCAAGGGGTCCGTGAAGCTCGTGACGTCCTTGCCGTTCAGGTCGGTCCGGAACGGGTGCATGACCATGACGGGCGTCTGGTCTGTGATCCAGAAGTAGTCTTTGCCTTCCGGCCCATAGCGCAGGTCACGCACGCGTTTGGCGGCGGCGCTCTGAGCCTCGGCCCGGGTGAAGCGTCCTTCCAGTTCCTCTTGGTGGTGCTCTGCCAGGATGCTCGTGGCGGATCGCGTCAGCTCGCGAATTGTTTCGCGCTTTCGTTCCAAAAGGTTCTGCTCGAACTCGGGGAGAACCACGCCGAAAATCAGGCCGACGAACAGGCTGATCGCCAAGCCGGTCGGCAACAGGATTCGGACCAGAAATCGCTTCCACTGCAACGGAGTATGGGATGACTTCATGGCACGTCCTGCGGGGAGGCGACGATCCCACGGTCAGGGCTGCCCTGTCCAGCCGTCCGGCTTCAAGCGCGCCGGTGCTCCGTGCTATGGTCTTCCGGGCCGAAAGGGACCAGGGGGCGCGCCGTGCTGGAAGAACTGACTCGCGATCTGTCGGCTTGGCCGCTCTGGAACACGCTGCCTCAGGCCATCGTACGCGCCGCCGCCGGATCGTTTCGCATCGAGTACCTGCCCGCGGGGACGCCACTCGACCCTGGCCGGGCGACCGTAGACGCACTTGTGTCGATCCGAACCGGTCACTTGGACTTCCTGGGGCCCGACGGTACGTTGCGAGACCGGATGATGCCCGGCGACACCCGCCTGCTCGCCTCGGCTTTCGAGCGCAGCGGGGCGGTGCGGACGGGCGCAGACACCCTGGCCTGGTTTCTGCCGCGGCCGGCATTCGATGCGCTGCAGGGCGACGCTGCGTTCGCTCGCGCGTTCGATTCCCAAGGCCTTGCCGCGCGCCTCTCGTCGCCCCGCACACTTCGCGCGGCCCCTACGGTGCTCGACCTGACTCGCCGTCGCGCGGGCGACGTGGCCCGGCAGCCGACGCTCGTGCTGCCCCCCGACACACCGATCTCCACGGCCGCGCGGGCGATGCGCCGCGAGGATTGCTCTTGCGTGCTGGTCACTAGCGAGCCGCCCTCCCTCGTCACGGACCGCGAACTGCGCAACGAAGTGGTCGCGGGCGGACTGCCCCCCGAAGCCCCCCTGTCGGCGTTGCACGTGCCCGCAGTCGTCCTGGATGCCCAGGCATCGCTGTTGGACGCGCTGCTGGGGATGATGGGCCGCGGCGTGCGCCAGGTGCTGGTGCCGCGGCGAGACGGGGGCCTCGGCGTGCTGACCGATGCGGACCTGTCTCGTGGTCCACCGCAAGGTTCGCTGTTGCTGGCCGGGGGCGGTCACCCAAGTCGTGACGAACCTGCCCTTTTCGGCGACCGAGTCGCTCGGGTCGTCGCATCCCTGCTGGACGAGGGATACGACGCAAGCGTCGTCGGCCAGGTCGCTGCCGCCGCTCACGACGCCAGGGTCGCCAGCCTGATCGCCCATGCGCGAGCAGAGTTGGGTGCGCCACCCCTGCGATTCGCTTGGGTCGCCGTCGACGCGATTGGCCGCTGCGACCCGGTGGTGCTTCCCGTTCCCGACCATGTCCTGGCTTACGAGGAGGGTGCGCGGCCCGAGGCGACGGCTTGGTTCCAGGCCTTCGCGCGGCTCGTGGGCGACCGCCTGGACGCCGACGGTCTGCCCAACGGTCCTGGCCGCACACGCGCCACCAATCCGCTCTGGTGCCGACCCACGACCTCCTGGCGGCGCTATGTCGCCGACTGGACGGCCGAGCGCGGCCCGGATGCGCCAACGGCCACGGTCGGTCCGTTTCTCGACGCACGTGTCGTCGCAGGCGACGCAGACATGGCAGCGCCACTCATTCTCGGCCTTCGCCAAGCCGCGGTCCGTCCCCCATTCCTGCGTCGGCTCGCGCGCGCTGCCCTCACTGTCCAGCCTCCCGTGACTTGCCTTGCCGCAGGATTCTTGCGTGCTGACGGCCAGACCGTTGCGACCCTGGATGCCGCGGCAGCTCTGGCTGCGCCGATCGCAGACCTCGCGAGGATCGCAGCGCTTTCTTGTGGCAGTGACGCACGATCCACGGCCCAGCGTCTCCGGTCCCTCGACCGCAGCGCTCCGATCGACGCCGCTCTGGCCCAGGACCTCGCCGCGGCATTCGACTGGGTGTCGCGGCAGATCCTTCGGGCCTCCCTCGCCCGCCCAGGGTGTCCGCAGCACCTCCACGCGATCGATATGGACCCATCAGACCGGGCGCACTATCGGGAGGCCGCCGCCGTCGTCCAAGAGGCCCGGGCTACCCTGACGCGCCTGACCGCCTACGCCCCAACCAGGAGGAATCCTTGAGTGGGCCGACGGAAGGCACCGAGGCGCTCGCCGCCCGCGTTCGCGAGTGGGCCACGTCTCCGCTGGACCTGCGCTGCTCGTGGCGCATGGCCCGGTGGACCGCGCTGGATCTCGAGACCACCGGCCTGGATCCGCGGACGGACGCCATCCTCTCCATCGGCCTCGTCGACATCGAAGGCGGTCGCGTGCTTCTCGACACTGCGTGGAATTCGCTTGTCCGTCCGCCGCCTGGCGCGGTCTTCCGACCAGAGTCTGTCCTGATCCACGGATTGACGCCGGACAGCCTGGTCGATGCTCCTACACGGGCAGAGATCCTTCCCGCCCTGGTCACGCGGTTGCGAGGTCGGGTCGTCATCGCCCACTCTGGCCAGGAGTTCGATGGCCCGTTGCTGGATCGGGCCTTTCGCGAAGGGTGTGGCGAGCCGTTTCCTGGACCCCTGCTCGATACCGCCCGCCTCGCCCATCACCTGCACGATCAGGCGGTGCCCGGCAAAGCTCCGGCAGATCCGTCCGTACGCCTCGCGGATCTGGCCACCCGACACGGGGTTCCGTCCGGCCGCGCCCACGATGCCCTCGACGACGCCCTGACCTGCGCCCAGGTGTTTCTGGTGCTTGCGACCCACATGGAGGCCTTGGGGCACGGCTCTGCGGCGCGCCTCCTGAAGTGCGGTTAGTCCACCTGCCACCGCGGTCCCGCACAGCTGACCGCCACCGTACCGCCGGTTCGCGCTGGATGGGATCCGTCCACAGTCACCGTGAAGCCTTGCCGTGCACGGGTCTATCCTGCCGGGCTGCCATGCCCGGAGGGCAACACATGAACGGCGACGGACTCAAGGTCAATGCCGCGCGGTTGCGCGACACGCTCGAAACCATGGCAACGATCGGCGCGACGCCGGCCGGGGGCGTGTCGCGCGTGGCCTGCAGCGAGTGGCCGTCGGGCAGGCCCGAGCTCGAGAACGATTCAAGCTATCTTTTCAAACCGATTGGGCTCTTCCGGGAGGCGGCGCCGCTCACGGTGGCTCGCGTCGCCAGTGACCGCAGCAGCGGGCCAATGTCGGTCATCAACTCTGCGCCCGGAATCGCCGCCACGAGCCCAAGTTTGATGGCATGGCCGCCCACGATCAGCCTTGGGCGCGTGGCCTCCGGCCAGGCGGCGATGCGCGCGGCAGTGTCCAGCACCCCCGAACGCTGCTCCGGCAGCGCCACGGACACGAGCAGCGCCCGTGGCGACGCGTGCCGGACCAGGGTCAGCAACGCCTCCAAGGGCGGCGTCGGCAGCAGCGCGTGGGCGTCGACGCCGTGGCTGGCGAGCCACAGCGCCAAAAGCCGAATCCCCAGCGTATGGCGGTTGCCCGGCGCGTTGACCAGGAACACGTGCGCCTGGTCCGGACGGGTCGAGTCCTGAGCACCCGAGGCGCTGGTCCGGGCGACAATGGCCGCGTACACGCGCTCGCAGAAGTTGCTGAAGCGGTGCTCGTCCGCCACGGTGATGGCGCCGCGCTCCCAATCCCTGCCGATCTCGAACAGCAGCGGCGCGAGGAGGCCCACTAGCACGTCCACGGGCCGCAAGTTGACGCGCGCGGCCCGCAGGATCATCGCTTCGGCTTCCCCGACATCGCCGCGCCGCCCTGCGGCCGCAAGCTCGCCCTGCAACTCGGCCACGAACCTGACCCGGGCAAGATCCGGCTCGGAATCGGCGAACATCGAGGACTCGCAGGTCTCGCAGATGCCGTGCGTCAGCTGCAGCTCCTCATACGGCTCGGTCTCGCCTTGAAACTGCTGACAGTAGGCGCACCAGTTCAGCATGCCGCGAAACCGAAGGCATCGAGTCGTGACATGTACTCCGCGACCAGCGCAATCCACTCCGGCGAGAACCGCAGCGGATCGGTGAGCCAGTCGCTGGTGGCCGCAAGCCCGCCCCGAATGCCTGAGCGCTCGTCCAGCCATGCCGACGCCAAGAGCACGGCCGCGGATGGAATCACCAGCCCTGGGCACGCGCCCAGCCGGGCGTCGAAGTCGCACACCAGTCGCGCCCGTCCCTCGTCCCCAGTCAACGTCGTCTCGCGCTCGGCCTGCAGATGGGCCAAGAACGGCGCCAAGCGTGCCGGCTGCTCCGTCCGCTCCGGGAACTCGGCCGCCAGAGCGGCCTGAATCGCGCGCAGATGGCTCTCGAGAATCACGGTCGGGATGCCGCGGCTGGCCAGGACGCTCCGCAGCCAGACAAGGCTGCGCGTCGCCGTCTCCGCCGGCATCTGCGTCAACGCCACCAGCCAACAGCTGTCGCTCCTGGTGAAGCGCAGGCCGCGTTCGCCGAAGCGCAAGCCCAGGTAGGGGAACTGGTTCCAGGCGTCGTGACCGGCGCGCAGGGCCAGTGCGACCTCCATCGGGTCCTGCGGCATGGCGTGGTCGCCCGCCTCAGCGTTGACGGCCACTACATGGTGCCGCAGGTCCGTGTCCGCGTAGGGGAACAGCGCCGCACACAGCGACGCCAACTGCTCGAAACACAAGACGGCTGCGTCGGTGACCTGCCTGACTTGTGCAGCGTCGCACGGGAGCGCGTTCAGCAGCCCGACGAAGGTCTGCCAGTGTGCCGCCGTGTCCTTGCCGTAGCAGCCGAAGTACGACAGGCGTTCTGGGCTCACCCCCAGGCAGCGGGCGTAGGCGCTGCGCAGCACGAGTCCGCCGCGCTGCGAGCCCTCAAGCACATAGAGGACGCCGGCGAGGTGGTGGGGGGACTCCGCCTGGACCAGGGTCTGCGCTGCGCACGCCAAAGCGTGCTCGATCGCCGCTGTGATGCTCGGCACGCCCGATGACGCCACCAGTTCGAGGTCGGCGTTCAGCAACGGGACCTTGGGTCTGGCGTGGCTGGCCAGTCGGGCCAGAGACGGGTCGGACACACCCGCAAGCGTCCGTTCCAGCAGCGCGTGCACGACCGCGAGGCCGCGCAGGAAGCTGACGATGGCCACCTTGGGCAGTGCGCCTGCGTGCAGGGCCTGAAAGTACGGCAGCGACTCCAGTCGCTTGTGGAGGCTGGCCGTCTCGCTACGCACCTGCTCGCCCAAGTCTGCCACGCGGACCTCCCCGCCGACGCCAGACCAGCAGCGGGCCGAGGCATAGTCCATGCGAAAGGCATAGATCCTATGCAAACAGGGTACCCGGCCCAGACCGCCGTCGCACACCGCCAGACCGACCCCAAGTCGGCCCATCCTGAGCGCCAAACCGTCAGTCCGCGCCGCCAGATCCACCCGGTCAACCTCTCAAAACGCCGGCAATCACTTGAATTTTCGCCCAGCGAGCGCACCTGTCCCGCGCAGTGCCGGTGGGCCCCTCGCAGGTGCGTCTGTCCTGATCTTGTCGGCCGCTCAGTTGCCCGCGTCGTTCAGCGGGGCGTCCCCAGACGGCGGGTCGAGGTCCTCATCGACAGGCGGGTCCACGGTATCGGCCACGTTCACGTCGTCGAAGTCCCTCGGCACCTGTTCGCCAAGAGGGCCGCGTACTTGCCACACGTCGCTCGGTCGCCGGGTCACCATGGCCGTCGGCAAGCGCAGGTGGTTGAGTGCCTCGTTCAAGCGCTTGAACGGCGCAAACGACGGCTCCGGGCTGGTCTGTCAGGGATGTTCCCGGCGGTATAGGCCACCCGCCCATGTCGCAGGCAAAGCATCCGTCCCCCGCCCTGGCGATTCCTCCTCGCCGCCGTTGTGGTCGAGGGCTGCGCGTCCTCTGCCGTCGCGGTGCCGGCGAAACCGCCGAGCCCGCTCGCCCCACAATTCTGGGGCCTTTGCCCTCTGGCGGTTGCGCACCGGGCGCGCACCTGCATCCTTTCGGCCCATGGACACCCTGAGACTCCCGATCGTGTACTTCGACGGCGTCTGCGGCTTGTGCAACGGTTCCGTGGACTTCCTGCTGCGGCGCGACCGAGCCCAGGTGCTCTGCTTCACGCCGTTGCAGGGTGACACCGCGCGCGAGCGGCTCGGGCCGCAAGCCCAGGGCGACCCGGACTCGTTCGTGCTCGAGGACGCCGACGGCATCTGGCGCCGCTCCGACGCCGCCCTGCGCATCGCCCGGCACCTGGGCGGCGCGTGGCGCTGTCTGGGCGTGCTGCGCGTGATCCCCCGGCCGGTGCGCGATGCGCTGTACGACTTCGTTGCACGCAATCGCTACCGTTGGTTCGGGCGCAAGGAGACGTGCCGGCTGCCCGCGCCCGACGAGCGGAGTCGGTTCCTGCCGTGATCCTCGCGTTTGGCTGACACAGGGTCAGGTCATGCCAGTTGCCAGATGCGCGCACGGGGGTTCTCCCCGCTGCCCCCCCACGCCGGTGGGCGATGCCGTACCGACAGCTACAGCGGGACTTGACCTCGGTCGGTGCGTCAGTTCCCGACGTCGAACTGGAACTACCTGACACCAGGCCTCCGTCTCATGGGGTTTGGCGTCGGCGACGCTGCGAGGGGTGGGCGTGTCGCACGCGGGGACGACACCCCGTTTGCCGCGCCGTCCTCGCAAGGCCGGCACCTGCGACGAGATGCGAGGTGGACCTGAGGCAAGGCGATGGGGTCGGCACCTGATGGGTGCCCTAACGCTACGGTCGGGGCAATCGGCTGCCCAACAGGCGGTCCCAGAGGTCTGTGTAGAAGCCGAAGTTGCCGTGCGGGTGACGGTGATGGTCGGCGTGGTGGCGTCCCCCGGTCAGCAGGGAGGGGCCTGACGGCAGCAGCTCCATGCCAAAGTGCCCCAAGGTGCCCCAAAGCCCGTTGAGCATCAGGTAGGCGATCATGCCACTCCAGCACGGCTGCCACAGCGCCAGGACCCCCAACCACAGCCCGCCGAACCCCAGCACTTCGGCGGGATGAACGACGAACAGGGTCAAGGGTCTGACCAGCGAGTGGCGGTGGTGCAGGGCGTGGACCCGCCCGTACAGGGGCCCCCAGTGCGCCGTTCGATGACCCGCGTACAGCGCCGCATCCATCGTCAGCAGCAGCCCGACCGCGTCTCCGACCGCGCGCAGGGGTCCTGAGGTCGGCACGACGACGATCCAGCCCATGCAGAAGGCCCACCAGCCCAGCCAGGTGATGGCGGCGCTACCCAGCACTGTCACGGCGGCGGTCAGGACCTCTGCCACGGTCAGGGCCGGCGGTGCGGGGGCGATCCGGCGGTCCGGCCATGGCCGCTGCAACGCCCAGCCGCCGACCACGCACGCCAGCACTTGCGCGAGGTTCGCCAGGACCGCCCATCCGGCAGCCTCGACAGGACCCAGCCCGAACAGCCATCGCTGCAACAGAGCTTCTGCTTGGGCCAGTGACTGCATCGTCCTCCCCCGACCTTCCCCGAGTCGGCACGCATATGTCGAGGTTGAGCTGTCAAACCTCGGACTTGACGAATCCTTGACCCGCGCCAGACGACGCGTCCGTAGGGTGGCAGAAAGGGCGCACCCCGTTGCCGGAAGAATACGCCGATGACATGGGGCATAGAGACCGCAAACACGGCCCTCCCCCCAAGACCACCCGCGCCCACCGCCAGACCCACGCCAAGTCGGCCCTTTCCGAGCAACCAACCGCAAGTCTGCGCTGCCAACTCCCCCCGGGTCAACCTCTCGAACCACCGGCAATCGCTCGAATTTCCGCCCGCCAAACGCACCCGTCCCGCTCACCACACCGCGTGCGCCCCCACCAGCCCGATCTGTACCTGCACTGTCTGGTCCTTGAGGCCGAAATGGCCGTACGGCGCGGCGTGGTAGACCACCTCGGTCGACTGGTCGGGCAGGCGTCCGGTGATCGAGCCCCACACCAGGCCGCCGCCTCCGATGACCTCGTCGACGGTGGACCAGACGGCCGCCCGGAAGGCGCCCTCGGTGCCGGGATGGTCGAGCAGGTCTTCGAGGAATTGCGAGCGGCCAAGCACGGTTGCGCCCATCAGCGTGCCGGGGTACAGGCCCACCTCTTTGCCGCAGGTGGGCAGCTGCGCCGCCGCGGAGCAGCTCGTCAGGCCCAGGTTGGCGCCGGCGATGGCCACGAAGGTGTCGATCCGGTCGGTCAAGGGCGGGCCGACGTCGTAGTCGCCGACCAGCGAGTCGTGCGTCGTGCCGCCCAGAATCGCCTTGCGGGCCAGGGTCACGCCCATCGAATGGGCGACCACGTCGACGTGCGCCGCGCCGGTGTAGGCCAGCACGGCGTCCAGGAACCGGCGCACCTGCATCACATTCGCCTGGGTGTGCGCCTGCTGCGACGCCAGCATCGCGTCGGCTGGGCCCCAGGTGGTGCCATACAGCTCGGCCGGCCCGTAGCCGTGGGCCAGGAATCCGTGGGTCGAGGCGGTCCAGCCTGTCTGGCCGACCTGGGTGCCGAGCGCCAGATCCGCGTTGCCATGCACGAACACCACCGGCTCGTGGCCCAAGGCGTCGCCGGGCTGGCTGCGACCGCCGAAGCTGCCGCCAGGCCCCAAGTCGTCGCGGGCGAGCTGCGTCGGGTCGAAGCCGTGGGCCGTCAGCCAGGCGCGGAAGTCGGGGGACAGCCCCACGGCCAAAGCGGGGGCCGTGTCGGGGGCGGAGTCCGCGTCGGGGACGGAGTCGGGGACGGAGTCCGTGTCAGGAGCGGAGTCCGCGTCGAGAGCGGAGTCCGTGTCGAGAGCGGAGTCGGTGTCGGTGGTGGAATCGGGGGCCGTGTCCGGGACCGGGTCGGCATCGGCGTCCGTGCCGCTGTCCGGCAGGGGGACCGCGTCGATGTCCGGGGCTATGTCCGCGAGCGGGCCGGTGTCGGGCCCCTCGGCGGTGTCCGTGCCGCCGCACGCAGCCGTACAGGCGAGCCAGACGCCCAACAACAGCCAGCGGCGGAAAATGCGGATTGTGGACACGCGTGACCTCCCCTCGCCCCCCCGAACCTGCGCCGACAGCCGCCGCCCGCGCCCCGCGACTTCGGCCGTCGGACGGTACTAGACCTCCGCCGCCTTGTCGCCCGCGCCCCAACGGCGAGCAAACAGCGCGTAAACCGTCGGCAACACGAAGAGCGTCAGCAGCGTCGACGTGACCAAGCCGCCCATCACCACCACGGCCAACGGCTTCTGGATGTCGGCGCTCGATCCAGTGGCGTACAGCATGGGCAGGTGGCCGATGAAGCTGACCAACACAGTCATGAACAGAGGGCGAAACCGCAGGTCGCACCCCTGGATCATGGTCTCGGGCACCGTTGCGCCCTGGTCGCGCAGCTGGCGAACGAAGGCGACCAGGACCTCGCCGTTCTGTACCGCGATGCCCAGCAGCACGATGAAG
>CAYURO010000039.1:0-41068 GCA_964447285.1 uncultured Enterobacteriaceae bacterium | reverse complement strand
TCGGTGGACATCGGGCGCCGTGGCGGGATGGGCCCTCCCCGTGGCGACACGTTCGTCGGGAAGCCGGAGGAGACGGTGGCCTTGGACGTGCCGGTCGAGGTGGCCGACGGCGTGCACGTGGTGGCCGAGCTCTGGCAGCGCGGCGAGCGCTACGGACCTGTCGAGGGTTCGCGGATCGGCGTGCAGTACCAGTTCGGCCCCGACCTGTTCCTTCAGGCCCGACGGTGCTCGGCACGTGCGTATCGGACCGACCGCAGCGACGTATTCCTTGAACGTGGAGACGAGGTGTTCTTGCGGTTGTTGGTGGGACGCTTGGCGCGGGACTGAGGACGGCATACTCGCCGCCGGGTTACAGCCCAAACTTCGCCTTTAGCGTGGCTTCGATGAACGCCCGGTCCGTGCGCGACAGCGCGGACGCATAGGCGCGAACCTCGGCCAGGAAGCCGCCCATGGACTCGCCGCCGTTTGCAGAGTTGCCCAGATTCAGCGCGAGGTTGCCATCCGCAATCGCGTTGACCTGCTCCATCTTCTGCACGGCGGCGGGGTCGGCGTAAAGCGTGCTGCTCTTGCCGTCCTGCACCGCCGTGACGATCTGCCACTGCCCCGACACGAACGGCAGCGACGGCGCGTCGTTGTTGGCGCCGATGTGCCAGCTCAGGCTCGATGCGGCCTTCTCTGTCTTGCGCAGCGCGAAGGCCGCGTCCTGCCCTTGGCTGAACACGTTGCCCCAGGCCTGCGGCTTGTCCAGCTCGATCACCGTGATCACGGTGAGTTGCGGGCTGGTCGGCACCGCAGCGGACTGCAAGCGCACGTTGCCGCCGTCAAAACGGATCGCCGGCTTGCCATTCGAGGTGCCCTGCGCCAACCACGTCGGTCCCGCGTCGTTGCCCACGTGAGCGTCGCGCCCCAAGCCGCTCTTGTCCTGCCACGTCTGCACGACACCCGCCGCGTCGTGATCGATGGTGCTGGCGTCCGTCGCGTCGAACCAAGCGAAGTCCGGCTGCGGCGGGTCGAAGCCCCAAGCGGTGCGCAGGTAGGTCGCGACACTGTCGCGTTCCTCGTCGGTCAGGGTCCGGTCGTACACCAGCACCTCGCCGACCACGCCCGCGCCGCCATCGGTGCCCAACGTCATCGCCTGATTGCCCGGGGTCACGGTGCCGGTGTCGGTCTTGCCACTGCTCAGGCTGTCGATCGCCATCAGGTCGAGGTTGCCCGCGCCCGCGCGCGCGGCGAGGACATAGCAGCTGTCGCCACTCAACGGGTGCGACGTGCCGCCACCCTTGCCGCCTGCCGTCCAGCCCACGCTGCCGTCAATGCCTCCCAAGATCCAGCCGCCTTGCGCCAGCAGCGCCCCGGGTCCGCCGCTGGCTTCGGTGCATGTCACGACAAACACACTGACGGCCGAGCCGAAGTCGAACGCGGCGCTTTGCAGGCCCGCCGCGGTCGTCAGTCGCACGCCGCGACGCCCGTGGATACCGCTTGCGTCGAGCTTCGGCGCGCTGTTGACTTGGATTGCGTTCAGGTCGTGCCCTTTGCCGCTCTGGTCCTGCCAGACCTGCACGGCCAAGTCCTCTCCGTACGCAAGCGTGCCCACCTGCCCGGCGCTGTAGTGGGCAACAAGGCCCGTCGTCACGCTGAGCGCGCAGACCTTCGCGCCGCTTTTGCAGCCGCCGCTGCCGTCGCAGGTGTCGCCGGCGGTGCACAGATCGTCGTCGTCACAGCTGCCGCCCGCGGGCGAGGGGACGTGGCTGCACGCGCCCGACTTTGAGTTGCACAGGTCGTTCGTGCACGCGTTGCCGTCATCGCAGGAGATGCTGCCAGCAGCCGTACACGCCTGGTTGACGCAGACATCGACCGTGGAACAGACGTCACCGTCGTCGCAACCGCCATCGTGGTCGGTGTGGACGCAGCCGCCCGGCGCCTCACACGCGTCGTCGCTGCACGCGTTGCCGTCGTCGCAATTGATGGCCGAACCACCGACACACGTCCCCGCATCGCAGGTGTCGCCCGTCGTGCAGGCGTTGCCGTCTTCGCAATTGACCGCGGCGTTGGGCGTGTGCACGCATCCGGCCACCGGGTCGCAGACGTCGTCGGTGCAGGCGTTGCCGTCGTTGCAGGTGATGACCGGGTGCACACACACCTGGTTCGCGGCGCAAATGTCGAGCGTGCAGCCGTCCTTGTCGTCGCATTGGGCGACGTCGGTGCAGGGCGCAACGCACTTGGGGTAGCCGACGAGGCCGGGCGCACAGGTGTCGCAAGTCACGCCCGTATACGCCGCCGCGCAGGTGCACTGAACGTCGGCGGCAGCGCACGTGCCGTGGCCGTTGCAGAACGACGTCTCGCACCCTCCTGTCATCGCGCAGGAACCACTGAGACATGAAGTCCCGTCGCCGCAGAACCCGCACACGCCGCCGCAACCGTCGTCACCACAAGTCTTGTCAGAGCAATCCGCAATGCACCCGCACACGCCCACGTCGACGCAGCAGCTTTCGGTCTTGCCGCAGTCGGCAGTGCAGGCGCAGCCCGACGACGCAAAGCCACCGCAGTTACCCAGACAGCTCTCCTCGGCCGTGGGGAACTGGCACATGCCGACCTTGCACAGCTGGTCGGAGCCGCAGGTGCCGCACGAGCCGCCGCAACCATCGTCGCCGCAGTCCTTGCCGTCGCAGTCGGGCGTACAGGCTTGGCAAATGCCGTTCTTGCACGCTGGCTTGCTGGGGTCGACGCAACTGCCGCACAGACCGCCGCACCCATCGGCGCCACACTCCAGACCGCTGCAGGAAGGGACACACGCCGGGCAGGTGCCGTCGGCGCCACACGCCCCGGCCGTCTTGCAGCCGACCACGGGCTTGGCTCCTCCCGCACAGTCGGGGTCGGGCGCACCGCAGCCGCAGTCGCACGTCTCTCCGTCGGCGAAGGCAGACTTGGCGCAGACCCACGCGCCGGGCAGCGGCAAGGGCTCGCACACGCCGGCCGTGCACTGCTCGATGTCGCTGCAGGCGGGGGTGCATTCGGGGGTCGTGTCGGTGACTTCGACCGCAGTGTCGGCGACTTCGACCGCAGTGTCGGTGGCGGGGTCCGCATCGCTGTCGCTGGACCCGCCATCGACCTCGTTCAGCCAGCAGACGCCGCCGTCCAAGGTGGTGCCGGGACCGCAGGCTGGTCCGCCGGTCGCCACACACGCGCCGTCGACGAGTTGAGTGCCGGAACCGCAGGTGGGTCCCTCATCGCTACCACAGCCGACCACCACGACCAGCGCCGCGATCGCCAGAATTGCGTTTACTTGGGGACGCATGCAGCCACCTTGGGGTCGTCGGCGGGATTGGCAGTCCCGTGGTCGTTGAAGACTGTGCTGCCGCACGTCGAGCCGCTTGGGCAGTCCTTGGCGCCGCCGGGGCAGGCCAGTCCGCAGACGGCGGTGCTGACCGCGACCGTGCAGAGCTGCCCGGTGGGGCACTTGGCGTCCGCGCACGACTTGCCGCCGCCGCTGGAACCCACGTCGCACAGGAACTTCGGGCCGAAGCTGACCGGATCCACAAACGCCGTGCACACTTCCACGCCAGCCTCGCAGGTGGCATGGGCCTGGCAAGACTTGCCGCTGCCGGTCAAGGATGCGCAAACGCCCGTGTAGCCTGCCGTCTTGGTCGAGGTGGGCAGCGAGACCGGCAAGCCGATGCAACGCTCGGCCCCGGGACAGTCGGCGTCGGCGGTGCAGTGGCTGCGGCAAAGGCCCTGCAGACACACGTCGCTCGCGCATTCAGAGCCAGCAGCGCAGAACACGCCGGGCGCCTTGGCACTGCCTTCGGGCACGCCGCACGCGCCCTTGAAGGCGCCCCCCCCTGCCGCGTAGGTGCCCAGGCACCACTGGTTGGCCGCGCAGTCGGCGTTCTTGCCGCAGAAGGTGACCTTGCACAGCCCGGCCGCATCGCACGCTGTCGCCGTCGTCGGGCAGCCGAACACCAGGAGTTTGGCGTCCTTGCAGTCCGGATCAGGAGCCCCGCAGCCGCAGTCGCACGCCTGCCCGTCTGCGTAGTAGTACAGCGGGCACTGCCACTCGTCGGCAACGCATTGCGACGTGCTGGCACAGCTGGAACCTGCGTCGCACAGACCGCATTGGCCGCCGCAACCATCGTCGCCGCAGGACTTGCCGCTGCAATCCTTGGTGCAGGTGGCCGAACACAGCTGGTTGTCGTCGCACCAGGGCTTGTCGCCCTTGCAGGTGCCGCAAGTGTCGCCGCAGCCGTCGTCGCCGCACTGCTTGCCGTTGCAGTCGGGCTTGCAGGCGCAGACTTGTGCATAGTCGCTGCAGCAGGTGTCGGTCTTCGAGCAACTCAGGGCGCACGAGCAGCCCGACGGGGCCAGCGACCCGCACGAGCCTTGGCACGAGTCGGGCTTGGGCGGTGTCACGTCGGCCTTGCAGGAGCCTTCGACGCATTCGCTGCCTTTCGCACACGACCCACATGACCCGCCGCAGCCGTTGTCGCCGCACTGGTGGCTCAGGCAGGCGATCGGCTCGGGTGAGCACGGGTCCACGCACGCGCCTTGGCTGCACACGCTGTCACCGTCGCACGCGCCGCAGGTGCCGCCGCAGCCGTCGTCGCCGCACTTCTTGTCGCCGCATGCGGGCTGGCAAGCTTCGCAGGTACCTGTGTTGGAACAGTTCTCGCCCGTCTTGCATCCGGCGACGGGCAACGAGCCGTACGCACAGTCCGGGTCGTAGGCGCCGCAGGCGCAATCGCAAGCGTCGAGTGCGGCGTACTGCGAAGCCAGGCAGGACCATCCGGCCGGGACGCCCGACACGCACTTGCCGGAGCCGTCACATGCTTCCAGCGACGCGCAGCCGGCGACGATGTTGGTGGTGTCGTCGCAGTCGGGGTCCCGCGCGCCGCAGTTGCAGTCGCAGGCGTCGGCGGCGCCGTAGTACGTGGGGTTGCACGTCCAGACCGGGGGGACGCACAGGCCTTGCGCCAGGCAGGTCAGGCCGTCGTCACAGGTGCCGCACAAGCCGCCGCAGCCGTTGTCGCCGCAATTCTTGCCGGTGCACTGCGGAACGCAGGTGGCAACGCACACGCCTTGGGCCGTGTTGCAGATCGGCTGCCCCGGGGCGTCGCAGCTGCCACACGAACCGCCGCAGCCGTCATCGCCACAGTTGCGTCCCACGCAATACGGCACGCACGCCACGTCGGTGACGGTGTCGGTCGCTGTTTCGGTGTCGGTCGTGGTATCCGTCGTGGTTTCGGTATCGGTCGTGGCAACGGCGTCGTCGTCCGGGGCAGAGGTCGCGTCGCCCAAACACACGCCGTCTTCCAGCGTTGTGCCGGGACCACAGGTCGTGACGTCCGGGTCGGGCACGCACACGCCGTCCTTCACCACCGTGCCGGCGCCACAGCGGGTCGACGTGCCAGAGCCGCACGCCATCACCGCCAGCGCGGCCACCGCACATAGCAAGGGAATGCGGAAACTCATGGATGCGCCCCCATCTTGGTGTTCGTCAGTCCCGGATTACCCGAGACACGCCCCTGCTCGATGAAGTTCTGCAGGCGCTCCGCGACATCCGGCGACTTTTCGTGCTTGAGGGCATCGACCAGCACCGCGCGCATCCCGGGCGAGTCCGTGCTCCACGTCGACACGACATACGCCGCGGCACTGCGCACGAACGCGCTGTCGTCGAAGTACAGTGCCTTTCGCACCATCGGCTCGGTCACCGCCGGTCCCATCACCATCGCGACATCCATCACGTTTTCTCGCACATGCACCGACCCTTCGTGGGCCATCAGGTCGAGCAGCCTGTCGATGCAGGCCGACGGAGACTGTCGCCGCAGGGCCAGTACCGCACCGCCGCGCACCAGCTCGTCGTCGTCCTTCAGCGAGGCCAAAATCAACGGCAGCGCCTCGGCACTGCCCGTGTTGCCCAGTCCCGCCAACCACGCGATGCGAAGGCCGGCCGGTTGCGGTTGGCCGTGGTCGTCCGCCTGGGGAGCGAGCACGAGCGTGGCCTGATCGATGAAGGCGGCGATTTGTTGGGCCGCCTCAACCGGGTGCTGCTCCTCGAGGAAGGCAATCGACTGCCCAAGCGTGGTGGCCACCGCCCCGCGATAGGCGGGGTCGGCGGCAAGGGCCGCCAGGCTGGCCAAGGTCGCCACGAACGCCGGCGTCGGGCTCGACATCAGGCTGGCCGACTGCAGCGTGCGCAGTCGCAGCGCCTCGGGCACCGCCGGGTCCTTGACCAGCCCGCCTACCGCGGTTTGCGCCTCGGGGGTGCGGGCGCCCACCAGTGCCGCCACGACCACCGTCTCTGCCGATTCTTCGAGCGTGCGCGCGCGCAGCAGGGCATCGGTCAGCCTGACTGCCTCTGGCGACGCCGCAATCGCGCGGGTCAGCTCGTTGCGCAGGTTTACGCGACCGCCCGCGTCGGTGGCGCCTGCGCGGCCTTGGACGTCGGCGAGCACGTCGTCATAGGCCCGCGTGACCTCGGCCTCGCGACGCCAGTCGACCCTGGCGGTGGCGGCCGTGTAAGCGCGCAGGTGGCCGGTGGTCAGCCCTGCCGCCCAGCGGCCGTCGGACTTGCCGGTGCGGACGAGATCGATGGTCAGGCGCATCGGCACAAAGCTGGACGCGTCCAGCTTGCCCGTCGTGGCCTTGCCCAACTCCTCGACCGCAATATGCTTCACCCCCTCGTCGTCGGCCGAGTACCGCGCGGTGGTCTCCGTCCGCTGTCCCGGCCGCGCCGCACCGCTAGACCAACGCTTGGTGACAGAGCCGTCTGCGCCGCGCACATAACGCGCTTGAAACGCGCCGTTGGCGTCCACCTCCTCAGCCTGCCACGCCGTCGCATCCCCTTGCGCCGGCCGCACCAGCTGGGTGCTGAACGCAAGCGCCGCAAGCACCGACTGGCCCGCCGTGGACGTCGCCGGGTCGAACCTGACCTCGCTGACCCGACCATCCGGTTCGCGCTTCAACAGCCAGGGGCGCTCGAGCCCCGAACTATCCCCTGATAAATCGAGTACTTTGCGCACCGACTCGCTCAACTGCACCGTCGCGGCCGTCAACCTTGCCGGCACCCACGTCGCTCCGTCGAGTTGGACGGGAAGGGCCAACTCGAGCACGCCGCGCACCGCGACGTCCAACGGCCCCAAAGGCGCCGGGGCCGCCAGCTCGAAGTGGTAGGCCGCCTGCAACGCCATCGCCGCCGGGGGGGTGCGGTCCGGACGCGCGGCCAACCGGAAATTCTGGGTCGACCGGCCGGCTTGCGGTGCGCTCCCGTCGGCAAGACCGGTCGTCGATCCCGGCCCCGGACCTGACCACCACCACACGGCCGCCGCGACGCAGACAGCAGCCAGAACCAACGACCAGAGTGCTCGTTTCATGGCTTGTTTCCTCACTTGGCGGTCGTGGCCGGCAGGGCCCACTTGAAGTCCACCTTCGATTCATACGCCAAGTTTTCGGCCAGCGCCCACACCATGCGAATGCCCTCGTATTCGAAGAATTCGTACTCGAAAGAGAAGGTGAACGGCCCGATGCCGACGTCGAAGAACAACCCCAGCGCGAGCTTGAGGAAGGTCACTTCGATGTCATTCTTGACCTGAATCTGCAGCTTCCACAGGTCGGTGACCGTGTTGCCGGTGATGGCATCGACGCCCTGCTTGAAGCCGATGGCGAACTTCACGGGAAACGCGAGCTCGATGATGGTGATGGCCGCCTTGATGCCGGCGAAGATCTCCAGCGGACCGACGCTGCCGCCTATGCCGCCCTTGATCTGCAGCGCCAACCCTACGGCAGGCGTGACGATGGCGGCCGGCTCCAAGGTGTCCTTGTCCAACTCCGCACCGAACGCCACCGAGGCCTCAGGCGACAGTTCCGCCTCTACCTTGAACGGCACTGGCCCGATGGTGGTCTGCTTGGCAAAGCACGCCCGGCCCACAACGATCTTGAAGCCGTCGAGCCCGGTCGGACACTCTTGAATCGGCAGCGGAATCTTGAAGGAGGCCAAGGTGATCTGGCTGGCGTCGACGATCTGCGCCAGCGTGCCAGACGCCTCTGTGGTGGAAGCGCCGCCGAGCTGGGCACCGATCTTCGTGGGTGTGCCGTGCTCGCCCTCCTTGGTCTTGCCCTTGCTGGTCTTGTCGATGCCAATGCCGACCGCCTGTCGCTTGATACTGCAGCCCGCACCTGAGTACTCGCCGTTGTCCCACGAGCTACCGCCGCAGCTCATCTTGGGCAGCGTCGGCAGGCTGGGCGGCTGCACATTGAGGATCAGGAACTCCTGCTTGTACGTCGCCTTCTTCTTGGTCTGCGCCGCCGCAGGGGTGGCCGCCAACGAGATGCTCAGGTCGAGAATCGGAAGCGTCGTGCCGAACAGGCTGATCGACTGCTTGGAGTGTGCTTCCAGCAGGTAGTTGCGGTGGTCGGTGGTGCCCGTCTCCAGTGCCAGCGTGCCGTCGGCCTTCTGCAGCCGGAACAGGGCGCCCTGATCCTGATTCAGCGCGATCACCCCCAGGTCGTTGCCCCCGCCGCCCGATTCGCCGTCGTTGCGCGCCTTGCCGTACAGCTTCTCGTAGGCGACGAAGCCGACATCGCACACGTGGCCGTCGGCCGCACAGAAGCCCGAGTCGCACATCTTGCCGGCTTGCGGACGGCTGAACTGCGGGTCGTTCTCTTTGCCCGGCGGCGGGCAGGTCGTGCCGTTGGGGTACTTGTTCGGCACGCACACGGGCTTGTTCAAGTCGGCGTTGAAGTAGGCCGAGTCGTACGTCGCGACGTTGCCGACGTAACCCGTCTTGCCGTCCGCCGTCAGGGTCGGGGCGTTCGGCTTGAGGTAGTCGCCGCTGGCAAAGCTGTAGCTCTTGGTGTTGCAGGCGCCGATCGGGAACACGTCAGGATGCACGCACGTCTGGATGGCTTGGTTGCCCATCCAACCGCAGGTGCCCGCGTATTGCCGCCGGTAGGCCTGCTTGGTGGCCTCGGACAACGACGACCAGCCGATCAGGTCGTTGCCGATGCCGGCCTTCTGTAGCTGCGAGATGATCTCGGGCGTCAGCAGGCTGGTCGGGTCGGCCTCCTTGAGGATCAGCCGGCGCAGGATCGCAAGCGTCGGTTCCTGGTCAAGGATGTCGCCGCCGAAGTTGGCAGGTAAGCCCTTGGCATAGAACTTGGTACCGACGAACACGCCCTTTGCGCCGTTCTTGGTGGTCAGCAGGTCAAAGTAGTTGTCGTACAGGGTCTTGCAAGCACCGGGCGACATCAGCGCCCACGCCTGTTTGTACAGCGGTTGGCCGTTGTATTGCTCGCTGCTGCAGTTTTCACACGCGACCGCCGATACCTTGGCGCCGTCCCACTTGGTGCCCGACACTGCACGCGACTGCATGTTGACCGCGGTGCACTGCGCTTGCGTCGTCGCGATGCAGACCTTGTCGTCGCCTTCGGTCAGGTTGGCCACGGCGCAGCCCGTCTTGTCTGCGCACTCGCTGTACGGGCCATACCAGGTTCCCCAAGAACTGCTGCTGGCGAAGTTGCGGCCGTGCGTCAGCGTGATCGCGTCGGTGGTCACCCCGTACAGCTTGGTCTTGCGCGAGACGCACAGGCCGCCGTCGCAGTCGGTGTCGCTCGAGCAGTGGTCGTTGAAGGTCGCGGGCGGGGCCCAAGCGCAGCCGTAGTACGGGTCGGCGCCGCAGACCTTCGCCCCGCCCTGCAAATGGCAGTAGTTGACGTAGGCGCCGGTTGCCTTGGTCGCTTTGAAGTTGACCGCGCAACCCGCCTGGCAGCCGAAGCCTTCCTTGTCGGCCGAGCCCAAGCTGCCGCAGTCCTTGCCCAACTTCAGGCAGTCGGACTTGCAGACGTCGGAGGCGGTCTTGTAGATGCACTTCCCGAAGTTGGCGTACTCCGGAGTGTCGAAGTTGCCAGAGGGGTAGCTCTTGAGCCACGCGGTGACCTGCCGGCTGCACAATCCCGTCGCACATTCCGCGTCGTTCAGACAGGTTTGGGCCGGATCCGCCAGCTTGACGCACTCGCCGGCCACTTCGCGATACCCGACTTCACAGGTGCCGCAGGTCGCCACGGTCAGTTGCTGGACACCGCTCGCGGTGGATTCGACGCAAGCGCGGTTGGCGACCCCGCAGCCAAACGCCGCGCAGCCCCACTGGACGGTCGCTGCCCGCTCGCCAAGGCCCAGGACGCGCGGGTAGACGCGCACGTCGTACACGCCCTGCAGCTTTCCGGCGGCAGGCTGATTGCTGTAGCTGATCGCCGTCAACATGCCGGGCACATAGAAGGCGTCACCCGCCGGCGAATTCACGGTCGCCGCCACGGTATAGCTCACCGCCGACAACTCGAGTCCGGCGCTGCCGGCGCCCACATGGTCAACTCCGGCCGCGGTGTACACGACCTTGGCCGCGGCCGTCTTGCCCTGATAGCCCAGCGTGACGGTTGGCTTGTCGCCCACCGCGATGGCGATGCGCACGCGCGCGTCCGTCTCGTCGAAACTCAGGGTGAACGTCGGGCTGACCCAGGTGCCGTAGCCGGTCTTGGTCTTCTGAGCGACGATGACCTTGCAGTCCACGGCCGCGTTGGCGCCACCCTTGGCGACGCCGTTGGCGCAGTCGAGCCGGGCTTCGGCGGCCAGCGTGCCGGTCGTGCCCGAGGTCTTGGCCGTGGCCTGCCACAACAGGTACGAGAGCTTGCTGTTGCTCTTGGGCAGCAGGATGGTTTGCACCACCGTCGCGCGCCGCATCGCCTCGTCGTCCAGCGCCGCCAGTTGTCCCTTGGCAGGGAGGACCAGACGATAGGCACCCGCGCTGTCTGCGCTGAAATTGGTCTTGGTGGACGAGACCTTTGCCCCGGCGGCGTCGACCACGCTCGCCAGATCCGTCTTGCCGGTCGCCGACTGGTTGCCGTACGCCGCCCAGTCCCAAGGACCTACGGTCGAGCCGGCCTGGACAATCGCGCCGCTGAGCCAGGCCGACGGCCCCTGCGTCCGCATCCCCAGCGTTTCGTCGCGCGTCAACGCCCGGTCGAACAGCGCCGCCCAGCCCAGGGCCGCGGCCGCCGTCATCTGCAGGGTTCGCGGTCCCGTGTCGGTGGCGTTGAACAGGGCACTGCTTCCCGTTCCCGTCGTGCCATAGCCGTCCAGCTCCAGCCGCCGACCCGAGGCCGACTGCGTCACCGCGACGAACTGCCACGCTCCGTCGCCCAGAACGTGCGCGCAACCCGTCTGCGAGAGCTTGGTGCCGTCGCCGAAGGTGGCTTCCAGCGCGCGGCCGCTGCAGCTCGTGCCAGTGGCAATCTTCAAGCGGGTCGTCGTGCCCTGCTTCCACTCGAGCAACGCCGTGCCGGCCGTGACCGTGCCGACGCGCACCCAAGCGCCCAGGGTCCACTTGCTCAGGCCGGTCAGGTCGTCGCCCTCGGCCGGCATCGCCATCACCGCGCCGCTGGGCACCGTCAGCCCATCGAACGCAGCGCGCAACGGCTGATCATTGTTCGACTTCGAGGACGCAGGGTCGCGCAGCTGCGGCACCGCCACGGGCACCCACTGGGGCTTGCCGCCGGTGGTCCACAGGGCGTCCTTCACGACGGTGCGCGCATCCACGGCCGGCCACACCCGTGCCACGCCGACATTGGGCCTGCTGACCAGCCCCTTGAGCTCGTCGGCGTCCAGCGCGCGGTCGTACAGCACCAGGTCGTCGAAGTCGGCGAGGGCGGCCACGTCGTAGCTCGACCCACTGCTGCTGCACGACGGACATGCCCCCGGATGGCTGCTGGCGATGTTGCCAAGCTTGGCGGCGCCCCAGGTCCAGTCGCTCAGGCGCCCCATGGGCACGGCGTTCACGGCGGCGGTCGGCTTGCCGTTCAGGACGAGCAGCAGTCGGCCGTCCTGAGTCTGATTTGTCGCCATGGGCATGGTGGGTTCAAAGACGACCGCCACATGCGTCCACTCGCCCGCGGTCACCGCCACAGCGGAACGCAGCGTCGCCTGACCCGCCACGTCGAGCCGCAGTTTGCCGCCAGCCGACGTAGGCTCGACGGCGAGGTTGAGCACCGGGTCCTGGGCCGTGAAGCCGCAGAGGTACCGCACCATCAGGCGCGCGTTGTCCTTCGCGCCGGCCACGCTCGCGCAGGGGTTTCCCGCCGCCAGCCACGGATCCACGGTGCAGCTGATGGCGCCCATGCACGCCTTCTCTGCCACGGCCTGAACCTCGGGGTAGGCACACGCGTACGTCTTCGCCAGACCGTAATAGCCCTCTCCCGACACGCCAGGGATGGAGCCGCCGAAGGGCTGGAAGCCGGGTCCGACCGCCTCGCCGTAGTAGGCCTCGACGGCCACGATACGCAGCTTTGCACTCTTGGGCGACGAACTCAGCGACATGTCCGGGCACGCCACCTGCAAGCCCGAGTCCTTGGGACGCGACACCGCAAAGAATTCTTGAAGTTGCCAGGCTTGTCGGCCCGGCCAGTCGACGCTTTGGGCAGAACCCAGCGCCTGCGGCACGGTCGAGGTACCGGAGGGCAGTCGCACCCAACCCGCGACGGTAAAGCCACCGTTGGAGCCCGTGGCCGTGCTGGCGTTGCCCCGCCAGGTGCGGTCGGTCGACAAGCGAACGGTGCCGAAAGTCGAGACGCTGCCGTTCTTGGTAGACATCGCAGCTGAACCACCGGGGCCGTCTGCAATGACCTTTACCGTGCCGCCGGCGCGCAGTGCGGGTAGCGACAGATGACTGCCCGGATGGCCCGCAAGCACGCCATTTGCCGGTACGTAGGCCACGAGACCTCGCGTCGGCATCGTCGGCGGCGACGGGCGCACGTCGTCCAAGGGGCCCGCGCCGTAGTGGGCGCGTGCCGCACCACCGCTGCGGTCGACGACCCGCGGGTACGGAGCGTCTTGCATCGACGCAGTGGTCTTGGCAGGGCATGCGCCGCAGTCGGTGCCGCAGGTCAGACAGTCCTCACCGGTCAAGGCGTTGCACGACTTGTCGCCACAAGTGCCGGCCGCCAGCTTGACGCCGCAGGTCCCCCCGAAGTTGTCGCAACAGTCGCCGCGCGCCACGCAGCCGGCGTCGCACTGACACGACCACGCCGCGTTCTGGTTGCAGGCGTCCGACCCACATTGGTGCGGACCGGGCACGTTGCACGATTTGGTTTCGACGTACGGCACGTAGGTGCACGAACCGCCAACCAAGGCACAGTTCTGGGAGATCAATTCGGTCGCGGTGCAGTACTGCAGGCTGTTGCCGGTACAGGTTCCCGCGCTCTTGACGCCGGCCTTGGTGCAGGCATCGACCGCGCAAGTGCCGGCCGTCGTGCAGCCCTGCTCAGCGCCCGAGCAAGTTCCGCAAGTTCCGCCGCAGCCGTCGTCGCCGCAGGTCTTGGTGAACTCGTAGCCGGCGTAGCACCCGCCAGTCTTCTTGTTGACGTACGAGCACCCTTTGCAACTGGGCGTACAGCACGAGCCGTCGGCCTTCGCCTTCTGACCTGTCGCGCACGTGGAGAAGCACTGGCCAGCGCCGACACCCGACGTCGCGCAGGCCTTGCCGCTCGCGCAGGTGCCACAGCTATTGCCGCAGCCGTCGTCGCCGCACACCCTTTTCAGCGTCCCCAAACCGCAGGAGCAGAGGCTGGGGCAGGTGGCCGATGTGCCCGCAGGCAGCGTGTCGGTGCTGCCGCAGACGAAGCGGCCCTGCGCCTTGTTCCAGCCGGCCTTCTGGCCATTCTCGCAGGTGACCTGTGTGGCGTCGGTGGCCTTGGCCTCGATGCCCGGGCAAGTGGTGATGACGTCCTTGCCGCCCGGGTCCTGCGCCACGCAGCCGACCAGCGGGTACGCGCCGTCGCACGGGGTGAAGCACTTGCCCTTGCCGAGGCTGCACAGTTGACCGCTGCCGCACGAACCGCAGGAGTTGCCGCAGCCGTCGGGACCGCATGACTTGCCTGAACAGTTGGGTACGCACGCGGGGGCGCCGGGGCACTTGAACGCGTACTTGCCGGTCGGCTCCTTCAAGCCGTCGTCGGTGCAGGTGTAGACTTGGTAGGTGCTGCTCCAGCCGCAATAGCGACCCGAAGCTGCGCAGTTGTAGGGCTCGATCGAATTCGGCGCATGGCAGGTCAGGAATTTGCGACCGTCACAGCAGCTGACGTCGGTCGGCACCTTGCCATAACAGGCGATCTTGGGCGCACAGTAGGTGTACGTGGTGCTGTTGATGGCGTAGGAGGAACAGGTTTCCTCGCTCGAGCACGTGCCACACGTGCCACCGCAGCCGTCGTCGCCGCACTTCTTGTTGGCGCACTGCGGGGTGCAGCACTTGACGGGCTGGAGCTGGCTGCCCGACGCGACCTGCTTCTGGCCTGCCGGGCACACGCAACTGGGCTTGCCGCCTACGAGCGCGCAGCCGGCGTTCTGACATGCCGAGGTGCCAGAGCAAGCTCCCGCCAGACAAATGTCGTTCACCGTGCAAGCCGACCCGTCGTTGCACGCGGTGTAATTCGTCGGCTCGAGGTCGTAGAAGCAGTAGGGCGCATACTTCTTTTCGCAATAGTCCGCGGTGCAGGGATTGTTGTCGTCACAGGTGTTCGGCTTGCCCGCCGTGCACTTGTTGTTGGCGCAAATGTCGCCGACGGTGCAGGGGTTGCCGTCGTTGCACGGGGCGGCGTTTGCGGTGTGGACGCAGCCGGTTTTGTCGCTGCAACTGTCGGTGGTGCAGAGATTCTTGTCGTCGCAGTTCTTCGCCGCGCCGCCGCACGCGCCCTTGGCGCACGCGTCGTTCTCGGTGCAAGCCGTGCCGTCGTCGCAAGCCACGCTGTTGTTGACGAACACGCAGCCCACCGATGGGGCGCAACTATCTGTCGTGCAAAGATTCTTGTCGTCGCAAGCGAGCTTGGTGCCGGGCTTGCAACTGCCCTCGCTGCACACGTCGGCCACCGTACAGACGTTGCCGTCGCTGCACGGGTGGCTGTTCGGCACGTACTTGCAGCCGCTCGCCGAGTCACAACTGTCGTTCGTGCACGCGTTGCCGTCGTTGCACGCGGGTTTTCCGCCGCCGATGCACGCCCCTTGCCAGCACGTGTCGCCATTGGTGCAAGCATCCCCGTCGTCGCAGGGCTCGGTGTTGTTCGCGTGCTGACAGCCCAAAACCGAGTTGCAGGTGTCGGATGTGCAGGCGAGCCCGTCGTCACAGCTCTTCGGGTCGCCGCCCACGCACGCGCCGCCCGCGCACATGTCGCTCTGGGTACACACGTTGCCGTCGTTGCAAGGCTTGTCGTTCGCCGCCGCGTACTGGCAACCCAGCTTGGGGTCGCAGCTGTCCGTGGTGCATGGGTTCTTGTCGTCGCAGCTCAAACCGCCGCTGCCCGCGCACGAGCCGCCCTCGCACGCATCCACCAGGGTGCAGATGTCGTTGTCGCTGCACGGCGCCGCGTTGTTCGTCGTGGTGCACCCGAGCTGCGGGTCGCACGCGTCGTCGGTGCACGGGTTGCCGTCGTTGCACGCCTGGATGCTCCAGCCCGCGCACTGACCGCTCGAACAAACCGCACCCAGGTGGCACACGTTGCCGTCGCTGCAGGCCTTTCCGTCGATGACGGCGGTGTGAGGCGCGCAGGTAGTCGCATCCAGACAGTCGTCGGTGGTGCACGGGTTGCCGTCGTCGCAGTTGACGTCCGAGGCGCCCTTGCACAAGCCGCTGCTGCACGCGTCGTTCTTCGTGCACGAGCTGCCGTCGTCACACGCTTCTCCATCGCTGGCGTTGCCGTGCTGGCAGCCCTTGCTTGCGTCGCAGGTGTCGGTGGTGCACGGGTTGCCGTCGTCGCAATTGGGCGCGCCCTGTCCCGGCTGGCAGCTGCCCTGAGCGCACGCATCGCCGTCGGTGCACACGTCGCCGTCGCTGCACGGGGCGCTGTTGGCCACGTACTTGCAGCCGGTCGAGGGTTCGCAAGCGTCGTTGGTGCACACGTTGCCGTCGTCACAGGTCACCGCGGGACCGCCGGAGCACGCGCCATCCTGGCAGGTGTCGCCACCGGTACACGCGTTGCCGTCGTCGCAGAGTTGGGCGGCCGGCTTGTGGTCGCACGAAGCCGCCAAGGGCGCACACACTGCCCGCACCGCCAAGGTCTTCTTGACGCCGCCACACGGGTCGCCGAACACCGAGTTGCCGCCGACGATGCTGCAGGTGCCCTTGCCCAAACACGCCGCCTTGACCTTGTCGAGCGAGTTCTCCGATTCGCAAGTGCCCTTCTGCACGCTCGGGCACACGCCCTCGGGCAGACCATAGCTGGCGAACGGGATGTCGACGATGGCCGATCCGGGCGGGCAACTCAGCGTCAGCAGGTCATTTTCGCTGGCGGTCTTGCCACACAGGGTGCTGGCGGTCGCCGGCGCGCAGGTGGCCACCACGCCCAGCGACTTGTCGCCACACGGCGAGTCGATCTGCCACTTCTGCGCCAGCCAGTCGAGCACCGAGGTCCGCTCGGCGTCCGTCAGCGCGTAGTCGTAGTACAGCAGCTCGCCGATGTAGGCGTTCGAGTCTTCCATGGCCTCGGACGACCCGACGTACAGCGGCTTGTTGCCGAGCTCGATGGAATTGCCGTCGCCCGAGACGGACTTCAGGCCGGCCCCACTGGTCCTCGACAGGTAGGTCCGCGTCGTCCCGTCGATGCGACCCGACAGCACGAAGGCGGTGTTGGTGCCGAGGACCAGCGCCACGCCGTCGTTGTCGTTGACGGATTGGAAGTGCGTGGCTTGCGGCGACGACGAACCGTCTTGCTCGAGCGACCAGTCGTTGTCGCGGTAGCCGTGGTGCACGATCGCGCCCCATTGGTCCGGCGTGCGGTGCTGCAACGCCACGAATACCGTCATGTTCTTGGTGATGGCGAACGGCTGCGACACCAGCTGCCGGTCGTCGCCGTCAAAACTGAGTGCGGGCCGATTGTTGAACAAGTTGGCGCCATAGACCGGCGCGACGCTTTTGGTGTCGAGCGCGAGGTCGCGGCCGTTGCCCGACAAGTCCTTCCAAGTGGTCACGGCGTTGCCGCTGCCAAGCGTCACTGACGCGGCCACGGTGGCGTCGTAGTGTGCGGCAAGGCCGCTGATCACCGGCAGGGAACCGGCGGCGGCCACGGGGTTGTCTACCGTGCACGTCGCCTTTCCCAAGCAAGCCTTTTCGACCGCGCCCTTGGGGTCGCCGGCCAGACACGCATCCGTCCCCAGCGCAAGGTCGGGGCAGGTGCCCCCGAGGGTGCCGCTCTTGGCGTAGCTGACCGCCGAGATCGTGCTGCCAACCGGACACGTCAGCGTCAGACTCTGGCCTTCGGGCGCCTTGCCGCACACGGATTGCATCGAGTAGGTCGAGGTCGCGCCACAGGAATCGGACGTACACACATTGCCGTCGCTGCAGTCGACCGGTGCGCCTGCCGTACAGACCGCGCCGTTGCACTGGTCGTCCAGCGTGCAGGGGTCGCCGTCGTCGCAGGTGCCGTCGCCGCACGCGCCGCCACAGCCGTCGCTACCGCACTGCTTGGTGGACCCATCGGGGTTCTTGCAGTTGGGCACGCAAACGCAGCTCTGCAAGGGACCGTTGCCGGGGGCCGGACCGCCGGAGGTGCTGCACTGGTAGTTTTGACTCGAGCTCTGCCAGCCGCACGAACCGCCGGAGCAGGCCGAGACGATGTCCTGCCCAAACGCGTTGCACATGTGCAGGTTGTCGCCGTCGCAGCACCCGCTGGGCGAGACGGCACCGCAGCCGCCGGCGCAATAAAGGGCCACACCGCCGTGGGAGTCCAGGAAGTTGATGCCCTTGAGCGTGGCGACCTTGGCCAGGCCATCGGCGTGGATGCCGCCCCACGCCCGCACCGTGCCGTCGACCTGCAGCGCGAGCAGCGTCTGATTCGGCGTGTATTCGAACTCTCCGGACGCAAACTCGAGGTTGGACACGGCCACCGAGACGACGGGCTTGAGGTCTGCGGGGGGCGCTGCGGCGTTGGAGCCCCAGGCCACGACAGAGCCGTCCTGCTTCACGGCAAGCGCCTGCCGGCGGCCGATGGCGACCGACACGACCCCGGTCAGGTCCTGGGGCGGCGCGGCGAACGGCACGGGACTGCCGTTGCCGTCGAAGTCCTTGGCCGCCACCACCACCGTGCCGTCGGTCTTGACCGCGATGAAGTTGCCTCCGCCGTTGCCGACGCCCGCAGCCAGCGCCTTGAAGCCGGCCTTGCCGTTGAGTGCACCGTACGTGCCAAACTCGTCCCACCCCCACATGGTGATGGTGCCGTCGGCCTTCAACGCAGCCGCCGAGTAGCCGCCGGCCACCACCGACACGACGTTCTGCAGGCCCGCCGGTGGGGTGCCGATGATGAAGGGCTCCCACTTGCTGCCCGTCTGGCCCCAACCGGTCACCGTGCCGTCGCTGTGCAGAACGATGACCGCGTGATCGGCACAGGCGACCTGAACCGCATCGTGGACCGTGTCGTTGGCCGGATTGTCGAGCACCGTGCCCGTCGAGCTGCCGAACTGCTGCGGTTCCAGGCCCCAATGCACAAGCGTGCCGTCGTCGCGCACCGCATAGCCGAACCGAGCACTGCTGCTGGTGCAAGCGGACTTGAAGCCGGCGCCCGTGGGCAGGTTCTGTCCGGCGGCCAGCGTGAAGGGGTAGAGCTTGAGCCAGCTGGCGTGCACGTAGCTGTCGAGCCAGGTGGCGATGCGCCCGCACGCCTTGGGTTGGCACACGCCGTCGTTGCACACGGTGCCGGCGCCGCAGTTGGCCGGGCAGCTCTCGCCCGCGCAGCCCGGCTTGCAGTAGCCCGGACAGTACGGCTGCACGGTCGTGTAGTCGGCGACCGTCTTGTCGACGCACCCAATCGTTGAAGCTGTGTTCTTGTCGTAGGCGCACACGGCCGGGCCCGAGGCCTTGGCGACCGTCGAGCACGTCAGGTCGACCGCCGCGCCTTGCGCGCTGCACGACTGCAGGACGCCGCCCGCGCAACAGCCGAGCGCGGGGTGACTTGCGTCGCAAACGGCTTGGGCCGGCGTAGACCATGTGCTGGCGAGGATGACCCCCAGCGCGACCAGACCGATCAACCCGCGCTCGGAGCGCTTGAACATGCGGAACGTGGCCGAGCCCCAAGGTGCACTTCGACCAGAAGGACAATCCAGCATGTGGCCTCCACTCGCCCGCTGTCGCAGTCGTCCCCCGCCGGGAAGCGTGCTGCCAGCAAGCGGAAGCAGGATGGTTACGCGGGTCGAGGGTGTCAATGGACCCACCGTCGCAAACACCGTTCTGCGCGCGATTCTTTGAGAAGAACGACACCACCGTCCGGGCGTCGGAGTTTGCCTCAGAGCCAGCCTGTTCCAAGCCGCGGCAATCTGGCCCGTATCGAGGTCACCACAGCTACAAGCTGATGCAGAACGACAGGAAATAGCACTTGATGCACAGGCCGTTGCACCCGGGGCACTGGTAGGCGGGCGGGATGCTGCCGGCCACACACTTGCCGCTGCCACTGCACGTCCCGGGTACGCTGACGCTGGAGCACAGGTCGACGTCGTACTCTGCCTGGCAGGTCACGCCGGGCTTGGATGCGCACTGACCCGCCTGACAGACGCCGATGGGGCACTCGCCCGACCCCGCGGTACACGCCGTGCCGCTAAGCGACTGGTGCAGGCACTGTCCCGTCTTGTCACACGAGTCCTGCGTGCAGGGATTGCTGTCGTTGCAGTCCTTGAAGGCCGTGCCCTCGCACACGCCGTTGACGCACTTGTCGTTTGACGTGCAGGCGTTGCCGTCGTTGCAAACGTTGTTGTTGTACTGGGACTTGCACGTCCCCGACTGGCACACGCCGTCTGCGCAAGGGTCGCTGGTGTTCTTGTCGCACGCCTGGCCGTTGGTCTTGGGCGGGTGGGTGCAGGTCGAGTTGGCGCAGACGTCATCGGTGCAGGGGTTGCTGTCGCTGGCGCATGCGCCGGTGTTGGCGGTGTGGGTGCAGCCGCCGCCCGAGTCGCAGTTGTCGTTGGTGCAGCTGTTGCCGTCGTCACAGTCCTTGCCGCCCGAGCCCTTGCACACGCCGTTGTTGCAAACGTCGTTGTTGGTGCAGACGTTATTGTCGTTGCACACAAGGCTGACTGCAGGCGTCGACGTGCAGCCCACGCCTGACGCGCACTTGTCGTTGGTGCAGGGGTTGCCATCGTTGCAGGGCAGCAGCCCGATGCCCTTGCAAACACCCAGGTTACAGTAGTCGGTGACGGTGCAGGGGTCGTTGTCGGTGCAGCCGCCGTTGTTGTACGGATGCGCGCACTTGCCCCCCTGACACTTGTCGTTGGTGCAAGGGTTGCCGTCCTCTTCACACGCGATGCCTTCCTTGCCGGGATGGGTGCATTTGCCTGCCGAGCAAACGTCCTGCGTGCACAGCAACCCATCGTCCACACATGTCTTTCCGTCCAAGTTGGGGTGGGTGCACTTGCCGGCCATGCACAGGTCGTCGGTGCACGCGATGCCGTCGTCCGCGCAGTTCGACCCGTTGACCGCCGGCGGGTGACTGCACTTGCCCGTCAGGCAGACGTCCTGGGTGCAGGGATCGCCGTCCTCCAAACACCCTTTCTCGCTTCCCAACGGCTGGTGGCTGCAGGCGCCCTTGTCGCACACGTCGGCGGTGCACGCGTTGCCGTCGTCGGCGCAGGCCACGGCAAACGTTGCAAACGGGTGCACGCATGCGCCCTTCTGGCACACGTCGGTGGTGCACGGGTTGCCGTCGTCCATGCAGGCGCCGCCCTCCGCCGTGGGGGGATGCACGCAGGCGCCCCCCTGGCAGACGTCCTGGGTACAGGCCTCGCCGTCGTCGGTGCAGGTGCCGCCCTCGTCCTTGGGCGGGTGGGTGCACTTGCCGGCGCTGCAGACGTCGAGCGTGCACGGGCTGCCGTCGTCCGCACACGCGCCGTCGCCCGCGGTGTGCACGCACCCGCCCAGCGCGTCGCAGCCATCGGCGGTGCAAGGGTCGCCGTCGTCGCAGTCCATCGGCTGGCCACCGGTACACGTGCCCTGGCTGCACTTGTCCGTCAGCGTGCAGGAATTGCCGTCATCGCACACCTGGCCGGTCTGCGGCCACTGCTTGCACGAGCCGTCCAAGTTGCAAGTGCCCTTGGTGCAAGGGTTGCCGTCGTCGCACAGCAGGTCGTTCTGGTCGGTTGTGCCGTCGCAGTCATCGTCCAAACCGTTGCAGACCTCGGGCATCGGCTCCTTGGCATCGCAAACGGCCTGCCCCCCGACACACGACACCAGCTTGCCCAAGCACTTGCCGAACGGGTTCTTGCGCCAGCACGGGTCCGAGAGTTCCAAGTCATCGGTCTTTCCGTTGCAGTCATCGTCCAGACCGTTGCATTCCTCTGCCGCAGGCACGGGCGCTTGGCACTCGGTCAACCCCGCACCGCCGCACTTGCGCACACCCTTGCACTCGCCAGCGAAATTGACGTTCTTGCACGGGGTTTCGAGCTCCAGCGACATCGCCTTGGGGCTGCACGGGCACAGTCCGGGGCCATCAAAGAGGCACTGCTGGGCCTTCTTGCCGGTGGCCGGGTCGATGGTCGCCTGACACGAGTAGCCGCCGGGACAGGTGGGCAGGCCGGGGCCGCACGCAACTGCGCAGAAGCTGCCTTCGGTGCCGAATGAAACGCAGACGTTGCTGAATTCACTTGGTTCGTTGCAGTCGGCGTTGCCATCGCAGGGGTCGCACAGCTGGTTGTGGGCGGGGATGCACATCCAGATCACGTCGCCGCGGGGGCTGGTCTTGGCCGCGCACTTGAAGCCGTCGGGGCAGGTCGAGTCGCAGGGGACGGTGCAGACCAGACCCTTGGGCGAGGGCACGCACAGGCCCGAGTCGCAGTCGTTGGGGGTCAGGCACCACGCCCCAAATGAGCCGGGAGCGGGGGGCTCGACGTCCGGTTCCTTGCTGCCGCCTTCGTCATCGATGGCGTCAACCGCGGTCAAGTCTTGGGGATCTTCGCCCTGATCCAGCAGCGTCAGGTCGCCCCCGACAATCTCCAGCGGCTCGAAGACATCCGAGACCGCATCGGCGGTACCCGAGTTGCCCGCATCGACGGCAGGGTCAGAGCATGAGAGCGCCAGCACCCCAAGGCATGCGCAGAACCAGAGGACGGAGGGCTTCATTCCAGTCACTCCAAGCGGGTTGTCGGCGGTTGTGAACGGGGAACAGGCAACGGCTCAGAAGATAGCAAAGATAAGGCCCGAAATCACGAAATCGAGCACCACGACGGCGAAAGAGCCGTTCACGACCGCCCGTGTCGTCGCCCAACCCACGCCCTCAGAGCCGCCCGTCGCCTCGAGCCCGGCTTGCCCTGCGATCACCGGAATCGCACACCCGTAGGCAAAGGCTTTGGTCAGGCCGCTGATCAGGTCGGACGCGGAGACCATCTGCAGCGACAGAAACGTCGACGGTGGAATGCCAAAACCCAGCATGGCGGTGAACATGCCCGTCACCTCGGCCACCAGCACGGCGTAGATGGTCAGCGCCACCATCATCACGCCCGACGCGAGAAACCTTGGCACGACCAGATAGTTGACAGGGTCGGCGTTGCACATGCGCAGGGCGTCGACCTGCTCTGTCACGACCATGCTGCCGATCTCGGCGGCGATGCCCGACCCGACACGGGTGGCGATCATCAGGCCGGCGATCGTGGGCGCGAACTCCTTGATCATGGCGGACAGAAAGGCCGCGCCGAGCATGGTGAAGTCGGGCAGGATCCGCAGCATCTGGGTGGCCACCTGATAGACCAGGATCATGCCCAGAAAGCCGATGGTGACGGTGATGAACAGCACCGACCGGTTGCCGATGGCGAACATCTGCTCAGCGACGGCGCCCTTGACGCGACGGCCCCGCGCGATGTGCCACAGGGTGTCGCGAAAGAGCCGCAGCAGGCCGAGACTGGGGCGAAGGCGGCCGGTCAGCCACGTCGCGGCAGCGGTCACTTCTGCTCTTCCAAGTCGGCCATGGACTCGAGCTTGGCTTCGACGACCGTCACCTGATCGCGGCGGATCTCGATGCGGCGATGCCAGCGGTCGAATCCGTCCTTCTGGAAGCGGATCACCCACTTGCGCGCCGACAGCTCGTACGGAGTCTTGCGCGAGCCGTCGCCCTTGATCTTGCCGTCCTTGGTGGCCGCGTCGGACATGCGGTCGGCGATCGGCATGTCATCCAGAAAGACCGTCACACCGTCCTCAGGGTCGACCTTGACCACCAGCTTACCGAAGTAGCTGATCGGCTTGGGCTTGATCACGGCCTCGGTGGGGTCGCCTTCGCGGACGTTGACGAACAGCTCGGTGTCGTAGAAGCCGTTGCAGCGGGCTTCGACCTTGCGCGCTCCGGTGACCGCGGGGATCTCGCCCTCACCGATGCCGACGTACGCGCCCTCCATGAAGATCTCGCAGGTCGCAGGCTCACTCCTGATCTTCAGCAGGCCGGTGGACAGCTTGGTCTTGAGAAACTCCAGCCGCTCCTTGGCCTTGTTCTGCTTGGCCTGCGCCACGTCGCGCTGCGGTGACCCGTCCGCCAGCTGCGGAATCGACTTGTTCGTCAACACCAGCACCTGGGCCATGGCGCGGAACTCGAGCTCGAACTCCTCCAGCGCCTCGGCAAACGCCGCGGTGTTGTACGAGTAGTCGACGGTGACGGGGTCGAGCATCCACGCCGCCTGCATCAGCTCCATGCCCTTCTTGTTCTGGCGGGAGTTGGCCGCCTGGATCGCTTCTTGGGCGCGCTTCAGGGCCGTCTTGGCGTTCGCTTCCTTCTTCTCGACCCGCTCGCGCGCCTCCCTTTGCTCGGGCGTCTCCTTGACCTCGGCATCGGCACGCAGCTTGGCCTTCTCGGCATCCTGGCGCTTGCGCTCCTCGATCTCGCTGCGGTCGCCGACGATCGGGGCCTGGGCGAGCACCGGGACGGCGATCATCAGGCACACCACACTGGTCAGGATCGTCTTGAACACCACACTGGTCAGGATCGTCTTGAACACCACACTGGTCAGGATCGTCTTGAACATCAGGAACCTCTGCTTCGCACGCGTGCGGTGCTGGGACCAGCGCTGCGGTAGCCCGTGCGGTCACGGACCCGGCCGACAGTGTACCCACAGCTCTCGGGCGGCGGTCCGGTGCGGCCCCGCCTGCGCTTGGATTGTAACGGTGTTCAGGCCACTGTCGAGGCGCAACCGGGCCTGGAACGGCACCTGCGCCTGACCTTTGCCCGCATGATAGGTCTGCTTGACGCCCTGCACGCTGGCGGTGACGAACCTGCGGGCAGATGCCTGAGCGTCGAACAGGGCCACGCCAGCCAGATCCAGCAGGCAGGACCCGGACATCGCGGCGACGAACCCCGGTCGTCCTGTCTGGCGCTCGTCCAGCGCCAGGGTGATCCGGGGCGGCGCGTCCCACGCCCCAACAGCAGTCTGGCGCAGGCCGGCCACGCGCTGACGGTCGGTGGCGGGGGCGGCAGAGAGGCCGCGGCGACCCCACGGGATCGCGATCTCAGCCTTGCGCTCCAAGGCCATTGAGTCGTCCGCCAGCACCAGCTCAGCCCGCACGGGTTCGAAGTCGGCCACGACGGGCCAGCTGTTTCCCGCCGGCGCGTCGGCCCCCCGCACGACAAACCGAGCGACCGCCTTGGCTCCGGGCGCAAGTGGGCCCAACGCGACTCGGCCGTCCTCGAGATGCATCCGCTGGCCCGACAGGCTGCGCAGCGACACGACGGTCGCCTGCGACGGACCTGTGCCGCGGTTTTCGACCTCGACCTGCACCTGCGCCGACTCGCCCGGCTGCAGCGCACCGTCCACCCAAGGCCCCGGGCCAGCAGCACCGTCGTCAAGCGAGAATCGATAGGCGAGTTCAGGAGTTTCGCGCCCTGTCACCGTCATCAGTGTCTCGTCGGCCGCAGGAAGAATCGTCCCGTCCTGGGCGGCGACCACCCGCATCGGCACCTGCAAGCTGGGATGCCGTATGGAGATTCGCACCCGCAGGTTGACCGTCTTGCTCGCACCCGGGTCCAGTCGCCCGACCAGCTGCTCGTGCCCATCCAGCGCGGGGTCGTCGCACGACGTCAGCACGTGCAGGCGATACAGGGGGGCTCGCCCTTGGTTCGTCAGGGTGGCCGACATGCGCAGGACACTGCCGGCGACGACCTCGAGACCTTGCGGTTCCGCGGCGATCTGCACCCGCAGCTTGGCGTCCAGCACCACCGGCCCCGGCTGCCAGTCGATGCCCTGACGCTTCAGGTGGGCGACCAACTCCAGATCGTCGGTGTGCGCCATCTCAGCAAGGTCCTTGCGCGCCGTCGCCAGCATGATCGACGCGCGTGGATTGCCCGCCCGACGCAGCAACGCCGCAGCCCGCTCGCGCGGCTCGCGTTCCATCGCCTCCACCGGCGTCTCCACCACCGTGTGGTCGGCACGTGCGCCCGCCATCGGCTCGGGCAGCAAAATCCGCAGTCGGTTCGGCGGGATGGGCGGCGGCACGGCCTCCATGCGCGCTCGGGTCTTTTTGATCGCACGGCTGTAACGCGGCCCGCCGAACAGGTCGATCTGCTCGCGCGTCGCCGACACGAACTGCAGCCCCACGTCCGGGGTGATGCCGACGCCGTGGATGTTGATGTCGCCGGGAACCAGGTACTTGGCGATGGTCAACTTCAGCGCGCCGTCCTCGATCGGGTACGGCACTTGAACGCTCGCCTTGCCGAAGCTCTGTTCCCCCAACACGATCGCGCGGTTCGAGTACTTCAGCGCCCCCGCGACCACCTCCGACGCGCTGGCCGAGTGGCCGTTGACCAGCACCGCCAGCGCCATTTGCGCGTAACGGCCCTGTCCCGAGACCATCCGCACGTCGCGCTGCCGGTCGCCCCCTGTCACCGTGATCACGGCCGGACCTGCAGAGATGAACAAGTCGCAGACCCGGATCGCCTCGTCCAGCAGGCCACCCGGATTGTCGCGCAGGTCCAGCACCAAACCATTCTGCGCGCCGTTGCGCAGCAGATCCTCCAGCGCCGCCGCCAGCTCTCCCGCGGTACCTCGTTGAAAGTTCTTGATCTTTGCGTAGCCCATCCCGTTGTCCAGCACCTTGGACTCGACGCTGCGCAGGTGGATGACCGCGCGCACGACGATGATCTCCTGCGCCCGCTCCCAGCCCTCGCGCCGCACGACCAACCGCGCCGCGGTGCCGACTTCGCCCCGCAGCCGGTCGACCGCGTCGTCGACCGTCATGTTGACGGTGTCCTCGCCGTCGATCTGCTCGATCTGGTCGCCCTGCATCAGGCCCGCGCGCTCGGCCGGAGAGCCCGGGATCACGCTCTGCACCGTCAGCACGCCGTCTACCGCCAGGATGACGATGCCCAACCCACCGAAGTTGCCACCGGTATTCGTCTGCATGTCGCGCCACGCTTCGGGGTCCAACATGCGCGAGTAGGGGTCTAGCGTGGACAACATGCCGTTGATGGCGACGTACTCGACCTCAGAGGGCGACACATCCGGGGGCAGGTGATCGGCCACGAACCGCAAGGCCTCGAGAAGCCACCAGTTCAGGCGATAGCCGTCGCCGTCCGCAGCCAGCGGGATCCGCAACGTCGCGTCGGCAATACGCACCCGCAACTCCAACGGCCGACCGTCCGGGTCCTGCGCTGGCGCATCCACCAGCATTTCGGGGACCATGTGCGCAACGGCCTGCAGTGCCTCGTCGATCATCGCGCGGGGCACCACCTTGTCGGGGTCGACATAGCGTTGACGAATGCGGGCAAGCGCTCGGGATGCGATACGGCCCGCGCGCAGCGACTGCAGGGTCTGGGTGCGGTCCACCGGGTCGACGGCAGTGGACTCGTCGCGCATGGGCGCGGTCGAGGGTCGGTCCGGAGTGCGCGTGGGCGCGACCGAGGCGACCTGCCGGGGCGGCGACCCTTCGTCCAGCGGCCGGGTTCCGGTGGCGATCAACGGCCAAGCGGCCAACAGCGCCAGCGACGCAGACACGACGGCCACGGCGACCCGCTTGGGGCTGAGCCGACCGAGTCGCCAGAGCTGTTCGCTGCGAGCCTGCAAGGACACGTCCGCGGGTCTTGGGCCGAAGTCAGTACGCGACAGGCAGTTGTGCGAGGCGGCACCTGCCGTTTCGCCGTGCGGGGTCGCCGTCCGGCCGCGGTGCAGTATACTGCCGCGCCGATCGACCCGCGAGCGCGGGCATGGATTCTGCGGAGGTTTGCATGGCGGATTGGCGTCGCGTCACGACCGGTGTGTTGGCCGCGTGGCTGTTGGCGGCGGGCCCCGCTTTTGCCCAGCCCGCACCCACCGCCACGGTCAAGCCTGCGACGGCAAAGCCCGATTCGGTGCCGCGGGCCGACGGACCGCCCCCGTGGGAGGAGTTGGGCGCCCGCATCGGCGCCTGCTTCGAGCGCGAGGACCCCGCCTGCGCAGCGCCGTTGGTCGCGGATCTGGAGCGTTTGGTCCCGGACGCCGCTGCGACCGCGTGGTGCCGCGGCATGGTCGAGTTGCTGTCCGGCCGCTACGAGTCGGCGCGTGCCGCCCTGCAGCGCGCTGCCGGGTCGACGGCGGCACCGGCGGGCCTGCGCGAACGCGCCCAGAGTTATCTGGATCTCGTTGAATCTACAATTGAAGTCCACGCCGGCAGTCAGGCCCGCAAGCTCGCGGGAGGCCGTTTTGTGGTGTACGTGCACCCCGGTCCTGACGAAGTGCTGCTGCCCTACCTTGAGCGCGTGCTTTCCCAAGCCTTGCCGCGACTCGAGGCGACGTTTGGCCGACTGGACGAGTCCCCGGTCCGGCTGCATGTCTACCCGCGGGTCGTGGACTTGGGCAAAGTCAGCGGCCTGACGGTCGAGCAGATCCGCAACTCCGGCACCATCGCGCTGTGCAAGTACAACCGCGTGATGATCACCAGTCCCGCCGACCTCGTGTTCGGCTATCCGTGGGCAGACACGGTCGTCCATGAGCTGGTGCACCACTACATGACCCGCCGCGGCGGACCGCAAGTGCCCTTGTGGCTTCACGAAGGTCTGGCCCGCGCGTTCCAGGGTGCTTGGCGTGATCAGGACCCGGGGCAGCTGGATCGCGAGGAGCGCAAGACGCTGGTCGCCGCTCGCGCCAAGAACCGCTTCATCCCGTTGGCCAAAATGAGCCCCAGTCTCGCCCTGCTCCCCACTCAGGACGACACCGCGCTTGCATTCGCGCAGGTGCACCACGCCGTCGCGTGGCTGCTGGCCAAGGCCGCGTCGCGCCAAGGGGAATTCGCCAACGCTCAAGCGTTCTCAGCCCAAGCAGCTCGGCTGGTCGGCGTGTTTGCGGAGGGCGCGTCCGAGGACCGGGCCTTGCAGCAGCTGGTCGGCCTGACGCCCGGGGCCTTCGTCACCGCATGGCGCAAGGATCTGGCGAAAGTCGACTTGGACGACAGCGAACGTGCCGAGCTGCCGGTCAAGCGCCAGCCGCTGGTGTTCCGCGGCGCAGGGCCCGGGCCGGGCGGGCTGAAGGACCTGAGTGAACAAGCCAAACAATACGCAGAGTTGGGTGATCGCTTGGCCGTCCTGAAGCGCCCGCTCGCCGCCGCCATCGAGTACCGCAAAGCCATTGCCGCGCATCCCGATCAGGGTCCGCTGCTGGTCGGTCGTTTGGCGCGGGTGCTGCTGGACATGGGCAAGCACGCCGAGGCGCTGGAGTACGTGACGCCGGCCCTTTCCAGCTGGCCCGATCATGCGCCGCTGTACATCCTCGCGGGCCGCGCCCACGTCGCCGCAGGTCGCCCCAAACAGGCGCTGGACGCTCTGGACGCCGCTGCATGGCTCAACCCCTATGACCCCGAGTTGCACGCGCTGGCTGCGCTGGCCTACACAACGCTCAACCAGCCCGCCGACGCCGCGGCCGCCCGGGCCCGCGAGAATCTGGTCGGCAGCTTGGCCCCCTGACCCGCCCGACGGGTTCCGTGGCCGAATCGGGGTCTTGCGCCTCGGTTTCGCGCTCCTTCCCACCCCGCCCGGCTTGTCACGCCGCGGCCCTGCCTTTAGCCTTGCGTGCCATGAACACCCCCATGCTCTTCTCCGCATTTCCGTCGTTGCTGGCCCAGGTCGAGATGGATCCGCTCACTGCGGCCGTCCAGTCACGCGGCATGGTGCTCGCCACCCTGCTGGTGCTGATCGTGCTGTCGGTGCTGTCGTGGATCGTGATCGGCAGCCGCTTCTGGGCGCTGCACAATCTCCGCAAGGAGATCGCGATCTTCCGCGGGTCCTTCAGCAAGTACCTGGACCTGGCGCCCGCAGCCGAGGCCCTGGGCAAGCGCCATGTCGCCTTGCCGCACGTGCGCCTGATGGCCGCGGTGCTCAAGGAAATGCACCAGTTGGAGACCTTGGGGCCGCTCGAAGAGGTCGATCTCGAGGCCATCGAGCGCTCCATGCGCCGCGCGTCGGAGCCCCTGGTCGAGGAGCTGGAGGCCGGCCTGAGCCTGCTTGGCACCACGGCATCGGCCGCCCCGTTCATCGGTCTGTTCGGCACCGTGTGGGGCATCATGGGTGCCTTCGGGGGCTTGGCCGACTCCGGCACCGTCCTGCAGACCGTCGCGCCCCACATCGCGCAGGCGCTCGTCGCCACCGCCGTGGGCCTGCTCGCCGCCATCCCCGCCGCCATGGCCTACAACGGTCTGGGGCGCATGTCGCGTCGTCTGATCACCGACCTCGACGGCTTCGGACTCGAGCTGCTCAACCTCGTGCGCCGTCAGCACCTTCGCAAGAAGGCGTCCTAACCCCGGAGACCACCATGGCTTTCTCGTCAGGCGGATCGGGCGGGCGCGGGCGCATTGCCCAAGGCACCCTCGCGGAGATCAACGTCACGCCGCTGGTCGACGTGATGCTCGTGTTGTTGGTGATCTTCATGGTCGCCTCAGCGGTCGAGACGGCGCGCATCTCCCGCGAGGCAGAGACCCTGCGTCAGGTCGTCTCCGACGAGAACGCGCGTTTGGAAGCCACCGGCGAGAACCAGATCCCGGTCAACCTGCCCAAGGTCAAGGCAGACGCGCTGTCGTCCAAGGACAAGCAGGGCAAGCCGATCCTGTCGATGGACGAGAACCGCCGCATCTTTTTGGACCGCGACGAGATCATTGACTGCCGAAAGAAACCCAGTCTGGAAGCCTGCTTGGACGCCTTCGAGGGCCTGCTGCCCAAGCATCCCAAGGCCCAGGGCCTGCGCGAGGTTCACGTGCGCGCCGACCGTCGACTGGACTACGGCGTGGTGCTGGCGTTGATGGCTCGGCTGCGGCGGGCGGGTATCGAGCGCTTCGGGCTGGTGACGGAAGAGCCGGCGGTCGCGCCTGCCAAGCGTTAGATCGTACAAGGTTTCTGTGTCGGATATCGACGGAGACGATGGCAGGAGGACGGCAAGACGGTCATGGCACAAGCGGGCACCACGAGAGCCGATCTGGGCGTGGGTATGGGGGTGGCGGCAGCCATTCACGTGCTGCTCGGCATGGCCATCGCCATCGCGCCCGCAGGCACCGGCCATACTGAGGTCGTCACGGCGCAGGAGGCCGGCTGTTCGTCGGTCGTCAGCCCCTCGTGCATCGGTGCCGAGCAACGCAAGCCCGCCGTCCAAACCGCTGAGGAGAAAGAGGAATCCAAGCCGCTTGATGAACGCCGCTGCCCTGAGCCCTTGCGCCGCGGGATGCGTCGCGAGCACGAACCGCCCCGGTCTGTCGCCGTCGATCTGTTGCAGGCCGAACTGGTGGCCGCTTTGGGCAGCGAGTCGGGCAAGGCATCGCAGGCGGCCGGTCAGCCGGTGCCGGTCCCCAAGATCACCGATGGCCTGTTCGGCGACACCAAACTGGGCAGCATCCTGAACGAAAACGCCGACGCCCAGGCCAAGAAGAAGAAGTTGGGCGACATCTTGGGCACGGCGACGGGTAAGGTCGGTGGCGAGGGCAAGGTCAACATGCCCGGCTCGGCGTATGTGCGCGAGGTGCGACAGTCCGTGCAGTCGCGCTTCGTGCTGCCGCCCTCGGTGCCGGTCTGGGAGCGCGCCGGACTGGTCGCGAAGATTCGCATCACGCGCATGACCGCCAGCGGCCAGGTGCTGGAGTACAGCATCGAAAAGAAGAGCGGTCATGAAGGGTTTGACGACGCCGTCGCCGGCCTGATGCGCGGCTACAAGTCAGGCATGCGCACCCTGCCCGAGCCGCCGCCGCACATCCTGGAAGAGATCAACTCGCGCGGCATGATGATCGAGCTGCGCGGTGCGGCGCCGCAGTGACGGCAACGGCCGAAACCCCAAAAAGTTGACGATAGCCGCCCCCGCGTTATCCCCGTCGCCAGCGTGGCCTCCGTGTGGCCGCGATGTTGCGGGGAGGTCGGACATGTCCGTCGTGCAAGGCATTGGCCAGCGGTTGAAGCAAGCCATGGGTGCGGGTCCCGTGCTGCCGGGCTACCACCCGTTCCAAAGCGCGGTTCCGGGTCGAGGCCGCGTCATCGCGATCGCGGCGCAGAAGGGCGGCGTGGGCAAGACGACGACCGCCGTGCATCTGGCGGCAAGTCTGGCGCAGGACCACAAGCTGCGGGTGCTGCTGGTCGATCTGGACAACCAGGGGCACGTGGCGTCGAGCCTGCGGTCGCATCTGCGCACGGTCTCGCAGCAGACGGTCTCCAGCGTGCTGCTGGGTCAGGATCCGGACCTGCTGGCGGCGGCATTGCCCACCACGATCGAGGGGTTGCACGTGACGGGTGCCGACAAGCAGCTGTCCGCCACCGAGTCGCAGCTGGCCACGCGCATCGGCCGCGAGATGCTGCTCTCCCGCGCACTACGGTCGGCCCGTCAGCAGTACGACGCGATTGTGCTGGACTGTCCGCCGAACCTGGGACTGCTGACGCTGAACGCGCTGGTCGCCGCAGACTGGCTGCTGATCCCCTGTGATCTCAGTGTATTATCGCTCGAAGGCGTGGACGACCTGATGCGCACGTTGGGCCATCTGGAGAATACGTTTGGCAAGTCGCCAGCACTGCTGGGGTTGCTGCACACCAAGGTCGACCGGCGCAACCAGAAGCAAAACGCGATGATCCGCCGCGCGGTGGCCGCCCGCTACGAGGGCCTGCCGCTGCAAACCGAAATCGGCGTGAACACAGCGCTTTCTGGTGCACAGCTGACGGGTCAGTGCGTATTTGCAGCGTCGCCGGACTCGACGGGCGCCCGCGACTATGCGGCGCTGGCGACGGAAGTCCGCGGGCGGGTGTTCGGCAATTGAGGGCGGAAGCGGGCGACGGCGCTACTGGCTGACGTAGGCACCGATCGGGCGGTCGGCGCTGAAGATCGACTCGAGCTCGAGGGCGATGTCCGTCTCTTCCGCATCGCGAGCCACCGACAGCTCCTTGACCAGCAACGTGCGCGCCTGGTCGAGCATCTTGCGCTCCCCAAACGACAGCGGCTTGGAGTACTTCAGCAGGCTCAGGTCGCGCAGGACCTCGGCGATGTCGAAGATCGAACCCGTATTGATCTTCTCGACATAGCTGCGGTAGCGGCGATTCCACGTCTGGTTCACGGCTTGGACCGTCCGCTCTTTCAGCACGCGGTAGATGCGCTCGACCTGCTCGTTGCCGATGACCTTGCGCAGGCCCACGGAGTTCACCTTGGACACCGGGATCATGATCTTCCGGTTGGTGTTCAAGACCCTCAGCATGTAGAGCACCTCGGTGTTGCCCGAGATCAGCTTGGACTCAATGCCGGTGATCTCAGTCACGCCCTGGCCGGGGTACACGGCGCGGTCTCCGATCTTGAACATCATGTGCGCACTCCGAAGTCGACGGCGCGGACGAACCAACAGCGCTGCGACGGAAGGTTCTCGTCCAGCATGAGCAGGGGGTCGCAAGCGCGATGTGTCGTGTCACCGATGGGTCTGGTCAGCAGCAGCAACAGGTCTTGTCAGCGGCAGCAAGTCTAGAGTCAGCAGCAGCAGGTCTAGTCAGAAGCAGCAGGTCTAGTCAGAAGCAGTTCAGGGTCCGGAGGTCGCCGAGGGATGCTGGGGCTTCCGGTTCCGTGCGCCCTGAGGGCGGGGGGGCCGCGGGGGGGAGATTTCTGACCCCGTTCCCGCCTTCGCAGTATAGCTCCGGTGCACCAGCGCCAGCAACAGGAATCGCGAAACGGTCCATGATTCGGGCGGTTCGATCCCTCTCAGGTGGTTCGTCGCTCAAAGTTGCCCTCGCAGGACCGCCTCCTGTGGCAGGCCCGCCACCGACGCAACCCACGGCGCTTGCGGCGCATTCCCGCAGAGACGTCGTCAGCCTCGCTCCAGCGGCTGCCGCGCGCGCATGGCCCGCCCCAGCGTTCCCTGGTCCAGGTACTCCAGATCGGTGCCTTGGGGCACCCCGCTGGCGATCCGCGACAGCCGCGCCGTTCGACCGCGCAGCAGCGCCTGAATGTACGACGCGGTGGCCTCGCCCTCCACGGACACCGAGGTTGCGAGGATCACCTCCTCGGGCGACTCCTCGTCCACGCGCCGCACCAAGTCTTCCAGCGTCAGGTCGCGCGGTCCCACGCCGCGCAGGGGTGAGAGGACGCCGTGCAGTACGTGGTACAGCCCGCCGAATTCGCCCGACCGCTCAATGGCCAGCAGGTCCGGCACGTCTTCGACGACGCACAGCAACCGCCCGTCGCGATGGGGGTTTGCGCAAATGCCGCACAGCGCCGCGGTGCTCAGGTGGTGGCAGCGCGAGCAGAAGCGGACCGCCCCGTGCAGTTCTGCCAGCGCTTGAGCCAACGCTTGGGCGTACTCGGACGGCTGACCCAGCACGTGCAGCGCCAGCCGTTGTGCCGTGCGATCGCCGACACCGGGCAATTTGCCCATCAGCGCAGCAAGTCTCTCGATCGCAAGGGGAAGTTGCACCGGAACGGCTCCGTCAGGCCTGGGCCTCGCCGCCGCGGGCGATCACGTCGTCCTCGCGCAGCACCTGCACGATCTCGCCACTCAACGCTTCCACCACCGCGCGTACCGTGCGGTCGTCGCGAAGCAGCTGCTCGTTCTGTCGGCGATCGTTCTGCCGCACGGCCTGACGCCGGGCGACCAGACTGTCGGTGCGCGCCCGCGGGTCCGACGCGCCGATCTCGACCGTCCACGTGCCGCCGAACGCGAGTCCCGCGCCCTGCTCCAGCAGCTTGATCTTCTCGGGCTGCCGCGCCTGTCCGGCCATGAAGTCGCTGACAAACCCGAGGCGAATCGTGCCGTTGGAGCCGTCCTGTACGACCGCCTGCTCCAGCAGCGAGGCCTCGACCGGCATCGTCATCCGGGTCTTGATGGCCTCGAACCACTCTGGCAGGTCGCCATCGACGATGCGACGCGTCGGCTTTTCGACGACAGGTGCGGCTTGGACCACCGGGGCAACAGCCGTCGGGGCAGAGACCACAGGCGCGGTCCGAACCGGCACTGGGGCCGACACGACTGCCGGGGGAGCCGACTCTGCCATGCGCGTCGAAGGCCCCGAATAGCCTCCACGTCCCGGGTTGGGGTTGCCGCCGGGGGAAGTCCCCGGACCACCGCCGCCGGGTCGTCCACCGCCGCCGCCACCGCCGCCAAAGCCGCGACCGCTGGTCAGCAGGCCCTCGACGCGCGTGGCCAGCTCGGCGACATCGACCAGCGAGGCCGCGCGGCACAGACGCACCATGCCCAGTTCGAGCACCAGCCGCGGATGCCGGGCGCGCGCCACCTGCTCTGCCAACTCGAGCAGCACGTGGGCCAGCCGCTCGAGCTCGGCGGTCTGCACGCCCTCGCTCAGGCTCTGCAACCCTTCGATTTCACTATCGGCCTTGTCGACGAGATCGCGCGCCGCCGTGCCCGCCAGCCGCGACACCAACAGGTCGCGCGCCTCGAGCGCCATCGTCCGCGCAAACGTTCGCAGGTCCATGCCGTGGTCGTGGGCGGCGCCGATCGACGTGAGCGCCAGGGCCGAGTCCTTGCGCAGCAGCGCCGTCAGCAGCGCGTGCGTGCGGTTGCGGTCGGCCACGCCCAGCAGCGACGCCACCGAGTCGGCATCGAGCTTCTGCCCGCCAAACGCAATCACCTGGTCCAGCACCGACAGCGAGTCGCGCATCGACCCGTCGCCTTCGCGAGCGACCAGATACAGTCCCGCGGGGTCGGCCTCGATGCCTTCCGACGTGCAGATCTCGGCCAGCCGCTGCACCACGTCGGCCGAGCGAACCCGCCGAAAGTCATAGCGTTGGCAGCGCGAGCGAATCGTGATGGGCAGCCGCTGCGGGTCGGTGGTGGCGAGGATGAACACGACGTGGGAGGGCGGTTCCTCGAGCGTCTTGAGGAACGCGTTGGCCGCCTGATCCGTCAGCATGTGCGCTTCGTCGATGATGTAGATCTTCGACCGGTCGCGGCTGGGGGCGTACCCGACGCCCGAACGCAGCTCGCGGATCTCGTCGATGCCGCGGTTCGAGGCCGCGTCGAGCTCGATCACGTCGATGCTGGTGCTGGTGGCAACTTCCTTGCAAGACGCGCACTTGCCGCAGGGCGTGGGCGTGGGGCCGTCGATGCAGTTCAGCATCTTGGCGACGATGCGGGCGGTCGAGGTCTTGCCCGTGCCACGCGCGCCGCAGAACAGCAGGGCATGCGGCACCCGCTTCATCGCGATGGCGTTCGTCAGCGCGCGGGCAATGTGCTCTTGACCGACCAGCGCGGCCAGCGTGCCGGGACGGTACTTGCGGGCGAGGACCAGGTACGACACGTCGACCTCCGGGATCTCACCTTGGCTGGGGGCTTGGGCCGCGCATCAGACAGCGACCGAGCCCAAAAACGCGACAGCCTTCCGGCCCCACGAACGCAACAGGGGGTGCGGAAGGCCGATGCGTACAGCGAGGGGGGTCATGGGCAGGGCCGGCGGCACACGATCTAGCCGCTACCGTTGCTTCCTCTCGGACCTGGCGGGGTTCACGGATCCACCGTTGCCGCCGGCCTTGACCATGACCTGTCGCTCACTGGAATGCGGCGGAGAGAACGGGATTCGAACCCGTGGTACCCTTTTGAAGTACACCCGCTTTCCAGGCGAGTACCATAAACCACTCGGACATCTCTCCGGCGATGAGGCGACTGCACCGCACTCGCGCAGAGGGCGGCAGGACCACGACCACCGGGCGAACCGATGGCCGGGTCCCTGTACGGCGGAGAGCGAGGGATTCGAACCCCCGATACCTTTCGGTACACCTGATTTCGAGTCAGGCTCCTTCAGCCACTCGGACAGCTCTCCAGCGCTCTTTCGGGCTTTCCTGCGCTCGGTTTGACCCGTTCACAGGACGATCGCGCGCGGCGATCGCAGCACCCGTCAGGCGCGAGGAACATAGTCGATCGGCGCAGTCGGCGCAAGATGGACCGCGGCAGATCGCGCTACGGCTCTGGTGTGTCCACCTGGCGCTCACCCTGCCGCAGCGACGCGAAGAACCCCGACAGCATCGTGCTGGCCGGCGCCCGACGCACCCCTTCGGTGATGATCATGCGGTGATTCAGGCGGTCGTCGTTGCCCAGTTGGTACAGCGACACGGCCGAGCCGGCCTTCTGGTCGCGGCAGGCGAACACCAGGCGCGAGACGCGGGCGTTGATCGCGGCGCCCATGCACATCGGGCACGGTTCCAGCGTGACGTACAGCGTGCAGTCGGTCAGCCGCCACGACCCCAAGGCGCGGCCGGCCTGCTGCAGGGCGAGAATTTCGGCGTGGGCGGTCGGGTCGTGGTCCTGCTCGCGGCGGTTCGACGCTACCGCAATGACCTCGCCTTCGTGGACGACAACGGCACCGATCGGCACGTCGCCTGCAAGGCCTGCCGCGACGGCAGCCTGCAACGCCATGTCCATGTAGTGTTCGTCGGGGCGATGCATCCGTTGCCGTCACAAGATCGCGACCAGGATCAAGCGGGTCGCGCAGGCCCATAGGGTGGGGCCAAGGGGCGGGGATCTTGCCACGGGCTGCGGATCTCTGGCAACGCTTGCGTGGGGTCGCAAAAGCGAAAGGTGCCGCACCAACTGCTTCGGCTCTGGGGGGCGGACCTGCCTCATCTACCAACGGGGACCCGGCAGTGCCCGCCCTTCGCGCCGGCGTCTTCGACCACACGATGCTCGCGGCCACCCGCAATCGGGTCAGCCCTTGCGAGGCCAAGGCAGGCCGCCTTGGGCTGGCGGACTGCGGTCCAACGCAAAGTCACCGCCCGTTGCCGATTTCAACGCCATCTCCCACGGTACGCAGTGGGCCTTGTGGCAGGTGTAGAACGGCGGGCAGCGCTGGCAGCCGTAGGCCGAGGTGTGCGCCACGTACGCAGGATCGTCGCAACGGCCGTTCGCTTTCGCGAGCAGGGAAGCCAGCACGCCAGGATCGCATGGGCCAGGCGGCTTCGATGGAACCTACGCCTCGCCCTCGTCCCCGGACGCTCCAATCTGGCGCTGCCAGGGCGTGCCGCAGTAGTTGTCGGTGACCGGAACGAAGCCGCGGAAGAAGGGGTTGCGGGCCATGTCGTGTCCTCCTCGAATGGAGTGGTTCGTTTCGTCGCGGGTTCAGCCGCCGCAGCCGCCGCTACAGCCGCCGCCGCCGGTGACGTTGCGGAGTGGGTTGCGCAGCGGGGCGACCTCGTCGGTCGTGCGGTCGAGTTGGGAGAGGGCGGTGGGGCCCAACGTGCCGGTCAGGACGGTCGCTGACCCGCGGTCCGCAGTGCGGAGTTCGCCACCGCGGCGCACGCGGTATCGATTCACGAGCGACGCTGTGTCGAGCGCCATCCCGCTGTGGAATGTGCTGACCGAGCCTACGCGACCGACGAGCACCTGGTCGACCTCGGGCACGTCACCGGTCATCGCCTCGGCCATGCTGGGTATCCGCAGCACGGGAACGTCCGCTGTCACCTGGGATACCGGTCGGCCGGCCCAGAATCGGCTCACCACATGCACGCCGCCTGCAACGGTCGTGTTGTTGGCGCCCGAAGGCAGGAACACCTCGCCCGTGCGCATCCGCACGCCGACCGTGCGTCCGTCCTGGACGACCACGTGGTCGCCCAGTTCACGGTCGTCCCCGACCATCGCCCGAACCGCTTGGTCGCCGAGCAACCGGCGATGACCCGAGGTGCATGCGAGATTGAGGTTGTCGAGATCGGGGACACGGGCCTCTGCGTCCTCGCGCGAGAGGCCGAACGTGCACGCGCCGTATGCCCAGTAGTTCTGCACCGGCGTCGTGCCGTCTTGCGCGAACGACTGCCCGATGACGCCCCACGTCAAGCTCCCGTCTGCCGCGTTCCACTGGAACAGGCTGGCCGGGTAGTCGATCGGGCCCTCGGCGTAGCGAAGCGCGCGCTTCTCGCCAAATCGCCGAACCACCGAGCACAGGCCGGAACCGACGGCTGCCAGCCACCGCAATGCCTGTTGCCGGGGCGGATCCTGAAGCGGGCGCATCGTGCTCTGGCTTGCGGCGAGCGTGAGATTCCCGGACGTGGTGTCCTTCGCTGCCGCGTCGGCAAGGGCCGCTGCGTAGTCGAAGCCGCCCAGACCGGGCGCGAGCCATGTGGCGCCCATGGAGGGTTCAATCACGGCGGGCAGCGCGGCCGCCGTGCCGGCCACCGTGTACGCCATGCCGGCAGTTCGAGTGCGGACGGCCTCCGCCGCTGCCCAGGTGCGGAGGTCGTAGAGGGATTCCTCGAGGTCGATGCGTCGCCAGTCGCGCCGCAATTCCTGCTGCAGAGTCGCCAGCGCCGATGACGTGCCGGCGTAGACCACGTCGCGAGGGAACAGCAAGTAGAGGCCGTCCGGAAGCGCGTCGGGCTCAGGAACCGGAAGCATGAGGGCGCGGTGCGCGTAGACCGACTGCAGCCGCCCAGCCAGGTCGAGGACGGCGTCCGTGTCCGGTTGGATGCCAGTGGAGGTTACGGCCGGCGAGAGGACGTAAGGCTTGCTTGCTGCGAGAAGCGGAATGAGGGTGAGGACGGTCGTGCCGTCGGGCTTCTGGAGGCGGACGAGCACCACCGCCTCAAACGACACCTCGGCAATCGTCGCGAGGGTCGGGATCAAACTCGCCTGCAGGCCGACGACGAGCGTGCGCTCGTAGACTTCGGTCGGCGCGCCTGCCGCGGTGATGGTGAGTTGGACCCGGTAGAGTCCGGGGTTCTCCCAGGTGTGGCTCGGCGAGCCGTCGTCGGCGACCGTTGCGCCGTCGCCGAAGACCCAGGCGTAATGCGGTGATGTCAGGCTCCCGGTGGCGGTTCGAAAGTACGTCCAGGAGAGGCCGAGCGAGACATGCGCGGCGACCTCGATGGGCACGTTGCTGGCCCAGTCGGTGGATTGATGTCCGATCACGGTCACCTCCGGTCAAGCGAGAAAGCCCTGACTTGACCTTCCACATCCGATGTCGCGGTCCTGCAACCGCACCTCCGTGTACCGATTACCCACCGACGCAGACGGCGAACACTTGCTTGATCACCGGCGCGGAGCCGGTCGTGCCCCATTCCGCAAGGGTGCCGGGCCAGTAATTTCCTGGGTTGGTCGCGCGGCGCAGAGCGCCAGACTTGCAGGAAGGCTCGATTGTGGATGACAGGCACTCGGGGCACGCGGGCACAACGCTCGTGTTCATGGTGTTCTTGTCTCCAAGCCCTACCACGAGCTTGAACGTGATCGCCGCCGTGCTTGCCGCACGAGCGCCAAACCACTTCTCTCCGCACGCAGCGTTGGCTGCCGCGTCCTGCTCGGCCGCTGACGCCTGCTGACACGGCGGTAGCCCATACTGCGCATACCCAAGGAACTTCCCCCCCTCGTACTGACACCCCGACGTACACCCGTCCTTGTCCACCGTATTCCCGTCATCGCACTGCTCGCCCGCCTCGACCACCCCATTGCCGCACGGACTCACCACGCATGAACCCTTGTCGCAGACCTTCCCCGTCGCCCCGCAATCCGCCACCAACCCCTTCTGCAACCCATCAGAACTGCACAGATACGCCTTGGTCCCCTCGCAACTCCCCAGACCCGGCGCGCACACCCACGCCACGCACTCGCCCGTCTGGCACGACTGACCTTGCGCGCACGCAACCACCTCCCAACCACTGCCGTCGGCCTTGCAAGTGCCCACGCCGCCGCCCTGGCACCCTTTCGACAGTGGAACACAGGCCAGGCTGACGCACTTGCCGTCACTGCAACTCTTCCCCCCGGTTTGGCAGTTCTCGCCCGCCGTCTTCGCCGTACCCGTCGCATCGCACTGCACCACCGTCTGCCCCTCGCAGAACGTCGCCCCCGGAGCGCACACCTTGGCCTTGCACGACGTGCCCACGCACACCGAACCCGCCGCGCAAGCGCTCTTCTGCCATCCCATGCCGTCAGACTGGCACGTCGACAAGAACCCATCCTGGCAGACCGTCTGACCCGGCTGGCAGGCTTGACTGGCACACGCACCGTTGCTGCATGTCTTGCCCTTCGCCGCGCAGTCCTCGACCGCACCCTGCGCCGTGCCCCCGCTGCTGCACTGCTGCACCACTTTGCCCAGGCACGAGAATTCCCCAGGGTTACACAAGAGTTCCGAGCACTTCGCACCGTCGCAACCCTGGCCCTCGGCGCACGGCGTCTTCTGGTAGCCCGAACCGTCCGTCTTGCACGTCGCCAAGGTGGCGCCGTCCGCACACAGCGCCGTGCCCGGCGTGCATTTCGTCGACACGCAAGCGCCGCCCACGCACGTGCGCGCCTTGCCGTCCGCGCCCGGCTTGGTGCAGTCGTCGACGGTCGCGGCCGACAGTCCCTGCGCGTCGCACTGCTTCGCGAAATTGCCGTCGCAGTACGCGGCCCCCGGGGTGCAAACCGGGTCCACGCACGCCGGCACGCCCGCAGACGTCGTGCACAGCTTGGTGCCGATCCCTGAACTTGCCGGTCCACAAGAGGTCTCGTCCCACCCCATGCCATCCGCTCGGCAGGTGCGGATGCTGCCCGCGCCGCAAAGCTGGGTGCCCGCAACGCATACCGGCACCACACAGCCACCGCCCACGCACGTGTAGCCTGGATCGCACGCCGTTCCGGCAGCCCAGCCCGTGCCGGTGGGGTTGCACACGGCGACCTTGGCCTGCTGGCATGACGCCTGACCCGGTGTG
>CAYURO010000038.1:0-43228 GCA_964447285.1 uncultured Enterobacteriaceae bacterium | reverse complement strand
GGGCACTCAGGTCAAGACGACTTGGCCGACGCTGACCAAGACGGTGTCGGGCGACCTGACGACGTGGATCGGCAAGAACCCCAAGGGAAAGTGGTACTTGGAGGTTGTTGACCTCGCCTTCCTGAACAACACCAAGGACGGCTCGCTGAAGGGCTGGAGTGTCAACGTGCAGGTGCTTGCGTCCACCAAGGTCGGCGTGGGCGGCGGTCTGGTGCTGAAGAATTCCGCAGCGGAACCCTACGCGTGCAAGGCGTCGGTCGCCGGCTCGCTGTTCTTCGACTCGGTGAACAAGACGGTGCGCTACTGCGACGGGACCGACTGGCGCACCCTTGCCGACACGTGCGGCAACGGCATCCTCGAGTCGAACGAGCAGTGCGACGACGGCAACAACACCAACGGCGACGGCTGCAGTGCGACCTGCATGACCGTTTGCGGCGACGGCAAGAAGGTGGGCAAGGAAGAGTGCGACGATGGCAACAATGTCGACACCGACGCCTGCACCAACGCGTGCGTGGTGGGCAACTACGGAAAGGCGCAAACCAATCCAGGCACCAGCTGCCTCGACATCCTGACCAAGTTCAAGGCCGCATCGCTGACCCTGACCACGGGCGACTACTGGATCAAGGCGCCCAAGGGCCAAGTCATCCAGGTCTGGTGCGACATGGTCACCGAGACCGGCGGCTACACCTACTTCCCCGTCGCCAGCGGCGGCAAGACCACCTCAGCCTTCACCGACGACAACACCTGCAAGGACTACGGTCTGGACATCTTCATCCCCCGCAGCAAGGCGCAGTGGACGGTCGTCCTGGCCAAGTACGACAGCAGCTTCTTTGCGGCCATCCCGGGCGTCTACAAGGTCGCCACCAGCAACGGGGCCAACTACACCGGCTGCATCATGCGGCACCCCGCCTCCTACGGCAGCGGCTGCGCTGACTGGAGGGTGGCGGACGCCGGGCGCTGGTGGCTGCGCGACGCGACCTACAGCGAGCCCAACGGCGACTACACCGGCAACTGCTGGCTCAGCATGTACAAGTGGGACGTCAACGACATCCAGTTCAATGACGGTGGCTGCGGCAATCCGACGTCGAAGTACATCTGTTCGACGAACGACAAGCTCTAGACGACCTTACCGCCCGCGATGGCCGCTCCTGCGAACCGCAGCGAAGGCACGCGCAGGGTTCCCGCCAGCCACGGGTCGTTGCCCAAGGCCTCCAGACGCTTCCAGAACGCCTTGTGGTTGCCCGTCAGGTTCATCTCGGTCACCGGGGGGCCGATGGCGCCGTCGACGATCAGCCGCCCCTGGATGCCGACCGAGAAATCGCCCGTCAGCGGGTTGGAATTGCCACCGCTGAACGACGTGACCAGCACGCCGGTCTTGGCCTGCTGCACCAGCGTCGCCAGCGGGTCCTTGCCGGGCGTGGCGACCAGGTTGGACCAACCGCCCGACGTCGGCTTCATCCCCAGCTTCTTGCCGTAGTACCAATCCACGAAGAAGTTCATCAGCTTGCCGTTCTCGATGAACGCAAACGCCTGCGCGGGCAGTCCATCGCGGTCAAAGCTGCGCGAGCCCAGTCCGTCGGTAAGGGTCGGGTCGTCCCGCAGCGTCAGCAGCTCGCTCGCCACCAGCTGCCCCGCCTGGCCGTCCAGGAACGAGCGCTTCTGCTGCAGCGCCGAGCCGGTGGCCGCCTGCAGGTAGAACGACAACAGCGTCCCGACGGCGCGGTTCTCGACGACCAGCGCCAACTCCCCGCCCTTCTGCGTCTTTGCGCCGATGCGGTCGAGCGCGCGTTGCGTCGCCTCCTTGCCCAGGGCCTCGGGCTTGCCCAGCGCGGTCAGCTTGCGGCCGGCGGCCTGGCTCCACTCTTCGGGTCGCTTGTCGCCTTCGGATACCGTGACTTCGGCCGACAACCCGTAGTAGGTGCCGCGTTGGACCCCGTGCAGGCCGTTGCTGCCCAACATGACGGTGCCGCCGTCCTCGTCCGACAGGTTCGCCGTCACCGAGACCACGCGCGGGTCGCCGTGTCCGGCCGCATCGACCGCTGCTGCCAGCTGCTTGCGGCGATCGGTGTCCAGCTTGCCGTACCCTGCGTCAGACAAGGGCAATTCGGCGGGCTTGCGCAGCACCAGCGCGGTCGGCGGCAGCGTCCGCTCCGGGTCCGGGTCCAGCATCCGCGTCAGCTTGACCGCGTCGGACAGAAACGCGTTCAGCTCGGCTGGGCGCAAATCGCTTGTGGTATGGGCGGCATAGCGGCCATCCGCGTACACGTGCACGGTCATGCCGGCAGAGCGCGACTCTTGCAGCTTCTCGAGCTTGCCGTCGCGCACCTGCACTTCCACACCGCGCGATGCCCGCACCACCACGACGGCATCCTGAGCGCCCAGCTTCTTGACCTGATCCAACGCGCGCTCGGCCGTCTTCTGCTCTTGATTCATGGCGTTGCTCACGCGGCACCTCCGACGGTGATGGCCTTGACGAGGACGGTGGGCATGCCCTGCGACACCGGCACGCTCTGGGCGTTCTTGCCGCAGGTCCAGCCGCCCTCGTCGATCGTCAGGTCGTCTGCCACCATCGAGATGCGCGTCAGCACCTCGGGGCCGTTGCCGATCAGGTTCACGTCCTTGACGGGGCGGGTCAGCTTGCCGTCCTCGATCAGCCAGCCGGTCTTCAGGAAGAAGGTGAAGTCGCCGCCGCCGATGTTGACCTGGCCGTTGGAGAACGACTCGCAGTACAGGCCCTTCTTGACCGACTGCACGATCTCATCGCGGCTGTGCGGGCCCTTTTCCATGTACGTCGAGCGCATCCGCGGCATCGGCACGTGGCGAAACGACTCGCGGCGGCCGTTGCCGGTCGGGGCGACGCCGTAGTGCTTGGCGCTGATGCGATCGTGCAGGTACGACGCGAGCTTGCCGTTGTCGACCAGCACCGTCTTCTGGCTGGCACTGCCCTCGTCGTCCACATGGATCGAGCCGCGCGCGTCGGTCAGCGTGCCGTCGTCGACAATCGTCACGAACGGCTCGGCGATCGCCTTGCCCATCTTCGAGGCATAGACGCTGGTGTTCTTGCGGTTGAAGTCGGCCTCCATGCCGTGGCCAATCGCCTCGTGCAGCAGGATGCCGCTGGGGCCCGCGCCCAACACGACCGGCATCTCGCCGCCCTTGGGCGTGACCGCGTCGAACATCATGACGGTGCGGCGAACCGCCTCGGACACCAGACGCTGCAGCGCCTGCGGCGTGTAGATCGAAAAGTCCTTGCGCGTGGCGATGTTGTACAACCCCGTCTCGCGCCGCCCAGCCTGTTCGGCCACGCACGAGGCGATCAGGCGCGACATCGGCTGGTGGTCGTGAAACGACAGGCCTTCGCTGGTCACCACGTAGATCTCGTGGTCCGAGTCCGTGTAGGTCACCACCGTCTTGACGATGCGCGCGTCCTTCTTGCGCAGCGCCTCGTTCACGCCCAGCACCAGGTTGCGCTTGGCCTCGACTTCGACCGCGCCGTGGCGAATGCCCGGGTCGTAAAAGCGGGGCAGCTTGGCCAAGGCGATGGCCTGCGCGACAACGCCCGGCTTGCCCTGCGCGATGGCGGCGGCAGTCGAGGCGGCCTGCTTCATCGCTTTCAGATCAATCACTTCGGTGAACGCATAGCCCACCGTGTCGCCCTTGACGACGCGCACGCCCATGCCCAGATCGGCAGACGTCGCGGCGCGGCTGATCTTGTCGTCTTCGCACACCAGCTGCAGCGACCGCGTCCGCTCGAAGTACAGGTCGGCGAAGTCGGCACCGCGCCCCATCGCGACGGCCAGCACCGCGCGCAGGTCCTCGGGCGGGATGCCGAACGGCGCTCCCATCTGCGGCGGGGTCGGCCGACTTGCGGCGGGACCCGACGACGACGAACCGTCTGCGGCAAACAACGGGTGGGCGATGGCCCCGGCGGTCACGGCGGCACCCAGTTGCAGCAGCCGGCGGCGGTCGAGGGCGAAGGGGTCGAAGGTCGGGTCGTGCATGGGGACTCCAAGGGAAGGACGGAAGACGCGCCACCCTACGCGGCCTGTCGACGCGGTTCAAGGGTCATCGCGACGGTGGCAGCGGGTCCGAACTGGACCTGAACGCCGGTCGCGTGTAGACCCTAAGGAAGACAAGTTGTCGCCCACCGGGCCTGCTGGAGGAACCATGCCTCGCGCCAATCGATTCCTGACGCTTCTGGGTGCGCTCGCATTGTGGCTGGGGGGCTGCAGCGATGGGGCCGTGGCCGAGTCCCCGCCCTCGTTTGGCGTGACCGTTCCTGACCCGCACGTCGTGGACGAGGGGGGCGACGAGTCCTTCGTGGTCGTGCCCATCCATGCCGACACGCTGCAGTGGCAGCGCAACGAACAGGGCGCGGCCGGGTGGACGGACATCGCTGGCGCGACCGAGGACAAGTACGTGGTCAAAGGCGCCACGATGGACGACGACGGCGACGCGTTTCGCTGCATCGCGAAGAACGCCGCCGGCAGCGCGACCAGCCTGCCCGAGAAGCTGACCGTGACCCGCGCGCTGCCGAAGATCCTGCAATCGCCGACCGACCAGGGTGTCCAAGAGGGCGCGCCTGTTGCGTTTTCGGTGACGGCGACCGGCTCGGGCGGCTTGACGTATGCCTGGCAGCGGTCCGACGACGACGGCGCCACCTGGCAGCCCGTTCCGCTCGCGACCGACCCGACCCTGACGCTGGCTGCCGCGACGCTGGACGACGACGGTGCCCGCTTTCGCGTGGCCGTGACGAATCCGGCCGGCACCACCACCAGCCAACCGGCCAAGCTGGCTGTGGCGCATGTGCCGCCAACGTTTTCAGCGTCGCCGCAGGGGCAGACCGTGCCCGAGGGCAGCGACGTGGCGTTTTCCGTGTCGGCCAAGGGCTCGGGAGAACTCGTGTATCTGTGGCAGCGGTCGGACGACCACGGAGCGACGTGGGTGGACCTGGCCGAGGCCACCGAGGCGATGTTCACGCTGACGGGCGTGCTGTGGGCGGACGACGGGGCGCAGTTCCGCTGCCGCGTCACGAATCTCGCGGGGGAGGCGACCAGCGGCGCGGGCACGCTGCACGTCACGGTCGATCTGGCTGAGATCACGGCACAACCGCAGGACCAGCCGGTCGATGAAGGCCAGCCAGCGACGTTCGCGCTGACGGCAGTGGGGTCGGGCAACCCGACGTACCAGTGGCAGCGGTCGGACGACGCGGGCAAGACTTGGGGCGACGTGGCGGGGGCGGGCGAGCCCTCGTATGGCCTTGCGGCAGCGACGATGGAGGACAACGCGGCCCGTTTCCGCTGCGTGGTCACCAATCCGGCGGGTAGTGTGACCAGCGGCGAGGCCGCGCTGACGGTGAAGCGACTGCCACCCAAGATCGCGCTGCAGCCGCAGAGTCAGTCGGTGCAGAAGCTGGCTCCAGCCAAGTTCTCTGTAACGGCAACCGGTTCTGGTGGGCTGAAGTACCGCTGGCTGCGGTCGGACGGCGTGGGCAAGCCGTGGGGCGACATTCCGGGCGCCGAACAGAGCTCGTACACGGTGGTGTCGGCCACACTGACCGACGATGGCGCCAAGTTCCGCGTCGTCATCACCAACCCTGCGGGCAGCGTGACCAGCAGCGTGGCCCTGCTGACCATCGCCAAGTCGCCGATTCTCATAGACAACCAGCCCGAGGATGCTGCGGCCCCCGCCGGTCGGTCGGTGATCTTTGCCGTGTCGGCCTCGGGCCCCTTGCCGCTGGCCTACCAGTGGCAGCGCTCGAACGACGCCGGCGAGACGTGGACCGACGTGCCGAACGCCAAGGTGAACACCTACTCGCTGACGGCCCAGGATGCCGACGACGGGGCCCTCTTCCGCAGCCAGATCGCCGATACCGGCGAGACGATGTTCAGTGCGGTCGCGCAGTTGACGGTGCTGCCGGTGATCGACAAGGCGCCGGCGTTTGCGACGGGCTTGCGCACGGCCGTCAAGAACGCCGCGGGCTGGCACATGGTCTGGGGCCGTCCCACGGCGACGCTCGACAAGTTGTACTACGCCCAGTCCAACGACGGTGCACACTGGAGTTCGCCCGTCGCGATCACCAGCCTGGACCACACCGGCCAGGCAGAGCACCACGGTATGGTCGACGGCCAGGCGCTCGCGGCCGACGCCAAGGGAAACCTGCACGTCGTCTACCAGTACCGTGCGGGGCAGGGTTCGGACCCGCCGGTGCTCGCGTCGTACCTCACCAAGGTGGACGGCGTGTGGGATGAGACCCAAGCCTTTCTGACGGCCAACGCCCTGCAGACCTCGCAGACGGCCTTCCTGTTCGATCCGATGCTGTGGCCGGGACCCCAAGCCACGCTGCATCTGGTCACGCGAGACTCCGCTTGGCTCTCGAACACCTATCACCTGATGGACACGACGCTCTCGGCGGGCAACTGGCAGACGCCCAACGCCCTTGTGACCGTGACGACCGCCGTCGACGCCGATTCGCTGCAAGGCAGCCTGTTGGAGGGCGATGCGAGCGGCAACGCTTGGGTGCTCTACTACAACCGCAGCAACGGTGTGCTGGCAGCCAAGGCGTTCGACAAGGCCGACGGGTTGTGGGGGGCCCCTGCCGTCGTCCACGCCACCCAGTTCGCCACCACAGGCGCAGGACCCTTCGGCGTTCACGTGTCGGGCTTGGTGCGCAACGGCGCGTTGGAGGCCGTGGTTTCGCTGTCCGACAAGAAGGGCTCCGACACCCTGTCGCAGACACTGTATGTCACGAATGTGGGCGGTGTCTGGACCGCCACTCCGATCGAGCTGGGCTTCCCCGCCGGCAGCATCACCAACCTCCACCTGTCCGCGGCGGGCAGCAAGCTGCGCCTGTTCTTGAGCGCCAGCGGCACGACGGTCTACACCGTTGACGTCACCGGAGGCGTGGTCGGCAAGCCGCAGACGCTGCGTGCGGTGGGCGGCACGGCTTCGCTGCAGCTGGTCACGACGACGCGAGAGGACCCGACGGCCATCCTGTTGGAGAGCGTAGGGGGCACCAGCTGGCTCTACGCGATGCGGGTGCCCTGAGCGGTTCGCTCAGCCTTGGTCGAACCCGTCGGGGAGCAGCTCCGTGTCCTCGTGTCGGTACGGCGGGGCGCAGCAACACAGGATGCGGAAAGGCTCTTTCCCCGGATTCAGTACCTGATGCGCCGCGCCCGGCGGGATCAGGATCGCGTCGCCCACGGTGACCAGTTGGCGTTCGCCGTCGACCTCCAGCCACGCTGCGCCTTGCGTCACGAAGTAGAATTCCTCGGTGCCGGAGTGGCGGTGGCGCGTGGTGCGGCTGCCGGGCTCGACCGTCGCTTCGGCCAGACTCTGGTGCCGCACGGGGGCGCACGACAGGTCCAGCAGCGAGCGGATGGTCGAGCCGTCCTTGGTGACAAACGGCGTGGCAGTGTGCAGGTTGCGGCGAATCATGGCGGCATGCTGGCGCACGGCGGGCGAGGCGGCAAGTGCAACGGCAGGCGGTCTTGTGTACGCCCCCAGATCCTGCGCTTGTCCCTGCTTGCGCCCGGCCGGATACTGCGCGCGCAGGGGGCGTTGATCGGTCCCGTGGGAGCACTCCAGATGATGCGTTCGCCTTGTGGTCAGGGAAGTCTTCGGCGCTGGTTCTTCCTCGGGACTTGGTTCATGCTCGTTGCCGGTTTGGGCGCGGGTTGTGGCAAGAATCGCCACGGGACCGTGGAGCCGGTGCCCGACGACGCGCAAGCACAGGTAGCAGCAGAGGATATTGCTCCCGATGTGGCAGCAGAAGACGCCGCCGCCGCGCCCGACACGGCTCCCGCAGCAGACGGTCGACCGAGTCTGGACCCGCCCGCCGACCTGAAGTCACCGCCTGCCGACGCAGAGAAGCGCCCGTCGGGCCTCGTGACCAAGGTCCTGAAGGCCGGCACCGGCGACGTGCGCCCCGGCCGCGACGACACGGTGTTTGTGCACTACGTCGCTTGGAACGACACCGGAAAGAGGGTGGGCACTACCTGGAAGCGCGTGCCTGAGCCGCGGATCCTGCGGATGGACAAGGCGTTGCCGGGCTGGTCCCAAGGTATCGGCTTGATGGTGGTGGGAGAGACGCGTCGCCTGTGGATCCCCGCCGCCCTGGCGCACTCCCGCAGCACACCGAAGGCCGAACGCACGCCGCTGGTGCTGGACGTCACGCTGGCCAAGCTCAAGCGCGCCCCGCCTGCGCCCGCCGACCTGAAGCGTCCCCCTGCAAATGCGACCAAGTCCGCAAGTGGCCTCACGTTTGTCGAGCTCGCCCCGGGCCAAGGCGATGTACGCCCGACCGGGACCAACGAAGTCACCGTGCGCTACGCAGGCTGGACGCAGGACGGTCGCTGCTTCGACCACACCGACGTCGACGAGACCATGTCCTTCCCGTTGGGCAGCGTCATCAAGGGCTGGACAGAGGGCGTGCAACAAATGAAGCCCGGTGCCAAGTTCCGCTTCTGGGTCCCCGCCAAGCTGGCGTACGACGGCGAGCAGGGCAAGCCCAAGGGAACGCTCGTCTTCGACGTCGAGCTCGTGGCAATCGTGCCCTGAAGCAGGCAAACCTCACCGAGGAGTGTTCCCAAGCCCCTCGATACGGGGCCCACCCGAGATTCCCATTGGATTTCCAGTGGTCGCAACCGGGCGGTCGGTCTGCACGAAGCCTAAGGCAAGGTTGGGAACTTGGTGCGAATCAGGTTGAGCGCCTCGTCGTAGGCGAAGTCCTGTACGAGCTCGTCCAGAACGTCAAGGCTCGAGCCCAAGACCACTCGAAGCAGACTGCGAGACTCGCGAAACAGGTCCCCTGCTGCGGTGTCGCCGTCGGCAAGCAACAACTGCAGCTTCTCGATCACCGCGCGGACTTGTGCGGGATCTACGGCTACAGTGGGCACAGCCATGTCCGAGGCTGACTCAGGCGGCGGCATTCGGGCGAGCAGGTTCGTCGCCATCGTGGCGAGCTGCGCGGTCAGCAGGGTCAGCACTTCGCGCAGCCGGGGGGGAGGGGGATCCTGCTTGGTCAGGGTCTCCGCCTCTCCTGCCAGTCTTGCGATCGCGGCCATGCCCAGCGTCGCCGCCACTCCCTTCAGACTGTGGGCCGTGCGCATGGCGCCGGTCTGGTCGCCGAGCGTCAGCAGGCGTTGCACTTCCGCCGCATCGCTCGCATGGCGGTTGGCGAACTGTCGCAGCAGGCGCAGATAAGCAGTCGGATTGCCACCCAGCGTGCGCAGCCCGCTCTTGGTGTCCAGCCCCTCGATGGCCGTCAACTCCAAGGGAAGGGGGGGGGGCGGTGGCTGCGGAAGTGCAGGGACCGGTTCCTGCGCCCGCCGGTCGCGCTCTGGCAGCCAGCGCACCAGGCCCTGCCAGAGCCGGCTGGGTTCGACCGGCTTGGGGATGTGGTCGTTCATGCCGGCGCGCAGGCAGCGTTCGCGGTCGGCGGCAAAGGCATTGGCGGTCAGCGCGAGGATCGGCAGGTCTTGCTTGCCGGGCAGCCGTCGGATCGCGCCGGTCGCCTCCAGACCGTCCATGTCGGGCATCTGGACATCCATCAGCACCAAGTCGAACGACTCGGCGGCGACCATGGCCACGGCAGAGCGCCCGTCGTTGGCCGTTGCGTAGTGCATGCCCACGGTCTCGAGTAGTTGGCCGATCACATCGCGGTTGATCGCGTTGTCCTCGACGACCAGGATGCGTGCGCCCCGCCGCTTGGCGAGCTCAGCAGCCGTAGGCGCTCCTTCCCGCCGCGGAGCCTCACCCCGTTGGTACGAGGCGAGTGCATCGGCAAGTGCCGACGGAGCGATGGGCTTGGTCAGAACCCGCGCGATGTTGGCTTGGTCCAGCACGCCTGGCGAAAACGTCTCGCCCTGAGCGGCGAGAAGGAAAGTCGTCGGCAGCACCTTCAGTTGCAGACCATCGATGCCGCGCGCGACCTCCAAACCGCCGATGCTTGGCACGCGCTGATCGATGAAGAGGATGCGATACGGGTCGACCGTCCGGTCGGCGTACGTCAGGGAGGACAATGCGGACTCACCCGAGTCCACGCCCTTCGCACGCAGGCCACCGCCGCCCAGCATCATCACCAGGCGGTCGCGTGCGTCCACGTCGGGGTCCACCACCAGCACATGCAGGCCCTCGAGCACCGTCTGCCACGTCGTTGACCGCGCCCCGAACTCCGCAGCGTGGAAGGGTAATTCGATCCAGAAGCGGCTGCCGGCCCCGGGCTCGCTGTCCACCCCGATGCGGCCGCCCATCAGCTCGGTCAGACGTTTGCTGATGGCGAGTCCCAAGCCGGTTCCGCCGAATCGGCGGCTGACCGAGGAGTCCCCCTGCTCGAAGGCGTTGAACAGGCGATCGGTTTGGTCGGGCGTCATGCCGATGCCCGTGTCCTTGACCTCGAAGCGGATCGTGTACGACGTCGGGTTCTCGGCGACGGGTCGTGCGGAGACGACGACGTGGCCGGCCTCGGTGAACTTGATCGCGTTGCTGGCAAGGTTCAGGAGGATCTGCCCCAGCCGTCCACTGTCGCCACGCAGCGCCTTGGGCACCCGTTCGATGTCGACGAGCATCTGCAGGCCCTTGGCAACGGCCCGCTCCGACACGATGCTGCAGACGTGGTCGATGACGCGCGCGGGCTCGAAGTCGCGCTCCTCCAGCGTCATCTTGTTCGCTTCGATCTTCGAGATGTCCAGAATGTCGTTGATGATCTGCAGCAGGTAGGCGGCAGACGTCGTCATCCGGTCCAGCTGCTCCAGCTGTCGCTTGGTCAGCGGGTCTTCCTTGATCAAGTGCGCATAGCCCAGGATGGCGTTCATGGGCGTGCGGATCTCGTGGCTCATGTTCGAGAGGAAGTCGCTCTTGGCGCGATTGGCCTGCTCGTTCTCGTTGGCCAGCCGCCGTGCGGTCTCGGTCGCCGCGCGCAGCTCGTTGTTCCGCGCGACCCGCTGCATCGTCAGAGCCACGTTGTCGGCCAGGAACCGCAGGACGTTGCGGTGCTCCTCGCCCCAAGCGCGCTCACTGCGCACGGAGTCGAAGCCGATGAAGCCCATGGTGCGGCCCCCAACGGCGATGGGCAACACCAGCAGCGACTGGACGCCCTGAGGTTCGAGAATCGCACGCTCGCCGGCCCAGTCCTCTTCCAGGTCCTTGACGCGGTGGATGTAAATGGTCTCGCCGCGCAGCAAGGTCGCATTCCACTGCGGGAACAGGTCCAGCGGAAGCTCTTGCAGGTTGTCGATCTCAGGCGTGATGCCGGGCGCGCACCACTCGTGTGAGTTGGACATCTGTGTGTCCGCCTCGTCGTACATGAAGATATAGGCCCGGTCGACTTCGGCAAATGTCCCAACGCGGCGCAGCACGTCCTGGAAGACGCGGTCGACATCTGAGTCGTCGGCCCGGAAGAATGCCCCCGTTGCCTGGACCATCAGGTCCTCGAACGCGACCAACTGCTGCAGCGCCAGCTCAGAGGCCTTGCGCTCCGAGATGTCCTCGTGCGTGCCGAACATGCGCAGCGGCTTGCCGTCGGCCGTCCAAGTGATCACGCGACCGCGGTCCAGCACCCACACCCAGTGACCGTCCTTGTGGTGCATCCGTGCGTCGCACTCGTAGACGTCGGTCTCGCCACGGAAGTGCTGCTCGAGCGCCGCGGCACTGAACGACAGGTCGTCTGGGTGGGTCAGGTTCATCCAGGTGTCGATGGACGCCGGCTGCAGCTCGTCCACCGTGAAGCCGACGATGCCGGCCCATCGGTCGTCGAAGGCCGCTTCGCCGGTCTGGACGTTCCACTCCCAGGTGCCGACGTGTGAGCCGCGGAGGATGGCCGTCAGCCGCTCGCGCTCGGTCAGCAGGGCGTGCTGGGCGGTGCGTTCGCGCTGCACGGCCTCTTGCTCGAACACGGGCTGGTCCTTGGCTGCGTCGTCGGTCACTTGATGGACCGTTGCGTAGACCAACTCCCTTCGCTGCAAGATGATCGGACAAGTGAAGATCTCGACGGAGCTGGTCAAGCCGTCGGCCCGGCGGTGGATGGCCGTCAATCGATCCAGCTTGGGCTTGATGGACGAAAAGGCGTCGGACGTGGCTGAGGGATTCAGCTCGCGAAGTCTCAGTGTGGCCAGCTGCTCCGCCGACCAGCCGTAGAACGCAGCAGCAGCGGCATTGGCCTCCAGGATGCGACCGTCCGACGGTTCCATCAGCAAAGTGGGCGCCGTACCGTTGAAGACCTGTCGGAAGAGTTGCTCGCTGTCACCGGAGAACATTCAGGGCCTCACAGGTCGCGCAAGCCGTCCAAAAGAGGGCTGACGCTTAGCCCCGAGCCAAGGACCCGATGGTAGTCCCGGTCAACCGAACCGCAAAGGGTCCGGGGAAGTCTCGATTCGAACCGGTCGCGGCGGGCGTCACGGTTTGGCCTTGTCCCGTTCCTGCACCATGAACTCGACACGCCGGTTGCGGACCGTCTCACCACCCCGTGAACGGGGAATCAGAGGCCGCGTGGCACCGTAGCCCTTGGTCTCCAGCTTTGAGTGTGGGATGCCGCGTCGGATCAGGGCCTTCCGCACCGCTTCTGCGCGTTGTCGCGACAGATGCAAGTTCCTCGCCTCCGTCCCAATGTGGTCCGTATGGCCGTCCACACGGAGCTTCTTGAGGTCCTCGTGCTCACGAAGAATCTTCGCCACGGCATCGACGACGGGCCAGCTCTCGGGGCGGATCCGGTAGCTCTTGTAGGCGAAGAGGATTCGCTCCGTGATCTGGATCGCCTCTTGGTTCGGGTCCAGCACGGCAAGCGAGCGCTCCGGGCAGCCATCCTCGTCCTGCACGCCATTGAACGCCTCAGGTTCGTCGGGGCAGAGGTCGTCCGGGTCCGCCACGGTGTCGCCGTCGTTGTCCCAATCGGGGCAGCCGTCCGCGTCCTCGACACTGTCAAAATCTTCGGCCGTGTTGGGGCAGCTGTCGCGCGCATCTTCCACGGCGTCGCCGTCGTTGTCCTGATCGGGGCAGCCGTCGGCGTCTTCGAATCCGTCTGCATCCTCCGGGATGTTTGGGCACATGTCCTGGTCGTCGTCCACGCCATCCTGGTCGTTGTCGGTGTCGGGGCAGCCGTCGTCGTCCTTGAAACCGTCCACATCCTCGGCGTTCAGCGGGCAGGGGTCGCGCATGTCGGGCAGTCCGTCATGGTCCGTGTCCAGCCGCTCCGCCCGCTCGCGTGCCTCTTGCTCAGCCGCCAGGCGTCGCCGTTCCGCCTCGTCCAGCTCCTCTTGCAGGTTCGGTGGCGGCGGCGCCCATGACAGACCCGCGATTGCCCGCACGGCCGGCACGCCGAAACCCTCCCGCACACCGACCATTGCGCCGGCAGTGGCCACCACGCGGTCGCCCAGCCGCACCGACGCTGTCGCTCCCGCCTCTGCGCGGTCCAGGGCGGCGTCGGCAAACGGACCCCGCAGCGGCGTCTCCAGATTCACGCCCACGTCCAGCCACGCGCGGTCCCCCGGCACCCACGACACGCCGGCTGCGGCCATCATCGCCGGTCCGTCCTCGATGCCCTGCACCAGCGCCTGTCCTTGTGCGCGCACGCCCGCGCTCGCACCCACCCGCAGCGCGCGTCGCCGTCCAGTCATGACGATGGAGGCCTCTGCGGTGACGCCGTCGCGACCGGTGAAGGCGGCCGTGTCGCCGGTCGGTGCGCTGACACCCAAGTTGAACGCCAAGCCCCACGGAGACTTGCGCTCGTCGAAGGCGACGAATTTTGCGAGCAGGCTCAGGTCTCCGGCCGCGCTTCCGGCCAGCGCCGCTCCCGCCGCTGCGGGGGCCGACGATAGTGCTTGGCCCTGCTGCCATGCGGCGTAGGGAAACGCGAGTCCCAACGTCACCCCCCTCGCCACCCGCAGCGAGGCCTGTGCGGTTGCCGTCACGCGGTCACCGACCAGCTCGCGGAGCACCTTGCCGTCCGGCCCGGTCACCACCAGCGGCCGGCGCGCGTAGTCCAGAAACAGGCTGGCGGTCGGCAGCGTGTCGGGTGTCTGAGTGGCACCGTCCATCGTCAGGATGCCCTGACCATCGAGCGACGGGCGAAAGCGCAGGGTTTGGAAGCCGTCTTGGGCGCGCGCCTCAGTCGCGGGAAGCAGGGGAAGCAGCACCAGAGCCCACACGAGCCACGGCTGACCCTGGCGCCGCCGCCGGGCGACCAGCAGGACCATCATCGGCAGCAGCAGCCATAGCCCTGGCTTTGCTGCGTCGGCAGGACCGCTCTTTGCCGCAGAGCAGCCGGTGACCAGCGAGCCTTGGATGCGGCCGTCAACCAACGGCTCGACCGTGTCTGCGGTGTCGGCGTCCGGGCCGCTATCCTCACCCGGCATCGGTTTATTGAAGTCGTCTGCGGGGTTCAGAGGGTCGGTCTCGTCCGCGGCCATGGCGCCGTCGTGGTTCGAGTCCTCGACGCCGTCGCTTACGCCGCCGTGGTCGGTGTCGGCGACCAGCAGCCACGTTGTGGTTGTCGGGTCCTGATCGGCAATGAAGGGGCCGCTCTTGGACGTGCCTTGCGGTGGCGTCACCACGCCGGCTTCAGTGCCGTCGCACAGGCCGTCGTTGTCCGAGTCCGCGTCCCGTCCGGTCCTCAGGCCGTCGCCATCGTCGTCCAGACCCATGTTGGGTTCCGCACCGTCGCGCAGACCGTCGTCGTCAGAGTCCTCGTCCTGCGGCGAGGTTCCCACCTTGCCTTCTTCCAGATCGGGTGAGCCATCCTGATCCTGATCCTTCAGCGCCACGCCCGCATCGGCGGGATTCCGTGGGTCCCGTTCACCGGTTTCGAAGATGCCGTCATGGTCGACGTCTTCGGCGCCGTCGCGGGTGCCATCGCCGTCGCTGTCCCGGGCCAGGACAAAAGTCGTCGTGGTCGGGTCGTCGTCGGGGAAGAAGGCCTTGCGCGACAGGTCGGTATCGGTGCCGGCGGCAGCCAGACCCACCTCCGTCGTGTCGCCCAAGCCGTCGTTGTCGGCATCGCCGTCCAAGGCCCCCGGCAGGCCGTCGTTGTCCTCGTCCCAGCAGGGGTTCGGCTCCGCGCCGTCCGGCAGGCCGTCGTTGTCGCTGTCGGCGTCATCGGGGAGGGAGCCGCAGCGGGCTTCCTCCGCGTCGCTCAGGTCGTCGCCATCGGTGTCAGGTCCCACCGCCTGTGAAGCGGGGTCCAGCGGTTCTCCCTCTCCCGCGTCGACCCGCCCGTTGCCGTTGTCGTCCTCTCGCCCGTCCCGCACGCCGTCGCCGTCGCTGTCGCGCAGCAGCATGTGGGTCGTGTGGCTGGCGTCTTGGTCGGGTGCAAATCGGCCGCGAGCAACGTCGGTTGCCGCAGGGGCTACGACCACGCCGCGCTCCAGGCCGTCGGGCAGGAAGTCGTCGTCGCTGTCGGCATCGAGGACGTTCGGCAGTCCATCTTGGTCAAGATCATGAGAGAAGTTCCACTCTTGCAGATCCAATACGCCGTCGTCGTCGCTGTCGCCATCCTGCGGGTCTGAGCCGACCGCGCTCTCCTCTGCGTCGGGCAGGCCGTCGCCATCGCTGTCGGCGGGGCTGGCGGTCGAGGCAAGATCCGCCGCGTCCGACTCGCCCAGGTTCAGCGCGCCGTCGTGGTCGAAGTCTTCCGCGCCGTCTCGCAGGCCATCGCCGTCGCTGTCGGCCAGTTGAGGGTTGGTCGTGGTGGTCGGGTCGGCATCCGCGCGGAAGGCACCCGCGGAAAGATTTGTGTCTGCAAGGGGTTGTGTGACTCCGCGCTCCGTGCCGTCGAAGATGCCGTCGTTGTCGCTGTCGACGTCGCGAATCGCGGCAAGCTGGTCTCCGTCCACGTCGGCGAGTCCAGCCTCGGCGCTATCGATGACGCCGTCGTCGTCGGTATCCGCATCGGTGGGGATGCCACCCGCTGCGATGTCGGCGCCGTCCTTCAAGCCGTCGTCGTCGGTGTCGGGGTCCGTCGGGTCGGTGCCCCACTTGGGCTCGTCGGTGTCGGGCAGGGCGTCGTCGTCGGAGTCGAGATCCCGGAAGTCGGGCGTTCCGTCGCTGTCGCTATCCACAGGCGGCGTCTGCCAGTTGGCGTCGCCAGCCTCTTGCGCGTCGGACAGTCCGTCGCCGTCCGAGTCCGGGTCGAACACGTCGGCCTGACCGTCCTTGTCCGTGTCCACCGCCACGCCGCCCGCCGCCTCGTCGCCATCGGAGATCGTGTCGCCATCCGTGTCGGGGTTGGTGAAGTCGGTGCCGATCTGCTTCTCGACCTTGGACAGCAGTCCGTCGCCGTCCGGGTCGGCCATGCCATCATCCAAGGGATTCAGGGGGTTGGTCAGGTCGTACAGGACCTCGTCGCCGTCTGAAGTGCCGCCCTTGTCGGTGTCGGCGGCGTTGGGGTCGGTCTCGGTCGGGTCGACTTGACCGTCGTGGTCCTTGTCCTCCATCCCATCGGCCAGCCCGTCGCCGTCGCTGTCCTTGTTCGTCGGGTCGGTCTGACTTCCGGGGTCGGCATCGCCCGCCTTGCCTTGCTCCAGACCGTCTCCCAGACCGTCGCCATCGGTGTCGGGCATGGTCGGGTTGGTCTCGCCAGCGTCGAATTGGCCGTCAGCGTCAGCGTCTTCGCTCGCGTCGCCCACACCGTCGCCGTCGGTGTCCTCGTTCAGCGGGTTGGTGACGGAGTTCGGGTCCGCATCGCCCACCTGACCGACCTCGAGCCCGTCGGGCAGGTCGTCGCCATCCGTGTCGACAGAGCGGGGGTTGGTGCCGAAGAAGTTCAGCTCGACGCTGTCGTTCAGCTCGTCGCCGTCGGTGTCGGCAAGCGCGGGGTCGGTCTCACCCGGGTCCAGCACGCCGTCGTGGTCGGCATCCTCGAAGCCGTCGGGCAGCGTGTCGCCATCGGTGTCGACCTTGCACGCGTTCGCTTCGCCGGCATCGGCCTTGCCGTTCTTGTTCGCGTCCTCCACGCCGTCCGCAGTGCCATCCTTGTCGGTGTCCGGGTCGTTCGGGTTGGTGCCGGGGAACATCGGATCCGGTCCGCCGCAGTTGCTCTTGACCTCGAACAGGTCCTGCAGGCCGTCCTTGTCGGAGTCGGTGGCGCGCGGATTGGTGCGATTGGGCACCAGCTGACCGCTCGCGTCGTGCTTCTGCACCTTGTACTCGGCCAGGTTGGTCAAGCCGTCGCCATCGTTGTCCTTTGGGGCATCGGTCGGGTCCAGCGGCAGCAGTGGCGGTCCCTCGCCGACCGGTCCGCTGTAGGCGACCTCCCACCCGTCGTCCATGCCGTCGCCGTCCGTGTCGTACACCGCAGGGTCGGTCTCGCCCTGGGCCTTGTCCCACTTGCCGTCGCGGTCGGCATCCTCTGCCCCGTCTGACAGACCGTCGCCGTCCGTGTCGCCCATCAGGCCGTTGGTCACCGAGGTGGGATCCGTGTCCGCGACGAACAGGCCGCCCGCAGTCGCTCCGGGAGACTTGGCGCTCTTCTGCGGCGCCGCCAGACCCCGCTCCAGACCGTCGCCCAGGCCGTCTTGGTCGGTGTCGAAGCGCAGCGGCGAGGTTCCACCTTGCACGTTGCCGGGGTCGCCGTCGGGACTGACACCGCCCTCTGCGCCATCGAGCACGCCGTCGTCGTCGCTGTCCGCATCGGTCGGGATCGTGACCAGATGGTCGAGGAGCGGAAACGCCTCTTGCCCGTCCGCAAGCCCGTCCCCGTCCGAGTCGGGATCCATGGGCTCAGTGGCGCTGACCAGCTGCTCGTAGGTCGTCGACAGCCCATCGCCGTCCGGGTCGTGTCCGACGTCGTCAGAAGCCAGCTTTGGATCGGATCCGTCAAAGATCTCGACCGGATCCAACACGCCGCCGCCGTCGCTGTCTGCCAGAAGGGGGTTGGTCTTGTGCTGATTGAGCTCGTCGCCATCGGACAAGCTGTCCCAGTCGGTGTCCTTCCGCTTCGCGTCGGTCTTGTGGACCAAGACCTCGTCGCCGTCCTGCAACCCGTCCTCGTCCGTGTCGGCCACCAGCGGCTTGGTTTGCCAGACGTGGACCTCATCACCATCGCCCAAGCCGTCGGCATCGCTGTCGGGGTCGAGCGGATTGGTCTTCTGTTCAAGGACTTCGGGGCCGTCACTCAACCCGTCGCCGTCCGTGTCCGCGACCAGCGGGTCCGTCTTCCACAGGTTGCTTTCGGCCCAGTCGGACAAGCCGTCGCCGTCGGTGTCCTGAACGTCGTCCTTGGGGTCGTTGGGGTTCGTGCCATCGACCAACACCTCCGTGCCGTCGTTCGAGAAGCCGCCGTCGGTGTCTGCCAGCAGCGGGTCGGTCTTGGAGACGAGGACCTCGACGTTATCGGGCAGCCCGTCACCGTCGGTGTCCTTCAGCGTGGGCGAGGAGTGGGTCTGGTTGACCTCGACGCCATCGGGCAGGAAGTCGCCGTCGGTGTCGAACTTGTTGGGATCACTTTGGAAAAACGGGTTGGCCGGGGCCTGTTCCGCGCCGTCCTTCAGACCGTCGCCGTCGGTGTCGGCCAGGGTCGGGTTGGTGCCGACGTCCTGCTCCTGGCCGTTCGTCAGGCCATCGGCGTCGGGATCGGCAGAGGCCTTGGCGGTCAGATTGCCGAACCAGCTCTTTTCCCAGGCATCGTCCAGTCCGTCGCCATCGACGTCGGCGGCATGGGCGGTCGCGATGCCGAACGTCGCAAGCGAGGCTGCCCATGCAAGGGCCCACCGCAGCAGGGTTCGCCGGTTCCGCAACACCAATGACATCGATCCACCGCTTGGCCTGCGCCGTCCGTCCGTCCGCAACCTGGTGCGACAAGCGAAGGGCTTTCGCCACAAACTCTAGTCTTTACGCTGGGGGGGGGCGAGCGTCAAAAAAACGGGTGCCCGCTTGCAGTTCCGTCGTCTCGCGGGTGTCTTCAGCCCGGCCGTTTCGGCCCGTCAGGGGCACAGCTTGGCGGCGCGACTCAGCGGCGGGGCGCAAGGAACGCACGACCCATGGCGGCAACGGGTTCGGCTGCGCTGAACTGGGCTCAAGCCTTGGGCTTCTTGGGGATCCAAGCCCACAGCATCGTGCACTGGATGGGCTCGCCGCCGGTTGCGTCGGTCACGGACACCGGCACCGCCAGCTCGCCCTTGGGCGTCGCCTGAATGTGGGCAATCTGCTCGGCCGACAGCGTGGCCACCGCGCGCATGTCGCCCTTGGTACGCTTGCGGAAGTCGACGGTGAACGACTTGATCAGGGGCAGCCGGTCGTCCGGCAGGTTCATGGCCACCACAAAGCCGGTCGCGGTCTCGGCCAGCAGTGCCATGGCGGCCGCGTGCACGTTGCCGATGTGGTTGCGCGTCGGGCGGCGGTTGCGGATCGACACGACGACGCGCTCGGGTGTCAGCTCCTCATACAGCAGCCCGCTGTGACCGACGTAGGGCACGTAGCGGCCCAGGATCTGCGACACCACGCGCATCCGCACGGCCTCGGGCAGAAAAGACAGCTGGGCGAGTCGGCGCGTCATCGCGTTGGGAGCGGTCATGGGAAACCTCGGGCTCAAGGCTGCAAGAAAGCCCAGCGGATGCGCAATTGGCCGCCGGGGGTGCCCATCGGCACCTTGCCGGTCGTGTTGCAGGTCGCTTGGGCCTCCGGCGCGTAGTAGTCCGTCACCGTCGCCTTGACGACTCGGCCGTCGGCGCGCTGGATCAGGTACACGAAGTCGGTCATCTGCACGCAATTCGAGTACTTCCAGAAGCCGGCCGTCACCGTGTCAGGCGCTTCCAGGCCCGAGCCGTCTGGCACCAGCGTGCACTTGGTCGTGAAGTAGGCCTCAGGTTCGAACTCGGCGTCGGCGGGGACGCTGGTGACGTCCTGAAAGGCCGTGTCCTTGGCAAGCTGTGCGCCGTACACGCACCCCGGCCCTGCGACGCCGCTGTTGAGGCGGATCACGTAGCGGCGGAAGGCGATGTCCCAGTCCTGCGAGGTGAACGCAGCTTCGTCGCCGATGGTGACTTTCTCCAAGCCCTTGTCGGTGAAGCGCGCGTAGACAAAGGCTTCCGACGGATTCATGCCGCCGCCCGTCGCATCGACGGAGCTCAGGAAGGCGTCGCCCTCGATCTGGTTCTGGACCAGGCGCGTGCTGGCCTTGCCGTACAGGGGCAGCTGGTCCAACTGCTCGGTGACACACGGGACCTTGCTGGCCTCGCAGACGGCTGGAGTGGCGACGTCGGCGGCGGTGTCGGCGGCGGTGGCGTCCGTCGTGGCCGAGTCAGGATCCGAGGCTGCGTCCGCTGAGTCGGCGGCGCCGGTATCGGTTGGCGTCGTGGCCGAGCCGGTGTCGGTGCCGCACGCAGGAGCGATCAACAGCGCGACCGAAAAACTGAAGCGAAGGAGCGGACTTGTCATCATCGACCTCAAGAGGGCCAGCGTGCGGCCGGCCCGTAGGGATGCGCCCAGGAAGTCCTGAGTCTGTCGATGCGCGGAGTCGGCGTCAACGTGCGCGGGCGGTGGCGCGGGGCTCGTCAGGTGTGGCCGGTTGCAGGCCCAGCTTCTCGCGCATCCACCAGCGACCCAAGTAGATCAGCGGTGTTAGGGCGAGCGCCAGCCCGAACTTCAGGGCGTAGCCGGTTCCGGCGATGTGCACCAATTCGGTCGTCGAGGGCGGGGCGCCGGTCTGGTTGGGCACGCCGGCCAGCAGGATCCAGGTGACGAGCACGGAGTCCACGGCTTGCGACACCACCGTCGAGCCGGTCGCGCGCAGCCACACCATCCGCCCACCCGTTGCCCGTTTCAGCACACCGAACAGCCAGATGTCGGCCATCTGCCCGACAAGGAACGCGAGCAGCGACGCGACGTACAGCCGATTCGACATCCCGAACACGGCCTCGAACGCCTCTTGCGGAACGGGGCTCTGCGGGGACACCGGAGCCAGACGCGCCGCCAGCACGAGCAGAAAGGCAAGGCCAGAGCAGCCCAGCGCCGTCCAGGTCAGCTGTCGCGCCCCGCGGCGACCGTAGAATTCGTTGACGAGGTCGGTCAGCAGGAAAGTGACCGGAAAGGCGAACTGGCCGACGGAGTGCGTCAGCAGCTCCCACGACCCAACATGACCGAGCGGAACGAAGAAGAACTTGCTGCCCGTCAAGTCGGCGACCAGCAGACAGGTCACAAACACGGCGGTCAGGATCGTGTATAGGCGCGCGCGGTTGTCTGGCATGGCGCCACCTTGCCCGCGGCCCCGGTCTGGGTCAAGCTGGCGTCCTCCGGACCGGGCACGCGCATCGCAATGTCCACGCAAACCAATCTGGACCGCTGCCCGGCCCACGGCTAGCATTTGCCGACACATCCAAAGGGGGATCACATGGACGAGTACTTCCAGCCACCGCCGCCCGTGCAAGCTCCGCCGCCGGCGCAAAAGGGCAACAAGACGCTGCTCTATGTCGGGATCGGCTGCGGCGCGCTGATCTTCATTGGCCTTATCGCCGGAGGCCTGTTCGCCTGGTACGCCACACAGAAGGCCATGGAATTCGCAGACAATCCGGCTTACGGCACGCTGCGCCTGGCGGTCGCGGCGAACCCCGAGCTGGAGACAGTCAGCGCCGACGCGGCGACCGGCACCATCACCGTACGCGACAAAAAGACGGGCAAGATCGAAACCTTGACGATCGACTCGATGCAGGACGGCAAGCTCGTCATCGCAGGGGGCGACGGCTCGAAGATGGTGTTCGCGGGTGGCGAGAACGGTCAGGGAGAGCTCGTCATCACGGGCAAGAACGGCGAGAAGCTGGTCGCCAAGGGGGGACCCGGCGGCGGCAGCGTGGTCGTCACGGGGCAGAACGGCGAGGTCCAGGCGCAGGCCCAGGCGGTAGGCGACCAGATCAAGATCGACACGCCGGCGCAGGGAGACCAGCCAGCCGGCACGGTGGTCTTGGGTGCTCCCGGCGCGGGTGGTCCGAGCTTGCCGCAGTGGGTGCCGCCGTATCCGGGCGCGGCGCCGGTCGAGGGCGGCAGCCTGATCACGACGTCGGGCGACCAGACGTCGGGCACTTTCAGCTACAAGACCGCGGATTCGCCCACCAAGGTGTTCACCACCTACGCGGACGCGCTGGCCAAGGCGGGCCTTGCGGTCAAGACCAAGATGGAGACGGGCGATGGTGGCCTGTTGGTTGCCGCGAGTGCCGACGAGAAGCGTCAGGTCACCGTGACCATCGGCAAGGACGACGCAGGAACGGTCATCGGGCTGATCTTCACCGCCAAGCCCTAGCATGGTCTGAACGAAATCAAGGAGTCGCCCATGGGTCGCAGCGTGTTGGCCGTCGTCGTCGGTCTGGTCGCGTGGTTGGTCGGTCAGTACGCCTTCGAGCTGATCAAGAATCTGCATCCGCAGACGGTGTTGCTGCAGGAGATCGGAGTGCACGCCGTGTCGGTGGCGCTGGCGGGCGCTCTGGCGACTCGGATTGGCGGGTGGAAGACGCCGTTGCCGACGATGGCGCTGGGCGGCGCGTTGATGCTCGCCAACCTGGCCTATTTGTTGTCCGTTCCGCACCCGATGTGGTTTGAGGTGCTGGACTTGCTGCTGTTCGTGCCGGCCGCAATGCTCGGCGCACGGATGGTCATCGGCAGGGAAGCGGAGTCTGCCCCAACCGTGTGACGCGGCGCGGTCTCTCGCCCAACGAACTCGGCCAGCTTCAGCGGGTCCGGGACTGCTCGCGGATCCGCCGCACAAACGCCATCACCGCCTCGACCACGACCGGAGCCTCCGCGTCGAGCAGCAGCTCGTGGCCGCTCTTGTCGAGCCACAAGACCTGTTTGTCCTTGGACGACGCCTTCTGGCGCACCAGCGCTTGGGCCGAGGCCGCGACCACCTTGTCTCGCCGTCCCCCCAGCACCAGCATCGGCGCCTTGACGAAGGACAGCAGGTGCGACACCTCTCGCGCATAGTCCAGCAGCGACGCGAACGTGGCGGTGGGAAAGCGCTTGTAGTTGCGGTCCTCGCGCTTGCGGCAGCCCTGGTCGGCATACGCATTGGGCGACGGCCAGGACGGCACGACCTTGGCCAGCGCCGGTGTCAGGAATGCCAGCGGATCCGCGAACTTCAGCGCGGGCGCCAGCACAGCCACCCCGGCCACCTTGTCGCGATGCCGCGCGGCCAGCTCCAGTGCCACCAGACCGCCCATCGACAGGCCCACAACCACGACCTGTTCGCACTCCTGCCACAGATCCAGCAGCGCGTTTTCGCCATCGGCGTACCAGTCGCGGTGCGTCACGTCCTTCAGGTCGCGCCAGAGGGTGCCGTGGCCGCGCAGAATGGGCAGGCGGTACGGCAGGTTTGCGGTATCCAGTGGCGCCACCAGCGGGTCGACGCAGTGGATGTCCGACGTGAAACCGTGCAGCACCAGCACGCCCAACGGCGCCTTGTGGCCCCGCTTCAGATCCTGCGGCGATCGGGAAAAGGCGTAGGGCGGCAGCGTGCCGGGCTTGGTCCGCGTCTGCACAGGCACTTGGATCGGCACGTAGTCGCGGCTGAAATCGACGAGTTCCGAGATGCGCTGCATCACGTGATGCGTGCGGCGGGCCAGCTCCTCACGCCCCACGTCGGTATCGGCATGGAAGTGCAGGGGCTTGCCGAACCGGACGGTGACGGGGGCGGACCTGGGCAGCGGAGGAAACAGCTCCATGCGCGGATAGGCCTCGGGCGGAAAGGCAAGGCCCGTGCCGGAGATGCCGCAGGGAATGATCGGAGCCCCCGTCGCCATGGCCACGCGCACGATGCCCGAGTGGCCGCGCAGCAGGCCGGTAGTGGACTCGACGTCCCAGCGAGGGATGCTCTCCTCCCCGGGGATGGTGCCCTCGGGGAACATCACCACGACCTTGCCGTCGCGCACGGCCTGAATGATCTCGTCGAGCCCGCCGCTTGCGCCGCCGCGTTGCACGTACAGGCCGTCGAACACCTCGATCATGCGCCGCAAGATTGGCCAGTGCTTGAACTCGGCCTTGGCGACGAAGTGCAGCTGCCGCTTTGTGGCCACCGCCAGCACCTGCACGTCCAGCCATGAGCGGTGGTTGGGTGCGATCAGGCAGCCGCCGGTTGCGGGGATGTGGGTCTCTTCCACCACCTCCAGCTGATACTGGTGGTCGAATGACTTGCGCAGCATCCGCTTGGCCGAAACGGTCAGTTTGCCCCGCAGCGGCTCGTACACGCCGGCCTTTCGCGCGGCCTCCAGGCTGGCTCCGATCACGCGGTCCAATGGCATCAGGGCCCGGTTCAGGACCTCGTAGGATTCCATGGGTGCCCTCCAAATCTTGGTCTGTGGGCAGCTTAGGCTTTGCCGGGGGGCTTGACCATCGACACGACCTCTCCCATGAGCGGCAGCGGGGGACTTGAAACCCACCTGAAACCCGGCGAAGGTTTTGGCAGCGATTTCTTGGCCGTCATTGTCCGCAGGGTTGACCCAGCGTCCGCAGATCGCGGCCGCGCGTCGCTTGCGCCACTGCAGAGGTAGCTCCGATGAAGCACTTGATTCTTCTATCGATTCTCGCGGCGACGCTGGCTTGCGAGTCCGCAATCTCCGACCCGATTGACGTGTCGGGCGCCCTCGACGCGGACGGGACGACCAGCGACGTTCAGGGCGACGCGAACCCGTCGGACCTCGACGTGACGCCCGATACGATCGGGCAGGACGGCACCGCGACCGGCACGGAACCCTGCAACCTGTTTTGTGAGGACATGGTCGCCGCGTGCCCGGAGCAGGACACGCTGCAAACCTGTCTGCACAGCTGTGAGCAAGAGGTCGACGTGGACCCCGACGCAGCCGCCTTGGCTTGCGCCGCTGCGGCAAAGGACTGTGCGGCGGTCAACAAGTGCTGGCCGCTTCTGTTCAATTGACGCCGCTGTTCAAGCAACGCCGCGACGCCGCGATTCAGCGGTCTGACCTTCCGGTGGGCCCAACGGTCACGCCTTGCGGCGGCGCAGGGTCCAAAGCGCCAACAGCAGCGCAAGGCCCCAGATCCCGGGCGTGACCGGCGTCGGTCGTCCCCCCGCGCGGCAGCCGCAGCCCGGGTCTGCTGGCGCAGCTGCGGCACCGGTGTCGGTGGCATCCGCTTGGATATCGAAAGGTTGTGTGGCATCGCCGGGTGCGCTGTCCTGCTCGGTGTCGGCCACCAAGGCATCGGCGATGGCGCCATCCTCGCCGGACGTATCGGCAACCGCGGTGTCGGCCGTCTGGTCCGCCTCGGTGAATGCATCTCCAACGTCCGGCTCAGGATCCGGGTTGGCCACCGCGGCGCAGGGGTCTTGGGCCACCGTCGCGTGCACCAGCTGAGTCACCAACTCCAGCCGGTCCGTCTGGGGCCACACGCTCTCCAGCGGCACGCCCATCAACAGGGTTCGGGCGCCGCCCGGCAGGTCCTTGCGCACGGCAGCGACCTGCGCGCCACCCGCATACGCGAAGACCGGCACGCCCGCGCCCTTGGCCACCAGCACGTCGGCCGCCTGCACGTCGTACGCCTGATGGGTGCCGTCGTCGAACGTCCACGCCCCTTGAAGGCCCCCGCCGTCCTGTGCCGGTTGGAAGCCGTAACTCCCCGCATCGTCTGCGGCATAGCGTGCGCCGAACCACGTTTCCAGCCAGTCGCCGCCGCCTGCGCCGCCCTCGGCATCCAGCGTTCGCGCCACTTCGGCGCCGTGCAGCCACAGCGTTCGGCCCGTGCCGCCCTGCAACCAGTTGGTCAACTGCAGTCGCTCCGCTGCGTCCAGAACCCCCTCAGTCTCATCCTGTTCTCCTGCCGCCCAGTCCAGCAGCGCATAGCCGCCGAGATCCAGCCCCGCAACGGCGCCTCGCTCGGCCGAGTCGACGCCCAGCCCCGCCGCCGCCAGCGCCTGCACCTGCAACACACTGTAGTCAAACGTGTTCATGCGGTCCTGACGCAGACGCTGCACCAGTCCCAGGCCAAAGATGCCGAGGTCCTCCCACGGCGCCATGCCCGCGTCCAAGCGCGTGAAACCGGCGACGGTCAGCGCCCGCTGCCCACCTGCGCAACCCTCGACCGCGCCCACCGTTGCCGATGGCAGCGACCGGCCGCCCGCATTGACGGCCACCACCCTTGCGAACACCGGGACCGTGCCGGTCGGCAGTGTGACGGTCAGGTGCGTCTGCTGCACCGCAGTGCCCGCGTCGAACCCCAGACCGTCGCTCGAGGTTTGCACCAGATACGACTCCGCCGCGTCGCCCATCGCCCCGTCCCACGCACCCGGCTGCCACGACAGCAGCGCCTGACCCGTCGCGGTGCGGACCAGCGACACGGCTTGGGGTGGCTCCGGCAGCAGGTGCAGCGGCAGCTTGTCGCGGTTGGCAAAGTAGGTGGCGATGGCTTTGTACAGCGACCGCGCCAGCAGGTGGCGAAAGCGGGGCTCGCGCAGGGCGTTGGCGTCGGCCAGCGTCGAGTGGAAGGCCGCTTCAATCAGCGCGGACGGCATCTCCGGGTTGTGGGTCGGGTTGATCTCTCCGAACCACGCGGTCAACAGGCCGCGGTCCTGCCACGCGGGGTCCCACAGCTTGCGGATGTCGGCCACGACGATGTTCTGCACCAGCTTGCCGAACGCGTCCGAACCCTTTGCGCCCGTGAAGATGTACTGCCCGTTTGGGTCATTGGGTCCGTAGACATAGGTCGAGGTGCCGCGCGCCGGGCTGGGGGCGTTGGTGTGCCAGGACAGGAAGATGGCATCCTCGTCGGCCTCGTGGTCCCACGCGGCCAAGCGGCTGCGGCAGGTGACGTCGTCGTTGCCGTCCGAGGTGTTGCTGTCGTAGACGGCGGCCGGTGCTCCGGTGAATTGCGCGTAGGTTCGACAGCTTTCCTCCCAGCGCGGGCGGCCGGAGGTGGGACCGGCCGCGGGTGGGTTGCCAGTGCCGCGGACGATGTCGCCCAGACCACCGCCCAGGCGCACGACGTCCGCGATCAGGTAGCGGTTCGATTGGCCCGCTTGCGTGTCGTTGTGCAGCAGGACTGCGCCCTTGGCCTCGCTGACACCCGCCGCGAAGGCGAAGTGCCCCAGATACACCCAAGTCTGGCCGTGGCGGGTCTGGTCGACGCGCAGGTGGGTCATGCCTCCCAAGTGGCGGACCTCGACGTGGGCGTCGGTGACGCGGTTCCCGCCCGCGGTGAAGCCCAAGTACACGGCGTACCGGCCGGTTTCGGGCACTTGCGGCACGTAGCGGGCCGTCGCCGTGGCCTGTCCCGCCACCGCCGGAACCGCACGGTAGCTGCCCAAAGCAAACGGGTTTGCGTCGCTGACATAAGGGGCTTTGCCGTTGCCGAATCCGGGGTTGGTCCCTTGCTGGAAGGCGGCGGTCCCTGTCTCGTCGTAACCGGCGCCGTTCGCCCCCTTGCCGTCGCCGTCGTCGACCACCGCCATCGCCGGCTGCAGATCGCGCTCGCGCATCGTCACGACCCGCGCGCCGGCGTTCTCCAGCATCGGGATCAGGTAGTGCAGCGCGGCTTCGGCATTCAGCAGATCCTCCACCAGGTCATGGGTGTTGCCGCGCTGGGTCGCCCACCGATCGAGCGTCTGGTTCCAGGTGAAGCCATGGCCGGGGCTCAGGTAGACGTGCTTGCCGGCCAGGCCCCCACCGCCCTCCTCCGAAGGCGCCTGCGGCACCAGCGTTCCCGGGGCGGGCGAGGCCGGGATCGACCCCTCCCACGGACGGCGAGGCACCGGCAGGACGGGCGTCAACAGCTGATTCAGCGGGCGGAATTCGCCGCGGTGGATTCCTCGGGCCGGCATCGCTCGCGGCGCCTGTGCCCACAGCACCACCGTCCGCACCTGCGCGGGCAACGGGGCGGGGCACGCTGACGGCTCACTCTGGTCGTCACAGGGGGCGTCCGCCCGCGCGCCGATGCGGGCCAGCCAAAGGCGTTGCACCTGCTCGACCCACACCTCGTTCAACCCGCCGCCCTGTTTGCGGATCTGCTCGACCAGCGCCGCAGGCAGCGTCACCCGGACGTCGGCGCGCGCGTCGTGCACGCTTCGCGACAGCTCGCGGACCCCGAACAGCGACTCGTCGCGAGGGCCAGAGGCGTGGCATGGCAGGGGAGCCAGCGCAAGCACGGTGCAAGCCGCAAGCAGCGAAGCCAAGATCGGAGCAGGTCGCATGGGGTGTCCTTGCCGATCAAGGCAGTGGCGTAGCATCAGGTCGAGTCGCTGCTACTTGGCCCCGCAGGTCAGCAGCGCAGCACCCGACTTCGTCATGGCGTGAAAGTCGATGTCATAAGTCACCGCCAGCCGGTCACCCTGCGCCGCGAGCTCGGGTCGCTTCAGCCCGTTGATGCCTGTGCGCGGCAACTCGAGCACGTTGCTGGCGGTTGAGAGGTCCCCGCCGTGCAGCCGTACGAACCGCAGATCGTGGTCACCGATGCAGCCGCCGCAAATGTAGATCACCGTGCCGAACGCCCACGTCAACACCACATCGTCGCCGACGACTTCCAGCGCCGGGTCGACGTGCTCGAAGTCCGCGACCGCTGTCTGCACCTCGCGCATCACGCCCACGGGCTTGCCGTCCACACCCAGACGTTGCAGCGCCGTCACCGACGCCGAGCTGCCTTCGCCAAAGCCGCCACCTGTGCCCGGCAGGGTGGTGCGCACCGTCAGGGCGGTCAGAAACCCCTCGCCCAGAGGCACAAGATCTCCCAGCGAAGTCGATAGCTTGGCCGTCGCCACTGCCGAGATCCGCCAAGAACTGCCCACCGGCTTGCCGTTGTCATCAGTCGCCACGGCCCAGACTTCAGTCCAACCGAGATCGCTCGACTGGTCCCACGCGACCAGAAAGCCGGTCGCGGTCTTGGCTCCACGCAGGTTGTAGGACCAGTCAGGCGGCAGGTCCGACGACACCCCCACGGGCTTGAGGTCCGCGCCCAGCAGCGTCGCCTTCACCTTGTCGTTGGTGCCCCACAGCAGCAGCACGTCTTCGCCTCTCGGAATCAGCTGGTACACGCGGGGACCGTTCGGGTCCGCCACGCCCGGCACCGCCAGCGGCCCCAGCACAACCTGACCTGCGGCATTGACCCGCGCGGCATGGACCTGCGACCCGCCGCCCCCAAGCGCGCGCGCCCACACCACGGTCACCGTGTCGCCGGTGCTGGCCGACTGGCAGTCGCCGTCGTAGCCCCCGTCTGAGGCGCCGATCGCAAAGGGTTCTGAGGTCTTGCCCGTCACGCCGGCCCAGTGGCCGAAGACGCCCCCCTCGGCGCCGTCGCCGCCGAATCCGCTCTGCCGGCACTGTGTGACCAGAAAGCCGTCGGCCCCCGCCGCCACGGTGCCGCCCGCCGACATGCCCAGAAACGGCACGGCGTCCTTCTTGTCCAGCACACACAAATGGCTCTGCGCGCCGGGCTGGTCGAGGATCGGTCCCGTCGGCTGCACCGTATCCCCGGTCGTATCGCCTGTCGTGTCGACGGGTTCAATCGTATCCGCGGCGGCATCCGCCGTGTCGGCCGGGGTGCCGGGGTTGCCCGAATCAGAGTCGCACGCGACCAAAGAGGGCAGCGCGGAGGCAAAGCAGACGGCGAGCAGGAAACGTGGGGTGCGCATGGGGTTCCTTGTCTTGGTGTCGGCTCGGAAAGGGGGGGGGCGAGGCGCGATGGAGGCTAGTTCGCCGTCGGATCCACCACGCGGCCGATGAACAGCACGGTCTGGGTGCCGCGGTCGCGGATCACGAACAGGAACGGCCGATCGACGACCATCACCGGCGGATCGGGCACCGCGGACGTGTCGTTGAAGATCACCGCCGTCGCCGCCGCAGCCTCCGTTCCGGCCTCGTTGACCTTGATGAAGGCCTTGTGCAGCACGTCCGAGATGTACAGCGAACTGGGGTCCGCGATACCTGAGAAGTCCGCCAGCGCCGCGTCGAACGCCGCCGGCATACCCAGCGCTTTCAGGGCCTTGGCCAGCCCAGAGGTCGACGTGAACTCGAACCTCGGCAGCGTCAGGACCACCTCCGTGTTCCCCAGGCTCTCGACCACCTGCGCCAACGTCGTCTCGCTCAGCCCCGCCTCAAATGCAGCGAACTGACCCGCGTCGGGCACCACCAGCACCATGTCCAGCTGTTGCCCATCGTACGGGATGGCAACGGCCTGCCAGCCTTGGCCCTTGCCGTATAGCATCTCGGCCGTGCCCTGCATCAGCTGGGCGGTCACCTTCGATCCGTCCAGCCGCGTGAAGTCGCCGGGTTGCGTGGACTTGACCTCGAACGGCGTGGCCCAGGCGGCGTTGAAGTAGATGGCGTTGGTCAGCACGAGCTTGGTGTCCGACGTGACCGCGCCTGCCGGGATCAGGTTCTTGATCTTGCCCTCGGTCTTCTCTTCGACCCACGCGTTGATGGTCAGCCGCGCGGCCTCGGTGGCGGCGATGAAGTCGACCACGTGCATCCCGGCCCCGTAGTTCAGCGCCAGCAGGTCCAGGAACGCGGGGACGAACGGGTAATTCTTCTGTCCCCACAGGGCGTTGGCGATCTTCAGCCGGAACTTGCCACCGTCCGACCCTTGCTTGCCCTCAGCGCGCGACTCGAGCGTCAGGTCCAGCGTGTTCAGCGCCGGGTGCACCTGCGCTTGCGGCAGCGCCCAGTGGAACGTGTCGGCAATCTGGTCCGCGGTCTGCCCCACGGCGCCGCCCCAAGTCATCGCAAGGGCAAGTGAAATCGAATACGGCGAGTACAGCAGGTTGCCCGGCTGTTTGGCGAGGACGCCGTAAAGATCCAAGCCAAACGCGGTGTTGGCCTGCGCCACGGCCAGGACGTCCGCAGGCGGCGCGTCGGCCGCGGTCAGCCGCGCCTTGTCGGATGCAAAGTACTCGCCCTCGGCAGGCGTGACGGTGTCGGCCGCCGTGGTGTCGGGTGCAGCGGCAGCGCCAGACGTCGCGGTGTCGCACGCGGTCAGCGACAGGGCGGCAGCAGCGCACAGGCAGCCAAGGGCGACGGTCAGGATGGAGCGTGAGGGCAGGGCGAACATGGGGCCTCTCAGATGTGGGTGCTTCCCTTTGTACAGCAAGACACGTGCCAGCGCAGCCGCGGGATTGTTCAGGGAATGAGTGCGGTCATCATCAAGGGTTGTGGAAGCGGGCGGTGCAGGGCTCGGCGCGGGGGTGTTGTCTGTTGCGACATGTGGAGAAATTCGACATGACGTCCCCTCAACGCCCAAGGACCAAACGAACGCCTTCTTCGATCGATGTGCACTTGTCGGCAGGCAGCGAACCGATCCTCGCGACCAGCGCCGCCTTGTCCACGGTCGCGATTTGCGAGACGTTCACGACACACCGCTCAGGCACACCCCCGCATCCTGTCGGCAGCAGCACGTTGCCCGGCGCACCTGCGAGCACCACGTTGCGCGTCACGGCGGCGACGACGACGGTCCCGATGCGGCTGGCGTTGAACGCATCGCACTGCAGCACGACTGCGGGCCGTCGCAGCGCAGGAGCCGAGCCTCGCGGCACCCCGAAGTCGACCCACCACACCTCGCCCTGCCGCATCACCATGGGTCACGCGCGGCGACGTCGGCTTGCGCCTCCGCCCAGCCCGGTTCGAGGGCAATGACCTGCGCGTGGGCCTCGAAGAAACGGTCGAGCTGTTCCGTCAGCGGCACCGGCGGCTGGTGGTCCAGGAAGATCTGCAGCGCGCGGCGGTACAGCTCGCTTCGGCTCACGTGCAGGTCGGCCGCGGCGACTTCGGCGCGCTTGAACAGGTCGTCAGGCAGAGAGATGGCCGTCTTCATACCCATAGTATAACTCCTGCGAGGCCATCCGGAAAGGGGCTTGCCGGGTCGAAAGCACGATCCATGCCACGGGACCCGGTCAAGAGGTTCAAGGAGTTGCGTCTCCTCGGGCGGGGGCTGCCCTGTCTCGGGACCAGTCTCAGCGAGGCGTCTCGAGACCGAAACCGGCTGCCAAGCGCTTGGTCACGACGCGTCACAGCCCAAGCGGCCCCGTTCCCATCCCGGGCGCACCCAGCTACACTCCGCCCTCCCCCCGCAATGACAACCCGAACTGCACGAGGCACCCATGGCCCCGCGATACGCTCGTCACTCTTTACGTCTTTGCCTGCCGGCTGTTGTGGTCCTGCTCGCCGTGCTGCCGCTGGCCTGCGGCGGCGGTGACGAGGAGACGGTCACCCCTCCGAAGTACCAGGCCACGATTCGCTGGGACACCTACGGCGTGCCGCACATCGAGTCCAAGGACCTGGGGGGTGTGTTCTACGGTCAGGGCTATGCCTTTGCCCGCGACAACATCTGCGTGCTGGCCGACCAGATCGTCAAGGTGCGCAGCGAGCGGTCGAAGTACTTCGGCGCTGGCGAGCAGAACGCCCACATCCAGAGTGACTTCGCCTACAAGGCCATGCGGGTCGTGAAGAATGCGGAGGAGACCTACCCGAACCTCTCGGCCGACGCCCGCACGATGGTCGATGGCTGGGTGGCGGGTTACAACCGCCGCCTGACCGAAGTCGGCCCCGCCGGTCTGCCAGAGCCGTGCCGCAACGCCGCGTGGGTCAAGTCGATCACGGCGCTGGACCTGATCGCCTACGGCCACGACCTGGCCAAGTACGCAAGTGCGCGCAACCTCAAAGCTTATCTGGCCAGCACGATCCCGCCCACCGACGTTGCCAGCGCTGAGCTGCCGGGGCTGGACGCGCTGCGGCCGCTTGACCGGGGGCTGTCGCAGCTGCGGGATGCGGTTCGCTCGGCGCTTGCGACGCCCAACGACCTGGACCACGCCGCGGCCAGCAACGGCTGGGCGGTGGGCAAGGACAAGTCCGCGACGGGCAAGGGCATGCTGATTGCCAACCCGCACTTCCCGTGGTCGGGCGAGCTGCGGCTGTGGGAAGCCCAGCTGACCGTTCCCGGCAAGCTCGACGTCGCGGGTGCCGCCCTGTACGGCGTGCCCGGCATCCTGATCGGCCACAACCAGCACGTCGCCTACACGGCCACGGTGTCGGCGTCGCGCAAGATGACCGCCTACAAGCTGACGCTGGTGGCCGGTAACCCCATGCAGTACCTGGACAACGGAGTTCCCAAGCCGATCACGTCGCGGCAGGAGTCGATCGAGGTCCTGGGCACCGACGGCAAGCTGACGACCCAGACCCGCACGTTCTACCGCACCGAGTTCGGGCCGCTGGTCGTGATTCCGGCGCTGGCGGAGTGGACTACGGTCAACGCCTACGCGATCCGCGACGGCAACGAGAACAACCAGAAGCTGTACGACCACTTCCTTGCGCTCGCATTTGCCAAGGATATCGACGGGGTGGAGGCCGTGCTGCGCGACGTGCAGGGCAACCCGTGGACCAACACGACAGCGGTCGACGACCAGGGTCACGCGTACTACAGCGAGTCGAACAGCACGCCGAACCTGCCTGCGCAGGCGATGGCCGACCACGCGCAGGCCCTCAAGGACGGCGACCTGCTGACGACCGTGGCGTGGCAGCTGGGCGTGGTGTTCCTGGACGCCAACAAGCCGAGCCATCAGTGGATCGTCAAGCCGGGCTCTCGTGAGCCCGGGCTCGTGCCCTATGCCGAGACGCCGCACTTGCGCCGCGATGACTTCACGTTGAACGCCAACGACTCGCACTGGATCACCAACCCCGCGCAATTGCTGGAAGGATTCGGGCCGCTGTACGGCCTTGAGAAGACCGAGCGCTCGCTGCGGACCCGCTGGAATTTCGAGGCGATGATGGGCCAAGGTGCCGCGGCGCCCGCGGGCGAGGACGGCAAGTTCACCTTCACCGAGCTGCGCGACATGATCTTCTCCAACCGCACCTGGACCGGCGAGCATCTGGCCGGGCAGGTCGTCGGCCGCTGCACGGGTGCTGGCAAGGTGCAGCTGCGGTTGAAGCCGGACGGCAAGCCCTGCGTGGACGATGGCAAGGGCGCTTGCGCCAACGTCAATCCGACCGAGGTTGACATCGCTCCCGCCTGCGCGGTGCTGACCCAGTGGGACAAGCGCTGGAACGCCGACAGTCAGGGCGCCGTGCTGTTCCGCGAGTGGCTGTTCGCGCTGCCGGTGTCCTGGAAGGTGCCGTTCGATGCAAAGGAACCCCTCGCCACGCCTCGCGATCTGGCCGATGCGCCTGCGCAGGGCGACGACCCCGTGCTGGTGGCGCTGGCGACCGCTTCCTATCGGCTGACGCTGGCCAAGCGGCCGCTGGATGCCAAGCTGGGCGATGTGCAGTTCACGCTGCACGGCACCACGCGCGTGCCGATCCACGGCGGTCTGCACTCCGAAGGGGCGTTCCATGTCATTGGTGCAACCAACCGCAATGACACGTTGTATCTCGACCCCGCACCGGCCAAGGCGCTGTCGCCCAGCAGCTTGAATGCCGACGGCTATCCGCTGAACTACGGCAGCAGCTTCGTGATGGTGGTCGAGTTCACCGAGGCTGGCCCCCACTCCGAGGCGCTGCTGACCTACTCGCAGTCGACCGACCCCGCCAGTCCGTTCTATGCCGACCAGACCAAGCTGTTTGAGCAGGCCAAGTTCCGCGCAATGCCGTTCGCCAAGGCCGACGTGTTGGCCGATCCCAAGCTCGTGACGCTCGAGGTCAAGGAGTAGCGGTCGTCGCGCTTCCTTGCGCACCCCGCTCGCCCCTCCTATCCTGCTGCGGCGTTCGATTTCCGCCGTACAGGAGCCCATGACCTCGCCCTCTTCCGCCTCCCGCCCCTTCACCAAGGCCTGCATCCTCGTGCTCGACGGCGCCGGCATTGGCGCGTTGCCCGACGTGGCTGACTTTGGTGACCCGCCCACCGTGAACACGCTGTCAAACCTGGCGCACGCGGTGGGGCCCCTGAACCTGCCGAATTTCCAGCAGTTGGGTCTGGGCAATCTGGCCGACATGCCCGGGGTTCCCCCCGCCGACCTGCCGGGCGCGTTTCTGGTCCGAATGGCCGAGCTGTCGAACGGCAAGGACACCCCGACGGGCCACTGGGAGATGATGGGTGTGCGGACCACAGAGCCTTTCGCCACCTATCCCGACGGCTTTCCGCCTGAGATCATCAAGGAGTTCAAGCGACTTTCGGGCTACGAGATCCTGGGCAACCTGGTCTCCAGCGGTACCGTGATCCTCGACCAGCTGGGGGCAGAGCACGTCCGCACAGGCAAGCCCATCGTCTACACGTCGGCAGACAGCGTGTTCCAGATCGCCGCCCACGAAGACGTGATGCCGATCGACGAGTTGCTCCGCATCTGCCAGATCGCCCGCGAGATGCTGGACAAGTACCGCGTCGGGCGCGTCATCGCCCGCCCCTTCATCGGCAAGCCCGGCAGCTTCAAACGCACGTACAACCGCAAGGATTTCAGCATGCCGCCGCCCAAGGGCACGCTGCTGGACGAGCTGGTGCAGGCCGGTATCCCGGTGCTGGGCATTGGCAAGATCCAAGACATCTTCGCCGGTTGCGGGATCCCGGAGTCGATCCACACCGAGGGCAACACCGATGGCATCGCCCACACGCTCGAAGCGGTGCGCGACCGGCGCGGCCTGATCTTCACCAACCTCGTCGACTTCGACGCGCTGTACGGCCATCGCCGCGACCCGAAGGGTTTCTACCGGGCGATGATCGAGGCAGACGCGGCCCTGCCGGCCCTCTTGGACGCGCTTGGCGACGACGGCCTGTTGGTCATGACGGCCGACCACGGCAACGACCCGACCTACATGGGGTCGACCGACCACACCCGCGAGTACGTGCCGCTCATCCTCGCCTCGCGCCGGTTCGACCGCACGGGCGGCGCGGACTTGGGCACGACCGACAGCTTTGCCGCGCTGGGGCAGACGCTTGCCCAGAACTTTGGCGTGGCGCCCTTGCCCATCGGCCAGTCGTTCTACCGCGAGATCACGGCAGGCTGATCCTTCGCAACCGCATGTCTCCGCACTGCTTTCCCCCCAAGCCCCCGGAGTTCTCCCATGACCTTGTTTCGTGCCGTCGAGACGATTGGCCGCAAGCGCGATGGCCTCGAGCTGTCCCCCGCAGAGATCCAAGCCTTGGTCGACGGTTATGTCGCGGGTACCGTCCCCGACTACCAGATGGCGGCCTTTGCGATGGCCGTGCTGCTCAAGGGCATGACCTCGCTGGAAGTGGCGACGCTGCTCGAGGCGATGCAGCGCTCGGGCGACATCGTCACCTGGCCCGGCCTGCCGTGGCCGACGGCCGACAAGCACTCGACTGGCGGCGTGGGCGACAAGATCAGCATCCCGCTGGCCCCTGCGGTCGCGGCCTGCGGCGTGGCAGTGCCCATGATCTCCGGCCGCGGTCTGGGGCACACGGGCGGCACGCTGGACAAGCTCGAGTCGATCCCCGGCCCCGGCCGCGACGGCAAGGGCGGCGGCTTCGATGTGCGCCTGTCGCTGGACGATTTTCACAAGGTCGTTGCCGACACCGGGCTGGGCCTGATCGGCCAGACCGAGCGCCTGGTGCCCGCCGACCGCAAGCTGTACGCCCTGCGCGACGTGACGGCCACGGTCGAGTCGATTCCGCTCATCGTCGCCTCGATCCTCTCCAAGAAGCTGGCCGAGGGCGTGGCGTCGCTGGTGCTCGACGTCAAGGTCGGCTCTGGCGCCTTCATGAAGACCCGCGAGCGCGCGATGGAATTGGCGACGGCGATGGTCGGCGCAGGTCAGGCGGCCGGGCGCAACGTCACCGCCTTCCTGACGGCAATGGATCGGCCGCTCGGCACCCACATCGGCAACGCGCTCGAGATCGTCGAGTCGATTCAACTGCTGCACGGCAAGGGCCCGGCCGACTCCCGCGCGCTCGTATTGCGCTTTGGCGGCGAGATGCTGCGGCTGTCGGGCGTGGTGCCCACGCTGGCCGAGGGCGAAGCGCGCATCGCCAGGTCGCTGGACGACGGCACAGCGCTGGCCAAGTTCCGCGAGATGCTGGTGGCGCAGGGCGGCGATCCGCGCGTGGCCGACGACCCGGATCTGATGCCCAAGGCGCCCGTGGTCGTGCCGCTGCACGCGTGGGACGGCGGCTTCCTGACCAAGGTCGATGCGCTGGGCGTGGGCCTGGCGGCAGTGCACATGGGGGCAGGCCGCAACACCTCGGCCGACGTCATCGACGTGCGGGTGGGCTTCGTGCTCGAGAAGAACGCGGGCGACGCGGTGGCCAGCGGCGACGTGATCCTGTGGGTCCACGCGGCCGACGAAGCGCAGTCCCAGCGGGCACTTGCAGAGCTTCGTCAAGTCATCGTCATCGGCCCGCAACCGCCGACCGACCTGTTGCCGCTGTTCATGGACGTGGTCGAGCGGTAGGCGACCGGACGCCGCGGCCTATGGCGCCAGCGGCTGATCCATCGTCCCGTCTACCACCGCCGACTCGATCACTTCGGCCAGCAGCGGCGAGCCCTTGCACGGGTCCTCTTCCGTATAGTCCCGTCCATCCAGGCACTTGCGGGCGGTGCCGCCCAACGCGTAGTACGTGCCCGCCTTGGTCAGGTAGTCCAGCGTCGCCAAGCGATACAGGGCCTTGGGGTCGACCGGCTTGCCATCGACGGCGATGCTGACGACCCGCTGGCCGGGCTGCAGGATCTGGACCGGCTTGTTGTCTTCGTACCGGTACTTGATGCCCGGATTGTCGGGCAGGCACTGGACGTCCAGGCCAAACACGACCGCGCGCGACGGTCGCCGCTCGTTGCCACCGTTGCCGACCGTACCGCCGCACGAGCTGTCGAACGCCTGCGCCAATTGCTCGCCCGTCAGCTCGACCAGCACCAGGTGGTTCTGGAAGGGGTGGATCGCAGCGATCTCCAAATTCGTCACGGGTCCAACCGGATAGACCGTGTTGCTGCGCAGGCCGCCCGAGTTCAGCAGCCCCGCGACCACCGGCTTGCCGCTCTTCTCTTGGGCAAAGTGCTGCACCGCCCGCGCCGCCCGCTGGCCGTAGTCCGACTTGGCGCCCGACACGTCCCACGGCACCGTGCGCTGGCCCACCACCCGCTCTTGGATCAGCGGCTCGCGCGCGGCGGTGATCGCCTGCTCGGTCGCTTCGTCGCGCGGCATGTCGGTCTTCACCTCGCGGATCAGCCACGACGACCGCGGCAGGTCCATGCCCGGCTTGCCGTTCGCCTTGCCCACCAGCTCCAGATAGCCCAAGTGCTTGAACCGCTCGCCCGACTGCACGACGACGGTCTGCTCGAACCGCTCCCACCGCCACTGCCGCGAGTGCGAGTGGCCGCCGATGATGGCGTCGATGCCCTGAACGTGCTCGGCGAGCTTCATGTCGCCCTCGATACCCAAGTGGCTGATCACCACGATCACCTGCGCGCCCTGCTGCTTCAGGCGGGCGATGGCGGCGCGCGCGGCGGGAAAGACGGGGTCGTCGGGGTTCTTGAACTTCAGGTCGCCGATGTCCGAGATCTGCTTGGCCGACGGGGTCAACAGCCCGAACAGGCCCACGCGCAGCCCGCCGCAGTCGGCGACGACCTGCTCCTTGATCAGCGGCGCGCCCGGACGGTCGAGGATCGAGCCCGGCAGGTCGACGTTCGCCACCAGAATCCGATACGTGGTCAGGCCTTCCAGAGCCGCACGCACCACCGCCGGTCCGGCGTCGAACTCGTGATTGCCAAGCGTTCCGTAGTCATACCCGGCCTTCTCGTACACCTGCCACGCGGTCTTGGCCGCAAGCGCCCGGTTGCCATCGGCCCGTTCCATGTACCGGCCCTGCAAGTCGTCGCCCGCCGAGACCAGCAGCACCGAGCCCGGGTGTTGCGCCAGCAGCCGCTTCTTCTCTGCCGCGATGCGCGAGATCGAGCCCTGGTACGTCATCTTGCCGTCGACGTTGACCTTGGGACCGTCGAAGTTCGCCTCGGCGTCGTTGGTCGTCAGGATCAGGCAGCGACCGGCGGCCGCCAGGCCATCGTCCGACAGGGGCTCGCGCACTTCCGTGGCCCCACTGCAACCCATCGAAATGACGAGGATCCCGGAGAGACCCCAGCGTCGCAGCCAAGCGTTCATGCGTCCTCGCCTTGCACAGGCCCGGCGGCCCATGCCTTTGAAATGTCAAGTAGATCGACTTGGGTCGGGAACAGAACCGGCCTAGCTGCCGCGCTGGGCCTTCTTGCGGCGCCGCGCCTCGGGGCCCAGACCGGCCTTCATGCGGGACTCCAACAGCCGTTCGAGATCCGCCGCCGGCACCGTCCGCAGCGCGCCCGCTTGCATTGCCCGCAGTTGGATGGTCGCCAAGTGCTCGACCAGCTCCATGCGCAGGAACGCCATCTCGAGGTCGTCGCCCCAGGCGAACACGCCGTGATTCTCGATCGTGGCGGCGTCGCAACGGTCGGCAGCAGCCTTCAGCGCGGCCACCTGCTCAGCACCATTGGGAAATCCGTAGCCGATGAGCGGGATTGCGTCGCCCAGCGAGACCACGGCCTCGGCGATCATCCGCGGCTCGACCGCCTTGCCCGCGATCGCCAGCGCGGTGGCTGAGGGCGCGTGCGTGTGGATCACGACCTGCACGTCCGGGCGCGCGGCGTACACGGCACGGTGCATCTTCAGCTCAGAGAAGGGCTTGCGACCGCCCTGAACCACGCGGTCGTCGCCGTCGACCACGATCAGGTCGCCCTCGGTCAGCACGCGCTTGGACACGGCGGTGGGCGTCGCCAGCAGCTTGCCGGCGGGCATCCGCATGGTCACGTTGCCGTCGTGGTTGGCAAGCCAGCCGCGGGCGTGCAGCTCCTTGGCGATGGAGAGCAGCTGCCGGCGCGCTTCGGCCAGCGACCACTCGCCGCGGTGCAGGGTATGGGCCGGGGTGCCGCTCACGATTCAGGCCTCTAGGCGTTGGGAGCGACCGACACCTGATCGACCACGCCGACGATCAGGCAGCGCACGGGCGACTTGGGGTCGGCCAGGATCTGGCGAATGCCGTTGCCTTCGCGCAGCACCAGCACGACGTCGCCGGGACCCGACTGCGCGTGGTCGACGGCCAGAAAGCTCTCGCCGGAGTCGCTGCCGTCGGCCTCAAGGGGCTGCACGGAGAAGATCGCCAGCGTGTTCAGGTGCGGGTGCTTGATGGTCGAGACGACGTTGCCCAGGACGCGACAGAGGATCATGACGTCCTCCCCTTGGCAGCCTTGACCGACTTGGCGACCGGGGCCACCGGCGTTGCGGTCTGGGGGCCGAACACTTCCTCGTTCTGGGGGCCCGCCAAGGGCGACTCGACCGTCACCGCGTCGACGATGCTGATGATGGCGGCGTCGACCGGCACGAACGGCTCGGGCATCGCCAGGGCGGCTTCGCGCGACGTGGTGATGTGCACAAGATCGCCGGGACCCGCGAGCGTGGTGTCGGCCGCGACGATGGGCTTGCCGCGCTTGGTGCCGTCCTCGCCAACAGGCTGGACGACGAGCAAACGGATGCCTGTCAGGCCGGGGACCTTCTCACTAGCGACGACATTTCCGATGACGCGGGCAAGCTGCATGGCGGGCGCGGACTCTGGCACAGCGATCCGGCGGGGTCAACAGGCGCCGCGGGGGTTGCCGGTGCGGAATGGGCCGGGGGAGCGGGGCCTCCCGGCGGGTTCAGCGAGGCGTTTTCCTCAGCCTCGCCAGCATGTTCACGGCCACCTCGACGGCCGGGTCCGCGCCGCGACCATGCGCCTGGACGATGAACGTGCGCAACGCCTCGATGGCCGGCTCCTTCTCCCCAAGCTGAAGCAAGGCCGCGGCGTAGTTCAGGAACAGGTGGTGGCGCGCCTTGGGGTGTTGCGTCGCCTTGGCCAGCACGACCTTGGCGCGGTCGGGGCGACCCAGGTCCATCCAGGCCAGGCCCAGCGACTCCTGCAGTTCGACCGATTGGGGCGCGAACTGCAGCCCCTCGACCAGCACGTCGCGCGCCGCTTCATAGGCTTCGACGTCGCTGTACAGCTGCGCCAAACGCACGTAGGCGGGCGCAAAGCCCGGGTCGCCCTCGATCGCCGACCGCAGCTCGCGCTCACCCGTGATCCGGTCGGCTGAGTCGAGCGCGATCCGCGCCGCCAGCAGGTGACCGTTGGGGTGGCCGGGATCCAAGCGGAACAACGGCTTCAAGGCATCCAGAGCGGCCTTGGGTTCAGCGGCACCGATCAGCGCGCGCGCGAGCGACAGATGGGCGTCCGGGCGCGCGGAATCCACCTGAACCGAAGTGCGCAGAAACGCCACCGCCGTCTGGTACTCCTCGTCCCGCAGGGCCAGCGAGCCCAGGTAGAAGTTGACGTCAGCATCTGTGGGGTCGAGCGCACGCGCCTTGTCGAAGGCCGTCTTGGCGAACGTGTAGTCATTCTCCTGCAGTGCGCGCACGCCCTCGTTGCTCAGGCGAACCAGCTCGGGGTCCTGACCGCAGCCGACGGCCAGCAGACACGTTGCCGAAACGCCCAGCAGGACGCGAAGACTGGCCACGGACCGAACTGTCGATGGAACGGGGCGCGACGCCATCACGGCTCCTGCCCGGGGGGCTCAGTGTGACGAGAAGATGAAGGGATACACGACCTTCGTCACACCGCCGCCCCTGGCCTGCGGGAAGCGCCAGCTCTTGATGTTGTTCAGGATGCACGACTCGACGCTGTCGTTTTCAAGCGTCGACTTGTCGACCTTCTGCCCCAACACCGCGCCGTTGGGCTGGATCATGAACGCGACCGTGACCTTGCCAGCCAGCGCCGGGTTCGACTGCAAGCCCTTCTGGTAGCAGGCTTTGACCGCGCCCATCTTGGTGGCGATGTACTTCTTGACGGTGTCGCGCGGCAGCTCGCCGGTCGTTTCGCCGCCCGAGCTCTTGACCAGGGTGATCGTTTGCGCCCGGGCCTTGATGCCGACCGCCACCCGCTCACCGCCTGTGGCTTGGCGTTCCAGGCCGGCGACCTGGGCTCGCTCCGTGCCGTCCTTGCCCACGCCCGTGCCGCCCGGGCCAGCCAGCAGCTTGCCCTCGGGGTCCGCGACCAGTCCGGTGCCACCCTGACCGTCGGGGTTGGCGGGGGTGCCGGCGCTGTCATCGACCTGGAAGATCCGCGTGCCCAGAACGGGTGCAGCTCCGGGCATGGCGCCCGTGGCATCGTCAAGCGCCGCCAGCTCAGCAGCCATCCGGTCCTTGACGAGCGCGGTCGTCTTGACGGCCTTTTCCTCCGCCGTCAGCTTGTCCAACTGCTTGGCGAGTTCCTTGGCCTCCTTGATGACTTCCAGCGGGGGCCCGATCGGCGGAGCCTCTTCCTTCTTGACCTCGTCCGGCTTGGCCTCTGCCTTCAGTTCCTCCGGCGGCTTCTCCTCCTTGATCTCATCCACATACACCATCTCTCGCAGCGCATCATCCATCTCCTCCTGGATGGTCATGCGGCCCTTGACGCGAAAATCCGGGGAGTTGTAGCCAGCCACCAGCGGAATCATCAGCAGCGCCGACGCCAGCAGCAGGCACACCAGCAGCAGCAGATTCTCCTTCTGCCACGCCCGAGTCCGCTGGGTCGGGGGCACGTATGCCCGCCGCAGCACGAAGGTGAAGTCGCCGAACTGGACCCACGCGTGCGTATTGACGCCAAACGGCACGACCGGACCGCGCAAGGCGGGCACCAGACCATCGCGCACTTGGGCGATGTCATGGGCGTGGCCGTCGATGATCACGTGCCCGGTGGCCGCCGGATTGTCGAACCGCAGCACCACGCCCAGCTTGGGGTCGATGTCGACCAGCGTCTGCACGAGCTTGTCGGCCATCACGTCGGGCGGCAGCGGGAACAGGCCGTCCTGGCCAACCGTCACGGGCACGGGGCGCGGGAAGAACCGCGCGGTGTGCATGTCGCCGCGCCACGTCATCGCGACATCGACGCCCAGCGCCCCGGTCTTGGGATCGTCGTCTGGGGCGGCGGCAGGCGTGGCAGGGGCTTGCACGGGGCGCTTGCCCGAATTCTCGCCCTGCGGACGGCTCTTGGTCGTCGTCATGGGCTAGAGGTCCTCGGCCGAACGGATGATCTCGGCGAAGAAGTTCGTGCGGATGCGGATGAGACTGGACCGCTTGCGTCCGGTCTGGACCACGGTGTTCTCGGTCTCGGGGCGCAGCAGCGTCGTCTCGATCACGTCGTCTTCAAACGTCATCGTGCGCGACGCCTTCTTGCTCTTTTTCTGCGCGAACGCGTCAGGCGCGGCCACAGCCATCGTCACCACGGCGACCGCCGCAAGCGCGAATGGCAGGAGCGACAACGTGCGGAAACGCGGCATGATGGACCTCTCCCCCACCGGACAGGCGGACAGTATAGGGTCAAGCCAAGCGGCGGTGCAATCGTGCCCTGCCGCCTG
>CAYURO010000037.1:13507-44362 GCA_964447285.1 uncultured Enterobacteriaceae bacterium | reverse complement strand
GCAGAAGCTCACCGTGTCGATCGAGCTGGCCAACTCGGACATCTCGGCGGTGCAGGTCTCGCTGTACGACGCCGCCAACCAGGAATACGTGCTGTACAACAAGGGCGGCAAGAAGGGTGACGGCATCAAGACCTCGTACCCGACCCCCACCAAGACCGTATCGGGCGACCTGACCTACTGGGTGGGCAAGAACCCCAAGGGCACCTGGCGCTTGAAGGTCATCGACACCGCGTTCCTCAACAACACCACCGACGGCCAGGTCGTCGCTTGGTCGGTCAACCTGCAGACGCTGTCGAGCAAGAAGATTCAGGTCAAGGGCGACCTGATCGTCGATGGCGCGACCACCATCGGCGGCGACCTGAAGGTCACGGGCAAGATCACCAGCGGCTCGGGCGGCAGCTACTACATCGCCCCGGCCGGCACCTCGTTCTACCGCTGGAACGTGTGGAACAACCACGACTACCAGTGGGATTGGTTCTGGGCCAACAACACTTGGTTCACAGGCGGCGTCAATCCTTCGAGTTGGGCCGACAGCAACTACCACGCGGCCCACCTGTCCGCAGACAAGAACCTGTTGCGCACCCTGTTCAATCAGAAAGCGTGGGCGGGCAAGATGGCGCTGGTGTATGCGCAGAACTACGTGATGGTGAACACCTCTACGGATGGAAAGTTCGTCGGTGCCATGTTCCGTATCAAGAACACGACGGCGAGCAACATCAACTGGACGCTGCGGTACTTCTATACGTCGTACGGCTCTTGGGGCATGGCGGCGGGTTGCGCGCTCAACGGCAGCGACGTGTTCAGCACCACCGGCAATTGCTATCCTGGACAGTGCAGCAACGACATCACCGTGACCATTCCGGCCAACCGGATCAGCACCTTCATCTGCACCAACGGCTCGAGCCGTCCGTACAGTCCGAGCAGCTGGTGGATGCACAGTACGCTGATGATGGCCTTCGGAAACGACAGCCTGAACTTGCCGGCCGGCCTGTCGTACATCGACGACTTCGACACGGCGACCGGCGGCTGGGAACAGTAGCGAATTCGCCGCAGGTTCGGCGCCCACGACACGACTCGGGCGCCGGACCTGCCGGCATCTTTCCCCTGCATTTCATGGTTCTGACGGACGCGACTGGCGCTTGCTGCCGGGTCTCGGGTCAGCCCGCTGCGTCTTCCTTGGCTGCGCCTGCCGACCAGCGCTTCGAGGCCAGCCGGGCCAGCATCTCCGCCGCCCACAGGTCATAGCGGTCCGCCAGAATGGCCTCTCGCGCTGCCCGGGCCAACTGCAGGTAGAATGCGAGGTTGTGGATCGTCAGCAGCGATCCGGCGGTCGGCTCTCCCGCGATGAACAGGTGCCGCAGGTACGAGCGGCTGGTGGTCCGGCAGACCGTGCAGGTGCAGTCGGGGTCCAAGGGGCCGTCGTCGTCGAAGAACTTGCGGTTCTTGATCGAGAGCTTGCCGTCGTGGGTAAAGACCATGCCGTGGCGCGCGTTGCGGCTGGGCATGACGCAGTCGAACTGGTCGATGCCGTAGCCGATGCAGTGGATCAGGTCCTCTGGCGTGCCGACGCCCATCAGGTAGCGCGCCTTGTCCGCTGGCATCTGGCGGGCGGTGTGCTCGCACGCCTGATAAGTCAGGTCGATCGTCTCGCCCACCGACAACCCACCGATCGCAAAGCCTTCGCACGCGTCCTGGGCGCAGATCTCCTCGACGTGCTGGGTGCGCAGGCCCAGGTCCACGCCGCCCTGCACGATGCCGTAGAGCGCACAGTCGTCCTGCCGGCGCCGCGCAGCGATGCACCGGGTCAGCCAAGCCGTCGTGCGCCGCATCGCCGTCTGGATGGTGCGGGCGTCGGCCTGCGCCGGCGGGCATTGGTCAAACGCCATCAGGATGTCCGAGCCGAACGCCTCTTGCAGCGCCACCGCCCGCTCGGGGTCCAGCACGTGGCGCGAGCCGTCCAGATGGCTCTGGAACACGGCGCCCTGGTCGGTGACCTTGCGGATGGCCGTCAGCGAGTAGACTTGGAACCCGCCGGAATCCGTCAGGATCGGTCCCTTCCAGCCCATGAAGCGGTGCAGCCCGCCGGCCTGCTGGATCCGCTCGGCACCCGGCCGCAGCATCAGGTGATAGGTGTTGCTGAGCACGATCTGGGCGCCCAGTTCCTCGATGTCGCGAAACAAGACGCCCTTGACGGTCGCTTGCGTGCCCACCGGCATGAAGATGGGGGTCTGGATGACGCCAGAGCGGGTGGTGATGGTCGCCGCGCGGGCTCCAGAGCGGGCGCAGACGTGGTCGATCTGGAAGCGATACATGGACCTGCTGGGGGTGGAGAGGGTCGAAAGAAGGGGGTCAGCGCCAGCGCGTCAGCTCGTCGGTCAAGCGGTGGCGGGTCGCGGGCATCCCATGGGCCGAGTGGCCAAGCACGATGGCTCCGACCGGCTCTTCGTCATCAGGCACGCCCCAGAATGCGCGCATCGGCAGGCCCATCAGGGCCTTGTTGGTGCTCCACAGCGACCCAAGCCCCCGCGCGGTGGCACCGAGCAGCAGATTCTGGATGGCGGCACAGGTGGCGGCGAAGTCCTCGCGGTCGCGGGTGGCATCGTCGGGGCTGCGTACGTAGCTGACGACCACCACGGCACCCGCTCCCATCACCACCTCGCGGACCTTGGCCTGCTTGGCCCGTAGGCTGGCGTCGACCGGCGGCTTGGCCAGCGTCTCCAGCGCGGTCTCGGCAGCGGCGGCCAGCAGGGGCAGGCTCCCGTGGGTGACGACAGAAAAGTGCCAAGGTTCCGTGCGCTTGTGATTGGGGGCCCAGACGGCCAGTCCGATCAGCTCGCGCACCGTCGCGTCGTCGACTGGCGTGCCATCGAACTGCTTGATCGTCCTGCGAGAACGGATGGCGTCGTCGACGTGCATGGGGGTGGCGCTTCTCAACCGCGGCGGCGGACCTGAACGTCGTAGAGGGGCCGACCCGACCGGCTGCCCGTGCGCGTGAGCGTCAGCAACCCCAGGTGCAGCTGGGCGATCTTGCCCGATTCCATCTGAATCGCCACCCGGTCCTGATCCACAACCTGCGTAATCACACAGGTTCCCAAGCGCGGATGGGCCAACGCGTCGCCGACCCGCAGCTGGGGCAGCGGCTGTTCTTCCAGCAGGCGCGAGGGCATGGCCTCCATCGCGATCCGACCGCTGCGTACCGGCTCTGGCTCTCCCGGAACCTCGTTCACCGACACGTCCAGCCACCGCGCAACACCCGAATTCGGGTCCGCATAGCGGCGCAGCGTCACGTCGTCAAAAGTCTGGGCCAGCAGCTCCAACGACGCCGACTCGGCCTCGACCAGCAGCCCGGCGACGCTGCGGCCGTCGGGGAACACGAGCTGCACGCGCACCACCAGGTCGGTCTGCCCCGCCTGCTCGGACACTGCGACCCGCATCGAGGCCACCAGCGCGACGCCGGAGTGCTGCACGGGGTCGCCGAATTCTGCTTCATTCGTGAGCGGTTTGACGATCGGGTCGCGGACCAAGCCGCTGGCATCGACCCAGCCGGAGCCGATCCGGTAGTTCGCGCAGAGCGTGCGCAGCGTGGCAACGACGGGCACGCCGGGAGGAACCTCTCCGATGAACCGGCGGCCTTCGCGCGTCTCGGTGAAGATCATGCGGTCGCCTCTCAGCCGCCAAGATCGGCGGCAAGGCAAGGGTACTGCGGACCAAGGAAGCGCTCGCGCGGCCCGGGGACTCCGCGCGCTCCGGCCATCGTCCGTCCTGAGTCGGGCTGGTCATGCGACAGCCAGACTGGAAACCCCGAGCGACGGTCGGAACATCCGCCGATGACGGCGAACGACTTCGACGCTACCGCCCCGCACGCCGCAGGTCAACGAATGCGTGCGGTGCCCGCGCAACCGCCTTTCGTCGCTGGACATTCTGCTGGTCACGGGCGAGCCTCTGCGGACACCCGAAGCGCCGCTTCAGGCTGGGGGTTTGCGCACCATGGCTGACGTGGCCCTCGACCCCGAACTACTGCTGACCGACCCTTCCGTCGTTCGCGTGGGGTTCTCGACGCCTTTGGCCGATGGGCGGCTGCGCTGCGACCTGTGTCCGCGGGCGTGCAAGCTACACGACGGCCAGCGAGGCCTGTGCTTCGTGCGCGGGCGCATCGGCGACACGTTGGTGCTGACGACCTACGGTCGGTCGAGCGGCTTCTGCGTGGATCCCATCGAGAAGAAACCGCTTTCGCACTTCCTGCCCGGCACGCCGGTGCTGTCGTTCGGCACTGCGGGCTGCAATCTGGCGTGCTCGTTCTGCCAGAACTGGGACATCTCGAAGTCGCGAAGCGACGACACGCTGGCCCGCACAGGATCCCCCGACGGCATCGCGCAAGCCGCGCTGGACTTGGGCTGCCGATCGGTGGCCTTCACCTACAACGACCCGGTCATCTTCTTCGAATACGCCCGTGACGTGGCCGCCGCCTGCCGTGCGCAGGGCCTGAAGACCGTTGCCGTGACCGCGGGTTACGTGTCCGAGGCCGCGCGGGCCGAGTTCTTCGCGTGCTTCGACGCCGCCAACGTGGACTTGAAGGCCTTTACCGAGTCGTTCTACCGGCAGCAGACCGGTGGCCACTTGCAACCGGTTCTGGACACGCTGCGCTACCTGGCGCGCGAAACCAACGTGTGGACCGAGATCACGACGCTGCTGATCCCCGGGCTGAACGACGGCGACCCCGAGCTCCGCGAGCTGACGGCGTTCGTGCACGACCAGCTGGGTCCCGACGTGCCGCTGCACTTCTCAGCCTTTCACCCCGACCACAAGCTGCTGAACTGCCCGCGCACGCCCGCAGCGACGCTGTACCGGGCCAGAGACATCGCCCGCAGCGCCGGGCTGCGGCACATCTACTTGGGCAACCTGTGGGACCCCGACGGCGAGGCTACGCACTGCCCCGGCTGCGGCAACGTCGTCATCCAGCGCGAGTCGTATGCCGTGACCGGCTGGGCGCTGGACAGCGACGGTGCGTGCCGGACGTGCGGCACGCGGATCGCCGGGCATTTCGAAGCGCGACCCGGGGTTTGGGGGTCTCGGCGGCTGCCGGTGCGGATCGAGGACTAGAAACCTTGCCGCTCGATCGGCTTTCCAGCAGACTCAGCCACGCCCCATTTGCCCCATCGGAGAGACCCCATGACCAACCGTGTTCCCCTGCTTTGCGCGTGGCTGTTGGCCGCGGGTGTCGCTGCGACTGGTGTTCCGGCTCAGGCTACCCAGCCCGCCCCGGAGCAGCCCGCCACTGGCCTTCCCGCTTCCGCTCCCAGCGAGATCCCGCAGCTCGCGCACGAGAAATACGCGCTGCCCAACGGCCTGACCGTGATCCTGCACCCGGATCGCCGCGTGCCGCTGGTCGCCGTCGACGTGTGGTACCACGTGGGCTCGGGCAACGAGTCGCCGGGACGGTCGGGGTTTGCGCACCTGTTCGAGCACATGATGTTCCAGGGCTCGAAGCACGTGGGCGAAGACCGGCACTTCGACATCTTGAAGCAACTCGGCTCGTCGAACGTGAACGGCACGACCAGCACCGACCGCACCAACTACTACGAGGTGCTGCCCTCGCATCAGCTCGAAGCCGGTCTGTGGCTGGAAAGCGACCGCATGGGTTATCTGCTGCCGCTGCTGACCCAGCAGAGCCTGGACAACCAGCGCGAGGTCGTGCGCAACGAGCGCCGCCAGAGCTATGACAATGTGCCGTACGGCAAGGAAAGGTTCGAGACCAGCCTGCTGCTGTACCCGGAAGGCCATCCGTACCGCTACATGACCATCGGTCGGCACGAGGACCTGCAGGCGGCGTCGGTGCAGGACGTGCGCGCGTTCTTCCAGAAGTGGTACGCCCCGGCGAATGCCACCTTGATCGTTGCAGGGGACTTTGAGGTCGACAAGGCCAAGGCGCTGATCGACAAGTGGTTTGGCTCGTTCCCGAAGTCGGTGCGGCCCGACCGGCCTGCGCCCGCGCTGCCCGAGGTGGCGGGGCCGAAGCGCTCGGAGGTCCTGGACCCGTTCGCCAAGCTGCGTCGCGTTCGCTATGCATGGAATTCTCCTGGTCTTTACGCGCCGGGCGATGCTGAGCTGGACGTGCTGTCGTACGCACTGGGCGCAGGCGGAACCGGTCGGCTGTACAAGCTGCTGGTGCACGAGAAGCAGGCCTGCCAGAGCGTGTCGGTCTACCAAGCCAGCGCCGGATTCTCCAGCACCTTCAACGTGGTCTGCGATCTTCGCCCGGACGCCGACTTGGCTGAGGTGGAGAAGGTCTTCGACACTGAGCTGGACCGCGTCGCCAAGGAGCCCATCTCCACCCGCGAGCTGGCGCGCGCTGTCACCAGCGTCGAGGCGTCGTTCGTGTGGGGTCTGGAAGACCTGCTGGCCCGGGCTGAAGTCCTGCAAGCGTACGACCACCATCAGGGAACGCCCGACTGGATGGCCAAGGATCTCGCGCGCTACCGCGAGGCCACCGCCGAGTCTGTGCGCCAATGGGCCGAGAGGACCCTGACCCGCCAGCATCGCGTCGAAGTCGTGACCCTGCCCGTCGAGCGAGGTGCCCTGTGAAGCGCTGCAAGTCCCTGATCGCCCTGATGGCCCTGCCCCTCGCCGCCGCCGCTTGCGGAGCGCCTGAGACCCGCGAGGCCCCCGCGCCTGTCGTGCAAGCCCCGCCGCCGCCCGCTGCCGCGCCTGAACTTGTCTTTCCGCAGGAGGCCTTTCGCGCGACCCAGCCCGCTGGCGAGGCCCCGCGCCAAGCCGACCTGCCGACGCCGACGACCTTCACGCTGGCCAATGGCATCCAGGTCTATCTGGTCGAGCGCCACGACCTGCCGACGGTGTCGCTGGAGCTCGACTTCCCGGGCGGCTCCGTCGACGACCCCAAGGGCAAGGAGGGGCTGGCCGGCGTGTGCACCGAGCTGCTGTCCGAAGGCACCCAAGCCTTGGACAAGCTGGCATTCGAGGAAGCCCAGGCCGATCTGGCGTCCTCGGTGTCGAGTGGCGCCGGGCGCGAGACGCTGTCCGTGTCGATGGCGACCCTGACCAAACACTTGGACGCGACGCTGGACCTGTGGGCGGCGACGATTCGCACGCCTGGGCTGCGCGCAGAGGAGTTCGACCGCCTGATCAAGCAGCGCAAGGCCACCCTGCTGCAAATCAAGGGCAATGCTTCGGCGCTGGCGGGTCGGCTGGCGGGCTCGGTCGTGTGGGGGCCGGAGCATCCGTATGGGCGACTGTCGACGGAGATGACGTTTGACGCGCTGAAGCTGGACGACTGCAAGGCATGGGCAACCAAGCGCTTTCTTCCCGGAGGGGCGCAGTTGTTCGTGGTGGGCGACGTCACGCAAGCCCAGCTGACGGCCAAGCTGGACGCGCGCTTTCAGGGCTGGAAGGGTGCGTCGCCCAAGGCCGTGAAGATAGGCAAGGCCGCACCGCGCAAGGGCAAGGTGTTCTTCGTCGACGTCCCCGGCGCCGAGCAGGCCGTCGTGGCCGTCATGCACCCGGGACCGGACCGCAAGGCGACCGACTACTACGACACGGCGCTGCTGACGACCATTCTGGGCGGAGGATTCTCCAGCCGCATCAACATGAACATTCGCGAGAAACACGGCTATGCCTACGGCGCGCGCGGGGGCTTCGACTACCAGCGGGCGGGCAGCGCCTTCATGGCGCAGGCTTCGGTGCGCAACGACGCGGCGGGCGCCTCAGTCCGAGAGATCCTGAACGAGATGAAGGGGGTGCGTGACGCCGAGGTCACGGTCGCCGAGCTGACCCGCGAAAAGGAGGGCGCCATCCTGGGCCTGCCGGCGCGCTGGGCCACGGGCCGTTCGGTGCTGGGGACCTTCCAAATGCTCGTGTATTACGGCCTGCCGCTGGACACCTACACGCGCTACATCCAGGACGTTCAGGCCGTCGATGCCGCCAAGGCCTTGGCCGCAGCCCGCAAGTACATCCTGCCGACCGAAGCGCTGGCGTTGGTGGTGGGCGACGGCACCAAGCTGCGGCCGCAAGTCGACGCGTTGGTCGCCGCAGACGGCGCGATGGCGGGTGGAACTGTCGTGGATCTGGATGCTTACGGCAAAGTGCTGCCCGCGCCCAAGGCCGCCGCCGTCGTCCCGGCTGCCGCCCCTGCCGCGGCCCCCTAAGCCCACCGACATCGCCCCCCCAACCCAATTCCACCGTATTCGAGATTTCTCGATGTGGAGTTTTGCATCGCCGTCCCGGTTGGAGAACACTGGTTGCTCCACCACGACGGCGTCCACGGTTTCCGGCCGCCGGAACTCTCAGGAGGACCCGATGCGCTTCTGTACCACGACTTGGATCCTGATGTTGGCCAGTGGGTTGGCCATGGCCACCGCCGGCTGCGAGTCCAGCACCGGCACCCCGGCAGCCACCCAGACCGACGTGACCGGGGACACGACCGCTGACACCACGGGTGACGTCACAGGCGACACGACACCGGGCGACACGACGCCGGGCGACACGGTCCCCGACAGCCAGCCGGGCCTGCTGAGCTGCGGCCAGACCAGCGACTGTGCCATCGCGGACTGCATCGCCAGCAACGGCGGCGCGGGCTGCGGCCTGACCTGCGTCACCAAGCTCGACCCGGCTGACAAGGCGAAATTTGAGAGCGTCTGGAAGTGCCTGAACGACGAGTGCAAGGACACCGTGTGCTTGGGCAAGGAGTACGGCGACGGCTGCATGGACGACTGCGCCGGTCAGCACTGCGCGATCGAGCTCTCCGCGTGCGTCGACTCCGGCACGCCCGGCACGTCCAACTGCGGCACCTCCATCACCTGCTTCAGCGACTGCAAGTTCGTCAGTGACCCGTTCGCCTGCTGGGACAAGTGCTGGAACGCCTCGAGCAAGGCCGCGCAGGGCAAGTTGGAAACGATGGTCAAGTGCACGGACGAAGTCCAAGGCAATACCGACCCGATGCAGGCGTGCGGCATCCAGGCCGTCACCTGCCTGGCCGACGGCAAGATGGGCCCCAAGGCGTGCTACGAGGTGCTGAGCTGCATGGAGGGATGCAGCAAGGGCGCTGGCCCCGATTGCGTGGCCGCGTGCGTGTCCAGCGGCACCGAGGTCGCGCAGCAGACGTTTGCGGATCTGGTTCCGTGCCTCGATCAGGACATGTCGGCGGCGTGCATGACGAAGTTCGTGGCCTGCGCCGCGCCGTCCGGCACCAAGACTTGCGCCGAGACCGTGACCTGCATCGACGACAAGTGCGCCAATTCCGACGGCCCGAGCTGCCCTCTGACCTGCGCGCACGAAGCGACACCTGCGGAAGGCAAGAAGTTCGCCGACATGATGGAGTGCGTCGTGCCGTGTCAGGACGCCTGCAACGGCGACAAGGCGTGCAAGAACGAGTGCCCCATGGGGACTTGCCAGACGCAGGCGTTGGCGTGCATGGGCAACGGGTAGTTCCCTTCCCGCTGGAACTCTGCTTGGGGCAAGCGGTTATTGATAGCCGTAGAGCAACCACACCCGCAGCGAGGATGCCGTCGCATCGTCATAGATGTTGCCCATCATGTCGGTGCCTGTGCAGCGCAGTCCATCCCAGTCGACGTGGGTATCCCAGCTGACCGTGACCCCTTGGCCGACCTGCCCCGCGTAGTTGACGTCCGCGTACGAGAAGCCCCGCGATGCGCCGCTGACGGGTACCGGGTTCAACCAGTGGGTCGGCCCGGGGTTGGACTGGCCGGCCGCCCAAGTGAAGCTCAAGCCCGCGCCGCTGACGCTGAAGACGTTGGGGCCGGACGTGGCGTCCGAGTCGCCGCACATGCCAACCTTCTGGATGACGATCTTCTTGCCCACCTTGCCCGGGATGGATCCGACGGCCAAGGGGGGCGTCTGGCTGCCCGTCACCAAGGCCGTGAAGACCACGGAGGGGTTGGGGTTGCTGCAGTCGTTCGGACACCCATCGTCGTTGACCCCGTTACCGTCATCACAAAACTCCGCAGCGTCCTTGATGACGTCGCCGCACTTCGCCTTGACGCAAGTGGTGCGGCACTTGTCGGCCGTGTCCGAATTGGCCACGCCATTGTCGCACTCCTCAGGGAACTCCAGCAGGCCGTTGCCACACTCGCGGAACATCACGGGTGACCACTTCAGCCGGCAGACGTTGAGATCATGGGTCTTGCTGTCCAGGTACGCATAGCCGTAGTGGGACGCGTCGCAGGCGAACGGTGCCTTGGCATAGACCGGCAGCTGCACGCCCCCCTGTAGCACCAGCGCGCCCTTGGCGAGCGTCTTGCCATTCGACAGCGTCTCGATGGTCAGGCTGAACGCCTGAATGGCGCCGTCGGTCGCGTTGTTCAGGAACTTGCCGTCGATGACGACCAATCGCCACTTGCCCTTTGGATTCTTGCCGACCCATGTGGTCAGGTCGCCGCTGACGCTCTTGGTGGGCGTCGGGTAGCTGGTCTTCACCGACTCGCCAACCTTGCCAGTCTTGTCGTGAAGTACGTACTCATTGTTGGCGGGGTCGTAGAGCACGACACGCAGCGACGAGATGTCCGAGTTCACGACGTCCACCGACACGGTCAGTGCCCGCGCCACGCCCACGTCCGGCACGTCGATCTCGCCACCGGTGCCCACCGGGTTGTTATCCGAAATCCCGACAGGCACCTTGTCCAACGCGAATGTGTCCAAGAACTCATTGGAAAGCAGCCCATTCGATACTTCGTTCAGGCCGTCGGGCGGCAGCGACGACAAAGAAACGCACTCGAGCGAGCCGTCGACCTTCAGCCCCTTGACCACCAATCCCGTCCCACAGCTGGTCCCAAGCGTGAGTCCCCCCGTCAGGTCGGTGAATTTGCCCGACAGCGCCACCTTCGACAGGTCTGCGGTCTTCGCATAACTGCCCAGAGAGGGCGCGCCTGTCAGGTCGGCGTAGGCCCCGGTCAATGCGACATCCGCGAGGGTAGCTGTCTTGACGTAGACCGCCATGTCGGGTGTACCCAATAGATCCGAGTACTTGCCAGACAGTGCGACCTTCGACAGAGACGCTTGGGTCGCATATCCCTGCAGCACCTTGGGGTCCAGCATGTCGCCCGTCACACAACCGGAGCACGCAAGTGTCTCCGCAGCAGCAGCCCTCCATGCAAACGGTACGGCGTCGAGTGGTTGGCGCGGCAGCTCGGGGTCCTGCCCGACCCGCACGCCCAGAACGGGTTTGTTCAGCGCGGCAAAGGCAGACGCGCCAACCGGCTGGACACTGCCCAGACGATGCTGGAAGCGACCGCCCTGCACATCGACCGCCAAGACGACTTCCTGCCACGCAGGTGCCGGCGAGTCGAGCGCCGCATAAAGAGAGAAGGTGAAGGTGTATTGGCCGTCCGCCGCGGGTCCGCCTCCCGTCGACAGCAGAACGCCCTCCACCAGCGCAGTCGTTGGGACTGCCAGCGCGCACGAGCCCCCCGCCGTCACGGTGATCGCCCAAACGGCCAGAAACGCGAACGGCATGACCAGGAAATGGAATCTGGAGCCGACGGTCATCTTGTTCCTCCGCGGGGCACGCACAGCAGCGACGCTGGGATGTACAGTTCAGGGAGGGGAGCGTCAATCGAAAGCTTGGCCAGAAGCCCAAGACTCAGCGAATCCGCGTGCCGGAGACCGTGAACTCCATCCGGTTCTCCTTGCCGCCAAAGCGACCTACCGACAGTGCCTTGCCCACGAAGTGCTTCTCATCCGTCAGCTTGACCCAGTACGTCGTGTAGCCCAGAGAGTTGGGGCGCTCGGCCAGCGGCGACCAGATCTTGATGAACTCGCCCTCAGGCGCCTGTTTCCACGACATCCCCGCGTAGGTGAAGGCCATGTCCAAGTCGGGCATCCGCGTCTTCTTGCCCACGGCGCCCTGTTCGACCTCGCGCTTGCCCGCCGCGACTTCAGCGGGGTCGGCACCATACGCGGGCGCCATGGCCTCGATGCCCTGCAAGCTGGCGTCAAGCTTGGCCTTCTGCACGGTCGCGTAGATCTCCCACACGCCCTCGATCTTGTCCTGCAGTACGAACTCGACCTCGACCTTGCCCCCTGCTGCCGGACACTTGAACTTCTTCACGACGTCGCGCACGTCCTTGCCGGTCCCCAGCGTCAGGCGCACCTCCTTGGGCCGCCCCGTCGACCACCAGCCAAAGCCGGTGAATTCCATGGTCCATTCGCCGCTTTTGTCGGTCTCGCCGCGCCACTTCATCTGCTCGCCCGCCGACACCGCGATGCGCAGCGGCAGCCCGGCCAGGCTCTGCGTCGACTCCTCGCCCGTGGGCGACGGCGGCCGCTTGACCACGACGTGCACCTTGCGGCTCTGGTTCATGTCGTTGGCCATGCGCTGCAACAGCTGCCACTGCTTGCCGCGCGCTTCCGCTTCCAGGTCGCGCTGCAGCTGCTGCAAGACGGCGACCAGATACCCGTTGACCAGCTCAGACTTGTGGTTGGCACTGATCGTCTTCTCCAGCTCCTCGCCCGTGCCGCCCATCGCAGTGGCTGGCTGCCGCGCGATCTCGGACCAGAGCTCGGCGAACTTGTCGACGTCGTTCCAGGCGAGCTTGACGTAGGCGTCGAGCTCCGCGTCGATGGCGCCGCGCCCTTCCGTGGCCGCCTTGACGTTCTTCGTCACCGTGCGCAGGACCTTGTACCAATCCTTGGGCGAGCGAGGCGTCACCTTCTCGTAGTAGCGGCGATACACACGCTCAATCAGGTCGTTGCGGCCACCAATGGCGGTGGTGCCGAACTTGTTCAGCGAGTAATCGATCACCGTCACCGACACGCACGCCAGCTGCAGCGCCGACCAGCCGAACAGACCGACTGCGGAATTGAACGAGTTCTTGTAGGCATTCAGGGCCGCATCGCGGTTTTCGCCGGTCTTCAGGTCGATGGCGATCTGCAGCAGGCCAAAGCCCACGCCCGCAAAGCCCGCCCACTTGTTGATCTCGCCCAGCGACTCGACTTCCAGCGCCAGCTCGCCCACCGTCGTCACGCCGCCCGACAGGTTGAACCAGTCGTTGAACGCCTGCCAGCCGGCCAGCTGCACCGTCGGCTTGTCGTCCCGGTTGGCCGCTTCCAAAATCCGCTGCGCTTCCCCTTGGTTGGCAAATGGCACGATGCCCGGGAACGGCACCTTGGACTCGGGGATCCGCAGCATCGGGTCGGGCTTGGGCTGCGGCATCATCAGCTGGGCGAACACCGACAAGTGCGGCGTCCAGACCGTGACCTTGCGCGTCGCCGGGTCATACGTGAAGTCGGCGGGCATCCAGCGCTTCTGCACGGGGTCAAACGTCACCGCAGCGGTTCGGCGGGCGGCGTCTGGGGCAACCTGACGACTCAGCTCGATGCCCAACAGCCCCTGCCACTTCGCGCCCTGCAGCTTGACGTCGACCACCTGACCCAACGCCTCGTCGGTGTCTGCGGGCGAGGGTTTGTCGCCTGGCGTCACCGTCAGGACGGCGGGCGTGTCCAAAAGACCACCAGGAATCAGCACTTTGGCCTGGCCACCGGCATCCAGCACGCGGTCCTTGGCGTCGGGCAGCAGCTTGGTGTGCAGCAGCGCGTTGGCCGGTGCCGGCGGCAGAGGCGCATCGGCCAGCAGCGTCGCGTGCACGGGTGGCGGAGGGCCCAGCTTGTCGCGCACCAGAGGCACCAGGACCAGCCCCACCACCAGCCAAAACACAAGGCCGCCGCCCAGCAGGGCCCATGCGCCGACGGAGATGCCCAGAAAACGCTTGCCCATGTCGCCTCTTGCGGCGGGCCGGGGACGATGACCCGCAATCGAATGGCGCAAGGCTACGTCGCACAAGGGGTCTCGGGCAAGCTGGGGAAATCGGGGCGAGCGGTCAGCGGCCCCATGCGCGCGGTCGCGTCATCGCCTCCGGGCTCAGCCACTCTTCCAGCTCGGCATCGCTCAACCACCCGCGCGACCTGACGATTTCGCGCACCGGCCGCCCGGTCGCTAGCGCCTCTGCCGCCACCTCGCTGCACTTCTTGTAGCCCAGCACCGGAACCAGCGCCGTGACGATGCCGATGGAGCGCTCTACCAGGTCGCGGCAGTGCTCACGATTGGCGGTGATGCCCAAAATGCAGCGCGTGGTCAGCACGTCGACCGCTGCCGTCAGCATCTGCAAGCTCTGGAACAGGTTGAAGGCGAGGATCGGCTCCATGACGTTGAGCTGCAGCTGCCCGGCTTCGGCGGCAAGGGTCACGGTCAGGTCGTTGCCGATCACCTGATAGGCGACCTGGTTGACCACCTCAGGGATCACGGGATTGACCTTGCCCGGCATGATCGAGCTGCCCGGCTGCATCGGCGGCAGGTTGATCTCGCCGAACCCGGTGCGCGGACCGCTGGACAGCAAGCGCAAGTCGTTACACATCTTCGACAATTTGACGGCCGTGCGCTTGACCACGCCGCTGAACATCACAAAGGCCCCGGTGTCGGGTGTGGCCTCGATCAGGTTGCCCGCCAGCACGACGTCGAGGCCCGAGACCCTGCGCAGCTCGTCCACGACCACCTGGGGATAGCGCGGGTCGGCGCAGATGCCCGTACCGATGGCCGTGCCGCCCATGTTCACTTCCAGGAACAGGCGCGCGGTCTCGGTCAGGCGGTCGATGTCCTCGCCCGTCGTCACGGCGTACGCCTCGAACTCCTGGCCCAGCGTCATCGGCACGGCGTCCTGCAACTGGGTGCGACCCATCTTGATCACATCGTTGAATTCCTTGCCTTTCTCACGCAGCGCCACCTCCAGCCGCCGCAGCGCCTGCAGCAGCCCTTGCAGCAGGAACACGGACGCCAGACGCATGGCCGTCGGGTAGACGTCGTTGGTGCTCTGGCCCAGGTTCACGTGGTCGTTCGGGTGGCAGAACGCATAGGCGCCACGCGGGTGACCCAAGACCTCCAGCGCGCGGTTGGCGATCACCTCGTTGGCGTTCATGTTGGTCGACGTGCCTGCGCCGCCTTGGACCATGTCGACCAGAAAGTGACCGTTCCAGTGGCCGTCGATGATCTCCTGGCTGGCGTGGGCGATGGCGTGGGCGATGTCGGGCTCGATCAGTCCGAGTTGCTCGTTGGCGCGCGCGGCGGCCAGCTTGACCATCGCAAGGGTGCGCACCATCGCGGGAAAGTGCGACAGCGGGATGCCGGTGATGGGAAAGTTCTCAATCGCCCGCAGCGTCTGGATGCCGAACAGGGCGTCGGCCGGCACATCAGCCTCTCCCAGCAGGTCGCGCTCGCGGCGCACGGTGCCCGAGGCGTAGGCCTGGGCGCGGCCGTGGCGACCCGACGAGGCGTAGAGCAGCCGCCGCTGGATCACCCGCGCCACCCGCGACAGGACCTCGATCGCTGCCGCGCCGTCCTTGGCCAGCTCGTCCAGCACCCCTTGGCGCGGCAGCTCGAGCAGGACGCAGCGCGAACGGACCAGCGCGGAAGTGGTGTGGTCGGCGGCGTGCAAGAACGCGCCCTCGCCCGCGGTGTCGCCGGGCCCAAGCAAAATCAGACGTTCCGGGCCGTTGCCGGTGTCCTTGCGGATCTCGACTTGACCTTGGGCGATGGCCCAGCAAGCGGCGCGAGGCTCACCCTGACGAAACAGCACGTCGCCCGGGGCACGCTCACTGCGAAGGGTGGCGGCCACCAGACGGTCCAGCGCGGGGTCCGAGAGCTCGGCAAACAGGTCGCAACGCTTCAGGGAATTGCGGGTGTCGAGGGGCAGGGTCGAGTCGAGGGGCAAAGAAAACATGCGCGACAGCCTTGGCCGGGCACCGTCCCGGCAGAGGCGCGAACGGTAGACCGAGGTCGAGGCGGGGGCAAGGGAACAGGCGGTGGGGGGCGCAGCGTTTCCGATGACGCGTGGGCGTCAGGGTTTCGCCATGTCGCACGTGCCGGGTTCGGTGTAGCAGGCGCCGTTGACGCAATAGCCAGACCCGCACTCGCTGGACGCCGTGCAGATGCGGCGAGCGCAAGCCCCCGTCACACAAGCGAATTGCGCGGGGCAACCGTCGTTCGCCTCGCAGGCGGTTGGCACGCAGCGCAGCTTGTCGTTGCAGGTCTGGCCGGTCTTGCAGTCGCTGTTGGCCTGGCAGCCGGGTTGGCAGGTGGTCTCGCCACCGCAGACGCAGGAATCCGACCGCCAGATGCACACATAGGTGGGGTCGACAGCCTGACACTCCGCGTCGGTTGCGCAGACGTCGTCGGGCTTCATGCAGATGCCGCAGCCGCCGAACGCGCCGGGGGCCAAGCAGAATTCGCCGTTGCCCGTGCAGTCGGCTTCGGCCGTGCACTTGCCGTAGGGGATGGTGGTGTCGGCGGGCTCGATGGTGTCGGTGCCCGTCGTCTGGTCCTCGGCGGTGTCGGTGCCACCGGGGACGTCCTGGCCCACGGTGTCCGCTTGCGCGTCGGTGGTGGTGTCCTCTGGGGCGCCCAGCTCTTGGCCGGTGGTGTCGTTCGGCGTGGCGTCTGCGGCCGTGCCACCGTCCGCGTTCTCGCAGCCGACGGACAGGGCACAAGCAGCGGTCAGCAGGCACAGGGCGTGGAAAAGACGCATCTCGATCCTCCGGCCGGCGCAGAAGCCGACGCTACGGCACCAACTTATACAGGATCCGCGCGGTCACGCGCACCGGCGGCGAGCCCGGGGTCTTGTTGACCGTGATTTTGTAGGCAATGCCGTTCTGCCCCGGCTGGTTCTTGGCCGCCTGGTCGACAAACGCATTCCAGTACCGATAGCCCTTGCCCAGCTCCTCAAGGTGAAAGAACGAGATTGGCGACTCGACCAAGGCGTGGTTGTAAAAGCCGGACTCGGTGGCGAACTGGATCTGCACGCCTTGCAGTGACGTTTGGGCCTTGGCGTCGGCGTCGTTCGCATAGCGCACTTCCAGCAGCATCTTCGCGTGGGTCATCTTGTCTGCGTCCAGCACCTTCTTGCGGTCGTACGTGTTGAGCTCGAACGAGGGGTTCTGGTCGTCCAGCACCGCCAACTTCTTGCACGCGTTCATGCCGGTCGTGGCGGGGCCGTAGTCGGTCTCGCCCTCCAGGCCGTTCTCGATGCCCAGCAGCGGCACCTTGATGCCCACGACGCCCAACTCCGGGTGCAGCCACACTTCCCCGGAGATCGGGTTGGTCGCCAGGCCGTCGGGAATCGCCTCTCCCACCATCGTCAGGTCGCCCTTGAAGTGCTTGGTGTCGTGGTAGGTGCCGGTCTTGGTGTCAACGGTCTCAGCGTCATCGACCACGGTCAGCACGAGCGTGGCCGACGCCTGCGACTCCGGCTGGTCGGGTCCCAGACGGAACGTGCCGGCCCCCTGGTAGGTCCGCGGCTCGCCGATGGGGGCGTTCAGATCGACCGTGACGGGCGTGTCCAGCGTGACCTGAGTCCAGCCCGGGTCGTCCATGCCGGCAAAGGTCAGCGTCGACGCCGTGCGGATGACGTAGGCCACCGCCCCCTTGGTCTCGGGCTTGCCCAGATCGTCGGGATTCGTGATGTCGTAGCCGGCCTTGGCGATGTCGTACGTCTTGCCGCCGATCGTCTTGGTGCCGATGAGGCCGACGAAGAAGCGCGTGGCGGTGATGAACGGATAGTTGCCGCGATACGCGTACTTCGTGCGAGTGCTCTCGCTGCCGAAGGGTTTGTCGACGGCGGCGGGGACCGTATTGCCGCCGGTCCAGCCGGTGCCGGCATAGCCCCCCGTTCCAGCCGAGCTGCCGCAGCCGACGGCGAGGCAGAGTGCGGTCAGAGCAGCGAAGGCGACAAAGTGCGACAGAACGGGCGACGTGCGCATGGAAAAGCCTCCTGGGCGGCCGACAAGCGACGGTGACACTGCTGACGGCAAACCTACGCGGAGATCCACTTTTCGGCAACGTCGCTGGGGTGGTTTTCGCAGGTCGCCATGCGACGCTCTGAGGTTTCCGCGCTGACTGTGGCCCGGCCTAACCGCCCGATGCCGCCATCGCCACCGCCAACTCTCCCGCCAGCTTGGCATTCGCGATGGCCAGCGCCCGGTTCGCGCGCAGCGTGCGGCCCCCCGACAGCTTCTCGAGCCGACGCAGCAGGAACGGGGTCACGGCGGGACCGCGGACGCCTTCGAGCTCGGCCTCGGCAAGCGCTGCACGGATCCAGTCATCGACGACCGCGCCGTCCAGGGCAAATTCCGCCGCCACTGCCTGACACACCAGCATGCCCCCCGGCAGCCGCAGGTCGTGGTGGGCACGCGCGATGGCGGCCAGCTGCGCGACGTCGTCCGCCCGGTGCTGCAGGCGCAGTCCGCTGTGGGGCGAGTAGAAGGAGGGCAACTCTGACGTGCGGTAGCCGATGACGGGAACGCCTTGTGTCTCAAGCACTTCCATCGTGCGCGGCAGGTCCAGCACCGACTTGGCGCCCGCACACACCACCACCACGGAAGACCGAGCGAGCTGTGGCAGGTCCGCCGACACGTCCAGGCTCGACTCACCCCCCCGATGCACGCCGCCGATCCCGCCGGTCGCAAACACGCGAATTCCGGCCAGCGCGGCGATGTGCATGGTCGCCGCCACCGTGGTCGCCCCGGACTTGCCGGACGCCAGCACCGCCGGCAGGTCCCGCACCGTACACTTGGCCACACCCTCCTCACCCGCAAGCGCCCCCATCGCCAGCTGCCCCAGCCCCACGCGCACCTTGCCCTTCAGAATCGCGATGGTCGCGGGCACAGCACCGGCGGCGCGCACGGCGGCTTCCAGCGCCTGACCGACGGCAAGGTTCTCTGGCCGCGGAAAGCCGTGGCAGATCAAGGTGGACTCAAGCGCAACGACGGCACGGCCGTGCTCAAGCGCGCCGCGGACTTCCTGAGAGAATTCGATGGGCATGGGGGGGGGAAACTCCGGTGGCAGGGCGGTCGGGACGCGACAGCCTACCCTTGCACTGCCTCAAACACCCGGAAGCGATGCTCAAGCTCCCACTGCGTCTTCGCTTTCGCGTTGCCGTCCAGCCACTTCTGGCAGTCCGCAGGCACGGGCGTGTCGCCGGGATAGTGGCTCTCGGTGGCGGCGCACTCAGGCACAGGCTGCAGCGGGCTGAGCGACGTCCACAGGCTCGCGCCGGGCAGGAACGACTTCTCCAGACTGGTGCGTGCCAGCTTCTTCAGCGCCATGTAGTCCAGCTTCTGGTCCTGTACGGCCCGCATGTGCTCGCCCATCGGGCTGGAGCGCGACACACCCTGATCGTCGGTCGACAGCGCCACCGGCACGCCCTGCTGCAGGTAGGTCGCAAGGGGATGGTTGGCGCCACTGATCTCGAGGATCTGTACGTTGCTGCTCAGGTTGATCTCGACCATCACGCCCAGGTTGCGCATCTCCGTCATCAGGTCCAGGCCGTCGGTCTCGGTCAGGACGTCCAGACCGTGGCCGATGCGCTCTGCCTTGGCGACCTGAACCGCCTTGCGGATGTGGTTGATCTCTTCGATCACGTAGCCCGACGGCATGTAGCTCTGGGCGAGCTCGCCGGCGTGCAACGAGATGCGCAGCGCGCTCTTGCCCGCGTAGGCGTCGTGCAGGTAACCGAGCATCTGCATTTGCCGGTCGTAGGGCTTGAGCGCGCCCAGCGAGTCCTCGGGCCCGACCAGATTCACCGCCACCAGACGCGGCTCGACGATGGCCGCCTCGAACGCCGCCACCATCTGGGCAAACACCTTGGGACCACTGGCACTTCGCGAGATGTAGACCATGTACCGCGCCCCGACCCGGCAGGCGCTGGCGGGCGTAGGACCGTCGCACCCGAGGAGCTGGCGCGCGCCGCTCTCGGTCTTTTCGATGTCGTCGACGATGGCCTTGGGCGAGGCGGGCCAGGCGGCATCGGCCAACAGCGCCGCGTGCAGCACCGGAAAGTCCTCTTCGTCGACCGAGCCGCCGGTCCAGACCTTGCTGCCCTCGTCGCCGGCGACCCAGTTCGAAATCAACATCGGCTCGACATACAGCATGTTCTCGCTGTCGGCCCGTTGCATGACGTCGGCCAGACACTGCGCGTGGTGGGCAGAGCCGGACATGGCGCCGAACTTGCCGAACGTGGCAAAGAAGTGGTCCTCGCCCGTCTCTGAGCCCGGCACGAAGTCCTGCATCGACCAAGCGCGCACGACCTTCTGGAACAGGGCGTCCGACGGCGTGGGCACCGGCGACGTGCTGCCTGAGCTGCAGGTGGTGGTGATCGCCATCGTTCCGTTCTCGATGCAGTAGCCGCCCTCGTTGCGCGCCCACTCCATGTAGGTTTCGGCGTACACGGCGCCCGACAGGTGCATGTGCAGGTCGCCGCCCTTGGGCATGGCCTTCAGAAACGCCTGCAGCGCCTCAGGATCGTCCTTGACCGCTTCGAGTTGGTCCGATGCGCGCCCCTCGTCCCCCAAGGCGCACGCGATGGCACTTCCGACACACGCTGGCGCGGCATCCACGACTTGGGCGTCATCGGCATCGGTCGGCGTCACGTCCTGTTCGGCAAGGTCCTGTGTGCCGTCGCCCGGGTCGACGGTATCCTGCCCCGCGGTGTCCGCCCCAGCCGTGTCCGCGGGTTTGGCGTCCTCGGAACCGCATCCCGCGACCAGCAACGCACAGAACAGGGCGCCCAAGGTGGTTCGCGTCGTCATGTCGAAGCCTCCGGTAACGGCAAGGTCGGGTCGGCCTGCGCTTGCGCGGCAGTCTGGGACAGGGGGGCGGTGGGGTCAATCGTCGAAGGCGGGCGGGGGGGGGTGTCGGGGGGTGTCAGGACTAGACACTTGACATCTCGGCCGCCCGCCAGTCGAGGAGCTGTGCGGGGACCGCGTTTCCAACAGGTTGGCTCGATTGAATGTTCGTATGGCTGCGGCGACTCCGTTCCGTTTCGCGGCTGCAAAAGGTGTCAAGTGTCAAGTCCTGACACTCTTGCCCCCCTCGTCACAGCCCGACGCCAAGCCCCGCGTCGAACTTCCACTCGGCATCGTAGAACCCGGCCGCGTGCATCCCCTGGTCGCCCCACACCAGATAGTCCGGCATGCCCGCCCTCGACGAGAACGGCACCACCCAATACAGCAGGTAGCGCTTGTCCTTGGGCGCGGCCACCACCGCCGCCAGCCGCTCGCCCGTGTCGAACACCGTCAGCAGCCCGGCGCCGGCAAAGTCCTTGTCATCCAACTGGATACCGGCATCGTCCCACGTGAACGGCCCCGCGTCGGCCCCGCCCAGCTGCTTGGCGTCGGGACCCAGGTGGATCAGGTTGTAGTCCTTGCGGATCTGCGGCGTCAGCGCCGAGGCCGGCAGCGCGCCCGCGTGGCCGTTGCCGATGAAGGCCCAGTCGGACACCAGATAGGCGGCATAGTCGGCATAGCTGGCGTCGTCGTCCGGGTACACGAACAGGAACGGCTGGTGGAACACCTGGTTGTACGGGCCGGTCACGTGCTCGCGCTTTCCCGTCTGCGGGCCGTGGACGAACACCGCATCGGGCACCTCGACCGTCTCGCCGTTCACCGTCAACTGCGTGAAGCCCTTGCCGCGCAACGCTTTTCCGTCCATGCGCACGGTGCGGACGTTGGTGGTGGTCAGCTCGAGCTTGCCTGCCTCGACCTTGGACGCGAGCACGCAGTGGGCCTTGGGCGATTCGTTCGACAGAATCGTGGCATAGCTGTAGCTCGCGCCGTACCACGGGCCGGCCGACGTGTAGGTGAACTCGGTCTCGGTCAGGTCGAGCTTGCGCTGCTGCATCAGGTCGAACATCGGGATCCAGTCCACGCAGTCGGCGCCGGGGGCCTCTTCGCCGTCCCACCAGTGGCCACCGCCCTCCTTCCAGTAGTGGTGCGCGTCGTCGGTGACCTTGCTGACCGCGTCGAGCATGAATTGCCCCTCGGACCACGGCACGTTGTCGTCCGCGGTGCCGTGGAGGACGAACGCCGCGCGGTGGGCGAGGTTGCCAATGAAGTCGGTGGTTTTGCTGTGGGCGCGGGCGCGGTTGAACGGGTAGGTGGGTTCCTTGGCCTGGCCGGCGTAGCTGTAGAACGAGTTCCACCCGGCGCTGGGGCCGACCAGCGCGAACCGCCCCGCATGGTGAACGCCGACCTGCCAGGTGCCGTGGCCGCCCATCGAGTGGCCGACCAAGTACGTGCGCGTCGGGTCGGTCAGGAAGCGGGCTTGCGCGTCGTCGAGCGCGGCGATCGCGTTGATGCGGCCCCATTCCTCCCAGTCGAACCCGAACGGGCGGCGGTTGGTGGCGGCGATGATCCAGGTCCAGTCGCGCGACGAGTAGGCGCCCACCTGGCCGAGCGCATCGACGCCCGCGCCGTGCAGCGACAGCACCAGGGCATACTCCTTCGAGATCCCGTAGTTCAGCGGCGGCCGCACCCCGTAGAATTGCACCGAGCTGTCGTCGGGGCTGCGAAACGTCTGGCGGAAGTTGGCGTCGGGGGCGACGGTCGTGAATTCCACCGTGTGCGCATAGCTGTGGGTCCAGGCGGGCGAATCGATTCGCAGCTCGGCCGTCCACTTCTGGTCCTTGTCCTTGGCCATCGCCTTGGGTTTCAGCAGGAACGGCACCTGCGTCACCGCGCCCCCCGCCAGCGCAGGCAGCGCGGTCTCAGACGCCTGGAACCACGCGTTCTCGGCCACCCTGGCCGTGACGTGCGTCGCGCTGGGGCCGAACACCAGCCCAGGCACGCCCACCCAACGCTCGGTGCCGTCGCCCACGCGAAAGTCGGGCAGCGTTCTGTCATTTCCGTTCAAGAACACCTCGTGGGTCGACGTCTGCAGCCCCACCGACAGCGTCTGCCCGGCGCGCGCCCGCAGGACCACCGCGTTCGCCCCCGCCTCCAGCCGCGCCGGCGACCGCAGCGCACCCGAACCGTAGACGTCGCCCGGCTGCCGACGCCCGTTCACGAACACGTCCCACGCCCGGTCGGCGCGCACGATCAGGGGCGTCGGCTGATCGACCGTGACCGTCGTCGCCGCCCAGGCCAGCAGGTTGCCGTTGCCGCCGAGCGTGAAGGTGCCCCCCGCGTCGGGCTTGCGCTGCACCCAGGTGAAGCCATAGGCCTTGGTACCGGGCTTGGGGATGGCGAAGGAGCCGTTCCACAACGCTTCTTCGACCCCATCGGTCGTGCCGGTGACGACGCCGACCACCCAATTGCCCGCAGCGACGGCCGTGCCCTCGTCCGGCGGAGCGACGGCGGGCGGCTGCCAGACGGCGGTGTCGGGACCGGCATCGGCGTCGTCGGCCGTGGTGTCGGCGGCGACGTCGGTCGTCGTGTCGTCGAGGGTGTCGGCGGTCGCGGTCGAGTCAGGTGTGGTCGCGGGGTCGCTGCCACAGGCGGTGGACCCAGCCAGCAGGACCACCACGGCGAGCCACGACGACAGACCGCAAGCGAGGGGGGGGAAATGACGCATGTGGGGCTCCTCAGGCGGCCGTGCGACCGCTTGGAACCGTGCTTCCCGTGTGGGTTTCTGTCAAGACGGGGGCTCTTGCCGTCCCTTCGCAAGCGCCGCGAGCGGACGGGAGCGTCGCCCCCCCCTTCAGTCCACCAGCGAATTCACGAAGCGCACCCAACTCCTACCGGTTTTCGACGGCGTCCAGGAAGGTCGAGACCCCCTGCAGCGTGTCCCCGAGCAGCGTGGCGTGGCCCTTCTTGGGGCCGTGGATGGTCTGGATCCAGCCCTCGATCTTCGTGCACATGCCACCGGCCCGGATGCGCTCGTCGGAACCCTGCGGACAGGCGTCGCGGTACTTTGCCACCCGCCCCAGAAGCTTGCTGAAGTACTGGTACTTGTCCTTGCCCTTCTCCATCTCCACCGGCGTGTGGACACCGGCCTTCAGCTCGCGCAGGACCAGGATCGAGTCCAGTCGGGCCTGTTCGCGCGCCTCGGACAACGGATCCGACGGGGTCCTCGACGTCTTGCTGATCGTCTGCTGCGGCTGCTTTCCTGTCTGCGGCAGAACATCGGTGCCCTTCTGCTCGGTCGTCGGAGCTTCCTGCTCGGGTTCCGGCTGCTTCTGCTCGCCGCCGCTCTCCTGAACCACACCGGGCCAGAGCACCCGGGCCGCGTCGACCAGTGGCTTCTGGTGGTCCCTGCACGCGACGCCGACCGCCATCGAGAGGCGCCGGATCTCGTCTTTCTTCAGCTTGCCCTCGGTCTGGCTGGCCAGGGTCCGGAACCGCTGCGCGGCCATGCCGGCTTCCTTGACGACCTTTGACTCATTGGGGTGCGTCTTCTCGTCCACCATGCCCCACGCGTCGGTCATCAGCGTCCGGGCGTAGTGCTTGACGGCGTCCGCGGCGTCGGCAAGGCGGCTGAACTTCTTGTAGACCTTCTCCAGCTCGACCACGTTCTTCGGCGACACCTCACCGCGCAGCACGCCCAGGCGAGACTCCAGGTCCCGGACCAGTCCGCCCCCCGCGATGAAGCGATCCATGTTCTCCAATGCACTGGAGTTCGGGTCTGAGGTGGGGGAAGGCGCCTGAAGTTTGATCTTCTCGTAAGCGTCGTTGTCGCGGACCAAGGACTGCGGGTCCTCGAGCCCCCGCTTTCCAGACTTCTCACCGACGTGCTTGATCGTGTTGCGCAGGCCAATCCCGCGCGACTTCCCGCCGCCCTTGCCTTCCTTGAGGTTGACCGCCTTGTCCGGGTTCAGCTTGCCGATGAACGACTCGAACACCTCGCGCGCATAGTCCTCGGCCAGAGCGCGCCCCCCGGTGTTCTTCGAGACGTCGTCGCAGTCCCACCCGGGCCGGTAGTTGGGGTTGGGCTGGCCGTTGGGCTGTGTCGGGAACTGCAGCCGTGGGTCGTGGCCGGTGAAGGGCATCCCCTCGCCGTGCGAGCCGCGGTCCTCGTTGGCGTGCGCTGCGTCGGCCAGGCGGTTCAACCCCTCGCGGTAGTTTCCGACCCCCCGACCCGAGGCGCGGTTGTACGAATCGGCCGCCTTCTGCACCAGGTCGCCGACTGCCTGCTGGTTGCGCCCGACGCCGCCGTCGGACACGTAGCCGCCGGCCTCGCCATGCAGCGGCATCTCGTTCGGCAGGCGGACGTGGAACTCCAGTCGATCCCAGCGCTTCTGGCTCTCCTCGACGCTGGTTTCCTTCGTCTTCACCTTGTCCTTGTTCTTCCACTCGCCCTTCTTCTTGGTGCCGGACTCGACGGGCTTCTCGGGCTTGGGTGGGGTGTGGACGCCGTGGGCCTCGCGCTCCTTGCTCAGGTCGTTCTCCTGGCCCTCCACCATGTCGTCCAGGAACTGCGCCTTCATCTCGCCCGCAACCCCTAGGTACTGCATGAAGTTCTGCGCCATCGACTGGTAGGTGCGGTCCAACGCGCCGGCCTTTCGGGCGACGAAGTCCGAGGCCTCGGGGTCGATCTGGTTCTGCATCTTCAGGCCCACGTTGCGCGTGATGGCCTGATGCCCGTCATCCCACCACGCGGCCAAGCGGTCTTCCGCCCCCGGCTGTGCGGCGTGTCCGGCCTCGTGGGCCAAGATCCCGCCGCCTTCCGGGCTGTCTGGTGCGACGTCGCCGCGCAGGTAGATGTCCTGACCGCGGGTCAGCGCCTTGGCGCCCATCCGGTGCATGTCTGGATCGGCCTCGCCCCCTGCGTGCAGGCGCGCGTTGCCCAGGTTCCCCGGCGAGAGCGGGCCGGTCCTCGCTGCGCGTCGATCCGCGTCGCGCTCCGTCGCATCGCCCGGGCTCGTCATCGCCGCGCGAGAAGCACTGGTGCGCGGGTCTCCGGGCGGACTCACCGCCGCGCGGCCACCCTCGTAGTCCAGGCCCCGCAGGGTCTTCACCAGCCCAGTACGGCCACCTTGCGGTGCCGGGGCGGATGGGGTGGAAGCTGGCGCCGTTGCGCTCTGGACCGGCCGTGCGCGCTCCTGTGCCATGGCGCCCTCCGCAAGAAGTCTTCTGAAAAGCTGGATGGAATCCTAGGAGCGTCGCTCGATGCGCAAAATCATCGAACGTCCACACCGCTAGCCGGGTGTGGCGTTTCGTCCACGTGCGGTCCCCGACGCCGCGGGCGCGGGTGCTCAGCCCACCAGACCGGCATCGCGCGCGGACTGGACAACCTCTACCACGGTGCGGACCCCGAGCTTGGTCTTGATGCGGTGAACGAACGTGTTGATCGTGCTCGGCGTCACCCCGGACTCAACCGCGATGTCCACCGCGCGCTTGCCCTCCGCCAGCGCGCGGACCACCTCGATCTCGCGGTCGCTCAGCAGCTCCGCCAGGGTCTTGCGAAGGTCGATCTGGTGCTCAAACAGGAAGTCGGCCAGGGCGGGCGAGATGTAGCGCCTGCCGGAGTGCACCTTCCGGATGGCCTCGACCAGCTCCAGCGACGAGTGGCGCTTGCTGATAAATGCACTGGCGCCCGCACGCAGGAAGGCAACCGCATGACCGTCCTCAGGATACATCGTGAAGATCACGACCCTCGGCGGGTCCCGGCAGGCAAGCACCTGCTTGACGAGCGACGTTCCGTGACTTCCCGGCATGTTGACGTCAAGGACAACGACGTCGCTCCGGGCCTGGGCCAGCCGCTCCAGTACCTCAGGGGCACTCGTGGCTTCACCGCAAACGGACAGGTCGACCGTCTCGTCGAGGACGCGTTTGAGTCCCTCACGCACGATCGTGTGGTCATCTGCCACGAACACGCGGATCACGCTTCTACCTCCGAGCCCGGGCGCCCGGCCGGCGCGCGGAACCTCACGACCACCGTTGTGCCCTGGCCAAGGCGGCTCGAGACCTCACACTGCCCGCCGAGCAGGCGCGAGCGCTCGCGAATGCCAAGGAGCCCAAACCCAGTGCGCGGCGGGATCGCCGTCACATCGAAGCCGCGGCCGTCGTCCCTGACCGTCAGGACGATCCCCTGTTCGGTGCCGCGGATCGAGATGTCGATCGTCCGCGGCTGCGCGTGCCGGCAGGCGTTCGTCAACGCCTCCTGAACAATCCGGTAGAGGGCAGTCGTCTCGTCGTCCGGGAGTTCCTCCTCGTCGATGTCGATGTCCACGTTGCAACGCACACCGTGCTCGCGATGCGTGCGCTTGCCCAGCGTTTCGATCGCCGCCGTCAGCCCCGCCGTGGCCAAAGTGCCCGGTCGCAAATGGTTCAGGATACCGTCGATCGAGCTGTGGATGGCGTCCATCAGCTCCATGGCTGGGCCGAGGTCGCGGTCCGGCGGTGCGACGTTGCCACTCGCCGTCAGAGGTCGGATCAGGCGGTCGACCTCCATGCGCAGTCCGGTCAGGGTCTGACCCAGCTCATCGTGAACCTCCCGCGCGATGCGCGTCCGCTCCTCCTCCTGAACCGTGACCAGGTTGCTCGCCAGCTGACCGATTTCGCCCGTTTGCTCGGACACGGCTTGCTCGAGACGGCGATTGAGGCGGTCCAGCGCGACCTGCTGCAGGAAGTTCTCGCGCAACAGCAGGTAGACGACGTGCCCAACGACGACGACCGTGACCGCTGACGCTGACAGCCACACCACGGGCGTCGCAATCATCGGGTGCGTCAAATGCCGAAGGTCCGCGAGAAAGAAGCACGCCAAATACGAGAGGACAATGCCGGCCGTGACGACGATACGCGACCGCAGGTTGACGACCAACAGCACCGACAGCAGGGGTGCCGTGTAGATGCCGTAGAAGAGCGGTGACTCGAGGCCCCCGGCCGTGCCCATGAGCCAGCCCGTACCGGCCGAGACGGCCCAGTATATCGTGAACGCAACCACAAGCGGCCGCTCGGCAAAATGCCGGCCCGGGCGCAGCATCACGAGCCCGACGGCGCACACGGACAGCACGAGCAGGCGCCACTGGACCAAGGCATGGAAGACGGACCTGTCGGCGCCGAAGACGAACCAGTCCGTCGGCCAGGCCGCGAGCGTCAGGGCGATGATCACGACACCTGTGACCTCGAGCCCGCGAGTGGTCAGCCGGGCCGCAGCCGCCGCAAAAGCCATCCGGTCCGCCGGACCAAGGGGGTCCCGGCCTGCGACGCGCATGCCCGTTCCCTGAAGAAGGAAACCGGCCAGCATTCTGCCCGGATGCATATGCAGACCTCCAAGGAGACCCAGCAAGAGTTCGTTGTCATTGCCCGACAACTCAGTATCGGATGACCTCTCGCGAGAGTCCATCCATGGGGGGCAGGTATCCATTTCCCCCGGCAACCGAACTGGTCAACGGTGAATACCTGCCCCTGAAGGTCGGGCAAATCGCCAGGAATGTGTCCTGATGCCAAGGCCTTGCGCCGGTCGCCACAAACGGAGCGCGTTTCGATGTCGATGGAGAACACCGCACGCAACGACGCCCACCCTCACGGTCACACCCGCACGCAGACGGGGTTACGGTGACAGGATGATGCCCCGCTGGACGTAATTGTACGCACCGCCAGCCGACCCGCCGAGCAGGTAGACCGCGCTGTTCGTCAACAGGCACGAAGCATCCTCCACAGGCTGACTGAGGGTGATCCCCGCCACGGTGAACGGCCCAACGACGCCATCCACGATGTCCGCCTCGTCGATTCTGGTCAGGAATTGGCTGGCCCAGCCGCCGAAGACATAGACCTTGTTGGCCAGGGCAATGACGTTGGGGCGGTTCCGGTTGCCGGCCAACTCGATGGTCAACAACTCGAAATTGTCCAGGGTGCCGTCGGGGCGGATGGTCGTCTTTTCGATGCTGGCCATGTCCTCACCACCCAGGATGTACACGTCGCTGCCCAAGCGCAGCAGACCGTGGGTCCATCGGGCCTGCACGAGACCGTTGGTGACGACGGTACCGCTGACCGCAGTCCGCACCAGTTCGGTGAACGGTCCGGTCAGGTCTCCGATGGCGTTGACCGGGGCGACCTCGATGCTGTCCAACTGCGGATAGTTGCCGCCCAAAACATAGACGTGACCGTTCGTGACCAGCGTCTGGAAGTTCTGCCGCGGCGTCACCAGAGTGATCGGCAGGACCTCGAATGCGGCGGCGATGCCGTTGCTGTCCAAGACCGCTCGTTCCACGGAGGCCAGTTGCCCGAAGTCGTTGACGCCTCCGAACACATACAGGTACTTGCCGATGACCTCGGCACGGGCTGCGGCCCTGGGCACCGCAAGGGTTGTCATGACGGTCTTGAACGAGAAGACCAAGCCGTCCTGGTCAGCAACGGCCTCGTAGATGACGTTGGAAATGGACCCGTCGATGTACCCACCCAACAGGTAGACCCTGCTGCCGAACTGCACCGTGGCCGCTGCAGCGACCGCGACAGGCAAGTCCACGAAGCTGCCGTTGTCCTTGAAGCGCGCTATGTTGTCGAGAACGCCGGACGGCCGGACTTGGGCCGCGCCAACCTGATTGCGACAGACATTGTCGATGCAGACGCCTGTGGCGCAATCCCCCGCGCTGTTGCAGGCCGAACCGACGCAAGCGCCACAGGAGCCGCCGCAGTCGATGTCGGTTTCGGTGCCGTTTTGCACGCCGTCTTGGCAAGCCGAACAGGCCGGGCAGAGCCCACCGCAGTCCGCCGCCGTCTCGCTGCCGTCCTGAACCCCGTTCTCGCACAGGCTTGCCACACATACTTGGGTCGTCGCGTGACACATGCCCGAGGTGCAGTCGGCATTCTGGCTGCACCCACCGTCCAGCGGGCAGGTGGTTGGGCAGGGTCCACCGCAGTCGGTGCCGGTTTCCGAGCCGTTCTTGGCCCCGTCGCTGCACGACGGCACGTAGCAGACAAGGGTGTTTTCGTTGCAGGCGTTGGACTGACAGTCCGCAGCCCCGCTGCAGCCGACGCCGATTGCGCACTTCGCTGCGCAGGTCCCGCCGCAGTCCGGTCCGGTCTCCTGACCATCCTGTGCGCCGTCCTCGCACGTAGTGGCCACGCAGAACAGGTTGTTGGCGTGACACGCCTCGGACGCACAGTCCGTCGCGACCTGACAACCCTCGCCGTCGGCGCATTTCGTCGAGCATGAACCGCCACAGTCAAGGCCCGTCTCGTCACCGTTCACCTGATCGTCGTCGCAAGCCGGCTCCGCACAAAGGGAATCCTGCGTATTGCAAAATGCGGACGAGCAGTCGGCTCCGGCCGCGCAGCCCAAGCCATTCGCGCACTTCGTGGGGCACGAGCCACCGCAGTCTGCCGCCGTCTCGTCGCCGTTCAGCTCGCCGTCGTCGCATTGTGTCGCCACGCACACTTGCGACGTCCCGTTGCAGAACGTCGACACACAGTCGGCCCCGGCCTGGCAGCCCTTGCCGCCCGCACACTTCGTCGCGCAGATCCCGCCGCAGTCCACCGCGGTCTCCTGCCCGTTCTGCTCGCCGTCGGCGCACTGTGTCGCCACGCACACTTGCGACGTCCCGTTGCAGAACGTCGACGCACAGTCGGCCCCGGCCTGGCAGCCCTTGCCGTCCGCACACTTCGTCGCGCAGGTCCCGCCGCAGTCCACCGCGGTCTCCTGGCCGTTCTGCTCGCCGTCGTCGCACTGTGTCGCCACGCACACTTGCGACGTCCCGTTGCAGAACGTCGACGCACAGTCGGTGCCCTTCGCGCAGCCCAACCCGTCGGCGCACTTCGTCGCGCAGATTCCGCCGCAGTCCTCGCCGGTCTCCTGGCCGTTCTGCTCGCCGTCGTCGCACTGGGTCGCCACGCACAGTTGGGACTGCGCGTTGCAGTAGGTGGATTTGCAATCACCGCCCGTCGCACACCCCTTCCCAAGCGCACACTTCGTGGCGCAGGTGCCGCCGCAGTCCACCGCGGTCTCCTGCCCGTTCTGCAGACCGTCGTCGCACGGCGTCGCCACGCACACCTGGGACTGCGCGTTGCAGAGTGAGGACTTGCAGTCGGCGCCCTTCGCGCAGCCTTGCCCGTCTTCGCACTTCGTACCGCAAGTCCCGCCGCAGTCCACCGCGGTCTCCTGGCCGTTCTGCTCGCCGTCGTCGCACT
>CAYURO010000037.1:0-13407 GCA_964447285.1 uncultured Enterobacteriaceae bacterium | reverse complement strand
TGTGTCGCCACGCACACTTGCGACGTCCCGTTGCAGAACGTCGACGCACAGTCGGCCCCGGCCTGGCAGCCCTTGCCGTCCGCACACTTCGTCGCGCAGGTCCCGCCGCAGTCCACCGCGGTCTCCTGGCCGTTCTGCTCGCCGTCGTCGCACTGTGTCGCCACGCACACTTGCGACGTCCCGTTGCAGAACGTCGACGCACAGTCGGTGCCCTTCGCGCAGCCCAACCCGTCGGCGCACTTCGTCGCGCAGGTCCCGCCGCAGTCCGCGCCGGTTTCCTGGCCGTTCTTCTCGCCGTCGTCGCACTGCGTCGGCACGCACAAGTGGGTCTGCACGTGGCAGAAGGTCGACGCGCAGTCGGCGCCGGTCTGACAGCCATTTCCCTCCGCGCACTTTGCCGCGCAGGGTCCACCGCAGTCCTGTCCGGTCTCCTTGCCGTTCTGCTTGCCGTCGTCGCACTGCGTCGTCACGCACAGTTGGGACGGCCCGTTGCAGAACGTCGACGCACAGTCGGCGCCGGTCGCGCAGCCTTCGCCGACGGCGCACTGCGTCGGGCAGGTGCCGCCGCCGCAGTCCTCGCCCGTCTCCTGCCCGTTCTTTACGCCGTCATCACACTCGGTTTCCACGCACATGTGACCCTTTGCGTGGCAGAAGGTCGACGCACAGTCGGCGCCGCTTGCGCAGCCCTGACCGTCGGTACACTGCGTCGCGCACGTCCCGCCGCAGTCGACATCGGTCTCTTGCCCATTCTGCTGACCGTCGTCGCACTGCGTCTGCACGCAGAGGTGGGTCTGCGCGTGGCAGAAGGTCGACGCGCAGTCGCCCCCAGTCATGCATCCCACACCGTCTGCGCACTTCGTCACGCAGGCCCCTCCGCAATCGACGCCTGACTCTTCGCCGTCCTGCTTGCCGTTGTCACACTCGCCTGCAACGCACAAGTGATTCTGCACGCTGCAGTTGACCGATGCGCAGTCTGCGTTGGTCACACAACTCTGGCCGACGGCGCACTTCGTCGCACACGTCCCGCCGCAGTCCATGCCGGTCTCCTGCCCGTTCTGCTTGCCGTCGTCACACTCCGTCGCCACGCACACAAGGTTCGTCGTGTGGCAGAAGGTCGACGCGCAATCGGCGCCGGTCTGGCAGCCCTGACCATCGGCGCACTTCGTCGCGCACGCTCCGCCGCAGTCGGCGCCCGTCTCGTCACCGTCCTGCTCGCCGTCTTCGCATTGCGTCGCCACGCACAAGAGGGTCTGCGCGTTGCAGAAGGTCGATGCGCAGTCGGCCCCGACCAAGCAGCCAATTCCCAGCGGGCATTTCTTCTGGCAGGACCCGCCGCAGTCCATGCCCGTCTCGTCGCCATCCACCACCTCATCGAGGCAGTGGGATGCCACGCACACCTGAGTGGTTGGGTTGCAGAACCCGGACTTGCAGTCACCGCCCTTGCCACACCCCTTGCCCAGGCTGCATTTCTCCCCGCAGGTGCCCCCGCAGTCGCTATCGGTCTCGTCCCCGTCCTTGCGGCCGTCCTCACACGCGGTCGCGCTGCAGCGATGGGTCAGCGTGTTGCACATTCCGGTCGAGCAGTCCCCGTCGGTGGCGCAAACTTGACCAGCGTCGCACTTCTTCGCGCAGCCGCCTGCACAGTCCTTGTCGGTTTCGCCGCCGTTCTTGGTTGCGTCGTCACAGTGCGTCGCGACGCACACGTTGGTCGTGGCGTTGCAGAATCCCGAGACGCAGTCGTCTGCCATCAGGCAGCCGCGCCCGTCGATGCACTTCGTGGTGCACGCTCCACCGCAGTCGATGTCGGTCTCAGAGTTGTCCTTCTGGCTGTTCGCACAGTCCTCCGGCGGGCCGAGGTCCTCGATCTGACTCGACTGGTCCGGGGTGCCGTCTCCGTCGGTGTCGATCTCCACAGGCATGGGGGTGCCACTTCCGTTCCAGTGCTCGACGTCCACGGTCACCGTCCCTCCAGCGGGGTTGACCACGGTGCCGTTCAGGGTGTCCTCGCCGTCTTTGCTGGACTTGGTGATCTCAATCGTCAAGTTCATATCGCCTTCGCCCTTGACCCCCAAGGTGGCGTCGCCCTTGACGATGTCCACGGCGATCTCGACCGAAGAGACTCCGTCGGCCGCTTTGAACGTCAGCGTCACGGCCAGCTGACCGCCCGACTTCGTCTCATGGCTCACGGTGACCACCCCGTCGATGGCCTTTCCGGGCTTGAACCGCACAGCGGTACCGTCACCGGACACGTCCAGTTGATGGGTAACCCCCTTGTCTCCTTGCAGGAACGTCGTCTCCGCGGTGGCAGCAAACCCGGGCCCATTGACAATCGCACCAGCGGACCCGCCGTCGGACCGACCGGTGATGGTCACGGAGACATCCCCCCGCGGAACGAGCATCACGGGCGGCATGGGGTCCGCCCAGGGGTCCAGGCTGAAGGTTGGCTCGACCCTAGCGTTCGGGATCTCGTTGACCCAGCGGCCGTTGATCAGTCCGGCCTTCTTGCCGGTCGGTGTTTCGACGGACACCTCAGCACTGCCGAAGCCGAAGACCTGAGCCAACGCAGCCTGACCCGCGGCCTCCTCCATTGTGCAGAAGGGGCAAGGGTGTTTCGCCGTTCTGGCGCGAACTGGGGCCAAGTACATCGGATTGCCGTTCTTGGAGTCCCCAAAGTACAGCGCGGCGCTGTTCGTGGGGTCAGTGGACGCCACGTACTCCCAGCGGTTCAGGTTCGTGTCGATCAGGATGGCCCGCTCCAGTTCCGGGTGGTTGTTGTCGTAGACGAGAAGCCGGTACTTGCCGGCGACTGCTTCCGGTTCCAAGGCGTACGGCAGAATCGCGTGTCCGCCCATCACCCGGCCTTCGTCGTCCAAGCGCACGATGCCCAAGCGCCAGCCCTGCTGCTTGGCCAGAGGCTTGGCAAACTCCTCGGCCAGAAACGACACGGTCTTCTTCGCCGACAGCTGCTGCGAGCCCGTCAACACGACATCCTGCAGGTATTGCGTCGAGTACCAGAAGGCAATCTCCCGCGCCAACAGCGTGTTGTCTTTCAGGCCCAAGCCCGCGACGGTGTCCGCCCCGAAATCCTTCGGCGACATTTCCCCAAGAAACATCAGGCCGCTCAGGACCGCGAACCCCTCGCAGCGTCCCCCTTGCATCGACTGATTGACCGCTTTCATCCACGTCTTGGCCACCGGGCGCAGCAGGCATACGTCGTTCTTGACCGACGCGCACGCCGCCGCCTCGCCGAACAGGCGGGCAACAGACGCAGGGTTCATCGAGGCAACTGCACTGACCCCGCCGAAGTTGGGAAAGAAGAAGGAGTCGGTCTTCAGAACGAAGCCAGAAGCGACCGCACTCGTCGGAAGGGCGATTTCTTCCACCTTGGTCCCGCAGGCGCCTGCCGTGAGCAACACCGCCACTGCGAGTGTCCAAATCCGACCTTGACCTGTCGTCTTCACGTTCGTCATGTCCGACTCCTCTTTTGCACAAATTCATGGCGGTCTCGTTCATGGCGGTCTCGGCGAGCCGCAACGACCCAGCCGCCCAGCAGTCCGACGATCACCCAGACGCTCGAGAGCGAAACCGGATACTTCCCGGCGTTGCAACCGCTGATCCCTGCAGCGCCCTCTGCGGGGGGCTCGTCGGCATTCGCCACCAGCTCCGTTGCGTCTGGTGCCGCCTCAGAAACCGCATCTGCCGTCGCCGGACCACAGCGGTAACCGCCCGCGGCCGCGTCCCAACCGCAAGCGAGCCCCAAGGCAGGGCAGTTCTGATTCTGGAGGCCGCCGATCCCGCACCAGCGAGCCTGGCCTGCGTCGCAGGCACCCCGGGCATCCAAGTCGCCACAGGAAGGCGGCAGACACCCGGCACCCAGGCCGAGACCACGGTCGCCGCAACCTGCGTCCAGCAGTGCACAATCCCGCGTGCGCCACCAGCCGCTGCGACAGCGCCACTCAACGCGGCCGTCGCATTTGTCGGGGGCGTCTCCGCAGGGTTCGCTGACGGCAGGGAGCGGCCGCGCGATCGCTTCCTCCATCCACGCCGCTGTCGTGTCCGTCCGAATGGCCCAACCCGCCCCGTCGCAGTCAAGCGCACCGGAGGTCTGGACCGCGACCACCTGAACCGGCGTTGATCCTTCGGCTTCCAGCAGGCATGGGCCCCCTGAGTCGCCCCGGCAGGGGCCGACGCCATCGTCGCAAAGGAAGTGCATCCCGGCCGGTTCCACCTCGGTGACCGTGCAGGTGCCCCAGGCGATTCCTTGGTCCTCGGGCGTTCCGGTTCCGGCTCCGGCGACCTCGATACGTCGTCCGATCCAGTTGTTGGCGGGCGCCATCGCGCGCCAGCTCAGAGGCTCGACCCCCAGCTCGGCCCAAGGTGCTACCCCAAGGGTCAGGACGGCCAAGTCTGCGTCGGGTTTGATCTCTGCTGCGACCACGGGCAGCGGGACCCGACTGCCGTCCGCCGCGAGGATCTCGAGGTCGAGCGCCGGCAAGTCATCCACATCAGACATACAATGCGCGGCGGTGACCGCACGTCGGGGCGAGGCCAACCAAGCGGTGCAGAACGGTGTGCCGTTTCGGGTCAACGGCGCGACGGCGCGACGCCCGGCAGCACCAGGGTCGGCCTGATTGGGCAAGGCGCTGCCACCCACAAGCGCAAAGGATGGCAACGCCACGGAAAGAAGCCACAGAATTCCCGTCACCCGGCAGACCCGGAGCGACAGCCGCAGGGCGGGCCTGCCGGGGACAGGAATCCTCATAGACTACCGCACCGGATTGAAGGTGACGGTCACACCCGTTCGGGTGTTGCTGGCATTGGTCTCAAGAGTTGCAGTCACCTTGGGCGAGCAGACCCGCAGCGTCTTGTTGACCGTACCGGACCATCCCAGCACCTTCGTTCCCTTGACGGTCACCGAGTTCTGCACGACTCCGCTCGCGTCGTACAAGACGACCACGTCGTTGCTCGTCTCGGTCACGCCGTACACGGTGACGTCCACACAACCCGACGCGACCTTTGCCAGATCGTAGGTCGACTTGTAGGCGGCCAGCACCTTGTCCGGCGAGCGGCTTGCGGCCGTGCCTGTCGACGAGGAGTTGCAGTAGCTGCCACTACAGCTCGTCGGCGAGTTCCACACCAGCTTGTCCGGCGGTGCGTAGGCGTCGGTGCACATCCCAACGTCGGTGGGCAGCTTGGACCATTCCTTTTGGACGGACCACAGCATCCACGTGTACTCAAACGTGCTGAAGCTGGCGATGGTGAAGCTGAAGACCTTGATCTCCCATTTCCAGCACTTGCCGAAGAAGCAGAACTTGAAGCCCAAGTACGCAACGATCTGGATGTTGCCGCTGGGTCCCGTCAAGGTCAGGGGTCCTTCGAAGGTCAGGGTCGTGTTGCCGTAGCGAAGGCAATCCTTCGTCTTGTCCATCGCCGACCGGGTGAGGAAGGTGATGGTGGGCATGAACTCGACCTTGATGATCGACAGGTTGCCTTCGATACCCGCCCGGGCGATGCCGATGCTGATGCCACCGAACACTTGGGCCTTCAGCTCAGCATAGGGGCCGATGGCGAACTCGATGCCGTACTTGAAGACCGGGTCGGATTGGTCGATCAGGAATTTGCCCGAGTAATTGAGCCCGAGCTCCAGGGCGATCTCGGCCGTGAACATGAGGGGAATCGGACCCGCCATGAAGGTGGTTCCCCACTCCTTCTTCATCTCGGTGCCTTCTTCCTCCGTGTCCGCGTCGTCGCCCTTGTCGGTCTTCTCGCTCTCCGCCTTGGGGTCCCAGTCGTCGAGCCCTTCGACATTGCCAAAGATCTGGCAGGCCGTGACTTTGTCCTTGGTCTTGCAGACCTTGTCGAGGAAGGCCAAGTTCAACAGTTTGTAGTTGAAGACCGTCAGGTTCGCCTCGGCCACCCACTGTCCGACCGGATTGGCATTGTTCCAGTCCAGCTTGCCGCCAGCCCCCAGGATGATGACTTCCTGCTTCAGGAGGTTGGCGTACACCTTGCCGCCGGCGTTCCGATAGCCAGCCGTGGTCACATCCCAGCGCTTTTCGTTGCTGGCCGCATTCTCGAGCCGATAGCCGGCGCCGAACCAAGTGTTACCGACTTCTGACTGGGTGAGGTCGTCCTTGACGACGTACGAGTACGGCCCCTTGGCGGCGTTTGCCGCAACGTCCGTCCCGCCGTTGTCGGTGTCGTTGTCCGTTGCGTCGGGAGCAGCCGGGGGCGCCATGAAGACGACCGGGATCTCGGCAGAGTCGTCCGCCGTGTTGCCCTGATACTGCGCTGCGGGCGTGACCAGACGGTAGACCAGCTTGCCTGCGATCTCGCCGTTTTCGTCGATGTCCGGGTTGAATGCGGCCAAGTCCGCCGTCAGGCCAAGTACGCGAATGTCACCGGGATGCAGGTGAAGCCGGTACACATCGTCCCGACCCTCCTCGTTGAAGATGACGGCGCACTTCTCGACCTCGACCGGCTCCGCCTCTGTGTCGGTGGCGTCCGCGGGGAGCTCCATTTCCATCCGGCAGCTCGGCTTGTACAGCTTGCTTGCCACCAGCCCGGCCGACTGCTGGAAGAGCAGGGGGAAGGTCCGGTTTTGGTCGTACACCCACTCGGTGGTTTCCGGAGCGGTGTCGAAATCCAACTTCTTCTCCTCGAACCACTCACGCCCCAAATCCTTGCCCGGGGTCTTCGGCGTGTGGCCGGGGAGCTTCAGTTCTAGCGTCGCCGTGACCAGCTCGGTCAGATTCATCGCCTGGGAGCTCATCCGGGCGTTCAACGTGAACATCGGGACTTTGCTGCCCTCGGTCTCGTCCAGCTGGAAGCTGCTGTTGTCCACCTTCGCGGACAGGACGCGCAAGTTGGGCAGGTCGGGCTTGCCGATGATGATGGAGGCAGGCGCGTGCAACAGCGCCGCGTCACCCAAGCGTGCGCTACCGTCCGCGTCGCTCATGCCGGCCGCAGAGTAGTCCACGGCGTAGCCGCCGTCTTCGGTCACGATCAGCGGAACCTCGTCCACGGCGAACATGAACCCGTACAGGCCATCCACCACCGTGTTCGGCGCGGCCAGGAAATACGAGATCGACCGTGTCTCACCGGCTTTCAGGTCCTTGATGAACGTGATGCCCAGGAAGGTGGCGTCGAGCTCCGATCCATCGACGATCGAGGCAAGTTGATCTTGCAGTTCCGAGATGTTGGTCTTGATCGGAACAATGGCGTAGCGGATCGACACGACCGGACGGTCCGTCGCGCCCTTGTTGCTGATGGTGAAGGTGCGGGTCTGCGGCGACCCTACCTCGAGCTGCTCCGGGACGTCGACATTGGTCAGTTCGAAGTCGCCGACAACGAAGTCGTCAACGATGATGTTCATACCGGGAGGCATGGACACCACGCACTTGTTCGTGGCCTCGTCCAGCTTGGTGTTCGGGCCGCACTGGATCCCAGGCTCGCTCGTGCAGCTTCCCATGCCGAAAGCAAAGGCAACTGCGAGCAGAGAGAGGCTCAGGGTCTTGGTGTGTGTCGTCTTCATCGGGTACCTCCCTTCGTCACGGGCGCCACGTAAGCGTAGATGTCGCGCCGCACCGTCCGCTCATGGGTCGTGCTCAGCAGGTCCTGAAGAATCTGGGCGTTCCCAGGGAAGCGCTTCATGCCCCGGCCCAAGATCTGAACCAGTTCGCTCTTCACCTTCGGGTCAGCCTCGGAAGTCACAAGCTTGGTGGCCCATGCGTTGCGTGCGGAGCCGGGCTCCATCTGGTACGCCACCAAAGCCGCCTCGCGACGCATCTCAGGCTCCATCTCTGTGGCGAAGGCCACCGCAAACTTCTGGAATGCGACATCGCCGGTCATGCGGCGGAAGGTCCCGAACGCGGCGTTGCGCACGCGAAGATCCGTCGAGGTGAGGTGCTGCGCGGCCAGCGGCGCGACCCGGTTCAGGTCGCCCACGTTCGACAGGGCGTCTAGAGCCAGAACCCGGCTCTGGGAGTCCGGTTGCTTCAACAGCCCGGCAAGGTTCGCCACCACCTGATCGGTCAGTGCCGAGTTGCCCTTCTGGACGTCGCCAAGAACGCCGTACACGTTCGTGGTCACGGACAAGCGCCGCTGCGAGTTGCCCCGCTCAGCAATCGAGGAGCGCAGGGCCCACACTTGCTTCGCCGTCGCAGGCTCGGGGGAGTCGAGGTTCATCATGGCCACCAAGGCCTTGTGCGCGGAGAGGGCCTTCCAGCCGGGCTGCGTCGCCACAGCGACCAGTGCCTTCTGAGCCTCAGGGTGCCCGGCGCTGGCCAGAGCCGCCCAACCGAAGCCGAAAGCGGGCCGCTCCGCCTTGGGGTCAATGGCGTCGATCTGGCGCGCAACTTCCATGGACGCGGCAGGGTTCAGGCGCAGCCACGAGCCCAGCTGGTGCGCGGCGAGCGCGACCCCGGTCGGGGCCTTGCTGCGGAAGGACGCCATCATGTCCGTCAGGCGGACGCCCTCGACGGCGCGCCGCGTGTGGGCGTCTACGTCATACAGTCTGGCGCGGGCAAAGGCCGGGTCGTGGCGCAGAGCCTCAGCTTCGGCAACGGTGCGGGCCAAGGGAGCCAGGGGGGCTTGCACGCGGAGCGCCTGATAGGTGGTGTCATAGTCTGAGAAGAACGCAGCACCCATGCGAGTCGTCACGCTCTCACGGCTGCTGACGCTGGCCAGGTCGCCGCGGATCGCGTCAAACGTCAGGGTGGTCTGGGAGCGGTTGACCCGCGCGGACGGGGCGCCGGGCAGCGGGATCGCCGCAAGGTCCGCACTCTGGGGACGGACTTCCGTCTTGGTCTTGGTCCAGGTCGTCAGCCCGTTGGCCGGGTTCACGGCGCTGGACTGGTACCGGGCGGTGAAGCTGGTGTCGCTGTCCCGCTCATTTGCCGTCCACGCGGCGGCGACGCCCGCGGGCGCAGCAACGCCCTGCAGCGGCTCGACCAGGCGCTGGATGACGGTCCGCAGGTCTTGGGGGAAGCGATCGGTGAACTGAAACGACACCATACGCCCCGACCGGTCGTAACGGAGGGTGAACGGCATGGACAACAGGTCGCGCCGAACGTCCATCGAACCGTCCACGATGAGCGAGACGTCCTGCAGGCGGGCGGCTACCAGCACGCCGGAGGCGTCGGACGCCAACACGCGGGTGTGAAGCTTCGCCGAGAGGTCGTAGCGGATGGTCTGAATCTGGGTCGTACCCTGCGCCACAGGGCGGTCCTGGCCGACGGCCTTGGACATGCCGACGGCCATCAGGCCGTAGTCCACCCGTGACACGCCTGTGGAAGTAACTGAGTAGACGGCACCGTCTCCGAGCATGGGGGAATGGATGGGGCTGACGGCCTGTGCCCCGGAAGTCCACATCCCCAAGGTCATGACGCTTGTCGAAAGCATTGTCAGGATCATGGATTGTCGCATCTTGCTCCTTTTTTGCGCCCTGCGGGACTTCCCCGCGAGCGGCAGGGACATTGGCCCTCTGGTCTTCCGATCACGAGGAACCGTCTGACAGCGGTTGACGTTCTTCACAATTCTTATCAAAATGACGATTGGTCGAACAGTGCATCGGTCTTCCCTCTCCCGATCCGGGCTTTCCAATCGCGCCACAGAGTGTCTCTGAGGCCTGGCGCCAGCTTGATCATCATGGAAATTCCAGATCTTACCGAACGAACGTTCGGTCGGCTGGCGTCAGACAAGCTGACTGCTTCACACCGAAGTGGCGCTACGGGACTCGATGGGCAGTGGCAGCAGCGGTGGCACACAACGGTGCGGCAATGAGACGGGCGGAACCGTGCGCAGCAACGCCGCGCGAAGGTCAGCTGCCGTCAGCGATTCCGCTGCACATGACCGAGACGGCTCGGTCCCTCCTCGACCCAGGACGAATCGACCTCTCTGAACCATCGGGAACTTGACGGCGTGGTTTGCCCACCAGATGACCGCTCAGTACCACCGTGAGATTGATTATCCACAGCCCGATGAGCACGCCGAAGCCCCCTCCGGGTCCCCTCGACCACCAGCAGATCCACACAAGCCAGCGCAATGCCTGTTTTTTTCAGCCGCGGCAACCCCAAAACCGCCACCAGCGGTCCCGCGGTGATCCGCGTCGGTCAGCGCGCGAACATGCGGGGCCTCGGCGCTGGAGGAGAGGGTGATCGGCCTTGCATCATCCGGTTCGCAGGGAGGGCGGACAAGGCAAGGTGAGGCCGAGGTGCCGAAAAATCGGACCCATTGAGTCCGGTTGCACAGGGTCGGGCTTGACAGGTTCTGCGGCATGGCGACGATCCCGCACAGTGAGCGAACGACGACTGCCGCGCGCTGCGGCTTTTCCGTGGGAGGGACCCTATGGACAGCACCCGTACGCATGGGCTCCGCTGGGGATTGGTATTTGCGTTGGCGGTGTTGCTGATGACCCCGGCCCCGGCAAGGGCGCAGCTCTTCGAGAGCGGCGAGTCGCTGCTGATGGGCTATTCCGTCACCGGCGGCGCGATCTACGAGGCCGGCCGCGGCGAGCTCAGCGGCTGGCGCGACGGCGTCGACCCCACGCCAATCGGGTACGGCTTTCGCTACTTCGAGCGCAACGGCTTGATCTCAGGCACGATCGGCGCCATCGCGGTGGTCCTGGGCGGCGCGATGGCGGCGTCGGGTCCCAAAAGCGTCGAGACATGGGAAGACTCGAACTACCGCTATACCAAGACGACCTACTACAGCGCGGCCGAGCAGGCGGCGATCACCGGTGCGGCGGCACAGTCGGCATCCGACATGATGGGATCGCCCAACCAGAGCTTCGATCTGCAGGTCTTCTCGCGCTCGCTCGGCGGTACGTCGGCCGGCTACAAGGCCAACTTGATGTTTGTGGGCATCCCGTTCGAGGGCGGCATGTTCGACGTCGGCATGGGTCTGGGCAAGATCACGTCGGCGTTTCGGGACAAGGGCCAGTACTTCGTCAGTCGCTACACGTACTTCGGAATGCCGATGCGACTGAACTTTGCGATGGGCCCGGTCGTGACCTATCTGCACTTCGATTGGAACTGGCTCAGCCACGCCGAGCACGAGGCGCCGATCGTCTCGGGCGCGGCCAAGAACACGAAGGAGGTCGAGTCCGACGCCTTCCCCTGGCGCTTGGGACTGCAGGCTGCGCTGTTCGGGCGGCTGTACCTCGACGCCGCCGCCACCACACCGTCGCTGACGTCGGGTGACTTCGGGTACTCCGGGTCGCTGGGTCTGCGCTTCTAGGCGCGAGGAGGACGTCATGCACAGGTCAACCCAGCCTCGCTTCTGGTGGTTCTTCTTGGCAGCGCTGCTGTCGCTCGCAGCCTCGTCTGCGCTGGCAGAGACCGCGGCCGGCCCCTACGGCATGACCCGCAACGGCCTGGTCGGCGGCTTCTACGGCCAAGGCGAGCGGTCGGGACAGGCCGGATCGCAAGTGATCCTGTTTGCCGAGGGCGGGTTGTTCACGCACGCCTCGCCCCTGGGCAACTTGGGAGGTCTCTCGGGCGGCATCCAACTGGGATGGGACGGCGTGCCAGCCGCGGCGGACGAGACCCTCGGCCTGGGCGGCTTTCAGTTCGACATGTGGGCCGGCTTTCCGATCTCGCTGTTTCGCACCGGCGACCTGTTCCAGTTGATCTTCGAACCCGGCATGGGGATGAGCTACCAGGCCTCGTACTTGAACATGAAGCTGCGCGGTGGCTTTGCGGTGGGCGACGTCGAAGGCGACCTGACGTGGACCTGGTGGCCCGGCGCGACCAGCTATGCGACGGGCCCCGAGGGCGTCGGCAACAACGCAGCCAGCCTGAAGGGCACCGTGTACATCGGCACCGACCCCGCCTTTTTCGCCTGGGGCGAGTACTTCACCAGCCAGCGCGAACAGGAGTCGTTCGACGCCACCAAGTCACAGGAGTACGCGGGGTTGAACGTGTTCGGCACCACGAACCGGCGCGACTTCGAGGATCTGATCCGCATCGGTCTGGGCGTCGCCTTCTGACCCTGCATCGCCCGCGCCTGTCCTCCCACCCCCCGAGGGAACACCATGTTGCGCAAGCTATTTTCCCTTCCGATCCTGATGCTTCTGACCGGCTGCCTGCTGCCCGAACTGGACACACCACCGCTGATCGACGCCAACATGCCGGCGACGTCATCCGACGCCCAGACGAACCCCGACGCGGGCGACACGACCCAAGGGTCGGACACCAAGAGCGACACCCAGGTGCAGACCGGCTGCTCGGGGACGACCAGCGGCTCGTACTACATCCGGCCAGGAGTCCTTGCGGGCTTGAAGAACCCGTGTGTGATCGACGGGTCGTTGACCATCGGGCTCGAGGCGACGGCGGCGGAACTCGCTTCGGTCAACGGCTTGCAGACCGTGACGGGCAACCTGAAGTTCGAGAGCGGCACGGCGAACCCCGGTCTGGTGCTGCCCGACCTGCGCAACATCTACGGCTCGCTGACCTTTACCAATCTGCAGGCCACCTTCCTGTCCGGGTTCGATCTTGTCGAGCGGGTGGACCAGGGCGTGCACATCATGGACTCGCCGGGGGTGAAAGAGATCCGCGGGTTCGGCGGGTTGGGCACCACGCCGATCGTCGAGATCAGCAATCTGGGGAACCTGGAGTTGGTCGACGCGTTCGCCGGTCTGACCAGCGTCAACCACATCCGGCTGACCTACCTGTCCAAGCTGACGACGCTGCTGGGCCTCGGCACCCACGTCACAGGCAAGGCCGACTCGATCTGGCTGAACCAGCTGCAGCTGCTCAAGGGCTTTCCGCCCATGGGCAAGGTGACGGAAATCGGCGCGCTCGAAGCGTCCACGACAGGCCTGCTGGGGATGGGCGCGTGGCCGGCGCTGGCCAAGGTGCAAACGCTGACGATCACGAACAACCTGGCGCTGGTGGCGATGGAATTTCCGGTCCTGACGCAGATCACGACCGGGCTTTACGTCGGCAGCAATCCGTACCTGAAGAGCCTGGCCGGACTTGAGGCCGTCACGTCCTGCGGTCAAGTGCGATTCTGCAACAACCACGCAGACTTGACCGAAGAGTTGGTGCACGCGTGGATTGCGGTGCACGGCGGCGAATACATGAAGTGCAACTGACGGCGGTGCCCGTGCATCGTCCGAGCCGTCGGCCCTTGCGCTTGTCCGTGTTGTCTCACGAGCCATGAGACCAGAAGGCATCGCCCACGGCATTGGGGTACGCCCACAATGACCACCCGCGCCCACCGCGAGACCGACCCCATGTCGACCCGTGGCTCCAGGTGCCGCCGGGTTCGGCAGGCTCCGGTTGACGGCAGACCATGTGTGGCCGTACAAACACTGGGTCAGTGAAATTCACGGGTTTCGAGTTGCCGGCGTTGTGCGTCTGCGGCAAGACGGATCGGTCAGGAGGCCGCCTGATGAAAATGGAC
>CAYURO010000036.1:0-49409 GCA_964447285.1 uncultured Enterobacteriaceae bacterium | reverse complement strand
CAGGGAAAGCACGCAGAACCCGCGAAAGCCCCTCTTTGAGAAGTTACATAACTCCAAAAACAATACCGCTCTGCTCCAACATTCGCTGATAGAAAAATCGTTACTGGCGCAGATAGACGAAACCCTGTTGGTACTGTCATATTACCTGCTCGTTAAGCAAGGGTTGGTGAATGATGGCAGAGCCGCTCATACCTGTGCATGGAGGCTACCGGAAGCTCAAGAGCTTTCAGGTCGCTCAATTGGCGTTCGATATCACCGTGCGTTTTTGCGACCGCTTCATTGATAAGCGAAGTCGTACTCATGACCAGATGGTCCAAGCGGCACGGTCCGGGGTCCAGAATATCGCGGAAGGGAGCCAGGCGTCGGGAACATCCAAAAAGACCGAACTCAAACTCACGAATGTGGCGCGCGCCAGCCTGGAAGAACTCCGCCTCGACTACGAAGATTTCCTTCGCCAGAGGAGTCTGCCGATCTGGAAGCGCGAGGATCCTCGCCGGCAAAACCTGATTGATCGCCGTTGCGTGACCGCTGACGATGTGGCGGCCTGGGTTCGTGACCATCGCGGGAGTGGACTGGGTGGACCCAGTGGACCTGGAGGACAAAACCCATATCCTGAACTTGCGGCCAATGCGGCGCTGGTTTTGCTGGCGGTGGCATGCAGTTTGCTGGATCGCCAAATTGCCTCTCAAGCCTCTGCTTTTGAGACCGAAGGCGGTTTCACGGAACGCCTCTACAGGATCCGGTCCGAGAAACGCACGCCACGTCCCTGGTCCACCCCGTCAACAAAGTCCACTGCGTCCACAAAGATTTGAGCGACACGGCTTGCTCATGCTCAAACTGTTTAGCATTGGTTATTTTGTAAATCAAGAGGCAAGAGAAGAGGGTGTCCAGGAGCCAGAATACTCTCTCCCCCTCACCAATCCGTCGGCTTGTAGTCCTTCAGGAACTTGCCCCAGACGTGGGTGCCGGTGTTGAAGCCGTCGATGATGGGGTCCACAATCCGGGCGGCGCCATCGACGATATCCAGTGGCGGGTGGAAGCGGTGCATCTTGGTCTTCATCTCGGCCAACTCGATGGGGTCTTCGTCGGTCACCCAGCCGGTGTCGACCGCATTCATGTGGATGCCGTCATTGAAATAGTCGGTGGCCGAGGTGCGGGTCATCATGTTCAAGGCCGCCTTGGCCATGTTGGTGTGCGGGTGCCGGGTGGTCTTGAGCTTGCGGTAGAACTGCCCCTCCATCGCCGATACGTTCACGATGTGCTTGTCGCGCTCAGGCGTGCGCAGCATCAGGGGTTTCAGCCGGGCGTTGAGCACAAACGGCGCGACGGCGTTGACCAACTGCGTCTCGAGCAGCTCGACCGACGACACCTCGTGCAGCGTCAGGCGCCAGGAGTTGCGCTCGCGCAGGTCGACCTGCTGCAGGTCCTGATCCAGCTCTCCCTGCGGGAACAGGTGCTGATCGCCCAGATCGCCAGGCAGCAGCGCGGCTTGCGACAGCTCGGCAGGCCGGGTCAGGCCGGCGACCAGCTCGCCCGGCAGCGCGGTGTTCGACGGCAGCAACGCGGAGCCCGGGTTCGGTGCGCCCGGCAGCGCATAGCTTCGCAGGCCCTCGTAGGCACCCAGCAGCTTGCGCACGTGCTCAGGCAGGTCGTGCAGCGCGGCGGTCTCGACCTCCATCATGTGGCGGTAGAAGTCGGGCGGACGGCGCACGGTCTGGCAGGCGTTGTTGACGATGTAATCCAAGCGGTTGCGCGTCGTCATCAGGTGGTGGCAGAAGGCCTCGACGCTCGGCGTGTGCCGCAGGTCCAGCCCGAACACCTCGAGCCGGTCGGCCCACTGCGCAAAGTCCGGCTCCATCGCGTAACGCTGCGCCGCATCTCGGGGAAAGCGCGTGGTGACGATCAGGTGCGCGCCGGCCCGCAGCAGCTTGATCCCAGCCTGATAGCCGATCTTGACGCGCCCGCCGGTCAACAGCGCCACGCGTCCGCGCAGGTCAGCCGACTCGGTGCGCTTGCGGAAGTTGAACACGGCGCAGGGCGGGCACAGTTGGTCGTAAAACGGGTGAACCTGCGTGTACTTGCGCTTGCAGACATAGCAGTGCTGCGGCTCCGTCACCTCGCGGTAGTCGGGGTCATCCTCGGTCACGTCGTCCTGCGGTGTCTGGCTCGGCGGGAAGACGTTGGGCGTGACGAACACCGGCTTGGACCGCAGCAACCGGATGCCGGCGTCTTGCAGCACCGCCTCCTCAGCCGTCACCCGCTCGTTCTTGCGCTGGCGGGCGCGGGTCTTGGCCCGCTGACGCCGCACGTCCAGGTTGGGGCAGAACACGTCGCCGGCGGCGTTGATCAGCCGGGTCTTGTCGTCGTGCGACAGCGAGTGGAGCAGCCCGCGGTCGGCGGCAATCGCTTCGAGCAGCTGGGTGGCCAGCAGCAGGCGCTGGTGCAGCTCGTCCGGAATCTCCGCGGCGTCAGTTGGGGCGGGTAGCGTCGAATCGGTCATGCGGGCTGGACTTCCTGTGGCGATGGGGGCGCAGAGCATACCGTTTCACGGCGGGCTGGACGAGGGCTGGCGGAGTCGCGACACTGCGCCCTGCCGCTCTGCATCTGCGCCGCCGCGCAGCCTGGGACGCCCCGTGACCCCCGCCCGCACCGATCGCCCCCATCGAACGCGCGACGGACGTGGGTCCCCGGCAGGGGTGCGGCGTTGGAACCACTGGATTGTGCTGGTCATGCTGGTCTGGGCGGTCCCGGCGCACGCGGCCGACGGTGCGATCGAGTGGCGGTCGCTGCGCCATCCCGACGTCGACGTGCACTACCCCAGTCAGCTCGAAGACTTGGCCCGCCGCGCCCTGGACACGCTGATCGACGCCCAGCGCACGCTGGGACCGCTGCTGTCGCAGGCCAACCGTCCCCGTCTGCAGCTGACGATCGACGACTACGCGGACTCGGCCAACGGCTTTGCCACCGTGGTGCCCTACGACCGCGTGCACCTGCAGGCCTATCCCCCTGATCCCGGAAGTGAATTGGGCGACCACGGCGACTGGGTGCGGGCCCTGCTGTTCCACGAGTACGCGCACATCCTGCAGATGGGAGAGGTCTCGGGGCTGCCCGACGCTGCCAACCACGTGCTGGGGCGGGTCTGGCTGCCCAACGGGCTGATGCCGCGGTTCTTTCTGGAGGGGTTGGCCACTTGGGCCGAGACGCGTCACACCGGGGCCGACCGCGCCGTGGCGGGGCGGGGCGGGCGCATCGACAGTCCGGCCTATCTGGCGCTGCTGCGGGCGGCGGTGCTGGACGACACGGTGCCGGACCTGAACCAGCTGTCGGGTCAGCCGCTGCGATGGCCGCGTGGCGGCGGGTGGTACCTGTACGGCAGCCTGCTGCTGGACGATTTGGCGAACCATTACGGTGACGACAAGATCAAGGAATTCATCCGGGTCTATGGCTCGCGCACGATCCCATTCGGCGTGCAGGGCACCAGCCGCGAGGTGTTCGGCAAGAGCCTGTCCCGCCTGTGGCACGACTCGGTGGAGCAACTGCAGCAGCGCGTGCGGGCCGAAGTGCAGGCGGTGGCGGGCGGCGAGGTCACCTCTCCGGAACAGCTGGCGCGACTGGTCGCGGCTTCTGACGGGACGCGGCTGACGACCGACGGCGAGCTGCGCGGCCGACTGCGGCCTTGGGGAGACGGACAGTGGGCGGTCGGAACCCACGCACCGGCGGACGGGCGTGCACGAATCATGCGTATCCAGGGCGTCACAGGTGCACAACAAGTGCTTCATCTGTGCGAGCTGGACTGCGACGAGGCGATGGCGACCCCGGACGGCAAGTGGCTGCTGTTCACGGAGTCGCGGCGGACTGACCGGCTGTACCTGTGGCGCGAGCTGCTGGCGCTGCCGCTGCAGACCGACACCAACGGCACACCTCACGCGGAGGGCAAGGTGCTGCGGTTGACGCGGGGGATGCGCCTGCGCGACCCGGCGCTGGATCCGACGGGAAGGCTGGTCACCTTCGTGGCGGTGCACGACGGTCGAACCCAGATCCGCGTGCTGGACCTGACCCAAGCGCTGCACAGGGCGGGACGCGCCCCGCCGCCCCAGGAAGCGACGCTGCTGGTGGACTCGCCCAAGTTCTCAGACACACTGGGTTCTCCCGTGGTGGCGGGCGACGGGCGGCTGTATTGGACCCAAGGAGCCGGGGCGAATCGCTACCTGTGGACAGCCGCACTGACGGCCGACGGCACCGGTTTGGCAGATACGCCGCAGGTCCATCGACCGCGGATCCGTCCGGGCGACCCGCTGGTGCGGCCGGCCGCTGGCGACTTCCCGGCAGTGACTTGGCTGAGCGACCTGCAGGCGTTTCGGCGACAGGGCCATCCGTGGCTTGGGGCGGTTGTACAGACCGGTTCGTACCGCGACGCCGCAGCGCTGGATCTCAGCAGTCCGCAACCGGAATTCCAGCTGGCGACGCGGACGCTGACCGGCATCGCCTCGGCCGCGCACCTGGCCGACGTCACCCTGACGACGCGGCACCACGGCGGCGGTTTGGAGGTCTACCGGGCTCCCGAATCGGCCCACGCCGCGGCGTCGGTTGCGGGTTCGATGGCACTTCCCGCTCAGGACACCCCGAGCATACTGGAAATTCTGGATCCTGCGTCGCTGTCCAACGTTGCCTACGCCCCGCCCTCGCAGCTCTCGCTGTCCCGACCGTACTCGCCCTGGCCCACCCTGCATCCGCGCGTCTGGAAGCCGATCCTGCTGGCGACCGGCGACGACCGCGATCCCCTGTATGGTGGACTGTGGCTGGGTGCCGCGACCTGGGGGCGTGACGCGCTTGAGCTCACCGACTGGAACCTCGCCGCCCAGCTTCGCAACGACGGCAGCGACCCGATGGTGTGGGGCGGCTTCGGGGTCTCGCGGTGGGAGCCCCGGTATGACCTGTCGTTCGCCTACAGCCAGGGCAACGCATGGTTCCGTCGTGGTTTTCGCTGGTTCAGTACGCCCACCCACCGCATGGCAGGTCGTCTGGGCGCCGCTTGGACGGTCCCCGGCGTGCGCGACAACTGGACGGTGGATGGCGGTTGGCGCGTGGTCGAGACCTGGTTGCGCGAGGAAGACTACGACCGCCGCACCCCCCACGATCCCGGCGGTCCCGTGCCCGTCGAACCTTGGACCGGCACCGACGGCCTGCTGGACCTGGGGCTGTCGTGGGGCGAGGCCGAGTCCTACGCCGACTCGTTCACCGCGGAGGGCCTGCACTACCTCAGCGGCCGTGCGACCGTGGGTCATGCCTGGCTGGGAGGTGTGCGCGAGCGCCTGCTGCTGGCCGCAACGACCCGTCACCACTGGCCTTTGGGGCACCACCGGGTACTGACGCTCAGCGGGCGACTGGACCTTGCGCCGATCGGTCCTGACGACGGCGCCACCTATGCCGTGACCGGACAAGCGGCGCTTGACCCGTTGGTGATCCTGGGCGGCGGCTCGTCCGGCTCGATCGTGCGCGGGCTGCCTGCTCTGGCGGGATCGCTGGGCGGGGACGGTCTGGCATGGGGCAGCCTGTCGTTGCAGTGGCCGCTGGCGGACATTGGTCGGGGACTGGATGTGCTGCCGGTGTACGCGGGGCGGGTCTGGCTGGCGGCTTTTGCCGATGGCGCCTACGCGTTCTGGAGTGAGACGAGTGACAGGCTGCCGGGCGGCGGGGTCGGCTCGCTGGGCTTGGAACTGAAGATGGACTATGAACTGGCCTACATGCCGTTGGGCGTGCTGCGGCTGGGCGCCGGTCGTGCGTTTGGTGCCGTCAGCGGCAGTCAGGTGTATCTGTCGGTCGGCCTGTAGCTGACCTTTGCGCATCCAAACGGGGACTGGCCCCATCCAACCGGCTTTCCCACGAGGTTCCCGATGTCCGACCGTCCCGTCCTTGCCGCCAGCCACGTCCACGGCCTCGCGCTCGCTGCGATCGCAGGCTTTCACGCCGACACCGTGCGTGAGGTTCAGGCGGCGGTTGCCCGCGACCCGATCGTCGTGGTCGGCATGGCGCAGAACCCGTTCGTCAAGCGCGCCCGCAAGGCCCTGGACAAGGCAGGACTGACGTTCACCTATCTCGAATACGGCAGCTACATGTCCGCCTGGAAGCCGCGTCTGGCGGTGAAGCTGTGGAGCGGCTGGCCGACCTTTCCCCAAGTCTTCGTCCGCGGCACCCTGATCGGCGGTTTCGAGGACCTGCAGCGCGGCCTTGCCGAGGGGACCGTCGCCGCCTTGCTGGCCACCGAGGCAACGAAGACTGAGGGCTAGTCGGACACGCCTTGCCCCCTCCGCTTCCGCCATACTACCCTGCCCGAACGGCCCAAGACCCGGCAGGGCAAGCGGCCGGCGGAGGCGCAGATGGCCCGAATCCCGCGCGATGCCCCAGCGGACCCTTTCGCCCCTGACCCCGATTCTTCCACCGGAACACTGGACGCCTTGGCGCTTGCCCGCGCCATGCGAGCGAGTGGCGACGTGGCCGCGGCCGCCCGGTTGCTGGATGCCGCGCTTGCATGGCCGGCCCTGCAGGTGCCGCCGACGACCGCGTTGGCGGCACAGGCAGGTTGGATCCACTTGGAGCGTGCGGACTTGTACGGCGACGCGGGCGACTTGCACGCCGCCGACCGCCATGGTCTTGCCGCACTGGACGGCTTTCAGCGAGGCGATGAGCGGGCCGGAGCTGCGGCCGCCTGCGTGCTGCTGGGTGATCTGGACTGGCAAGGCGGAAACCCGCGCGCCGCAACCTCGTGGTGGGCGCGTGCTCGCGCGTTGGCGGATGCCGCCGGCGCCACGCCGATCGCCGCCCGTGCCCTGCTGGGGCTCGCGTTGCACGAACTTGGGGCCGGTGATGCGCCGGTCGCCGAGGCCCTGATCCGCGCCGCACAGGATCGCGCTGACCACGACCTCGCGATGGCGCTGGACCCCCATGACCCTGAAGCGTTGGAGCAGGCGAGACTGCGCACCCACGCGGTCCGCGCAAGCCTTGCGGTCATGCGCGCGCAAGCGGCTATCGGACGTCGCAACTGGCCGGAAGCCCGACTCTTTCTGGCCGGTGCCGCAGAAGCCGCCCGCGCGTTGGCGCTGCCCGGCCTGCATCTGGACGCGCTGCGGTTGGATGCGCTGCTGGCGCGTCGTTCCGGCGACCCGGCAGCGGCGGTCGAGATTCTGTTGGCCGCAGTGCGAATCGCCCGCGAGCAAGACCTCGAGCGCATGGCTTGGTTGTTGGAGTCTGAGCTGGCTCTGGCGCTTCTGGACGCAGGTCGGTGGGCCGAGGCCGCAGGGTGGCACGAGCGGGAGCCGCCGCCGCAGTGGGCCGAGCAGCCGACACTCCGGGCGGCCCGTCTGGAGGTGTTCGCTGTCCTGGCCGCCACCGGAGGCCGACAGGACGCGGCCGCAGAGGCGCTGCGCGAAGCGGTGGAGCTGCGAGAGCAACTGGGCGACCGCCCGGCCGCCGCGCGGGACCGTTTGCTTGCTGCAAGGGTCGCGTTGGCGGCCGGGCGACTGGACGCTGCCCGTCGCATTGCCTTGCAAGTGCAGGTGGATGCGAATCGTGAGGGTCAGGGCGACTGGGGCGTCGAGGCGGCACTGGTGCTCGCAGGCGTCGCTGTCGCGGCACAGGACCCGGCCGCATTGGATCTGGCGGCGGGAGCGGTGGCGGCCGCTCGGCAGACCGGAAGCGTGCCGCAGGCCTTGGCCGCGTTGGACCTGCACGCGGTGGCGCTGCTGCAGCAAGGAAACGTCCTCACGGCGAGCGAAGTTGCGCGTGAGGCGGTGACCGCGGCGGCCACGCAACCGTCGCTGGGCTTGCGGGCACGGGCAGCGGCCCGTGAGGCTCAAGTCCTTCTGCTGCAAGGGGAACCGTCCTTGGCGGCACGCCGGGCGGTAGAGGCGGGCCAGCTCGCGCAGCGCGGCGGTGACCCAGCGGCCTCGGCAGCGGCGGCGATGACGGGCGGCAGGGCCCTTGTGTCGCTTGGACGACTGGACGAGGCGCGGTTTGCGTTGGACCAGTCGCGCGCGACGGCGTGGGCACACCATCGCCGTGATCTTGCGGCCGAGGCGTCCTTCGAGCTCGGTAACGCCCTGCTCGCGGCACGCGAGGGTTCCGACGCGACGGCGGCCTTTGAGCAGGCACTGACCGACGCGTTGGCGGCCGGTCTGCAGCCCCTGTCGATTCGCGTGCAGCGTGGTCTGGCGGCGGCAGCACGCCTGCGGGGCGACCCGAATGCCGTGCGGCACCATCTCGCTGAGGCCTCTCTGGCGGCGGAGGTCGCAGGTCTTGGTGCTGAAATCGCGGCGGTTTTGACCGATTTGGCGTTGGCCGACTTGGAGGGCGGCGACCTGGCAGCGGCCCGCTTGCGACTCGCCCCACTCGGTCTCGCTTCGGCTGCGTCCGACCGCTTGCCGCCTGTTGTCCGTGGCGACGCCCGAGCGCTGTTGGGCCGTATCTGTGCGCAGCAACGCGACTTTGCCGGCGCGGCCCCACTGCTGCACGCGGCGATTGCGGATCTGCGGGCTGCCGCCGAGCCTCGCAGTTTGGGGGCAGCGCTGCTGCTTGCCGGGCAGGTCGAGGGGGCCATGGGCCACGGCGAGGCGTGCGGTGTCTTGCTGGGCGAGGCCCTGGCGGTCACGGCGCGGCATGGAATGCCCGAGCAGGTCGTCGTTCGTCAGGTGATCGAGCGGCTGCGGGCACAGGCTGAGTCGGGTGGAGAGGCGCCGATGTGACCAGCGGGCTTATCCGGTCCGCTAACTGCGATCTGCAGGACAGTAAGGTTCTCGTCATTCCGAAGGCTTGCAGAGGGTGAACCCGACGTGCACGCGAAAGGTTTGACGCCGGCGGCGGTCGGTGTTGTAAAGGCGGCGGCTTCGCCCAGGTGGAGTCCGCGCTCGCCCGCCCTGCAGGAACGCTGCAAGACCCGGTCCCGACGTCTCGTCCTGACCGGCCGGCGATCGGTCGCGTGGTGTGTGACATCCGTGTTTGGCCCCAAACCGAACCCCCCGACGGCGACGGCCCTCCGCGAAAGCGCAGCCGTCGAACCAGGCCGACCTCCATGAATCAGCCGCGTCGCTTCCAGGATCTGGATGCGCACCGGGCCCGGCTCCAAGCCGGCGGCGGTGCAGACAAACTCTCGATCCAGCATCAGAAAGGCAAGTTGGGCGCTCGAGAGCGCTTGGCCCTGCTGTTCGACCACGACAGCTTCGTGGAGTTCGGCCTGTGGGTCCGCAACCGCGACGTCGAGCTCGAGGGGAAGGAATACCCCGCCGACGGCGTCGTGACTGGCAAGGGCGAGGTCGATGGCCGACCAGTTTGGGCGTACTCGCAGGACTTTACGGTCACGGGCGGTGCGGTCGGTCGCCTGCACGCGGCCAAGATCGTCGAGCTGATGCAGGCAGCGCTGAAGACCGGCACGCCTGTGGTGGGCATCAACGACGGCGGCGGCGCGCGCATCCAAGAGGGCGTCGACGGCTTGTCTGGCTACGGCCGCATCTTCCACAACAACGTGCTGTTGTCGGGCGTGGTGCCGCAGGTTTCGGTGATCGCAGGACCTTGTGCGGGCGGTGCGGCCTACTCGCCGGCGCTGACCGACTTCCAGATCATGGTTCAGGGCACGGCGCAGATGTTCATTGCAGGACCGGAAGTCATCCGCTCGGCCACGGGCGAGTCGCTGACCGAGGAGGAACTGGGAGGGGCGCAGGCCCATGCCGCGATCGCCGGCAACATCCACTTTGTGGCGCGGGACGAAGGACACGCAATGCAGCTCGTCCGACAGCTGCTGTCCTACTTGCCGCAGAACAATCTCGAGACGCCACCCGACCTTGCGTGTCCCGAGCTCATCACCGACGACGAGTCGCTCGACTGGGTTGTACCCGACGGCTCCCGGCAGGCGTACGACGTCCACGAGGTCATCCAGCGCGTGATCGACCCGGGGACGTTCCTGGAAGTGCAGGAGCTGTTCGCCCCGAACATCGTCGTGGGTCTCGCCCGCTTGGGTGGGTCGCCGGTGGGCATCGTGGCCAACCAGCCGATGGTGCTGGCGGGCGCGATCGACATCAATGCGGCGGACAAGGCGGCGCGCTTCATCCGAACCTGCAACGTCTTCAACCTGCCGATCGTCACCTTTGTCGACGTCCCCGGCTTCCTGCCCGGTGTCGCACAGGAGCATGGCGGCATCATTCGCCACGGCGCCAAGCTGCTGTCCGCGTATTCTGCCTCTACTGTGCCGAAGCTGACGGTCATCCTGCGCAAGGCGTATGGCGGCGCCTTTCTGGCGATGTGCTCGAAAGACTTGGGCGCCGACAGCGTGCTCGCGTGGCCGACAGCCGAGATTGCCGTCATGGGGCCCGAGACGGCCGCGCGTGTCATCTACCGCAAGGAACTGAAGAACGCACCCGACAAGACCGCGTTCCTGCAAGAGAAGATCGACGAGTACCGCGCCACCCACGCCAACCCCTACCGGGCGGCGGAGGCGCTGCACATCGACGACATTATTCGGCCTTCTTGGACGCGGCGGCTGCTGATCGAGCGACTGGGCGTGCTTCGCAACAAGCGCGACCTGCGCCCCCAAAAGAAGCACGGCAACATGCCGCTGTGAGGTCGGGTCATGGAGAACCTGCGCACCGCGCTGATCGCATTCGTGATTGTGTTCCTGGGCCTGTCGACCCTGGCGCTTGCGATTCAGGGGCTGCAGGCCATCGTTCGCTTCCGGGCCCGGTCAGAGGCACGTCGCCTCGCCACCGTTGCGGCGGCCGCTGCCTCGCCTGTGATTGAACAGGGCATTCCTGCTGAAGAGTTGGCTGTCGTCATGGCCGCCGTTTCCAGCGTCTTGGGTCGGAATGTCCGTATTCACCGCGTCCACCCGCACAGCGGCGACCGCTCGGCTCAGGCCTGGTCACGCGCCGGCCGTGTGGACTTGATGTACTCGCACCGAGTGGAGCCCCCCCGCAAATGAAGAAACTACGAGTAACTATTGGTGAAAAGGTCTACGACGTCACGGTTGAGGTGTTGGAAGACGACGAAGGTCGTGTCAGCCCCACGCCGTTGCCCGCCCCGCTTCCGGCGAGCTTGCCGCGGCAGGTGCCGGGCCCGGTGTACGCTGCCGTGCCGGCACCCGGCGGTACCTCGTCGGCGGGAGGTCCCGACCCTGACGTCGTGCGCTCTCCCATGTCCGGCATCGTTCAGAAGGTGTTTGTCCACGCCGAGTCGCGGGTCGAGCTCAACGCACCCGTCGTCATGCTCGATGCCATGAAGATGGACACCTACATCTACGCGCCTCGCGCCGGCACCATCGCGGAAGTCTTTGTCGCGCCTGGGGAAGCTGTTCAAGTCGGTGGCCAACTCGTCCGCTTCCACCCCGTCGCTTGACGCGGACGCACGAGGTTCCTGCATGGAAGCGCTTTGGCTGACGACCGGGATCGCGCACCTGACCGTGCGCGAAGTTGCGATGATCTGCGTCGCCCTGTTGCTGATGTGGCTGGCAATCAAGAAGGATTTCGAGCCGTTGTTGCTCGTGCCGATTGGATTTGGCTGCCTGATGGCCAACCTGCCACTCGCGGGACTGATGAACGCACCCCACGGAGAGGAGGCAGGCGGCCTGTTCTTCTACCTCTTCAGCGGAGTCCGGCTCGAGATCTTCCCGCCGCTGATCTTCCTGGGTCTGGGGGCGTTGACGGACTTTGGGCCGCTGCTTGCCAACCCCAAGACACTGTTTCTGGGCGCCGCCGCGCAGCTGGGCGTCTTCGTGACGTTCATCGGCGCCGGTTGGCTTGGATTTACGCCCCAGGAGTCGGCGGCCATCGGCATCATCGGCGGAGCGGACGGTCCAACGTCGATCTACTTGACGATGAAGCTGGCGCCCCACTTGCTGGGTGCGATTGCGGTGTCGGCCTACTCGTACATGGCATTGGTTCCCCTGATTCAGCCGCCGATCATGCGGTTGCTGACGACGAAGAAAGAGCGCGCCATCCGCATGGAGCAGTCGACCGACGCGCCAAAGTGGCTGCGGGTGGTCTTTCCCATCGCGGTGACCATTGTCGGCGCGCTTCTTGTGCCTGCGGCGACCAGCCTGATCGGCCTGCTGATGTTCGGCAACCTGCTGCGCGAGTGCGGCGTGACGGAGCGGTTGAGCAAGTCGGCGCAGAACGAGCTGATCAACCTCGTCACCACCATTCTGGGACTGTGTGTGGGCGTGTCGATGGAGGGCGAGTCGTTCCTGACCGCGTCGACGCTGAAGATCCTTGCGCTTGGCTGCGCGGCGTTCGCATTCTCGACGGCGGGCGGCGTATTGATGGGCAAGGTGATGTCGCGCTTGCCGGGCAGCCCGGTCAATCCGCTGATCGGCGCTGCGGGCGTGTCGGCCGTCCCCATGGCGGCCCGCGTCGCCCATCGGGTGGGGCAGGAAGAGGATCCGCAGAATTACCTGCTGATGCACGCCATGGGGCCCAACGTCGCTGGTGTGATTGGCACGGCCATCGCTGCTGGTGCGCTGTTGGCGATGCTGCGCTGATTCCCTTCGTGTCGGGATTGTTGCAGAGTTTTTCCGAACAGGTGCCGCCGTTGCGCTCGGCACAACCGCCCCCCATCATACGCTTCGCCGGTCGGCCACCGTGCCACTTGGGCCGGCCACTCTTCCTGAGCTGAGGCCTTCGATGCCTGTCTCTCTGCGACGAATCCTGCGTTGGACCCTGACCTTGGCCGCGTTTGCGGGCATCGGTTGGATGACTTGGGGCATGGCTGGTGGTCCGGTCGTTCAGGTGGTGTCCGTGCAGCGCCGTGATCTGGACCAGCGCGTGGTGACCAGCGGCCGACTGCTGCCTGAGGCGCGCGTTCTGGTGGGTGCGGTGGTCGTCGGTCGCGTCGCCGAAGTCGCCGCGCGTGAAGGTGTTCGAGTCGAGAAGGGCCAGTTGCTGGTCGCGCTTGCCGACACTGAGGCGAAGGCCCAGGTCGAGGAACGCAAAGCAACGGTCGCTCAGGCCGAGGCCCGCGCGGAGCAGATCCGCAAGACCTCGCGTTCGCTCGCGAACGAAGGTGCCCGTCAGGCGTCGCTGGATCTCGCACATGCCCGCCGACGGTTCGCCCGTGTGCAGCGGCTCTTCGACGCCGAGGCCGGCGCCAAGACCGATCTGGACGCCGCTTCGGACGCAGTCGAGCTGGCTCAGGGTCGCAAGCGCACGGCCGACCTGCAGGTTCAGGGAGTCGGTGAGGACGCCCCCGACGTGCGTCTGACACTTGCCGCCGTCGACCAAAGCCGCGCACTGCTGGCCGCAGCGGAGGCTCGTCTGGCCGAGATGCGGATCCTCGCTCCCGCCGCCGGCACGGTGCTGTCGCGCTCCGTCGAGCAGGGGGACGTCGTGCAGCCGGGCAAGGCGTTGATGGTGCTGGCCGTCGATGGCGAGCGGCTGATCCTGACGCAACCTGAGGAACGGCAGCTGGGCGTGCTGAAGGTCGGTCAGCAGGGGTTGGCCTCGGCAGATGCGTTTCCTGAACGCAAGATGCCCGTTCAGGTGTTCTCGATCGCGCCGTCGGTCGATCCCTTGCGGGGCACCATCGAGGTCAAGCTGAAGATCGACCGTCCCGACCCGGAACTGCGTGCGGACATGACGCTTTCCGTCGATATCCAGATCGGTCGTCGCCCCGCAGTGGTGGTCGTCCCGGTCGAGATGCTGCGTGACGCGAGCTCGTCTGAGCCGTGGGTGCTGGTGGTGGCCGACGGGCAGACCGTGAAGCGCAAGCTGGTCTTGGGGCCACGGGGCGAGGGTTTCGTCGAGGTTCGGGCCGGACTGCGCGAGGGCGAGCTGCTGCTGGTGCCGGGAGCCAAGCGGATGCAGCCCGGTGTTCGCGTGCGCGCCAAAGGGCAGGACTGACATGGCCTTCGAGTGGTTCGTCGCCCTACGGTTCTTGCGAGAGGGGCGGCTACAGACCGTGCTGGTGTTCGCTGGCGTTGCCGTTGGCGTCGGCGTCATCGTGTTCCTTGGTGCGTTGATCGACGGACTGCAGGTCAGCCTGATCGAGCAGACCCTGGGTTCGCAGGCACACGTCGTGATCGAGCCACCGGAAGAGAAGGTCCGGCAGCTGGCACCTCCGACAACCGACGCCGTCAGCGCCGCCATCGAAAAGGCACCGCAACGCCTGCGCTCGATTCCCCAATGGCAGCAGACGCTTGCGCTGGTCGACCAAGTGCCGGGCGTGATTGCGGCGGCCCCAAACGTCTCGGGTTCCGCCTTCGTGCGGCGCGGTACAGCGCGGCTGCCGGCCCTGTTGCGCGGTGTGGTGCCCGACCGCTTCGACCGGGTGATTCCACTGTCGGCGAAGATGAAGGCGGGCCGCTTCGATGTCGCCGGCAGCAACGTCTGCATCGGCATCGAGATGGCGCAGGACTTGGGCGTGGTTGTGGGCGACAAGATCCGCTTGGCCACCGACGACGGCCGGGACGAGGTCTTTACCATCGCCGGTGTCTTCGACATGGGCAACAAGGAAGTCAACTCGCGCTGGGTCGTGCTGTCGCTGCGTGCGGCCCAGAGCATGCTCGACCTGCCGGGCGGCGTGTCGCGTATCGAGGTCAAGGTGGACGACATCTTCGCTGCCCCCGCCATCGCCGACCAGATCGCCGATCGTACGGGCATGCAGGCCGACCCTTGGACCCGCATTAACGCGCAGTTGCTGGTCGGCCTCAGCTCCCAGTCCAGCTCGAGTTGGATGATCCAGTTCTTCGTGGTGCTGGCTGTCGCGCTCGGCATTGCCAGCGTGCTGGTGGTGGCCGTCGTGCAGAAGTCTCGTGAGATCGGTATCTTGCGCGCGGTGGGCACGTCGACCGGCCGCATCATGCGGATCTTCCTGATGCAAGGCGCGCTGGCCGGCCTGGTGGGCTCGCTGCTCGGCTGCCTGATTGGGGCAGGGCTGTCCCTCTTCTTCCAGACGATGGCGACCGACGTCGAGGGGCGGCCGATCTTCCCCGTCGACTTGAACACCACTCGCTTCGTGCTGGCCTCGGTCATCGCGACCGTCGTGGGCCTTGCCGCCGCCGTTGCTCCGGCCCGCAGAGCGGCGCAGCTCGATCCCGCCCAGGTGATTCGCTATGGCTGACCCGGTCTTGCATCTCGAAGGCGTGCGACGCGTGTTCGGCACCAAGGTGCTCACCGAGGTGTTGCGCGGCATCGACCTTGAGTTGGTTCCCGGCGAGTTCGCTGCGCTGGTGGGGCCTTCCGGGTCGGGCAAGTCGACGCTGCTGAACCTGATGGGGCTGCTGGACCGGCCGACGTCAGGCCGGATCTTCGTGCAAGGGCAAGAGACCTCGAAGCTGGACGACACGGCGCTGACGATCCTGCGCGGCCGCAAGTTGGGATTCGTGTTCCAGTATCACCACTTGTTGCCAGCATTTACTGCGGTCGAAAACGTGATGATGCCGTTGATGGCGGACAAGGGCGGAGAGAAGGCGGGAATGCGCGAGCACGCCCTGCAGCTTCTGGATCGGGTCGGGCTGACGGAGAAGGCCAAGGTTCGGGCCAGCGACCTGTCGGGCGGGCAGCAGCAGCGTGTTGCGATCGCGAGGGCACTGTCCAGCAACCCGCCTCTCGTGCTGGCGGACGAGCCCACCGGCAACCTTGACACGCAGTCGTCCGACGCCTGCTTCCAGCTGCTGCGTGAGTTCAACCGCGAGCAAGGCACGGCCTTCCTGATCGTGACACATGACGAGCGCTTGGCCGCGCGCTGCGACCGCGTCATCGAGATCGTCGATGGCCTGATCTGCTCCGACCGCCCGACCGCGGGCAAGCACTGACCGAGCGACCGACCTCCATTCGCGCACCCCATCGCACTGCACGGACACGGTTGTTCGTCTGTCCTGCGACTTGGACGTTGCGGCCGGGCCGGACTCTGGGTAGCTTGACCGCACCCTTGGGTGTGCACCCACAGTTGCGAGGCGTCATGCCACATCCACGTCCCTCGTCGTCGGTGGTCCTGTTGTGCGCCTTGGTCTGTGCTGCGCTGGTTCCCAGTGTGGGGGCAGGGTTGCCGGCACCAGCTGACCGCTTCTGGATGGACTTTCGCCACGACGCGCAGCGCACCAACACGGCCAACGCGCCTGCGAAGCTCGCTTCCCCCGCGATTCGATGGAGGACCTTTCTGGGGCTGCTTCCCTCAGGGCTCCGCACGGCCGACGTGGACTTGGACGGCGTAGACGATGTGCTGTTGGTGGAAGGCGGTCGCCTTGCTGCACGCAAGCTCGACGGTACGCTGCTGTGGCAGACCAAGCCGCTGGGCGTCCAGGCCGTCGTCGCCGTCGCCGAGCTCGACGGTATCCCGCCGATGGAGGTGGTCGTTCGCTCGACGAACGGCCCCCTGCTGGTGGGCTTGACGACTGGCGGAGTCGAGTGGGCGGCACCAGCGGCCCTGTTCACCGTCGGTGTGGCCTTTGCGGCGGTGGGCGACTTTGACGGTGACGGACGAGCGGACCTGGCGGCCGGATCGGGCGGCATCGCGGGTTCGTTGCCGACGGGCAAGATCTCGATCTGGCGGTTCACGGCGGATGCTCAGACCCTGGTGCAGACAGAGAATCCTTTGCAGAACGGGGTATTCGAGCTTTGTCTTGGGGCTGGAGCCGTGGATGTTGACGGGGACAAGGCGCTGGACATCGTGATTCCGGAGTTCACCTTGGACGCCGAGGGAAAGCCTCATCGGCGCCTCGGGGTGTTTTCCGGCAAGACCGGCAAGTTGGTGGCCACCTCCCCGCAGCTGGACCAGACGAGTCCTTTCGGCACGGCGTTCGTGTCGGTGCCTGCTCAGGATGGCGGCGCCCCTTGGCTGGTCTGGCAAGGGAACTTCTATCAGGGCAACGCAAACCAGATGATGTTGGGCGTGCAGGTGTTTCGGCTGGAGGGCGGCACCTTGACCCGAAAGTGGCAGGTTCTGGCCCAAGACCCGACCATCGACAGATTCGGGATGTCCCCGTCGACGGCGGGCGACATCGACGGCGATGGCAAGGGCGAAGTGCTCTTCAGCCAGTGGGACGGCAAGGTCTGGTCCCTGCACGCCCGCGACCTCGCGACGGGTGACGAATTGAGCAAGCTGTCGGCCGGCAGTACGGCCTGGCCGGGAGACGCTGGCCCCCTGCTGGGGCACGCTTTCCGCGTCGGCAAGTCCGGTCCGATCCTGTTGAACACCTCCGCTCGTCCCACGGTTGACTCGGCAGCGACGGCAGCGACGCGACTTGTCTCTTGGAGTCGGTCCCAAGGCTTTGCGCTGGCGGCCGATCTGGGCGTCGCGCAGCTGGGGCCGGGGTCGTTCACCGAGGCGGCCGACCGGGTTCCCTTGGCCACCCAAGGCAGGCTTGCCGTCATTCTGGACGCCAACGCGGACGGATTCGCCGAGACGCTGCGCTGGTGGTTCGTCCAAGCCGACGCAAAGGCGAAGCAAGGACCCGACGAGACCTTTCCGTCGGTACCGAGACTGCAGGCGATGGCCCTGACGAAGACGACGCCTCTGGCGCTCGTCGCGACTGCCGACGGACGGGTCTCAGCGTGGCGAGACGACGGCGTGCTGGCCAACGACTTTGACGGCGACGGCTCGGCGGACTTGCGGGTGGCTGGGGAGACCAATCCCCGCATGACCGTGGGGTCCTGGCGCGACAGCGATGCAACGCCGGTCATTGCGGTGCCCGGTGTGGACCGGGTCGTCGTGCTCGATCCCGCGGCCGCCGACCCGGTGACTGCGCCGGTCCTCGTTTGGCAGGTGCCCATCTCCGGGTCGGCGGCCATGCCGCCGCTCTACGGGGACTTCAATGGCGACGGGGTTCGGGAGATCCTGTTGCGCGAGCAACCTGTGGTGGGCTCTGGCATCGCCCGTGCACGCGACCCGAGTGGCAAGGTCGTGTGGCAGTGGACCCGGCCGGACCCTGCCACGTACTGGAGCGACGGTACGCTGGTCATGGACGTCACCAGCGACGGCCACGACGACTTGATCGCCATGACTCCGCGTATCGCAAACCAGACGGGCTACAACTCCGTCATCGACGGCGCGACGGGTGCTGAGTTGTGGACGCAGGACACGGTCTGCGGAGCCATCTCGGGGGTACACACGTCGATCGACGTGACCGCCCATCCGCCCCGCATGGTCGTCGCTTCCGACTACGTCCGACTGACATGTCGGCTTTCCGACGGTGCACTCATTGCCAAGAGCCCGGTCATCTACGACGCGGGCGGTTATGGCATGCCGATGCTCGGGGACTGCAACGGTGACGGCTTGGCGGACGTCGTGCTGGGCGGCGGGGCCATTGGACCAGGGGCTTGGCTGAACGACATGAGCAAGGCTTGGTCAAAGCCGACGCCGGCCGGGATGGCTTTCTACCACGCGCCCGCAGCATTGGTGATGGTGAATGGCAAGCTGTTGTATGTGCAGGCGAATGTTGGCAGCAGCCGCGTGGTGGCCTACGACGCGGCGACCGGCGTGCAGCAGTGGGACCGAGTGTATGCGCAGGGACAGGCCTTTGCTCCGGGCAGTGCCCCTGGGATTGTCTCGGCGGCAGGCCTCATCGGTTTGGCCGACCTGACCGGGGGCGGCGTGCCCGCGGTCGTCTTCCGTACCTCCGAAGGTCGCCTCTACGCCGTGGCTGCGGCAGACGGTGCGGTTCAGTGGAGCCTCGACTTCGGCGGCGGGCTCGGGGACCCCATCGCGGCCGATGTGGACGGCGATGGTGAGGTCGAGCTCCTTCTGACGACAAGCGACGGATTCCTGAACGCAATCGACACCGCAGCCCTTGCTGCGCCCGCTTGGGTTCGTGAGGTCGTCGCCCCTGTCGAAGGCGGGGACCCCGCCGACATTGACCAGCAGGAGGACTCGCAACGCATCGTCGCCCAGTGGGACCCCGTCCCCGGCGCCGACGGCTACGGCATCACGCTGCGTGACGACATGGGCGGGATCATCGTGCCGCAGAAGAACATCCCGGCGACCGCGTGGACCGAGTTCAAGGGGCTACACCTGCAACCGGGTACGACCTATCGCGTGGCCTTGGCCGCCTATCGCGCAGGAACGGTGAGTGGCGAGATGACGTCCTATTCGCCGGTCGTGCTCTCGGACGGCGTCACGATTGTCGACAACACCGGGCCGGCGATCGACTCGTTCACGGCAAAGCTCAGTGCGGGACCTGTGTTGGACCTGGCCGCGACGATGCACGACGACACCCGGCTGACGTTGTGGTCGATGGAGTTGGTCTGCGACGGCATCTCGCACTGGATGGTCACCAGCCCGCTTGCGGTCTCTACGGCAACGGTTGCAGCTCAGGTGTCTCCCCCCGACCTGCCGATGTGGGGGGCGTGTGAGGTCACGCTGACCGTTGTGGACACGGCGAAGCACAAGGCTGAGGCAAAGCGGTCGTTCCTGTTGTGCACGCCGGGTCGGTTTGAGTGGCGCGGCGCGTGCGTGACGCAAGTGCCTGATGCGCTGGGCGTAAAGGGCGAGAAGCGCGCGTCAGGTTGCCGCAGCGGACCCACGGGCGGGCCCATCTCAGGTTTCTGGGGACTGGTCGCGTTGGCGGTGGGTGTGGCGCTGCGACGCCGGTCACGGGTGGCAGGCGATCAGCGGTAGAGCATCAGCACGGCAGTTTCTGTCATCGCCTTTGCAGCGCTCCAGCTGACGCCGGCTCCCACGCCATCCCAGTCCCATCCAGCGAAGTCGCCGCATTGCTTAAGGTTGCCCTCAGGGACCCAGCCGCTGCTGCCGATGCACGCGTGTTCAGCGAGTGTGCAGGGGGACGATGCTGAGCGTGCGTCGGAGGAGAAGCGTCGCTGGGTGGGGCCCAAGCGCAGGGGCGGGTACCGCGGCAGGAAGGTCCGTCTACTTGTTGAGGTACAGCTTCAGCTTGTTCTCGAAGTCGGTGATGTTCACGACCGCGCTTCCCTTGAAGAAGTAAAGCTGCTTGCCTTCTGCGGAATAGACGAAGGCGTCGTTCTTCGCGCACTTCTGGGCGGCCCAGCCATTCGAGGACGTGGTGGCCTGGAAGATCGGAAAGGTCGAGACGTTGGTCAGGGCGGTCTTCTGGCTGTTGGCCGAGGCGTCGTTGATCGCCGTCATGGTGAAGTCCGTCTTGCCCTTGGCTTCAAACGACTTCTTCAGCTTCTCCATCACCTCGACCTGGGCCACGCAGGACGCGCACCAGCCCGCCCCGCACAGCACCACCAGCCGCTTGCCGGCCAATTCCTTGGGGCCATAGGTCGTATTGAAGCCGGGGCTCTCCGGTTGGACGTCCTTGAGCTTCCAGGGCAGCAAATCGTTGGGCTCGGCGACGACAACGGTGTCTTGCGCCGGCACGTCGGGCTGCACGTCGGGCTGCACGTCCGGAGTGACATCGACGACCGTGTCGGTTCCAGGCTTCACAGTGTCCGTTGTGCCCGTTGTGTCCGTTGTGTCCGTTGTGCCCGTTGTGTCCGTTGTGCCCGTTGTGTCCGTTGTGCCCGTTGTGTCCGCGTCCTTCTGTCCCCACAGGTCGAACGGCGCCGAGGTGTCGCCGGTCGTCGACGTATCGGTCAACGAGGCATCGGTCCCGCCAAGGTCGCCGGTCGATGTGCCGCACTCCGGCCACGTCTGGTTGGTCTGGACGCAAAGCTGGCAAGTCGGCCCGGTCCACGCGGGGTTGGCGCAGCCGCCTTGGCACACGCCATCGACGACGTTGCCTGCGCACAGGAAGCCGTCCATGCGGGGTTCTGCCCAGCAACCGGTCGTGGCCACCAACAGCAGCAAGATGCCCCAAGCGTTCTTCATTCTGTTCCCCCGCGTGCCGTGTCCAATCGTTTCGAGTCGCTTGCCCGTGCGCCCACGCCGGCGACCGCCCACTCAGGCGGCGTGTCGTCGAAGGTCGCCCACAAATACAGCCCCGCCAGCGCTGCCGCTGCTCCGACGCCAATCACCGCGCCAGTCGCCCATTGGGCCTGGTTCGCGCTGTCGACCGTCGCCGCTCGGTCCTGATAACCCGTGCTGGCCTCGCGCCCGGTCAGGGGGTCGGTTGCAGCCGCGCCCAAATCGTCTTGCATCGGCTTGACGCCCCACAGCCAGAAGCCGCCCCCTCCGCCCGCCGCCAGAAGGGCACCACCGCCCACCAGCCACTTGGCGATCCACGGAATTTCTTTGGCCAGGCGAACTTCGACGGTCCGGTCGTCTGCGATTCCCACCGGAACCGACTGGCGGAACTCGACGCGTCCGGGGGCGCGCGCCACCAGCTCATGGGTCGCGGGAGCCAGCGTCAGTCTGTGGGCAGCGTCGGGCTGGGCCTGAGCGCCATCGACCCACAGCTCGCTGTCGCCCGGCAGCCCTCGCACCATGATCGATCCGCGCAGGGCCGGGTCGTCGGGCAGGCGGACTGCAACGACCTGATCTTCCTCGCCGCGCACTTCCAAGGGCACCGGCGTGCGGTTGCCCAGCACCACCTCGATACGACCGGCGGCGACGCGGTACAGTCCTTCCGCGTCCGCGGCCAACGTGCGCTTTCCTTGCACCACGCGAACGCCGGACCCGAGGGCAGGCAGTCGCGCCCGTAGGCACACCCGTTTGGTGACGCGAGCCTTCACCTCCGTCGACGCGGGCACGAACTGGGCCAGCGCTGCAAACTGCTCGTGCGTCAGTCGGGCCGCACAGTCCTGTGTGGCGGCTTGAAGCGCGTCGGAACGCTTGGTCAGCAGGGAGAGCATTTGCTTGACGTCCGGGTCATCGACGTTGCCGTCCACTTCGACCGGCTGCAGCCAAATCGCAGCCTCGCGCCACGCATCGGTGTAGGACAGCGCGACCGCCGCCATCAATCGGTTCAACCGATACGGGTTCAGCGTGGCCGCGCGGACGGCATGGGGAACGGCCTCACTCCACTTGCGGGCTTGCAGGGCCTCCCGCGCACGGTCCTGCGCCTCAGCGGCAGCCTTGCGGTCGGCGACGCTCTGCGCGCGGGCCGGCATGGGAAAAGCGGTGCAGGCGGCGACGGCAAGGGCGGCACAGGTCAGGACGCGAGGCAGCCAGCGGGTGCGCTTTGGCTTGCTGTGGTGGGGTCTTGCGGAGGGCCTGGGACGCACATCGACCTCTTGCAGAGTGGCTGCCAGAACAGCAAAGGCTACGCTGCCGCGTCGGCTCACGCAATCTCGAATTGCGTCGCTGCAACGGGCACGTGCGCCCCGCGTCCGTTGCGCCTACGGACCCTCGGCGGTGAAGTACGCGGCAACGGCGGCCAACATGACTTGGGCGCCGACCGGCAGGGCAGCCTCGTCGATGCGGAATCGCGGGCTGTGGTGCGGTTCGGCCCCCTCCCCGCCGCAGCCGACGAAGAAGAAGCAGCCAGGTACGCGATCGAGCACGTAGGCCATGTCCTCCCCCGCCATCATGCGCATCTGATCGTCCACAGCAGTGACACCCAACGCCGATGCAGCGGACCGGGCGACCCATCGGGTGGTGGCCGGGTCGTTGTGCAGCGCGATGGTGTGGCGGTTGTACGCGGTCTCGGCCGTGGCTCCGTGGGCAGCGGCGGCGGCGCAGGCCACTTCGTCCAGCAACCCCGGCAGCCGCTCGGCCAGCACCTTCGAGAAGCTGCGCACCGTCCCCCGCAGGACCACCTCGTCGGCCACCACGTTGAAGGCCGTGCCGCCGTGAATGCTGCCCACCGTGACCACGACCGGATCGAGCGGATCGGTACGCCGCGACGCGATCGTTTGCAGCGCTTGGACCACGGCCGCAGCGGCGACGATGGGGTCGATGGCGGTGTGGGGCAGGGCACCGTGGCCGCCACGTCCGCGTACCGTGACGGTGAATTCGTCGACGGCCGCCATCACCGGACCCGGCACGGCGCTGACGACGCCGGTCGCCAGGCCGGTCCACAGGTGCAGGCCCAGCGCGTGGTCGACCTTTGGCCGCTCCAGCAGCCCGTCTTCGATCATCGCCAGCGCGCCGCGACCGATCTCCTCCGCAGGCTGAAATGCGAGCACCACCGTGCCAGAAATGTCTTGTGCGTGTGCGAACATGCGCCGGGCGACCGCCAGCAGGATCGCCATGTGTCCGTCATGTCCGCAGGCGTGCATCCGCCCGGGCGTGCGCGATGCGAACGGAAGGCTGGTCAGCTCGTGAACCGGCAGCGCGTCCATGTCCGCCCGCAACAACAGGCACTGCGGCGAGGTTCCCAGGCCCAGCCGAACGACCAGACCCGTGCCGCCCAGTGTGTCGACCTGGGAAAACCCGATGTCAAGCAGGGCCTTGCGCACGTAGGCCTGGGTGTCGTGCTCGTGCAGCGACAGCTCCGGTGCGGCGTGCAGGTCCCGGCGCCACCGGGTCAGCTGTTCGACCTCGTCGAGCGAAAGCGGTTGGGCGATGGGTACTTGCGCGGTTGGCTGCTGCGTGTTCAGCGTCGTAGTGTCGACCGGTGCCATGGGCGTCTCCGTCGGATTCGGGGGAAGTCGCAGCCTCGCACGCGGTCCGCCGGTCGGGCAACCGCAGCCGCGGGGAACGACGTGGTGTCGCGGGGCTACGTTGTTGGCGTTGACCGTCCCGCCTGTGGCGACCTACCCTGCGCCCCCGATGACCATGTTCGACCCGCGCGCCCGAAGTCCCCTGATCGCCGACGAGATCGGCACGATTCTGCGGCGCGCCCCAGTCGAGGTCCTGCTGGCCTATCCAAACACGTACCGCGTGGCGGGTTCGTCGTTGGGCATGCAGGTCATCTATCGGGCGCTGAACAGCCGCGACCAAGTCGCCTGCCACCGCGCCGTGCTGCCCGACGACGCCCTTGAGCGTCCGGGCCAGTCGCCAGTCCTCTCTCTGGAATTCGCCAAGCCTCTCGCGGACTACGACGCGGTGTGCTTCTCCGTTGCCTACGAGCTGGACCTCGCGCACCTGGTGCTGATGCTCGAGGGCTCAGGCATTCCGGCGCTGGCTTCCGAGCGCGGCCCGCAGCATCCCCCGGTCGTGGTGGGCGGCCCGCTGACGAACTCCAACGTCCTGCCCCTTGGCCTGTTTGCCGATGTGGTGGTGATGGGAGAGGCGGATCTGGCCGTGTACACGCTGCTCGATTGGCTGCAGGAGCGCCCCGACCGCGCCACGCTGACGGCACAGGCGGCGGGGATGCCCGGCTTCTGGGTGCCGTCGATCCACGGTGACGCGGTGCCCGAGCTGCTGTCGGTTCGCGGCGACGCCATCCCGGCACGGGGCGTTTGGCACAGTCCGCAAGCTGAGTTCCGCAACATGATGCTGGTCGAGACCAGTCGCGGCTGCCCTCGGTACTGCAAGTTCTGCGTGGTGCGCGCGCCTGTTGCCCCGGTGCGGTCGCCCGAGCTCGAGCGGGTCGTGGCGGTGCTGGACCGGCCGGAATTCGAGGCCGCGCCGCGTGTGGGCTTCGTGGGGGCCGCCGTCAGCGACTGGCCGTTCTTCAAGGACATTTTGCGCGCCGCCATTGCGCGGGGCAAGCAGGTGGGCGTCAGTTCCCTACGCGCGGACAAGCTGGACGACGAGCTGGTCGACCTGCTGCATCAGGGCGGCTACCGCACGCTGACGGTCGCGTCGGACGCGGCTTCGCAACGACTGCGCGGCAAGATGATGAAGGGATTGCGCGAGCGGCACCTGATGGAGGCAGCCGAGCAGGCCCGCCGCGTGGGCATGAACCTTGTGAAGGTCTACGTGATCATCGGTTTGCCCGACGAGAACGAGGACGACATCCAGGAGTTGATCGACTTCGGCCAGCGGCTGTCGAAGCGCACGCGGTCGGCGATCACGCTGTCGCCGTTCGTGCCCAAGCTGCACACGCCGCTGGCGGAAGCCCCTTTCGAGCCGGCCGCGGCGCAGACCAAGAAGCTGCAGCGGATTCAGCGAGGTCTGGGCGGACGCGTCGACGTGCGCTTCGACTCGCCGCGTCAGGCATGGGTCGAGTATCGGCTGTCGCAGGGCGGAATCCAGACCGGGCACGCGGTGCTGCAGGCCGCTCGCAACGGTGCGAGTCTGGGGGCATGGAAGGCGGCGTTTGCCGAGCTGGATCGCAGACTTCCGGAAGAGGAGCGGGCGGCCGTTCGAGCTGCTCAACGCCATGGGCTCTGGACCCTCACGGGGGCGCGCTGAGCTCGTTGCCCTAGGGGTCGCGGTTGCGGTCCCGAATCGAGCGCACTAGTCTGTTGCCCCTCGCCGGTCCAGACCTCGCTGCGGAGGTCGATGAGCAGACCGGATTCCCGTCGGGTCAGGCGATCACCCCCTTTCAGCCGACCCCACTAGCCACGGATACCGATGCACAACGATCCGACCCTCGATCCCAACGGCGCCCGGCCGAACGGCGGCAGTGGCTCGACCACGCGTCCCGAAGAGGCGCGCATCCTCGAGCGCTCTCGCGAATTGCCCAATGCCCGCACGGGCATGGACATGATCACGTTGCGGCGCGCGTTTGCCGACCATCTGCATTACACGCAGGGCCGCGACGAGCACACCGCCTCAGCGCTCGACCGCTTCTATGCCATCGCCTACACGGTGCGCGACCGGTTGATGCACCGCTGGATCCAGACGCAGCAGGCCTACTACAAGGCCGACGCCAAGCGCGTGTACTACCTGTCGCTCGAGTTCCTGGTCGGCCGCTCGCTCGAAAACAACTTGCTGAATCTGGGGTTGCTTGAGCCGATGCGCGCGGCGCTCAAGGAACTGGGTCTCGAGCTGGAGGACCTGCTGGAGCAGGAGTCCGACGCCGGTCTGGGCAACGGCGGTCTGGGGCGGCTGGCTGCGTGCTTCCTCGACTCGATGGCGACGCTGTCCCTGCCGGGGTATGGGTACGGAATCCGATACGAATACGGCATCTTCGATCAGGAGATCCGCAACGGCTGGCAGGTAGAGCACCCCGAAACGTGGCTGAAGTTCGGCAACCCGTGGGAGATTCCGCGGCCCGAGTACATGGTCCCGGTGCAGTTCTACGGCCGCGTCGAGCACCGCCCGGGCCCCGACGGCAAGCCGCTGTCGTACTGGGTCGATGCCGCGCGCGTGATGGGCATGCCCTATGACACGCCGGTGGCGGGCTACCAGAACAACACAGTGAATACGCTGCGGTTGTGGCGTGCGCGGGCGTCTGAGGAATTCGACCTCGACGACTTCAACGCGGGTGACTACGAGAACTCGGTCGAAGAAAAGAACGCGTCCGAGAACATCTCCAAGGTTCTGTATCCCAACGACTTGACGGTGATGGGCAAGGAACTGCGTCTCAAGCAGCAGTACTTCTTCGTGGCTTGCGCAATCTCGGACATCGTCCAGCGCTATACAAAGATCCATCCGAATTTCGACGAGTTCACCGACAAGATCGCCATCCAGCTCAACGACACCCACCCGGCCATCGCGATTCCGGAACTGATGCGCGTCCTGACCGACACACACGGGCTCGAGTGGGACGTGGCCTGGCAGATGTGCCGCAAGGTCTTCGGCTACACCAACCACACGTTGCTGCCGGAAGCGCTGGAGAAGTGGCCGGTGGACCTGTTCGGGAGGGTGCTGCCGCGCCATCTCGAGATCATCTACGAGATCAATGGCCGTTTCCTCAAGGAAATCAAAGCGGCCTATCCGCGCGACGAGGGCCGGCTGGCGCGCATGTCGCTGATCGAGGAGCGGCCGTTCAAGCAGGTGCGCATGGCCCACCTGGCCGTGGTCGGTTCGCACTCGGTCAACGGCGTGGCCGCGCTGCATACCGAGTTGCTGAAGAAGCACCTGTTCCACGACTTTGACGAGCTGTGGCCCGAGCGCTTCCAGAACAAGACCAACGGTGTCACGCCACGGCGCTGGCTGATGCAGGCGAACCCGTTGCTGACCAAGCTGATCTCCGAGTGCATCGGCACGGCCTGGACCGTAGATGCGACCGAGCTGCGCGCGTTGGAACCCATGGCGGACGACGCCGAATTCCGTCGCCAGTTCCGCGAGATCAAGCGCGAGAACAAGCAGCGTCTGGCGCGCATCATCCTCAACGAGAACGACATCGAGGTCGACCCCGACTCGCTGTTCGACGTCCAGGTCAAGCGGCTGCACGAGTACAAGCGGCAGCTGCTCAGCGTGTTGCACATCGTCGCGCTGCACAACCGTATCAAGGCCGACCCCGACGTCGACATCCTGCCGCGCACGTTCATCTTTGGGGCCAAGGCGGCGCCCGGCTATCAGATGGCCAAGCTCATCATCAAGCTGATCAACTCGGTGGGCGACGTCGTCAACCATGACCCCGACGTCCGCGACCGTCTCAAGGTCGTGTTCCTGCGCAACTATCGCGTCTCGCTGGCAGAGCGGATCTTCCCCGCTGCGGACCTGTCGGAGCAGATCTCGACGGCCGGCAAGGAGGCGTCGGGCACCGGCAATATGAAGTTCGCCCTGAACGGCGCGCTGACCATCGGCACGCTGGACGGCGCCAACGTCGAGATCCGGCAAGAAGTGGGGGCGGAGAACTTCTTCCTGTTCGGCCTGACTGTCGACGAGGTGCAGCGGGTGAGGCAGGGCGGCTACAATCCGTGGGAATACTACCGCGCGAACAAGGAGTTGCGGCAAGTGCTGGACTCGATCGCCGCAGGCACCTTCTGTCCGAGTGAGCCGCGCCTGTTCCAGCCGATTGTCGATGCGCTGCTGCATGGCGGGGATCCGTACATGCTGCTTGCCGACTTTGCCGCCTACGCCGACTGCCAGGCGGAGGTCGCCGAGACCTACCGCGACGTGGAGAAGTGGACGCGCATGGCCGTGCTGAACACCGCCCGCGTGGGCTGGTTCTCGTCCGACCGCACCATCCAGGAGTACGCCGACGACATCTGGGGCGTGACGCCGGTGCGCGTTCGCTAGCGCGTTGACCCGGTTCGACCATCCGTCGCACACTCCTTGCCCGTTTCACCCTAGCCTTGACGAGGTCCCGCCCATGTCCGCGCCCGCTGCGCTTCGTTTGTTCGCTCTGGCCGTCGCCGTCACGTTGACCGTTGCCGCCTGCAAGAAGGACGAGGCCGCCGTGCCTCCCGGCGCCCCGGCCGCGGCTCCCGCGCCTGTGGCTGCCCCGGCTCCCGCTGTTCCCGCGCCGGCCGCCGTGTCGCCCACCGCTGCCGCAGAGCCCGCCAAGGCCGCCGGCCTGTCGGTGCTGACGGACCCGTGCCCGCTGCCGGGTGAGGATGCAGCCACCTGTCCCTCGAAGCAGGCCAAGGTCGACGACGACCTCAAGGTCGGTCACGTCCTGATCGGCTGGAACGGCTCGCTGCCCGACAAGGCGGTCGAGCGCACCAAGGAGCAGGCTCTCGAGCTCGCGCGCAAGGTCGCCCACGAGGCTCGCATGCCCGGAGCCGACTTTGTGAAGCTGATTCGCACCTACAGTCAGGACCCGGGAGGCGGCATCTACGGCCTGCCCCCGTCGCTCCGCACGCGCTTCGTGCCGCAGTTCACCGCGATGGCGGTCTCGCTGGGCATGGGCCAGGTCGATGTCGTGGAGACCAACTTCGGCTACCACGTGATGAAGCGGCTGCCGTTCGATTTCGAGCCGCCCCTCGACCCGGTGCTGACCGACGCCTGCCCGCTGCCTGGTGAGGACCCGACGACCTGTCCGAAGAAGGTCGACCCGAAGCCGGACCACACCCTCGTCATGCACATCCTGATCGGCTACGCCGGCTCGCTTCCCGGCACGCAGGTCACGCGTACCAAGGACGAGGCCAAGGTGCTGGCCATCCAGATCGCCCATCAGGCCCGCAAGAAGGGAGCGGACTTCGCGGCGTTGATGAAGGCGAACTCGCAGGACACCGGTCCCGGCACCTATCCTGTCACGCCCGACGCCGGTTTGGTGCCGCCGTTCAAGCATCTGGGCCTGTCGTTGGGCGTCGGCCAGATCGACATCGTCGAGACGGATTTTGGCTATCACGTGATGAAGCGGACCGAGTAGGACGGTACACCCCATGAATCAGGCAACCCCCTCCTGGCGCGCGGAACTCCACGCGTTGACTCAGGATTGGCTGCAGCGCATCGCCTTGACCCCTGATCTGGCGGGTCTGCGCGAGCTCGAGGTCGCGTCGGTCGGCAAGAAGGGCGACGTCACCGCCCTGATGCGCCGCGTCGGTACCCTGCCGCCGGAGGAGCGCCGTGACTACGGTGCCGCCGCGGGCGACGTGCGGACCCAAGTCGAGCAGGCGCTGGCCGACCGCAAGACCGCGCTGGAACTCGCGATTCTCGACGCAGAGCTGGCCGACGACACGTTTGACGAAACGGTGCCGGGCCTGCTGCCCAAGCGCGGTCACCCGCATCCGTTGTCGCTGGTCCAGGCCGAGATCGAGTCGGTGTTCTCGTCGATGGGCTTCCACGTGCTGGACTACCCCGAAGTCGAGAGTGAATTCGACAACTTCGAGGCCCTGAACATCCCGTCGTGGCACCCGGCGCGCGACATGCAGGACACGTTCTGGTTGCAGGACGGTCACTTGCTGCGTACGCACACGTCGTCCGGCCAAGTCCGCGCAATGCAGACGTTTGCGCCGCCGTTCCGTGCTGTGTTTCCGGGCAAGGTCTATCGCTACGAGGCGACCGACGCGAGCCACGAGCACACGTTCCACCAGGTCGAGGGGCTGCTGGTCGACCGCCACGTGTCGGTCGCGCACCTGCTGGACTCGATGCGGACGCTCCTGTCGGCCATTCTGAAGACCGACGTGACCGTGCGCCTGCGTCCCGGGTATTTTCCTTTCGTCGAGCCGGGTTTCGAGCTGGACATCCAGTGCCGCGTCTGCGGCGGCAAGGGCTGCTCGGTGTGCAAGCAGTCGGGTTGGCTCGAGCTGCTGCCCTGCGGCCTCGTGCATCCCCACGTGCTGCGCGCGGGCGGCCTGGACCCCGACGAGTGGCAGGGCTGGGCGTTTGGCCTGGGTCTGTCGCGGCTGGTGATGATGCGCTTCGGCGTGCCAGACGTGCGGCTGCTGCTGTCGGGCGATACCCGGTTCCTGACGCAATTCTAGAACAAGTTCGAGGCCTTCGATGTTCGTGTCTTGGCGCTGGATCTCGCAATGGGTCGACACTTCGGGCGTGGACCCCGTGGCCTTTGCCGGCCGCTTCACCTGCACCGTCGCAGAGATCGACCACGTGATCCAGGTGGGTCCCGGGCTCGAGAACGTGCGGGTCGCCGACGTGATCGGGGTCGAGGACCATCCGAACGCCGACAAGCTGCACATCGCGACCGTCGATCTGGGGGGCCGCACGGAGCGCGTGGTCTGCGGCGCCCCGGACTTGCGTGTGGGGATGCGCGTGCCGTTCGTGCCGCCGGGTGTGACGCTGCCGTCGGGCATCACGGTGCGAGAGGGAGAGGTCCGTGGCGTGCGGTCGCCGGGCATGCTTGCCTCGGAGGCCGATCTTGGCTTGAGCGACGACCACACGGGGCTGCTGTCGCTGGACGGTTGCACCGCGCCTGCCGGAACGCCGCTGCTCGACGCCGTGGAAGTCGCCGATACGCTTTACGAAGTGGACAACAAGTCGATCACCCACCGGCCCGACCTGTGGGGGCAGTACGGCATGGCGCGTGAGATCGCCGCGATGCTGGACCAGCCTTTGCGACCGCTGGACGTCGACGTGGCCGTGGGGCAGGGTGCGCCGGTCGACCTGCAGGTTCAGGCGTCGGACCTGTGCCCGCGGTACCTGTGCGCCCGCATCGAAGACGTGGCGATTGCGCCGGCGCCGGTGGACCTGCGGTTGCGATTGCGGCGCTTGGGCGTGCGGCCGATCAGCAACGTCGTCGACGCCACCAACCTCGTCATGCTCGAGACCGGCAACCCTCTGCACGCCTTCGATGCCCGCTCGCTCCACGGTCAGGCGATCCGCGTCCGCCGCGCGACACCGGGCGAGACGATCCGCACGCTGGACGGCTCGGATCGCCTGTTGACGGTGAACGACTGCGTGATCGCCGACGCCGACCGCCCGGTCGCCTTGGCCGGGATCATGGGCGGTGAGGATAGCGAGATCCGCCCCGACACCGACACCGTGGTGCTGGAGGCGGCCGCCTTTGACGCCGCGACCATTCGCAAGACCGCGATGCGACTGGGGATGCGGACCGAGAGCTCGGCCCGCTTCGAGAAGAGCCTCGACCCCGCACTTGCCGCCACTGCTGCCCGCCGGTTCCTGAGTCTGCTGCTTCAGGTCAGCCCCGGAGCCCGAATCACCAGCAGTCTGGCCGACGCCGGTCCGTTCGGCACGCAGCCGCCCGCGCCGATTCGCATCGCGACGACCTCGACGTACCTGCGCGGCCGCTTGGGCGTGTCCCCGGTCGAGATGGCCGACGCGTGGATCGACCACTGCCTGCAAGCGCTGGAATTTCACGTGGATCGTCAGGGCGATGCGCTGACCGTGACCGTGCCTGGCTTCCGCGCCACCCGCGACATTCGCTTGGCCGAAGACCTGGTCGAGGAGCTGGGGCGCCACTATGGCTATCAGCGCATCGTCAGCAAGGCGCCGCTGATCCCCTCGCGGCCGCCGGAGCTGCCACCGCTGCGTCGGCTGGAACGCGATGTCCGGGCGATTTTGGTCCAGCGGGCCGGTCTGACCGAGGCGCTGCTGTACGGCTTCGACGACGAGAAGCAGCGCGCGCGACTTGGGTTGCGCGAGCCGTCGACCGATGGTGCCGACCTGCTGCGTCTGGGCCTGCGCAACGCGATCTCCAGCGAGATGTCCCGCCTGCGTCGCAATCTGGCACCCAACCTGATCAGCGCCGCCGAGCGCAACCTGTTGACGGGCGACGGTCGGCAGGCAAGCAAAAAGGGCTTTCAGGTTGGGATGTTCGAGATCGGGCGGGTGTTCGTGCCGGTGCCCGACCGCACGCTGGCTCCGCACGAACAGGCTGCTGTTGACCGTGGCGTGCCGGCGCTGTTGGACGACCCGACCGCCGCCGCGACTTACCTGAGTCGGATGTCGCCTGAGATGCGTCAGGGCGTGACCGAAGCGGCCGCGCGTGCGACGCCCCTGCCGTGGCAGCCGATCCGGTTGGGACTGGTGCTGGCTGAGCGGCTGGGCGGTGGTGCTGACGGCGCCAAGACTGCGATTCCACCGCAGGAAGTGACAGAGCGCCTGTTCCGCGCCGTGGTAGGCGCCCTCGAAGCGGTCGCTGAGGCAGCGGGGCTCGGGGGGCTGTCGATCACGCGGGGCGATCTGGCCCAGCCGATGGACCTTGAGCGCTTGCCCGTTGCGGCTCCGGATCTGGGGGCCACCTGGCTGCATCCTCAACGACATGGCTTGATCCGCAGTGGCGACAGGGTGTTGGGCGTGGTCTCCGCGCTGCACCCGGCGGTGCGCCAGCGTCTGGACGTGCCGGCGGAGGTCGTCGTGGCGGAGGTTGACCTAGGGGCCTTGCTGCAGGGCGAGCGTTTGGTCGTGCGCGGCGCTGCGCCACCGACGCATCCTGCCGTGACTCAGGACTTCACCTTGCGGCGACCCCGCACCGACCGCGTCGCGGACCTCGCCGCCGCGCTGCGTCAGGTCGCCGATGCGGTCTTGCCGGGCAGCGTCGAGTCGGTTCAGTATCTCTATGGTCTGGACGACGCGACCGGCGCGAACCCCGAGCGGGCGCTGACGTTTCGGGTCATCTGCCGCGCGGCGGACCGGACCATCGGTTCAGACGAGATCGCCCGGCTGGTCGACCAAGTGGGCGCCCGTTTCGGCGTTCAAGCCGCACCCGGCGAAGTCTAGCTCCGCGCGGACAGGGGGCAGGGCATGGCACATCACGGTCAGCGCGTCCTCTACCTGTCGGGTCCGGTCGAGCCGCCGTGGACCCGCAGCGACAAGAACCTCGTCCGTGCGGTCGCCAGCCACCTCGAGCGGTATCGCCCGCAGGTGCTTACCCACGAAGGCGTTGTGTCGGGCGACGCCGGGGTCGAGACCATCCCTGCATGGGGCCCACGCGTCGGCGGTCACACCCCTATCGGCCGCCGCGTCGGCCTGTTTTCGCGGCTGATGGACGCTCAGAAGGTCGATCTGGTGCACCTGTTCTGGCCCGCCGACGCGCTGGTGGCCACGGTCGTCCGTGCAGCCGCGCGGTTGCGGAGCTTGCCGGTCGTGCACACCTTGGTGCGGGCTCCGCGCATGACCGTCGGTATCCGTTACGGTCTGGTGGGCCAGCGGGTCGCGTGCCTGACCCAAGAAACGCAGCAGCGGCTAACGGCTGAGGGCGTCCAGCACACGTTGTGGGTGCCGCCCGGCATCGTGGTGCGCGACCCCATCGCGCCCGGCGAAAAGGCCGCCATACGCCGCAAGTATCGTATTCCATTGGATAAGACCGTGGTCATCTATACCGGCGACTACGCGCACTGCTTCGCCGCCCGGTCGGTGGCGGCCGCCATGCCCCGCGTCTTGCGACAGACCGACGTGCACTTCGTCATGGCGTGCCGCATCCGCTCGGAGGAAGACGCGCGTGAGGAGTCGCGGATCAAAGAGGCGGTGACCGCTGACGGCATCGCGGCCCACGTCACGTTCCTGAATGAAGTCGGTAGCCTGCGCGAGCTGTTCGCCATCTCGACCATCCAAGTGTTCCCGGCCGACAGCTTTCACGAGAAGATGGACCTGCCGATGGTGCTGCTCGAGGGCATGGCGGAGAACCTCGCTACGGTTGTCGCATCCAAGGCGCCCTTGACCGAACTGGTGCAGGCCGGCGTGGCGCTGGGTGTTCCTCCGCTGGACCCCGTCGCGCTGGCGGCTGCGGTGGTCGAGCTCCTCCGCGTGCCGGACAAGTGTCAGCGGCTGGGCGAGGCCGGTCGGGCATTGGTGGAAGAGCGGTACGACGTCCGGCTGACGGCCCGCCGCTACGAGGCACTCTACGACGAGCTGCTGGACGCGAGTCGCCACCCGAACAGCGGCCCTTGGGGGGCACAGTGAACGCCCATGGCGAGGCACTGACGCTGTTGATGTGGGGGGCGGGCGCGCTGGCCCTGCTCGTCGTCGCCGGCTGGGCGCACCTGCGGTTCTGGACCGCGCGCCTGACCCTGCCCATGACCTACGCGCTTGAGGAGCGCATCGCCACGCCCGACGGGAGTGCCTTTGAACTCCGCAGGATCCCAACAGATCCCGCCGCAACGCCCGCATCAGGGCTGCCGCCGGTGCTGCTGGTGCACGGGGTCGCCATCAACCACCGCAACCTCGACACCCATCCCGACTGGTCCTTGGCCCGCCACCTCTCCCGACAAGGACGTGAGGTCTGGCTTCTGACGCTGCGCACGGGTCTGCCCGATCTGTCGCGCACCCAGCGCCGCCGCAGCGATTTCCTGTCGATGGTCCGTCACGACGTGCCGTTGGCGATCGGGCAAGTCCTTGAGCGAACCGGCGCTTCGCAACTCGACTACGTGGGCTTCTCGATGGGCGGGATGCTGATGTACGCGTCGATCGGCCGCACGGTGCCCCAGAACTCGGTGCGTCGGGTCGCGTTCATCGGCTCGCCGGGCTTGGGCAAGCGGTTGTCGTTGGTGGGGCTGGACCGGCTGTTGCCACCCTCATGGATCCCTGCGATTCCCTTGCGGTTTGTCACTCGCATGCTTGCGTTTGCCGCCGGCTGGTCTCGGCGCGACAGCTTGGCCGTCAACCTTGCCAATGCCGCACCAGGCCTTGCGCGGCTGTCCGCCGTCGACGCGATTCGCGACATTCCCGCTCCGGTCGCAGCAGACTTCGTTCGCTGGAGCCGCGCCGGCGGTCCGATCGACGTCGGCGGCCAGCCTCTGTTCGACGGTCTGCAGAATGTGGAAGTGCCCGCCCTGTTCGTTGCGGGTGCTGGGGACCAACTTGCTCCCCCGTCTTCAGTGGGCGCGGCCGCCGACGCTTGGGGCCGCGCCGACGGTACCGAAAAGCGGCTGTTGGTCTTGGGGGTGCAGCACGGTCACACCGCCGACTACGGTCACGGCGACCTCGCCATCGGCCTGCACGCCCCGGCCGAGGTCTACGCGCCCATTGCCGCCTTTCTGGCCAAGCCCACCGCAGCAGACCCCTCACAAGTCCTTATCTCTGCTGTCTCTTTCGCCCGCAGTGAGCCGAACTGATGCCGACACCTTCCCCTGCTGATCGCCCCCTGCGGATCCTCGTCGACGTCACCACCTGGGTCCCGGGGCGCACAGGTGTCGGGCTGTATACAGAGCGGGTCCTGCGCGCATGGCTGGGTCTGGGCACCGGCGACCAGCTGATTGCCGCCTCCAACGTCGGCCACGACGAGCTCCAAGGCCTGCACGTCACCCGCGTGGGCCCGCGCTTCCCCGTGCGCGCGCTGTGGATGCAGACGCTGCTGCCCGTGCAAGCACTTCGGCTCAAGCCGGACTTCGCTTTCTATCCCAACTACTTGGGGCCACTGCTGCCACCGTGTCCGTACGTCTTGACGGTGCATGATCTGGCCGTGTTCCTGTACCCGGAGACGTTCACGTTCAAAAAGCGGGTGCTGCAGCGCGCGGCCCTGCCGACGCTAGTGCGCAACGCCGCCGCGATCCTGACGCCCAGCGAGTCGACCCGCCGTGACGTCCTGCGCCTGCTGCCCGCCGACCCGCGTCGCGTGGTCGCCACACCGCTGGCCGCCGCGGACCCGGTCGGTCCGCCGCCCTCGCTGGCCGACGTCGCCCGCATCCGGGGCGAGCTGCACCTGCCGCCGCGCTATCTGCTGGCGGTCGGCACGCTGGAACCCCGCAAGAACCTGCCCCGGCTGATCCAGGCGTTCGAGAAGATCGCAGGGCGTTTCCCGGACTTGCACCTCGTGGTGGCCGGCGGTCGTGGCTGGCGCGACGACGCGATTCGCGCAGCGTTGGGCGAGACCCCTGTGCGTGACCGGGTCCACTCGGTGGGCTACGTCGACGCCGCGTCGCTGCGGGTCCTTTACGCAGAGGCGTTGGCCCTGTGCTACCCGTCGCTGTACGAGGGCTTCGGCCTGCCCGTGGTCGAGGCGATGGCGTTGGGGACGCCGGTGCTGACGTCGCGCGGGTCGTCGCTGGACGAGGTCGCGGCGGGCGCGGCGGTTGCGGTGGACCCGTTGTCGGTCGAAGCGATTGCGGACGGAATCGAAAAACTGGCGGGAGACGAGGACTTGCGCGACGATCTGCGGCGTCGGGGGCTCGTTCGCGCCTCTGAGCTCAGCTGGCACCGCACTGCGCTGGAGACTCGCGCCGTGTTTGCCCGGCTGGCCGCGGGACGCCTGCCTCGCGATGACGCGTGAACCGAGTCGGGAGCCCGCGCGATGGACCAGCCCTTCAGCCCAGAGATCCTGTCCCTGTTGGCCTGCCCGGCGGACGGAAGTCCTCTGCATTGGGCGCCAGCGATGCTGGTCCATCAGCTCAACCGTCAGGTTGACCGCGGTGAGCTGCACGATCTGGGCGGAGAGGTCGTCGACCGCCACTTGGATCTGGGGCTGCTGAGCGACGACGGTCAGCGGCTGTATCCTGTGCGCGCCGGTGTGGCCGACCTGATGGTCGACTCAGCGGTCCAGATCGTCGCATTGTGACGGAAAGCCTGACGCCGACTAGACTTTCTCAAGCGCCTGGGTCAGGTCCGCGATCAAGTCGTCGACGTGTTCGACGCCCACCGACAACCGCACCATCGCCGATGTGATCCCCATCTCGCGCTGGGTGGCCGGCAGCACATCCGCGTGCGTCATCGTGGCTGGGTGCTCTGCCAACGACTCGGTGCCGCCCAGACTGACAGCCAGCGTCACAAGCTCCAGCGCGTTCAGCAGCCGGAAGGCTTCCAGCTCGCCGCCCTGCACCTCAAACGTGATGATCGACCCCGGGCCCAGGCACTGCCGCCGGTACAGCTCGAACTGGGCATCGCCCTGCTTCAGCAGCCCCAGGTAGTGAACGCGCTGGATCTTCGGGTGATCGTTCAAAAAGTCCGCGATCTGCCGGGCGTTCCTCATCTGGCAGGTCATGCGGACCTTCAACGTCTCCAAGCTGCGCATCAGCAACCACCCCGTCCACGGTCCGGACATGGTGCCAAGGAAGGTCCGCAGCGTCCGAACGCGGTCGATCAGCTCCTTGCGACCCAGGCACGCCCCCGCGATCAAGTCGCTGTGACCACCTAGAAATTTCGTCGCAGAGTACAGCACCAGATCGGCGCCATGCTTCAGCGGCTGTTGCCACAGCGGCCCCAGAAACGTGTTGTCCACGATGACGGGAACCTGTCGCCCAGGCGCGGCCCAGCGCCGACTGACCTCCGAACACGCGGCGATATCCACCAAAGCATTCGTGGGGTTGGCAGGTGTCTCCAGAAACACGGCAGACAGCTTGCCTTGGGCGCCGGCCTTTTCCAGCGCAGCTTCCATGGCCACAGCGCCACCACCCGCCGGGAACGGAACGCCGGTGATCCCAAAGCGCGGCAGCACGTGGCCCAGCAAGTAGTCGGTTCCGCCGTAGATCGGGGTGCTGTGCGCGATGAACTCACCGGGTCGCGCGAACTCCATCAGGGTCGTCGCGCAGGCCGCCATGCCGCTCTCAAAGACGGCGCAAGCCTCCGCGTCGTCCCACAACGTCAGCCGGTCCTCCAGGATCTCCAGATCGGGGTTGTTCAGCCGGCTATAAATCAGCCCGAGCTCCTCGCGCGGCCCTTTCTCGCGCAGCCCGTAGGCGACCTCGAAGAAGGCCTTGCCCTCCTCTGCAGTCCGAAACACGAAGGTAGAAGTCTGGAAGATCGGGGACTTCAGGGCTCCTTCCGACCGATGCGGGTCGTAGCCGTAGCTCATCATCAGCGATTCCGGCTTCAGCGGCCGGTCTCCCAGAAATCCTTCAGGCTTGCGGGTCATGGGGGGTGCTCCAAGGGCCGTGGGGGAGGGGCCCGCCGCGCATGGTGGCTTGGCCGCCCGGGATACGCAAGGGCACCACACGCCCGCATCCGGGGGCACGAGTGGCAGGTTTTGTGTGTGTAATTGTAAAGAATGGAACACTTCCGAATCGCCCCGAAGTACAGTGTTCATCCATTCTTTCAAACCCTTATGCACAACCCCCAGTCCAAGCCTGACTCTCCCAGCAAACCTTCAACGTACCGCTGGCTTCCAAAGACCTTGCGTCTCGCGTCTCATGGGGTACAAGCCCCACTTGGCACTGAGCCTCGGTTCGGCGCTCAGCCCCTCGATACGCGAACTGCACATCATCGCGCTGCCGCCGCTTCCCTTCTCGGACGTTCGCCCAGCGAACAACCAGGGCTACCGACCCCGCCGCACAAGAGGACTGCTCATGACGATCTTCACCCATCGTTCCAAGGCTCTCGGCGTCGTGCACAGCATGGCCTTCGCCTTGTTGCTTGCGCTACCCGGCGTGGCCTTCGCAGCCGTACCCAAGCTCGTCGACGTGCACGGTGGTCTGTACGCGGTTGGCGGCGGCCCGGTGTCGGACGGCAGCTACCAGATGACGTTCAGCATCTACCCGACGGCCATCGGCAGCAGCGCTGCTTACGTGGAAGGCCCCACTGGGGTCACCATCAAGAACGGCGTGTTCCAGTACACGCTGGGTACCAAAGCGTCGCTGACCGCCGGCACGCTGGCGAAGCTGACGTCGCCGTACTTGGCGATTCAGGTCGGCATCGACCCGGAGTTCACCAAGTTGCCGATGACGTCGGTGCCGTACGCCCTGCGTTCCTCGGTCAGCGACTCGCTGGGCTGCACCGGGTGCCTGAAGGCGACCCACTTGGCCGCAGACGTTCTGGCGCCGTACGCCAAGGCGGACACGCTGGCCAAGGTTGCCACGTCAGGCACCTACGCGGACGTCTCGGGTGCTCCGGACCTGACGGCGTACGCAAAGTCGGCTGGGCTTGCCAAGGTTGCCACGACGGGCGCCTACGCCGACGTCTCCGGTGCCCCGGACCTCGCCATCTACGCCAAGGCGGCCTCGCTCGCCAAGGTTGCGGTCTCCGGTGCCTACGCCGACCTCACCGGCGTGCCGGACCTGTCGGGCTACGCCAAGGCGGCTGACCTCGCGACCATTGCGACCAGCAACTCGTACAACGACCTCTCCGGTGCTCCGGCCGTCGCTCAGGTGGGTCAGTCCTGCGGCACGGGTCTGCTCGTGGCCGGCTTCCTGGAGGACGGCACCGTCGATTGCATCCAGACCAACATCACCAGCGTGCTTGCGGCGAACCTGCCCAAGGATGGCCTCGACGAGGTCTCCGACAACCTGCTGACGAACGTTTTCGCTGAGAAGATCTCGGGTACCCCGAACTTGGCCATCCCGGACAACACCCCGGTCGGCGCGACGGACACCGTCGAAGTTGGCGACATCGGCATCGTCCAGACCTTTACCGTCTCGATTGACCTTGTGAACTCCGATCTCGCCAAGATTGGGGTGACGCTCTACGACCCGGCCGGCGCTGCGTACGTCCTGTACAACAAGAGCAGCTTTGGCACCACGCTGAAGACCTCCTACCCTGACCCGACCAGTCCGGCCAGCGGCGACCTGACCACCTGGATCGGCAAGAACCCCAAGGGCAAGTGGTACTTGAAGGTCGTCGACAGTGGCAAGCTGGACGGCAACATCGACGGCAAGGTCACGGCCTGGTCGCTGAACTTCCAAGTGATCTCAGGCAACAAGGTCGGCGTCAGTGGCTCCACCACGGTCGTCGGCAACGCCACGGTCGCCGGTTCCATCACCGTCGGCGGCAGCATCCTCGGCTTGCCCAAGGCCAAGTACCGCTTTGCTGTGTGGGACTGCTACGACCAGGGTGGCGGCTGGTTCATGAACAACGAAGCGGATTTGTTTGGTGGAGTCGCGCCCTCCACGTGGTGCGACAGCAACCCGAATCCCAGCGACATGTCCTCGAACAAGAGCTCCCTTGCCGCCCTCTTCTCCGAGAAGGGTTATGCCAAGTACAACGCGCTGGTCACGGCGCAGATGTGGCGCAAGGGCAACCAGATTGGCAGCACACAGGCCAAGCGGGCAGGCGCCCTGTTCCGCGTCAAGAATACCACCGGCGGCAACATCAACTGGCCGCTGTACTGGGTCGCCACGTCGTACTCTGGTTGGGGCGAGCGCTCGGCCCTGATGATCAACGGCAACACCGTCTGGACCGGCGGCACCTGCTACGTGGGCTGCACGGACAGCGCCGGGTTGTCCATCCCGGCCAACCGCACCAGCACGGTTGTCTTTATCGCCGGATCCAGCCCGGATTCCTGCAACTCACGCGGACTCATGCTGGGCTTCTACAACAACAGCTTCAACATGCCGAATGGTCTCGAACTCGTCGACGATCTGGACACGGCGACGGGCGGTTGGGAGCAGTAAGTCGGGTAGCGCGGCTGGCGTGCACCGGACCTCCTTCACCCACCTGACCCTGAACCAGGGAGAGTCAGATGAAGACCCTTCGAGAACTGCTAGCGGGACACATCGGCACGGCGTGCGCCATCAGCCTCGCCGCGATCGGTGTTGCAGCCTGCGGCGACAGCGGCAGCGCGCAGGGCGTACCCACGGACGCCATCGTTGGTGATGCCACCGACACCACCGACGCCACCGACGCCACCGAAGACGTGACCCTGCCCGACACCGTCACCGCCGACACGGTCGTCCTCGATGGTCGCGCAGAGCTGTGCGCCCCCTGTACCACCAATGAGCAGTGCCAGGGCACGACCAAGCCCGACTCCGTCTGCGTCGACTTTGGCAAGGATGGGGCCTTCTGCGGAGCGAAGTGCGCGGTCGACACGGACTGCGCCGACGGTTACGGCTGCAGCGACGTCAAGGACGTGGCGGGTGTGGCGGTCAAGCAGTGCGTTCCCAAGGCCGGCGCCCTCTGCACGTGCAGTGCGGCGGCCATCGCGGGCGCATGGGACACGACCTGCTTCGTGGCCGATGACAAGGGCGTGAACAAGTGCACCGGCACCCGCAAGTGCGAAGCGGGCGGCCTGTCTGCGTGCTCGGCCAAGGCGCCGTCCGCCGAGATCTGCGACGGTCTCGACAACGACTGCAACGCCCAGACCGACGACGTGTCCTGTGACGACCAGAACCTCTGCACCGACGACAAGTGCGCCGGCGCCGCCGGGTGCGAGAACAAGGCCAACACGGCCGCGTGCGACGCAGATGGCAGTGCCTGCACTGACAAGGATGCGTGCAAGGACGGCACCTGCGCGCCGGGCAAGGCGCTTGACTGCGACGACAAGAACCCCTGCACCGACGACTCGTGCGACCCGACCAAGGGCTGCCAGTACGCCAACAACACGGTCGAGTGCGCGGATGGAAAAGCGTGCACGCTCGGGGACATGTGCAAGGACGGCACTTGCCAGGCCGGCGCGCTCAAGGCCTGCGAGACGGGCGACGCGTGCCTTATCGGCGGCTGCGACGAAGCGACCGGCAAGTGCACCAAGGCCACGCGCCCCGACGGCACCCCTTGCGACGACGCCAGCGCCTGCACGGTGTCCGACGTCTGCTTGGCCTCCGACGCGACTACCTCGACCTGCGGCGGCGAGATCGTGGACTGCGACGACCTCAGCAACTGCACGGCCGACAGCTGCGACCCGACGGTGGGTTGCAAGCACGCACCTCTGGATGTCGGCGTCTGCAACGACGGCAACGCCTGCACCCTCGACGACGCCTGCGTCGCCGGCAAGTGCAGCGGCGCGGCTTTGGAAGTGGCCAAGGCGTGCGACGACAAGGACCCCTGCACGGCCGACAACTGCGCGCCGGATAAGGGCTGCGCACATGACGTCGCGGGCGCCGACGGCGCGGCCTGTGAGGATGGCAACCCCTGCACTCCCAACGACAAGTGCAAAGCCGGGACGTGTGAGGGCAGCCAGAATCAGTGCCAGTGCGCCAAGGACGCGGACTGCGCGCCCGCGGAAGACGGTGACCTCTGCAACGGCACGCTGTTCTGCGACAAGAGTGACCCGATCAAGTGGGTCTGCAATGTGAACACGAACACCGTCGTCAAGTGCGACGAGTCGCTGAACACCGCCTGCCAGAGCGTGGGGTGCGACACCGCGACCGGCAAGTGCGTCATCAGCCAGGCCGAGGCTGGTACGCAGTGCAACGCCGACGACGACGTCTGCACCGTCAAGGACGCCTGCGCCAACGGTCTCTGCGCCAAGGGTTCCGCCGAGAAGTGCGACGACAGCAACGGCTGCACGAACGACACCTGCGACCCGAAGAACGGCTGCAAGTTCACGCCGAACACCGCCTCTTGCGACGCCGACGGTAACGCTTGCACCGTGAACGACACTTGTGCAAGCGGGTCTTGCGTCGCCGGCGCCAAGAAGGTCTGCGACGACAGTGAAGAGTGCACCAAGGACTCCTGCGATGCTTCGTCTGCGCTCTGCGTGTTCGAAGGCATCACGGCCACCTGCGACGACGGAAACGCCTGCACGACCGGCGACGCTTGCGGCTCCGACCCCGCCACCAAGGTGTACACCTGTGTGCCGGGCAAGGGAGTTGAATGCGACGATGGCAGCCCCTGCACCATCGACTCGTGCTCGAAAGACACAGGGTGCGCCCACAAGGTCGACACCACCGTCAAGGCGGCGTGCTTCCCCGGCGACCCGGCCAATCAGGGCAAGGGCAAGTGCAAGGACGGCGTCAAGTTCTGTCAGGCAGACGGAACGTTCGGCAGCTGCACGGGCGCCGTACTGCCGGGTTCCGCAGAGCTCTGCAACGGCATCGACGACACCTGCAACGGCACCACCGATGAGGGGTGTGAGCCAGGTGCGTCGAAGATCGGGTTCGGCGTGGCAGCGGTCAGCGCAACGGGCGCCACCTACGGCACGCAGTCGTATATGGGAACAAGCGCAGTGACGGGAGACGCCAGCGGCGGCGAGAAGTACTTCGCCCGGTTGGGCTGGTACATCTGGCTTCGCGCGCTGATCGGACAGTAGGACCAGGGCTAGCCGAGAGGCACAGCGAGCGTTGCCGGCGGGGCGACGCGACTGTCACCAAGGGCCACCGACCCCGCCGCAAGAGAGGGCATCTCATGACCATCTTCACCTCTGGATCCAAGGCACTCGGCGTGTTGCGCAGCATGACCGTCGTCCTGGCCCTGTCGCTGCCCGGTGTGGCTCTCGCGGCCGTACCCAGCTCGATGGCGGTTCACGGCGGGCTGTTCGCGGCCGGCGGGGGCGCGGTGTCGGATGGCAACTACTTCATGACCTTCAGCCTCTACCAGGCCGCCGTGGGCGGGAACCCGGTGTATGTTGAGGGACCGGTCGTGGTCGCCGTGAAGGGTGGCTACTACCAGTACACCATCGGCTCCAAGACGCTGCTGGACCCGGCGGTCGTGGTGGCCTTGGCCACGCCGTACCTGGGCATCAAGATCGGCGCCGACCCGGAACTGGCCCGTCAGCCGATGGGCGCACTGCCCTATGCGCTGCGCGCGGCCACCGCCGACGGTCTGGACTGCTCGGGCTGCATCTCGGTCGGCCACCTGGATGCCGCCGTGCTCGCGCCCTATGCGAAGGCTGCGACTTTGGCGAAGGCTGCGACGACCGGCGCCTATGCCGACCTCGCCGGCACGCCAGACCTTTCGCCCTATGCCAAGATCGCCGGGCTCGCCAAGGTCGCGACCTCGGGCGCCTTTGCCGACGTCGCCGGTACGCCAGACCTCAGCGCCTACGCAAAGTCGGGCGACCTCGCGAAGGTCGCGACCTCTGGCAAGTATGCCGACGTCGCGGAGGTGCCGGATCTGACGGGCTACGCCGCCAAGGCTGACCTCGCGAAGGTAGCGACGACCGGTGCTTACGCCGACCTTGCCGACCTGCCGACCCACGTCGCGCTAGGCGTGGGCTGCGGGACCGGCTTGGTGGTGATGGGCATCAAGGAAGACGGTTCGTTGGATTGCGCCCAAGCGATGGTGGGCCTGCTGCCCGCCGCGTCGCTTCCCCCGGACGGACTCGGAGCCATCTCGAACGGCATCCTCCAGAACGTCGGCGGCACGTTGAAGGTGGCGGACAACTTCAGCGCTGCGGGCAACCTGACCATCACCGGCAACCTCATCGTTTCCAAGCCGATCAAGGGCGTGCCGACCGCGACGTACCGCTGGGGCATGTGGGACACCTACCTGAACTGCAACGACTGGTTCTGGGGCAACAACGCCAGCCTGTTTGGCGGCGTCAACCCGTCGAACTGGGCTGAGAGCATGGCCAATGCGGCTGCGATGAGCTCGGACAAAAACGTGCTTGCAGCGCTGTTCAATCGCAAGGGCTACGCCCGCTCTGCCGCGAACGTCGTTGCCGAGCAGTTTCAGATTGGTGGCAACTACAGCCAAGCCGCACGGTTTGCGGGAACCCTCATGCGTGTTCGCAACAGCACGGGCTCTGCGATTTCTTGGACCGTGAAGTACGTCTATACGTCGTATTCCGGGTGGAGCAATCAGGCGTCCGTTGCGCTGAACGGCGTCAACGTGTGGCAATCGGGCAACGACTGCGGCAACGGTTGTGAGCAGAGCGTCGTGTTGGCCATCCCGGCAAACCGGACCAGCACGGTCATCTTCGTGAGCAGCAACGGACCCGGGGGCCGCGGCAACGTGATGGTCATGCTCGGCTTCCGCCATCCCACGCTGATCCTGCCGGACGGCCTCGAGTACGTGGATGACCTGGAGACCGCCACGAACGGTTGGGACAACTGATGCGGGTTGCGACTTGCACAGCACTGAACGCCGTCGGACCGAGGAGTGGCAGATGAAGACCCTTCGAGAACTGCTTGCTGGACGCATCGCAACGGCGTGTGTACTTGGACTGGCTACTGCCGGCCTGGTCGCGTGCGGCGACGCCGGTTCCACGACTGAGACTCCCGCGGACACAGTGGTCGCGGACACCGCGGACACGGCAGACACCGCAGACACCACGGTCGACGTCGCCCAGCCGGACAGCACCGACGACGTGTCGGGCGACACGACGGACCAAGACGTCGCGAAGCCGGAAGGCCGGGACCTGTGCGCTCCCTGCGTGGCGAACCTCCAGTGCGCCGGCGCTCCGGACGCGGTGTGCGTGGACTTCGGCAAAGACGGGGCCTTCTGCGGTGCAAAGTGCGCGATCGACACGGACTGTGCAGACGGCTATGCCTGCGGCGACGTCAAGGACGTGACGGGCGCGGCAGTCAAGCAGTGCGTGCCGAAGGCTGGAGCGGTCTGCAAGTGCAGCGAGGCCGCAACCGCCGCCGGCTGGGACACGACCTGCTTCGCGGCTGACGCTCAGGGCGTCAACAAGTGCAAGGGCACTCGCAAGTGCGAGGCGGCCGGCCTGACCGCTTGCTCGGCCAAAGCGCCCACGGCGGAGATCTGCGACGGACTCGACAACGACTGCAACGCCACGACCGACGACGTGACCTGTGACGACAGCAACCCATGCACCGAGGACTCTTGCGCGGGCAAGGACGGCTGCAAGAACGCAGTCAAGACGGGCACTTGCAACGCCGATGACAGCCTGTGCACCAACGGCGACTACTGCACCAAGGCGGCGAAGTGCGAGCCAGGTCCGACCCTTGAGTGCAACGACAAGAACCCGTGCACCGACGACATCTGCGACCCGGCGAAGGGCTGCGTCTTCACCACCAACACCGCGAGCTGTGACGCCGACGGTGACGCCTGCACGGTGGCCGACACCTGCAAGGACGGCGCGTGCGCGAAGGGCGAGGTCAAGACGTGTGAGACTGGCGACCCATGCCTGTCCGGCTCATGCGACAAGACGAGTGGAGACTGTCTGACGGCTGCCCGGCCCGACGGCACACCCTGCGACGATGCCAGCGCCTGCACGATGAAAGACGTCTGCTTGGCCTCGGACGCGACCTCCTCGACCTGCGAAGGCGAGCTGATCGACTGTAACGACAAGGATGCCTGCAGCGCGGACAGCTGCGACCCCCTGTTGGGTTGCAAGCACGCAAACTTGGACGGACCCGTTTGCGACGACGGCGATGCCTGCACCGAGCTGGATGCCTGCAAGGTCGGCAAGTGCACCGGCACAGCGGTGGACACCGCTACGGTCTGCGACGACAAGGACCCCTGCACTGTCGATGCGTGTGTGCCCTCCAAGGGCTGCGTGCACGACCCGGCAGGCGCGGATGGCGTGGCGTGCGACGACGGCAACCCCTGCACGCCTGGCGACAAGTGCACCTCCGGCACCTGCATCCCCGGCGCCAACCAGTGCAGCTGCGCTGAAGACAAGGACTGCGCGGCGTCAGAGGACGGCAACGCGTGCAACGGAACTCTTTTCTGCGACAAGACCGATCCGGTCAAGTGGGTCTGCAACATCAAGCTCGACACCGTGGTCAAGTGCGACGAGACCGTGAACAACCAGTGCCAGTCGGTCGCGTGCAATCCCGGTGACGGACAGTGCGTGGTCACCAAGGCGGTCGTCGGTACGGGCTGCAACGCGGACGACGACCTGTGCACCGTGAACGATGCCTGCGCAGACGGTCAGTGCGTCAAGGGCGCGGAGCAGAAGTGCGACGACGCCAACCTCTGCACCGACGACGCCTGCGACCCCAAGTCGGGTTGCACCTTCACCGTCAACACCGCCCCGTGCGACGCCGACGGCAACGCCTGCACCGTGAACGATGTCTGCGCCGGCGGTTCCTGCGTCGCGGGCAGCAAGAAGGTGTGCGAGGACAAGGAGAACTGCACCAAGGATGCCTGCGACCCGGCGACGGGCGTGTGCGTCTTCCAGCCGATCGCCGCCTCGTGTGACGACGGCAACGCCTGCACCTCGGGCGACGCCTGCGGAACGAATCCCGTCACCAAGGCCTACACCTGCGTGTCCGGAGCCGCGGCGAACTGCGACGACAATAACCCTTGCACGGCCGATAGCTGCGCCAAGGACGCCGGTTGCTCACACAAGGTAGACACGACAGCATCGGCCGCGTGCTTCCCCGGCGACCCGAAGAATCAGGGCAAGGGCAGGTGCAAGGATGGCGTCAAGACCTGCCAGGCCGACGGTACCTTCGGCATCTGCAAGGATGCGGTCCTCCCGGCGAACTCAGAGTACTGCAACGGCATCGACGACACGTGCGACGGCATGACCGACGAAGGCTGTGAGCCGGGAGCGGCGACGGTCGACTTCGGTACGGCCGCCGTCATTGCCGCTGGGAACACCTACGGAACACAGACCTACGTCGGAACAAGTGTCGTCACGGGCGAAGCGAGCGGTGGCGAGAAGTACTACACCCGGTTGGGTTGGTACGTTTGGCTCCGCGCACTGATCGGGCAATAAGACCAGGGCTTGCCGAGAGGCACAGCAAGCGTTGCCGGCGGGGCGACGCGACTGTCACCAGAGCCACCGACCCCGCCGCAAGAGAGGGCATCTCATGACCATCTTCACCTCTGGATCCAAGGCACTCGGCGTGTTGCGCAGCATGGCCGTCGTCCTGGCCCTGTCGCTGCCCGGCGTTGCTTTCGCGGCCGCACCCACCACGCTGGCCATTCACGGCGGCCTGTTCTCCGTGGGCGGCGGGCCCGTGGCGGACGGCACGTACAGCGTGACCTTCGGCCTCTACGCCGCTGCCTCAGGCGGCTCGGCGGTGTTTGCTGAGGGACCGGTCAACGTGACCGTGAAGAACGGTCTGTACAACTTCACGCTGGGCGCCAAGACGGCGATCAACCCGGCGGTGTTCGCGAACCTGACCACACCGTTCGTCGGCGTGAAGGTGGGGGCGGACCCGGAGTTCCCGCGCCAGTCGCTGTCGTCGGTTCCGTTCGCCATGCGCGGCGTCGTGACCGAGACGCTGGACTGCACGGGCTGCGTGAAGGCGACGAGCATCGACCCGGCCGTTCTTGCGCCCTACGCAAAGTCGGCGGACCTGTCGAAGGCTGCGACCTCCGGCGCCTACGGGGACTTGGTCGGCACGCCCGACCTTACGCCGTATGCGAAGTCGGCTGGACTGGCGAAGGTGGCAACCACGGGAGCGTATGCGGACTTGGCCGGGACGCCCGACATGACGATTTACGCAAAGGTGGCTGACCTGGCTGCGCTTGCCACTTCGGGATCCTACGCGGACCTGACCGGAGTGCCGGATCTGACGGCCTACGCGCTGGCTGCCGACCTTGCCACCGTCGCGACGTCGGGTAGCTATGCGGACTTGGGTGACCTGCCGACGCTGGTGGCGACAGCCGTCAGCTGCGACGCTGGCTACCTTGTCGAAGGCATCAATGAGGACGGTACTTTGGCGTGCGTCGAGGCGGCCACCCCGTCGGTGACAGCGGACATGTTGCCGAACGACGGCCTTGTGGTCGTGTCCAACGGCGTTCTCTCGAACCTGGTGACCGAAACGCTGGCCGGCAAGACCGCCATCGCGATCCCGGACAACAGCCCGGTCGGCGTGACCGACTCCGTCACCGCCGGTGCGTTGGGCACCATCCAGAGCCTGAAGGTGTCGGTCGACCTGACCAACTCGAACATCGGCAAGCTGGTGGTGTACCTCTACGATCCGAATGGCGACGAGTACATCCTTCACAACAAGTCGGGAACCGGAACCGTGCTGAAGACCACCTACCCGACGCCCACGCCGGTGGCGACTGGCGACCTTTCGGTCTGGAAGGGTCAGAGCCCCGCAGGCAAGTGGTACCTGAAGGTGCTGGACAGCACAGTGACGGGTGGCAACTCGGACGGCGCGATCAACAACTGGTCCATCAGCTTCACGCTGGTGTCCGCCAAGACGGTCAACGTCAAGAACAACATCGCGGTGACGGGTAACCTGACCGTGTCCGGTCAGGTGTCAGCTGCGCAGTTCATCGGCGGCCTGACCCCTTCAACGTACCGGTGGGGCGTTTGGAGCACTTACGTCTCCAACGGTGGCTGGCTGTTCGGCAACCAAGCCGACCTGTTTGGTGGCGTCAACCCGTCGACGTGGTCGGATGGTGAGGGCAAGGCTTCGGACATTTCGGCGGACAAGTCGGTTCAGGCGACGCTCTTCCATCGCAAGGGCAGCGCGGTCAACAACGCGCGGGTGTACTCCGAGTGGTTCAAGTACGGCCGCAATCGTGGCTGTAGCAGCTGCCAGTCGCGCTTTGCGGGCACCCTGTTCCGAATCAAGAACACCACAGCCGCCGCCGTAGCCTGGCCGGTTCGGTTCGCATACACGGCCTACCCCGGCTGGTCAGAGCGCGCTTCGGTCGCTCTCAACGGGCAGAACATTTGGTCGTCCGACAGCAATTGCAGTGCCGGCTGCCTGAAGGATGTGTCCCTGTCGATTCCGGCTGGACGTACGAGCACGGTGATCTTTGTCTCGACAACGGGTCCCGAGTCCAGTTCGTCCCGCGCGCTCATTCTAGGCTTCACGAACAACAGCCTTGCCCTGCCGACCGGACTGCAATACGTCGACGATCTCGACACGGCCACCGGCGGCTACGAGCAGTAGCGCGACCGAGCCAAGAGTCCCGTAGACTCGCTAGACAAGGACGCCCGCGGCACCGCAAGGTCCCGCGGGCGTTCTGGTTTTGGGGATGCGCGGAGGCCTGGGCGGCGAGTTCCGAAGGGTGCTTGCCTGCCTGCCTGCCGCCGGACTCCTCTGAGCGACGCTTGTGGCAAAAAGCACAACGCCCGCAGCTCCTTTCGG
>CAYURO010000035.1:35578-50282 GCA_964447285.1 uncultured Enterobacteriaceae bacterium | reverse complement strand
GGTCTCCGCTGGCTATGACTCGCTGTTCGTGCTCAAGATCTCCAATGCCAGTCCAGCCTATCAGGGACAGAAGGTGGGAATTTACTCGTCGAAGATCCCAGCCTATGCGGGCAAGGTTGGGAAGCTCGGCTGGGGCTGGGAAGCCTCGGTCGACACGGCGAGCAAGTGGAACGATGGAAAATTTCATCACTTCGCCTTCGTTCAGGACGACGGCGAGCGCCGAATCTATGTGGACGGGAAGCTCGACGCAACGGCGCCGGTGACGTATCCACTTGCGGCCGCCTCGTCAGAGGTGTCAGGTATGAGCAGTTTACAGTTTAGCATGAGCCAGCCGACACCATCCTGCCCCGTCGAGAACATGTAGGAAATTTCGACAAGTGTGGAAACGGGCGTCGCCGGCCTCGCGGGTCATCGCACGAAGCATCATGAAGACACGCGGAGATTCCGTGCATCCTGTGGCACCTGAATTGCAGTCCTTGGTGATGAGCGCTCTTGCCCGACCTCGAGGACTCGCTCCTTGAACCCGAGCCTCCTGTCGACCGACGCGGCAAAGTCCTGGCGCCCACGCACCGCCCTGCTCTTTGCCTTCCTGATCGCAGGGATGGGGAGGTCCCCGACCGAGTCTGGCCACCCCAAAGGACGCCTCGGATCCGGCGTGGTGGACCAGGCTGGCGCGCTGAGCCTTGCCCGCGCACGGACACGAGGCGCCCAGGAGATCACCGCCGCCGGAGACGTCAACAGCCGGCACGAGGCCCCGCCGGCGGGCCAACTCGGCAACACCGTGCAACCCTATGATTGTGGAGCGACTACCCTCGGACGCCGGCGCGAGCCTCGTCTGGCGAGGTCGTGACCAGCCTGCGGTGGGCGGCCGCGAGGGCCGGGCCGCTGAGCACACTCAGCCCCTCGCCAGTCGCACGTCCTCGTCCCTGACCGGGCACCGGCGCCGGCGCGATGGAGTCTTGTGACAACCGAGACTCCGTGACGACGACGCGTGCCCCGAAGCCACGCCGCAAATTCCCTGATCAAAATCGTCAAAGGTTCACAGGCATTCCACACACTGCCGACGTCGGCGGTGTGAAATCAGAGGTGTCAGGTATGAGCAGTTTACAGTTTAGCATGAGCCAGCCGACACCATCCTGCCCCGTCGAGAACATGTAGGAAATTTCGACAAGTGTGGAAACGGGCGTCGCCGGCCTCGCGGGTCATCGCACGAAGCATCATGAAGACACGCGGAGATTCCGTGCATCCTGTGGCACCTGAATTGCAGTCCTTGGTGATGAGCGCTCTTGCCCGACCTCGAGGACTCGCTCCTTGAACCCGAGCCTCCTGTCGACCGACGCGGCAAAGTCCTGGCGCCCACGCACCGCCCTGCTCTTTGCCTTCCTGATCGCAGGGATGGGGAGGTCCCCGACCGAGTCTGGCCACCCCAAAGGACGCCTCGGATCCGGCGTGGTGGACCAGGCTGGCGCGCTGAGCCTTGCCCGCGCACGGACACGAGGCGCCCAGGAGATCACCGCCGCCGGAGACGTCAACAGCCGGCACGAGGCCCCGCCGGCGGGCCAACTCGGCAACACCGTGCAACCCTATGATTGTGGAGCGACTACCCTCGGACGCCGGCGCGAGCCTCGTCTGGCGAGGTCGTGACCAGCCTGCGGTGGGCGGCCGCGAGGGCCGGGCCGCTGAGCACACTCAGCCCCTCGCCAGTCGCACGTCCTCGTCCCTGACCGGGCACCGGCGCCGGCGCGATGGAGTCTTGTGACAACCGAGACTCCGTGACGACGACGCGTGCCCCGAAGCCACGCCGCAAATTCCCTGATCAAAATCGTCAAAGGTTCACAGGCATTCCACACACTGCCGACGTCGGCGGTGTGAAATGCCCCAGTTTCCAACGAACGGAAGGGCTCGCGACTAACGGGCCTCACGGGGCCGGCGAAGCGGTTGTAGTTGTCGCCAGTTCCGGATGCTGGGGGCGGTGAAATGCTACAGGCCTCAGGTCCGTTCCACCGTCCCGGGTTGGCGGACCATCAAGCGATGATGCGATCCCAGCGCTTCTCCCCCCCCCTACATCCCCCCCGACACATACAGCGACTCAACCGTCTCGGCCGTGCGCCCCGCCAGCGTCGCCTGCGAGCTGCGTCCGGCGTGCAGCTCCAGATGCCTCAGCCCCAGCGTCGCCGGTAGCGGCTCGCCATAGCTGCGGTCGCCCGTCCGGCCGTCATAGCTCAACAGGAAGGGCACCTTGCGGTTGATCAGATGCTGCAGCTCGACGATCAACCGCTCGCGGTCCAGGCCTTGGTGGTAGCGGCGGTCGCGGCCGGCGGACGTGCCCTGATACGGCGGATCGAGATAGGCCAGGTCCTCGGGTCCCGCATCCCGCAGCTGGTCGGCAAAGTCGCCGTCGCGCACCTCGCACCGCCCTTGCAGCAGCGCGGCCACCTGCATCAGCTGTGGTGTCAGGCGCGCGGGGTGCACGCCGCGCCGGCGACGGTCCTCGGCTTGGTTGAAGGCTCCGGACTGGTTGAAGCGGGGGGCGTTCTTCGCGCAGCGGGCCAGCAGGTACAGCAGCGCGGAGGGGCTGGCGGACTGATTGAACTCTGCGCGGATGCTCAGGAAGTGGCCGTCGCGGTCCGACTCTTGCGCGTGCCACAGCCGCTCGTAGCCCTGCGCCAGCGTCGCGGGGTCGGCCAGCAATTGCCGCCACAGGTCGGCCAGCGGCCGCAGCGAGTCGCCCAGCACGAAGGCCTCGGCCAGGTTGCGGTGGGCGGCGGCCAGCGTCACGGCACCGGAGCCCGCGAAGGGCTCGTAGATGCGGCGGAAACGGCGGTCGCCCAGCACGGCCAGGATCTGCGGCGCGAGCAGACGCTTGCTGCCCTGATAAGGCAGAAAGTGCGGCGGGCGCGGTGGCATCACGTCAGCTTGCGGTAGACGCCGACGACGGTGCCCAACAGGTCGCACTGTTGGAACTGCGACCGGCGCACCAAGATCGGCTGCATCGTCTTGTTTTCGGGCTGGAAACGGATGACGTCCCCTTCGGGGAAGAAGCGCTTGACCGTCGCCTCGCCGTCGATCATCGCCACCACGATCTGCCCTGACAGCGCGATCGAGCGGCGCCGCACGAACAGGAAGTCGCCCGGCATGATGCCCGCGTCGATCATCGACTCGCCGACGACCCGCAGGCCAAAGACCTCGCCCGGCCCTCCCAGCAGAAAGGAGTCGACGACGACCTCATCCTCAGCCTGCTCGACCGCCAGCAGCGGCAACCCAGCGGCCACCTTTCCCAGAATGGGCACGGTGATCAGAGTCCCCGCCGGACCCCCGCGCAGGTCGCGCCGCTCGAGGGGCCGCGCCGTGGTCTTGGCCGCGACGCTGCGCACGGGCTCGCCACGGCTGCCGTCTTCGCGAACGACCTGCAGGCAGCGCGACAAGTTTCCGGAACGGTTCAGGAATCCCTTCTTCTCCAGCGCCCGCAAGTGGTCGCTGACGCCGTTGGTCGAGCGGATGCCGAAGAACTCGCCAATCTCACGCATCGACGGCGGAAAGCCGTGCTGCCCTTGGAATTCCGTCACGAAGTCCAGGATGTTTTGCTGGCGGGGAGTCAGCTCGGCGCGGGGTGACATGGGCGGCCTCTCGGGGCAGGAGGGCAGCGCGCGCCGGAGAGATCCCGGCCCGCAGCTACGGAACAGATGTTCAGTATCGCCGCGATCGCGATCCCGTCAAGTGTCTGGGTGTGTTTGGATTCGGCGCGAGCGTCAGATCCGCGTCTCGATGTGCGTCGCCGCCCGCAGCTCCTCGATCCAGGCGCGGTACAGGCGCACGAACTGCTCTTCCGACAGGCGGGCGCGGACGAACTGGTCCAGCACCTCGCGGTCCTTCACCTCGGCACGGCGGCGGTCGAGCATCTGGATGATGTGAAAGCCAAACGGCGTCTGCACCACCTTGGAGATCTCGCCCTTCTGCATGCTCCACAGCTTGTTGGCAAAGGTGGGATCCAGCGTCCAGCGGCGCAGATAGCCCAAGTCGCCCTCGTCGGCGCCGTGGTCGTCGCTGTATTCCTCCGCCAGCTCCGCAAACGTCTTCTTGCCCTCCATCACCTCGTCGTGAATCTTCCATGCCTTCTCGCGCAGTCGGGCGACTTCGGCGGGACTCGCGTCGGCCGGCACCAGCACCAGGATGTGGCGGCTGCGCACCTCGTCCTCGTACTTGCCGCCGCCGTTCTCCTGGTCGATGACGCGCTTGACCTCTTCGTCCGTCACGCGCAGCCGGGCGCCCAGCTTGACCCGCAACATTTGCATCCGCAGCAGCTCGTTGCGCACATGCCCCCGGTAAGCCGGCAGGTCACGGAAGCCCAGACGACGCACCGCCTGCTGCATGTCCTTGTCGCTCCAGCCCTGCTTCTTCCGGGTGCCGTTGACCTGGTCGTCAACTTCCTTGTCCTCCACCGTCAGGCCCAGATCCTTGGCGGCCTGCAGCACCAGGGCGCTGTCGATCAGGGATTGCAGTGTCTGCATCCGCAGATCGGCCTCGCTGCGGGGACGCTCGGCATCGGTGGGGACCAGCGACTGACTCTGCAGGTGGCTGCCGACGGCGCGGCGCAGATCGCCCATCGTGATGATCTGGTTGCCCGCGACGGCGGCGATACCGTCGACCTCCGCATAACCCGCGGGCAGGGCGGCGCGGCGGGTGTCCAGCGGTTCAGCGGGCGTGGCGGCCACGGCAGAGGCGGCGGTCAGGCCAGCAAGCGCAACGCCAGCAAGCGCAAAGGCAGCGAGCGTGGTCGTCAGGAAGCGAATAGTCAGCATGCGGGCTCCCGGGCTGCACGTCGTCGGACGCGGCAACCCCTTTCACAAACAGGTCATTTTGCGGCGGTGGGGGTCTTGGCCGGTCCCGCAGGTGCGGCAGGCGGGGCTTGCGGGGCGTCTTCACCCTCCGCCTCGTGGTTGTGGCCGTCGCCCTTCAGCCGCGGCGCGCGGTCCATCGTCGGTGCGACCAGCAGCCGCACGGCGTCGTCGGTCACCTCGACGCGGGTCTTGGCGCGCAGGGCTTCCAGGTACTTCTGGCGGGCAAGGTCCTGCTCGCGCTTGGCCACCCTTGCGCGGATCGAGTCCTTGACCTCCTCGAACGTGCGGTCCACTGCCGGACTGCGCGAGGTGACCATCAGCACGTGATAGCCCGAGTCCGAGGCGACCACCGGCCCCACGACGTGCGGCTCCAGCGCGAACGCCGCTTCGATGGCGGCCGGCGGCACCCGACCTTGGCGCTCAAGCTCGGCGGGCGTGGCACCCTGGGGCGGCTGACGCGACACCAGACCCAGATTGCCCAGATAGGGCGCCGACGTCTGGTCGAGGCTCAGGGCGGACACCCGCTCATTCCACAAGGCGACCAGCCGGGCGGTGCTGCCCTTGGACTCGGTGCGCAGCTCGTTCGCCACGCCCTCGGCCTGGGCGGCAGAGGCCAGTAGAATATGACTAATTTCAACCTGTTCTGGCTTGTGATACAGGCCGGGGTTGGCGTCGTAGTAGGCGCGCAGCTCGGCGTCCGACACCTGAATCGGCGCATCTTCATCGCCCAGCGCGCCGATCAGCAGCCGGCGCACCATCTGCTGCTTGGCCGCCTCGACCACCTCCGGGTGCTGGTCCAGTCCCCGGCGCTTCGCCTCGGCCGCCAGCACCTCGAACTGCACGATGCGGGCCAGATACTCCTTGCGCTTCTGCACGCTGGCGAACTGGCTGCGGGTGGGCAGCGGCTCTTGCGCCAGACGGAATTCAAGCTCTCCCAGCGTGATCGCGTGGTCGCCAACCCGGGCCAGCACGATGGCGCGCTGGTCGGCCGTCAGCGCCGAGTCCTTGGCGACCATCGCCCCGGTAGGGCTCGCGTCCGTCGGCAGTCCAGCAGCGGCAGCGGCGGTGGCGGTGGCGGTCGAGGAACCTGCTGAGGCAGCGGCGGGGCGCTGGGGCGTGTTGCAGGCGGCGACCGCCAGGGTCAGCGCGCAGGCGGCAGGGAAGAACATTTTGAAACGCAACATCTTTCCTCGTGCAGCGTGGCGCGGTCGGCTCAAGAGAGGATCCGCCGACGACCGGTATGGCGGGGCGGAGTCTGGGGCGCGGGCAGGGCCAGCGGGGCAACCGGCTCCAACGCGACGTCGATCGTCAAGGCCGCGGGGTTCTTGGCACAGGCGGTCAGAAGCCGCAAGAGATCGCGCGTGGCCTCCAGCGGTTGCTCCTGTTCGGCGCGCGTCCAAGCGCGCGTCAGCACCATGTCGGGACTCAGCCGATAGGGCGAGCCGCGCTGGTTCAGCAACGGCAGCAGCACGTCCGGCTGCAGCAGGCCTTTCTCGTGCAGCGTCAACGCCACACCCCCGGGTCCTTGTTCCACCTTGGCGACGCCCAGCGCGATGGCCAGCACCCGCAGCTCCAGCGTGTCGACCAGCGCCTGGGCCGGGCCGGGCAGTCGGCCATAGCGGTCGCAGAGCACCCGAACCGCCTGATCCAGCTCGGCTTCCGACCGCACCGACGCCAGCCGTTTGTAGGCGAGCAGCCGCTGGTTCGGGTCGGGAATGTAGCCGTCGGGCAGGTAGGCCGTGACGTTGGCCTTGATCTCGGGGTCGACCGGCGCGCCCAGCTCCTCACCCCGCAGCTCGGCCACCGCCTCTTCCAGCATCTTGACGTACAGGTCGTAGCCGATCTCGGCGATGTGGCCCGACTGCTCCTCGCCCAGGATGTTGCCGGCGCCGCGGATCTCCAGGTCCTGGCTGGCGATCTGCACGCCGGAGCCCAGCTCGCTGAAGCGCTCCAGCACCGCCACCCGCCGCGCGCCGTCGGTCGTCATCGCCTCGCGCTCGGGCACCATCAGGTAGCAGTAGGCGCGCACCGACGACCGGCCGACGCGCCCCCGCAGCTGGTAGAGCTGGGCCAGACCGAAGGTGTCGGCGCGCTCGACGAACATCGTGTTCGCGTTGGGGATGTCGAGGCCGCTCTCGATGATCGTGGTCGTGATCAGGACGTTGGCCTCGCGCCGCATGAACTGCAGCATCGCGTCCTCCAACGCCGACTCCACCATCTGTCCATGGGCGATCACGGGCCGCACGCCGGGCACCAGCTCTTGCAGGTGGCGCGCCAGGGCCTCCAGCTTGGCGATGCGGTTGCAGACGTAGAAGAGCTGCCCGCCCCGACCCAGCTCGCGATCAAAGGCCTCGACGATCACGTCGTCGGTGCCGCGACACACGATGGTGCGCACCGACTTGCGATTCTCTGGCGGCGTCGAGATCAGCGACAGGTCGCGCAGGCCCAGGGTGGCCAGCTGCAGCGTGCGCGGAATCGGCGTCGCCGACAGCGTGATGCAGTCGATCTGGCTCTTCCACTTCTTGATCTGCTCCTTCTGACCCACGCCGAAGCGGTGCTCCTCGTCGATCAGCAACAGCCCGAGATCCTTGAAGTGCACGTCCTTGGACAGCAGCCGGTGGGTGCCGACCACGATGTCGACCGTGCCCTTGGCCAGCCCCTCCAGCACGTCTTTCTGCTCGGCCGGCGACCGGAAGCGCGAGATCGACTCGATGCGGAGCGGCAACCCGCGACAGCGCTCGATCACGGTCAGCCGATGCTGCTCGGCCAGCACCGTCGTCGGCACCAGCAGGGCGACCTGCTTGCCGTCCAGCGCGACCTTGACCGCAGCGCGAATCGCCACTTCCGTCTTGCCGTAGCCCACGTCGCCGCACACCAGCCGGTCAGAGGGCCGCGGCGTGCACAGATCCAGCAGCACCTCGTCAATCGCGCGCTGCTGGTCGGGCGTCTCCTCCCACGGGAAGGACGCCTCCCACTCGCGGAACAGCTCGTCAGGCTCGGAAAACGCATGTCCCGGACGGGCTTGCCGCTCGGCGTACAGGCGCACCAGCTCCTGCGCGACCTCGGCCACGGCCTTGCGGACGCGGCGCTTGACCTTGAGCCAGCGGTCGTGGCCCAGGCGGTCAAGGGTCGGCGACGCCGCCTCGGCCGTGACGTACTTCTGCACGCGATCCAGAGACGTGACGGGCACATACAGCCGCTGGTCCTCCTTGTAGAGGATCAGCAGGAAGTCCTGCGCCACGCCCGCCGCCTCGATGCGCTTCAGCCCCACGAACCGGCCGATGCCGTGGTCGACGTGCACCACGTAGTCGCCTTCGACCAGCTCCGCCATGTCGCGGATCATCTGGCCCGAGGTCTGCTTCTTGCGGGTGGCCACGCTGGGCTTGGCGGTCTTCTGGCCGAAGATCTCGTTCTCGTCGACGACCAGCAGGTGCAGCGCCTCGATGTGGTAGCCCTCGCCCGACCCTCCCAGCACCAGCAGCGCGTCCAAGTCCTTGCGCAGCCTCAGGTCCGCGATGTCGGCGGGGCTCAGCGGTCCTTCGTGGAACTCGGTGCCGACGCCGTAGTGCCGCAGGATCGCCGCCAGCCGCTGCCGGCCGCCCTCGCCGTGCGCCGCGATCACGACCAGCTGCTGCAGCTTGCGGGCCAGACGTATGCGCGACACCAGCGGTCGCAAGCCCTCGTCGTGCCCGCGCGCCTCGCGCAGTTCGGCCGCCACTTCGCGGTTCGAGCCGACGTCGAGTTGAAACGTCGGAAGGTTGGCGTCCTCGTGGATGGCGAACGGCCGCACATGCAACTGGATCCGAAGGCGAAGCTGCTGGCGCACCTGCTCCGGAGTGGCAAACAACTGCTCGGGCGCAAACACGAATCGCCCGGCAGCGCGCGCTTGCTGAAAATGTGCGACGTGCTCCAGCCACGCCGCATCCAGCGCGACCATGCAGGCGTCGGGGTTGTCCAGCACCACGATCGGCTCGTGCACGCCGTTCGGGGGCGCAAGCTCGAGCAGCGTCGACCGATCCGGCGACAGCGCAGGCAGCAGCGCCTCCATCCCCGGCACGACGTGACCGGCCCGCAGCTCGTCCAGCACGCCGCGCAGCTCGACGTTGCCTACGTCCAGGTGATCCGCGAGCGCGATCAAGCGCGTCTCGGCAGCGACGACCGACGCCGGGTCCAGCAGCAACTCGCGCGCCGGAGGCATCAACAGGTCGATCAAGTGGCCGCCCTGGTCCAGCGCCAGCTGCGTCTCGGGGTCGAAGCGGCGGATCGAGGCCACGTCGTCGCCCAGCATGTCCACCCGCGCCGGGGCGTCGTACAGCGGACTCCACACGTCGATGCCGTCGCCCCGCAGCGCGAAAGTGCCCGGATCTTCGACCACTGGCGTCCGCTCATAGCCGCCGGCCGCCAGCAGCTCGACCAGCTCGACGCGGTCCAGGTTGGCGTGAACCGAGGCCAGCGCGGTGCTGCGATCGAGAACCGGCCCGGACAGCGTGCGATTCAGCAAGGCCGCGACAGGCAAGACGATTGCGGCAACGCCCAGCCCCAGGTTCAGCCGATAGCCGGCCGAGATCCGCCGCCCCGCCAGCGCCCGCATCGGCGCGATCTCCTGCCACGGCGAGACGTCATTGGCCTCAAACCGCACGACGGGCGCAAGTCCGGGCCACAGCTCGGCTTCAAAGGCCCCAAGGCCCTCGATCACCTGTCGCATGCGCCGTTCGTCGGGCACCACGATCACCAGCGGTCGGTCCAGACGGTGGCGCACGCTGGACAGGACGAACGGCACCACTCCAGCCTCTGCCGTGGCCAGCACAGTCAGCGGCGCACGGTGCTCGAGAGAGAGCAGCAGGCCTTCGAAGTCGAAGCGGCGATGGGTGGCGGGTGGCGGCATGGGCGCGACAGGTTAGGTCCCGGGACGGGGCGTTGCAAGCACGGTGACCGGATGCTTGCCTGCCCGGGGCCGCGAGAACCTTGACGCCGAGGCAGGTTCGCGGCACACTTCCGCTCCCCGCGTCACGGCCCCCGGCCTGCGCGACCTCGAACGACAGCTTTGGAGAACGTGGTCATGGCGACGTATGCAATCATCCAGACGGGCGGCAAGCAGTACCGCGCCGAGGTCGGCACCCAGCTGACCGTCGAGAAGCTCGAAGGCGAGCGTGGCGCAGAGGTCGTTTTCGACCGCGTGCTGCTGCTGTCCGGCGACAACGGCGTTCAGGTGGGCGTGCCCACGGTGGACGGAGCCCGCGTGGTCGGCACGGTCGTCGAGCAGACCCGCGACAAGAAGGTGCTGATCCACAAGTACCGTCGGCGTAAGAACAGCCGCAAGACGATGGGTCACCGCCAGAGCATCACGCGCGTACGCATCTCGGCCGTCGAGGGCTGATCGCATACGGACACCCGGAGCGGCCGTCCTGAACGGACGAGCAGCCGCTGCCCCGATCGGAGGACATCATGGCTCACAAAAAAGGCCAGGGCTCGTCTCGCAACGGCCGTGACTCGAATCCCCAGTACCGCGGCGTGAAGCGTCAGGGCGGCCAGTTCGTCCCCGCGGGCGGCATCATCGTGCGTCAGGTCGGCTCGACCTTCCACGCGGGCCGCAACGTCGGTACGGGCAAGGACTACACCTTGTTCTCGCTGGTCGACGGCACCGTTCAGTTCGGCGTGTTGCACGGTCGCTCCACCATCACGGTGCAGCCGCTCGCGCCGATCGCCTGACCGCGCTCGTTTCAGCGATGTTGAACGTACGTACCCCTCGCGAACCTCTCGCGGGGGGTTTCGTCGTTTTGGGTCGGACGCTCGGAACTTCGGGGTCGCTGCCGCCGCGGAGGCGATCTCGACCCGGGCGACACGTTTCGAGAATTGTCGGGCCGCGGCATCTGTGCTAGAGCAGATCGCCCCCTAGGTCGCACACGCACGCAACCCGGGGCGCCCTTCACCGAGGCAAGCAGATGGGCAACGAGGACAGGCGAGGCGGCATCGGCTTTGGTAACCAGCGCGGCGCGCGACCCGAAGACCAGGAAGGCGCTGAGAAGACCCGCGCGATGGACGTGGACGACTTCGTGCCACCTCCCACGGAATTCGTCCGTTCGGCTGCCCCGCCGCCGCCGCCGGCACAACGGGCGTCGCGGCCGATGCCGATGGCGCCGCGTCCGCGGCCCGCCGCCCCGGCTCCGCCGCCTCCTCCGCCCGAGGAGGAAGACCAGGCGACGCGGATGCTAGACGCGGTCGACTTTGACCCGACGCCTGCGCGCGCTCCAGTCGCCCCGCCGGCCCGGCCGATGGAGCTGCGCGTGGTCTCCGGACCCGATCGCGGCAAGATGCACCGCATCGAAGTCGGCCAGTCGCTGGTCGGTCGCGGCTTGGACTGCAAGATCGTGCTGGCTGACCCGGCAGTGTCGCGCAAGCACTTCAAGATCGAGCGCACACCCGACGAGGCCGTGCTGCACGACTTGGGCGGCGCCAACGGCACCAACATCAACGGCAGCAAGCAGGCCCGCAAGGTGCTTGAGCCGGGTGATCAGATCGAAGTCGGCACCAGCGTGCTGGAATTCCACATCGAAGGGCAGACAGCACGCAAGCGAGGCGCAAGTCCAGCGGCCGCTGGTCGCGAGTCGGCGGCCCCTGGCGGCAAGTCCAACCTGCCGATCATCCTGGCGGTCGCCGCGGTGGTGCTGGTGGTGCTGGTGGGCGGTGGGATCGCGGCTTGGCTGGTGCTGGGCAAGTCCTCCAGCAGCACGGCGGCCGAGGCCGTGGCGGCCGGAGAGGGCTCGGAAGCCGACGCCATGGTCGCCAAGGCCAAGGGACAGATCGCCGACAAGGCGTTCGCCGAGGCTGCGGACACGCTGCGGGCGGCCAAGAAGGCAGACCCAGAGAACCAGGAGGTCAAGGACCTGCTGAAGGTGGCGCAGCGCGAGGTCGATGCGCAGGAGACGCTGGACGGAGCCCGCGAGGCGGTGAAGGAAAAGCGCTACGTCGAGGCTTTCGCGCAGTTTGCCGAGGTGCCGGAGTCGTCGGCCCTGTCCGCCGATGCTCAGGAAGCATTGACCGCGGCGCGCGAAGAGTTCGTCTCGTCCAAGCTCGCCGATGCCCGCAAGGCGCAAGAGGCCGGGGACAACGCGACCGCGATCGCCGCGCTGGACGCCGTCTTGGCGGTCGATCCAAAGCACAACGAGGCCAAAACCCTGCGTGCCGGCCTGTCCGGGCCTGAAGCGGCAGCCGCAGCGGCCCCCACGGTAGCCCCGGACACCAAGGGCAAGCCCTCCGACACCGCGGACCCCAGCGCACCGGTCAAGCCGGCAAAGGAAGCGGTCAAGGAAGCGGTCAAGGAGCCCGCCAAGGCCGCAAAGGAACCCGAAAAGGTCGCCAAGGAGCCCGCCAAGGCCGCAGCCGTTGTTGCAGCCCCGGCCGCCGTCGCGGCTGCCGCGGGAGGCAAGAAAGCGGACTTCGCGATGGGTCTTGCGGCCTACCACGGCAAGAACTGGGCGACCGCGATCGAGCAGTTCGAGGCGATCGGCAACGGCGCCTTCCCCAAGGATCAGAAGGCCAAGGGCAGTGCCTACGCGGCGGCCGTCAAGTCCGTGCGCGACGAGCTCGATACCGCCTCAGGTGCGTCGTCCAGCCCACGCAAGGCTGCCGGGGCCTACAAGGCAGCGTACAACGCCGACCGTCGCGTCGATGGCGCCCATGGCAACTGGCTGGCCGGCAAGATCGCCGACGCGTATCTGGCCGTCGCCAAGACCTCGTTCGCCGCGAAGAATTACGCCGATGCCGCCGACGCCGTGCGCGAGGCGATGAACTACCAGCCGGACAAGCCCGAGGCCGTCCAGCTCGAGGGCCGGTGCGTCGCGCAGGCTTCGTCGATGCTGAAGGAAGCCAAGGACAACATGTCCAAGAAGAACTACGCGGCTGCTCGCGATCTGGCCCGCCAGGTCGTGCGCATCCTGCCGTCGATAGACCCTCGCGCTGCCGAAGCCCAGGACATCGCCAAGCAGGCGACCGAAGCAGCGCGTCAGGACGAGGAATAGAGAGCACGAGCTCGGGCGCCGCCGCCCGGCCCGAACGGAGACGCCCCCATGCCCAAGGACAACGGCATCCACGTGCTGGTCGCCGAGGATGACCTCGAGATCGCAGCGATACTTCGCAAGTCACTGACTTCGGAAGGTTATCGCACCGCATTGGCCTACGACGGTGAAGAAGCCCTGCGCATGGCGCTGGCCCACAAGCCCGATCTCGTCCTGTTGGACGTGATGATGCCGCAGATGAACGGGTGGGAGGTGTGCAAGGCCCTGCGCGCGCGTCCCGAGTTCGCTGACGTGGGCATCCTGATGCTGACCGCGATCGGCCCCAACTTGAACGAGATGACGGCACCGCTGTACGGCGCCAACGACTTCCTCGACAAGCCCTTCCTCATCGACGAGCTGCTCGATCGGCTGCAGAAGCTGGCCGCCCAGTTCCACAAGCCCACCGCTGTCGCTTCCGTGTGATCACTTCGGGAATGGCCACCGTCCGGGGGATTGCCCTCGGCGAAGGCCGCCCTGTGTGTTGCATCGGACCGACGGGATGGGCAGGCTGCCAGCCATGCTTCGACTTCCCCCCGCACCCTTTGTCCTCGCCTTGGCCCTGTCGGCTCTGGCTCTGGCCGCCTGCGACGTCTCTGTGGGCTCCACGGGCACCGTACAGGTCGTCGATGCTGGCGACGTGAAGGCCGACATCCCGGTGGTCGACAAGGACCTGCCGCCCGGGCCTCCTGTCGAATTCGTATCGAATTCGGTGTACTACGTGCGTGCCTTGGACGTGATCCAACTGGCCGACGAGAAGCTGGATATCGCGCAGTTCGAAGTGATGGCCAGCGCCGACTACTTGTACAACAACGGTGCGGCGTACAGCTACGTCGACAAGCTGGTGGACGAGGTCATCGCGGCGCACAAGCGCGGCGTGTTCGTGCGAGTGCTGCTGGACGACGAGATCGCGGTCAACAAGGACGTGATCGCCAAGCTGAAGGCTGGCGGCATCCCGGGGACGCAGGTCAAATTGGACGTCGAGAAGAAAGAAGGCGCCCCCCCGCCCAAAAGCAAGCGCATCCACATCAAGTTCATCCAGAGCGAGCAGGGCTATCTGATCGGCTCGACGAACTGGTCCGTGAGTTCGATCTCGAAGAACAACGAGACCGATCTGCTGGTGCGCGACGAGTCCGCTCGCACCAAGATGGCGGCCTACTTCGACAAGCTATTCGCGAAGCCGTTGATCGCGCAGACCGTCACGATCGGCACCAGCAAGGTCGCAGCGCCCTATGCCGACAACGGCTACGGGGCCGCGGTGGGACCCGTGCTCGACGCCGCAAAGACGCGGATCGACGTCTGTACCTACAGCATGAACATCGACACCGGCGACAAGTCGAGCGCGGTGTACAAGGCGGTCGCCAAGCTCGAAGCAGCGGTCAAGCGCGGGGTCAAAGTCCGCGTGATTATGGATAAATCAGACTATCTCGAAGAGGATGGTGCCGAGTACAACAATTTGGCGGCAGCCTACCTGAAGACCAAGGGCATCGAGGTCCGCTTCGACCAACCAACGGTCATCACCCACGCCAAGTTCGTGGTCACCGACGACACGCTGGTACTCGGCAGCAACAATTGGGGCTATGGCGGATTCGTCGACTACCACGAGGCCGGCATCCGGACCAACGATACCAAGGCCATCCCCGCGGCGGCGAAGTACTTCGACGGCATTTGGGCCAAGTCGACGGCACCCTGAGCCCCGACGGCCGGTCCGACGAAAGGCCACATCCTCGACAACCGACCAGGTGCGCGACACAATCCCTGACCTCAGGGGACGACACCACGGAGGCGCGCGGATGCATCGGGCGACACCCAGCA
>CAYURO010000035.1:0-35478 GCA_964447285.1 uncultured Enterobacteriaceae bacterium | reverse complement strand
AGCGGCGCCGGCCTGATGAAGACGGGCACCGAGAAGCTGAAGGCCGGCAACTACGAAGACGCGGCGGACGACCTGGACAACGCCGTATCCAGCTACCTGTCGGCCTTTGCCCACATGCCCGATACGGACCCGCTCGCTCGCGCCATGAGCCTGCAGGGCGTGGCGCAACTGTTGGGCGGCGACACCAAAGGCGCAACGGCCAGCTTCTCGCGCTCGACCCAGCTCGACCCCAAGTACGAGCAGGACTTCACGGAATACCCGCCCAAGGTGCAGCAACTGTACGACGCAGCCCGCAAAGCCGTGCTGGCCCGCGCCAAGGTCGACTACGAAATCCGCACCGACCCGCCGAACGCACGGGTGTACGTCAACGGCCGCTACATGGGCCTTTCGCCCACCTACGTGTCCAGCCTGGAGGGCGAGCAGTTCATCTCGATCGCCAAGAACGGCTATGCGCGCAAGGCCAAGCTGACCCGCGTGGACCAGCCGGGCGTGGTGTTGGAAGAAGAACTCGAGGCCGCGCGTCGCAAGCCCGCCTTAGAGAACATCTCTACCCGACTCATGGAGGTCTTTGACGGCGCGGTCGAGCCCAACGACCTGACCGAGGCCCAGGGTCTCGTCGCCACGCCGTACGCCGTCGCCCTGCGCGCCACCGGAAGCCGCGAGAAGATGAAGATCGAGCTGGCGTTGGCCAACCTCGCCGGTCGCCAGGTGGTCAACCGCGTCACCCGCGAGATCAGTTGGATGCGCCGGGACAAAGAGGCGATCGACGCCCTGGTGGCCGATCTGCTGAAGACGCCCGACGTGCCGATCGACCAGGTGCCCCAGGTGCAGACGCGGTCTGTGTTCAAGACTTGGTGGTTCTGGACGGTGATCGGCGGCGTCGCTGTGGGCTCGACGGCGGCGATTCTGCTGGCCAGTGAAAGCGACCCCGTTCCGCCTACTTATGCGCCGGGGACGGGCGGCCTGAAGATCCAGTTCTGATCTGGACGGTTCCGCCCTTCGACTCCCAACGAGGTTCGTCAAACCGCCTTGCCAATCGCTTGGTCGCTACCTAGACTGCCGGGCGACCTCGCTTCCGCCGCCCCGGCACCCCCAATGCCCTCCCCCTCCCAGGAGTCGACGAGATGGCACGCACGCACGAAGACCTCGAACGCTACATCATGAACAGCCTGATTCCCTTTGAGCAGGTCGGCGAGACCACTTGGCTGCTGAACGACCCGTCGTGGGAAGGCGCCCAGATCGTGGTGCAGTACACCGATCCGCTGGTCGTGTTCCGCTGCAAGCTGTTCAACGTCCCGAAGATGGGCGCCGACGCCGAGCTGTCGCTGTACAAGACGCTGCTGCGCCTGAACGCGACGGAGATGCTGCAGGGTGCCTATGCGCTCGAAAACGGCGCGGTCGTCGCCGTGGAAGTCATGCAGCTTCAGAACCTGGACGAGAACGAATTCATCGCCGCGATTGACTCGCTGACGCTCGCGATCACCGAGCACCGCGATGAGGTCGTCGCACTGCTGCCCAAGGCTTAGCCCGCGCAAAGCCCCGAACCCCGAGAACCGGAACCGCCGGCGCTGCATCATTGCCCGGCCCCAGGAGACACGATGAGCCTCTTCGACCGCATCGGCCTGCTCCTCAGGTCCAACATCAATTCGATGGTCAGCAAGGCTGAGGACCCCGAGAAGATCCTGAACCAGCTGCTGATCGACATGCGCGACCAGTTCATCGAGGCCAAGAAGCAGGTCGCGGTCGCCATCGCCGACGAGAAGCGCCTGTATGCCCGCACGGTGGCCTCGCGTCAGGCCGCCGTCGACTGGGAGAAGAAGGCGATGCTTGCGGTTTCTGCGGGCGAAGACGCGCTGGCCACGGAGGCCCTGTCTCGCCAGCAAGAGGCGGCGTCACAGGCCGAGCAGTGGGACGTGCAGTGGACCCAGCAGAAGCAGGCCACTGAGCAGCTGCGCGCCGCGCTGATCCAGCTGAACGCGAAGATCGACGAAGCCAAGCGCAAGAAGGACCTGCTGATCGCCCGCGCCAAGCGCGCCGACGCACAGAAGACGATCCACAACACGATGGCCGGTCTGAACGACAACTCGGCTTTCGACGCGTTTGGCCGCATGACCGAGAAGGTCGAAGTGCTCGAGGCCGAGGCCGAGGCATCGGTCGACATCTCGAACGAGATCTCGGGCGCGAGCCTCGAAGACAAGTTCAAGAAGCTCGAGCAGAGTCAGGGCCAGTCGGACGCCCTGCTGGCGCTCAAGGCCAAGATGGGCCTGCTGCCGCCCGCCGCCGCCGTCCGCCCCATGCCCGCCCTGACCAACGACGAGTTCGCCGTGCCCGACATCGGCATGGACCTCGACGAGAAGGCCAAGGTCTAGCCCTTCCACGCCCCGGACGCTGCGTCCACCGCGAGGGTCGAATTGGCCCGCTACCGACTGCGCCCATCCCTGACTCCCCAGCCGGGGGAGGGCTGCAGCTGGGTCGTTGCCGATCCCACGCTCAGTCGGGCCGTGCGGTTGGGCGAGGTCGATGCTCGCCTTGCCCGCGCGCTGGTTGTCGGCGGCAGCGTCGCTTCTCTTGCCAAGTCCACAGGACTGAACGAAGCCGAAACCGCCGTGCGGCTGACCGGTTTGGCTCGCCTGTACCTGCTGGATGGCCGCCGCAGTCGCGACCGCATCGCCCTTCAAGCGGAAAAGAGCGCTTTCGCGCAAGCCGTGGGCCTTCCGTCCGCCAACCAGCCGCTCGAATGGCCCCTGGGTCTGGACCCGCCCCGGCACGGGTGCGTCGGCAACGGAAGCTGTTGCAGCGCGACGTTTCTGGGGCCATTGACCGAGGCCGATGTGGCAAGGGTGGCGGGTCTGGAGTTTGCGGGCGGTCCCCACCATCGCCGGGGCGACGTCGTGCTGGAGCAGGTGACGGTCGCGGGTCGCGTGCACACCGGCATGCGCCGTGACGAAAGCGGCGGTTGCGTGGCGCAACGCGGCGACCGGCTCTGCGGCGTCCACGCAGACCACGGGGCTGCCGTCAAACCGATGGTCTGCAGGCAGTTTCCGTTGCGTCTGTATCGCTCTCCGCGCGGGGTTCACGTGTCGCTGCTGCTTGCTTGCGACGGCTACGATCGGGCCCGCGACAACGCAGAACCCTGGCCCCAACGGGAGGCAGAGATTCGCGCGCTGCTGGCAGAGGGGGCAAGCTTGCCCCGCCCCACGCTGCCGTTCGAGTGGTCGGCAGGGTTGCCGGTGCCGCAAGACGCCTGGTGGGCGCTGCGCGACGAGCTGTACGCCTTGGAAGACGGAAGCGATGCGTGGGTTTGGCTCGCGGCGGTGGTGCATCACGTCGGCCTCGTGTTGGCCGACCGGGAGGCCGCCTGCCGCGAGGGAGCCGACATTGTTTGGCGTTCGGCGTGTGACGGGCTCGAAGCGTTCCTGAAAGATCCCTCTGCGCGACTGGACGTCGATGCCGTCGCGCAGCACGGCCGGACACTGCGCGAAGCTGCTGGCGGTCGGCTGCCGAGAGAGGTCGAACGCTTGCATAACTTGGCGCGTGGCATGGATTTTCTGCGGTCGGGGCGCTCGCTTCGGCCGGGCGGGGGGCCGGTCGCCGAGCCCGCAGCACGGCGGCACCTGATCGACATCGTGGCGAACGACCTGGCGCTGCAGGTGGCGTTGGGACAACTGGATGCCGGTTTGGCGGCCTTGGCGCGTCGACTGGTCCTGGCCGAGGCGATCGCCTGCGCGCGGGCTGCAGACGACCACCGCGATCACGTCACGGGCGCCGACACCACCCACGCCTTGCACGTCGTGATGCGCAGTGACGCCGAGTGCTCAAGGCTCGCGATTCTGAAGCAGTGACAGGGACTGCTGAGGCAGCCACGTCCGGGAATTGGACGAAAGGTGAGGATGGGGGCATTCAGGTGACAGGAACCGCGCGGTCGCGCCGGGTTGCACCCGTGTGTCCCGTGCCGTACCCTGTTGCGCCTTGGCGAGGCGGAGGAATTCATGTTCGACACGATGAATCGGATGGATAACCGGGCGGCGATGGCTGGCCACGGCAGGTTGTGGGTTCGGACGATCGTCGGCGCCGCGTTCCTGATCGGAATGATGGCGTGCGGGACGGACACGACTCCGGACACGTCCACTCCGGTCACGGACATCGACGAGGATCTGGGCGAAACGGACGTCACGGTGGACACGGTCCAGCCCGACGCGGTGGACACCCAGGACTCGTCGGACGCCGATACGGTTGACGGGCCGGACCTCGAGCAGCCAGACGACGGCGCCGCGGAGCTGCCCCAGGACACCGACGTCGAGACGCCGGACGACGGTCTTGCCGAGCTTCCCGATGACGTACAGGAGCTGCCCGACGTCGACGACACCCTCGACACGGCCACCGATGTGGTCGACGAGGACACGGCAATTTCCGACGTGCAGCCAGACGAGGTTGACACCCAGCCCGACCTGCCGCCCGACGTGCCGAAGGACGAACTCGACACCGCAGAGGTCGATGTGGGTCCCAGTTGGACCGCTGCGGTGGATGGCGTGACCGGGTGCTTGACGACGGTCGCCAAGGAGTCGATGCCGAAGGGAACGCTGGTGATCACAGAGATCATGTTCCGCCCCAAGGCCGTGACGGATGCGTTTGGTGAGTGGTTCGAGGTGCACAACACCAGCAACCAGAAGATCCCGCTGGGCGGCATGATGCTCGAGGGGCTGGTGCGCCTGTCCGACGGCAGCTACGGCTCCGCGGTCGATGAATACGTGGTGCCCGGCTGCGAGAGCGTGGTCATCGAGCCCAACGGCTACGTCGTGTTTGCCATCAACGGCGACGAAGCGTCGAACGGCGGCGTGGTTGGCCCGTGGGTGTACGACAACATCTCGTTCTTCAACTTGGGCGACAACCTGCAGCTGCGCTTTGACTCCAACGTGGTCGACAAGGTCGCGTGGGACAACAAGGACCCCAAGTGGGGCGCCTTCTCGGCGTATGACGGCAAGGCGATGAGTCTGGACCCGGGCTACATGACCGCGGCCGGCAACGACGGCGGCGACGTCTGGTGCCCTGCGAAGGACCAGATGACGGGCGGCGACTTGGGCTCACCCGGCAAGGCGAATCCCCCGTGTGCGGGCATCATCGACTCCGACGTCGATGGCGTGCCCGATTCGTCGGACAATTGCATGACGGACAAGAACCCCGACCAACTCGACACCGACAAGGACAGCAAGGGCGACGCCTGCGACAACTGCAAGGACATCGCCAACCCCGACCAAGCCAACGCGGATGGCGACGCCACCGGCGATGCTTGCGACGCGGCCATCTGCGGCGACGCTGAGTTGGATGCCGGCGAAGAGTGCGACGACGGCAACGCGTTCGACAACGACGGCTGCACCAAGGAATGCAAGGTCGCCGCGATCGTGGCCAGCAAGGTCGTGATTTCCGAGATCTTCGTGTGCTCCGAGAACGTCGATATGGCCTATGCCCAGTGGATCGAGCTCTACAACGGAGAGAAGGAAGCGGTGCCGATCAACGGATGGTTCCTGAAGCCGGGCAAGGCCGCTCCGTTCGTGATCCCGATGGACCCCCCGCTGGCGATCCCGCCCGGTGGCTACTTCGTCATTGGCTCGTCGATCGACAAGAATTACAACGGCGGCAACAACGTCGATCTCGCCTGGCAAAACCTGCTGCTGGACACCACAGCCGACACGATCGCGTTTGAGAATCAGGGTTTGCTGATCGACAAGATCCACTACGGCGTGACGACTCCGCCGGTGAAGTGTGGCTTCGCCCTGCAGGTCGACCCGAAGTACCTGTCCAGCCTGTTCAACGATCAGGAAGGCTACTGGTGCCAGGCCGACAAGCTGAACTCGCTGTCGGGTGATTACGGCACGTCCAAGGCCGCCAACACCACCTGCACGCCTTGCACCGGCGACAAGGACGGCGATGGCGTCAAGAACTGCGTCGACAACTGCACGTTCGCATCGAACACGCTGCAGACCGACACCGACCAGGACGGCTTGGGCGATGCCTGCGACAACTGCAAGCTGATCGCCAACACGGCGCAAGACGACTTCGACAACGACGGTGTGGGCGACGTCTGCGACAACTGCCCGAAGATGCAGAACCCCGGCCAGGAAGACATCGACAACGATGGCTATGGCAACGCTTGCGACTCGCTGACTTGCGGCGACGGCAAGAAGGACGCCACCGAGGAGTGCGACGACTTCAACAAGCTGCCCGGCGACGGCTGCTCGTCGAACTGCTTCCTCGAGAACTTCACCGCCGGCTCGATCATCGTGACCGAATTCATGGTCGACCCGGACGCCGGCGGCGCGGTCGCGGACCTGGACGGTGAGTGGGTCGAGGTCTACAACACCACGACCAAGGCCATCGACATCGGCGGCTGGGCCCTGAAGGACAAGGGATTGAATTACCACTTGATCATGGGCAACGGCCCGGTGCTGGTCATGCCCAAGAGCTACCGGCTACTCGCGATCAAGGGCGATCCGGCCATCAACGGCGGTCTGCCGGCCAACCTGTCGCCGCCGCTGTACGTCTACAACAACTTCACGCTCGCCAACGTTGCCGACCACATCATCCTCGAGTGGAACGGACAGGTCATCGACGCGGTGGAGTACATCAAGAAGAGCGTCAGCAACCCCACCGGCTTCGAAATCATCACCGGCAAGTCGATTCAGCTGGACCCCGACAACTACGATGCCACCAAGAACGACACGGCCGATTCGTGGTGTGCGGGCAAGAAGATCTATGGCAAGGGCGACTTCGGCTCGCCCGGTGCCGCCAATCCGCCGTGCTTGAACCCTTGCAGTGGCAAGCCCGACAAGACCTCGTGCGGCACCGACCTTTGGTGCAAGACCGGCGAGTGCGTCAACGTGCCCAAGTGCGGCGACGGCAACGTGGATGCCGACGTCGGCGAGACCTGTGACGACAGCAACCAGGTGCCGGGTGACGGCTGCAGTGCGACGTGCAAGCAGGAGCCCAAGCCCCAGCCCGACGGCACGGTGATCGTCAGCGAATTCGCTATCAACCCCGTGCAGACCAACAACTTTACCGAGTGGGTCGAGCTATACAACCCGACGGCCAAGCCGATCGACCTGCTGGGCTGGAAGCTGACCGGGCCGACCGACAGCACCGAGGTCCGCGTCAAGTGCGGCAACGGTCGCATCGAGGCCACCGAGCAGTGCGACGACAACAACCAGATCGCCAACGATGGCTGCGACAACAGCTGCAAGGTGGTCGGCACCTGCAAGTCCTTGAAGGTCAGCGGCAATGGAGCGGGCGTCGTCGTCGAGGGCTCGGACTTCCTGTTCACGCCCAAGGCCCAAAGCGGCAACCCGGTGCTCGACCGGCAGCAGCCCCTGACGCTGCACGGTTGGTTCCTGCTTGACGCGGTGGCGGGCATCGGATCGTGCCCGATCGACGGGGGCGGCACGGCGCCTTGCAGCGAACTCTTCAGCTACGGACGCGACGGCTCTTATCGCGTCGGCATCCGCGCGCAGGCCGGCAAGCTGTGGGTCATGGTCGGCTCCAAGTCGTTCGAGCTCGGCTCAGCCAACGTCGGCAAGTGGACGCACGTCGCGGTCGTCATCGACAACGGTGTGCTGCGCGCCTGGTATCAGGGGCGTCGCGCCATCAAGACCACGCTGACCGACTACCCGAGCGGCACGGCCAAGGCCGAAGTGCTGACGATCGGCGCGATTCAGGACTCTGGCGGCGCCCTGCAGCGGGCCATCAGCGGCAAGATCGGCAGCTTCCAGGTCGGTGGCCGTCGCTCTGTGCCCGTGGCAGCCGTGCCTCCAGCGTTGCCCGGATACACCAGCAGCCACACGTACCTGAACTTCGGCCCGGTTGCCTCGACCTGGTGGGGGCCGTGGAAGGGCGATCTCGTGTCGCTGGCGGTCAACGAAGGCAACGGCGCCATCCTGAACGATGCGTCGGGCAAGGGTCACACCGTCACCATCACCGGCGGCACGTGGCTGAGCGACAACGGCCCGTATTGCAGCGTCGGCGGCGTGTTGCAGGCACCGACTACCGCACTCACGCCCGGATCCGACGCCTACGTGCTGCCTGCGTTCAGCTACGCGCTGTTCATGAAGCGGGCCAACGTGGACATCAACAACGGCCTTGAGGCCTTCTGGTCATGGCTGGACGCGGGCGAGGGCATCGACGGCGCTGGCGGCGACTCGTTCTCACTGACCAACGGCACGCCCGACGGCATCAACCTGCTGAATCCGCAGGCCACGGTCATCGACGCGGTGACGTACGGCGCCAAGACCACTGAGTATCCGGCAGGCTGGTTCCCGGCGCAGGGCGTCTCGGTGATGCTGCGCGACAGCTGCATGAACCCAGAGGCCAACGACAAGATCGAGTGCTGGGAGTTCTCGACGACCGCGTGCGTCTATGGCACCGACGTCGCCACCAACTCCAGCGGTCTGTCGTGTGTCGACACAGGCAAGTGCTCGGATGTGAAGGAAGTCTGCTCGTTCGACAACTTCGGCGCCAAGAAGTGCCTGTGGCGCGACACCGGCACGCCGGGTGCCGCGAACGTCTGCTTGCAGTAGCCGTCCCGATTCGCTGCGACCGTCCTGCTCTCCGACCGTCTGGTCATCCACCGACCTGGTCTGGGACGGCGCCGGAGAGCCTGCATGACGATGCTCGAGATGCGCCCTCCGCTGCGCCGACCCGACCACGCCGTCGTGCCCGATGCCGACACGCCTTGGCTGCAAGAACTCGACCGTTCACTGGTCGACTTGGGGTTCTCCGTCCAGCGTGCACCGGACTCGGAGTGCGCCCACGCCGCCTATCTGTCTGGGGCGAGCTTGGTCGTGCTGGCGCCGACTGCCGAGGCGAGCTTGGCCGACACGTGGCTTTCCCTGTGTGACCGCGGTGCCAAGATCTTGCCCGCGTCGGCGGTTCTTCTGCCTCCTGACCGAGCCGGTGACGCGTCGCCGTGGCTACAGGTCGGCTTCGACGATGTCGCCGTGATGGGGCAGACGCCGGCCGACGAGCTGGCGCGGCGGTTGGTGGCGAGGTCCCGCAGTCGCCAGATGCGCCGCGCGATGGCCTCGGTCGATGCGCTGACGGGTCTGCCGACCCTCGAGGTGTTCCACGCCCGGCTGGACCCGAACATCCGCATGTCGTCGCGCGCGTCGGTGCCCATGGCCGTGGCGGTGGTCGATCTCGACGGTCTGCCGGAGGTCGAGCGCCAGCGGGGTCGCGCGGGGGCGCGGTCCCTGTTGATCGACGTGGCGCGCCATCTGCAGGCGGCGCTGCGACGGTCCGACACGGTGGCGCGGCTGGGCGACGAGCGGTTTGGCCTGATCCTCAACCAAATCTCGGCCTTTGAAGCGCGCCGGCTGATGTACACGCTGTGGCGCAGCCTGTCCTGGTCTGAGGAGACCGTGGGTCTGGTGGGCGAGCTTGCGGGGCAGGTGACATTCACCGCGGGTGTTGCCGTGTTTCCTGGCGACGCGACCGACGGCCCCGAGCTACTGACGCGCGCCGAGATCGCGCTGGATGTTGCGCGGGCGACCAGTCAGCGACGGGTGCTGCTGTATGCCGAGACCTGCGGTGATTCAGGCGTGGACGTGCACGGCACCGACCTGCGCTGGCACAGGGTCCAAAGCGCAGCCCGCGAAGAACCCGAGTAGTCGCCGTTCCCGGATGACGCGTTTCTTTGTCCCAGATCAAAATGATTACACAGGGGGCTGGACTTGAATGCCTTCTTGCTTCACCATCCCCGCGCTCCGGCGCGCCGGGTCTTCCCGGTGTTCTCGGCACAATCTTCCGTCCAGTCATGATGTTGGGACGGGTGAACCGTAGAGGGTCAGCCCCCGGTTGCCCGAAGAGGGAAGAGTCGAGGTAGCCGACTTCTCCCGAGGCCCGCATTCGCGCGCCCAAGGAAGGCAAAGACGATGAATCCGCCCCTCGCTCCTTGCGCCCGGTGGTGTCTCGTGCTCGCAGTCGGTCTGTTCGGCCTTGCGGTCGGCGGCTGTAACGAGACGGGAGTCACGGTGCCTGGCCTCAACCAGGGCTACAAACCGGTGCAGCCGATCCCGTACTCGCACAAGCAGCACGCGGGCGATCTGAAGATCGACTGCAAGTATTGCCACTTCGGGTCAGAGCAGAGCCCGCGTGCCGGCATCCCGCCGGTCAACGTGTGCATGAACTGCCACAAGCTCTCCAAGCCCGATTCGCCGTACATCAAGAAACTCAAGGAAGCCTACGACACCGGCAAGTCGTTCGAGTGGGTGCGCGTGCACAAGCTGCCGGACTTCGTGTGGTTCGACCACAGCCGTCACGTCAACCGCGGCGTCGCCTGCCAGACCTGCCACGGTCCGGTGCAGGAGATGGTCGAGATGTACCAGTACTCCAGCCTGGCGATGGGCTGGTGCGTCAACTGCCACCGTGAGTACAACAAGAATCCCCCGGCTGGCCTCAAGGACAAAATCCTGGCCTCAACCGACTGTTACTCCTGCCACCATTAGGTGGTTCGCGGCGGCCGGGCCATGCGCCCGTCCGCCGTTCGCTCCCCGGAGGTCTCATGGACCGCGCGCCTGATCCCCGCCTCGAGAACACCGCAGGCGAGGCCACCCCGAACGACACACTGGAAGCCAAGCGCTATTTCCAGAACGTCGAGGACCTGCTCGGCGACCCCGGCCTGGACGAGGCCCGCCTGTACGAGATCGGCAAGCCGCCGGCCGTGGGCGATGGCTCGGACGTGGCGCGGCGCGACTTCATGACCGTGCTGGGCATGACGTTCGCTGCGGTCGGCTTGGGCACGGGCTGCGCGCGCCAGCCGGTGCAGAAGGCCCTGCCGTACGTGCTGAAGCCTGAGGAGATCGTCCCCGGCAACGCGGTGTACTACGCGACCGATTGTCGAGCGTGCGCAGCGGGTTGTGGCCTGCTGGTCAAGGCGCGCGACGGCCGACCGATCAAGGTCGAGGGCAACCCCGAGCACCCGCTGAGTCAGGGCAGCACCTGCGCCGTCGCCCAAGCGAGCGTGCTGAATCTGTACGACGGTGACCGTCTGCGCGCGCCCCTTGTCGATGGCAAGACCGCGACGTGGACCGAACTGCAGGCGCGCGTCGACAAGGCGCTGGCCGGTTTCCGCGCCGACGGCTCCAAGCTTGCGGTGGTCACCCGCACCACCTCAGGTCCGGCCACTGCGGCGGTGGTGGCCAAGTTCGTGGGCCAGTTCCCCGGCGCCCGTCACGTCGTGTTGGCAGAGGACGCGAGCAGCCAAGCGGTGTTGGAGGCGCACGCGGCGACCCACGACAAGGCCGTGGTGCCGTTCTATCGCTTCGACGAAGCGCAGGTCATCGTCTCGATCGGCGCCGACTTCCTGGGCACGTGGATCCAGCCGGTCGCCTTCGCTGCGCAGTGGGCGAAGACCCGCAAGATTTCGGCCAAGCAGAAGCGGATGTCCAAGCACATCCAGGTCGAGACGCAGATGACGCTGACCGGCTCGAACGCCGATGAGCGCCTGCGGATTCTGCCGTCGCAGGAACGCGCGTTTGCGCTGGGTCTGGCCAGTCGCGTGGTGCGGTCGCAAGGCATCGACGTCGGCGTGCCCGCAGCCACCACGCCCTACGACAAGCAACTGGACGAGTTTGCGAAGTTGCTGGCCGGTGCTCGCGGCAAGTCGCTGGTCGTCTCGGGATCGGCCGATGTGGTCGTGCAGGCGGCCGTCAACGTCGTCAACCACGCCTTGGGCAACTACGGCAAGACGGTCGATCTGGCTGCGCATCTGCACCAGACCGGTCGCCGCGCCGAAGCTGACAAGCTGCTTGAAGACCTGGCTGCAGGTGCACTGCAGGGCGTCGTGCTGGTCGACGTCAACCCGGTGTACGACTCGCCGCGCGGAGCCCAGTGGGCCGCCGGGCTGAAGAAGACCGCGTTTTCGCTGGCGCTCTCGGGTCGCGCCGACGAGACGGCCAAGGTCTGCCAGCTGGTCGCCGCCACGCACCACCCGCTCGAGTGCTGGGGCGACAGTGAGCCACAGGCCGGTCTGGTCAACGTCCAGCAGCCGTTGGTTCGTCCGCTGTTCGACACCGCCCAGGCCGAGGACCTGCTGCTGCAGTGGTCCGGAGAGCCCGTTCCCGCCGCCACTGGCAGCACCATGCTCGCCTTCATGCAAAAGCACTGGCAGCGTGCGGTGTTGCCGCGCGTGCAGGGCGTCGCGGTCGACTTCCAGGGCTTCTGGGACAAGGCCGTGCACGACGGATTCGTGCAACTGCGCCGCGTTGCGCTGCCCGGTCGACTCGCCGTTGCCGTCGGTGGACCGATGCTCGCGCAGGCGCCGCAAGGTGCCGCGCCCACGCTGGAACCCGTGCCCGTCGCTCCCGAAGCCGCGGTTGCCGGAGCTGCCGCCGTGGGTCTGGCCGCAGAGGCCTCGCCCGTCGGGCTGCCTGCGGACGCAACGCCCGTCGAGGCGCCCATCGAGCTGCCGCAGCCCGCTCCCGGCAAGTTCAACCCCGAAGACGCCAGCCGCGCGCTCAAGGGTGCTGCCGGTATCGTGGCTGGTTTGGGCAAGTTCGAGCTCGTCGCGTATGAGAAGGTCGGGATGCGCCGCGGCCGCTATGCGAACAACCCGCTGCTGCAAGAGCTGCCGGACCCCGTCAGCAAGGCCACGTGGGGCAACTACGCGTGCGTGTCGCCAGCAACCGCGGCCAAGCTGGGCCTCGAGTCCAGCGACGTGGTCGAGGTGACTGGGGGCGACAAGCCGCTGCGGCTGCCGGTGGTGCTGCAGCCCGGCCTGCACGACGAGGCGATTGCGATTGCTGTCGGTTATGGCCGCACGGCGGTCGGCCGCGTCGGCAACGGCGTGGGCGCGGACGTCGGACCGCTGGCGGGGCTGGGCGCGCTGGTCAAGGTCGACCTGAAGAAGACCGGCGACAACGAGCCGGTCGCGTTCTCGCAGACGCATCACAGCTACGAACACCGCGACATCGTGCGTGAAACCACGCTGCCGGCCTGGCAGGCGACGCCCGACGCGGGCAACGTGCCACTGTCGCCGATGCTGAACGACCCCAAGCGCGGCAAGCGCTCGACGCGGACCCTTTGGACCCGCCACGAGTACCCCGGCTACAAGTGGGGCATGGCGATCGACCTGAACGCCTGCACCGGCTGCGGCGCTTGCGTCATCGCCTGCAACGTCGAGAACAACGTGCCGATCGTCGGCAAACGCGAGGTGTTGGTTCGCCGCGAGCTGCACTGGCTGCGCATCGACCGCTATTTCAGCGAGCGCAAGCGCCCCAAGGGCTATGACTGGGACCCGACCGGCCCCGACCTGCTGGCGCTGGCGGACAACCCTGAGGTCGTGCACCAGCCGATGCTGTGCCAGCACTGCGACAACGCGCCCTGCGAGACGGTCTGCCCCGTGCTGGCCACCGTCCACACGTCCGAGGGACTGAACTCGCAGGCGTACAACCGCTGCATCGGTACCCGGTACTGCGAGAACAACTGCCCGTACAAGGTCAGGCGTTTCAACTGGTTCAACTACCCGACCGGCGACATGGAGGGCAAGCAGGACCTGGACATCGTGGCCCTGGCCCTGAATCCCGACATCACGCCGCGCAGCCGTGGCGTGATGGAGAAGTGCTCGTTCTGCGTGCAGCGCATCGGGCACGCCAAGTCCGAGGCGGTCAAGCTGGGCAAGATCCCGCAGACCGATCTGCGCGACGGCGACGTGGTCACGGCGTGCCAGCAGGCGTGTCCGACCGAGGCGATTGCGTTCGGCAACATGAACGACGTCGAGAGCGGTGTCCGCAAGCAGTACGAAGATCCCCGCAACTACTCGGTGTTGGCCGAAGTGGGCACCGGACCGGCCGTCACGTACATGACCAAGGTTCGCAACTCCGAGCGCCTGGAGGGCTAGTTCCATGAGCAGTACTGTCTCGCACCTGCGCGAGCCGCTCGTCACCGGCAATCCGACGCTGGCGCAGATCTCTGACGAGGTCTGTGCGCCAATGGAGCGCAAGCCGTCGTGGATGTGGTGGACCGCGTTTCTTCTGGCGCTGTCTGCGCTGATTGCCGGCTTTTCGGCGATCGGCCACCAGCTCTACTACGGCGTCGGCACCTGGGGCCTGAACAAGACCGTCGGCTGGGGCTTCGACATCACGAACTTCGTGTTCTGGATCGGCATTGGCCACGCGGGGACGCTGATCTCTGCGATCCTGTTCCTGTTCCGGCAGAAGTGGCGCACGTCGATCAACCGCTCGGCTGAGGCGATGACGCTGTTCGCCGTGCTCTGCGCCGCCATCTTCCCGTTCATCCACATGGGCCGTCCGTGGTTCGGCGCCTACTGGATCATGCCGTATCCGAACATGCGCGGCCCGCTGTGGACCAACTTCCGCTCGCCGCTGGTTTGGGACGTGTTCGCGATCTCGACGTACTTCACGATCTCGGCCGTGTTCTGGTTCGTCGGCTTGATCCCCGACCTGGCGACCGTGCGCGACCGCGCCAAGACAGCATTGCGCAAGAAGATCTACGGCGTCCTGTCGCTTGGCTGGTCCGGCTCGAACCGCCACTGGGTGCATTACGAGACCGTGTACATGCTGCTCGCCGGCCTCTCGGCACCGCTGGTGCTGTCGGTGCACACCATCGTGTCGATGGACTTCGCCACCTCAGTCGAGCCGGGCTGGCACACCACCATCTTCCCGCCCTACTTCGTCGCCGGCGCCATCTTCTCGGGCTTCGCGATGGTGCTCACGCTGCTCATCATCACCCGCAAGGTCTTGCGCATCGAGCACATGATCACCGTGAATCACTTGGAGAATATGGCGAAGATCATCACGGCCACGGGCATGATGGTCGGCCTCGCCTACGGCACCGAGTTTCTGATCGCGTGGTATTCCGGCAGCAATTACGAAGGGTTCGTGTTCTTCTCCAACCGCGCCACCGGCCCCTACGCGTGGGCCTACTGGACAATGATCACCTGCAACGTCGTGGTGCCGCAGGTGTTCTGGTTCAAGCGGTTGCGCCGCCATTTGGGTGTGCTGTTCGTCGTCTCGCTGCTGGTCAACGTCGGCATGTGGTTCGAGCGTTTCGTCATCATCGTGACTTCGCTGCACCGCGATTACCTGCCGTCCAGCTGGGCGATGTACACCCCCACGTGGGTCGAATACACGACGCTGCTGGGCACGTTCGGTCTGTTCTTCACGCTGTTCCTGCTGTTCACCCGCGTGCTGCCGGTCGTCGCGATTGGCGAGGTCAAGGCGGTGTTGGGCTTTGCGCGCCGGCACCCTGAGACCGCGTCCCAGCCCCACGCCGTGACCGCACAGCCGTCCCCCGCGGCGGCGCGTACCGAGGTGGCCCATGGCTAAGAAGGCCCCCAAGATCCAAGAGCCCAAGGAACTCAAGCAGTACCTTGTCGGGGTGTACGAGACGGAGGAGCAGATCCTCGCCGTCACGGCCGCCGCCGTTCAGGCCGGTCTGCCCGTGCACGACACCTTTACGCCCTACGCCGTCCACGGTCTGGACACCGCGCAGGGGCTGCCGCGCTCCAAGCTGACGTACGTCACCGGCATCGGCGGTCTGCTGGGCCTGCTGACCGCGCTGACACTGCAGATCTACACGCAGTCGATCGAAACTCCGTTCTGGTCGGGCTGGCCGTTGAACGTGGGCGGCAAGCCCTTCATGCCCTTGACGGCATTCATTCCTGTGTCGTTTGAGTTGACGGTGCTGTTTGGCGGCCTGATCACCGTCGGCGCTCTGCTGTCGTTCTGCGGCCTGCTGCCCGGTCGCAAGCCGCGCCTGCACATTGAGGGCGTGACCAACGACCGGTTCGCCATCGCTCTGGACCCGACCGGTTTGCACTTCGACGAAGCGCAGGCCAAGACGCTGCTGTCGGTGCACGGCGCCCTCGAGATCGCTTACGTAGAGGAAAACGCATGAGCTACCTGAGCTTGCGTCTTCGGGCCGGCTTGGCCGCGCCGACTGCCTTCGCCCTGCTGACCGTGGTGTCGTTGGGCGGTTGCGTGGTTGACCGCGAGCCAAACGTGGAATTCCTGCCCTGGCTGGGCCAGATGCGGAACTCTGCGCGTGTCGAGTCGTACGACCCCAACCCCCTGTTCAAGGACGGCCGCGCGCTGCAGGTGCCGCCCGTGGGGACGATCCCGCGCGGCTTTCACCCCGACCACAGCCTGCCGTCCGACGTCACCCGCGTGTTGGTCGGCGACGAGGTCAACCCTGAGGCCCCGACGGCCGAGAACATCGCGCGCGGTCAGTGGGGCTTCCAGACGTTCTGCTCGCCGTGCCACGGCCCGCAGGGCATGGGCGACGGCGCCAGCGCCAGATTCGGCGTGCCCGGCTTCCCCATCGGCATCAAAGAGACCAACGCCGGCAAGATGCCGCCGGGGCAGATCTTCCGGATGATCACCCACGGCCGAGGCCTGATGCCGACCTACAAGACGCAGATTCGTCAGGCCGACCGGTGGCGCATCGTTCTGTACTTGCGGACCCAGCTGCAGAAGCAGGCGGCCCAGCCGCTGCCCGGCGAGATCACGCCGACGGTCGATCTACCGGCTGTCACCGGCAAGAATGCGCCCCCGGCTGCCGGCAAGAAGTAGCGTCCGAACCCTTCGCTGGTCCCGACCCCGGGGCCGACGCCCGCGTGCAAGAGGTACCCCGTGAGCGCGAATTCCCAGACTGCGACGCCGCACGCCCAGACTCCGCCGGCCGCGCCGTACCGAACGCCTGCCCGGCTGCGCAACATCGCTCTGGGCTTCGTGATTGTCGGTGCCGGGCTGTTTGCCTGGACGCTGTCGAACCAGCCGTGGCGGGCATGGGCCAATGGCCTCATCGCCAGCTATCTGTTCGTCTCGATAGCGATCGGTGCAACGGTGCTGGTCGCCCTGACCCACGTGGCCAAGGCCGGGTGGGCGGTCGTGCTGCGCCGCATCCCCGAGGCGATTGGCGGCTGGCTGCCGTTCGGCCTGCTTGCGCTGCTGGCCGTGACCGGACTGGGTATGCACGAGCTGTACGAGTGGTCGCACCCCGACATCGTGGCCCAAGACGAGCTGCTGCAGCACAAGGCCGTGCTGATGACGCCCAATTTCTTCCTGCTGCGGCTGGTGGTGATTCTGGGACTGTGGTCGCTGCTCGCTTGGGTCCTGCGCCGCAACAGCGTGGCTCAGGACAAGGACGGCGACGATCGCCACACCCGCGCCAACGTTGCCTGGTCTGCCATCTTCCTGATCGTGTTCGGCTTGACGATGACCATTGCCTCGCTGGACTGGTTGATGAGCCTCGAGCCCCACTGGTTCTCGACCATTTTCGGGGTCTACCAGTTCGCCGGAGCCTTCGTGGCTGGTTGCGCGACCGTCACGCTTGCCGTGCTGGGACTGCGCCGTGCGGGTCATCTGCCCCAAGTGACGACCGGGCACTTGCACGATCTGGGCAAGCTGATGTTCGCGTTCTCGACCTTCTGGGCCTACATCTGGATCAGCCAGTTCCTGCTGATCTGGTACGCGAACATGCCCGAGGAGACCGGCTACTTCCTGATGCGGCGCGAGGGCCCTTGGCTGGCGCTGTTTGCAAGCAACATCGTGCTGAACTGGCTGATCCCGTTCCTGACGCTGATTCCCCGCCCCAACAAGCGGTCGCCCAAGATCCTGGCCGTCGTCGCCAGCCTGCTGCTGGTCGGCCACTGGCTGGATGTGTATCTGCAGGTGATGCCTCCCGTCTCGCACTTTGCGGTCAAGCACGGTGGGGACGTCCACGCCCACGGTCCGTTCCTGGGCCTGCAAGAGCTGGGGCCCGTGGCGCTGATGGCCGGCCTGTTCCTGCTGGTCGTTTCCTGGCGGCTTGGCCGCGCGGCGCTGGTGCCGCAGCGAGACCCGTATCTGGTCGAGAGCGTGCACCACCAGCAGTAACGGTGCGTGCAGCCCCCGGAAGATCCCGCCGGAAGTTGGTGGCTGTCGGCAAGCGTGGCATGCTCGGCCCGCCATGAACCGATTTCCCTTCCATCGTCCCGCTGTGTCCCGTGCCGGCTTGGTTTGGGTCCTGTGCCTGTGCGCCTGGACGGTGCCCGTCTTCGTCGCCGCGCCGCATCCAGTGCTGGCCGCCACCAAGGCGGACCTGCGCAAGGCCGAGCAGCTCAACGCCCAAGGACGCGAGGCGTTCAAGGCCGGCCGGTTCGACGAGGCCGCCGACCTGTTCATGCAAGTCTATGATCTCGCTCGCATGCCCACGGCCGTCTTCAATGCGGCGCGGGCGCGCGAGTCGGCCGGCAAGCTGGTCGAGGCCAGGGCATTGTTCGAGCTGTACCTGCGCATCGAGAAGAACCCCGAAGGCGTGCAGGACGGGGCCAAGCGTCTGGCGGACATCGAGGCGCGTCTGAAGGCAGAGGCAGACCGCGTGGCAGAGGCCACGCGCAAGGCAGACGCCGAACGCAAGGCAGAGGCAGAGCGGCTGCGGGTGGAAGGTGAGCGGCTGCGTCTGGCGCAGCAGCGTGCCGAAGCGGAGAAGGCAGAACGTGAGCGGGAGGAAAAGGCCCGCCGCGAGCTTTCCGGCGTCGTGTTCCTGCCCCCTGATGGCCTGCGCAGCGAAGCGTCCGTGCGTGCGGTCCAGACGGTGCTGGCAGCGGCGTTGGAGCAAGCGCGAACCGCGCAGCCGGGTTCGGTGCGGCCGGTGCCCGCGTATCTGGAGGCGGAGTTGGGGCGCGGCGAGACCGGCGACTGCGATTTCCACTGTCGTTTGGCGGTGGCGCGCCAGATGGGAGCTGCGGTGGCCGTCGCGACGGCACTGCGGTTTGAGGAAGGTCAGTGGCGCTTGCGCATGGTCCTGTGGCGCGCGGCGGACGCGACGGACGCGGGGCAGATCGAGGTGGCGTCCACGGCGTTCGAGGGACTCACCGTGCGTGGTCAGGCGGCATCCGGCGCGCTGTTCAACAGCGTTCGCCGGTTGGTCTGGTATCCGCTGCCGTCGGCAGAACCCGATGCAATGCCTCCGGTTTCGCCCGTCGGCACCGACCCGGGCACCGCTGCACCGCCCCCGCAGGTGCAGATCGAGACGCGCCCCTCCGGCGCCGAGATCCTGCTGGACGGAGCCGTCGTCGGGCGTTCTCCCCTGAACCTGCTGCTTTCTTCGGGCGAGCGTCGGCTCGAGGCGCGCCGGGACGGTTATCACGCACAGGGCGGAATCCTGCCGGTGCCCCGCTCTGGCACCGCTCGCTTGGTGTTGGCGTTGACCTTGCAGCCCGCCCCAGACCCCGAACCGGCCGCGCCCGAGGTCCGACCCGTCACCCCCGCCGTCCCCACCGGCGGGGCGACCGCCGGCACACCTGGCGCCACCCAGCAACCCGCCGCGAGACCTCCCCATGACGCTGGACCAGGCCGGACGGGCTCCTCCGGAGCACCCGACCGTCGGGGACCCAACGCCGTGCCGCCCGCTCCGGTCACTCCGGCACAACGGCCGACAGACTCGAGCTCAGAGGCCAAGTTCGGTGCGGTTGCGTCTCTTGAAGGCGCCATCGGCATCATGAAGGACGCCGATGGCACGGTGCTGCCCGACGTCTCCGGCGGCGGCGGTGGCTTCCTGCACTTGGGCTGGGGGCCACGTGACGGTCTAGCATGGGTCGTGCTGGCCAGCGGCGTGCGCTGGTTCTCGTACCAAGGACTGACCGCACCCTCGAGCGCGACCCCGTCGGCACCCGAGGGCATGTCGTACTGGACGGGCATCGCGGCACCCCGACTGGCGGGACTGCTCGCGTCCATCCATATGAACGACGTCTCGCCGCAGAACAGCGCCAGCGGCTTCCGCTATTGGTCCTGGCAGCTGCGGCTGGTGTCGGCGCACGACCTCGTGTACGTCGCGATGGGCGTCGAGGGTCTGATCGCCTCAGAACGCGACCAGGACAAGTTCACCAGTCAGTGGGATGAGTTTGGCCACGGCCCCAACTGGCGCCTGGGCATCGAGCTGGGCGTGCACTTGGGGGCGTCGTTGTCCCAATGACCCGCCCCTGGGGTGTCGGACCCCCAAAGCGATTGCGGGTCGGTTCGGGGGGCTGCTACAGTCCCGGATCGCACGCTGCCCCAAGAGGTCCGTCATGCCCCTGCAAGCGCGACTCGGCGACAATTCGATGATTCCGGCCGATGCGCACGGCTGTCCTGCGTGCCCGCACCCGTGCGTGGGACCTGCGACCGGCGGCTCTCCCGACGTGATGGTCAACGGCAAGCCCGCAGTTCGCGTCGGCGACCCCGGCATTCACGCGGCCTGCTGTGGCGGCAACACGTGGACGGCCAAGACCGGCTCGGCCACCGTGAAGATCAACGGCAAGGACGCCCACCGGCTCAACGACATGGACGACCACTGCGGCGGCACGGGCCAGATGATCGCGGGCTCGCCCGATGTGATCACGGGCGGTTGACGGCGCCCGGCTTGACCGCACTCCCCAGCCCGACCAGCATGCGCACCGCTTCCCCGGGTTGCGCCGTGCAGTCGTGTGTGGTCTCGCCTGTTCGCGCCCTTCTCCCCCCCCCCTGAAGCCCGGGAACCAAGCGAGGAGCGAAGATGGTCAGGAGTGTCGATGTGGTCGTGCTGGGCGCGGGTCCTGGCGGGTACGTGTGTGCGATTCGCTTGGGCCAGGCGGGGTTGAAGACGCTGGTGGTCGAGCGCGAGTTTCTGGGCGGTGTGTGCCTGAACGTGGGTTGCATCCCGTCCAAGGCGCTGATCCACGCGTCCAAGGTGTACCGCAAAGCGCTGGATGGCGCGGCGATCGGCATCGTGGCCAAGGACCTGACGGTCGACATGGCGGCCATGCAGGCCTGGAAGACGGGCGTGACGGCCAAGCTCTCGCAGGGCATCGGCGGCCTGTTCAAGGGCAACAAGGTCGAGCACGTCATCGGCAGCGGCAAGCTGGCGGGTCCCGGCAAGGTGGAGATTACGCTGGCCGATGGCTCGGTCGAGGTGGTCGAGACGAAGTCGGTGGTGCTGGCGACGGGTTCGCGGCCGATCCAGATCCCCGGATTCCCGTTCGACAATCTGCAGATCCTCGACTCGACGGGCGCGCTGGCCCTCAGCCAGATCCCGGCCTCGCTGGCCGTCATTGGCGGTGGCGTGATCGGCATGGAGATGGCCGACGTCTATGCGCGCCTGGGCAGCAAGGTCACCGTGATCGAGGCGCTGGACCGCATCCTGCCCACGTTCGACCCCGACTTGGTGCGACCCGTGACGATGAAGCAGGCCAAGCTGGGCGTGAAGCACTTGGTCGGCACCAAGGCACTGCGGCAAGCGCAGACCGCCGACGGCAAGATCGCCATCGACCTCGAGATCACCGACAAGAAGGGCACGACGCAGAGCCGTCTGGAAGTCGACAAGGTGCTGGTGTCGGTTGGGCGCCGTCCGAACTCGCAGGGTCTCGGTCTGGAGACGGTCGGCATCACGCCCGATGCCCGCGGTTTCGTGCCGGTCGACCGGCAGATGAAGACGTCTGCCCCCGGGGTGTACGCGATCGGCGACCTGGTCCCCGGGCCGATGCTCGCGCACAAGGCCAGCAAAGAGGGCGAGATCGCTGCGGAAGTTATCGCCGGTCACGCCGCGGCCTTCGACTCGGTCTGCATCCCCAGCGTGGTCTACACCGACCCGGAGATCGCGACGGTGGGGCCGATGCTGTTCGAGCTCGAGGCGCAGGGCCGCAAGGTCAAGGTCGGCAAGTTCCAGTTCGCAGCGCTGGGTCGGGCGATCTCGTCCAACGCGACCGATGGCTTTGCCCGCGTGGTCGCCGACGCAGACGACGGCACGATCCTGGCCGTGCATATCGTGGGGGCAGAAGCCAGCGAATTGATTGCACAGTCTGGACTCGCGCTGGAGATGTCCGCCACCGCCGAAGACCTGGCGCTGACGATTCACGCGCACCCGACGATGGCCGAAGCGCTGGCTGAGGCCGCGCACATCGTCACCGGCCACCCGCTGCACGCGATGCCGACGCCCGCGCGCTGACGCTTCTCTCTACTTCACCTCGATCTTCGCCCGTTTGGGGGCCGGCTTGTCCGGCAGCGGCTCGCACAGCGCCGCCATGGCCTGAGACCCCTCGAGCTTGACCGGGGTCCTTTTGCCAGCGCGCAGCGCGTCGTTCAGCACCGAGTGCGCCTCTGCCACCGCCTCCCCACACGCGACGTCGGCCCGCAGCGCGGTCTCGAAGGCCTTCTGCCACTCGCCCGCCGCCAGCGACGCCTTGGCCTGACCCAGCCAAAGCGCCTGCGGGTCGGGGTCGGGCTTGCGCATGGTCAGGTCCATGCCCTTGAGGCGCCGGGCCCGCAGCTTCTCATGCTCGACGGCCTGCGCGTCGGAGGTCTCGGCAAGCCTGAGGTGTTCGTCGCACGCGGCTTGCAGCTGACCCGCCGCGCGGTCGGCCGGGGTGGCGTCGGCGCGACCGTCGCACAGGGCTTGCAGGTGACCCAGATCGGTGACGGCGAAGTCCTGGTCTTGGAAAGCCTGCCACTCAGCTGCCTCACCCGCCCCGCGCAACACGCGGGAACGACGCTGGTATTGCAGCACATGGCCGAATCGGCCGTCGAAGTAGCGCGCGCTGGACACCGCCAGCACCGGCAGCTCGGGGTGGCCCGTCGCGACGATCGTCGCCCAGCCGGCGCCATCGTGGCCGACCTTGGCGCGCTCGGGCGGCAGCGACGTCGGCGTGCGCGTTGGTTCATCGAAGGCATAGGTCTGCACCGCGCTGCCCGGCCACGCGGACACGACCGAGAAGCGCTTGCCCGTGCCCGCGACGCGCTCTGTGCGGGTGACGCCCTGAGCAAACAGGCAGACCTCGAGAACCCCCTGCGGCGCCTCGGGTTTGCCGGTGGCGACGATCAAGTCCAGCTGCTTGACCAGCGTGGCGCCCGAAGGCCCCTGATCCGCGCAACCCCGCGCAGGGCGGGCAGAATCCCCGGCGAGTCCGCTGCCCAGCCGCGGGTGCACCGGGGGCAGCTTGGGCAGTGCGTCGCCCAACGTGGCACCGGCCGGCAAGTCGATCGGTGGGTCCGGATCCTCGACGGCCTCGGGCTCGGGGGCGGTGCCGGGTTCCGCAGACTCGGCGGTCGCGGCGCTTGGGGTCGGCGGGGCAGCGGACTTGCCGCACGAGGCCAGCGCGGCAATGAGGCCGACGAGAGACAGAAAGACCAACAGGTCAAAGGACTTTCGGGGGGTCATGGGTCCTCCTCGGGCGGGGTGCCGTCGCGCGGCTTGCGCAACAACAGCCCCATCGGAACCAGATCGTCAAAATCGTCGCCCAAGCGGGCTTCGCGGCGCAGCAGCCCTTCCTCGACGAAACCGTGGCCCAGATAGAGCAGGCGGGCCGGCGTGTTCGAGGCGTGGACTTGCAGAGAGAGCTTGTCGAGCACCGGGTGTTCCTGCGCCCAGCGCAGGGCCGCCCGCATCAGGCGCGAGGCGACCCCATGCCGCCAGTACTGGCGCAAGACCCCGATGCTCATGGTCCCGACGTGCCGGGTGCGCCACAGGTGCCCGCCGACGATGCTGCACAGGCCGACGATGCGGTTGTCGATCACGGCGACCAGCAGCAGGCAGGTGGGCTGGTGCAGGAAGCGGCCGATCAGATCGCGCTCGCTCTCGGTGTGGTCGTCGAAATCTTCCACGCCCTGCAACAGGAACTCGGTCTCGCTCAACGCCAAGCGCTTGAAGTTTCGCAACGCCTCGGCATCGCCCAGCGTGGCGGGTCGGACCAGAGCAACGGAGCGATCTTCACGAGGCGAAAACATGCCTTGGGAAGATAGAGCCTTTCCCTCCACCCCGGCAAGGTGCCCCATGCAGTTGGTGTTTTCGTCGGCCGCGCCAAGCTGGTACAGTGGCCGTTGGTCCGTTGGCGGGTCGCCGCCGCCACTCTGGAGGTCCCCATGCGAAACACCGCACAAAGCTTGCTCTTTCGTTCCTGTCGATGCCTGCCGTTCGCGGTGGTGGTGCTGGGACTGGGCCTTGCCGGCTGTGGGTCGGACGTCGGAACGGTCGGTCCGGTTCTGGCCGACACGGGCGCGGACGGCCAGGACATTCAGGGCGGCGAGGTCACGGACCCCGACGGCACCGGCACGGACGTCGTCTGGGTCGACCAGTGGGTCGATTCGGCGTGCGTGGTCGATGCCGACTGCGATGACGGCAACCTGTGCACCCAAGAGGCGTGCCTTGCCGGCCAGTGCGCGTCCGCGACCCCGTTCGCCTGTTCCGCGGCGCCGTGCTTCGTCGCCAGCTGCAATCCCCAGACCGGCCAGTGCGAGCAGTCGCCCATCTCGTGCGACGACGGCGACCCCTGCACTGCCGATCAGTGCACCAACGGCCAGTGCCAGCACCTTGCCGTGCCCGGCTGCGGGATGTCCTGCGCGGGCGACGAGTTTTGCGACGACGGCAACCCGTGCACCAAGGACGTCTGCGCTTGGGGCAGCGGACAGTGCGTTCATCAACTGATCGAGGGCTGTTCCCAGCCGTGCCAAGGCGATGCGTCATGCGACGACGGCGACCCCTGCACCCAGGACGTCTGCACCGACGCGGGCATGTGCGAGCACCTGCAGATGGACGGCTGCTATCCCAAGTGTTTCACCGACTACGACTGCAACGACGGCGACCCCTGCACCCAGGACGTCTGCACCGACGCGGGCATGTGCGAGCACTTGCAGATGGACGGCTGCTATCCCAAGTGTTTCAACGACTACGACTGCAACGACGGCAACCCCTGCACCCAGGACATGTGCATCGGCGGGCAGTGCCAGTTCGCAGAACTTCCCGGCTGTGGCGCGAAGTGCAAGGACTCTGCCCAGTGCGAGGACGGCAACGCCTGTACGGCCGACCAGTGCATCCAGGGCACCTGCGTTTACAGCGTGGCGAAGTGCAACGACGGCGACCCCTGCACCAACGACATGTGCGACCCGGCCATCGGGTGCCTTTCCTCGCCCTCGCCGAACTGCTGCACCAGCGACAAGGAGTGCGACGACGGCAACTTGTGCACCAAAGAGGCGTGCATGGGCGGCAAGTGTGTGACGGCCGGCGGCCTCGCGTGTCCGGCCAAGCCTTGCTACACGGCCAGTTGCAACCCCAAGACCGGCCAGTGCGAAGTGCAGCCGCAGAACTGCGACGACGGCGACGCCTGCACAGCAGACGCGTGCGCCGCCGGGACCGGACAGTGCGTACACAAGCTGCTGCCCGGGTGCGCGGGCTGTCAGGTGGACGTTCAGTGCGACGACAAGTTGCCGTGCACGGTCGACAAGTGCGCGCTAGGGCCGGATGGCGTGGGGAAGTGCCAGCACTTGCCCTCGGGCGCCAAGGGTTGCTGCAACCCGATGATCGACATGATGCAGTGCATCGACGGCAACGCCTGCACCCAGGACGTGTGCGATTACAACACCTTCCAGTGCTCCAATCCGCTGATCCCCAGCTGCAGCCCGGGCTGCAAGGCGGACTCGGACTGCAACGACGGCGTCGCGTGTACGGTGGACAAGTGCCTGTTGTCGTCGACGGGCATCGGCAAGTGCGCCTACACGCAGGCGAACCTGAAGTCCTGCTGCACCCCGTCGATGTCGGCGCCGCAGTGCGATGACGGCAACAAGTGCACCAAGGACTGGTGCGAGAACTGGACCTGCCAGCACGTCAAGGACCCCGCCTGCACCCCGGGCTGCTCCTCAGACGCGCAGTGCAACGACAACAACCCGTGTTCCAAGGACTTCTGCGACCCCATGTCGGGCCAGTGCATGCACGCGTCGTCCAGCAACTGCCAGCCGTGCAAGATGGACCAAGAGTGCTTCGACGGCATCGCCTGCAGCACCGACATCTGCAAGGGCGCGACGGCCGACGGACAGCTGGGCATGTGCGTCTGGGTCCAGCAGGTCTGCAGCGACAACAACAACTGCACCTTGGACAGCTGTGACCCCAAGAGTGGCAAGTGTCTGTACCAGCCCATCCCCGGCTGCGGCAACCTGTGCAAGCCCGGGCAGTGCGACGACGGCAACCCGTGCACCAAGGACCTTTGCGACGCAACCAGCGGCAAGTGCTCGTACGTTCAGGACCCCAACTGCGCCATCCCGTGCAAGGACGCGTCGATGTGCGACGACAAGAACGCCTGCACCAGCGAGCTGTGTGTCAGCGGCAAATGCCAGTACAAGGCGCTGACCTGCAATGACGGCAATCCGTGCACGACCGACGCCTGCGTGCAGCCCTACGGGTATTGCACCAACACGCCGATCGAAGGCTGCTATGCCAAGAAGTGCCAGTCCTCGCTCGAGTGCGCCGACAAGAACCCGTGTACCGCGGACTCGTGCAAGTACGGATTTTGCTACAATGATGCGATTCCCGGCTGCATCGGACCGCCGACGCCATAGCCTCGGGTCCCCGGTTGTCAGTCCCGGACGCGCTCTCGGGAACGGGCCGACATTGCCCGCAGCGCCACCTCGATGCCGCCCTGCAACTCCGGGTCGGTGCTGAGGACGTGGGCGTGGGTATACAGACGCTCAGCCTCTTCTTCCGCCCCAACGGACGTCGCCGCCTTGCCGATGCGGGCATACAGCAGCGCCGCTTCCTCAGGCTGCCCGCCCATCTCCAGGTGGTGGGCCAAGCGCGCGCTCTCTTCCAGGTCGGTGCGGCCGTGGCGGGCGATCCAGGCAGCGACCCTGCGGTGCATCGCGCGGCGCTCGCGGGGGGCCAGCTTGTCATAGGCGACGCGGCGACGCAGGTTTGAGCTGAGGCGGTACTCGCGGTCGCCGGGGTAGCGGCAAGTCGCGTTGCGCACGACGATTCCGGCCTGAACCAGCTGCTCCAGAGCGTCATCGACCTGCTGCACGCCCAAGTCTCTTAGACAGCCGGCCCAGAACTCGGCGCCGACCACTACCGCGGCCGACAGTGCGTGCTGGACGTGAGGCGGCAGGGTGCCCACCAGCACGCGCAGGACGCTCTCGAGGTTGCCCGGGCGGACATCCGCAGGCAGGCGCTCGCGGACCAGACGCCACTCGGCCGCCTGCAGCTCCATGGCCCCCGTACGCGCGAGCATGTGCACCAACTCTCCGGTCAGGAATGGGGCACCCAACGCATGTGCCTGGATCCACGCCAGAAGCTCAGAGTCGACGGGGGCGGCCAGCATGTCTCGCACCAGGCACGCGACGGCACGCTCCGACAGCGAGTCAAGCGCCAGCTGCTGGTCGAAGTGGAACGGGGGCTGGTGGGGGACCAGATGGCGCAATGCGGAAGACTGTAGCCCCGCGACGTCGTCTGCCTCGGTGGAACTCGCGACCATCAGCAGCGGCGACCCCTTCAGCAGCGACAGGAGGTCGTTGAAGAACGTGCGGCTGGAGGCGTCCATGTGCTGCGCGTGGCGGATCAGCATCAGCACCGGAGTGGCGACGGCGACGGCCTGAAAGTAGGTGGCCAGGGCCTCAGTCAGCGCGCGTCGGCCCTCGGTGGCCATCTCTTCGCGGATACCCATGCGCGTGGGGTCTTCGATGTCGAACGCCGGCAACGCCCCGATGGTGTTTGCGATTCGGTCCGCCTCCGCCAGTCGGTCGGGGGTCAGCTTGCGCTGTCCCAGCCGCGAGAAGGCTTGGGCGACCATGCGCTGGAGCTTGGCGCGGGCTTGATCCGCCGTATCGGTCTCGAGAATGCCCGCGCGCAGGCGAATCAGGTCCGCAAGGGTCGCGTAGGGCAGGTCGCGGCGCAGGCGGCTGCAACTGACCTCGAGCAGGAAGTAGGTCTTGGTCGGGTGCTGCTCCACGGAGCGGCGAAAGGCGTCCAGCAGCACGTTCTTGCCCATGCCCATGGCACCCGCAACCAGACAGGTGACCGGTCGTGACCGCACCTCGGCGTCCTGCAGCAGCAGCCACAGTTGACCCAGCTCGACCTCGCGGCCGATCAGCGGCAGTTCGCTGGACCACGGATAGCAGAGCAGCAGGATGTCGCCATTGGTTTCACGGACATAGAGGGTTTCAAGGGCGTCGCGGTGGCCGTCCAGGCGGGCCATCAGCACGTACGGCCCCAGCGGCAGCTCGATGCCGTTCAGCGGCGCGCAACCGATTTCGTACTGCGGGGACGGACGACCCAGACTGCCGCGAATTTCGTCGAAGGGAATCGCGTAGATGCGAGCACCCGGGGGCTGCGAACGGATGTGGAGGACGCCGGTCTGGCGGCCACCATGTTCCGACAGGTCGTGTGCCTGGCGGGCGAAGAACAGCTTGGTGGCGTTGTCCCCGGCAGCCGCGGCTTCGTCGTGTCGGTGCCAGTACAGCTCGATCAGCTTTTCGCGCGCTTTGGTGTGACCGTCGCCCTGATCGATGGCCTGGCGCAGGTAATCCGATGCCGTGGCGAAGGCGTGTGCGTACAGCACTTCGAGCATCTGCAGCCGGTGGCGCACGGCCCACACGTTCTGCTTCTGGGCCTGGCTGTGCCACGGGCGAACGTCGCGGCACAGGTCGCGCTCCTCCTGCATCGCGAATTCGCGCTCGAAACGCAGCCCCTCGTACCGCGCCAGCTCTTCCAGACCATGCCTGTAGCACTCGTCGGCGCGCTCGCGCAGCCGCTCACGCTCCTGTTCGCCTGCCAGATAGCGTTCCAGCGCCTGCCAGACGTCGCGCATCGACTGCGGTCGCCGCTCGCGCTTCTTCTCGAGCATCCGCATCGCCACGGCTTCCAGGTCCGGCGGGACAGAGCGGTCGCGGGCAACGACAGAGGGCGGCAGTGGCACGACGTTCTTGGTGGCTTCGAGCTGCTGCTGGGAATTTTCGCCGCCGTACGGGCGCTTGAGTGCGAGCACCTCGTACAGCATCACTCCGAGCGCGTAGATGTCCGACCGGTGGTCGACCTCGCTGTCGTGACCGGCCGCCTGTTCAGGGCTCATGTAGGCCGGCGTACCGACGATCAGCCCTTCCGCGTTGGGCGGGCGCGGCGATGCCTGCCGCTTGGCGATGCCCCAGTCCGTGATCTGTACTTCGCCGAAGTCACCCAGCAAGACGTTCTCGGGTTTCAGGTCGCGGTGGACCACCCCCTTGCTGTGCGCGTACTCCATGCCCTGCGCGATCTGCACGAACACACCGACCAGCCGCCGCAGAGAGAACAGGTCTCCCACGCCTTCATAGCCCAGTTGCAAGTGCTGGATCACTTCTCCCAGTGACCGCGAGGGCATCAGCTTCATCGTGTAATACGTGGCGCCGTCCAGCCGCGTACCCAACTCATGTAGCGGAATGATCGACGGGTGTTCCAAGCCGCCGATGATGCGCGCCTCGCGCCGCAGGGCGTTGATGTACTCGACCTTATGCGCCAGGTCGGCGCGCAGCACCTTCATCGCCACGTCGCGCTTCAGCCCCGTGTCGCGCACCCGCAGCACCGTGCCCATGCCGCCGTGGCCCAGCGCTTCGACAACCGAGTAGCGGCCTTCGCACTCATGGGGCAGCGGCTGGTGTTCGTCGTCGGGCAACTCGAGCATCGGAGCCGAGGTCAGGTTGCACAGCGCATCGGCGTCGGTGCGCTCTTGGTCACCCATGGCGTTGTGGATGCTGGACGCCTGCCGTCCGCCCGCCACCTGCGCCGGAGGGGTGAAGTGCCACGCGGCATCGTTGCCACGGCCTGTCACTGCCGGGTCCGGGCTCGAACCCGTCGTGCGAATCCGTTGCACGTGGGTCTGGGCGGTGTCGCCGGCTGGCGCGGGCTCGTCGCCGGACTGCTGCCGCGGGCTCTGTGGGGCAGGAGAGCCGGGTTCGACGACGGCGGCAACCTCGGGCGAGGCCTCTGCTTCCTGCGCCCGCTCTCGCACCCGCGCCACCACTGAGTCGCTGAGCTGCTGGGTCGCGCGAAACCGCTGCATGATCGTGGGACCGGCAGGGGCGTCGGCGCTCGCATCGACAGCGACGTCGGGAGCGCTCGGTTGCGCGGGGTCGGTCGGGGGGAGCGGCTGGCTCACGGTGAGGCCCTCGCAAGTCAAAGAGCTTGCCACGTCACCGATCCGGGCGCAATCGTGGCCCTAGGCGAAAACGGTAGCGAATACGGCCAAGTCCCGGATAGACCCGTGTACAGGGCCGGTGGGTGCAAGTCGTCGACCTCCCCAGCGCCACGCCCGAGGTCGTCGATGGAAGCGGAACGATACACATCCAGAAACATCGTAAAACCAGACAGTTGATTGCGCAGGCGCGGTCCGATTGGGCGACGACGTCCCAAACCTGTCGGCCGCCAGGAGAGGACCGCGCCGCCAAAAAGCTTGCATTCCCGATCTGGATACCTGAACATCTGTACAGCCTATGGGCACCCGACTTCTTCTACCAGATCCCCCGGAACACCCCCTACAGGAGCCTTGAACATGGCGCGCGGCAAGAAGGATACGACCGAGAACGTCTACACCAGCGACAAGCAACAGGCCATCGCCACCGCACTCGCCTCGATCGAGCGCACGTTCGGCAAGGGCGTGATGGTGCGGCTGGGCGACCACGGCGCGATGTTCAAGGACATCGAAGTGATTCCAACCGGATCCATCGGCATGGATATCGCCCTCGGCATCGGCGGCATTCCGCGCGGCCGCATCGTCGAGATCTTCGGACCAGAGTCCAGCGGCAAGACGACCCTGGCTCTGCACGCCATCGCTGAGGCCCAGAAGACCGGCGGCATCGCGGCGTTCGTCGATGCGGAACACGCCCTGGACGTGACCTATGCCCGCAAGCTGGGCGTGCGCGTCGATGACCTGCTGTGCAGCCAGCCCGACAGTGGCGAGCAGGCGTTGGAGATCGTCGACACGCTGGTGCGGTCGGGTGCGGTGGACATCATCGTGGTCGACTCGGTGGCGGCGCTGGTCCCCAAGGCCGAGATTGAAGGCGCGATGGGCGACAGCCAGGTCGGCGCGCAGGCGCGGCTGATGAGCCAGGCACTGCGCAAGCTGACGGCGTCGATCTCCAAGTCGAACACCTGTGTACTCTTCATCAACCAGCTGCGCATGAAGATCGGCGTGATGTTCGGCAGTCCCGAGACGACGACCGGCGGCAACGCCCTGAAGTTCTACGCGTCGGTGCGCATCGACGTCCGCCGCATCGGCTCGCTGAAGAACGGCGAAGAGAGCATCGGCAGCCGCACCCGGGTGAAGATCGTCAAGAACAAGGTGGCGCCGCCCTTCCGTCAGGTCGAGTTTGACATCATGTACGGCGAGGGCATCTGCTCGGCCGGCGACCTGATCGATCAGGCGACCGAGATGGGCGTGCTGGACAAGATCGGCGCCTGGTACAGCTTCGAGGGCGAGCGTCTGGGGCAGGGCCGCGAGAAGGTGCGCGCCCTGCTGAAGGACGAGCCCGCGCTGTTCAAGAAGATCGACGTGCGGGTGCGGGAGATTGCGTTCGCTCCCGACGCCACGCCCACGCTGTCCAGCGGCGGTGGCGACGACGACGTGACGATGGCGGATCAGGCCGAGGGGTAGCCCCGCCGCGCGCAATCTGCGACAACAGGGCCACCCCTCCGGAGGCCCCGTCATGTCCGACACCGCTTCTCGTCCGTCGGAGCCGATCCACGCACCGCGCGGCAACCAGCTGACCTGCAAGGGCTGGGTGCAGGAAGCGGCGCTGCGGATGCTCTGCAACAACCTCGACCCCGACATCGCCGAGCGCTGGCAGGACCTGATCGTGTATGGCGGCATCGGCCGTGCCGCGCGCAACTGGCCGTCGTTCCACGCGATCGTCAAGTGCCTGCGCGAGCTGGAAGACGACGAGACGCTGCTGGTGCAGTCCGGCAAGCCCGTCGGCGTGCTGACCACCCATCCCGATGCACCGCGCGTGCTGATCGCCAACTCGAATCTGGTGCCGCGCTGGGCGACCTGGGACCACTTTCGCGAGCTGGACGCCAAGGGTCTGATGATGTTCGGCCAGATGACGGCCGGGTCGTGGATCTACATCGGCACCCAGGGGATCGTGCAGGGCACGTACGAGACCTTTGCCGAGGCCGGGCGCCAGCACTACGGCGACGAGGCGGCCTTTGACCCGCGGCGGCCCCTGCGCGGCAAGCTCGTCGTCACGGCGGGGCTGGGCGGGATGGGCGGTGCGCAACCGTTGGCGGCGGCGCTGGCGGGCGGCGTGATGCTGGCGGCCGAGGTCGATCCCACGCGCATCCAGCGGCGACTGCAGACGAAGTACGTGGACGAGTGGGTGCCGGACCTGGATCAGGGCATCGACCGCGCGCTGCAGGCCAAGGCGGTGGGGGACGCGAGGTCGTTTGCGGTGTGCTGCACGGCGGTCGAGCTGCTGCGGCGGCTGGAGGTTCGCGGCGTGCGGCCCGACCTGCTGACCGACCAGACCTCGGCCCACGACCCGCTGGTCGGTTACCACCCCACCGGCCACACGCTGCAACAGGCGGCAGAGCTTCGGCAATCCGACCCGGTCGCGTGGCTGCGGCGTGTGCGGCAGGACATCGTCGAGCACGTGTCGCGGATGGCGGCGCTGCGTGACGCGGGCGTGCATGTCTTCGACTACGGCAACAACCTGCGCGCAGAGGCCGTCGAGGGCGGGCTGTCGCGTGAGGTCGCCTTCGCGTTCCCCGGCTTCGTGCCGGCCTACATCCGCCCGCGTTTCTGCAAGGGCGAAGGGCCGTTTCGCTGGGTGGCGCTGTCGGGCGACCCGCAGGACATCGCGGTGACGGACCAGGCGCTGCTCGAGCTGTTTCCCGACAACGCTGGCGTGCAGCAGTGGTTGCGCGAGGGGGCGCCGCGCATCGCGTTTCAGGGCCTGCCGGCGCGCATCTGCTGGCTGGGGCTGGGCGAGCGGGCCAAGGCGGGCATTCTCTTCAACGATCTGGTGGCGCAGGGCCGGGTGAAGGCGCCCATCGTGATCGGACGCGACCATCTGGACTGCGGCAGCGTGGCCTCGCCCAACCGCGAGACTGAGGCGATGCAGGACGGGTCGGACGCCGTCAGCGACTGGGTGTTCTTGAACGCGATGGTGAATGCGGTGGGCGGCGCGTCGTGGATCAGCGTGCACCACGGCGGCGGCGTCGGCATGGGCTACAGCCAGCACGCGGGCATGGTCATCGTGGCCGACGGAACTCCAGAAGCAGCAAGGAGAATCCAGCGCGTGCTGACAACCGACCCGGCGATGGGCGTGCTGCGCCACGTGGACGCGGGCTATGACGACGCGATCGCCTGTGCCGCCGAACACGACCTGAACATCCCCATGGCAAGGTGAGCGAATCATGCGCATCCGACTGACCGGCGCGGTGCTGCTGACGGGCGAAGGACCCGAGCGGGGGCCGATCAGCTCGTGGGACCAGCTGGGGCTGCAGCGCGGCTGGGACGTGGTGATTGAGTCGGCGCCGAAGGGACAGCTGTTCCCTTGGCGGATCGCTTGGTTGGGGCCTTCCTCGGGTGCGCCGCCCGCAGAGCACACGGTCGATCTGGAGGGGCAGCTGGTGCTGCCGGGGCTGGTCGACGCCCACACGCATCTGGTGTTCGCCGGCGACCGCTCTGGCGAGTTCGTGCGGCGAATGGCTGGCACTTCGTACGCACAGATCGCCAGCGAGGGCGGCGGGATCCTGCACACCGTGCGCCAAACCCGCGCAGCGACGCAGGAATCCTTGGTCCAGTCCGCGGACGCCCGTCTGCGCGAGCTGGCCGCCCAAGGCGTGCGGGTGGTCGAGATCAAGACGGGCTATGGCCTGGACTTCGAGTCGGAAGTGCGTATGTTGCAAGCGATTCGCGTGTTGCGCGAGGCGTGGGCCGGCCGCGTGCATGTCGTTGCCACCGCCATGCCCGCCCACGCCGTGCCGCCGGAGCACAAGGCGACCCCGGACCGCTACGTCGATCAGGTGGTGCGCCAGATCCTGCCCGCGCTGGCGCATGCCGACCCGCAGCTTGCGTTCGTGGACGTGTTCGTCGAGCAGGGCTACTTCTCGGTGGCCCAGGCGCAGCGGATCGACGACGCGCGGCGGCGGCTGGGCCTGCAACTCAAGGCGCACGTAGACGAATTCGCGTCGATCGGCGGCGTGCCGTGGGCGGTGGCGGCAGGCGCCACCAGCGTCGAGCACCTGCTGCAGACCACGCCGCAGGACGTGGCGCTGCTGGCGGCGTCGGACACCGTGGCGGTGGGGTTGCCGTTGACGTCGCTGTACTTGCGCGAGCCGGTGGCGCCGTTGCGTGCACTGGTGGATGCGGGCGCGCGCGTGGCGCTGGGGACTGACTGCAACCCCGGGTCGTCGATGACCACCAACCTGATCCTGACCCTGCAGGTGGCGGTGTTGAACGCGAGACTGACGCCGCAAGAGGCGCTGCGTGCGGTCACCCGTGGCGGTGCCCACGCGGTCGGCTGTCCGGGCGGGTATGACGGGCGGCTGCGCGTCGGCGGGCCGTTGTGCGCGACGTACTTGGACGTCGATGGGCCGGATCGGTTGTTCTACGAGCTCGGGGCGCCGGCGCGGGGGGCGAGGGTCAGGTATTGACCGTTCACCGTTTCTGATGTGTGGGTTTTTCGGACGCCGACCGCGCCGTCCCGCAAACAGTGGCGGCGAATTGTCCGGTCGAGAGGGTGGCTTGGAGCCCCAAGCTTGCCGAATCAGTGCGACGGCACCTGCATCGGCCCACGCTCACGCTCACGCCCACGCTCACGCAGTCGCTGGAAGTCGTTCGACCGCGTCACAGCCGTCTGACCGGTCAGCGTCCAGCGCCGAAGTACCAGATGGCGGCAAGATGGCCAGTGAGTTGACCGGCGACGTCGGCGCCGGGACCGACGGAGGTCCCCAGCCGGGTGGTCGAGGAGGAGACCTCGGAGACCACCGTGTCGTTCAACGAGAGTGAGACGGTCGCAACGTGCCGTACGACCTGCGCTCCGACGCTTGCTTGAAGCCCCAGTTCTGGCAGACCGATGAAGCCGAATTGCCACTCTGCGGTCAGGTTCGCCCCAGCCTGGAGTGTCTGATCGGTGACCTTGGTGCCGACCGCGGTGCCATCGGTCGTCACCGTCAGGTTGCTAGACGCTCGGCGATACGACACGAAGGGCGCCACGTTGAAGGCCAAGTGCCGGGACTCGGTGAGGAGGAAGGGCAGGCCCGCCTGAACCTCGAAGCCCATGTACCCCGGCGAATCTTCGGTCTTGGTCGTGTTGCCGGTGGTGGTCGAGTTCGAGGCCAAGCCGGCGCCTACCGCTGCGCCAAGCTCGAGACCGATTCTCGACGACATCCAGTATCGGACCCCGAGGGTATGCAGGTCGACGGACGCGAGTGGAAAGGGGTCTGACTCATCCGGTCTACCCGACAGAACAGAGACTTGGCTGGAACCGAGGTAGCCGATGCCCCAATGACCCACGACAGCAGCGTGGTCGGTCGGGGACTCCACACCGGCGTCGGCAGCGGCAGCGGGTGCGGGCAGGATGGCGACCACAGCGACCGTCACAACAGCGGCCATCACCAAGGATTTGTTCAAGATCATCGGACACTCCTGGGTTGTGCTGCGCCTCACGACAACAGGTTGGCCTGAACAGAGGCGAAGTCGATCGCTTGGCGAGCATGGTGAGCGACACTGGCGCGAGACTAGCGTGATTGTCG
>CAYURO010000034.1:0-52593 GCA_964447285.1 uncultured Enterobacteriaceae bacterium | reverse complement strand
CCGCCGACAAACCTGCCGACAAACCCGCCGACAAGCCCGCCGACAAGCCCGCCGAAAGGCCTGCTGTGCAGCCTGTTGTGGCTCCCGCGGGCCAAGAGACAGGTTCCGCCGTCCCTGCCGCGGCGACCGTCGCGCCCGATGGCAAGGACGAGGGCAAGCCAAAGGACAAGGCTGACGACAAGCCGGCGGAGAAGCGCCCAACCAAGCCTGCGGTGCCACCTGCCAAACCTGCGGTGCCACCTGCAAAACCTGCGGTGAAGCCTGCCAAGCCCGCGGCGGCCAAGCCCTGACGTGGACGCTCGCCCCCCCGACACGCTGCTGTTCCGGCACCCTGGCCACTTCGACGTGATCGTCGTCGGTGGCGGCCATGCAGGTGGCGAGGCTGCGTTGGCGAGTGCGCGCTCGGGCTGTCTCACGCTGCTGCTGACCCACAACGTCGACCGCATCGGCTGGATGAGCTGCAACCCGGCCATTGGCGGGGTGGGAAAGTCGCAGCTGGTGGCCGAGATCGATGCGCTGGGCGGCGAGATGGCGCGCAACGCCGACCGGGCTGGCACGCACTACAAGCTGTTGAATAGCTCACGCGGACCTGCGGTACAGGCGATGCGCGTCCAGTGCGACAAGCTGGCCTACGCGACAGCCGCGCGGCGAGTGCTGGAAGGTCAGCCGAATCTCCTGATCAAACAAGGCAATGTCACCGCGCTTTGGCTGGAAGACGGGCTGCTTCGCGGCGTGGCGACCTCAAACGGACTTCGGTTCTCGTCCAAGACCGTCGTGTTGACCGCAGGGACCTTTCTGGAGGCGATCTGCCACACCGGAGACGCGAGGGAGTCCGGAGGGCGTGCCGGAGATGGCGCTTCGCTGGGTCTGGGCGACCAGCTGCGGGCGTTGGGTGTGCGCACGATGCGGCACAAGACGGGGACTTGTCCGCGGCTGGACGGCCGCACACTGGATGAGTCGCGCCTGCGCGTGGACCCAGGCTTGAAGGCTCCCAAGCCGCTTTCGCGCGGAGGTCTCCCGCCGGTGCTCGAGCAGATGGATTGTCTGGCCGCAGCGACTACGGCGGAGACCCATCGGATCATTCGCGAAAACCTGCACCGGTCACCGCTGTACGGGGGCGTGATCGAGGGCGTCGGCCCCCGCTACTGCCCCAGCATCGAGGACAAGGTCGTCCGATTCGCCCACCATGACCGCCACTTGCTGTTCCTGGAGCGCGAGGGGTGGCAGACCGACGAGGTCTACGTCAACGGCCTGTCCACGTCGCTGCCCGCGGATGTGCAAGTGGACATGGTGCGGTCGATTCCCGGCCTGGAACGCGCCGAGATCGTCCGGTTTGGCTATGCCGTCGAATACGACGCCATCGACGCACGACAGCTGGATCGGACGTTGGAACTACCCGTGCTGCCTGGTCTTTTCTTCGCCGGTCAGGTCAACGGCTCCAGTGGCTATGAAGAAGCTGCAGCCCAAGGGCTGGTGGCGGGCCTGAACGCCGTGGCGAGGGTGCGGAGCCAGCCGCCGGTGGTGTTCGACCGCACGGAGAGCTATCTAGGTGTATTGGTGGATGATCTGGTCACTCAGGGCGCCGACGAACCTTATCGAATGTTCACGGCCCGAGCGGAGCATCGGCTGACGCTTCGCACCTCGAACGCAGACATGCGCTTGACGCCTCTGGGGCGACGCTTGGGCCTGGTGGACGACGCGCAGTGGGGGCGGTTCGAGGCTCGCAAGGAGCGGCTTGCCCTGGCGCGACAGGTATTTGCAGATGTCGCACTGCGGCCCACGGTCGATACGCGCGCGGTCCTGGGAAAGTGGGAGCACGATCTGACGATGCCGATGTCGTTGGAGTCGTTGATAAAGCGACCGGACCTGCCGTGGCAAGCCGTGCTTCCTTGGCTGCCCGAAGACCTGCTTCCTGGCGGCGCACACGCGCTGGACGACGACGACGCGGACGAGCTGCAGGTTGCACTGCGGTACCAAGGCTACATCGCCCGGGACAACTCGCGGCGACAGCGCGCACAGCGAGCGGAACACCTATCGATTCCAGAGGATCTGGACTTTGCCGTGGTCGGCGGGCTGACGTCGGAGGCCGTGCAGAAGCTGCAGCGCGTGCGGCCGGCAACCTTGGGCCAAGTGACCCGCATCCCGGGTCTGACCCCCGCGACCGTGCAGGCGCTGGCGGTGCATCTGGCGCGACGGCGGCGGGCGGCTCGGCTCGCAGGGGGTGCGGTCCCGGACGTCAGCGAACCTTGAGGGCCTTCAGGTACTTCTGCTCGACCGCAGGCTTGGCAAAGCCGGTCGACAGGGCCTGTCGGTACTTCTCTTGGCAAGCCGCGCCGCTCCTGGCCGCGGCCAAAGCGTCGCCCTCGAGCTCGAGGACCTGAGCGATCGCGTCAAGCGCGGCATTGGCATCGGCGCGGTACACCGAAGACTGCGGAATCATGCGGTGCTGCTGGATCGCGGTGGCCAAGTCCTTGCGAGCAAATGCTTCCTCGGCCTGCGCGAACCGCGCGCCGGCCCGCTTCTCCATCGCAATCATGTTCAAGGCTTCCGTGGGCTTGGTGCTGATCGGGTCAATCCGGCGGGCCTTCTTGAATAGCCCTTCAGCCTCGTCCCACTGGCGTCTGGCAATCGCATCGGTCCCGCGTTCAACCAGATCGTCGAAGGGCGAGGCAGCATCAGCGACCTGAGGCTGCGGTACGGGGCGGGGCGCGGGAGCGGGAGCCATCGCGACGCTGCGCCGGGCCTCCAGTGCGGGACCCACCCAACGGTCGTACGCCAAGCCCACAAGGATGACCAGACCGACAACCGCAACGAGAATCACAGCCACGGCAGCCACTTGCGGCAACACGGACCGCTGCGCGGGGGCGTAGGCGGCATCGACGACCGACAGCGGAGGGTCTGCCGGCGCGTAGGCGCTGTACTGGCTATACTGGGCCTGCAAACGCGGAGCCGACCGAGGCGCAGGAACGTAGGCCGGCTCGTCGACTTCGATCTCCGGCATCCCGTCGACTTGATACGCGAATGCGACCGTTCCAAAGCGGATTCGGTCGCCATGCTGAAGCTCTTGCTGGTCGACGCGCCGGTCGTTGACGTAGGTGCCGTTCGAGCTGCGTAGGTCCTCGACGGCCACGCGTCCGGCCTGGTCCTGCGTGATCTTCGCGTGGATGCGGGAGACCGACACGTCGCTGAGCACGACGGCGCAGTCCTTGCCGCGACCGATCAGAACGGTTGCGTGTGCCAGATCGGTCAACTCCCCGATGCTGCCGGGCATCGGGATCAGGCGTGCATAGACCGATGCACCAAGGGGGCGAGCGTACGCAGCTCCCTCGATGTGCAGGAAGAAGTCGCCGATGCGGACCTGGGCCGACCGCGGCAGTTCGGTGATGTTGTAGATGCGCCTGCCGTTGAGCCAGACGCCGTTGGCAGCCTTCAGGTCCTCGATGTAGCAGCGTCCGTCGACCGTAAAGAGGCGAGCGTGGCGGCGCGACACGTTGTCGGCGGGCAGGACGATGTCGGCTTGCTGGCTTCGGCCGACGATGAACTCCCCGTCCTCGAACGAGTATTCGTCGACGATCGCGCCGTGCTTGTCCTCGATGATCAACGTGAACATCGGCCTCTCGCGTCAGGACGGGAAGTCAGACGGCTTCATGGCAACAGCGGAACCGCGACCAAAGCGCCCGATGCGTCGAGCGCCACCTCGTACACCTGGCTGACCCGGGCGGGTCCGGTGGACTCCGGCGAGAATACCGCCACCGCGTCCACCGTACCAGCCACACGTGAGTTGGCGAGCGAATCGGGGATGCCGGGGTGCCGCAGTGAGACACCGTGGGCTGCACGGGTGAGGAAATCCTCTGCCGAGATGGCGTGGAACGTCGCTATCCAGGGCGGCAAGCCATCTGCAGCCGCCAGAATCACGTCGACAACACCAACGGTGGCCGTCTCGCCAAGCACCAAATGATCTGCTCCCAACCGCCGCGCCAGCTGCAGCAAGCCCATGCCACCGTCATGGCGCGCCGTGCCGTCGAGTCTGACCACGTGCTCGTGGGGCAGCCGCAGCCGCAAGCCGTCCTCCACGACGACGATGCGCTCAGTCGGGTCCAAATGCAGGGCAAGCGCCTGGAGCAAGGTGCGACGTCCCACGTGAGGGCGTCCGCACACTGCAATCGAACGCCCGGAGCGCACCCAATCGACCAGCAAGGTCGCCGCGGGTGAGGTCAAGAGGCCTCGTTCGACCAGGCTGTCGAGGTCGGGCACCTCGGCACGGGGCTTGCGCAGAACCACCACGGGTCCTTGCGGACACAGCGGCGGCCAGACCACACGCACCGACGTACCATCGATCAGCGTTCCCTCCGCGTGCGTCGCTGCGTGGGCGCGGACATGACCGGTCGCTCGCATCAGCCGATCGACCGCAGCGGCAAGGGCCGCCTGACTGCTGAAGCGCTGCCCGACGGCCTCGCGGCGCCCCTGACGAAACACGTACAGCTGCGCCGGACCGTTGACCTCGATCGCCTCCACCGTGGGATCATCGAGCATCGGCTCCAGCGGCCCCAGTCCGGTCAGCTCATAGATCAGATCCCGCTTGAGGTCCGAAATGTTGGGCACGGCCTGCACGTCACCGGCGGCGACGGCCTGCTCGATGAAGGCACCCACGCGGTCTTCCATCTCGGCCCAGTCGGTGTCGGACATCTGTGCGGCGTCGACAGGAAGCTCAGGGCGCAAGTCGCGCTGCGCGTTGTGGTACAGCGTGGCCAGGGCGTCGAAGTAGAACTCATGTGCGTCTGCTCCCCCCGGGCCCGGTCCACTGCGACCAGGCAGCCGCGCGGGCGGGGTCAGAGCGTCAGGGGTCGAGCTGTGAGCTCCCGGCCAGCGCTGCAGCGGCGGCGCCGGATGGCCCTTGACCCTCGCTTCCGTCTCGCGCGCATGGGCCAGCCCATCGATGGGACCCGTCAGGCGTTGGCCTTCGGAGTCCTCATCGTCATCGACCAGATCCGCGTCCTCAGTCAGCGCCAGGTTCGGGATCTCATCCACAGGCACGGGCGGCGGTTCGGGCGCGGCGTCCAAGTCACTGAGATCCAACTGATCCTCGTAGATTGGCTCCGGGGTGGATTCTGGCTGCGGCTCAACGGGTGGCGGGGGCGGGTCACGATCAGGTTCACCGTGGGGAGGCGGGGGATCGTCATCTGCATCCGGAAGATCCGGGACGTCCACAAGCACCGGGTCAGACGCCGACACTTGCCCCAAGTCTTGGAAGTTCATCACGAAGTCGCCAAGATAGACCTTGTCGTCCGGGCCGATCTCCACGGCCGAGCCAATGCGGTGGCCGTTGACGTAGGTGCCGTTGGTCGACCCCATGTCCTCGACCGTGAAGCGACTGCCGAGCACACGGATCATCGTGTGGCGCTTCGAGATGTTCTGCTTGGGCAGGATGACGTCGTTGCCCTTGACCCGGCCGATCAGCACTTCGGACTTGTCGAAATGGAACGTGTAGACCTGCCCGCTCCTTTCGCGAATCGTGATGCTGAACATGCGGGCTCCGTGGGGTCGTCGCCGCCTCGGTCGCACGCGGACGACCATGAGCAGGGCAGTCGGCTATGGTCGGCAACGCCCGAAGATCCGTCAATAGCAGCCGGAGGTCGCCAGACACGTCGCCGCCAGCGCAGGACAGCCCGGCTCCCAAGGTGCGCGCAGGCAAGCGACACCGGCTGCTCCGGCCCGAAAGACGCTCGGCACGCGCTCAAGCCCGATGCCGCCTAGTGCCACCACCTGCCCCGGATGTTCGCGGGCAAGGTCATGCAGCCCGTCCAGCCCCAAGGGCGCGACTCCGGGCTTGGAAGGCGTCGCAAACACAGGGGATACCCACACCCAATCGGCTCCAGCCCCCAAGGCGACCTCGAGCCCGAGTCTGTCGTGACACGAACGTCCGAACGCAAGCCGCCCCGCTCCTCCGGGGTCCAACACCCTCCGCCAGTCCACGGTCGCCGCCGCGTGCTCCGGCACCTGCACGAACGAGATGCCTCGGTCGAGTAGTTCTCTTGACCACGCAACGGCTTGCGCCTCATTCCGCAGCACGGCCGCCGTCACCCCTACCGCCAACGGCAGGCGCGCAAGGTCCAACTGCAGACCGTCGAGTTGCCTCGCCCACTCCGCCGCGTCCATCCCATGGGCACGCAGCAACACGGCAGCCCCAGGACCCAACGGCGCCACGGCACGGCAGAGGCGGTCGAGATTACGGAGGAAAGTCGTGCGACGGCCGACCTGCACGTCCTGCCACTCGAGGGCGAGCGCAATCGCGGTCAGACGCGGCGGTGCGACGGCGGGCAAGTGAACTCCATGAAGCTTCAGGAGATCATTCCGGTCATCGGACTCGACGCATTGGCGTACAGGCGGCGCTCGATGCGGCCGGCGAGATAGGCCAGACGTCCGGCCTCCACACCGAGCTTCATTGCAAGCGCCATGGCGAGGGGGTCCTTCGCGCCGGCAATCGCGGTGTTCATCAAGACGGCCGTGCAGCCGAGCTCAAGAGCAAGGGCCGCATCAGAGGCCGTACCCACGCCCGCATCGACCAGCACCGGCACGGTGGCCTGTTCGAGAATGATCTTGAGGTTGAAGGGGTTGCGGATGCCAAGTCCACTGCCGATCGGTGCGCCCAAGGGCATGACGGCCGCGCACCCGGCGTCCTGCAGCTTGCGGCAGATGATCGGGTCATCGGAGCAGTAGGGCATGACGATGAAGCCCTCAGCGACCAATACCTTCGCGGCTTGGAGCAATGCCTCGTTGTCCGGGAACAGCGTCTTCGGGTCGCCGATGACCTCCAGCTTGACCAAGTCGCCCATGCCGGCTTCGCGGGCCAGAAGCGCGGTGCGGATCGCGTCGTCTGCGGTGAAGCACGCAGCAGTATTGGGCAACAACGTGTGGCGCTTCGGGTCGAGCGCGTCCAGCACGGTCGGCCCGGACTTGCCGGACAGGTCGACGCGGCGAACAGCGACGGTGACGATCTGGGCGCCGCTGAGGTCGATGGCCTGTCGGGTCTCTTCGACCGAGGCGTACTTGCCGGTGCCGACGAGCAAGCGCGAGTGAAAGGTGCGTCCAGCGAGTGTCCAGGTGTCAGGGGCGGGGGTCGCGGTCATGGGGAGCTCCGAATCGGGCGTGTCTTGGAACGTTTTGTAATCACTGACGAATATCTCTCAAGTGCCAAGCACCTGAGAGATGCTTGAGAGATGCGCCGTCGCGGAATTCAGCCTCCGCCGACGAACTGGACGATTTCGATGACATCGCCCTCGGCCAGCCACGTCTCCGCGTGCTGCGCCCTGCGCACGACCTGACGGTTGCGTTCGACGGCCACTGCCACGCTGCGGATGTCCAGGTCGCGCAAAAGGTCCGCAACGGAGTGGCCAATGGCCACCGAGCGCGGCTCACCGTTCACGGTCAGATGCAGTTGGGGGGGCAGCGTCCTCTCGGGGGGCATCGCAGGTACCATCCTCGCTGGGGCGGCGGGTCGCCAGAACCAGACCGATCAGCGGCCAAACCACCACAGCGACCTGAGTGTAGGCCAGAAAGTAGTCGACGAGACTGTGGACGGCAAGCCCGCTGAGACCAGCCGCTGCGGCGAACGGAACAACCATCGCAAGTCTGCGAGCGCCGTCGGCGGGCCAAGGAGTGCGGGCCACGCGGCGCACAGCGACGACCAGCGCCGCGATCACGGCGGCGAGCGTGGCCAGGCCCAACAGGCCCAGGTCGGCGGCCGTCTCGAGGATGACCGAGTGCGCGCGAGCCCTGCCGTCGTAAGCGGCGGCAGGGACGTAGCGTTCGTGCTCCAGACGGAACCGGTCGGAGCCGAAGCCCCACAGCGGCCGGTCGAGGAACACCTTGCCTGCGGCTGTCCAATAGTCGATGCGATCGAGCTCCATGGGTCGGCCCGACCGAACCGCGTTGAGGTTGCGCGGTATTCCGACCCGTGGCGGGCGCTTCAGATAGGGGGCCGGCGACTCGTCGGGAGGGAGCACCTCGCAGGTCAGGAATGCCATGACGTTTCCCAACTCACTGATACGCAAAACATTCTTTCGTTCGACGTCGGCCGCCAGCAGGTACGTCCCGGGCTCCGGCGGCAGCGTGGTCGACAGGGCCAGTTCGACCTTGCCTCCCGGCTCGAGGTCGGGCAACGGCTCTTGGGCCCAGCCGTCCTTGCGCACCGGGTCGCCGTCTTGGGTGAGCCATTGATGCAGCACCACGCCCGGTGCCTGACGGTTCGACAGCGGCCACTCTCCGTAATTGCGCACGCGGACGCGGGCGGTGAAGGCGTCACCAGGGTGACCGGCACACGGCGCCAGAAAGCGGTAGGACGCTTGGTAGGAGCGCGGACTCAGGCCGATGCGGGCGCGCATGTCGGGATTGACGGCGTAGGCGAAGACGACCAGCAAGGCGTAGATGCCCGCGACCCAGAAGAGCTTTCGACCCGACGCCGCGCGCCAGCCCATCCAGACCAAGCCGCCGGAACCCGCCACGGCCGCCAGCAGCCCGGCGCGTGAGTAGGTCAGGCTCAGCAGAATCGCGACGACGGCGAGCCACAAGCTTCCGCCGACCCGTACCCAGCGCCGCTGCCAGTGGGCCGCGACGGCGACGAGCAGGAACGGCGCCGTCAATTCGAGGTACGCGGCCGCAATGTTCGCGTGGTAGAAAACCATGGTCAGGCGCTGCTCGCCCAGCATCCAGGTGGGTTCGTCGCGAAAGAGCAGCAGCAGCCACTCCATGTCGCGCCCCAGCAACCGCTCGGCGGAGCCCACGACCGTCAGGATCGCCAGACCCACCAGCACACCCGCGAACACGCGGAGACGAAAGGCTTCGTGCCGCGCCAACGCCCAAGTCGCGAGCGCAAGACTGACGCTGCCCGCCACCCGCAGGCCGGACTTGAGAACGTCGCCCGCTCCCGCCGTGGCCCAAGCAGCGCTGGCCACGTGCATGGTCATCCACAGCAGCAGCGCGACGGGCGCCCAACGGCGCAGGCGATCTCCTGTATCTACGGTAGGTTCCGAGCCATCAGACCGTGCCCGCCACCACGCCAGAACGGCCATCAGCAGAGCGAACGCGGACAGGATCTCGGGCAACGTGGTGTTCAGGCCGGCGAGCTTGACGGTGCCGTAGCGGGACTCCAGCGGGCCGAACGCCACCACACCTGCAACGGCGAGGCCAGCTGCGCGCACCCACGCGGCGCTGGTCGACGAGTTCAGCGCGCTCATGGACCCTCTGCCGCGATCTGGGCGGCGCTCGCCGTTGCGTGCGCGTGCGCCCGCGCGCGCCTGAGTCCGTACCAGACGAGCGGAGCCGCCATGGCAAACAGCGCGAGCTCGGTCAGCGCCGTTGCCACCGCCGCACCCACGCCGCCCCACTTCGGAATCAGCACGAGATTCGCGGCGATGTTCACCCCGATGAGGGCCGCAGTCATGGCGAACTGGGGCCAGACGAGGCCCAGCGCCACCAGCATGTGCGTTTCGAGATAGTTCACAAACGTCAGCAGCACCGAAGGGGCCAGCGCCTGCAGCACGTCGGCCGACGGACCAAACTGATCACCGTACAGCAACCGCGTGATCAAACTGGGAAACAAGGCAAGGACCAAGCCTGCCCCAACGCCCGCTGCCACGAGCACTGACAGGGTCTTGCGGTGCAGTCGCCCCGCCTCGGGGCCCGTCAGGTGCACGGCCCGACTGAGCGCGGGAAAGGTCGCGGCCATCAGCACGGCCGGAATCGCGGCCAGATTCTCGAACACCTTGTAACCCGCGTTGTATAAACCCGTTTCCACGTCACCGCGCATCTCTCGCAGCATCAGGACGTCGATCTTGAAGTAGACCAGGCTGGCGACGATGGCCAGACCGAGCGGCAGGACCTCGACGGCGAACCGGCGCAGCGTCTCACGCGACCAGCCCGGCAGCGGCCGCACGACCTTCAACACCAACGACCATGCGTGCGCGACGGCCACAAGCCCGGCGACCGCCATGGCTGCGGAGACCGTGACCATGATCTGCGTGGAAGTCAGCCCCGCCACTTGAGATCCCGCCAACGTCGCGCCGGTCACTCCAAGTTGGACGGCGGCGTAAACGGCACTGCTGCGGGCCTCGAGCTCCAGCCGCTGCACGCCGCGGAACACTTGCCACGCCGCCTCGACCAGCGACGTGCAAAGCCCCGCCACACCGGCCAGCCCCAGCGTCCACGCCAGCGCCGGCTCGTCCGCGTGCACCCATGCGATCACGGCGACTACAGCCAGATACGCCAACGACAACAGGCCCTTCAACGTCAACACATGCCCAACGAGCTTGGGTGGCGGTGCTTCAGCCCGCGCGATTTCCCGCGCAAGGAACAGCCCCAGCCCCATGTCCGTCATCTGCACGGTCAGCAGCGCCAGCGCCACCGCGTACGTGTATTGGCCGTAGGTCGCGGTCCCCAGCGCACGAGCCACCAGTGCGACGAGCACCAGGCGCAGGCCCTTCTCGACCACCACGCCCGCCGTCTTCCAGCCGATGTTGCGCGCGATGCGGTGGGTGGCCACGGTGGGTCCAGAGTCCGGCGGGTCGGACGAAGGTCGTTTCAAGATGCGGACTTGCCAGTAGTCACGCGACCTGCCGCGGTCAGTGCGTCCCCGATGGCCTCGATCATCCGACGCAAGAACGCCGCCCGATCGAACCGCAGGGCCTGCTCGCGACAAGCCTGTGGCGAGATGCCGACGGAGTCCAGCGCCTCGATCGCCTGGGCCAGCGCCTCTGGCGTAGCGTCGTCGAAGAACAGGCCGGTTTCGCCATCGCGCACACTCTCTAGCGCCCCACCGCGACGAAACGCGATCACAGGCACACCGGCTGCCTGCGCTTCCAGAGGGACGATGCCGAAGTCCTCCTCACCCGGAAAGACCAGGCAGCGCGCCTTGGCGTACCACTTGGGCAGGTCTTCCTCGCTGGTGCGGCCGGCAAACGTGACGTTGGCCGGGGCCGTGCGCTCGATACGCGCTCGCTCGGGTCCCTCCCCAACGACCATCAGCTTGCGGTGGGGCAGCAGCCGGTACGCCTCGACGGCCAGATCCACGCGCTTGTACGGCACAAGGCTGCCGAGCACGAGGTCGTACTCCGGCACCTGCCGCTCCAAGCTCATAAAGCGGTCGAACTCGACTGGGGGCGCCACCACGGTCGCATCGCGCTCGTAGAACTGCTTGATCTTGTTGGCCGTATTCTGACTGTTGGCGACAAATGCGTGCACGCGCGGGACGGTTTCCTTGTCCCAGTGGCGCAGCCAGCGCGCGGCTACCGTCAGCAGCGGCGTGGCCAAGCGCAGGGCCGGGTGGCTGCCGCGGACGTAATCCGCAGTGCGGTCCCAAGCATAGCGAACCGGCGTGTGGCAATAGCAGACGTGCACGGCGCCGGGAGCGACGATCACGCCCTTGGCGCAGCAGTGGCTGGATGACACCACCAGATCGAATTCGGACAGGTCCAGCTGCCCCACCGCCGTCGGATACAACGGCAATAGCCAGCGGTGGCGCTTGTGGGCGAACGGCACGCGGTCGGCAAACGACGTCACGTGCTTCATCGCCTCGATGCGCGGCGTGGCGACCCCCGGCACTCGCACAAGCGTGTGCAAGGTCGCGTCGGGAAACAGCTCACACAGCGCGTCCAACACCCGCTCGCCGCCACGCAGGGTGACGAGCCAGTCGTGAACAAGGGCAACGCGCAAGCCGCGCAGGGAAGTGGAGGCAGGAGAATCGGTCATGTCGGTCCCGGGTCGGCGTCAAGGAGCTGAAGGGCGGGGGCAATCAGGCGGTCGTAGAGGTCGGTCGCCAGCACACCGTCAGGGTCGAGCTCCTTGCGGAAAGCTGTGAACTTCAACAGGTTCTCGCGAGGAAATGCGGCCAGCACCGACTTGGGTTCCAGCGTGGCGTCCTTGGCGAAGTAGAAGCGGCCGCCATGCTTGACGACGATCGCATCGAGCTCGTGGCACATCGCCCACAACCGCGCACGGTTGGACTTGGTCACGTGGAAGTCCATCGCCATCGAGTAACCGTCCAGACCGTGGGTCATCAGGAACGGGTCGGGCCGGTGGCGCTTCAACACGGCGAGCCACGTCGGCATCCTGCACTGCTGCGTGTGCGAGAGAATCTCACGGAACGCCTCAGGAGCATTGGCATACGGCACGAAGCTCTGGTGCTGGATCAGGCCGCCCGGCTTGTACGCCCACTTCCAGTTGGGCACGTAGTCCAGCAGGAAGTGGAAGGCGGCATGGCTCTGGCGGTACTTCTTGCCGTGCTCCCAGACCCTGCCCACCAGGTACTTGACCGAGTTGATCATCCGCATCCCAAAGTTGAACGAGAACGGCCACAGCGCCGCCCACATCCACTTCTTCGGGAAGACGCCGAACAGGCGCGACGGCAGCTGTTGCGCGGCAAGCGATGTCGAGGTCTTCGGGTCAGGGTCGACGCCCTCCTTGAGTTGCCAAGCCACGTGAATCAAGCCACGGCCCAAGGACTTGCCGCCCGCAAATCCGTCGATCCAGCCGACCAGATAGTCCGAGTCCGCCTCGTGCTCGCGAAACTGCGCGAACAGCTCGTCCAGACTCGTGGAAGCAAGCCCCAACACTTCGATCTGCCCGGAGTGCACGCGCTTCAGGTGCAGCTCGACCTCCAGGATGATCGCCAACTCACCGAAACCGCCCACGATCGCATGGAACAGGTCGGGGTCGCCGTCGGGCGTCAGGTCGCGCTCCTCGCCGCTCGCGAACATGACCTTCAGCGAAGTCACGTACTTGCCGATGGGCCCGGCCCGGTGCGCGTTCTTGCCGTGCAGGTTCATGCCCAGTGCACCACCAAGGGTCGGCTCCATCGTCCCCGACACGACCGGGGGCCACCAACCTTCGGGCAGGCTGCGTTGCCACACGTCGCGCAGGGTCGCCCCGGCCTCGACGCGGATCACGCCCGTCTGCACGTCGAACGCGAGGATCCGGTTCATGTCTCTAAAATCGATGACGATCTTGCCAGTTCCGCAGGCTCCGTCGCCGTACGAGCAGCCAGAGCCGCGCAGTGCGATTCGGGAGCCTTCCGCGCGCGCCAAGGACAGCGCAGCCCGCACGCCCTCGACATCGGTGGGGCGAAACACGCGTGCCTCTCCGCCCACCGCCATGCCCCAGCCTTCGACGCGCTGGGACACGAGGGCCAGAGAACCGCCGGTCAGAACTGCAGACGCCGAAACAGGATCGAGGGAATGCATCGAACCACCGCCATGATCAGGCGCCACCGGGCAGGCACGTACACCGTGTGCTCGCCGCGCTCGAGGGCCCTGACGATGCGCTTGGCCGCTTGATCGGCCGGGATGACAAAGGGTTGCTTGGGGCCCCCCGCGGTCATCGGGGTTGCGACGGGTCCGGGTTTGATGGTGACCACCCGGATGCCGCGCACGGTCAGGCGATTGCGCAAGGATTCCAAGAATGTGTGCAGGCCGGCCTTGGACGCGCCGTACGCCGGTCCGGGGCGTCTGCCGCGGTCGCCGGCCACCGAGCCGATGCCGCACAAGGTGCCGTGCCCCTGGGCCAGGAACGCGGTCGCTGCGGTGTCGAGCCACGCCACGGCGCCCAGCAGGTTGGTCGCGAGCACGGCGCGGTCCTGCTCCGCAGGGAACTCATCGGGGCCAACCGGGGGCATGATGCCCGCACAGTAGACCAGGGTGTCGATACCCCCCATGCGGTCGGAAAGGCGGGCGAAACAGGGTCCAGCCGCGGAAACATCTGCCGCATCGCAGGATTCCACCACGGCACGGCCACCGCGCTTTTCGACGACTGCTGCGACCGCCGCCAGGACGTCGGCCCGTCGGGCGACCAGTCCCAGCACGCGGTTCGGCTGCGCCAAGGCCTCAGCCAGCGCCGCGCCGATGCCCGACGATGCGCCCACGATGACGATGCGATCCAGCATGGCAGGCTCGAACGCCGCGAACCGACGCGGGGGCAGGGATCGTAGTGCGCGAGAACCGGGACTGCAACCACGGGGCAGCGTTGGCCCGGGCGGCGAGGTCCGGTGGCGATACACGACGTCGGCACCCCGGCACGCGGGTGGCGGCGGTCGGCCTTTGGCTCCCGAGGGCCTCTCAGGGGCCTCTCGGGTGCCAAGCACTTGAGTGTCCAACCCTTCGTCATCGCGTGTGTTTTTCGGGCGTCCCTGTTGGTTTGCATCGCCCCCTGATGCAGGGCATCCTCCGCCGCCATGAACGCCTCCTCGCCCCCGTCCCCCTCCGACGCCCTGCCCCGCCGCTGGCTGCTCTGGTTCGGCCTGGTGTGCGCGTTCGCGTACCTGTGGCTGTTCAATTGGTCCGAGCCCACCAACAACCCAAACGAGAACGTGCGGATCTACATGACGCGCGCGATCGCCGAGCACGGCACGTACGCGATCGGCCACCGCGAGATGGTCGGCCGCCGCCAGATCGACACGGGGCCGATCACCGAAGACTGGGGCTACGTCAACGACAAGGCCCTGCGCTGCCAGGACGCGACGCAGACCGCCCCCAAGTGCACGGGCAACCTCTATGCCGGCAAGGCGCCTGGGCTTTCGTTCCTGGGAGTGGTTCCGCACCTGGCCCTGCGCGCCTTCTACGGCGCCCTTGGCTGGGGCCAACCCTCGCGCGCGGTCGTCGTGTGGTGGCTGCGATTTGCCGTGGTGGTGTTGCCGACCCTGCTGGCGTGGCTGTGGCTGGCGCGCCACCTGGTCCGGCGGCTGGACGACCCGCGTCTGGGCCTTGCCGCCACGCTTGCTGCCGCGCTGGGGTCGCTGACCCTGACGTATGGCCAGATGTTCGCAGGACACCAGCCTACTGGCGTCGCGCTGCTGGTGACGTTCGCCGCGGTCGTCGCCGCAGGGGCCAAGGGGCGACGGTGGCTCGTGGTTCTGGCCGCGTTTGCGGGAGCATGGGCCACCGTCATCGAGTTTCCGTCGGCTCCGGCGGCAGCGCTGTTGCTCGGGTGGCTGCTGCTGCGAAGGCGCGACTGGCGCGATCTCGGGTGGCTGACGCTGGGAGCAGCCCTGCCGGTCGCCCTGTTGGCGCACTTCAACGCAAGCGCTTTCGGCAAGCCCTGGAGCCTTCCCTACGGCTTCCTCGAAAACGCCGGCTTCGTGCGCGACATCGCCCCCGGCTTGTTCGGCATCTCGTTTCCGACACTCGAGAAGTCCTCAGGATCGCTGATCTCTCCGTTCACCGGCCTGTACTTCTGGGCCCCTTGGATCGTGCTTGCGTTTCTGGGCTTTCTGGCGTCCCGCCGCGCTTACGCCCCTGCGGCCGAACCCACCGATGTCGCCCCTGCTCGCCCGTCCTTGTGGCTCGACCGACGCGGCGAAGCGCTGGTGGCCTCATTGATCTGCCTGTACTTCCTGTACTTCCAGTGCAGCCACAGCCTGTGGCGCGGCGGCTGGGTCATCGGTCCGCGCTACATCACGGGCATGGTGCCGTTCGCTGCCATCGCGGTCGCCCACGGCCTCGATTCCTTGAGCGGGCGGGCCAAGTCCTTTGCCGGTCTGGTATTCGGCGCGGCTGCTGCGGTCGCCATCGCCGTCACCGGCCTCGCGTCGTCGGTCTCGCAGGGCTTTCCGTTCGAGAACTACAACCCTCTTCCCGAGATGGTGCAGCCGCTGCTGCAGAACGGCTTCGTCGCGCGCAATCCGCTGATGGCGGTGGGGGTTGCCGGGCCTTGGAGTGGCCTGCCCTACTTCATCGCCCTGCTGATGGGCGCGGTGTGGGTCGTCTGGCTGGTGCGCCCGCGCTCTGGCTCTCCCGCTGTCCGCAACGCTGCCGCCGCCGCCGTGCTCGCCGTCGCCGCGCTAGGCGTTTGCGGGCTGTGGCACGTCGGTCCCGGGCGTCGGCCGCATACCGACGCTGCGCTGCGTGGCCGCATGGAGGCCTGGACGCCGCAGAATCCGCCCGGCTCGTTCATCCCGCCGGAACTGCCGAATTGACCCGAGGCGCTACTTCGACCGCCAGACCCGCGTGAGCTTCCGCAGCGACTCGACCGTACGAAAGTCGATGTTCATGTGGCCACCCTCGAACTCCTCGGTCTCGTGCGGAATTCCGTGCAGCCGCAGCCGACTCGCCAACACGCGATGGCCCAGATCCAGATACCACTCGTCGCTGGTGCCTGCGTCCAAGTACAGCAATTCCAGACTCTTCAGTGCATCGACGTGGTGTTGCGCCATCTCGACCGGGTCGCACGCCAGCCACTTGCGCCAGACGGCGTCGACCAACTCGCCCGTCTCCGTGTCGAACGGCAGGTCCGCCAAGATCTCAGGCACTTCCAAGTTCGGCGAGTAGCACTGCGCGTACGCCAGAATCATCATCGCGCTGAAGTCGTTGCTGCCGCGCTTGCGGTTGGTCGGGAACGCGCGAGCGAACGGCGCGGGTCCGCCCCACTTGCGAAACACCTGGAACGCCTTGCCGAAGTCGCCCGGGCACGAGACCGGAAAGTAGCTGTCGGCCGCCGTCGCGCACACGAGGCCGAACACCTCGGGTCGCGTCATGCCCATCACCAGCGCGCCGTAACCGCCGGAACTCTTGCCGAACACCGCGCGGTGCGAGCGGTTCGGGATGGTGCGAAAGCGGGCGTCGACCTCCGCCACCAGCTCGTCGGCCAGGTAGGCGCCGTAGCGACCGGTCGCGGGTGAGTCGCGGTACTGCGCGCCCCCGAAGCGCGTGAAGCCATCGGGAAAGGCGACGATCATCGGCTCGATCTCGCCTGAGGTCATCCACGCATCGAGTTGGTCCGGCAACGCCTCCTCCCACGCGCGAACCGTCGTCGCCTTCAGCTCGCCCCAGCCACCATAGCCGGCCAGCAGCCACGCGACCGGAAAGCGCCTTGCGGGCTCGGCGTCGTATTGCGGCGGTACGTAGACGGGGAACTGGCGCACGTGCGGGTCGCCCAACGGATTTCCGCGCAGGACGGTGCTGTCGTGGACGACGTCGTGAAGCTGGCGGCGGGCGCGGGGGGCAGGCACGGGAACCTCCTGATCATACCAGGCGAGAGGACTTAGAGACGGCGCGCGAGGTTGGCACGGCCCATGCACCATGGGAAGCCGAGCAGGCGTCCAACCGGAACTATTGGAGCACGCGCACGGCACCCAACGGGCCAAGCGATTCTTGCGGATCGGCGCAGGCCTGCTAGAAGACAGCAGAAGATCGAAGCAACTGGCCCTCGGCGAGTCGGCGGAAAACGACGGGCGGTTGGAGCAACACCACTCCACGCAAAGAGGCGGTCTCGAGCAGGCGATGGCAAAGATCCGGGTTTGCGATGTCAACGACTTCTTCAGCCTCACGGGGGGCGGCGTGCGCCGTTATCACCTCGAGAAGCTGCGGTTCATGTCGCGGCGCGAGGACATCGAGTACCACCTGCTACTGCCCAGCGACCATGCGGGCATCGAGGTGCACGGTCATGCGCGCATCCATCACGTACCTGCCATTCCGTTGCTGCGCTCGGGCTACCGACTGATCGTCAACCCGTTGCGGCTGCGCAGGATTCTGCGCCAGATCCGCCCCGACATCGTCGAGGTCGGCAGCCCCTACAACACCCCCGATTGGGTCCGCTTCGCCCTGCGCGGTCTGTCGTGTCAGGTGGTCGGCTTCTGGCACGCGAACTTCCCGGTCACCGACGTCGGCCGCGTGCTGGCCAAGGTGAGCAGGTCGTTGGGGCGGCTGGGCGAGCGACTGGGCTGGGCGTGGGCGCGGCGCACCTACGGCCGGTTCGCCGCGACGATGGCGGCGACCCACACGATGGTCCAGCAGCTCGAGGGCAACGGCGTCCGCGGCGTGGTCCATGCCCCGCTCGGCGTCGACACGCACATGTTCCACCCCCGTCACCGCGACGAAGCGCTGCGGGCCAGCTGGAGCGCGGGACCGGACGACATCGTCCTGTGCTATCCCAACCGACTGAGCGAAGAGAAGAACTACAAGCCGCTGCTCGAGGCCTACGAGCGGCTGCGCACGACCACCGATCTCAAGCCCATCCTGGTGGTGGCAGGCTATGGTCCGGGCAAGGTGGAAGTACGGGCACTGGCAGAGCAATACAAGGAAGTCCACTATCTTGGTTTCTTGGAGAAGCCGCGCGACATGGCCCGCCTGATGGCATCGGTCGACGTGGTGGCGGTGCTGTGCCCGTACGAGACATTCGGCCTTTCCGCGGTCGAGGCGATGGCTAGCGGCGCGGCCCTGCTGGGTTCGGCGCACATGAGCATCGGCGAGCTGCTCGCGACCTGCCGCTGCGGTCTCGCCCTCGAAGAAACCACGGCACAAACCGTCGCCGACGCGTGGCTGGAGCTGTTGAAGCCCGGACGCGCCAAGCTGTTGGGGGCGCGCGGCCACGCTGAGGCTCTCGCGCGCTACTCGTGGAAGGCCACGTTTGCGCGCATCGTCGAAGTCTACAACGCGGTACTGGTCCAAGCGGCCAGTCGCCCGACACTCGGGGTGCCCTCGGTCAGCATCGCAGGGCTGCTGGCGCAGGACTCAGACCTGCCCGCCGAAGCGGAAGCTCGCAAGGACATGGAGCATCCGCACAACGGCTCCTTCTGAATTCGTTTCCAGATCCCGGGACTAGACATTGACTTGACCCAGGGTCAGGTCTATCATGCTTGTCCCCCCCCACCGTGTTTAGCCAAGGTTGGCCCGCCGATACGGGTCGCTTGGGTGTGGCACGAGAGGGTGTTGGCGACGCGCACGGGGGCTCGCCGCCGCAAGACACCATGGCCGGGACGAGGTCCTGCGCCGCAAGGAAGTACAAGCAGATGAAGAAGTTGAACTGGATGATCGCGATGATGGCCATGGCCGCGGTGTTCACCGCTTGCGGCAGCGACGATACCGAGACGACCACGACCGACACCACCGCCGATGTCACCGCCGACACCACGGTCGATACCGTTGCCGACACCACGGCTGACACCACGGTCGAAGACATCGCCGCCGACGTCACCGCAACCGACGTTGCTGCTGACACGACCGTGACGGCAGCCGCCGGCTGCACGTCCTCGACCGATCAGGCGTTCATGGGCGGCCTGCTCAGCGACGAGATCAAGAACAACGCGTTCCGTCTGGTCGTGAAGGACTGCACCCTGACCAAGGGCTGCTTGGCCAAGCCGACCGCGAACGACAAGGTCCTGTGCATCTCGCAGTGCATCGCCGATGCGAACACCGCGATGTCGCTCGATTGCGCTTCCTGCTTCGGCATGAACGCTGCGTGCGGCGCTGGCCCGTGCCTCGCCAAGTGCGCGGTCGACGCCGGCAGCCAGGACTGCAAGGACTGCATGGCGACCAACTGCGACGCGCCCAAGAACCTGTGCGCCGCTGGCAAGTGCGACCCGTACGACGGTTCCTGCACGGCCACGAAGTAGTCGTTAGACCGCAACTCGGCTGGAGGGCCGGTCGCTCGCCGCGGCCGGCCCTTCGGCGTTTTTGCCCTTGTATCCACAAGTTCTCGACGCTTGGCGTCAAGGAGGCCCTCATGAGTCAGCTCTCCCGAACCTGGACCGCCGTCGCTACGCTGGTCGTCACGTCCGGCCTGCTCGCCTCGGGTGCGGCCTTGGCCGCCGGCTACGACACGCCGATGCTGTACAGCGCCCGCCACATGGGCATGGGTGGAACCGCCATCGGTGACGTCGACGACCCCAGCGCCATGTTCCACAACCCCGCTGGTCTGGCGCAGGTCAAGGGCGGCGCCGTGATGGCCGACTTCTCGCCCCTGCTCGGCCAGATTCAGGGCACCCCGGCCGACACCGCCGTTTCCGTGAAGAGCAACTACGCAATGTCGCCGTTCTTCCTCGCGGCGGCCGCCTACCGCGTGACCGACTGGCTTGTGCTCGGCGCTGGCGTCTACCCTGTGGGCGGCGCTGCGGGCGGTTACGACTACACCAAGAATTCCGGCAAGATCTCTACCGTCGATGACGCCAAGCTGTCGTTCGTCGAGCTTGCGCCTGCGGTCGCCGTGAATTTCGGCGCCTTCCGGCTGGGTGGCGAGCTGCGAATGACCACGACGTCCTTCGACCGCCACGTCATCAACACCGAGAACGGCAAGGAAATCCCGTACATCGACCTCGAGATGAAGGGCTGGGGCGACCTGGGCTTCCGTCTGGGCGCGCAGTACACCGCGGGTCCCTTCGACTTCGGCATTGTCTACCGCAACCGCGTCGACTCGACGGTCAAGGCGAACGCCGGCAGCTCGCACAGCAAGTACCCGGACTACGCGATGGACGGCGCCGACGCGGTCGTCACCGGTCTGGGCGCCCACGACGTCACCTTCCAGTTCATCCTGCCGTCGAAGTTCGGTGCCGGCGTGGCCTACCGCGCCACCGACGACCTGCGCTTGGCGTTTGATTTCGAGTACACACGCAACTCCGAGAACGTGAAGACCGCCGTCGCCGGCACCGCGATGTTCGGCCCCGGCATCCCGGAAGCCGCCGTCACGCTTTGGAACTACTCGGTGTGGAACGACAGCCAGACCTACCGCTTGGGCGCGGCGTACACGTTGGGCAAGTCCGAGCTGCGCGCAGGCTTTGCCTACGACACCCAGGCGACGAACAACTCGTTCCCCACCGCGTTCGGCACGCCTCCGGGCGCAACCACGATCGAAACGCTGGGCGCTGGTTACGCGATCACGCCTGACCTGGACGTGTCGATCGCGGGTGCGTGGCGTCAGGGCTCGGCGACCGTGTCCCAGGCGGACATCGACGCGCAGAAGACCCAGAGCGTCGATGGCAAGACCGAGAACTGGACCTGCGCCTTCTGCGGCAAGGCCGGCGACTACGCGATCAACCTGTTCGGTGGCTATGTCGATGTGCGGTGGCGTTTCGGCGAGCCCGCGAAGACGGCTCCGGCCGTCATCACCGCGCCCCCGGCGGATGAGTCGGCTCCCGCTGTGGAGCCTACGCCCGCCGCACCGGCTGTCGCGCCCGCACCGGCCGTCGTGCCTGAAACTCCCGCGACCGTACCAGCCGGGTAGTCGCCGCCGGCTGGTCGCAGCCCGCAACCCCTTCGATTACTTGCAGATCTCGGTCTTCTTGCAGGCGCAGTGCAGGCGCTTGGAGCACTTGGCGTCCTTGGCGATGCAGGTGTCGCCGCAGGCCTTGCCGTTCTCGCAGTTCTTGGCCTTCAGCGTGCACTTCTTGCCGGCAGGCAGACAGGTGTCGCCGCAGGGCGTGCCCTTGTCGCAAACCTTGCAGCAATCGGCGGCAGGCGTGCAGGCCTTCTTCGCCTCGGCCGTCGAGACTCCAGCACCCACCAACATCACCGCCGCCACCAACACCATCCAAAGCTTGCCCATGCGTTCCCCCTCGGTCCCCGACCGATTGCTTGGTTGTCGGCGCTCCTCCGCGCCAGCCGCATGAGTCTACGGTGGCTTTTTGCGACCGCAAGAACGAGGGAAACCGCGCTACGGCAGGCTTGACACCCCGGGGGAGTTCGCACACACTCCGCGTCCGCTCGCGGGTCCGCCCTGCGGGTTTCGATGCCCAGGTAGCTCAGTTGGTAGAGCAGTGGACTGAAAATCCACGTGTCGTTGGTTCAAATCCGACCCTGGGCACCCTGGCCGACACCGGACGACCTCGCGTCATCCGGACCGCCAGGAGGCCGACCTTTTCGCAAGCCAAGGCCGACCTGAGTACTGGACAATTTGGGGCTGTAGCTCAACTGGGAGAGCGCCGCGTTCGCAATGCGGAGGTCACGGGTTCGAGCCCCGTCAGCTCCACTCCACGGAAGGCCATTCGTGCTCAGGTGCGAATGGCCTTTCCGCTTTTTGGCCCGCTCATCTTCGAGCGGCCACGCCTGGAGGCCCGATGCCCACGATCCGGATCACTGCCGATACCGCCGAGCTGGTCACCACCTCACACTCGCTGGTCGTCGTCGCCCGCAAGGCCGACCTGACCGACGGCTGGCCGACCCAAGGACTACCGCAACCGATTCGCGACGCCGTCTCCCGTGCCGCCGCCGACGCCCGTCCCGGTGCCGGCGCGGTCGTGTCGACGCTGGTCAACGAGGGCTCGCTGCGCACCGTGTCGGTCGTCGCACTGTACGACCAGGTGTCACGGCATTTGAGCGACACGCGCTCCTATGAGATCTCGCAGGCGATCAAGGGAATTGCCCGTCCCGACGGCGGCCGCGTGTCGGTCGTCTTGGGTCTGGCCGACGCGGCGCACGCGACCGGCGCGGTGCTGGGCGTGGCCCGCAGCTATCCCGTCTACACCCGCAAGACGACCGGCAAGGGTACGGCGGGAGAGGTGCTGCTTCACCTGGGCACGCGCCAGGGACCGCTGACGCAAGGCCTGGACCGTCTGGGTTACGCCGCCGACGCCACCGCGCTTGCCCAGCGCTTGGTCGATATGCCGACAGCCGAACTGGACACTGCGGTGTTCGAGGCCGAGGCTCGCAAGGCCATGGAAGGGCTTCAAAATGTCACGGTCACCAGCATCGTGGGCGACGACCTGCTGAAGGAAGGCCTGCGCGGGCTGCACGCCGTCGGCCGCACGGCCATGGTGGCGCCGCGCCTGGTGGTGCTGGACTACGCGCCCCCGTCTGCCGAGGGCCAGGCGCCGATCGCACTGATCGGCAAGGGTCTGGTCTACGACACGGGCGGCCTTAGCCTGAAGATCGTCGGCGACCGCATGCTGACGATGAAGTGCGACATGGGCGGCGCCGCGGCGGTGCTGGGGGCGTTCCAGCTGCTGGTGCGCGCCCACACCGACAAGCGCATCGTGGCGGCCCTGTCGATGGCCGAGAATGCGATCGGCCCCGACGCCTACCGCCCGGACGACATTCTGGAGATGCACAGCGGCAAGACGGTCGAGGTCAACAACACCGACGCGGAAGGGCGCATCGCCTTGGCCGACGCCGCCTCGTACATCGCCCGCAAGTACAAGCCGACGGTGCTGATCGATGCCGCCACGCTGACCGGCGCCCAACTGGTCGCCACCGGCAAGTGGCACGCCGCGATCATGAGCAACGACGCCGATCTCGAGGCGCGCGCCGTCACGGCCGGCCTGAAGAGCGGCGACCACTGCATGGCCGTGATGTTCAGCCCCGAGCTTCATGTGGTCGAGTTCAAGAGCACGGTCGCTGACCTGCGCAACTCGGTCGCTGATCGCAACAATGCCTCGACCAGCGCTTCGGGCCTGTGGGTCTACCTGCACATCGAGGACTTGGGCCTGAAGTGGCTGCACATCGACCTGGCCGGTCCCGCGTTCATGGACAACCGGGGCACGGGCTACGGAATCGGCTTGATCGCCGAGATCGTGACCGCGCTCTAACACCCGTGGTGTGTAGAAATTTTCCACATGTCGAGCGAACCAACACTTTCAATCCATTCTCCGGCCCCCCAAGTGCTTGGCACCTGAGACAAAAAACCTTGACTTGCCGGACAGTTCCGGGCTGGATCTGAGTCACGGTTTGGCTTGGCACGCTTCCTGCTCTACTTGGAAACAAGAGCGAGCGACGACGACTCGCCCCCCATGCCTACCGTGCTGGAACGACTTCGCGCGAACGGCCGACACCGATGGAGGAAACACGATGAAGAACGCCCCCCGCACCCTTGGCTTCCTGGCCACCGCGCTGATCACCACGTTGTGGGCTGCCACGGCGTTTGCCGGCGGCTACTGTGACGACAAGACCCCGTGTCTGACCGGCGAAGTCTGCCTGGCCGGCATGTGCATCCCCGAAGCGCGCTTGTGCCAGACCGACGCTTCGTGCACCTCGTGGCAGAAGTGCGACTTCAGCTGCCCATGGCTTGGCCAGAGCAGCGGCGGCAGCACCGGAACCGGTTCGGTGGACGCCGGCACGGCCGTTTCGGTAGACGCGACCATGAGCGACGGCGGCGAGGCTGGCAAGCAGATGCCCGCCCAGGACGCCGGCAGCGGCGCCGATCCGATGCCGTACCCCGACGACGGCCGCGGCTACTCGGACATCGAGTACGACGTGCCCCCGCCCGCCAGCTGCCCCACCACCACCGGCGTCTGCGTCGTCGAGCCCACCAAGGTCGCGCTGCAGGACGGCTGCATGGCGTTCTGCTCGGCGATGCTCGCGTGCGGCGGTTCCTCGACCACCAGCGTCGAAGTCGACGGCGGTTCCACCGAGCCGCAGCCCGCCCCCGACGCCTCCGCCGGCTTCGCCCCTCCGTACCCCGCGGACGCAGGCGCCTCCAGCGACGGCGGCTCAGGCGGGTACTACGACCCCGACGCCGCCGACCAGGTTCCGCCTGACGTGACCACCGTCCCGACCGAGGCCGACCTGACCCAGTGCGTGCTGTTCTGCAGCGTGATCAAGCTCGAGAAGGTCGCCCAGCCCGAATTCAGCGCGTTCGAGAAGTGCGTGGCCGAGTTCCCGGCTTGCGACACCATGAAGGCGAATTGCGCAGACGAGTCGAGCGCTTTCGAAGCGGCGATGAGCAGCGACTGGCTCTGGAGCTTGGGCTTCGGCTACTTCGGCACGGCGACCGGCAGCGGCGACCCGAAGACCGACTCCGACACGGCGGTCGGCCCCGTGCTCAGCGACGCGGCCACCGACGGGATCGGTTCGGGTTCTGGACAGGAGAGCGGCAATACGACGGTCGATTCCTCAGACAGCACCGGCTGCACCGCGGGTCCGGCGTCCTCGCCGACGGGTCCTCTGGGTCTGGTGTTGATGGCGCTTGCGGCCGTGTGGCTGCGTCGGCGTCAGGAAGTGCGCGCGCGCTCGTAAGGTTCCGGTAGGGGCCGGGCCCCTTCCCCTGGTCCGGACGTAACCCTCCCGGCGTCCCGGCAGGCGGTCCCGCAGAACCTGAGCGCATCCGGCGGCCGGTACCCCTTCCCAAGCAGGGGGCCGGCCGCAGCGCGTTTTGGCTCGCTGTTGTCTAGGGTTGCTGGGTCTTTCCAGCCAGCTGGCCGCACGCCGCGCCGATGTCCTGGCCCTTGGACTCGCGCAGCGTCACGGAACCGCCCGCCCGCTCCAGCTCGTCCACGAATCGGCGAATCACGGCCCGCTCCGGGCGCTGGTAGTCCGTGCCGGGCCATGCGTTGAACGGGATGACGTTGGCGTGTGCGTCCAGCTCTCGGGAGATGCGTGCCAGCCGTGCGGCGTCGTCGACCGAGTCGTTGACTCCACGCAAAATCGCGTACTCCAACGTGATCTTTCGGCTCTGGCTGGGCGGCAGGTCTCGCAGCGTGTCGACCATGCGCTGAATCGGCACACCCTTGTTCACGGGCATCAGGCGGTCGCGCACCTCGTCGGTCGTCGCGGTCAGCGACCAGGCCAGGTTGACATGCGGGTGAGCCGCAACCAGCGCCGGGATGCGCTTGGCCAGGCCCGAGGTCGAGACGGTGATGCGTCGCGGCGAAAAGTCATAACCCTTTGGATCACAAAGGATGTCGAGCGAGTCGATCACCGCCTGCAGGTTGTCCAGCGGTTCGCCCATGCCCATGTAGACCAGATTGTGGGGCCGCCCCGAGAGCGGTCCCGTCTCGCCGCCCGCCACGCCGCCGCGCCCCAGCCCTGCCGCGAAGGACTGCCGGCACGCGATGGCGACCTGCTCGACGATTTCTGCCGCTGTCAGGTCCGCCCGATCGGGCAGACGACCGGTTGCACAGAAGTCGCACCCCATTTTGCAGCCGACCTGCGACGACAGACACTCCGTGACGTGACCGCCCGCCATGGGCATCACGACCGCCTCGATCGCCAGCCCCGCCTGCGTGCGCAGGACGTGCTTGGTCGAGCCGTCGGACGAAACGTAGGCACGCACAGGCTCCAGCACCCGCAGCGACCGCGCCGCGCGCAATTTGGCGCGCAGGCTCGCAGGCAGGTCGGTCATCTCGTCCAGATCGCGCACCAGCCGCACGTGCAGCCAGCGGAACAGCTGCTCGGCGCGGAAGGGCTTCTCGCCCGCCTGAACGAACAGACGCTGCAGCGCGGACCGAGGCAGCGACAACAAGTCCGCATTCGCAAACGGTTCTGTGATGTCGGGTGCGACGGTCAAGACGGGGCCTCGGCAGAGGTGGCGGGCGCAGTGTAGGGCGCGAAGCGGGCGGCGTCACGGCCCACGACGGAAGTGTCGCGGATGCTTCGGATCGAGACACGCCCCCTTGCGCCGCGAAGGGTTGGGGAGGTACGATCCGTTTCAAGCTGAAACATACGAGACAGCAACGGACGCCTGGCCGCCGCTGATGCCTCGTTTCGTGGAGAACCGCATGCCAGCGACACCCGCCAAGGGTACCGTGCTGATCGTCGAGGATGACCCCGGCGTCGTCGTGGTCATCGAGGAGCTGCTGCGCTCGCAGGGGCACGTCGTGTCGTCCGTGCAGACGGCGCGCAAAGCGGAAGCGGCGGTGCGGAGCGGCCAACAGGGTGTGATCCTGCTGGATCTGACGCTCCCGGACAGCACGGACCTGGACTTGTTCCACCGCCTGAAGGCCACCGAGCCTCGCAATCGCATCATCATCATGACGGCGCAGGACAACCTGGACGTCGTCATCGCCGCCACCCGCGCAGGCGCGTTCGACTTCATCACGAAGAGTCCCGACCTCGTGCAGCGTGTCGGCGTCACCGTGCGCAACGCCTTTGAGTCGATCGCGCAGGAAGAGCAGGTTGCCGAGCTGTCGAACTCGCTGATGCGCCGCGGTCGCTTTACCAAGCTGATCTCGCAGTCGCCGCAGATGGACGAGGTGCGCGCGGCGATCGACAAGCTCTCGCAGTCACGCGTCAACGTGTTGGTGACGGGGCAAAGCGGCACGGGAAAGGAAGTCGTCGCCCGCACGATCCACGACGCCGGCCCGCGACTCTTGCACCCGTTCGTCGCGATCAACTGCGCGGGCATCCCCGACACCCTGCTGGAGAGCGAGCTGTTCGGTTATGAGCGGGGCGCCTTCACAGGGGCAAATGCGCGCAAGATCGGCAAGTTTGAGGCGGCTCACCAAGGAACACTGTTTCTGGACGAGGTCGGCGAGATGTCGCTGCCCCTGCAAGCCAAGCTGCTGCGGGTGCTGCAGGACGGACGGTTTGAGCGTCTGGGCGGCAACCAGCTGATCCACGCCGATGCCCGGATCATCACCGCCACCAACCGCGACCTGCAAACGATGGTGCGACAAGGGCTTTTCCGCGAGGACCTGTTCTACCGCATCGCGGTGTTCAGCATGCATCTGCCGCCGCTGACCGAGCGTCAGAATGACATTCCGTTGCTCGTCGACCACTTCGTCAAGGCGTCTGCACGTGAGGAGGGCAAGGACATCCGCGGCGTTGCGCCCGAAGTGCTGCGCCTGTTCGAGCTTCACCCCTGGCCCGGCAACGTGCGGCAGCTGCAGAACGTGGTCGCGCGGTCGACGGTGGTTTGCTCCTCCGAGATGATCTCGCTGCGCGACCTGCCCGAGGCCTTCGTGCAGGAGCTGCAGGCCCACGCCGCCGACGTTCAGGCAGCGGTGCTCAAGACCGCCGCCGATGAGCCGCGCCTGCCTGCCGCGGCGCCTGTCGCCGAGCTGGAGAAGCTTCGCAGCGGGTCTGCCGCTCGCAGGTTGGAGTACGCGCTGGACCTTGCCTTTCCCAACAACGATGTGCTGCCCACGGTGGCTGAGCTGGAGGCTGCTGGCATTCGACTCGCCATGCGGCGTCTGGCCAACAACCTGCAGATGACTGCCCGGCGCCTGCAGATCAGCCGCGCGACGCTCTACCGTCGGATCGACAGCACCCACCGCGATGGTCCCGTGGACGGCGACGAAGCGAGCTAGGGGCGAGGCGGGGGGCGGGAAGACAGGACCGTTTGCATCGCGACCAGCGCTGCGGATTCAACACGACCCGAGCATTCCACCAACGCGACAAGCACTTGCGACAGCAGACGGTGAATCTCCTGGGCGTCAGGCTGGGCCGCCAACACCTCGAGGTGACGCGCAAGCGTCGGCGCGTCCCCGCGCGACACGGCCCCCGTCAGGCCTTGTGTCAGCGGCGCCCCGTTCGGAACGGCGGCAAGGGCATCCAGCGACGTGCGCATCAAGTGCAGCAGCCCGGACCGCGCCGCATCACCGGGTAACCCTGCGTCCAGACACAGGTTCTCTCCCAAGTGCAGCAAGGCGACCAGATCGTTGGCCACAAGCGCTGCAGCCGCGTGATAAGCCGGACGAGATGCTTGCGACACCTGGATCGGCCGACCTCCCACCGCAGCAACCAGCCGCGTCGCCTGCTGCAACGCCTCGGGATCTCCGGCAATGGCGCACAAGGCGCCGTGCAGAGGTCGGGTATCGACGCCTTGCGCTGCGTCTAGAGGGTCCGGCAAGGCACACAGTGGGTGCAGTGAGCCCACCGCGGCAAGGTGGCCGGGCGCACGGATCGTCTCCGGAGACACGACGCCCGACAGATGCAGCCACACGGCGGGACTGTCCGAACGGCCGTTCTCGGCGAATTCCCTCGCACAATCGGCCAGATGCCGGTCGGGCACGGCCAGCACGACGAGAGGGGACTGGGCCTCTCCCACATCGGCCACGACACGAATCGAGGCACGTTTGGGGTCTGCAGCCACCCATGCCGCCACCCGGGCCCGGCGCACCGACGACCGACAGACCAGCGCAATTCCCGGCGGTTCCGCGTCATCACGAACGGTCGATGCCGCGATAGACAGTGCCTGCGCCAGATGGCATCCCGCGCGCCCAGCACCGACGATGACAACGTCGAACGTGCCCGTTGGCAGGCTAGCGACCATACAGCCCCCGTTCGGCGATGGCGGCGGCCACGTCAGAGGGCAACAAACCCGCAGGCACCGGTTCTGCCGACAGCAAACGCTGCCGCAGATCGGTCGAGCTGACGTCGGGGAGCTCGATCGCGAGCGCGTGGCCTTGAAAGGCGGGCTCCACAGGGTAGCCCGGACGGCGCAAAACCAGAGGAGGCGCCAGACCGATCAGCCGATCGAACTGCTTCCAGCGGTGACGTTCATGCAGCAGGTCGCTGCCCATCACGAGGCGAAACTTCGCATGTGGATGGCGTTGTTGCAGCCAGATCAGGAGGTCGACGGTCGCCCCCGACGCCCCTGAACGGCCCTCGTCGTCGCGCACCTGCACCCGGTCGCCGAAGATCGCAAATGCTCGGCGACACAGGTCCAGTCGGTCGATGAACGACGCACCCGGGGCCTTGCCCAAGATGTGATTCGCCACCGGGAACACCCAAACCTGACTGACGGATGCTGCGCTGAGCACCGACGCCACGGCGAGCACATGGGCCACGTGGGGCGGATCGAACGTGCCGCCGAAGACCGCGATCTCGGCGGCGGACGCAGTCACCGCGTCCCCCGGTCGGCCAAGCACGCGTCGGAATCGGCGAGCACACCGCGAGCACGAGGGTAGATCAGGTGCGGCAAGGCGCGTCGGGCAAAGGCCCGCTCAGCTTGGGCAAAGTCGCTGCACGCGTCCCGGTAGTCGCCGCCCGCTTCCAGCACGGTGCGTGCGTGCGTGCCGCCCATCAGGAGGTCGATCGCCAGACGATCCGACACGAACTCATAGACTTCCGTGCGCCACTCGAAGCGGGTGACGTCCTGCTCGCGCATCGCCTGAATCACGGCGACGCCCGCCCGCACCGAAGGAAACACCTGCCGATTCGTCACTTCCAACGCAACGCCGCCGCACGCCTGCCCCGCGAACTTCTGGAACGTCGGCTCGTAACGCATCGGCCGGGCCAGCAGCCCCGGAATGCCCCAATTCATCAGCCGATCGGCCAACTTGCGCGCGTCAATCCAAGGGGCACCCACGAGTTCGAACGGACGGGTCGTGCCGCGGCCCTCGCTGAGCTTGGTGCCCTCGACCAGACAGGTGCCGGGATAGACGACGGCGGTGGCTACGGTCGGCATGTTCGGCGACGGTGCGTACCAAGGCGAGCCCAAGCCAGCGTCGTCGCACTCGTCGAGATGCAGCGCCGGGTCCCAACCGCTGCACGCGACCACTTTCAGGTCGACGTCCAGCCCATGCTCGTGAACGTACAGGCGGCCGATCTCGCCCAAGGTCAGCCCGTGCCGCTGCGGCAGATCGATGTAGCCGACAAAACTGCGGTAGTTGGGCGTGACCTCGTTGCCCTCAACCGTCTCGCCCCCCAGCGGATTCGGACGATCCAGCACCACGACCTGCACGCCCAGCTTCGCGCAAGCAGCGAGTGTCATGCACAGCGTCGCGGCATAGGTGTAGTAGCGTGCGCCCACGTCCTGCACGTCGAACACGACCACGTCGAGACCCCGGAGAACCTCCGGACGCGGGGTCAGCGAATCGACCGATCGGCCATACAACGTCGCAACTTCCAAGTCGAAGACCGGATCGCGGCCGCCCTCGACCGGGATCAGGTCCTGCGCCGTGGACCACAACCCGTGCTCCGGCCCGAACAACCGCACGATCTGCACGCCGTGGGACCGCAGCGCGTCAACAAGGTGGTGTCGGCCGGGACCCAAGCGGGCCGCGCGCACAAGCGAACTCGGGTTGCACACAACGGCGACGCGGCGCCCCTGGAGGAAGGAGAACCCGTCCATGTCCGCGGCTTCAGCGCCAGTCCACAGCATGCGTTGGCCTCCAGAGGTCAGCGGTCGGTGCGGTCGGCGCCGGACTCGGGAAAGCGCAGCAGCCGCAGCTCGCCCTCGCCTTCGTGGCGATACACCTCGATCTCCTTGACGTTGGTCAGGTTCACGTACAACGACGGGCTGGTCTCACGCTCGTTGCGCAGGGCGATGAAGCCCGCCTCGACAGCATCGACGATGCCGATCACCGAGGTATCCTCGTCGTCAAACTGAATGACCCACACCTTCTGACCGATCAACTGCTGCATCCGGACTCCTTTGCCTGAGGGGCGAGGATGATACACGAAGCCCCAGATCGCTCCAGAGGATCGACTTGTGTGGTCAACCGTCCGTAGAATCGCCGCGTGCAGCGGACCTGTCAGCCGCGACGGCGAGGGGAAGGATGCGAGGAACGGCAACTTGCTTGGGATTGGCACTGTGGCTTCTGGCGGGCTGCGGCGGCGCGCAGGCCGCATCGGGACCGGCGCGAATCGCCGACGGCAGCCAGATACTTGTGACCGGCCTGGGGGCTACGGTCCTGGTGCCAGCGGGATATACGTTTTTTGATTCAGCCACTTGGCTACTCGACCTGTCGCCGACGGAGCGCGTGGTCCTGCATGTGGAGCGCGGGCCAGAGCCCGAGCAGGGCTATGAAGGCGCGGTGGACGAGCGAATCAAACAGATGGACCGTGAGGGCGAAGCAGGCGTCGAGCGCGACGAGTGGGTCAAGCTGGACGATCTGGACGGACGAATGGTTCAGGCAATCGAATTGCGACGACGCCCCCCGGGTGCGGTGTGGCTCGTGGTCACCGGCGCCGAAGACGGCATGTACACCGCCAGCGCGGCGGGACCGGCGGCGGTGCTGCGCCAGAGACGGACCGAGATCGAGGGGTTTCTGCGGTCGCTGCGAATTCCGCGCGCGCCGGGAAGGTGACGCTTCGACGCGGACGCTCTCAAGTGCATGGGACTTGAGAGATATTCCCTTGCGATTCCAAATGCTTGCCAGACACGTGCAAGAGGCTGTGGGGCTAATGTCCCGTGCTTGCGGCGGGCTTGGAGTTCCAGATCCGCAACGACAACGCGAAGCCTAGCGCCGCGAACGGGAGCAGGAAGATGGGCCACCAGAACCAGTCCTGCGAGGTCAGGAAGCCGAGCGAGACCGACTGGAGCGCGGTGCCGAGGTAGACGAAGCCGTCGATGACGCCAACCGCCGTCGCCGCGCCCTTCTTGCCGCCGAAGTCCATTGTAGCGGTGCCCGACAGCAGACCGTGGCTGCCAATCACGGACACGCTGACCAGCACAACGATCAAGCCCAACCACCAGGGGCTCATGGGCAGCTCGGGGCGGTCTGCGAGCAGGCGGTGGTCTCCAGCGCGCTGAATCGGCTTGGGGTCCTGGACCATGATCTCGATCGTCTGACCTTGCCGCAACACCTTCGCAGGCAGGAAGCCCGCGGGCTGCGCGACCTTCGCGTTCGGATCCGCCAGTTGCCCCGTGCACATACACGCGCCGGCGTCCCACGACGAGTCCTTGCAAACCGGCTGCCAGCACGCGACGGCCCGGCTGACGTCGGCCCAGCCCTCGATCTTGCGGCCGGCGATCACGAGCACCCGGTCGCCCGCCTGCAGCCCGCTGCCCTTGGCCGGGACGGCCACGTCGGGGTGCGCCGGGGCAAGCGTGAAGGTCATGGCGATGGCAAGCAGGACGAGCGCGCCGTACAAACCGGCAACGGCAGGACCGCGCCGGCTCTGGAACAAAAGGTCGGACACCCATCCCGCCACGTTGCCGCCGACGACACCTGCGATGAACAGCAGGCCGCCCCAGCCGCCCTGAACGAACGGTGAGAGGAAAAGCAACGCTGCGACGACGTAGACCCAGCCTTTGGCCGCGCCCTTGAGGCGGCTGGCGGCGAACGCAAGCAAGGCGGCGGCGGCGAAAGAACCGAACAGCAGCGTCGGGCTCTCCCACTGGCCTTCCATCAGCATGTGCTGCTTGGGAAGGACCCACACCTCTTTGGCGTAGATGGGAAACCAATGCATCACGCCGTTGCGCAGCACGCCGGTGCAGAACTCGATGGCGGCCACAACCAGGATGACCGGGTGGGTCAGGATCCGCTTGAGCAGCGCGAACGTAGGCTCAGGCGCGGTGCTGGTGTCGCCGGAAGAGGCATCCCCGGTGTCGAAATCGCGATGCCCGGCGTCTCCCGGGGTGTCCTTGAGCAGAAAGAACTCAAGGATTGTGAACGCTCCCAGGAACAGCGCCGGCCCAAGGAAGACGATCCACTGTGCGGGCTTGTCGGGCCACCACGAGTCGGCCAGGGTCAACAGCCACCCGTTGACGGTGAAGGCCAGAAACAGGCCCGACGAGATCATGGTGCCGAAGATGCCGGAGAAGCCGCCACGCTCGTTGACGTGGAACCAGTGCGCGTTGACCTTGACCACCGACACGGCGCCAAAGCTCTGGAAGTACATGTTGATGGCGTACAACAGGCTGAAGATCAAGACCTTGTGGCCACTGTCCGCCCCGGCGCCGATGACCCACCAGACGTAGGCACCCATCACCAGGTTCGCAACCGCCGCACCGCCTGCCGCCAGCAGGATGCCGCGCCGACCGCCAATGCGGTCGATCAAGGGGCCGTTGACCAGAAAGGCGATCGCGTAGCAGACGGTGCCGGCACCGAAGATGATGCCGAAGTCCTCCTTCGTCATCAGCTCGCCCAAGGAGTTCTTGGCCACCGTCAGGTTGTAGCGCGCCATGTACAGCAGGGCGTACGTGACCCCCATCGGAAACCAGTTCAGCACGCGGCGGGTCTTGAACGCCTTCGAGTGCACCGGCGGGTCGGCAACGGTCATCGGGGGCTCCTGACGCGAAGGGGCCTGGGGTGAACCGGCAGGCGGGTCTAGCGGGCAAGTCTTGCGGGCGGGTCTTGAGGGCAGGAGGGCGAGACCTTCGAGAGGCTTCGGGCCGCGACTTAGCCCGGCGGTTGCGCGCAGGGCAAGATCGAACCCGTGACAGCAAAGCAACATGTTCGTGACTGGCCAAGCGCCCCGTCGGAATGTATTGTGAGTCTCCGGTGCTGCCGCACTTCACCTCTCGCATGTACGACTACCCAGCTCCCAACGAGCTCCACCTTCGGGTCGATGTCCACGATCGCTCGCGTGTCGAGTGGGTCGCCACCGTCCCCATGGCGCCGCCAGGTGAGCAGCATACTTACGAAATTCTGTTTGAGGCCGACGTCCCTGACTCGTTCTGGGTGCGCCACATCCCTTGGGATCACTTTCAGGTCCGCACGCGACTGACCAGCCCAACGCTGACACCGGGCCAGAAGCTGACCTGCCCGCCGATCGATCTGGTGCGCCGGCGCGGGCTCGGGGCGGTTCACCTACTGAAGCTCGGCACGCGCCCCTTGCTGGAGACCCTGTCTCTGGCACGGCGCCGGGACAACACGCTGCGTCCGGAGGAAGCCGAGCATGTGCTCGACGCCCTTCGCGCCGCCCTCGAGCGGGCCAATGGCGCGCGGCAAGCCATCGACGACCTGCGCGACTCAAACGACGCCTCGCTGGAGCGGGAGCGGGCGCTGGCTGGCGAATACATCTCGACGCAGGTCATGCTCGTGATCACGCGGGTCGGCGATGCGATGGCCAAAGCGCGTTCCCCACGCGGCCGCATCCGCCCCGCGCTGGGGGGAGCCGTCGCCGGCGTGCGGGCCGCGTTGCAAGAGGCGCTCCTGGCTGAGCAAGCCTATCGACACACGGCTGGGATCAAGATCGAGGCGATTCGAACAGCGCGTGACATCGAACCGTTCGTCAACCGCGCAGCGCTGCTGAAAAAACACTTCCAGCAAGCCCTGTTCCTGGACGCCAGCGCCTACATGCTGGACCAACGGCTGCGCAACTGGATCGCGGCGGCGGTCGCGATGATCGCGTCGACCTTCTACTTCGTGTGGCAGGTCTATGTGCTGAACACGGCGATGTCTGCCCAACAGACCACCGTTTCGCTGGCCATGGCCGCCTTGGTCGCCGCGCTGGTGTACGCCGCCAAGGACCGCATCAAGGAGGTGGGGCGCGACTGGCTGGCCTTGCGCCTGAAGCACATCTTCGCCGACCGCGTGGCGCACCTGCGGCTGCCCGCGCGCATGGACAAGCGACGGCGCGGCTTTGCACTGGCCCGCGAGACCATCTCCGTCACCAAGCAGCTGCAACCCGACCCGTTGAATCCCGGTGTGGGGCAGACGACGTCCGTGCACCACCTGAAGGTCCGCGAGCTGCTGCGGCACCGCGGTCTGGGGCTATTGCACGACCAAGGGCTCAACGGCCTGAAGCACGTGTTCCGCTACGACCTGTCCCCCCACTTCGCCAAGCTGGACGACCACTTGAAACGGGTGCCGATGGTCACGATGGGGGGCGTGCGGTCGGTCGGCGCGACCCGCGTGTACCGCATCCCGATGCGCGTCAGCCTGCAGCGCATCGACATCGCCGGAGCCCCGGTCATCGAGCGCCGCGTCGTGCTGCTGCTGCGCCGTCGGGGTCTGGAGCGGGTGATTCCGGTCGACGACTTCCGCACCGGCCGCACGCTGCCCGCGGCAATCGCCACGCCCAAGGCCGTCGAGACGACCGTCGCTCCCGCAGACACTGCCGCCGCCCGCGCGAGGACCTGATGAACCGCAAGATGTTGACCCTAGGACTGATTTTTCCCGGTGCCGGGTCGCTGCTCCGAGGACGCTGGCTCGACGCCGGGCTTGCTTTGTGGACGGTCCTGTTTCTGGTCGCCCTGACGGTCGCTGGCCTGCTTGACGCCAACCTGCAAGGACGCGAGCTGCCGCTGGATCCGCGTGCTGCCCTGGACTTGCTGCCGACGCACCCGAGGATCACGCCCCAGGTGGCCGTCACCGGCATCGCGGCGCTGGCCACCCACCTGCTGTCGGCGTTTGGCCCCGCACGCAACACGCCCGCCAAGTAGCGCAACGTGCCGCTTCAACTCGCCATCGCCGACCGAATCGTCCTGCACGCCCACGGGTGCCCGCCTGAGACGTTCGCAGCCCTGCGAACTTGGGCGCTGGACCGCTTCTGCTTTGACAACCCTACGTATTGGCAAGCCCGCGAGCACCGCCGGGCCTGCAAGCACATCCCTCGCCGGATCGAGCTTGCCCACGCCGACGACGAACGCATCGTGCTGCCGCGCGGCGCCAATCTGGAGTTGAAACGCTTCCTTGCCGAGCACGCACCGGACCTGGCCATCGAACTCGACGATCAACGGGTGTCGCCACCGCTGGGTCCGTTCGCGCTGACCTTCGAGTTGAGGCCCTACCAGCAAGAGGCCGTCGATCGGGTGGCACTGCAGCGGGAAGGTGTGATCGTGGCGCCGACTGGCACGGGCAAGACCGTGATTGCGCTGGGAATCATTGCGAGGCTGGGGGTGCGAGCCCTGGTCCTTGTCCACACGCGCACGCTGCTGGACCAGACCTGCGCGGTCCTGGAGAAGGGCTTGGGTCTTCGGCCGGGACGTATCGGCGGTGGCAAGGACGAGCCCGGACCCGTCATCGTCGCCACACTGCAGAGCCTGATGCGGCGCGACCCACAGGAACTCCGCGATGCGTTTGGCCTTGTGATCCTGGACGAAGCGCACCACTGCCCGGCCGCGACGTTCACCGACGTCGTGCAGCGTTTCACCGCCCGCTACCGGGTGGGACTGACCGCGACGCCTGAGCGCGCTGACGAGCTGCACCCGCTGATGTACGCAACGCTGGGACCCGAGCTCTGCCGCGTGCGACCGGGACAGATGGTCGACGAGGGCTCGCTCTGGGCACCGCAAGTCATCCCGGTGGAGACGGAGTTTCGCGGTGGGCGCATGGTGAATCGGGGCGCGATGATCCACCGGCTGTGTGGCAATGACGCGCGCAACACGGCGATCGCGGATACGGTCACCGCCACGCGGGGCGAGCGGTCGCTTGTGCTGAGCGAGCGGGTCCAGCACTGCGAAGACCTTGCGGCAAGGTTGGCGAGCGCGGGCGTAGACACGCTGCTGTTGGTCGGCACAGTGGCGGCAGCAGAGCGCGAACAGGTGCTGCAAGCCTTGCGGTCGCGGTCCGGAGCCGTGTTGGTGGCGACGACCTCGTTGCTGGGTGAGGGGTTCGACCTGCCTGTGCTGGACACGCTGTACCTCGCTACACCGTCCGGAAATGCGACGCGCACGACCCAGGCGATGGGGCGGGTGCTGCGGCCATCGCCCGGCAAGGCCAAGCCGCGTGTGTACGACTTCGTCGACGTGCACACCCCGGGTCTGGTGCGCGCCTTCCGCAGTCGCCTGTCGGTCTATCGACTGCACCATGCAGAAGTGGGCCTGCCGTGGAGTCCTCCGACCCCGTGACGCGCGCTTCGCCGTTGCCTGCCAGCGGGCACCGCGGTACGCTCCGTGGTCTGTTCCACTGACAGGTGTGCCGTGCAGATCGAACGCAGGACGTTGCCAGGCGTGCACATGGCGTTCGTCGTCTATACCGGCCCGATCGACGGTGTCACCAGCGCCGTGCCCGACCTTCTGGATGCCCTGCGCCAAGCCGGTGCTGAGCCGCTGGGTCCACCGGTCGCGGTCTATCCCAGCGCGCAACAGGACCCGAACGCGATCATGGCCCGCGTCTGCGTACCAGTGCCCGATTGGTACCAAGGCCACGGCGGGTTGCGCACGCTGACGATGGGTCCGGTCGATGTCGTCGTCGCCCATTTCCACGGGCCGCATCGCGACATCGGCGCCGCCTACGACGCCATCTCAAACTGGGTGGACGATCAGGACCTGTCGCTGGCCGAGGGCGTGTCGGAGACCTTCGTCGTCGGTCCGCACGACGGCCGTCCTGAGGACGAGTGGCACACCAAGGTGGCTGTTCGCATCAAGGCGCCCCGTCGAGAGGACTAGCGCGTCGGCTGTCCTGTCGGCAAACTTCGCCCCCTGCGCCCTGCGACCGGCGCACTTTGGACTACGAGCACCATGAGAGTCGTCGAGAAGCCCTGGGGCCACGAAGAAATCTGGGCCGAGTGCCCGCGCTATGCGGGCAAGTTCCTGATCATCAAGGGTGGCGAAAAGCTTTCGCGGCAATACCACGAGCGAAAAGAAGAGACCATTTGCGTGCTGCAGGGGACGCTTGTGCTCGAGATCGGGACAGCACCACCGCAGGTGCTTCGACTCGCTCCCGGCGCCACCTACCACATCCCCCCCGGCACAGTGCACCGATTCTGCGCCGATTTCGAGGATGTTCGGCTGGTCGAGGTCAGCTCGCCCGAGCTCGACGACGTAGTTCGGCTGGAAGACAAATACCAGCGTTGACCCTCTGCCTTCGTGGGCCTCGCGGATCCCTGCGCCCCGAAAGGCAAAGTCGATGACCGTGAGGCGTTGCGCGCCGACAACGGAGCCTTGTCGCCGACACTCCCGCAGGCTAGACTCGCTGCTTGCGTTTTCGCGGTATGCGGGGGCTTGCCCATGGCCCGGCGAGCGAATCCACGCGGCCGCTTCACGCCCGCGACGGAGCCGCCCCGATGATGCAGAGCGCCGGATCCCCTGTTCTGCCGAGCGTTGCCGATCTCGACAAGCTGTTGGCCCAGTTGCGCGACGACATGACCCACGAGGTGCGTGGCGAGGTCGCCGACCGGCTGTTGCAGCTGGGCGCGGCAGAACCTCACCCGCTGCTGCGGGCGGCGATGCTGGAGCGGGCGGCTCGCCTCGTCAGCGATCAAGACCCGACACGCGCCGTCACCCTGCTGCGCGAGTCCTACCGCCTGTTTCCCGACGCCGCTACCGGCAAGCGCTTGGTCGAGCTCGCCGAACGCGACGCTGCCTTCGACCGCCTCAACCGCCTCGGCCTGCTGGTCGACAGCCTCGCTGAGATCGCGGAGACCGCCGAACGCCCCGCCGTGCTGCTCGACGCCGTGCGAACCCATCTGGGTCAGGGCCACGGACACGCCGCGCTCGCAGCGCTTGAGCGACTTCTCCTGCTCGATCCCGCCCTTCCGGAGGCCAACGAGCTGCGTGAGGTCTCCAACCAGCAGATCGTTGCCCGCGATGAAGCACTGACCGCGCAACGCATGGAGATCGCTACATGCTCCGACGCTGATCGGCCCGCTGTGCTGCTTGCCTATGCCCACCTGCTGCTCGCAGGCGACGAACCGCTGGCCGATGCTGTCGCCGTGCTCGCCGACACTGCCGACCTGATCGCCTCGGGGCAGACCGCCGACCTCGCGCTCACCGATGTGGCGCTGCTGTGGGTGGAAGTCGCCAGAACGATGGGTGACGTCAAGGAACTGACGCGGGCCCTGTGGACGGCGCTGCGGGCCGATGCTGGCTCGAATCGGTTGCATCTCGCCACTGAACTGGCCGAGATCCCCGGCATCGACCGCGAGGAACCTCAGGCTGCGCTGGACGCGCTGACCCACCTGACCGATGCCAATCCCGACGACCTGATGCTGAAGGCTAGGCTGGAGACCATGCGCGCGGCAACCGGCGGCGCGGGGGCGGAGCAAGCGCTCGAGGTCATTCGGCTGCGGGCGCTGAAGGAACGCGACCGGGTCAGCGAGTCGGTGGCGACCCTTGCGCTCGCCCGGCTGGCGATGGCGCAGGACGACCACGAGAAGGCCGAACGGCACTTCCGCCGGGTGCGGACGCTCGCTCCCCACGACCCAGAAGCGCTGGACTTCTTCGAACACTTGTACCGCTCGACTGGCGACGCGAAACGCCTGCTGGTGGCCCTGTCCCAGCGACTCGCCGGAGCTGAGGGCAAGGAAGCGGTTCGCATCGCACTGGAAATCGCCGCCCTGGCCGAGGGTCCGCTCGCCACTCCCGAGCGGGCTGTCGAGGCCTACCAACGCGTGCTCGCCGTGCAGGCGGACCACCCCGTTGCCACCGCTGCGCTGGAGCGCCTGTACCGCGACCAGAGTCAGTGGCACGCCCTGCGTGAGCTTCTGGATGGCGAGGCGCGGCGCCTGCTGCCCCACGCATCCCGCTCGGCGTCGATCGCCGACCAGGTCGTGGCCGTGCTCGAGCGGATCGCCGCGCTGCATGACGACTCGGGCGTGCTGCCCAGCGCCGAGGACAAGCTCCAAGTCTACCGGCAGCTCGTCAACGTTTCGCCCAAGCATCCCCAAGCACTCGCCGCCGTGCGAACCCATCTGCGGGTCAGCGGCGCCACTGCCGATCTCGCAGAACTGCTTGAACATGCAGCGGAAGTCACGTCCGATGCCGACGCCCGTTGCGCGTTGTTCGACGAGGCGGCGCACCTGATGCTCGAGGTTCTGCTGGACCCCGCCGGCGCGGCCGACCTGTGGGAACGCGCACTGCACGCCAAACCCGACCGCGTCGATCTGACGGAGCGGTGGCTGACCGCACTGCGCGAGGCGGGCGACGTGGGCGCGCTGCTGGAAGGTCTCGAGACCGAGCTCACGCGGCTGGACCCGGACGAAGATGCCGTCCGCCTGGCGGAGCTGTTGGAAGAAACCGCCGGTCTGGCGGAGCTCGCGGGCGAGTCGGGAGCGGCACGTCAAAAGTACACCCGCTTGATCGAGATCCGTCCGGCGTACGCCCAGGCGCTTGCCGGTCTCGCGCGGTTGAGCCGCACGGAAGAGGAGATTGCTGGCCTCGCGGGACTCCTGGAGGCCCTGCAAGCCCGAACGGACCTGCCACTGTCGAGTCGCGTCGCAGTCCTCGAGCTGCTGACGCAGACCTGTGCCGGTCCGCTCAACGATCTGACCCGAGCGGCCGCGGTCGCCGAGCGGTTGCGCGCGCTGGCGCCAGACTCCGAAGTGGCGGCCGCGATCGGCGCGCGTGCGCTGGTACAAAGCGGCGACTTGGCCGGGTTGCGGCAAGTGTACCCGTCGGGCAAGGCCGGAGCCGAAGCTTACGTTCAGGCCGTGCTTGCGTCCGCGACGGACAAGACGGGGCTCGATCAGGTCCGGTGGCTCGAAGCTGCGGCGACTGCGATGGACGCCGAGTTGGGCGACGTCGACGGGGCCGCGACGGTCCAAGTGGACGCGTTGCAGGCCGCAGAGTTGGCCGCAGATGCGGAGTTGTCGGTGGCGGTGGCCGGACGGCTGCTCGATCTGGCGCGGCGCGCGGGCATGGTCGGTGCGGAACGCATGGCGGTAGAGCGTCTGGCGGACACCGCGACGGGCGCCAAGCGTTTGGAATTCAAGCGTCTTCGCATGGAACTGTGCGCGACGTCGGGGCTGTGGAGCGACGCCGCCGGCCACGCCGCGGACCTCGTCGAGGAGCTGGTTTCTGCGAAAGACTGGGCTGGCGCTCTGGAGACCGCCGAACGATTCGAGGCCTGGACAGAGCGAGCGGGCGAAGAAGCCCTCCTCGGACCGCGTCTGGCTGCGTGGGCAGAGATCTTGGGTCTGGAGCTCGAGGACGAGGGTGGCGAGTCCGCTCTGGTGCTGCGTGAGGCGACGGCGCGGATGTGGGGGCGTGCGGCCGCCCGCGCGTTTGCGACGTCGCGCGACGCCGAACAGGCGCGCATCGCGGTCGAAGCGGCTCTGGCGATCACGCCACAAGATCGTTCATTGCTGCTGCTACGCGAACAGGTGGGAACCGAGCTGGGGGACTGGGCGACCGTCGTCGACACGCTGGAACGTCTGGCCGGACTGGAACAAGGCGACGCCGCTCTGGATACCCGGATGCGAGCCGCGGATTTGTGCGATCTGTCCGTCGGAGACGCGACCCGGGCCGCCGAGCTGTACCGTCAGGTCGTCGACGCGAGGCCGGAATCCGCGGAGGCTTGGGCGGGGTTGCTGTCCTGCCTGCGCCGCGAGGCCGCCCCCGGTCGGCTTGCCGCCGCGCTGGACGGCTTCCTGCAGATCCCCGGGGCCGGGCGAGAAAACCTTGCCCGCGCCGCGCTTGAACGGATCGAATTGGCCGCTGCAGACGACGCTTCGGACCTTTTGGCGCCGGTTCAACGCGTCCTGGAGTCGCTGGCGGATCATGCGCAAGTGCTGGAGGACGAGGAGCCGCTGCTCGCCATCGCGTTCGCCCAGCTTGATGTCGAGTGCCGCGCCCGAGACGCGGCGCTGATGCTGCTGCCCGTCGTGCGTCACCACAATCGCCGCGACGAGACGCTGCGATGCCTCGAGGTTCTCGCTGCAACAGAAGCGGACCTGCCCGAGATCGCTGTGGAACGCCATGTCGAGATCGCCGACCTCGTTGAACGTCAGGATCCGAACCGCGCCTTCCAGGCCCTGCGGCACGCTGTGGTCGCGACCCCCGGACGCACGGATCTGGTTGATCGCTTGGTAGCGCTGGCCTCCCGGACGCAACACGATGCGGACTTGGACCAGTTGCTGCTCGCTCTGGTCGGCGAGAGCGACGAACCCGGTGTGACCAAGGCCGAAGATCCAGACGTGCGCAAGCACTTGGCGACCCTGCGCGCCGAGCGGGCCCTGCAGTCCGGTGACGGCGCAGTCGCCACGAATCTGTACAACCTGTTGCACGGTCTGGACCCCGCGAACCCCGTTCCGCTGGATGCCCTGGAGGCCCTGTACCGCGAAGCATCGGATGGCGACGGCGTGGCGTTCGTCCTGGAAGAGCGGCTTCAAGTCGGCGGGGCGGCAGACGACCGGATGGCAACGTATCTGCGCTTGGCCGCGGTGCATGGTGAAGACCGCGGCCAGCCTGCGGAGGCGGCGGAAGCGTTGTCCCGTGCCGTAGCGGAATTCCCCGAAGAAGCAGGACTCTGGTCAGGATGGCTGCAGGCACTGCGCCAAGCCGGCGACCGCAACAAGCTGGTGGCGGCGCTGCAGCAGCGCATGGCCGCGCTGGTGAGCTTGGACGACGCCGAAGCAACCGACGAGCTGCACGCACTGCGTCTCGAAGCTGCTGAGCTTCTGGACCGGCCAGGCGAAGACCGCACCCAGGCGCTGCCGCTTTGGCTGTCGGCTTTGGAAGTCGATCCCGCCGACAACCACGCCGCTGGGCGCGCTGCAGAGACCCTGCAAGCTCTCGCTGCCGATGGATTCTCCGACGCCCTGAACCTTCTGGCCGCTCGTCTGGAGCACGTACTCGAGGCCCGCGGCGACTGGCCGCAGCTGGACGCCTTGATCGGGGCGCGCGCCCGATTCGCCACCGGAAATCGCCGCAAGCAACTGCTGGAACGGCAAGCCTTCCTGCGCGAGCGGGGCGGGGCCGACCCGGCTGGTGCGTTTTCGCTGCTCCGCGAGGTGCTGTGCGCTGACCCCAGCGACGCTCGAATTCTTTCCGAAATTCAGCGTATTGGAGCGGGTGGCACGTCCTCACACCCGACACCCCTGGATGTGGCGCAGGCGCTGGCGCAGGCCGCTGACGCCGCCGAACCGGATGTGCGGCGCGTGCTGCGACAGACGGCCCTGACTTGGTTGACGGACGACGCAAGCTGCCGAGACACCGCCAAGGCCCTGTATCAGGCGCAATTGCAAGACAATCCCAAGGATGCGAGCGCACTGGAGGGTCTGGATCGACTGTCCCAAGCATCCGGCGACGATCGCGGCCGTCTCGACGTGCTCACAGCCCGTGTGACGGCAGCTTCCAGCGAGCCTGAGCGCGCCGCCCTGCGTCTGCAGCACGCTCGGCTGGCGGATGCGTTGGGCGAGGACGCTCAGGCCCTTGCGGACTACCGCGCTTTGCTGGAGCTGGATGATCAGGACGTTCGCCGCGAGGCGGCCGCGGCCCTGTGCGACTTGCACGACCGCAGGAACGAGTCCCGGGAACTCGCCGATGCGCTGGTGGTGTTGCGAGGCATGACCGACGACGCGGAAGGCCGCCTTGCGCTGAGCCTTCGCGCCGCCGCCGTGCTGCGTCAGTGTGGCGAACCGGAGCGTGCCCGCGACCTGCTGGCCACCGAAGTCGCCGACTCGCCGCAGGACACCGACCTGCACGAAACGCTGGGAGAGCTTGTCGAGGCGGCTGGCGATCCTGCAGCCATCGCAGACCACGCACATCGAGGCTGGTCGGTGGTGTATGCCCAGAGCGGGCACGAGCCCTCTCGCCTTCGCTCCGCAGAGAAGTGGCTCGCGACGCTGGCGCTTCGGGACGTGCCGCCGCAAGACCTATGGCAAGCGGTCGAACAGGTGGTGGCTGCCGGCCTTCGCAGTGAAACCCTTTCCGATCAAGTGGCTGCACTCGCCGGTGCAGACGACTTGTCCGTCGCCCGTGCGGCGGTCGACCAGCGGATCGCACTGGCCGTCGAAGCTCACGACGCCGGTGCCGAGGCCGCTTTCCGCCTGCAGAGGCTGGACCGGTTCGCTTCCGACCTGAATGCCGTCAACGAGTACCGCGCGCTGGCCGGCCTGTTCGAGACCGCGTTGGAGGACCCAGAGACGGCCCTTGCCCAGTGGACGATGCTGCTGTCCCTGACGGGTTGGACCGAGGACACGGCGGCAGAGCTGGAGCGTATGGGAGACTTGGTCGGCCGCCCCGCCGAGGTCGACGACCTGCTACTGACCGCCGCACACGCAGCCACGGACGGCGCGACGCGCACTGCCGGACTGCTGCGTCTGGTCGAGAGGGCCTACGGCCGCGACGACATGGCCCGCATGGTCGATCTGTTGGACGAAGTGCTGGCCAGCGCACCCGACCACACTGAGGCCTTTGCGATGCGAGGCGCGGTGTTGACCGAGCTGGAAGGCGGACGTGGGTTCGACCGGCTGGCGTCCCACTGGCGCCACGGCGTCGCCCACTGCGGCGACCCGGCGGAACGCAGCCACGCGCGGCTGGAATTGGCGCGCTTGAGCCATGAGCAACTGGGAGCGAGCCGCGAGGCCTTCGATCTGATCCGTGAGCAGCTGGCTGACGCGACGGACCCGGAGCAGCGCGCCGACCTGACGCGCCTGGCCGACGTGTACGGTACCGCAGCACACCGACTGGACGAGGTCCACGCGCTGTTGGCCGACGACGCCAACCTCATGCCCACCGGCGAGGCGCGAGCAAGGCACTTGACCCTGGTGGCACGGCGTTGCATCGACGACCAACGCCCGGAGACCGCCCGGCGTCTCGCCGAGCAAGCCCTGGATCATCAAGCGCATCACGCGGACGCCATCGCGGTCCTCGACACGCTGTGCGACTCGGGCGGTCCGCTGGACCCGTCACTCGTCGCCCGCGTGGTCGAGTCCCTGCAAGTCGACCGCCCTGAACGTGCGGCGGCACTCGCCCAGCGCATCGTGGCGACGCTGGAGCTTGGCGCGTCTCGCTTGGAGTGGCTGCACCGTCTTGCCGCAGTCGCTGACGCCGCACGCCGCCGAGGCTTCGAACTGGACCCCGTGACACTGCTGACCGAGATCGCCGCGGCCGAGCCGCATCTGGCCGACAACTGGATCGCCTTGGCGACAGCCGCAGGCGAGGACCAGCGCTCCGTCGTCATCGCTCAACTGATCGACACCGCACAGGCAAGCGAGGATCCGTCGCTGCGCCATGAGCTGCTCGACCGCGCGGCGGCGCTGGCCCTGGAAGCGCAGGACACGGAGACCGCGGCGACTTGTTGGCGCATGGCACTGGAAGCGCAGGAAGGCCCCGAGACGCGTGCCGCACTGCGCCGGTTGCTGGAGACCGAGAAGCGCTACGCAGAGCTTGCCCTCGACCTCGAAACCCATGCGCAGACAGACCCGGCGGCCTTGCAGGGCGACCTGTTGCGCTCGGCCGAGTTGTGGCTGGGTCTGGCGGCGGATGGCACGCGCGGACTGGCGGTCCTGGGTCAGTTGGTCGATCTGCAACCGCAGGATCTGGCCTTGGCCGAGCGCCGACTCGAGGTCGTCCAAGTCCTTGACGCGACTCAGTTCCCGGAGCACCTGACGCAGCTGCTGGACCTTGCGCGAGCTGTCGGAGACCGCAAGGTGCTGACACGTTGGCTGCCTTTCGCGCTGTCGGTGGAAACCGCCGGGCCAAGTGCGACGGTTGCGTTGCTGCGCGAATTTGCCATGGCAGGCGGCCTGTTGGAGCTCGTCCCCGACACCGTGCTCGCCCTGCAGGACCACACTGGAGCGTTGACGCCCGACGATGCACGAGAAGTGGTGGGTTGGCGTCTGTCGCTGGTGAACGCCCATGACGACGCGCAAGCGTGGGCTGCCGCCAAGCTCGCGAGCCTGGAGCTTGCTGCCTCGGACGAAGACCGACGGGCAACGCTGGTCGAGTTGAGTCGCCACGCCCATTCCGAAATGGCCGAGGCGTTTCTGGCAATCGAGTGGGGGATGCAAGCCGCCACGCTGCGGCTGGACAACGAGATCCTCGGGCATCTGAACGGACTTGCGACCGACGACGACACCGCGCGCACGGTCGTGGCCGGTTTGACGGGGCTGCTGGAGAACACGTCCGACCCGGAGCAGGCGGCACACGTCGCCGGCACGGCCTTCGACCTCGCTCGTACATGGTGGCCCGCCGGCGACGAACTGGAACCACTGGCCATCGCTGCAACTGCGGCCACGCCCCCCCGACTGGACGCGGCACTGTGGCTCGAGGCACGCGCACAGGCGTCTGGCGACCTCGGCAGACTCGCAGACTTGCTCGAGACGCGCGCAGCACGCAACGCAGGGGTTGAACCCGAAATGGCGGTCGATGCCTGGATGCAGCTGGCCGACGTGGCCTTGAGCCTTGAACAGACGCGGCGTGCGGCAGATGCGTTGGACGCTGTGCTGCGCCTGCAGCCTGGCCAAGAGGGGGCGCTGCAGTGGCGTCTGGACTTGGCCGAGCATCTGCAGGAACCCGACGTCGTGGTCCGCCTGACCGACGCCATCACCTCGACTTGCGATGCGGGCGAGATGGCGGCCGTCGTGGCCCGCAAGGCCGTCGCGCTCGAAGCGCTCGACCGCGCGGAAGAGGCCTTGGCTGCGTGGGAATTCGTGGTGTCTGTCGATGAGGCGGACCCGCGGGCGCTGGTGCGCGTGGCTGAATTGCTCGAGCAACTGGGGCAGTCGGTCCCGGCGCGCGCGGCGTACGAGCGGGTGGCGCGGGTCAAGGGCGATGCTGCTTCGATCTCGCAGTTGGTGCAGGCGACTGAGCTTGCTCGGGCGGCGGGCGACACCTCTGGGGCCATGGACCTGTACGCGCGTCTGCTTGCCGTTGCGCCAGGCGACGCTGCGGTGTGGACCAGCCTGAGTGCTGCACTGCGGGACCCAAGCCTCGCCGCCGCCGCCGCGGTGCGTCTGGCCGAGCCCCTGCGTGCCTCCGGACACATCGCACAACTCGCCGATCTGCAAGTGGCCGCGGTCGCTGGGGCACCGGCCGAAGCCCGCGAGGGCGCGACAAGGGCCTTGGCCGCGACCTTGGCCGACGAGCTCGGGGATGCCCCGCGGGCGCTGGGCCTGCTGCTGCAGTTGGTCCCGAACGCCGCGGATCCCGTCGAGATTCTGACCGAGTCCAGCGCGATTGCCCGTCAGCACGATGTGATCGACGACTGGCTGGACGGTGTGACCGATCTGGTCGCCGGTGAGGAAGTCAGCAACGAGTCGATCGAGGCCGTGGTCGGTCTTGCCGCCAGCGTGGCGTTGGAAGTTGGACAGTCCAGTCGCGCTGCGGACTTGTGGCAGCTGGCTTGGGATCAGGATCCCGACAGCGAGAGTGCCCGCGAAGCCGTTCTGGCCTTGCGGCGAGAGGCAGGTGACCCGCAACGGCTGGCCGCTGACCTCGAACGCGCGCTGGTGCTGGGCAGCGATGCCAACCGCGCGGCGCTGCGTCTTGAGTTGGCCGAGCTGAAGCGGACTGCGCTGGGCCGTCCTCGCGAGGCCCTGCGGCACGTCGTCGATGTCCTGCGTCAGTATCCGTTGCACACGGAGGCCATGACGGTGGCCGACCAGCTTGCGCGCAACCCGGTCTGTGCCGACGAAGCGCAAGCGGCGCTGGAGCCCATCTACCGGGCAGCCCACAATACCGCCGCGCTGGTGGCCCTGCTTCAGGTCCGGTTGGAGCGCACCTCGGCGCCTGCCGCGCGAACCGCGATCACGCAAGAGCTCGCCAAGCTGCAGCAAAGCCAGCACGACCCGGCAAGTGCCCTGCGCTCCCTGATGGAGGGCCTGCGCGCAGACCCGCGCCCCGAGCTGCTGCCGTCTGTCGAGCAGATGGCAACCGAGGCGGGAGACCGCGACACGCTGGCGCAAGCCTATGACATGATGCTGGAAGGTGACCTGCCCGAGGACGAGCGCGTTGCCCTGCTTGAGCGCGCGGCGGACAACGACATGGCACGAGGCGCCGTGGTGCCTGCCGAGGAGAAGCTGCGGGTTTGGTCGCTGCTGCGTCCGGACGCCATCGAGCCCTTCGAGCGGCTGGAGGCACTGCTGGACGAAGCAGGACGCTGGGATGACCTGCTGATCGTCCTTCAACAACGCCTCGAGTTCGTGACCGACCTGTCCGTCCGGGGTCTGGCGCTGCATCGGCTGGCCGGTCTGGCCCGAGCCATTGGCGAGCAGGATCTGGCCATCCAAGCCTACCGCGAACTATCCGTCATTGCTCCGGAAGATGCTTCGCCGCTGGAGTCGCTGGTCGAGTTGCAGCGCGAGAGGGGTGCCAACGCTGAACTGGCGGATGCGCTCGTCTTGCTGTCGGGCGTTCGTCAGGACGTGCGGGCAGGCGTCGATCTTCTGGGCGAGGCGGCGCGGCTCTACGCAAAGGTCGGCCGAAGCGAAGTGGCTGCCTCGACTTACGAGCAGGTGTTGACGGTCACTCCGGACCATGCGGAGGCGTTTTCCTGGCTGGTGGATGCGGCGGGTGAGGACGCGGGCAAGCTGCAGCGTCTGTTCTCGATGCGCGCGGCAACCCTGCCCTCTGGCCCTGCGCGCGCGATTGCCCTGCGGCAGCTGGCGACGGCCAGCATCGAGATCCACGACGGGCCAACCGCCTGCGATGCCTTGGAGCGGCTGCGGGAAGAGATGCCGGAGGACGTGGCCCTGCTGGACGAGCTGCTGCGCACGGCCGAGCTGCACCACCAGTGGCCGACGTTCATGCGGGCGGCAGAAGTGAGGCTGGCAGATGATCTGCCCATCGAGCGCCGCGTCAGCCTGACGGGGCAGGTGGCTCGCGTCGCCCTGACCGAGCTGACAGACCAGGAGACGGCGACCCAGCGCGTCGCGGAGCTGGAGGTGTGGGCCCCCGAAGACCCCGTTACCCTGCACCTGAAGGCGATGCTGCAGGCCCACAGCGGCGACCCAGCTGAGGCGGCCGCAGGACTCGAACGTCTGGTCGGAGAGACCGAGGATCCCCAGACGAGGGTCTCGCTGCACCAGCAGCTGGTCGACCTGTACACGGGCGCGCTGGATCAGTTGGACGACGCCATTCGCCAGTGTCGGCAGCTGGTTGCGTTGGACCCCCGGCGCTGGTCGGCGCGTCGACGGCTGTGCGACCTGCTGACGGAACATGGCGACACTGCGGGCCGCGCGGAGGCCCTGCGGCAGTGGTTGGCGGCGATGAGCGAGGCCCAGGGCCAGCACACGTTGGACATGCAGACGGGACAGGTGATGGTCGGCCTGTTCGCTGAGTTGGGAGAGGTGTTGCTTGATCTGGGTCAGACCGAGGACGCCCTGAAAGCCCTGCGCAAGGCGCAGGTACTCGGCGGTCACACCCATCGCGTCGACGCGCCCCTTGCGAAGCTGTACGAGGCCGCGGGCGACCTGACGGAAGCCCTTGCGCTTGAAACGTGGCTGGTGCAGCACTTCGAGGACGCGAAGGACGCCGACCTCGCCGCCGCGCACGGACTGCGCGCCGGGCTGCTGCACGAAAAGGTGGGCGACCTGACGGCGGCGCGCGACCGACTCAAGCGGGTCCTCGAGCTGCGGCCCCAGGACGACCTTGCGTCGCTGGCCAGCGGACGGGTGCTGCTGGCGCTGGGCGACAGTGACCGCGCCATGCGGCTGTTCGACACGGTCAGTCGCAGGGCTGGCGGCGCTGAACACGACAGGCTGCGCGCGGATGCCTTGGTCGGCATGGCCCGGTGCCGCGCCGCCAAGCAGCAGCTCGATCAGGCCCGCACCTGCTTGCAGCGCGCACTGGAACTGGTCCCGGACCACGAAGATGCCAAGGCCGCCCTCGCGCAGTTGTAGCCGAGGGCTACCGCCCCGAACGGTGAGGCATTAGGCTTTGCTCGCCCGACCGCTGCTCCTCCGCGGCCGCGCCACGCCCGCCCCTCCCCCCGCGGGCCACAAGGAGAATTCGATGCCCCAGACTTCCCTTCCCCGCCCCTTGCGCGTTGCCGTCGTCGGCGCTTCTGGCTACGGCGGCGCTGAGCTGCTGCGCCACCTGCTGATCCACCCGTATGTTCATGTCACCAAACTCGTTGCCAAGGACAATCTGGGCAAGAAGCTGGACCAAGTGCACCTGTCGCTGGCCGGCCTGACCGAGTTGGTGATCGAGGACCTGACACCTGCCGACATCGCCCCACACGCCGACCTGGTCTGCGTCGGCCTACCCCACAAGGTCAGCGCGGCCATCGTGGCGGAATTCGTGGACTTGGGCCTCGCCGTCATCGATCTCAGCGGCGACTACCGTCTGCTGGATGCCGGACAGTACGAACAGTTCTACGAGGCCAAGCACCCCTTCCCCGAGCGACTGGGCTCCTTCGTCTACGGCCTGCCGGAAATGAACCGCGAGGCCCTGTCGGGCGCCCGTCGGGTCGCGAGTCCGGGCTGCTTCGCCACCGCGATCACGCTGGGACTGCTGCCGTTTGCCAAGGCGGGGTTGCTTCGCGGCCGCGTTCAGGTGTCGGCGCTGACTGGCTCGTCGGGCTCGGGCGCCAACCCTGCGATCGGAACGCATCACCCGCTGCGCGCGCAGAACCTCAAGGCATACAAGGCTTTGTCGCATCAGCACGTCCCCGAGATCGAACAGAACCTGCACCTGTCTGGTGCACCTGACGTCCACTTGGAGATGGTACCTGTGTCAGCGCCGCTGGTGCGCGGCATCCTCGCGATGAGCTGGTTCCAAGTCGACGAGTCGCTGCAGGCCGCCGACGTGAAGTCCATGCTGAAGAAGGCCTATGCGGGCGAACGGTTGATTCGCGTCGTGACCGATCGGCTGCCTGAGGTCAACGCCGTCGCCGGCAGCATGTACACCGAAGTCGCCGTGTCCATCGCAGCGCAGGCGATCGACGGCAAGCGCACCGTGGTCGCCCACACGGCCATGGACAACCTGATCAAGGGCGGCGCAGGACAGGCGATCCAGTCGCTGAACCTGATGCTGGGCGTCGACGAGTACACCGGGCTGCTGGCCCCCTCGCAATGGCCGTGATAACGGAGGCTTGCATGACACGCAAAGTGCTGGTCAAGGTGGGCGGCGAGACCCTGAAGGCGTTGGCCGATCGGCAGCGGCTGGCGTGCGATCTGGCTGCCGTGCGGGCCCAAGGCATCCAGGTGTGCGTGGTGCACGGCGCTGGTCCGCAGATTACGGCCTTGGCAGAGCGGTTGGGCCTGCAGTCGGTCTTCAAGGGCGGCCGGCGCGTCACGGACGAGCCGATGCTCGAAGCCGCGGCGATGGCGATGGCTGGCGACGTGGGTCCCAAGCTGCTGGCGGCATGTTTGGCGGTTGGGGTGCCGGCGGTCAGCTGTCCGGCGGCCGCGGGATCCTGTGTGGTGGGGCGCAAGCGGCCGCCACGCAAGGTGGCTGGAGAGGCTGAGCTGATCGACTACGGACTTGTCGCGGACGTGGCGGCGATCGACCCGAGGCTGGTCGAGACGCTGTGGCAGGGCGGCTTTGTTCCTGTGTTATCTTCAGTGGTTGCAGATGCAAATGGTCAACTGCTGAACCTGAACGCCGACTCCCTGGTGACGGCCCTGACCGACGGCCTGCACTTCGACGACGTGGTGCTTGTGACGGGTGTGCCGGGCGTCTTCGGCGACTTGAGCGACCCCTCGACGCATCTGGCGGAGCTGACGGATGCCGACATTCCAGGCCTGATCGAACGCGGTGCGGTCAAGGGTGGCATGATCGCCAAGCTGGAAGAAGTCACGTCGATCCTAAAAAGGGGTGCTTCTGCTGTCTGGATCGTGGGTTACACGGACGAGGCGGCGCTGTCTGGCGCTTTGGCAGGCTCGCCGGGCCTGCGAACAGTGGTGCGGCGCGCTCAGCCGATGGTCGCGTAACGTTGCCACACCGGTCCCTTCCGTGTAGGAATCTGGGTGACCGGAGCCGCGAGTCGGGCGACGGGCACGGGCGGGGTCTACGACATGCGCTTCCAGCATCACCGATTGCGGTTCTACAGGCAGCTTGCGTGCGTCGGGGTGACCCTGTTGCTGGCCCTGCCTGCCACGGTCCTCGCGCACGACGTCGACGGCAAGTTCGGCGTGGGCTTCGAGGAAACGCTGACGGGTGTTGGTGCACGACAAGGGTTCGCGCTGCCCGAACTCCGCGCCGCGGGTCTCAGTCTGCGCTATTACGCGGGCAACTTGGGCCTTGAGTTGATCACGGGCGGCGGCCTGCACTTTCCAGACGGAGAGCGCACGCAGGCGGCGGCCTTCGCGTCGGTCGGTGTGCTCTACAACCTGTTCCGCGCACCTTCCGTCAACCTCGCCGTGGGGCTTCGCGGGCTGGTCGGGTGGGCGCGGCTGACCTGTCCGACGACCGATGACGACCCAAAGACCTGTGCCAACGGCCGGTTCGGCATCGCGTTCGAGGCGCCGCTGCGGGTCGAGTACTTCTTCGCACCGTCATTTTCCGTCGCTGGTGCGGTGGGACCGGTCGTCGGTCTGAACGAGCCAGATGGTAACCCACTGACCGGCGAACGGAATTCTCGCAGCGTGTCGCTGACCCGCGGGGAATTCTCGGGCGGCCTCGGCTTCTCGTATTACTTCTTTTGAGCGTCGAGGGTGCCATGCCCAGCCGATCCGCCCTGTTGCCGCTCGCTTGCAGCCTGACTGTGGCCGTTGCCTTTGGGTCCGCAGCGCTTGCTCAACCTGCGCCGCCGCCGCCTCCCCCGATCGTCGGTGCGGACGAGCCCCCGGCCCCGCCTGCTACCCCCCCAGCCAAACCGCCCGCCGTCATTCCTGCGCCAGCACCGGCCAAGAAGCCGCCCGCGGCCTCACCCGCAACCCCGGCACCGGTCCCTGCTTCACCAGCACAGCCACCGGCCAAGCCCGCACCCGCGCCGGTCGTCGCTCCGCCACCGGCCAAGCCCGC
>CAYURO010000033.1:46466-54471 GCA_964447285.1 uncultured Enterobacteriaceae bacterium | reverse complement strand
GTCCCTCGCCGCCATCCCTTCCGCGGCGAGGTTGACGGGGCGAGGTGCGTTTTGCCGCCCGCCGGTCACGCGTGTCCGCCTCGCCATCCCGTTGCGCCTCCGTTAGCATCCGCCCGCGCCCGACGGTTGCTTGACGTGCACGTCAGGCTTCGCTGCCCGCTGCGCAGTGGAGCCTTCCCGATGCCTTTTGCCTCCCTTGGCCTGAGTGAGTCCCTGCAGGCCGCCGTCGCGGAACAGGGTTTCACCGCCCCCACACCCGTCCAGACCGCTGCCATTCCGGCGGTTCTGCGCGGCGGCGACGTCTGGGCGTGCGCGCAGACCGGGTCGGGCAAGACCGCCGCGTACGTTCTGCCCTTGCTGCAGGTGCTGAGCACCGCGCCCAGCCGCGCCCCGCGACCGCTGCGGACCCTGATTCTGGTCCCCACCCGCGAGCTGGCGACCCAGGTCGGCGGCACGGTCAAGGCATTTGCGGGCAGCCTGCCGACGCGGGTCAAGGTCGTGGTTGCGGTGGGTGGCCTGTCGATCAACCCGCAAATGCTGGCTTTGCGCGGGGGGACCGACGTGCTGGTGGCGACGCCCGGGCGGCTGCTGGATCTGGTCGACAAGAACGCGGTGCACCTGTCGGCGGTGCAGCACCTGGTGTTGGACGAGGCGGACCGGCTGCTGTCGCTCGGCTTCACCGATGAGCTGGCGCGGGCTCTGGCGTTGCTGCCGGACCGACGGCAGAACATGCTGTTTTCTGCCACGTTTCCCCCGGCCGTTCGCTCGCTGGCCCAGACCATTTTGCACGAGCCCGCGCGCATCTCGCTGGAGCCGGGCACGCTGCTGGACGAAGAGGTGCTGGCCCAGCGGGTCATCGAGGTCGACGTCGGCAAGCGCACGCAATTGCTGAGGCATCTGCTGCAGGAGCATGGGTGGACGCGGGTGCTGGTGTTTGTGGCAAGCCGGTACGGCGCGGACCATGTGGCGGGCAAGCTGGAGAAGGCGGGGCTGGCGGTCGCGCGACTGCACGGCGACTTGAGTCAGGGCGCGCGCGTGGCGGCACTGGCGGACTTCGAGGCGAGCCGGGTGCAGGTGCTGGTCGCCACCGACGTGGCCGCGCGCGGTCTGGACATCGCGCAGCTGCCGGTGGTGGTGAACTACGATCTGCCGCGGTCGGCCGACGACTACCTGCACCGCATTGGCCGCACGGGTCGGGCAGGGCAGTCGGGCTTGGCCGTCAGCTTCGTCAGTGCCGATACGGTGGCGCACTTCCGGCTGATCGAGAAACGCCATCGGCTTTCGCTGGTTCGGGAGCAGATTGCGGGCTTCGAGCCGGTCGAGCTGGACGTGCCGTTTGGCGACCCGCACGGTGGGCGCAAGGGCAAGCGCCCGAACAAGAAGGACAAGTTGCGGCAGGCGAACTCTGGGGGCTGACCGGGGACTGGTTGCAGCAAGGGCGCCGCAGGAGCCTGCCACCACCCGGTTGACGGTCCGAGGCGGTTCCGTGAAAGTCTGGTCCGCAAACAGGCGCGACCGCGAGCTTGCGCGGCGCAGACGGAGGCGGCATGGATCGGATCGTTGGGCGAGTGACTCTGCTGGGGCTGGTGACCATGGCCCCTCTGCTGCTGTTGGGCGGCTGCGCCACGGCTTTGCGACCTCGCACTTCGGACCCGATTCCGGTCGAGAAGTTCTTGAGTGTCGCGGCGATGCAGGACGCCTCGCGCGGCTTTCCTGTGGCTTTCTACGCGCACCCGGGTGGCCCGCCGGAGACCGTGGATGTCAACGTGGGCGTCGGCGGCGCCGAGCTGTACGTCGCCCAGTGGCTGACCGACCTTGCGCGTGCCATGAACGTTGCGCTGGCCAAGGTCACGCGCTTTGACGAGCGCTACAAGCCGATCGCCCAGCAGGTGTTCCTGTCCGAGATCTCCAACGGTGACGTGACCTACGCCTACCGCGCGCCGGAGGGCGGTCCCGATTTCGCCACGGCGCGCGTGGCTGTATTGAAATTCGTGGACTTTCGGACGACCAGCGCCGCCGACGGTGTCGTGGCCGAGATCGCCGTGCAGCTCGACATGGGCCCGTTCCACAAGGCCTATGGCTGCGAGGCGCGCGGCGCGTCTTGGGACCTCAAGGCCTTTACGTGCATCGGCGAGCGCATTCTGGACGACGGCGCCTTCTGGTCCGCAGCTCGCGACATCCCCTAGGACGGACAGATGAGCGCACCCGACGTCACCGCCACCCGAAAGCTGGGCACGATCCGCAACATCGGCGTGGTCGCCCACATCGATGCGGGCAAGACGACCGTGACGGAGCGGCTGCTGTTCGTGTCCGGCCGCAGCTTCAAGATGGGCGAGGTGCACGACGGCGAAGCGGCCATGGACTGGATGCCTCAGGAGCGCGAGCGCGGCATCACCATCACGGCCGCCGCGACCTCGTTTGCCTGGCGCGGCTGTGACGTGCACCTGATCGACACGCCCGGACACGTCGACTTCACCATCGAGGTTGAGCGGTCCCTGCGCGTGCTGGACGGCGCCATCGTCGTGCTGGACGGGGTGGCGGGGGTCGAGCCGCAGAGCGAGACGGTGTGGCGTCAGGCGGACCGCTGGGAGGTGCCGCGCGTCGTGTTCGTCAACAAGATGGATCGCGCCGGTGCCGATTTCGCCAGAGTGCTTGCGGACTTGCGTGCACACTTCCCGACCCGCACCTTTGTCCCGATCCAGTGGCCGCTGGGTCAGGCGGACGAGCTCGAGGGTGTCGTCGACCTGATCGACGGCCAAGTCCTGCGCTTTCCGGACCCGGACGATCCCCGCCAGATCGAGGTCACGCACGGGCTTTCCGTCGAGTTCGCCGAACGCCGCGCAGAGCTGGTGGAGGCGCTGGCCGAGGTAGACGACAGCCTGGCCGACGCGTGGCTGAACGGCCGGGAGGTCGGGGCAGACGAGCTGCGTAAAGTCCTCAGATCGACGACGATTTCTGGCAAGGCGGTGCCTGTTTTGTGCGGTGCAGCATTGCGCAACGTCGGCCTGCCCCAACTGCTGGATGCTGTTGTGGACCTGCTGCCGTCGCCCCTGGACGTACCGCCGGTTCAGGGCGAGCACCCGCGCACCGGCGAGCACCTGGCGCGCGAAGCCGACCCCGACGGCCCGTTGTGTGCGCTGGCGTTCAAGGTGTCGTCGCTGGACGAGGGCCGCCGCTTCGTGTTTCTGCGCATCTACTCAGGCAGCGTGGCAGAAGGCGACGAGGTCTGGAATGCGGGGCGGCAGTGCACCGAGCGCATCTCCCGCCTGGTGCTGCTGCACGCCAACCAGAAGACCCGCGTCATGCGCGTGGGCGCCGGCCATATTTGCGCGGTGATGGGCCTGAAGAAGACCGTCACAGGCGACACGCTGGCCGACACCCGACACCCGATCGTGCTGGAAGCGCTGCAAAATCACGAGTCGGTCGTCAGTCAGGCCATCGAGCCCGAAGCGCAAAAGGACCGCGACGACCTGATCGAAGCGATGAACCGTCTGTGCGACGAGGACCCGACCCTGCGCACCCGCGAGGACACGCAGACGGGCGAGCTGCTGCTGAGCGGCATGGGCGAGCTGCACCTCGAGGTGGCCGTCGACCGGCTGCGGCGGGAGGCGGGGCTGCAGGTGCGGGTGGGGCGGCCGCAGGTGATGCTGCGAGAGGCGCTGACGAAATCCGCTGAAGCCGAGGGCACTTTCGAACGCCATGCCGAGGGCATCGACCTGTTCGGCCACGTGCGGGTGCGCGTCGAACCTCTGGCGCGCGGCGAGGGCAATCGCTTCACCATCGACCCGAACGTCGGCGACCGGCGCTTCCTTTCCGGAGAGATCCCGGCCCTTTGCAAGCAGGGGGCTGAGGACGCGCTGTCCAGTGGGGCGCTCGAGAGCTATCCGCTGGGCGACGTGCATGTGACGCTGCTGTCGGCGACGTGGAAGGACGGGCACTCGAAGCCCTTGGCCTATCAGGTGGCGACGGTGCGGGCGGTGCGCGACGCGTGCGCGGCGGCGGGACCTGTGCTGCTGGAACCCATCGTGGCGCTGGAAGTCACCGCCCCCGTGGACTTTTTGGGCGAGGCGCTGTCGTCGGTGGCCACCCGGCACGGCGAGGTGCGCGACGTGCTGGACACGGTCGACGGAGCGCGGATCGTGGTGGCCGAGGCTCCGCTGCGGAAAATGTTCGGGTATTCCAACGAGCTGCGGTCGCTGACCCAGGGGCGCGCGAGCTTCACGATGCGGTTCGTGCGCTACGACCGGGCCGGCAGCTAGCTACTTCGCAAGACCGTTGGCGATCAGGCCGCCCGTGATCTCCAGGCAGGTCGCGTCCATCGCCTCGTTTTGCGCCGCGAAGACGACGGCGTTGGCGATCTCTTCGGGTTCGATCAGCCGGGCGATGTGCACGCCCTCCAGAATCTTGCCCAGCGCGTCCTGGTTCATGCCCTTGACCATCGGCGTGCCGACGTAGCCGGGCGCGATAGAGACGACGCGGATGCCCTGCACGCCGCGCATTTGGAACTCGCCAACGAGGATCTTGGGCCAAAGCGCGATGGCGGCCTTGGTCGAGCTGTAGTTCATCTGGCCCGTCTGACCGGCCTTGTTCACCGACGAGATCGGCACCAGCAGGCCCTTGTAGCCGTTGTTGACCATGCGCAGGGCGGCTTCGCGGATGGTGATGAAGCTGCCGACCAGATTGACGTCCACGACCATCTTGAACTGCTCGGTCGTCATGGCCTTTTTGACCTTGCCGGTCTCGCGGTCGACGTTGAGCATCAGGCCGTCGCGGATGATGCCCGCAGCGGCCACGCAGATGTTCAGACTGCCGAAACGCTCGATCGCCAGGTCCATCAGGTCGGCCACGTCCGAGTCGCTGGTCACTTCGCACTTGGCATACGCCACCTGCCCCCCGGCGGCCTCGATGGACTCGGCCACGCGCTGCAGTTGGGCGGCGTCGCGGTCGCCGATCACGACCTTGGCACCTTGGGCTGCGAGGGTCCGCGCCACCGACTCGCCGATTCCGCTCGCGCCGCCGGTGATGACGGCTACTGCACCTTTGATTTCCATGGGGACCTCGTGTCGTGATGGGGGAAGGAGATGGGTGATGCTGGATGTCGCGCCGCATCATGCGATGAAAAAATACAAGTGTTTGCGCGTGGTGTCAAGTGGTGCGGTGCAACATGAAGAGGCCGATCACGGCGTTGACGGCCTCAGGTTGCTCCAGCGGGGACAAATGTCCGGCCCCCGGGATCACGACGAATTGCGCCCCGGGGATGCGGTGGGCCATGGCGTGGGCACCTGCAACAGGCATCAGCACGTCGTGTTCACCGTGGATGACCAGCGTCGGCACTGCGATGGCGGCAAGGTCGGGCGTCGAGTCCGGCCGGTCGCGCATCGCCAGCGAGTCGGCGGCGGCGGTCTCTGGCGGCGTACCCAGGAACATCGCCCGCACCCACTCACCCACCTCCGGCGTTGCACGGGAAGCCAACAATTTCGGGATCATGCCGTCGGCCAACGGCGCCATGCCTTGGGTCAGGATGCGGTGGGCCGTGTCGCTGCGACCGGTCCTGCCCTCGGCGGAGTCGGCGTCGGCCTTGGTGTTGGCGAGCACCAGCGACCGCACCCGCGACGCGTGCCGGCGCAGGAACGCAAACGCGACGTAGCCGCCCATCGACAGCCCCATCAGGTCTATCTTCTCGATTCCCTTGGCATCCAGCGTCGCCGCAAGGTCGTCGGCCAAGTCGTCCAGAGTCCACGCTGCCGCGTCTTCCGGGCGAAGCGGGCTCGCGCCGCGGCCGCGCAGGTCGGGCGCCAGCACCCGCCGCGTTTTGGACAGCTCGCGCACTTGGTGGCGCCACAGCGTGCGGTCCAGCGGAAAGCCATGGATGCACAGCAGGACCTCGCCGTGGCCCGTGTCGTCGCCGCCCAACATGCGTGACGTCATGGCGAACACCCCAATCGCCGTGTGTGACGGGTCGCTACTCGACCTTGGCCGTCGCAGTCACCGACTTCACGACGGGAGAGAAGCCCTTCTCCGACGTGATCAACTGCAGCTCGACCTGCAGCATCAACCCGGTTGCGGCGGCGGACTTGGACACGTCCAAGGGGAACACGGCGGGCGGGAAGGCCAGGGGCTCGGTCCACTTGGCAAGCTCGAGCTGTTTGGCGTCATCTCCGGTGCGGTAGCGGACCTGCACCGACGTCTTTTCAGGCAGGTCGGACTCGACGGCGATCGTTTGCCACTTGACCTTGTGCGATCCGACCATGATGGGGTTCGTCGAGGTGCCGCCGAAGAAGGTCGCGGTGTACTGGCCCTTGGGCGCCGTGAAGTAATTCAGCGTGTATCCGGTCATGTCCGAGTAGGTGTAGGGGCCGACGCCGACGGGGTAGACGCCGACCAGCTGCATCGCCTTGGGGTCGATCTTACCCACGGAGTTGCCGCCCAGGTTCACCGCCCACACGAAGCCGTCGTAGTCCAGCGCAATGCCGTGGGGCTGACCGCCGCAGCCGACCTCGCCGATCTTGGTCAGGGTTTGGGCGTCGATCTTGGTGATGCAGCCGCAGCCGTCGTTGGCGGTGTAGACGAAGCCGTCGTTCGAGGTGGCGATGCCGCTTGAGTACTGCACCCCCGGCACCGAGTCGAACTTGCCCGTCAGGGGGTCGTAGCGCAGCGCACCCACGCCGCCGCCCATCCAGATCTTGCCGAATTTGTCGACGTTGATGCCGTAGGTGCTGCCCGGGTGGGCGATGCAATTGTGCGCCTTGGTCACGGGGTCGGTGCGGCACAGCGGGTCGTTGCCCAAGCCAGCCGTCCAGATGATGCCCTTTTGGTCGATCACGATGCCGTAGGGGCTGGACTTGAGCTGGATGGTCTCGACCGTCTGGCCGGTGTCGGGGTGCAAGCGGTTGAGGCGGGCCGTATTCCAGTCGCCGATCCACGCGTAGTTTTCCTTGTCGACGCCGGCCGCGCGGGCCATACCGGCTCCCGGCGGGTGGACGATGAACTTCACACACTCGTCCTGACCTTCCGCGTTGCCCACCATCTCGTTTACGCTGATCTTCTTGTCGCCGTTGAGGTCCTTGGACGTCTCGATGACGCCGTTGCCGTTCTTGTCCACGCACTGTTTCTCTTCGGCCATGATCTTCGCGACGCTGCCGCCGCCGCGACACCCGACCCAGACGCTGCCTTCCAAGTCCACCGACGTGCGCGACGGGTTGCCGCAGACGCGGTAGCGGCCCACCTCGGCGCCGGTCTTGCAGTCCACTTTGGATACCGTGTTTTCGGACGAGTTGGCGACCCAGATGTACTTGAGATTCAAGCTGATCTTCTGCTGGTCGATGACAATGTAGCCGTTCTTGTCCAGGCCCACGCCGGTCGAGTTTTCGGAATTGAGCTCAAACGCGTTGCCCACTTGGGGACCCATGCCCTGCTGGCTGCACGACATGTCGCAGGTGCCGCAGCTGGACTTCACGCCCTCGTCGGTCTGGCCGTCGCAGTCGTTGTCGAGGTTGTCGCACAGCTCGTTCTCCGGCATGGTTTCGCCGTTGCAGACCCCCCAGAAGCCGTCCTTGCACGGTTGTACGCCCGCCTTGCAAATGCCCTTGCCGACCCAGTTTGCGTCGCCAGAGTAGCACGGAGCCGCGATGCCCTTGCAGGCGCAGCCGGGGACGTTGTCGCCGCCGCAATTCGGGCACGCCTTGGCGAAATTCGGGTTCGAGTCGTCGCAATCCATTCCAGCCACGCAGAACTTGCCGAAGCCGTCGCCGTCCTCATCGATGCACTTGGGCTTGGTAGAGTCGGGCTCGGCGCCGCTGTCGGGCTTTACGTCAGGGGGCACGACGACGTCAGGCTCGACCTTGACGTCGGGTTGGACGCCCGCGTCGGGTTGGTCGGTGCCCGGCTGCACGACGTCCACGACGGGGTCGATGGCGTCGGCTTGGTCTGGGGCGGTCTGGTCGATGCCCGGCTCAGCGTCGGGCTGGTCGGTGTCGGGCTGGTCGGTGTCGGGCTGGTCGGTGTC
>CAYURO010000033.1:0-46366 GCA_964447285.1 uncultured Enterobacteriaceae bacterium | reverse complement strand
GCTCAGCGTCGGGCTGGTCGGTGTCGGGCTGGTCGGTGTCGGGCTGGTCGGTGTCGGGCTGGTCGGTTCCCGGTTGCTCGGTGTCGGTCTTGACGGTGCCCGTGTCCTTGGGTTTCACGGTCGGCCAGTCCGACGGCCCCTGATCGGCCGGGTCTGTCGCCTGCCCACACGAGGCGAGCGGCAGCACGAACAGCGCAACGAGCACAACAAGCAGCACGCGGGTCATGGCACACCCCAAGCGTCAGACGAGACCGGATGGCGCGCACGCGCCCGCCCAATGGTACGCCCCGGAAATGGGCGACGCAACCCACGCAAGAGCTTGGATGGGAAGGTGTTTTTCGGCGACAGTCAGGGAAGTGTGCAGGTCACCAGCCGCGAGTGGCCGCCGGGGGGGCGCAGGTCGGTCAGCTGCGCGTTGCGCCCGGCGTGTGCCCGAATCCACACAAGCACGGCGTCCACGTCTTGCCGGGCCAGCCAGATCGGCACTCGGCCTCCCGAGCGACAGGCGTCGGTCAGGGGCTCGGTCATGCCCTCGGCGGCGCGCACGGCCGCGTCGTGCGGCGTCGCGTTCAGCCAGCCATAGGACAGGATGCGATGGCCGGCCAGCGGCGTGGGTCGCAGCGGTCGGACCAGATGTTCGAACGGCGCACCGCCCCCGACGCAGACGACCGGTGGGTCGCCCGGCAGCGCGTCGATCAGCGCAAGGTCCTGCATCGCGTCAGCGCGGACCCGGTCGTAATACTCCTTTTCAAGCACCAGGTTGCGTCCGGTCGCATGGAAACCGGCCACAAGCATCGCCGCCGCCGCGACCCAACGCCAGACGGCCCATCGGGGCGGGTCTTGTCGCCAGACCAGAGTCGCAGTGACCAGTGTTCCCACCGCCAGCGGTGGCCACATCACTCGGTGTGGAGGCAGTTTGCCCAGCCACGCGATGCCGAACGCGACGACCAGCAGCACCAACCCTCCCGCAGCGACCGCCGCCACGTGACGGGCACGCCCGCGCGCAACCAGCACGGCCAGCAGGGCCAGCAGCAAACCGGGATAGGGCCCCCATGGTTCTCGGGTCAGGCGCTTCTTCAGCAGGCGCAGTTGGTTGGCGAAGTCCTCGACCTGCGCCGCCAGACCGGCGTGCCCCCATCCCATCGAAAGCGAGGCCTCGGCCTGGCGCAGGACGGGCAGAGACGAGCGGGGGCCCCCGTCATACAGCCACGCCTTCACAAATGCGTAGTCCTGTGGGGTCCAACCGGGCCCGTCGGCCGTTTGCACATCCCGGCCCAGACTGCCGCAGCCCCGTGTGCTCTCGACCACGGCAAAGCGCAGCCGGTTGTATTCGATGGAAGTTTGCCAACCGGGTGTCTGCGAGTGCTCGCGCTCGTGCACCCAGCCCAGCCCTACGCCGAACAGGACTGCGACCAGCAGGGGCCAAGTCGGCCGCAGCGCATCTTGGACCGCGGCGAGCCGCGATACGGGCTTGGGTGGAGCGGATTCGCAGACGTTCGGCCGGGACCAGACAGCCACCGCAACCAGCAGAGCCCCGAGCCCGAGCATCAGCAGGGCCGCCTGCGACCGCAACAGCAGGCCAGCCAAGCAGAATACCGCAGCGGTGATGCCCCAGCCGCGTCCAGTGCAGCGCCCGAGCGACAGCGCCCGACCCAGCGACCACAACAGCAGCGGGGCCGCAAGCAACGCCGCCGTCATGGTCCACTGCGGTCGGGCGACAAAAGGCAGCAACGCGAGGACCGCAACGCTGGCGACCACCAGCCGGGCACCGGTTCGCTGGACCCAGAACACGGCGAGGCCGCCCGTGAACAACCCAGCCAGCACGGCACCGCCAACCGTCAGCAGGTCGAGCCAGGGAAATGAGGGAAAACCCGTGCAAAGTGCCGCAAGCGGTCGAGCCAGCCACACATGCAGGAAGAGCGTCTGCGAGGTGGGCGGCAGCGACGGATGCAGTCCGCCCCGGAGCAGCAGCTGCAGCACGACGTCGTCGTTCGACTGGAACACGGGGTCCAGCAGGCCCAAGCCCATGCCAACCGCAAGCAGGGTCAGGGCGTATGGCATCGAAAACGGCCTCCGAAGCGGCCACCCAGGGCGGGCAGCTGCGTGCGTCGGCGCGACTCTGCCCTTGGGCGAAGGGGTGGTCAAGGCCGCAAGGCCGACCGTCACCGTCGACGAGGGAAAGCGGGATCGGGGCGAAGGCGAACCGGCTGGTGGCGGGCTGGTGTGCGGAACCCGCCCGGGTCAGGCGGCCGACTCTCCAGCCGAACAGACGCGGTTACGTCCCCCGCGTTTGGCGGCGTAGAGCGCTTGGTCGGCGGACAGCACAAGCGATTCGGCGGTCATGCCATGTTTCGGATAGGTGGCCACTCCTACCGACAACGACACGGTCGGAAACGCCCTGCCAGTTGGTCGCGGCTTCAACGCCCTGGCACCGCTGCAGATGTCCTCGGCCAATGCCAGAACGGTCTCGGGCGGCGTCTCGGGCAGCACCAGCAGGAACTCGTCGCCACCATATCGGCACGCAATATCTTCGCTGCGCAGGTGCTTCTGCAGGTAGCCGCCCAAGGTGCGCAGCACCGTATCGCCCGCAGCGTGGCCACAGGTGTCGTTCAGTGTCTTGAAGTGGTCGATATCAAGAACGATAAGGCCAAGGGTGGCGCCGCGTCGCGCCGACCGCTCGATCTCGCGGTTGAGCGTCTCATCCAGAAAGCGTCGGTTGAACAAGCCGGTCAGCGGGTCCCGCACCGACTGTTCCCGGTGGTGCAAGGCATTTTGCGTCAACTGGCGGGCGACCCGGTCGGTCTCGTCCAGATCGCGGCGCGTCAGCTGGGTGGCGATCAGCGTGAGCACCGTGGTCGCCACGAGAAAACCCAGCAGGCTCGCCAGATGCGGGGTCAGCCCGGTGTCGTGGCCGACCAGCAGGGCATAGGCGATGGACCCCACCGACAAGACGGTCAGCGCAATCGTGGCGCGCACCGGCAGCAGCACAGCACTGAGAAAGACCGCCAGCACGCCGTACGCCAGTGGCATCAAGTCACCGCGGGCCACGGAGGGGTCCAGCCAAAGCGACAGCGCAGGTCCCGTCATGGCGGCAATCACCGTGACGTAAGCCGCAATGCGGTAGTGCCCCAGACGATTCAGGCCGCCCGCCACCGCGAGCACGACCAGCAGCGCCGCGATCATGCTCGCGTAACGGGCCTGCACCACCGGGTCGTCGGGAGTGACGCCGATGAGCGGCAGCGCAAGGCCCAGCAGGACCAGCAGCGCGGTAATCAGCCACGCCAGCATCCGCTCGCGACGCAGCTGCGGCTGGGGCATGGGCGAGGGAAGGTCCGTCAGCCACCGCAGCATCCCCGACGCCGCGCGCTTTCGCACCGCGGTCGACAGGGCCTTGCGCGGTACAGCGAACGTGGCTGCAAACGATGGCAGTGCTCGTGGCATGGTGTACCTTTGGGAAAGACCCTTGGCTGCGCGAAGAATGCGTGCCGGTGGCGAATTGTCAAAGGTATTCTGAGAATTTTGTCGGTAGCGGTGCGGAGCCCTGAGTCAGGAAACCATCGCAAAGACAACTACAAATCGTCGCAGGGAGTGCCCAAACGCCGCCCCAAATACACGCCAAGCTCGGTGTAGATCAGGCGGCCGTTGTCCTCGATCGGCAGGACCACCAACTTGGCCTGGCGCTTGCCCTTGACCCAAGTCGACTCGCCCTTGCCCAAGATCAGCCGCAGCGTGCCGGTCTTGGTCGCAAAGATGTCGCCCTCGCTGTCCGAGACCACGTTGACCAGCGGCATTGGCTTGAGTTGTCCGCGCATGCCCATGTAGACCTGAAAGTTGCGGGACTTCTCGCCCACGCCTCGGTCGACGTACCAGTAGACACCCGAGTCGTCGCGGGTCAGCGCGTAGGCGCGGCGGTCCCACGGGGCCGTGACGAAGGTCGCGCCGGCCAACAGCTTCTTTCCAGCCGCGTCGTCCAGCACCTTCAGCACCGTCTTGCGGTCGCGGCACTGCACCCACCAACCGTCCGCATTCATGCCGAAGGCGGCCTGCCACCGCGCGGTGACCCGGGGCTCCCAGAACACCTTGTCGAACTGCTCCGTGCCCACCGAGCTGCCACCCGTCATGCGCAAGGACACGAATTGCTTGCCATCGTGCGACCAGTAGAAGGGCTGCCAGACGTCGTCGCCGAACGGGATGCCGGCCAGATAGCGGCCCGTGCCGTCGGCGGCGACCACGAACTTGTCCACCACGGTCCTGACATCGACGGGGCTGCCGGGGGGCGGGTCGGGCTGCTGGGCCCACGCGGGCTGGGCGAACCCGACTGAACATGCGAGGATCGCACCCGTCAGGGCGAGGAATCCGCGAACGGCAGGTCGGGGGCAACGCTTCATGGCGACTGAGGATAGTCGGCGGGACGGCAGCCAGCAAGCGGCCTTGGGCCCGGGCAGCACGATCGGCACCACCTGGGTCGTCGAGCGGCTGTTGGGCAAGGGCGGCATGGGTGCGGTGTGGCTGGCGCGGCACCAGCGGTTGGCGCAGAAGCGCGCGGCGATCAAGGTGCTGCTGGGCGCCGGGCTGAAGGACGAAGCCTACCGACGTTTTGCCCGCGAAGCCGAGATCGCCACTCGCATCGGCCACCCGAACATCGTCGACGTGCTCGACATGGCGGCGCTGGACTCTGGCGAGCCCTACATCGTGCTCGAGTACCTGCAGGGCGAGACGCTGCGCGACCGGTTGCGGCGCGTGGGACGGCTGCCATTTGCTGAAGTCGCGGCGCTGACGCGGCAGATCGGCTCGGCGCTGCTGGCGGCGCATCGCCACGACGTGGTGCACCGCGACCTGAAGCCCGAGAACGTGTTTCTGGTGCCCACCGACTCGGGCGGCGTGATTCACGACCACGTCAAGGTGCTGGACTTCGGCATCAGCAAGCTGCGCGGGTCGCAGTCGCTGCAGACGCAAGAGGCGGCGATTCTGGGCACGCCGCAGTACATGGCTCCGGAGCAGGCGCGCGGTCAGAACAGCGCGGTCGAGCCCCGCACCGACCAATTCGCCTTGGCCGTCATGGTGTACGAGATGCTGGCAGGTCGGCCACCTTGGAGCGCCGATACGCCGTTGGGGCTACTGTTCCAGGTCGTCAACGCCGACACGCCGCCGCTGCACGCCGAAGTGCCCGAAGCTCCCGGCCACGCGGTGCAGGCGATCGAGCGGGCACTGGCCAAAGACGCCCACAAGCGCTTTGCTGACATCGGCGCGTTCGTCGAGGCGCTGACCGGCCAGCCGCTGCAGAGCCTGATGCCCCGGGCCACTGCGCAAGGTCCCGCAGCGGAAGCGGATCTGAATGCCGACACGGTGGATGCCAGCGCCATCGGTCTGGACACGGTCGATGCCGAGACGCCGCCGATGCGCACCCAGGGGCTTGCGCCCGACATGGACGCAGACACCCTGGACGCCCCGCTGTCTCTGCGGCGGGTTCCGGTGGCGGCCACCTTGGAAGTATCGATTCCGATTCCACTTTCAGCCGACGATGCTGAGGTGTTGGCCACTGCACCGACGCGGCGCGCCTCGCCGTGGTCGTATGCGGTCGTTGCCGTCGTGGTTGTTGCTGCCGTCGGGTATTGGGCCTTGTCCGACGCTCCCGAAGCGCCTCGCCTGCCTGCCTTCACGGCGCCGACTCCGACCGCCGCGCTTGCTGCGCCTGCGGCCGTGTCGGTACCCGCCGTGGCGCCCGAACCGACGGTCACGCCTCCGGCTGCCGTCACGCCCGCGGTCGCACTTGCACCGCCTGCAACAGCCGCCGACGATGCGCCTGTCGCGCACGTCAACCGATGGGAAGTCAAGACGAAAACGGCAGATACGACCCTTGATGTGCCCGACGAGGTGGTGCAGGCTGAGGTTGCCCTGTCCGCCGGACGCCTGTCCGACGCGGCCCGTCTGGCCGAGCACAGCCTGCTGGCCCAGCCCACCACGCGAGCGTTTGCGGTGCTGACGAAAGTGCGCTGTCGTCAAGGAGATCTGGGGGGCGCGCGCACGTGGTTCCATCAGATCCGCGGCACCGGTACTCAGGCGGCGGTCAGGAAGGCCTGTGCGAAAGACGGCGTGGAGTGGTAGCCCGAAAGGCCCACCTGTCGCTGCGCGCGAATTGCCCCAGAGGCTGCGCGATCCTACAGTAGCCACCGCGACTTCTGCCGCCCCCCCCAAGGAGACTCCATGCACCACCGGTTGTTCCGCCTCGTCCTGCTCGCCTGCCTGATGTCCGTCTCTGCCGGACTCGCCAGCACCGCGCTGGCCCAGCATCACGGACCGCCGCCCCCGCAGCGCGGACGGCCCAGTGCGCAGGTGCGCGACGAGATCGCCCAGCAGCTGGCGTGGATTGAGGACCAGGCGACCCGGTTGGACGAGGCCGCGCTGGCCCCCTGCACACCCCAGACGCGCGGTCGCATTGGCCAGTTGGTCGCTGAGATCCGCAGAGCGTCCAACGCGTTGCGCGGGCTGCAGATCGAGTTGGTGGGGGCGATCGAGGCTGAGTTCCGCCCGGTTGCTGCACCGCAACATCGCCCCATGCGCGAGCCACCGCCGCCTGTCCCCATGCCTCCACCCAGACCCGAGGCGATGGCCCCAGACGCCTTCCGGACCTTCCTGCAAACCCTGGAAGAAGAGGGGATCGAGTCCAACCGCATGGGACTGCTAAGGGACTCGCTGGCGTCGGGCATCCGGTTGAATGTGGAGCAGGCGGTGACCGTGATGAAGGCGTTCACCTTCGGCTCGAATCAGGTCGATGCGGCAGTGCTGATGTGCCCGGCGCTGACCGAGTCGGGGGCGCTGGTGCGCTTCACGACGACGCTGTCGTTCGAGAGCGACCGCAAGGCCCTGCGCAAGAAGCTGACCGGTGGCTGCGGACCCAAGTAGGCCGGTGCAACGGAAGCTGGTGGGTCACTGCACGCCGACGGAGCACACCAGCGCATGTTGCGCTGCAACATTGACAAGCCGATCTGTCTGGAGTTAGTTTGAATCGCGATGGTGCACTGCACCACCCCCCCCCCCTGCCGCTCCCCCCTTTCTGAGGTCATCATGAGCAAGGTCAGCATCATCGGCGCCTACAACTCCCGGTTCGGCGCGCACATTGACGTCAAGGACATGATCTCGTTCAAGAAGAAGATCGACACGCTGTCCTTCTACGACCTGATCGTGCAGGCCGGGCAGGGCGCCATTGCCGACGCCGGCATCGACGCCAAGGACATCGACGCGGTGTGGATCGGCTCGTGCTCGCCGTCGCGGTTTGTGAATCAGGAACACGTGGCACCGATCGCCGTCGCCATCGACCCGTCGCTGCGGTTCAAGCCCATGACGCGCACCGAGGCTGCCTGTGCGTCGTCGTCGCTGGCCATCTACGACGCGATGTATGCGATTGAGGCCGGCCGCTTTCGCAACGTGCTCGTGATCGGCGTCGAGAAGATGAACCTGCTGGACACGCCCGCCATGACCACGGCCCTGGCCACGTGCTCGTACTGGCCGGAAGAGGGAGCCAAGGGCGCGACGTTCCCCGGTTTGTTCGCCGAGCTGGCAAAGGCGTACGCCGCCCACTACCAGATCCCCGCCGACGAATTCCGCAAGCAACTGGCGCATGTGGCCGCGCTGAACTACCGCAACGCCGCCCAGAATCCGCTGGCCCACGTGCAGAATGGCCCGCAGACGGCCGAGGCGATCCTCAGCCTGCCCGACAGTGGTCGCGGGTCGAACATGATGGTGGCGGCACCGTTGCGCCTGCACGACTGCTCGCTCGTGACCGACGGTGCCGCCGCCGTGGTGCTGACGTCGACCGACCACGCTCGGGCAACCCGCCAGAAGGTGGTCGAGATCGCGGGCATCGGCCACTCGGCCGAGTACCTGCCGTTGTCGCGGCGCGAGCACAAGTGGGTGCTCGAGGCCGGCAAGGACGCTGTCGCCAAGGCCTATCGCGAGGCGGGCATCACGGCCGCGAACGTCGACATCGCCGAGGTGCACGACTGCTTCACCATCGCACAGCTGCTGACGACCGAGGCGCTGGGTCTGGCCGAGGACGGCAAGAGCGGGCAGGACTACATCGCCGGCCGCTTTGGACCCGACGACGACCGCGTCAGCATCAACCTGTCGGGCGGTCTGAAGGCGAAGGGTCACCCCGTGGGCGCGACCGGGGCCTCGATGCACGCGTTGGTCTACAAGCAGTTGATGGAAGAGCCGATTGGGGCCAAGTCGAGCAAGAAGGTTCCGCAGGTGGGCGTGACGTTCAATGTCGGCGGGTCGGGCGTGACCAATGCCGTCAGCGTGCTGCGCCGGGTGAAGTAGCCAAGACTGCGGGCGTGGCTACACTGCCGGCCCATGCAACACCCCGACCCGATCTACCTGGACCACAACGCGACGACTCCGCTGCTGCCGGAGGTCGTCGACGCGATGATTCCCTTTCTTCGCGAGCACTTCGGCAATCCGTCGAGCGCGCACGTGTTTGGCCAGCGCGCCAGGCACGCGGTGGGTCGAGCGCGGGAGCAGGTGGCGGCGCTGCTGGGCTGTGATCCCGACGAAGTGCTGTTCACGTCGGGCGGCACCGAGGCCAACAACCTGGCGATCCGCGGCGTTTTGCAGGCGCTCGACGGGCGGCGCGGCATCGTCACGAGCGTCATCGAGCATCCGGCCACGGCGAGGCCATGCGGGTGGTTGGGGGCGCACGGCCACCGGGTAACGCGGCTGGGGGTCGATGCGGACGGCTGCGTGCGGCTGGACGAGGCGCGGCGGGCCATCGGTCCGGACACCGCGCTCGTCACCGTGATGCATTCGAACAACGAAACCGGGGTGTTGCAGCCGATCCGTGCGCTGGCCGAGCTGGCGCGGCAGGCGGGCGCGTTGCTGCACACCGATGCGGCACAGTCGCTGGGCAAGGTGCGGATCGACGTGCACGACCTTGGGGTGGACCTGCTGTCGGTCGCCGGTCACAAGCTGTATGCCCCCAAGGGCATTGGCGTTTTGTACGTCCGCCGCGGCACGCCTCTGCAGCCTTTCGTGCTGGGTGCAGGGCACGAGCGGGGCCTGCGACCGGGGACGGAGAACGTCGCTTCGATCGTTGGACTTGGCGCGGCTTGCGAGGCCGTCGGGCGCGACTTGGACGCTGCCGGTGAGCGGATGACGGCGCTGCGGGACGAGCTGTGGTCGCGGCTGTCGGCGGCGGTGCCGGGGCTGAAGCTGAACGGCCACCCTGAGTTGCGATTGCCGAACACGCTGAACGTGCGCTTTCCGGGCGTGTCGGGCGAGGCGGTGCTGGCGGGGGCTCCAGCGGTAGCAGCCTCGACCGGATCGGCGTGCCATGAGGGGCACGAACAGGCGTCGGCCGTGATCCTGGCGATGGGCGTGGACCCGGTCGCGGCGTTGGGATCGGTGCGGCTGACGTTGGGCCGCGGCACGACCCGCGACGAGATCGTGCGCGCGGCGCAGGCGTTGGGGCGGTCCAGTAGAGAGGCTGGGTCCGGGGCGAACTAGCGGATCAACGGAACCAGAAGCGGTGGGTCATGTTGTAACTGGAGCTGTGCTGGGCTCCGTTGCACATGTAGAGGTAGGTGTCCGTGTTGGTCTCGGCCATGTAGATGTTGTGCCAGCCGCCGTTGGTGATCTTGCCCATGTTGATGCCGCAGCCTGCGCCGCCCGCCGGGTTGTTGCCGCTGGCGACGTCGTAGCAGTTGATGCCCCAACTGCCCCAACTGCCGCACGCGAGGTTGCCCTTCCAGGCGCTGGCATTGTCAGCGACGCGGAACGACTCCATGTTGGTCGTCGTCGACGACGCTGCGACGCGGCCCGCCCAAGTCCAGGGAGCAGTGTAGTTGCGGATCACGACGTATTCGTAATTGCCGTTGGAGTAGTAGTTGTTGTAGCCGATTTGGTCGAACATCACATCGTAGGTCGCGTCGCCGATGACCTGCGTGATGGCTTGGTCGGTGAGCTTGTAGGGCACGCCATTGTGCTGCTGCGCGTCGGTGATGGTGCCCGCCGACCCCGTGTTGCCCGTCAGGCCGCTTTGGTACCAGTGCTTGATGCCGAGAGTCCAACCACCGCCGTCCCGCGTCATGTTGCACAGCACTTGAACGGGCGGCGTGCCGAACGGACCGTCGGGGTCGATGGTGTAGACGCCGTCCTTGGCGGTCGCGTCGAGGGCGAGGATCTCCTTGCAGTTCTTGGGCGGGATCTCGAGCGGCATGCCGAACCAGGTCTTGCCGTTGCAGTAGTAGATGGTCTTGTCCTTGGCGCTGGCGTACGAGTACCCGAACCGGGTCGCATCACAAGTCACAGGCGCCGCGTCGGACAGCGGCAGTTGCATGCCCGTGCCCTGCACGTACAGGTTGCCCTTGACGTACAAGTCGCCGTTGACCTGGACCTTCTTGCTGGACAGCGTCTGCAGGTCGATCGACCACGCGTTGATCTGACCGTCGGTCGCGTTGTTCAAGAAGTCCGTGTCGATGACCTTCAAGTACCACTTGCCCTTGGGGTTCTTGCCGATCCACGTCGTCAGGTCGCCGCTGACCGTCTTCGTCGGGTCGGGATAGCTGGTCTTCAGCGCCGTGCCCGAGCCCGACTTCTGGTGCAGCACGTACTCCTTGCCGTCCGGGTCGAACACCGAGACCGAAATCGTGTTGATCTTCGAGTTGTTCAGGTCGACCGAGACGACCAGCTTCTGGGCCACGCCGATGTCGGGAAAGTCGATGGTGTCGGACGCCCCGACCGGATTGTTGTCCGGGATCTTCACGCCCGTCTTGCCCGGGATCTTGTCGACGAATTGGTTGGCGATCAGGCCGTTGGAGATCTCGTCGATGCCGTCGGCGGGCAGTGCCGTCGGATCCATCGCGACCACGCAATCGTACGAACCGTCGGCCTTCAGGCCCTTGATCACCAGCCCCGTGCCGCACGCGGCGTCCAGCTTGGGAAGGACCGGCACGTCCTTCAAGTCGCCGTACGCGCCCGTGCTGGCGACCTTGGCGAACGATGGCGTGCCGCTCAAGTCCGCGTAGGCGCCGGTGGTCGCGACGTCTGCATAGGTCGGAGTGCCTGCGAGGTCGCCGTACGCTCCGCTGGTCGCCACCTTGGCCAGGTTGGGTGTGCCGCTGAGGTCGCCAAACGCGCCGGAAGTCGCGACCTTGGCCAGATCAGCGGTCTTGGCATAGGCGGCCATCGCCTGCGCGTCCAGATGTCCGGCGGTGATGCACCCGGAGCACTGCAGACCACCGGCCACCCCAGCCCACACCGAAAAAGGCACGGAGTGCAGGGGCTTGCGTGGCAGTTCGGGGTCCGAGCCGATCGCGATGCCGAACCAAGTGTTGGCGGCGTCGGTCAGCGTCGCCGCGTTCAGGGGCTTCTTGGTGCCGAGTGCGAGCGTGAACAGTCCGCCCTTGACCGTCACCGTAAGCGGCCCCTCGGACCAAGAGGCCTGACCACCGCTCTCCGCGCCGTAAAGTCCAACGGAAACCGAATAATCGCCGTCTGCCGCAGGCCCGCCGCCAGTCGAGGACAGCACGCCCTCGATCGCAACGGTGGTCGGCACAGCGAAGGCCAAGGTGGCCCCCAGCGTCATCGTCAGCGCGGCCACGGTCGCAAGTGCGGGGCTCAGTGGGTGCAGTTTCATCGTCGTCTCCCCTGCCGGATACTGGACATACATCGTCGGCGCCGACCCCCGGCCTCCCGACTCGCCGTTTGCATTCCAAGCGTTGACGCTACTTCGTCGTGCATCGCGCGGCAACCGTCACGAGTGGCGCTGTCGTGAAGGCACGGGGCGCCAGGCCCCTATTGCGCGTGTTTCTGGTAGGTCCCCATCAACTCGGTCTGCGCCAGCACGTGTCCCTTCATCGCCGCCTCGACCTGAACGTTGGTCGGCGTGCCCAGATCGCCCCAATGGAATTCCCCCTCGCGGCCGGCCCGACAGACGCCGCGTTGGCGGCCGGAGCGGCCAGTGCGAACGTCAGCAACACGGCATTCAAGCTCGCGAAACGCACGATCTTCTCCTGGTCCGCGATGCACAGTGGGGCAAGGAAGACGCGGGCGGTGGCTCGACGGTCGAGAGCGTGCCGGCCGCCGCCGGGCAGGGCAAGCGCGGGCTGCGCAGACGGGACACGTCGGCACGAATCGCGTACAGTACTCGCCTCTGCTCGCCCTTCCCCCCAAGGGCGTCCGCGTTCGGGTCGGCAAGGGCATCGCGGGACTCGGGCGCGCAGACCAGATGAGGCGCACCATGAAGACCATCGCAAGATCGGACCTCGCTTGGGTATTGGCTGTCACCATTGTCTCCACGTGGGGCTGCGGCAATCAGGCCGAAGAGGTCGCCCCGACCCTTTTGGGCTTTGAGGACGCCGATCCGGGCCAGCTGGACACGTTGGAAGGTTCGGACGCCGCCGGGGCCGATGCCCTCGACCCCCAAGATGTCGCGCCCGACCAAGATGTCGCGACCGACGTCGTTGCCGACGCCGCACCCGACCTGGCTGACGACGCAGCGTTCGACACCGTGGACGATGCCACGGCCGATGCCGCATCTGACGCTGGCGCGGACGCCGGTGATTCAGAGCAACCCTGCAAGACCAGTAAGGAATGCCCTGCCGTCTGTGACGTCGTCAAGGGCGTGTGCGTCGAGTGCCTGACGGCCGACGACTGCTCCAAGGGCCTGATTTGCACGCCCGCGGCGACCTGCGGGCCACCGGTTTGCACGACCGGCATGTGCGCAAACGGACAGCATTTTGCTTGCAAGGGAGACGGGTCCGGTTATGGCTCAGGCGTCGCGTGCGGCGACGGCAATCCTTGTACCGATGATAGCTGTGACCCTGCCGCGGGTTGCCAAGCGACAGTCCACACCAAGTCGTGCGACGACGGCGACCCATGCACCCTCGGCGAGGCCTGCAGCGGTGGCGTCTGCGGCGGCGGTGCCCCGGCAAAGTGCGCGGACGCTAGCCCTTGCACCGTCGACAGCTGCCAGCAGGGAAAGGGCTGCTTGTTCTCGCCCATCGCCGGGGTCTGCGACGATGGCGACCCTTGCACCGCGGGTGACGCCTGCCTGCAGGGAGCTTGTTTCGGCACCAGCTTCACCGACTGCACCGACGGCGACCCGTGCACCGACGACGTCTGCGACGCCAAGAAAGGCTGCGTATCGACACCGAACCTTGCGCCCTGCAACGACGCCAACGCCTGTACCAGCGGTGAGACCTGCAATGCCGGGCTGTGTGCGGGTGGAGCCCCCGTCGCCTGCACAGACAACAACCCCTGCACCGACGATGCCTGTGACCCCAAGTCGGGCTGCAAGTTTACGCCGAATGCGGCGACGTGTGACGACGGCGACAAATGTTCGAGCGGCGACAAGTGCTTGGGCGGCACATGCAAGGGCGTTCCAGTCAGCTGTGATGACGGCAACGCCTGTACCGTGGGCGAGGCGTGCTTGAACGGCGCCTGTCTGGCTGGCCAGAACGTGGTCTGCGGTGACGGCAACGCGTGCACCAGCGATGCGTGCGACCCCAAGATCGGCTGCAAGTACGTCGAGAACGCCAACCCCTGCAACGACAACAACGCTTGTACCGGCAACGACACGTGCGGTGCGGGCCAGTGCAAGGGCACGCCGCTTGACTGCAACGACGGCAACGCCTGCACGGACGACAGCTGCCAGGCCGGTGTGGGGTGCGTGAAGACCGCCAACTCCGCGTCGTGCAAGGTAGGCGACGTGTGCGGGGTGTGCAGCAGCGGCACGTGTCAGGCCGGCAGCGCGCTGTGGGACAAGACGTACGGTAGCGGCGGCGCAGACGACATCCATGGCACCGCTCCGACCTTGGAAGGAGGGTACGTGTTCGCCGGCAGCGCAGGCGGAAGCGGCCAAAACAACGCGGACTTTTGGTGGGGACGGATCAAGGCAGACGGGTCCCTGATCTCCGACACAAAGCTGGGAGGGGGCGGCATCGACTTCGCCTCCGGGGTCGCGGCGTATGCCGGTGGAGCGAATGGCCACATCGTCGTCGGCGCGCGCACTTATACCAATCAGGACGGCTACTTGCTGCGCCTTGACGCTGCCGGCGTTCAGATCTGGGAGCGCGTCTTCGGGTCCGTCGGACCGAAGGGCAATATCGGCGCCGACCAGTTCAACGCCGTCCATGTGACGGAGAGCGGCGGATTCGTCGCGGCCGGCCGCTTCAACCGGGACGGCTACGGGGCGTCCAACGCCACCGTGGCGGGGTTTGACGCGCAGGGCAACTGGCTGTGGGACTTCGACGCATTTACGACCCAATACGGCGCTGACGAGGTGTTGGGCGTGGCGGCCGTGCCGAACGGTGGCGGTACGGTCGTCACGGGCTACATCGGCGGCCATGAAACCTTCCTTGCGCAGATCTCGCCGACCGGCCAGAAGGTATGGCAGTCGATGTTGCCGGCAGGCGCGAACGGGGCCGGGTGGGGCGTGCTCGTGCTGTCCGACGGCTATCTGGTCGTGGGGTCGCGGGCGGAAACGGCCGAGAGCGCAATGGAGCTGCGCTTGGTCAAAACCACGCTGAACGGCACCAAGGTCTGGGACCGCACGTATCCCGGACTGGGGGCCGCGCGCGGACGAGGGGTCGTGGCGGTGACCGGCGGATTTGCAGTGATTGGGCGCACATCGAGCTCAAACAATGCCCAGAACGACCTGTGGCTGCTGCGAACCGACGCCAAGGGCGAGCGGCAGTGGGACATGAAGTACGGCGCCGGAGCAGAGGACGCAGGCGAAGCGCTGCTGGCCCTTGCAGACGGAGGCTTCCTGCTCGCAGGCTCGACGGCGAGCAAGGGCGCTGGCAGCTCGGACGGCTGGCTGCTGCGCACCGACCGCTGGGGCTATGCCAGCTGCCAAGCGTCCGGGGCGTGCGCCACGGTGACCACATGCGATGACAGCAAGGGCTGCACCGCAGACGCCTGCTCTCCGACCGGCGGCTGCTCCAACACGCCGATAGTCGGGTGCGTGGGGCCGTGATGTCGGCAGAGCCGCAGGGGCATCAGGTGCGGTAGGCTCCGTTGATCTCGACGTATTTGTAGGTCAGGTCGCAGCCCCACGCGGTGGCCTGGGCGGCGCCGGCGTGCAAGTCTGCCGTAAACGTGACCGTGGGCTGCTCAAGCACCCGCAGCGCCGCTTGTTCGTCGAAGGGAAGCGGCGTGCCACCCGCCATCAACGCCACGTCGCCCAGCCACAGGTCCACCTCGTCGGGAGAGAAGGTGGCGGTCGAGTAGCCCAGCGCGCACAACACGCGCCCCCAGTTGGCGTCCTGGCCGAAGACCGCCGCCTTGACCAGCGAGCTGCCGCAGACCGTCCTGGCCGCCGTGCGGGCCTCGGCTTCCGTGCGGGCGCCGCGGACGATGACCTCGAGCAGGTGGGTGGCCCCTTCGCCGTCGCGGGCAATGGCTTGGGCCAGCACCACCAGCACATGTTGCAGCGCAACAAGAAACGTCTCGAAGGCGGGCGTCCCCAGCTGGACCATGGGGTTGCCCGCCACTCCGTTGGCCAGCGCAATCACCGCATCGTTGGTGCTGGTGTCGCCGTCGACGGTGATGGCGTGAAAGGACCGGTCGGTCGCCACGCACAGGGCCTCGTGCAGCGCGTCGGCCGAGATCGCCGCATCGGTGGTCACAAAGCCCAGCATCGTCGCCATGTTCGGGTGGATCATGCCCGAGCCCTTGGCCATCCCGCCCACCGTCACCATCACCCCATCCAGATCGAAGCGCACGGCGTGCTGCTTGTCGCAACTGTCCGTGGTCATGATCGCCTCGGCGGCCAGCGCCCCGCCGTCCGGGACCAGCGCCGCCACCGCCCGCACCACGCCGTCGCGGATCCGTGCCATCGGCAGCGCCACGCCAATGACGCCGGTCGAGCACACTGCGACCTGCTCCTCACGCACGCCCAACTCGTTCGCCGCCAGCCGCGCCATCTCGACTGCGTCCTGCAAGCCCTGCGCACCTGTGCAGGCGTTGGCGTTGCCCGAGTTCACCACCACGGCGTGCAGCACACCCGCTTGAGTGCGGGGGCGCGAGGTGAGGACGGGTGCTGCCTGTACGCGGTTGGTCGTGTACAACCCAGCCGCCGTGCAGGGGATTCGCGACGCCACGATCGCCACGTCGCGCTTGGTTCCGCCCTTGCCCTTGATGTTGGCGACGACGCCGGAGGCCAGAAATCCCGACGCCGCGGTCACGCCGCCCTGCACGACCTGCATGGGTCTCTCCTTGCCAAGAAATGTTAGGCCGTTCAGTCGGTTACTTGGACCAGTGCGGCTTCTCGATCAGCGGTATCTCGTCGACCAGCGGCGCATCCGGGTGGGCGGGGTCGACCCAGCGCACGACCGCAATTTCCTCGCAGTTGTCGAACTTGTCGCAGTACACGCACTCAGTCCACACCTTCTGCGGCAGCGAGTCCTTGGTGACCACGTGGAAGCCGGCGCGCTCAAAGAACTTCTGCTGGTAGGTCAGGGCGAATACCCGCTGCAGTCCGATGTCCGCGGCATCCAGCATCAGCTTCTCGACCAGGCCGCGCCCCACGCCGCCGCCCACGCGTCCGGGTTGCACCGCAAGTGACCGAATTTCGGCCAGATCCTGACCCATGATGTGCAGGCCGCCCACGCCAGCCAGCTCGCCGGTCGCATCGTCGACGGCCACCACGAAGTCGCGCGCCGCCTCGTAGATCCGCATGGCAGGCCGACGCAGCATCACGCCCTGGTTGGCCCAGTGCTGGATCAGTTGGTGGATCGCGGGCACGTCGGCCATCGTGGCCTTACGGTATTGCAGCATTCGATGATCTCAGGGGAAAAGTGGGTTGGCCGACTCGAGCCCCATTGTCTCGGGCAGTCCGAGGGCCAGGTTCATGTTCTGGATCGCCTGACCTGCCGCGCCCTTGATCAGGTTGTCGATCACGCTGATGACCACGACCTTTCCCGTACGCGCATCGACCTGCACGCCCAGATCGCAGCGGTTCGACCCCGCGACGTGCTTGGTCGCCGGCAGGTCGCCGACCGGGCGGACGCGGATGAACGGCTCGTTGGCATACGCGTCGCGGAACAGCTCGACGGCCTGCTCGGTCGTCAGGTCCTTGTCCAGATCGAAGTAAGCGGTCGTCAGGATGCCGCGCGTCATCGGGACCAGGTGCGGCGTGAAGCTGATCGTGATGGGCAAGCCCGCGAGATCGCCAAGCGTTTGCTCGATCTCGGGCGTGTGCCGGTGGGTGCCGGCGATGCTGTAGGCCTTGAAGCTCTCGTTGACCTCGGCGTAGTGCACGCCCAGCGCCAAGCCTCGTCCCGCGCCCGACACGCCCGACTTGCTGTCGAACACGATGCCGCGGGTGCGCACCAGCTTCTCGCGCAGCAGCGGCGCGGCGGCAAGGGCGCAGGATGTGGGGTAGCAGCCGGGGTTGGCGACCAGGCGGCGACCGGGGATGCGGTCGCGAAACAGCTCGGGCAGCCCGTACACGGCCTGGTCGAGCAGTTGCGGCGCGGTGTGGGGTTGGCGGTACCACGCGGTGAACGTCTCGGGGTCGCGCAGCCGAAAGTCGGCGCCCAGGTCGACCAGCGTGCGGCGCGCCGCGAGGATTGGGACGGCGAGCGCCATCGCGTGGCCGTGGGGCAGCGCGGTGAAGACCACGTCGCACTCGGCCGCGAGCTGTTCTGCCGTCAGCGCTTGCGCCTGAAGGTGGGTCAGGCCGGACAGGTGCGGGTGCACGCGGTCCAGCGGCTGCCCCGCCTGGCTGTCGGCGCCGGCCAGCACGATCTGCACGCGCGGATGCTGGCTGAGCAGCCGCACCAGCTCGACGCCGCTGTAGCCGGTGGCCCCGGCGATGCCAATGCGCAGCGTCAATCGAGCCCCTTGAAGTCCCAGCCAACCGTCAGCATGCCGGTCATCGACTTGCTCGTGTCGCTCAGGTCGAGGTAGTCGAGGGCCCCGCGCACACTGAAGATCCCGCTGCGATAGCCGACGCCCGCGGCACCGCCGATGACCGTCTTCGCGTCGCCCTTGGTCTCGCCGTTCTGGCGCAGGGTCTCATAGTTCAGCGCGAGCTCGCCCGACAGGAACAGGCCGTCCGTCGAGGGCTGCAGGCGATACACGATGCCGCCGCGCAGGGTGACGACGTCCATGCCGACCGTCATGTTCTGGCCCAGACCGATGTCCTTTTCCTTGTCCAAGGCGCGCAGATAGCCCAGCCGGGCCGTGAACGACATCGCGGGCTGCAGCTTCTGCTCGTAGCGGACGATCCCGCCGACCATCGTGCCGTAGTCCTTGCCGAGGTCGCCGAACAGCAGATCCAGCCCAGCGTCGATCCCGATGACACGGTCGCGGATCTCGGCGTGGGCCTGCTTGGGGGCCGACACAGCCATCACCGACAGCGCTGCAAGCAGGGCAGCCATCCAGAGTTTCATCGGGACACCTCTTCAACGGGGGGGGAAGGCGCATGATCCTGCACGCACTTGCGACAGCGTCAACGCGTGAAATGGCGAATTGGGAGATTAGTTGGCAATCACGGGTGGTTCGACCGGAATCAGCTTGAACTGACCATAGCTGTACTCGAGCACGCCCGTGACCGAGGCGAACGGCGTGCCCACAGGGTACTTCTCGCTATAGACCTTGGTCGTTTTGTCGTACTCCGTCAGGTACATGCCGAAGCCGCCGCCCAGACGCACCAGCTTGTCCGAGTCCGAAGTACCGACATAGATGTCGCCGTGGGGCTTGCCATCGGTGCCGTCGGCGAGCGAGTCGCTGACGACGACATTCTCGAGGCGCACCAGCACGGACTCGTAGGGCTCGAGCGCGTCTTGGGCGGCAGCCTCGGCGATCGTCGACGGCGACACCGTCAGCACCGTGGGCGTCTGGTTCGCGCCCGACGCCGTGATCGAGTCGGCCTGCAATTCCGTGAAGCAGTAGTACTCCTTGGCAGCGCCGACGACCGAGATCACGTCGCCCGGCTTCAGGTCTGCCAAGTCGGTTCCCGCGCCCTTCATCATCAGGTAGATGCCCGACCACGCGCCGCCGCCCTGGTCCTGCACGAACACGCCCTCGAAGCCGCTCAACGTACGCAAGGGCGACGTCACCACGACGTCGTTGACGGCAACCCCGGTCATGAAATTGTCGAAGGCGACCGGCGGGTTCGCGCACGCGGTCTTCATCGCCTGCAGCTCGGCCAGCGTCTTGACGCTCGACTGCACGTCGGGCGTCGTCTCCGGCACGTCGGTCACGGCGGTGTCGGGGATCGTGCTGTCGGGGATCGTGCTGTCGGGGACCGTTGTGTCGGGGACCGTTGTGTCGGGTGTCGTCACGTCGCCGGTGGTGTCCGGTACGTCCTGCTGCTGCGTGTCCGTCGTCGTGCCGCCCGAGCAGCTGTAGACCGGCGTGGCGCCTGAGAAATCGGCCTTGCACAGCGTACCAGCACCGCAGACATCCAGGGGCTGCCACGCGCCGCCAGAGCACACCAGCACCGCGGACGACGTTGCAGCCATGCCGCACGACTGGGCTTCCGCCGCCGCGCAGGCCGCACCTGCCTGCAGCAGGGCCCCTCCCGCCCCGCCGCCGGAGCTGCCACAGCCACCTGCCAGCAACACCGCCGTCGTCGCGCTCAAGATCGCAAATACGCGAGTGATTTGTTTCGTCATGTGTCGTGCTCCCGCAGCTGGTCCCGGTGGAAGGGGCCGGGGGCGCGAAGTAGAGCACGACCACGGCTTGGGGCAAGAGGTTTGGGGGGACGGCGACGCCTTGACCGGGGTTTGGCCGCCTCCCGCAGAGCCTTGCCGCGCGAGCGGTCTTGGGACACGATGCCACTCGCTCGGGACTCCCCCCGCCCGGCTCGCGAGGCTTCCCCCCCATGACGGTCATCGCTCCTCCCGCGGTCTCCCGCGCGGCCCTGTACTCCTTCACCTCTGCCACCGACCCCCTTGGCAACGCCCACCGCTTCATCGCCCAGGTGCGCGCCGACGGGATCGCCATGATCGACCTGCGGTTCGTTGACCTGCTGGGCGCCTGGCACCACGTCACGCTGCCCACGTCGGCCTTGGACGAGGACGTCTTCACCAAGGGCGTCGCGTTCGACGGGTCGAGCATTCCGGGCTTCAAGACCGTGCAAGGCGGCGATCTGGTGGCGATTCCCGACCTGGCGACGGCGCTGGCCGATCCCTTCTGGGACCAGCCGACCGTGGGCCTGATCTGCAGCATCGCCGAGGCCGACACCCACGAGCCCTTCGCGCACGACCCGCGGACGGTGGCCACCCGCGCCGAGGCCTTCCTGCGCGCCCAGGGCATCGCCGAAAAGAGCATGTGGGGCCCCGAGTTCGAGTTCTACATCTTCGACCGCATCACGTACCTGAACGACATCAACCAGTCGCAGTACCGCATCGACTCGTGCGAGGCCGACTGGAACACGGGGGCCGTCGAGGGGCGCAACCTGGGCGGCCACATCCCGCGCAAGGGCGGCTACCACGCCATGCCGCCGCTCGACGCGCTGTACAACCTGCGGTCCGAGATGGTGCGGCGCATCGAGGACGCCGGCATTCCCGTGCGCTACCACCACCACGAGGTCGGCGGTCCGGGGCAGTGCGAGATCGAGATCATGCTGCTGCCGTTGGAGCGCGCCGCCGACGCCGTGATGCTGGTCAAGTACCTGACCAAGATGGTCGCGCGCATGGCCGACAAGACCGTCACCTACATGCCCAAGCCGCTATACAACGAGGCCGGCAGCGGCATGCACTTTCACCAGTACCTGGTCCAGGCCGGCAAGTCGCAGTTCTACGAGAAGGGGCCGTACGCGAACCTGAGCAAGATGGCCCGGCAGTACATCGGCGGATTGCTGAAGCACGGCCCGGCGTTGCTTGCGCTCACCAACCCCGCCACCAACTCGTACAAGCGGCTGGTTCCCGGCTTCGAGGCGCCCGTCAGCCTGTGCTATGGCCTGGCCAACCGCAGCGCCGCGGTGCGCGTGCCCAAGTACGTTGACACCGACACCGACAAGCGCATCGAATTCCGCACGCCCGACGGCACTTGCAACCCGTACCTGGCGGTGGCCGCGCAGCTGATGGCGGGCATCGACGGGATCCTGAACGACCTGGACGCCGAGAAGCTGGGCTTTGGACCCGTCGACGGCAACCTGTTCGACCTGCCGGCCGAGGAGCGCGCCCGCATCGGCAAGATGCCCGCGTCGCTGCGAGAGGCGGCGCAGGCGTTGGAGGCGGACCACGACTTTCTGTTGCGCGGCGGCGTGTTCCCGGTCGAGATGATCCAGAACCTGATCCGGCTCAAGCTCAAGGACTACGACGAGGTGCGCAACCGCCCGCATCCGTTCGAGATGAGTCTGTATTTTGACAGCTAGGCGCCGGGATCGAAGGTCATCAGCGCCGTCTTGACCCCCGCTTCGACCTTGGCCCACAGCGGGAACGGCCCGGCGCCCTCGACCAGCACGATGCGCTCGTCGACCACGAACACGGTCTCGGACAGCACCCAGTCCTCGGCGCCGTGGGGCAGCAGGAATTCCAGCGTGCAGCCCTTGGAACCCCGCGTGGTGTCGAAGCAATGCTCCGACTTGGGCGCGTAGCCGCGGGCGATCAGGTGGCGCTTCAGGGCGTCGGTCCAGAACGCGAGGTCGGCCTTGGGCTTGTTGTCGGTCTCGCGGACCTTCAGGCGCACGCCGTCGGCGGTGATCAGCGACAGGCCGGGGCGGTCCTCGTACTTCACGAAGCCGGTGGGTGTGTCCATCACGTAGTCCGGGCCGCCGCAAGCGGACAGACCGAGCGTCAGCAACGCCAGGGTGAACAGGGACTTGCGGGTCAGGGTGCAGGTCTTCATGTCAGAACTCCTGCAGAAAGCGGTCGAGGTCGACGGTGTTGAGCCAGTCGAATGGTGACTGCACATAGGTGATGCGGCTCTGGCGGTTGAACTGGAAGCTGACGACCAGTCGGGCGTGGCGGACCGAGGCGCGCTCGACCTCCAACTCGCCGCGCAGGGCTTCGACCTCGCCGACCAGCTGGCTCATGCTCTGCTCGATGCGCAAGGTCGCTTGAACGTTCGAGTCTCCCAGAAAGCTGCGCAGACGGTCCAGGATCTCCTGCTTCGACCGCAGCCGGTGCTCCAACTGCGCGATGATCTCGCCGCGGTCGGCCCGCTGCAGCGACTTCTGCAACACGATCCCCTGCTTGGACAGGGCATCGACCATCGGCCCCAGCTGGTCGGGCGGCAGCTTGAGGTGCAGGTCGTTGTCGGTGACCAGGATCGGGAAGCCGCCCGCGGCCTTTGCCTGTGCAATCGCCTGCTTGCGAACCTCGTCGGGGTGGATCACCTTGAGGATCAGCGTGGCCGAAAACGCCGTCTGGCGGCCGTCTTGCTCGCTGGTGGGCGGCGAGACCGACACCGGCGCGGCGGCCGGCGCGGGGACCGGAACCGACGACGCGACCGGCGCAGCCACCGGCTTGCGCGGCGCGAGTTGCGGCGGGGCGATGTCGGCAGCCGCGATCGCAGGCGTCAGCAGCGCGGCAACAACGAACGCATACAGCAGCTTGGAAGGGGTGGTGTGGTTCATGGCGCCACCTTCAGGGTCTGCAGGGCCTTGCGCATCGCCTCGTGGTGCAGGCGATAGGCGTCCTCGTTGGGATAGAAGACCTCGACGACGCCCAGCTTGTCGCCGACCGCCACGACGCCGACCAGCCAGTAGCGCGGGCGCACGTCCTTGTCGCGGTAGACGCGCACGTGCAGGTTGCCCAGCACCGCCTGGTCGACCAGCTCCTCGTCGCGGCCGTCGAGCTCGAAGTGCACCGCAAGGGACCAGAAGGCGCCGTCGCCGCGGGGCTCGTTCTCGACGATCGCGGCGCGCAGCATCGAGGTGTCGGCGGCCTGGGCGCGGAAGTCGTCGTCGTCCTCGAACAGCACGAAGCCCTTGGGCAAGTCGAGCGTGAATGCGTCCTTGCCATCGTGCAGCGTTACCAGGTGCGGCTGCAGCTCGCGGATCCACGCGAACGGCGACCGGTGCTGCACGACCGCGGTGTTCTGCACCAGCGGTTCCAGGTCGATGGTAATCGTGAAGTAGGCCGTCAGGTTGCGCAGCGTCGCGAGGCTGGACTCGATGCCGTCGATGATCTCGCTCAAGCGCTTGACCTCTTCGAGGATCTGCAGCCGCTCTTCCACGTCGCGCACCGTCTTCAGCAGCGCCAGCAGCCGGTCGCGCGACTCGACGGCGACCGACAGCCGGGCATCCAGGTCGGTGAATTGTCGAGACACGTCCAAGGCTTTCACGCGCCGGTCGAGCTGCTCGCCCACCGTGCCGAACTTCTCCATCGACGCGTCGAAGTCGACCGCCGGTACGCGCACGATGATCGTGGTGGCGCCCATCGCCTGGATGTAGCCGCCCGCCTCCTTGGCCAGTCGGGTGACCTCGTCGGCCGCTTCGATCACGCGCTTGACCCGCAGCTTCAGGTAACCCATGTAGATCACGCGTGGTTCGCTGACCTCTGGCTCGGCCTGCACGGCTTGCCCCGCCTGGCCGGACGGTGGCTGCGGCTGGCCCGCGGTCGCGCCGGACGACTTGGGCGGCGCGGACGACGGCCGGCTGGGCGCGCGCTTGCTTTCGGAGCGATCCGACATGGTCTGCGGGCGGGGCGACGAGCGTTCCGCCGACTCGGCCGCCGCGGGAAAGTCGTTGCCTTGGGCGTAGCCCGAGGGCTCGGGCGCGTAGCCCGAGTCGTACCTGTCGGCTGCCGTGCCGCAGCCCGACAGGGCGAGCGCGAACAGGACGGTGGGGGCGGTGAGGGGTCGCATCGGTCCTCCTGCCATGGGGATGGTCGCGGGGTGACGGTACGGGTGAATGGGGGTGGTGCGCAAGGGACGAGTGCCGAACGGTCCGCCGGAGTGGGGTCGGTGGGGGATGGGACGCGTCCGCGGCCGAATCGGTCTTGCTTTGCGCCCGCAAAACGCTTGGCGGCCGCTGTGGACAAGACCGATCTCGAGGAGGGACAACGGCCCGGACCGCACCGCAGCTACGGCGTCGAACTACAAGTACCGCTGCTGGAAGTGACCTTGCAGTACTGGCTGGACGAACACGTCTTGTACTTCGTCACGGGCCCATACGCGGGGTAGCTGGAGCTGCAGGTGGTCGACGAGCCAGAGCAGCCGTTGAACACCTCTTGCACGTAGACGGTGGCGCCCTTGGTCGCGCCGCTGCACGTGTAGATCTTCTTGGTCGAGGACGTCCCGCACTTGGTGCCCTTGGCCGCGTACTGACCGTCGGGGCAGCAGGTCGTGCCGGGCGTGCACTTGTCCCCCGTGACACAGGAGCCAGCCCACGTCTCGTTCTTGACCTCGCACTTCTGGTAGCTACTGCAATCCTTGTACTTTTCGGTCACCCACACCAGGTACGACGAGCTGGTCGAGCACGACGTCGACGAGCCCGTGCACCCGCCATACGCGTACGTCAACATCACGTCGCTGCCGTTGCCGCTGCCGCTGCACGCGTACTTCTTCTGCAGCTGGCTGGCGCCGCATTTGGTGCCCTTGGGCGCGTAGAAGCCGTTCTGGCAACACGTGTTTCCGCTGCACTGGGTCACGGGCTTGTTCACGCAGGTGCCGGGCATCGAGGGTACCGCCACCTCGCACACGGTGCCGTACGGGCACGATTGCTGGGACTGCCAGTCGCCCCACGCCAAGGGGCCGCCCAACTCGTCGCACAGCAGGCCCATGCCGTCGCAAGCCGCAAAGCCCTCGCGCGTCTGCATCACGTTGCCGCTGCAGCCGTACTCGACCTGGATGGCTTGGTCGCCGCAACGCACGCCTTGGGGGCTCGCCTGATTGGCGCACCCACCGGTGGCGCAGTAGGCGTCGCTGCACGGCAGGAAGTCCTCGCAGTCGGCGTTGACCAGGCACGGCCCCACGCCGGGCGTCTTGCATTCGGGCTTCTCGCCGGGGGCGCCCGGGACGCACTTCTCTCCCGCACTGCACTTCTGGACGACCGACCATTCTCCCCACGCTTGCCAGGTTGGGTCGGCCGGGCACGCGCCGTTGTTGCCGTCGCACACCTGACGAGCCTCGCGCTTGCGGATCTCGTCGGCCTTGCAGATGTACTCTGTCGCCAGCACCACGCCGCCGCACGCCGTCTTGGCCAACTTTGGGCTCTTGTTCGGGATGTCGCAGCACTCTCCCGCGGTGCAGCAGTTGGGGACGTCCTTGCAGCAATCGGGGTTGGTCACGCCCTTGCACTGGCCGCCCGCGTCACACAGGTCGTCCTTCGTGCACGAGTCGCCGTCGTCGCACGCCTTTCCGGTCAGGAAGCTCAGACCGGTCGTGGACTGCGCGGGATCGCAGCGGAAGCAGGGTTGCGGCCCTTCTCCGGCCTTCCAGCACTGGCCCGCGACGACGCACTCTCCCTCGACCGGGTCGTGGATGCAGGCGCCGCAGGCAGAGCAGTGGTCGGTGGTGCAGCTCAGCCCGTCGTCGCACTCCGAGTCTGCCGTGCAAGTGACGACGGCATCCGGACAGGCGGTGCTGTCGTCGGCGACGGTGCTGTCGGAGCTGGCAACCTCAGCATCGGCGGGGACGTAGTAGCCGCCCGGCTGGAGGGGGGTGCCGCAGGAGGTCAGGAGGAGTAGCGAGATGATCCAGAAGGTAGGCGAAGTTCCGTTGCGCATGCAGAGGGATGCTAAACATCACCTGCCGCGGCGTCCACCACCGCGGTGCGCTTTGGGGCGCCCGTCGCAGTCAGCGGGTCGGCTGTCCTCATCGCAGATAGATCGTCCCGCTGTTCCAGACGAGCCCCTCAGCCTGACCGCCGTCTTCGCGCTGGCGAATCAGGAAGTCCGAAGATGCGGCGCCCCATTGGACCCACCGACTGTAGAGTTCCTTCTGTCCGTTGCCGATCTCGATCGCCTGCGTGTTGGGCGCCACGAGTCCAGACGACGGACCCGCGCAGAAATAGCCGTTCGTGGTGGTGGAGTAGCAGTCGGTCCCGAGGTCGAAGGTCTCGCCCCAGTTGCCCGTGTAGCCCGTCAGCAACAGGCTGTCGTAGATCATCTCGCTGTAGGTGGGCCAGTTCTTGGTCGTGGGCGCGGCAGCACACTTGTGACCCGGGCCGCCTGCCCCGTTGAACTGGTCCCATCCGCGCCACTCTGAGGCGGAGACCGCACACTTGCCTTCGTTGGGCAGCTCGTTGGCTTGGGCCAGCAGCGTGTTGGCCCACTGGTTGTTCAGCACCAGCCAGCCGCCGCCATTCTTCACCTGCTCGCACAGGGCTTGGTACTTGGTTCCGGCACCTGCGCCGTCTGGATCCAGCCAGTAGACGCCTGTCGGCCCCCCCGGCCACGCGGCCTTGATCGCCTTGCAGCTTGTTGCGGGATTCACGCTGCTGCCCGGTGAGCACTTGCCCGACAGGCACACGCCCACGTCGCCGCAAGCCGTGCCGTTCTGAACCGCCGGCGCCACACAGCCCAGCTTGGCGTCGCACGAGTCCTGTGTGCAGGGGTTGCCATCGTCGCACGTGATCTTCTTGCCCTGACAGGTGCCGGCCAGGCACGCGTCATTCTGGGTGCAGGCCGTGTTGTCGTCGCACTTCAGCGTGTTGGCCAGTGACACGCAGCCTGTGGCGGGGTCGCAGGTGTTGTCGGTGCAGAAGTTGGCGTCTTCACAAGAGATCGCTCCACCCGCGCACTTGCCTCCGGCGCACTGGTCGTCGCCGGTGCACGCGTTGCCGTCCCAGCACGGGTTCGTGTTGGGAACCGTCACACAACCCTTTGCGGGTACGCAGGAATCGTCCGTGCACGGGTTGCCGTCGTCGCACACGACCGCCGCGCCCGGCTGGCACTTGCCCATCTTGCAGCTGTCGTCCTTGGTGCACGCAGAGCCGTCGTCGCAGGTCACCGGGCCCGGGTCCGTGTACACGCAGCCCAATGCAGCCTCGCACGCGTCCTTGGTGCAGACCGAGCTGTCGTCGCACGCGAGCGCCGCGCCAGCCTTGCAGGTCCCGGCCACACAGGTGTCGTCGGTGGTGCAGGCGCTGCCGTCTGAGCACGCGCCGGGCACAGGCGTGAACACGCACCCCTTGGCCACGTCGCACGCGTCTGAGGTGCAGACGTTGCCGCCGATGCACGGAACGGCGGCCCCGCTCTTGCACTTGCCTGCTGCGCAGCCGTCGACCGCCGTGCAGGCGTTTCCGTCGTCGCAGGGGTTTGCGTTGGCGGTGAAGACACACAGGCCCGTCAGGGGGTTGCATGAGTCGTCGGTGCACGACTCGCCGTCGTCGCAGGTCACGGACTTGCCGGGGACGCAGGCGCTGTCCTTGCAGACGTCGTCCAAAGTGCAGCCGTTGCCGTCGCTGCACGCAATCGCGTTGGCGACGAACACGCAGCCGGACTTCGGGTCGCACGCGTCGGTGGTGCAGGGGTTGCCATCGACGCATTCGATCAAGCCGGTACCGCCGCACAGACCCTTGTCGCACGTGTCGCCGACCGTGCACGCAGAGCCGTCGTCGCAAGGAACGGCCGCTGTGCCCGGCGCCGCGATGCAGCCCGTCTTGGCGTTGCAGCCGTCGTCCGTGCAGGGGTCGCCGTCGTTGCAGGCTTTGGGCTTGCCGCTCAAGCACTTGCCCGCCTTGCAGGCGTCGCCGTTGGTGCACACCGAGCCGTCGTCGCAGGGCAGCACGTTGGCCTTGAACACGCACCCTGACTTGGGGTCGCAGAAGTCGTCGGTACACGCGTTGCCGTCGTGACACGGTAGCGCATTGTAGCCCAGACAACTGCCGTCGGGTTGGCAGGCGTCGACGGCGGTACACGCGTCGCCATCGTTGCAGGGCAGTTGGGTGGGAATGTGAAAGCAGTCCAAGCCCTTGCAGTCGTCCGCGGTGCAAGCATTGCCGTCGTCGCAGCCGGTTTTCGAGCCGATACACAGCCCGTTGGTACACGTGTCGGCGGGCGTGCAGTCGGACCCGTCGTTGCACGCCAGCGCATTGGGTGGGAAGACGCAACCCTTGACCGGGTCGCACTTGTCATCGGTGCAGTAATTGAAGTCCTTGCAGACCGCGGTCTTGCCGGGCTGGCAGCTGCTCGAAGCGCACACGTCGCCGACGGTGCAGACGTCACCGTCGGTGCAAGGGCCCGTGAAGGCCTCGTGCTTGCAGCCGGTCTGTGGCAAGCAGGAGTCGATCGTGCAGGGATTGCCGTCGTCGCACGGCACCGCAGCGCCAGCTTGGCATGAGCCGTCCACGCACTTCGCGCCCGGTACGCAGGTGCCTCCGCCGCCGCAAGGAGCGGAATTGTTCGTGTGCACGCAGCCTTTGGTCGGGTCACACGAGTCGTCGGTGCAGGCGTTGCTGTCGCCGCAGCTCAGCGGCGGTCCGGGCTTGCAAGCGCCGCCTGCGCAGTAGTCATTCGCCGTGCAGGCGGAGCCATCGGAGCACGGTACCGCGACCGAGACATGCGAGCAGCCCGTCCCCGGGGCGCACAGGTCGACCGTGCACAAGTTGGCGTCCTCGCAGGCCAAGTCGTCGGTAAGCCCGTTGCAGTCGTCGTCCACGCCATCGCAGTCTTCGGCGGTGGGCCCGCCGACGGGGCATGGGAAGCCGGGAAGGTCAGGAGCGTCCGCGGCATCGGACGCGTCGGTGCTATCGGGGGGCGTGTCCGGGGTCGTGTCCACATCCGCAACCACGTCGGGCGTGGTGTCCGGGGGGACGTCGGGAGCCACGTCAGGGAGGACATCGCTGACGGCATCCGGCTGCGCATCGGGCTCTTCGGTGGTGTCGGTGTCTGCGGGATCGCCATCGGGATCGACCGTGCCATCCTCAACCTCGCCCCCCGTATCCACAGGCGGCAGCTCGGGTTCCACGTCGATCGCGACGTCGGGTGGCCCATCGACCGGCAGGTCAGGCTGGACGTCAGGCTGGACGTCAGGCTGGACGTCCGTGCTGTCCGCAGCTGCGTCGTCGGTCCCTGGCACGTCGCCGGCGGCATCGGACAGGGCGCTATCCTCCGGACCGACGTCTTCGAAGATGAGCGTCGCTTCGGCGACGACCTTGTCCTGACCGCAGCCCGTGGCGACGGTCAGCGCAACGAGCGCCAGACCGCGTACCGTCCACGAGCCAATGGGGTAGTTTGCGCGCATCAGAGAACCTCTCGCGGGGCTCGATAGCGACCGAGCGTCGTCTTGCGGCGGGTGGCGGCGGGTGACGAGGCCGCCCAGGGGGAAAGCGCACCCACGAGCTTGTAGCTTGTCAGGTGGACTGCGGCGCGACAAGCAAATGGCCTGCGGCCAGGCCGTGCAGGGGGTCGGTCTGGCCCCGATCACAAGGACCGAAAAGATTCCTTCGCACAGGAGGTTGTCTCTGGCAGGTACTCGGCGCGGTGACGGAACTTGGGCGGCTTGCCCAGCATGGCAGGATCGTTTCGCTGGAATCGGGGATTCCGGACCCACTTGGTCTGGAACTCGGCCGACGAACCCCCTACAGTAACGGGACAGGTCGTACTTCCGGAGGTGGGCTTTCCGGGAGAGCGGCCCATGGGGGTTCCGCATGCTTCAGCGTCTCGGCCGGCGATTGCCGGTGCTTGGCCTTTTTGTCCTCGTGTCGTGTGGCGACGACTACACGGTGGCCGACGCCTTCGTTGAAGATGGGGCCAGCGAGGCCTTGCTGGACGGCGAGGTGCTGGATGGCGAGTGGGAGGACGGCGACCCCGACCAATCGACCATCGAGGACCCGGGAGCGTTGGGCGAAGGCGAACTCCCGGATGGCAAGAACGACGGTCTGCCCGGCGATGCCCAGGCTGGCGACGCCGATAGCACCACAGACGGGGACGGCGAGGATGGTGAGGGTGGTGCGGACGTCACGGACGCCTGTCTGGAGCCCGGAGGTTTCGGCTGCAGCTGCGAGGGTGCAGGCGACTGCCTGGTGGGCTATTGCGTAGAGACCGAGCAGGGCAAGCAGTGCTCCAAAGCGTGCGGAGAGTGTCCCGCGGACTGGAAGTGCGTGCAGGTCATGGCCGCCGGCGGCGATGTCTCGTTTATCTGCGCCCCGACCCACGTGGGACTCTGCCGACCGTGCAACAGCCACGCGGAATGCGGCGCGGTGGGCAGCGTGCCTGGCGACAATCTGTGCATGCCGCACGGCATCGAGGGGGGGACCGACGGCTCGTTCTGTGGCACTGCCTGCGTGTCGGGGACAGACTGTCCAGCAGGATACATGTGTACGACGGTGACCCTGTCGGGAGAGAAGCCCCACGGTCAGTGCATCCCCAAGTCCGGTCAGTGCACCTGCAGTCCCGTCTCCAAGGCCGGCCAGCTGCAGACGGAGTGCACGCACGAAAACGGCGAGGGCATCTGCAAAGGTGCGCGTTCGTGCGGGGTTGACGGACTAACTGCGTGCACCGCTGCGATTCCTGGGCCCGAGGCCTGCAACGGCGAGGACGACGACTGCGACGGTCAGACCGACGAAACCGACGCTCAAGGCTGCCAGTTGCGCACGCGCGACCAAGACCAGGACGGTTTCGGCGTGACCGGCGACTCCAAGTGCCTGTGCGAAGCCTTCGCCCCTTACACCGCAAAACAGGACGGCGACTGCGACGACACCAAGGTGGCCGTCTTCCCCAACGCCGAAGAGTCGTGCAACGCGGTGGATGACGACTGCGACGGCCAGACCGACGAGTCGGGCGCCAAGGGCTGTGAACCGCGATTCAAGGACTTGGACGGCGACGGCTTTGGCGACCCGACGCTGACCGATTGCCTGTGCCCCGCGCTGGCCATCAAGCCTTGGGTCGCCAACGGAAAGGACTGTGACGACTCCGACGCCGCCATACGGCCCACGGCACAAGAGGCGTGCAACGGTTTGGACGACGACTGCGACACTCAGACGGACGAGGCGAATGCCCTGAAATGCGTGAACTATGCCAAGGACGGCGACGGCGACGGCTTCGGTCTGCAGGTGGATACCTTGTGCCTGTGTGCAGCGGCGTTGCCTCACACCGCGACGGCAACTGGCGACTGTAACGACGGAAACCCACTGGTGTTCCCGAGCGCCAGCGAGTCGTGCAACGGCGAGGACGATGACTGCGACGGTGCCGTGGACGAAAAGGACGCGGTCGGCTGCCTGACGTACGGCAAGGACTTGGACGGCGACGGTTGGGGACAGCAGGACGACACGCGATGCCAGTGTGCTTCGGCAGGAGCCTACAGCACCAAGAAGCTGGGCGACTGCAACGACGACGACTCGCTGGTCTCGCCCGGTACCGCCGAGACTTGCAACGGCATGGACGACGACTGCGATGGCCAGACGGACGAGGCGGGCGCCAAGGGCTGCACCGACTACTACCACGACGCGGACAAGGACAGCTTTGGTGAGGGCAGTGCCGAGTGTCTTTGCAAGGTCACTGGGGTTCACACCGCCCTGGTTGCGGGCGACTGCGATGACGGCAACATCAAGGCGCATCCCGGTGCGACGGAAGTCTGCAACGATCTGGACGACAACTGCCAGAAGGGCGTCGACGAGGGCTGCGACCCCGACGGTGACGGATTCTGCGCGGCTGAGATGGCCGTGACCGCCCCTCCGCCGGAGGTCTGCCCCAAGGGCGGCGGCGACTGCGACAGCGGCAAGGCCGGCGTGAATCCGGGCGCCGTCGAGGCTTGCAACGGCATCGATGACCAGTGCAACGGGCAGACGGACGAGCAGGATGCCAAGGGCTGCAGCACCTACCTGCGCGACGACGACAACGACGGCTTTGGCAATACGGGCGATGCCCGGTGCCTGTGCGCGGCCGCGTTGCCTTACGCAGCAACGGCCGACGGCGACTGTAACGACTTGGACGGAAAAGTGAATCCTGGCGCATCAGAGGCGTGCAACGGTGCGGATGACCAGTGCGACGGCCAGACGGACGAGACCGGAGCGAAGGGCTGCGAGGCGCGCTGGCAGGACATCGACGGCGACGGCTACGGCAATCCTGCCCTGTCGGCTTGCGTGTGCGTCAAGGCCATGGGGCCAGGGTGGGTGGCGAACGGTACGGACTGCAAGGACACCGACTCCGACGTTCACCCGGGGCAGGCAGAGACATGCAACGACAAGGACGATGACTGCGACAGCCAGACCGATGAGCAGGACGCCTTGAAGTGCAACGTGTTCCTCAAGGACGTCGATGGCGACGGCTTTGGCTTGGCCGCCGACAAGCGCTGTCTGTGCGCGCCGGCCGACGGCTACTCCGCGACCCAGGAAGGCGACTGCGACGACAACCAGAAGACGGTCAACCCGGCGATGTCAGAGGCCTGCAACAACATCGACGACGACTGCGACGGCACCGTGGACGAACCAGGTGCTCAAGATTGCAAGGTCCGTGCGTGGGACGGGGACAAGGACGGCTGGGGACTACAGAACAAGACCCAGTGCCTTTGCGTGCCGACCGGCTTCTACACCGCGCTGAAGGTCAACGATTGCGACGACGACCAGCCCTTCGTCAACCCAAGCGTGTCTGAGGAGTGCAACGGTGTCGACGACGACTGCGACGGTGTCATCGACGAGCCCAACGCCGTGGGCTGTACGGACCTGTACCAAGATGCGGACAAGGACGGGTTCGGCGCGGCCGAGAAAGCGTGTCTATGCAAGCCATTGGCACCCTTTACCGCGTTGGTCGGCGGTGACTGCGACGACGGCAATGCCAAGGCCTATCCCAAGGCGACCGAGACGTGCAACGACGCGGACGACAATTGCGACGGCCAAGTCGATGAGGGCTGCGACGACGACAAGGACGGCTTCTGCGATGCGGGGATGGCAACGGCCGCTCCACTGCCGGCGGTCTGCCTCAAGGGGGGCGGCGACTGCAACGACAAGGTCGACGCGGTCTATCCCGGTGCAACCGAGGTGTGCAACGACATCGACGACGACTGCAAGGCCGGCATCGACGAGGGGTGCGACGACGACAAGGATGGCTTCTGTGACGCTCAGATGCAGGTTGCGTCACCCGTTCCGCTTATCTGCCCCAAGGGCGCCGGCGACTGCAAGGACGCCGTCGCAGGCGTGAACCCGGCGGCGGCCGACATGCCCGACGTCGGCCTCGCAGACACCAACTGCGACGGGATTGACGGGACGATGGCGGCGGCTGTCTTTGTCGATGTTGCCGGAGGCGATGACGGGTGGCCTGGGACACCTGACCAGCCCAAGGCCAGCATCCAAGCGGCCATCACTGCCGCCGCCGCCGCGGGCAAACATGTGTTCGTGTCCAAGGGCCAGTACGCTGGACCGGTGACGCTGGCCAACGGCGTCTGGCTTGTCGGTGGCTACGACCGCGCAGCCAAGTGGGAGCGCGCACCCAAGAATGTGACCCGGATCCTGTCGACCCAAGTACAGAACGGCAGAGTTGTGGCCGTTCATGCGCCCGGCATCGTGGCGTCGACGACACTGTTGTCCATGACCGCGCAGGCCGGAGCCAATGCGTCTACCGGCGGCAGTTCTTACGGTTTGTACGTGTCGAATGGCAACGGCCTGGTGGTCGAGGACTGCGTGATCGAGGCAGGCAGCGGCGGTCCGGGCGCTGTCGGCTCGGCGGGCAACAAGGGCGCCAACGGAGGTAACGGCACGGCCGGCGCGGGCGGGACCTCGAACGGTTCGGGTGGCGGTGGCGGCGGGTCCGGCGGCACCAGCGGCTGCGGTGCGTCGGGAGGTGCGGGTGGTGGTGGCGGATACAACACCGGCGGCGGGGTCGCAGGCAGCCCGGGCGGTAACAGCGGCGGTGCCGGGGGCGCAGGCGCGGGCACCGGGAACGGCTGTGACCGCAACGGTGGTGGAGGCATCGGCGGCAGCGCAGCACCGGTCAGCATCCACGGCGGCAGCGGTTCCGGCGTGGGCGCGGCGGCTGTGGGTTGGTGGGTTCCCGGCGCAGGCGGCGATGGTCAGAAGGGACCTGCCGGGCGAGGGGGCGGTGGCGGCGGTGGCGGCGGCGGGGGCAGTTCTTGTGCCTCGTGCAGCGTTTGCGACACCTGGTTCGGTTGCGTCTGCAACTCTGACCGAGGTGGCGGTGGTGGCGGCGGCGGTGCGGGCGGCTGTGGAGGCGAACCGGGGCTCGGTGGCGGTGGCGGCGGCGGCTCCTTCGCGGTCTTCCTGTATGCGGCCTCACCGTCGGTCCTGTCGACGAGCCTGAAGACCGCAGACGGCGGCGCGGGCGGTGTGGGCGGCGCATCGGGCGCAGGCGGTGCGGGTGGGCCGGGCGCGGCCGGTGGCGGCGGACCGGACGATGGTGGCGACGGTGGCGCGGGCGCCAACGGCTCTGCGGGCGGTCCCGGTGGCGCGGGCGGTGGCGGAGGCGGCGGTGTCAGCTTCGGCATCTACAAGGCGGCTGGCTCGTCGCCCACAGTCGGCGCAGGCATGGTGTATGTCATCGGCAAGGGCGGGGCCGGCGGCGCAGGCGGTACGGGGGCCAATTTCGCCGGCCAGACCGGCGCGGCTGGCAACACCAATTGAAGGGGAGGGCGGTCTTGCGCCGTCGGTCGGCTCTACGCTGCCGAGGCGAATGCCGCCTGACGTTCCCGCTCGACCGCAAGTGCCACCCGGATCGCGACATAGGGTATCGCGCCGCCCAGCGCCTCGAACAACGGCTTCATCGGCGGGCCGGGCACGACTTGTGCGGCCGACACCACCCGGTCAAAGGTCACTGAATCGACCCATGGCTCAGGCCGAGTGACCCCCGTCGCAGCGATGAATTCCTCCAAGTATCGCTCAACGGTCCCAGGCCGCCGCCCAGTGACACGACACACGTCCGTCAACTGCGCCCCGGCCGCGAACGCCGCGAACGCCTCGGCGCGGGTGTCCCGTGCTGGACCTCGCTGGGTCGGCGGTGCCTTGGCGCCCCGAGCTCGCGCTGCCGACACGGCTTCCTCATCCAGCCGACACAGGCACAGCGACGCTGTGCGGCGGTCCAGCGTGTCGAGGATCTGGTCTCCGTATGTTGCCAACTTGGCGGGGCCGATACCGCGAATCCGGGCCAAGGCGACAAGGTCGAGGGGTCTCAGGCGGGCAACCTCGCGAAGGGTGGCGTTGGTCAGCACGGCAAACAGCGGCACCCGAAAGCCCAAAGCGGCGGTGCGCTCGGCCGCCAGTTCACGACGGGTCATGCGCAGGAAGTCGTAAAGGGCCATCTCACCGGGCGTCAGCGGGACAAGCATCGCCGCGTCAGGGGCCACTTCATCGGCGGGGCAAAGAGAGGGCGCGGGAGTCATCTGCATGGTGGGCCTCGTCCGGGGCGTGTCGCCCGGTGGCCTGCCATGGTTTCAAGGACCGTGCCAGACTTGCGTCGCTTGGCAAGCGCTTGAAAATGCGGAGAATAATCGCAGTCAGTCAGGGGCGAAGCCGGCAACTCTTCGGTCTCGAGACCAAGGCGAGACCGGTCTCGAGACCGGCCCCTGGCGTTCTGCCCGCGCGAGGTCTACATGCCGGGCGCTCGTGTGCGTCACGAGAGTGTATCAGTCGTCGTCGTCATCCCCTTCTTCTTCCTTCTGCTCGCCGGATCCCACGCCATGCTTGCCCTCAGCACCGCCTTCGTCTGGCTCGCCGAGGTGCAGGGCGCCGATGCCGGGCAGCGTGATCTGACTCTTCGCAGCGTCGTAGCCGGTGAACACAACGCCCCCCCACAGGGCGACGAGCACCAGAAACAGCACGGCCACCAGCGGGTGCGCCGATGGAATCGCGTGTTCGGCCTGCACGAGTCGTTCGCCGTGGAACATGCTCAGGGCGATCGCCTCCTTGTGCCGCAACGTGTGCCACACAATGCCCGCCAGGTGTGCGACGACGCTCAGGACCATGACGAGCACGAACCCTTCATGGACCTCCTTCACCGCCTCATTGCCCCGACCCATCGCAATGCCCGTGGCGGCAAGGCCCAGAACCGCGACGAACATCGCGGCAATCGCCCAGGTAGACCCGGGGTTGTGGCCCGCATAGGGCTTGCCCGCCCCCGTGAAAGCGCCCCTCAGGTAGTCGATCAGCCCCGTCGGCGACCATGCGAAGTCGCTGAACCGGGCGTGCTTTGAGCCGATGAAGCCCCAAACCGCGCGCAGGATGACCAGAAATGCGGCTGTCAGCCCCAGTAGCATGTGCATGCGGAAATTCGGGCTGTCGTCGTCGATCAACTGGGCGATCGCAAACGCCCCGAGGAAAGACGCGGCCAGCAGCCAGTGGAACAGGCGCGTGGGGATGTCCCAGACGAGAATGCGGGGCATGGCGAACCTCATGATGGTGGGAGAGGAAGGAACGGTAGCGGTTGGGCGGCAGTCGATCAAGTTCGATGTGGAATGCACTGAGACGTCTGCTCTTCGGTGCCGGTCAAGCTGCCTTGGGTCGGCCGAAGTGCGTGCGCGTCTGTACACCAGCACCCTGTAGCAGCTTGGTGGGCAGCGTGCCGCCGATCGACACCAGAACGTCGTCGATCTCGACCACGTCACCGTTTGTCAGGCGGACGTTCGTCGCCCCGATGGCGGCGGCTCCGGTTTCCAGATGCAGCGCGATCTTGCCGCGGGCCACCGCGTCCTCAAGTCGGGTACGGTTGGCCGCGCGCGCGCGGTCGAAGTCCTTGCGCCGATGGACCAAGTGTACCGCAGCCCCGGCTTCGCCCAGCGAAACGGCAGCCTCGATCGCTGAGTCGCCTCCGCCGAACACCATCACCCGGTGGCCGGAAAACGGCTCTGGCTCCAAGAGGTTGTAGATCACGTGGGGCTGCTCCTCACCGGGTACGCCCAACCGTTGCGGGGTGCCCCGTCTGCCTACCGCCAGCAGAACGCGCCGCGCGCGCAGCCGGGTTGCCCCGGCCACGACGACGAAGCCGGTGTCCGCGTGCGCCTCAAGGGCGTCGGCTTTCATGCCATAGCGCAGGTCCAGCTCGACCTTCGACAGAACATCCTCCCAAACCGAAATCAAGTCCTCTTTCAATACGTTGTAGAGTGCCAGCTTGCCGTAGCCAGGCAACTGCACCGGCTCGGTCATGACGATCTTGCCGCGAGGGTAGTGACGGATGGCGCCACCGGCCTCGGGCTCTTGTTCAAGCGTCACTGCGCGCAGGCCCTTTTCCTTCGCCGCGAGACTCGCGGCCAGTCCCGCGGGTCCCGCACCGACGATACACAAGTCCCACTCGTCCTCAGCAGTCGGGCGGTGGTCTTTGGCGTGGCGCGCGGCGATGTGGTCCACAGCTTGGACAGCCTGCCGCACGGCGTTGCGAATCAGGCCCATGCCGGTCAACTCGCCCACCAGGTAGACGCCGGAGACGGAGCTCTCGAACTGCTCAGAGACGTCAGGGATGTCTACGCCGCGCCGCAAGCTGCCGTACACCAACGAGATCGCTTCCACGGGGCAATTTGCCGCGCAGGCACCGTGACCCACGCAGTGCGACGGTCCCGCCAGCCGGCTGCGGCCGTCGATCAGCGCCAGGATGTCGCCTTCTGGACATGCGGCGATGCAAGCCGCGCTGCCCATGCAGCGGCTGGGGTCGATGTAGGGGTGAAGGGTCGGGGGCGGTTCCGGCGGTGCGCCCTCGACGGCGTGTACGCGAGCCGTTCCGCGACGCCGCTTGCGGCGATAGACGGTCTCCGCGCCACCCAGGACCACCAGCAGCAGCGCTGCGATGCTCACAGAGGTCCAACCGCCCCCGGGCATTGGCCAACCATAACCGTGCTGGACTGCACTCCAAACGTGGCGCCCGGCGGCCCAAGCCATCACCAGCGCAGCTGTCAGGTGCACCCATCGCCAAGACCGGAGCAAGCGGGCTGCCCGACCGGCGACCAGACGTGCGTGGCCCGCTCGCACGGCCTCCAGAGCCTGCTCGGCCGCCCAGTCGTGGGTCTCGGCGTCGAGCACCCCGCCGTGCACGCGCAGCAGCCGACGCAGCTGAAACCGCCGCACCAGTCCCGCTAGCGGCGAGACCAACAGGCGCGCAGCAGCGGTCAGCGCGTTTCTTCCCGACGCGGGTCGGTCCAGGCCAGCCAATCGGGAGACGCCAGCCAGCAGCGGGTGGTTGGGACCCAGGCGTTCGGCCATCTGGGCCAGCGCCCGTTCCGCGCGTCCGTGCAGGCCCGTCGGATCCTCCTCACCGGAAGCGGTGTGCGGCACCAGCATGTACAGGTAGCGCCCCACAACACCGGTCGCCACAAGCACAATCACGGCCCAAGCCGACAGGCTGGCTGCCTCGCTGGTCATCTGAAAGTTTGCGTGCAGGAACAACAATGCGCCGCCGACGAGCCCCAAGAACACATGCGCGGTCATCCAGGACCGCAGCGTGCCCAGCCGGTGCGTCGACCGTAGCCGTCGCCGCAGGAGGTACAGCAGGTTGCCGACGAAGAGGACGACCGCGACGCTTCCGATCCAGCGGCCAATCGGTCCTGCCGAGCGCAGATCGTCGTAGCGGGGGTGGTCCAGCTGCACGCTTGACGGCAACAGGTAGAAGTCCCGACCGTTCAGGAACAGGGCGACGACCGCCGCGAGTCCCACGATCAGCAACATGCCTTCCACCACCCAGCGGTGGCTCTTCGACCTAGCCATGAAGCCTCGCCCCTTGCCTTGTCTCGAGAAGGTACTGCCGATTACAGGCGCCGGGATACCAGCACCATCCAGTCGAAGTAGGCACTCGCGTTTGGACCGTCGACGGCCAGCGCCTGTTCACCACCCAGCTCGCTGCCGACCAGCCAGTCGTTGATGCGCCAATCGGCCCCAACGTGCACGCCCAGCGGCACGGCGGCGACCTCGACCGAACCGACGGTCTCGAGTGCCGTGCGGACGCGGGCGTGCCATCCCTGTGATGCTGTGCGTTGCCAGCGCGCGCCCCCAGACAGCCCCAGCGCCTGCTGACTCCCCGATGCCCGCAGGAATGTCCCCGCGTTCCAAGTCCAGCGAGCCAATGCATCCAAGCTTCCGGAAGTGCCAAGGCCCAGACCGCCCTGCCAGCCCTCGTAAGCATCCCCCGACGACGTCCGCGCCACCCAGACTTCTGGCTGCCACGCAACGCCGAGCCACGGCGGCAGGTCCATCTGCGACCACAACGCCTGATGATCGCTGGCGGTCCAGCCTTGGTAGGGCAAACGAGCAGCCCACTGCCGGGTCAGGTCGTCCGATTGGTAGACGTACCGCACACGGCCGCGCCAACGGGCAGTCGGCGTCGCCACGTCCACCAGGGCGCGTCCCAGATGCACGCCTTGCGGGCTACCCGAAGCCACGAATGGCGTGCCGGTCAAGTCCGACGGAGCGAGAACGAGGCTCAAGTCCGCGTAACCAGTGCCCCAACGCGGGTGGTCGATCCAGCCGCCCGCGCCCAGCGTCTGCCGATCCAGGCCGCCCTGCCAGGTCTCTGCGCCATAGCCGGCGGCCCACCAAGCCTGTGCGTCGCCAGCCGTCCCTGACCAGGTGAGCCGTGCTCCCAACCGACCTGACTCGACATCCGGAGTAAAACCAAGGGGATCTGGGGTCAGACCGCCGTAGCCCTCCAGTTCCGCACCCTCCCACACGGCGACCCGCACGGCCGCGCCATCGACCGCCTGCAGCAGGGCACCGTCGCCGACCAGCGTTCGCCCCACCGACCCGCCCCAGCGCCGGTCACGGCCGGTTGCGATGCGCCCTTCCAGCAACCGTACCCGCAAGGACCGCTCCGCTGCGGACCGTGGAACCCCGCCCAGGGTATCGAGATCCAGCCCGAGATCGTGGCGATAGGCGACCGGGCCTCCGCCCAAAGACGGCAGTGTCAGGTGGCTCGTCAGCCTTGCGGTGGCCCACGTCTGGCCTCCCGGCTGCGCGACCGTCAGCGCGACGAGCGTCAGGTCACCCTGTGGCCGCAACTCCCGCACGGAGGCGGCACCAGCGCTTCGTTTGGAGGGCACGACCTGTGGCTGCCCTGCCGCGAGAGACGTCCATGTCTGTTCGTCGTGTGCAGAGGCTTCCATCGAAGTCGGAGCGACCTTCCACGCCCGGGCGGGGTCACCGATCGGGGGCGTCTGGGCTGGTACCGCGGCACCGACGATTTCCCCTACCTCTGGCGTCGGTCCCGGCTTGGCCACGGCACGCGCGCGGTCGCCCGCAACGTCTTGCACTTCCAGTTCGAACACCACCGGCGGCGCTTTGGCGGCCTTGCCCGGACGATCCACCTTGGAGGCCCGCTCGACCCGCAGCACCTGACCTGTCTGGTAGTGCTCGCCCGGAGCCAGTCGCAGGAACACGTCGCTGCCTTGGCTGTGCGGAGCGACGGAAGTCACGGTCGCCGCCGCCGCCGCCGCCGTCGCCGCCGCCAGCCACATGCACACGGCCGCGACAGCGCCGATCCAGCGCGCGCTTCGCACCATCCGATGTCGCAAGGGTTCAGTCATCGGCAAAGCCCTGCGGATGGCACTGGTAGCACTTGGCGGCCGTATAGGCGTAGCCCCCCTCGCCATTGTGCTTGTTGTCCGTCGAGCTCTTGGAGTGGCAGTTTCCGGACATGCAAGTGAACGCCTTGTAGCTGGTCGGATCTTGATGGCATTGCGCGCATGTGTACTTGGAGTGTTTGCCCGAGGTAATGGGGAATTTGGTGTGGCTGGGCATCTTGGCTGGCTTCCAAGCGGTCGGCGTATGGCAGGTCTCGCAGGTGGTCCCGAACCCTTGAGTCGCGTGGTTGGGAACCGTGGTCGCCTTGTACTCCGCCATGTGGCACGCAGAGCACGTCTTGGGCGGCGGCAGGTCCGACGTGTGGCACTTCTCGCAGGGCGTCGTCGCGTGCTTGCCCAGCAGTGGGAACAGCTTGGCGTGGTCGAAGCCGGTTGCAGGCTTCCACCCGGTGGGCGTGTGGCAGGTGTCGCAGGTTTTGGCGTACTTGCCGGCCACATGGTCGGGCAGCTTGGCGCCCAGATAGTCGGGCTCGTGGCACGCGACGCAAGTCTTGGGCGGTGGCAGGTCTGAGGTGTGGCACTTCTCGCAAGCAGTCGTCAGGTGCTTGCCAAGCAGTGGGAACACCTTGCCGTGGTCAAAACCGGTTGCGGGCTTCCACCCAGCAGGGGTGTGGCACGCCTCGCATGTCTTGGCGAACTTGCCGGTCACGTGGTTGGGCAGCTTGGCGCCCACGTAGTCGGGCTCGTGGCACGCGACGCATGTCTTGGGCGGCGGCAGATCCGAAGTGTGGCACTTCTCGCAGGCGGTCGTGGAGTGCTTGCCCAGCAGTGGGAACACGGTCGCATGGTCGAAGCCGGTCGCAGGTTTCCAGCCCGAGGTGGTGTGGCACTTCTCGCAGGTCGTCGGATACTTGCTGGTCACGTGGTTGGGGATCTTCGCTCCCAGGTACGCGGGCTCGTGGCAGCCGACGCAGGCCTTGGGTGGCGGCAGGTCGGTCGTGTGGCACTCCTGGCATGTCGCGGTCGAGTGCTTGCCGGTCAGCGGAAACACCGTGCCGTGGTCGAAGCCGTTGGCGGGTTTCCACGCCGACGTTGCGTGGCACTGCACGCAGTTGGTGCTGAAGCTCTGGGCGGTATGGTTGGGCAGCTTGGTGGCTTGGTAGTCGGGCGTGTGGCAGCTGGCGCAGGGGACCTCGACCGGGTCAGGCTCGGTGAGTCCCAACTGTTGGCATCCGGTGACCGCGATCACCCCCCAACCTGCGACGCCGATGGCGACAGTCCTTGCGAATCGATGGGTTCGGTCCATGGGGTCCCCTCCTCCGGTCAATCCGCGCCGCCCTTGGGGTGGCAGCCATAGCACGCGTGCGACTCCCAGACGAAGCCGCCCACGTCGCCGTGCTCTCCGGTCATGCTCGACTGGTTGTGTTCGTGGCACGCGGTGCAGGTGTACTGTCCCGCCTTGACCTGTCCGGGATGGCACGATGTGCACGAGATGCCCGAGTGGTTGCCCGACGACACCGGGAACCAGCGGTCGTGCCAACCGCCCTTCAGCACGTTCCAGGCGATGGCGGTGTGGCAGTCGCCGCACGTCTTGGGGAACCCGCCGCCCACGTGGTCCGGATGGGACTTCAGATAGTCGGTCTGGTGGCAGTTCAAGCAGTCGCGACCAAGGCCGCGGTAGACGCCGCCCCCGTGGCAGGACGCGCAGTCGGTCGTGGCGTGCCGGCCCTCGAGCGCCCACCACCGCCCGTGATCGACCTTGGCCGGGTGCCAGGTCCATGTCGTGTGGCAGGTCTGGCAGCCCGGACCGAAGCCCGCGAGTCGGTGGTCCGGATTCCGCACCGCCATCGCCAGATCGCGGTGGCAATCGCCGCACACCGTCGGCGCGCCGCTGAACTGCTGCACATCGCCGCGGGGATGGCACGAGCGGCAGTCTGCTGCCAAGTGTGCACCCGTCAAGGGGAATCGCGTGGTCTCATGTCGCGGCAGGCTGCGTGGTTGCTTCCACGACAGCGCGCTGTGGCAGTCTTCGCAGCGCTGGCCCATGCGGCCCGCGTGCGTGTCGGCGTGGCACGCGGCGCAGGCGCGGGGAACGGGACCATTGCGCTCTGCCGGCCGGTGGCACCCGCTGCAGGCCGCTTGCGCGTGCGCCCCGGTCAACGGTACGCCGGTGCGTCGGTGATCGAAGGCCACCTTGGCCGGAACAGCACTCCAGTTCTCCGTCGAGTGGCAGGTCGCGCACGCCCAATCGGCCACTCCGGCGACCGCCCCGTGTGCCAAGCCCAGCGCGGAGTTGTCAATGTGCGGATTCGAGTGGCAGTTCGAGCAGTTGCGTGGGCCGATGCGGTACACGGTCCGCGACACGCCGTCGGTCGTCTTGACCTGACCGTGGCACTTCGCGCACGCCGCCTTGGCGTGGGTGCCGTCGAGGGGGAAGCGTGTCTTGGAGTGGTCAAAGGCCGCGATCTTGAAGGTCTGTCCGCCGCCGTGGCAGTCGTCGCAAGCCTTGGCAGCACCGCGTGAAGCAAACTGAGCGCCGTGTGGGTCGCGGTGGCACTGCTCGCAGCGGCCGCGCGTCCCGGTGAACTGCACTGGCGCATTGGCTTGGGGCCGGAAGTGGCAGGCGGCGCACGCGACCTTGGCGTGCGGGCCGGCCAGCGGGAACCGGGTCTTCTCATGGTTGAACCCTGACGGCACGAAACCCGGCGTTCCGTGGCAGTCTGCACAGCCCAAGGGAGGATTTCTCTTCACAAATTGTCCACCGTGCGGATCCCGGTGGCAGCTCTCGCAGCTCTGCGCCAGCTTTTGCAGCTTGGGCGGCGTAGGCGGCTTGGGTGGGGTGGGGGGCGGTCGTCGGTGGCAATCGGCGCACGCGACGGTGCGATGGGCACCGGTCAACGGGTATTTCGACCGCTCGTGGTCGGGTACGCCATACCGCGCCGGGCGGAAGCCCTCGACGCGATGGCACGTCTCGCACTTGTCACCGGCTTGGACCGACGCAAATGGACCGCCGTGCGGGTCGCCGTGGCACTCCTGGCAGCGCTCACCGGGGTGGGACAGGAACCGCTGGCGGTAGGGCTCGCCGGCAGGATGGCAAGCGGTGCAGGCGACGGTGCGGTGGGCGCCGACCAAGGCATACCGGGTCTTGCCGTGGTCGAAGCGGGACGTGGAGGTCATGCGCCAGTCGCTCGCCCCGTGACAGTTGCTGCAGTCCTGACCGAAGCGGCCGCCGTGGGGCTCGCGGTGACAGGAGGCGCACTTGCGGTCGACCTTGGCGAACCGCTCGATTCCCTTCACCTTCTCTTTGGTCGAGTGACACTTTTCGCAGGTGATCTCAGCGTGTCGACCTCGCAGCGGCAGCTTGGTGCGCTCATGCAGGTCGACGCCCGCCTTGGCCGCGACCACGGTCCAGCCCTGCACACTGTGACACGTCGCGCAGTCCTTGCCGCCGCTGTGGTTTTCCTTGGGTTCCTTGTGGCAGTCCGCGCACTTGGCGAACGGAAGGCCGCGATACACACCGGCCTTGCCCTCCCCCTTGTGGCACTTCGCGCACGGGACGTCCTTGTGCTTGCCGTCCAGACGGTACTTCGCTCTGTCGTGGCTGAAGCGCTCAGCCTTGGCGAATTTCACTTCCGTGTGGCAGTCCGCGCACTTGCCGCCCAGCGTCGGCTTGTGCGGATCCTCGTGGCACTTCGCGCAGGTGGTCAGGGCCAGGCCTGTCCAGCGGTTGGGGGTCTTGTGGCAGTCGGCGCACTTCTTGCGGGCGTGCGCGTCGCGCAACACGAAACCCGTCTGATCGTGGGGAAATTTCTCAGGTGGCGTCCACCGCACCATCTGGAAGTCCCGCCCGCGGTGTTCGCGGTGGCACTGCGCGCAGCGCTTGCCAGAGTCCCGCGCTTGGCTGGCGTGGAACTTGGACTTGGCGGTTTTGTCGTGGCAGCTCAGGCACTTGGTATCGGTCGGCCCTTGCTCGGCGTCGTGGCACTTGCCACAGGATTCGGGGGTATCCCACTTGGCGTGGGACTTCGCGAGCGGGCCGGGAGAGGTGGACTGCGCAAGGGCCAAACCGGGAGCCAACAACGCCACCGCAACCAGCGCAACGCCGACCCTCCAGCACCATGTCCGCAGAGCGAACTGGCCAGAGATAGGTTGTTGTTCCGCGCGGCGCATGCTGTCGTTCCGGTGCTGTGGAAATCAGGGACCCCGTTCCGCCGAGTCGCGTGCGCGTCCCTTTGGAACGTCATCAGGCTAGGCGATTCCCCTGTCAATTGTCGATGCCATTACTTAACTGCACAGCTTGCAGGCTCCCCGTGCTTTCGCAACGGAGCGTTCGACGTCCAGACGGATTGCTCGTGTGCAGCGACAAGCGTTACAGTGCAGGCCGCGTCCGGTCCAACTCGCCGGGCCGCCGGAGGTTCCCGTGGGTTCGCGCTCCCAACTCTTGGTCGGCGCCTTGATCTTGACGCTCGCGACGGCGTGCGACTCGGGCACCTCAGATTCTGGTGGCAGCGGCACGTGGAACGAGGATGCTGAGTTGGACATCCTGTGGCCCACGAACGACGTCGTCACGGGCGACACTGCAGGCCAGGACGCGAAGCCGGACGTCAAGGACGTCAAGGATGCCACCGACGCCACCGACATCCAGGACGCGGCAGACGTCATGGACACGACGGACGCGATCGATGTGCAGGACGTGGACGTGACCGAGGTCCAGGACACCGTCGATATCCTCGACACCACCGACGTGGCGGATGCCAGCGACACAACGGACGTTCCGGAAGTCCAAGACACGGAAGAGGTTTCCGACATCCCCGACATCACGGACACGTCGTCGACGTGCGGCAAGCTCACGACGGTGAAGGCGTTGCGCACCTGTCCCTTAGGGGTCCAAACCGGCGTCATGGTGCAGAACGTGACGGTGACCTACGTCTACGGACAGGGCTACTTTCTGGGAGACGACAGCACCAGTCAGGGCATCCAGGTCGTGGTCGGCGCAAGTTGGCCGTATCCCAAGCCGACCGTTCAGCAGTCGCTTGGTCTGCAGGTCACGGAACTGGCCGAAGTAGATGGGCAATTGCAGATCATCGGATCCGGCACTCCGCAGGTCATGGGCTCTGGCAATCCGGTGCCGTGGCGGGTGGACCTGCAGGCGACGACCAAGCCGACGTTACAGGTCGAGGCAAACGAGAGCCGGGTCGCTGTGGGCAAGGGGCTGAAGGTGGTAACGCTGCAGGGCACCGACGCGCTGGTCACCTCCAAGGTCGCCTCGGACTTGGTGTTTCGCGTGGAGGGCGTGTCGTCGCTGTGTGCCGGGGCCACCTTCGATCTGGTCGCGGGTGCGGTGGTGCAGGCCGGCAGCCTGTACCGGGTCCAATTGTTCAACGGCGGTGCGGATGTAGAGAACGTGGTCACCACGGCCTGCAGCGGCGTCGGCACCCCTGACTCCTCGAACTGGGGCTTCGAAGAGGCCTGGGTCAACGACCCGCCCCCGGACTTCGAGAAGCCGACCACGGGCTACAAGACCGTACGTTCGACCGCGACGGTGCACAGCGGGGCCGGCGCATGCGAGTTGACGTGGACTTTGGTCGACAATCAGGACTTGGTTCAGGCGATGTACATGCCGATCAGCCCGGCCCAACAAGCCACGATAACGGCGTGGCTGTACGACGGCCATCCGGGCGGGCGCGGCCGACTCGCGTTGATGTTCTACGCAGCGGACAAGAAGGCGATCTCGTACACCGACAGCTACTCCGGCACCTATTCGACGGACACGGGCACTTGGGTCAAGCACACCTACTCGACCACCGCGCCGCCAGCCGCAGCCTATGTTCGCGGAATGATTCGCGTGTACGACGTATCCGCAGGCTGGACAGGGGCCGCGACGATTTGGCTGGATGACTGGAACGTCACGATTCCCTAGCCTTCACCACAGTTTGTACCGCGCGTTCAGCCACGCCTCGACGGCCTGCCGCTGCAGCGGACCCAGCGCACCTGCGTAGACAAGCACCTCAGACACGACGCAGGACGAGAACTCCGAACCGGCCAAGTGCCCCGACAGCGAGAGTCCGTTTGGGCCGGCCAC
>CAYURO010000032.1:0-56146 GCA_964447285.1 uncultured Enterobacteriaceae bacterium | reverse complement strand
CGCAAAAATGACCGATTGACGTGGGGTTGGCGCGGGCGTAGTGAGTCGTGAAGGCCTGTCGCGCGCCGGGATGGTTGGCGGTGGGCGCTTGCCGTTTCGCGTAGGCCACACATGACGGAGCCCTCCCCCATGAATTCCCTCTGGATGCGTCCTGCAGTCCTGCTTCTGGTTGTCGTTGCGCTGCCGGGCGCGTGCGGCTCGGAGCCCTCAGACGAACCCGCCGACACGACGGCCGCAGACATCGCGACGGACACGGCTCAGGAGACTGCCGGGGACGCGACCGAGACGGCCGATGCCTATGCCGACAGCGCTGTCGACGCTTCCGACGTCAGCGACGCCTGTCCGGGGTGTTCAGCGTGCGGCAACGTGCTGTGCGAGAAGGGCGAGACTGCGGCCGATTGCCCAGAGGACTGTGGCGGGGCGACGGCGTGTGGCGCGGACTATGTGCTGGTCGCGACGGCGGCCGGCAACATCTGTGCGCCCGACTTTCCCGTTTGGGGCGTGCGGACGGACCCGAACGAGTACCTGCTGGACAATGTGGACGGCACCGTCAGCGACTCGATGACCGGGCTCCAATGGCAGAAGGAGTATCAGGATCAAGTGACGTGGCCACAGGCGGTCGACGCGTGCAAGGCCTTGGCGCTGGGCGGGTTTTCGGACTGGCGGCTGCCGACCATGGCCGAGTTCGAGGGCCTCATCGACTTCGAGGTCGTCGCTCCCGCCATCGCCGACCCCTTCCAAGGGATGCCGGGCTCCGACGGGACCTTCTTCTGGTCTGCCGTGAAGTACGGCGGCTCCAGCAGCAAGTACTGGGGGGTCGACTTCAACGAAGGCCGCGTGTGGGGTTGGCCCATCACGACCTTGCGCCGGTCCCGCTGTGTGCGGAATGAGACAGCCTCGCCCTTGCCGCCGGCGCAACGCTTTCTTGTAGACGAAGCTGCCGCGACCGTGCTGGATCAGGCGACGAAGCTGGCGTGGCAGCGTAGCGAATCCGGGCCGATGTCGTGGGCTGCGGCCAAGACGTTCTGCGACGCGGTGCCTGGCTGGCGGTTGCCGCACGTCATCGAGCTCAGGTCGCTGGTGGACCGGATCCAGAAGCCCGGCGCCATCGACCCGGCCGCGTTCCCGTCGACCCCGGCGGCGAACTTTTGGACCAGAAACGCGGGCTATGGCAGCACCGCTTGGTTCGTCAACTTCGACATCGGGTCCAGCGCCGTGAACGCCGCTTCGGGGGCGTACTACGTTCGCTGCGTGAAGTAACGGCCCGATATCGCACAATTTCGGCCAACCGACCCGGCTGCGGTGCCGCCTCTTTCGCGGAGCATCACCCCCCTTTGCCATCGCCCCGGTGCCCCCCTTGCCGCCCCGGCGCAGTGCGTTAGCATCCGGTCATGCACCCTGTCGCGCGACCCACCAGCGAGAACCAGCGCATTCGCCGCACCGCGTTGGCGACCACGTGGCTGGTCCTGGGGATTCTTGTCATCGGGACGGGGGGCTACACGCTGCTGGAAGGGTGGAGCCTGCTCGACAGCCTGTTCATGACCGTGATCACGCTGGCCACGATTGGCTACGGCGAGGTTCACCCGTTGACCAGCGCCGGTCGCGTGTTCACCGTCCTCATCATCTTCATTGGAGTCGGCACCTTGGGTTATGCCTTGGCCGAGGTCACCGCATTTCTGGCCGGCGGCGGCGTCCGCGCCTACCGACGTCGCGAACGCATGGAGCGCATGATGGAGAACCTGCGGGGCCACACGATGGTCTGCGGCTGCGGTCGGCTGGGCACTGCGCTGGTCGAGGAACTGCACGCGCAGCAGCTGCCCTTTATCGTCATCGACCGAGACCCGCGCGTCGTCGAGCGGCTGGGCTTGCGCGGGGACATCGCGTTCTTGCAGGGCGACGCGAACGACGACCAGGTGCTGAAGGCGGCGGGCATCGACCGGGCCAACACGCTGGTGGCGGCACTGAACGACGACGCGTCCAACGTGTTCTTGACGCTGTCGGCTCGGGTCCTGACGCGCGAGACCAACCCCTCCCTGACCATTCACGGCAAGGCAGAGGACCCGGCGAGCCAGGTCAAGCTCGAGCGCGCCGGGGCCAACCACGTGTTCATCCCGGGCCGCGTGGTCGGTCACCGCATCGCCCACCAGATCCTGCGCCCTGCGATTACAGAGCTGATCGGGCTTTCGACGCGCAAGGGGGATTTCGAGTTGGGGATCGAGGAGTTGCTCGCGCAGAACCTCAACGCCGTGGGCCGGTCGCTGCGGGAGTCCGGCTTGTGGGGGCGCCCGGAGCTGATGGTGCTGGCCGTCAAGAGCCGCAACGGCGACGTGGTGTTTCCGCCTCGCCCCGACGAGCTGTTGCAGGAAGGGGACCGCGTGGTGCTGCTCGGCAGGCCCGACCAGCTTGCTGCACGACCGGGACCGTAGACGCTCACGCGCGGACGCACGCGCACGCGCCCCATCGCGCCGCCGTCACCCGAGTCAGGAAACCGCGACCTTGATCTCCGCCGCCATCGCCTCGAGCAGCAGCTGGGTCTGTTCGAGGGTGCCAGACGTGATGCGCAGGGTCGTGCGGATCCGCGGGTGGTGTTGCGGTCGCACGATGACGCCCCGGCGCAGCAGCCGGTCGAACAGGTCGACCGAGTCCCGGTGCAGGTCGGCCAGCAGGAAATTGGCGGTGGTCGGCCAGACGTGCGCGCCAAGGGCCGTCAATCCCCTGGTCATGGCTGCCAGCGAGGCCTGGTTCAGGGCCAGCGTGGCCTTCATGTGCTCAGCGTCGTGCATGGCGATCCGGGTCGCCGCCTGACCGACCGAGCTGGTGCTGAACGGCGTCTGCACGCGCGCGACCGAGGCGGTGATGCGGGCGTTGGCGACCAGATAGCCGACGCGCAGACCGGCGAGGCCAAACGCCTTGGAAAATGTGCGCAGGATCATCAGGTTGGGGTGTTTCGCCAGCAGGCGGACCGGATCCTGCACCGCCGGGTCGGCGTGGGCCAGATACTCCCAGTAGGCGATGTCCAGCACGCACAGCACGCGCTCGGGCAGCTTGTCCAGAAACGCCTCGACGTCGCCTGCCGGGATGTTGCGGCCGGTCGGATTGTTCGGTGTGGCCAGGAAGACCATCTTGGTGCGTGGCGTGACGGCCGCCAGCATGCCTGCGAGGTCCTGTTGCAGGTCGTCGTCCACTGGCACGACGACCGGGGTGGCCCCCGCCAGACGCGTCACGTCAGCGTAGACCGGAAAGCAGACGTCGCTGAGGATCGCCTCGTCGCCGTGGTCCAGAAAGGCGTCGGCGACGACGCGCATCAGGGCGACAGAACCGGCACCGGTCAGGATCTGCTCAGGCGCGACCCCCAGAAAAGCGCCCAGATCGTGGCGCAGCTGTCGCGCCTCGTAGTCCGGGTACATGTGGAGCTCGAGGTCGGCGCGGTTGAGGTGCTCGACCACAAGCGGCGACGGCCCCAGCGGGTTTTCGTTCGAGGCGAGCTTGATCACGCGGTCCAGACCCAGCTCGCGCTTGACCTCCTCGATCGGCTTGCCGGCTTGGTACGGGCAGACCATTTCCAGGGCGGCGCGGTGCTGGACGTCGCTGGCAGGGGGAGTGGGGATCATGGGGGAACCTCCGGGGGACTGGCTGCTTAGCACCGGCCGGCGCGCTCTGGCAAGACGAGGTGTCTTCAGTCGTCCAGCAGGATGCCCAGACCGTGCAGCAGGCCGATCGCCTCGGGCAGCGAGAAACGGGCTTGTTTCAGCGTGTTATCTACCGGAGAGATCGCGTAGTTGCTGGCTTTTCGCAGGTCGGCCCTCGACAGGTTGGTGTGGCGAAAGCGGGCGCCGCTCAGGTCGGTGCCGTCGAACACGGCCTCGGTCAGGTTGGTGTCGCTGAAGTCGGTCTCTCTCGCCACGCACTCTTTCAGCTTGGCGCGGCGCATGTCCCGGCCGGCAAACGAGCCGTAGTCCAGCACGCACGTCTGGAACACGGGGCGGCCGAATTCCGCAGCAGCCGTCCAGTCGACGCCCAGCAGCTTGGTCTCGGTGAACGAGGTGTCGCGCAGCAGGGTACCCAAGGGCTTGATGTTGCTGAGGTCGCACCGCACGAACGCACAGTCCACGAACCGGCAGCGCAGCCACCGCGTCCCCGTGAACGTGCAGGCGGTGAAGGTGCAGTGGTGGAACGCGACGCCCTCGACCACCCCGTCGCGCAGGTCCAGGCCGTCGAACTTGCGATCTTCGAACTCATCTTGGTCGGTGAAGGGGTGCAGCATGGCGGCGGAACCTACCGCGGCCGTCCGAGGCGCGCAAACGTCCGCGGGCGCTCGGCCGCCAATTCCTCCCCCACGAACTTGAGGACCCGCAGGCGCGGGCGTATGGTCGGCGTCGCCGGCTGCAGGCGGCTTCTGCTGCATCTGGGAGCTCTGGTCATGGTCGACTCTGGCATCCTGGCCCTTGTGGCAATGGCCGTCGCTGCACTGAGCGGCGTCCCGGGTCTCGTGTGGCGCAAGCGGGGCCCGGAGATTGCCGCCGTGGCGATGGCCTTGGCGTCTGGATTCGCGTTGGGTGCCGCCGGATGGGCGCTGATGCTGCCCGCCCCTCCGCTGGTGGCACCGACCTCGCTGGATCTGATGGGCGCGGGCTATCTGGTCCCCCGCGTCGACGCGCTGTCCGCCGTCTTCCTCGCCGCCACGGCCATTGTCTCTGCCGCCGCTGCCCTGTACGGCGCGGGCTACTGGCGCGACGCCGAGCAACCGGTGGCCCCCGCGACGCGCCTGCTGCTCGGCTTTGCGGTCGCCGGCATCTTTGGCGTCGAGGTCGCGACCGACGGCATCTCGTTCCTGGTCAGCTGGGAAGTGATGGCGTTCAGCGCCTTTGGCCTCGTCATGAGCCTGCACCGCGACCCGACGGTGCGCTCGGCGGGCTGGCTGTATCTGGTCACGACCCGCGCGGCGACGTTGGCCCTGATTGCGGCGTTTGCCTTGCTGGTCGCGCTGACGGGAACGCTGGCCCTGACCACGCTGCCCGTGGGCTTGGCGGATACGGCAGCGGGATCCCTGCTGTTCCTGCTGTTCCTGGTCGGCTTTGGCATCAAGGCAGGCATGTTCCCGTTCCACTTCTGGTTGCCCCCCGCGCACGCGGCCGCGCCCGGTCACGTGTCGGCCATGATGTCCGGCGTGCTGATCAAGACGGGCATCTACGGCCTGTTCCGCTTCTTCTCGCTGGTGCCGGACCCGCCGCTGTGGTGGGGCGTCGTGGTGTTCCTGCTGGGCGCCGCCTCGGCCGTGCTGGGCGTGGTGTGGGCGCTGGGCAGCCACGACCTGAAGCGCCTGCTGGCCTACCACAGCGTCGAGAACATCGGGATCATCCTGTTGGGGCTGGGACTTGCGATGGTCGGCCGCAGTATGGATCGGCCCGAGTGGGTGGTGCTGGGCATGGCCGGGGCGCTGCTGCACGTCCTGAACCACGCCATCTTCAAGTCGTTGCTGTTCCTGGGGGCGGGGGCGGTGGACCACGCGTGCCACACGCGCTTGCTGGACCGATTGGGAGGGCTTGCCAAGGCCATGCCGGTCACTGCGGCCACCTTTCTGGTCGGCGCTGCGGCGATTTGCGGGCTGCCCCCGTTCAACGGCTTCTGCAGCGAGTGGTTGATCTACATGGGTTTGTTCCAAGGCGCGCGCGGCGGCTGGGCCCTGTCGGCGGTAGGCCTGACGGCGCTGGTGCTGACGGGCGGTCTGGCGCTGGCGTGCTTTGCCAAGGCGGGCGGCGCGGTCTTTCTGGGCGAGCCGCGTTCGCCCGCCGCGACCCACGCCCACGAGGCCGGTCGGCCCGAGCGCGCCGCGATGACCGTGCTCGCCTCGCTGTGCCTTGTCATCGGGTTGAGCCTGCCGCTGCTGGCCCCCCTGCTGGAGGTTGCGGCGCGCGCGGCGGCCCCGGAGCTCCCTGCCGATGTCTCGTCTTTCGCGGCGTCGCTGCAACCGCTGTGGGTGACCGCGGTTGCGGTGGCGGGATTGCTGCTGGGGCTGTTGCTGTGGCGCTGGCTGGGCCGTCGGGTGCGCACCTCGCCCCGTGCGCCCACCTGGGACTGCGGCTACGCGGCGCCGACTCCGCGCATGCAGTACACCGCCTCGAGTTTCGCCGCCCCGCTGACCTCGCAGCTGCGGCTGATTCTGGTCCCCGAGCAACACCTGCCGCGCCTGCGCGCGCGCGAGGGAGCCCCGGCCACCTCCCGCACGCTGTTTCCCGCCTATGCCGAGTTCCGCAACCACGCCGTCGACTTGGTGTTGGACCGCGGCATCACGCCCGTCGTCAGCGCCATCGGTCGGGGCATCGCGCGCCTGCACATCGCCCAGCACGGCCGGATGCCGATCTACCTGGCGTACGTCGTCGCCACGCTGGTCGCGTTGCTGCTGTGGAGCCAGCAATGACCGCTTCGGCCACCACCGCCCCCGTTTGGGTGCAGGCGCTGCTGGCGCTGGGGCACGTGGCTGTCCTGGTCGGCCTGTCGCCGCTGCTGCTGGGCGTCGTCGTGCGGGTCAAGGCGTGGTTTGCGGGGCGCAAGGGGCCGCCGCTGCTGCAACCCTACTTCGAGCTGGCCAAGCTGCTGCGCAAGGGGGCGGTCGTCTCCACCTCGACGACCTGGGTGTTCCGTCTGGGGCCGGTGGCGGGGGTGGTCACGGCGCTGGTGGCTGGGCTGTTCGTGCCGCTGGGGGGCGCGCCGTCGCCGTTTTCGTTTGCCGGCGACCTGATGCTGGTGGCGTATCTGTTTGCACTGGGGCGGTTTGCCACGGTGCTGAGCGCGCTGGACACCGGGTCGGCGTTCGAGGGTATGGGCGCCAGTCGCGAAGTGGCGTTCTCGTGCCTGGTCGAGCCCGCGCTGTTCCTGGGCTGGTTGGCGTTGGCGCAGCTGCTGGCGACCGACGCGCCCCTGACGCTGACGAACCTGCTGGCGATCGGCGGCAACGCGTGGGTGGCGCATCCGGGGGCACTGCTGCTGGTGCTGGGCGCGTGGGTGCTGGTCGTGCTGGCCGAGAACTGTCGGATTCCCTTCGATGATCCCAACACGCACCTGGAGCTGACCATGATCCACGAGGTCATGGTGCTGGACCACTCGGGGCCGATGCTGGGGTTGGTAGAGTACGGCGCGGCGCTGAAGCTGACGGTGACGAGTTCGCTGGTGCTGGGCCTGCTGCTGCCGTCGACCGGGCGGCCAGAGGTGGACCTGGGCATCGCCGTTGGGGGTCTGCTGGTGCTGGCGGGTCTGATCGGCGTGGTCGAATCGGTGCTGGCGCGGCAGCGGTTGCTGCGGGTGCCGATGCTGCTGGTGGCGGCGTCTCTGATGGCGGCCTTCAGCGTCGCGCTCGTGGCGATGAGGTAGGCGATGACCGATCTGCTGCTCGCCCTTGTGATGCTGATCAACTTTCGCCTGCTGGGCAGCGGGCGCATCCGCGTGATCATCCACACGGCGGCCTTTCAGGGCGTGCTGATCTCGGCCGTGCCGCTGCTGTCGGGCCACGCGCTGTCGGTGCGCCTGGTGCTGCTGACGGTCGGGGCGGCGCTGGCCAAGGGATTGCTGATTCCGCACCTGTTGTTGCGTGCGTTCGCCAACGATCGGGTCAAGCGCGAGGTCGAGCCGCCGATCGGCTACGTGACGTCGCTGGTGCTCTGCGCGGCGGCCACGGGCCTCGCGCTGCTGGTCGGTCGCAACCTGCCGATTGCCGAGGGCCATGCGAGCGTGGTCGCGGTGCCGGCGTCGCTGGCCAGCTTGTTCACGGGGTTGTTGCTGCTGATGACGCGCACCCGGGCGATCACCCAGGCGACCGGGTACTTGGTGTTGGAGAACGGCATCACGATCTTCGGCCTGCTGATGGTGGTCGACGTGCCGTTCTTCGTCGAAAGCAGCGTGCTGCTGGACCTGGTCGCCGGCGTGTTCGTGATGGTCCTCGTCATGGGCCACCTGAACCGCACCTTCACCTCGCTGGACACCCGCCAGTTGAACCGGCTGAAGGAGGAGTGACGCCGCGATGCTGACCGCCCTGCTCATCGCCCCTGTCGTCGCTGCCGCCGCCGCCGTCGTCGTGCGCAGCGAGCGCTGGCGTCCCTTGGTCCTGCCGGCGCTGGGCGTGGCACATCTGGGCCTGACGGTCGGCGCCATCGCCACCCGCACCCGCATCACCGGCGCCAACACGCTGCAAAGCGGCCTGTGGCTGCGCCTGGACGCGGCGGGCAGCGTGGTCTTGCTGAGCCTGAGCGTGCTGTTCTTGCTGGTCGCCTGCTATGCCCCCGCCTATCTGCGCATCCGGTCCGAGCGCCCCAACCGCGTGCTGGTCGTGTGCACCTGCCTGTTCCTGTGCTTTGCCAGCCTGGCGACGGCATCGCAGCATCTGGGCGTGATGTGGGCGTCGATCGAGGCGGCCACGTTGTCTGTCACGCCCATGATCTACTTCAACAACAACCCCCGCTCGCTCGAGGCGACGTGGAAGTACCTGATGGTCGGCGGCACGGGCATCGCGCTCGCACTGCTGGGCACGTTCTTCCTTGCGTACAGCGCCATTGCCGCGGGCGACCAGCCGTCGATGACGTACGTGGACCTGACGGCATCGGTGAAGTCGTTTTCGCCCGCGTGGCTGCGAACGGCGTTCGTGCTGCTGTTCGTCGGTTACGGCACCAAGATGGGTCTTGCGCCCATGCACACGTGGAAGCCGGATACGTATGGCGAGACCCCCGGCATGGTCGCGGCGCTGATGGCGGGCGGCATGACCAGCGTGGCGTTTCTGGCGCTGATGCGTGTCGTGGGCGTGATGGACGCCGCGGGGCTGGGCGACTTCGCGCGGTCGCTGCTGGTGTTCATGGGGCTGCTGTCGATGGTGTGGGCGGCGGCGTTCATGGTCCGGCAGACCGACTTGAAGCGCATGCTCGCGTACTCGTCGGTCGAGCACATGGGGATCCTGATTGTGGGTCTGGGGTTGGGGCCTGTCGCGCTGCCGCTGGTGCTACTGCACGTGATGGGCAACGCCGTCGCCAAGACGTCCGTGTTCCTGTCGGTCGGCAACATCCGCCGGGTCTTTGCCTCGGGCAGCGTCCCCGGCGTGTCGGGCGCGATCCGGCGGGTGCCGGTGTCGGCGATCCTGCTGCTGCTGGGCTTCCTGGCCGCCACGGGTTCGCCGCCGTTCAGCCTGTTCTTGAGTGAATTCGGCATGTTGCGAGTCGCGATGGTGTCCGGCCAGTGGTGGACGGCGGGGATCTTCCTGCTGGCATTGGCGCTGGTTTTCGTCGGTTTCAGCCAGACGCTGCTGCAGGCGATCTTCGGCGAGCCGCCCAAGGACGACGCGCCGGTGTTCCGCGACACGTGGCGCACGACCGCCGTGCCGGCCGTAGGCTTGGCGCTGGTGCTGGTGCTGGGCCTGTGGATCCCCGCGCCGCTGCAGGCGTTGTTCACCGAGGCGCAGGCCACGGCCCAACAGCGCAGCGGACTCAGCGCGGTCCCGGCGGCCGACGCGTCGCAAGGGCAGGTGGCGCCATGAGCGACCGGTGGTGCGTAACCCGCAACGGCGTGGCGGTCGCCCTGCGCGACGTGCCCGACTTGTCGCTCGACGTGATGAGCGCCGACGTCGTCGCGGCCGTTTCCGCAGGCGCGCGGCTGGGTTGCTGGAGCGGCGACGGCGAGGGCCGCATCGTCGCGGTGCTGGTCGACGACGCGGCCGGCGAGCTGCGCGTGGCCCGCGCGCGCGTGGGCGACCGCTATCCCTCGCTGACGCCGTCGTGTCCGCAGGCGCACCTGTTCGAGCGCGAATTGGCCGAGCAGTTCGGCCCAGTTGCCGTCGGTCACCCGTGGTTCAAGCCGGTGCGTTCGCACGCCCGCTGGACCCCGGGGCCCGACGCGTGGGGCCGTGCCGCGGACATGCCCATCGTCCCCGGCGTAGCCGAGACCTTTCGCGTCGAGGGCGAGGACGTGCACGAGGTTGCCGTCGGTCCCGTCCACGCAGGCGTCATCGAGCCCGGCCACTTTCGCTTCCAATGCCACGGCGAGCAGGTCTTCCACCTCGAGATTCAGCTTGGCTACCAGCACCGCGGCATCGAGCGCGCGGCGGTCGGCGGGCCGCATCCCCAGACGCTGCACCAGATGGAGGCCGCCGCCGGTGACACGACGGTGGCCCATACGTGGGCGCACTGCCTGGTGCTCGAGGCGCTGGCTGATGTTGTGCCGCCCCCGGTGGCCCAGGACCTGCGCGCGACGATGCTCGAGCTGGAGCGTCTGGCCAACCACGTCGGCGACCTGGGCGCGCTGGCGGGCGACGTCGGATTCCAGCCCACCGCCAGCTTCAACGGCCGTCTGCGCGGCGACTTCCTGAACCTCACCGCGGCCTTGTGCGGCAGTCGGCTGGGGCGTGGCATGTTGCGGCCCGGTGGCGTGCGTTTCGGCGCCGACGAGGCCCGTCGTCTCGACATGATCCGTCGGCTGCACGCCGCCCGTCGCGATGTGACCGGGTCGGTCGAGCTGCTGTTCCACACGCCATCGGTCGCGGCGCGGTTCGAGCGGGTGGGGATCGTGAGACCCGAAGAGGCCATCGCAGCGGGTCTGGTCGGCGTGGCCCGGCGCGCGTGCGGAACGGCGGTCGATGTGCGCCACGACCATCCGGTCGGTGCCTGGCTACAGACCCGCGTCGACCCCGCCATCTGCGGCGAAGGCGACGTGCAGTCCAGGGCTTGGGTGCGCTGGCTGGAGATTTGCGACAGCCTCGAGATGGTCGAGAGGTTCCTGTCGCGGCCGCTGGACGGCCCCGTGCGCGAGCCGATGCAGCCGCTGCGCCCCGACCACCTGGCGGTTGGCCTGATGGAAGGATGGCGCGGTCCTGTGCTGCATCTGGGCTTGACGGGACCCGACGGGCGGTTGACGCGCTACAAGGTGGTCGACCCGAGCTTTCACAACTGGCAGGGTCTGGCGCTTGCCCTGCGCGACGAGCAGATCTCGGACTTTCCGTTGTGCAACAAGAGCTTCAACCTCAGCTACTGCGGGGTTGACCTATGAAGGTAGCGCTGTTCGAGCGGCTCTCGCAGGGCCACCAGACGTCGCGGTACCCGGCGGTGCTGCCGGGGCTGCCCGACCGCCTGCGCGGCCGGCCGACCGTCGATGCGGCGAAGTGCCCGCCGCAGTGCCGCGTCTGCGCCGATGCCTGTGGCGTGCAGGCCATCGCCTTGGATACGGTCTCTGAGCGTCCGAATCCCCGCGTCGACCTGGGCAAGTGCCTGTTTTGCGGCGATTGCGAGGAAGCGTGCCCAACCGCCGCGCTGCGGTTCGGTCCTGAGCACCGGCTGGCGACCTCGCGCCGCGAGCATCTGACCGTTCAGCAGGGCCACGAGTATGCATTGGCCGAGCAACTGGGCGCCGAGCTGATGCGTCTGTACGGCCGCAGCCTGAAGCTGCGCGTGGTGTCGGCGGGCGGCTGCAACGGCTGCGAGGTCGACGTCAACGTGCTCGGCACCATTGGCTGGGACTTGGGGCGGTTTGGTATCTCGTACGCCGCCTCGCCGCGCCATGCCGACGGGATGCTGGTGTGCGGCCCGGTGACGCGGAACATGGAGCTGGCGGTGCGCAAGACCTGGCAGGCGATTCCGGACCCCAAGATCTGCATCGCCGTGGGGGCTTGCGCGATTGCGGGCGGGCCGTTCGCCGGTCATCCGGAGCAGTTGGGTGGTGCAGCGGCGGTCGTTCCTGTCGACCTGTTCGTGCCCGGCTGCCCGCCGCATCCGCTGACGATTCTGGATGGGTTGTTGCGGTTGTTGGGCAAGGTGCGCGGCTAGCCTTCGTTGGTCAGGCGTCGCATGGTGATGGCGACGAGGATGGCGCGGCGCACCGGGAAGATCAGCGAAAACGAGAGGTTGCGCGGAGACTCGGTAACATTGCAGACGTCTGCACTGTGATTTTCGCCGAGTGCAGAGGGGTCAGGTATGACCAGTTGCCAGATGCGTCTCAGAGGGGTCAGGTATGACCAGTTGCCAGATGCGCGACACGCCGCTCCCGACCTGGCATCTGGAACTACCCCTGTCTCCCTGTGAACCCTCCCGCCGACGCGGACCTCGACCCGCCGTTCTGGGACGACCCGCTTGGTGATGCGGGCATCTGAGCGCTCGGCAAGACACGGACAGCCAGACCAGTGAGGGGCCCCACCGGCGCTGCGCGGGACGGGTGCGTTCGCTTGATGGAAATCCACGAAATTCTAGGCGGTTCAAGAGGTTGACCGGGGGGATCTGGCGGCGCAGACTTGCGGTTGGACGCGCGGAATGGGCCGACTTGGTGTCGGTCTGGCGGTGGGCGACGGTGGGCTTGGGCCGGGTACCCTGTTTGCATGGGCCTCCCCGGCCCCCAACCGTCAACGCGCGCCAAAAGCCTCGTCGAACGTCCGCCCGGCGGCACGCGCGATGTTCTCCAGCGTCACGAGCGTAACGCCACCCCGGCCGCCTTCCAGCCGCGCGATGGTCGCACGACTGACGCCTGCTCGGTCCGCCAGCACCTGCTGGGACACGTCCAACTCCGCGCGCATGTGCCGGACACGATCAGCGACGTGCGCCAGCGACCGGTCCATGTTCGCTGAAGCGCGCGCTCGGAACCCCGCATCACCGTAGTGACGCAGCCAGTCCCAGGCGTAGAACTCCTTTCGCCGGCCAAAATGCACCCACAGGCCATGCGGATCGGCGGGATCGATGACCAAGCGAGTCGGCGGATTCGGGCTCTTGTCGCGGAAGTCTGCCGCCGGCGCTTGGCATACGCAGCCATCGGCGAAGCGGACGCGCAGCCCGCGCTGCGACCAAGCGGCCTCGACGACGAACTGATCGGCACCGGGGAACGACACACTCGGAAAGACGGCAACCATGACAACTCCTCTTTCGTTAGCCGATTCGCCGGTCAGGGTGATTCTCGTTCCAGGCGGTCACGCACTGCTCCTTGTGCTCGTGGTAGAGCCGCATCGCCTTCGCTGCGTTGGGCGGTTGCGGGTCCATCCACGCGTCCGATAGCAGGTCAATGCGCGCCTCGCGGGTCCGAGCGAACTTCACATGGACGTGCGCCGGCTCAGTAGCGCGTTCGTTTGCTCGGCAGATGAACCAGAACTGACCGATCTCAAAGATGGTGCCCATCACGCCCCCCGACCTACTGTAGCAAAGATGCGACATAGTGGAAGCGGTTTCTGGTCCTCCGCCCGGTAGCGGCCGTTGTCGGTTCGGGTCACGCGTTGCGCTGAGATCGCTCTGTCGCATCAGGTGTGCGGCGAGTCGCCGTCCGCGGTCGGACCAGTCGCCCCGGATCGCGTCCGACAGCAGCGCTTTCACGTCCAACTATCGATCGCGGCGATCCCGCCCGGTCCGATCGTGCGCAAGGTCCTGATTCACCTGGGCCTGCCCACGGCTGTGGTGCGGCGGCGGCCGTGTGTCGTGTGGCAAGTGCGGGGTCCGCACGGGCAAGTGGTCCCGGTGGACTTCGACGACACGGACGTGGCCGATGCCGTGGACCCGCCTGTCGATGAGGACCTCGACCCGCCGTTCTGGGACGACCCGCTTGGTGATGCGGGCATCTGAGCGCTCGGCAAGACACGGACAGCCAGACCAGTGAGGGGCCCCACCGGCGCTGCGCGGGACGGGTGCGTTCGCTTGATGGAAATCCACGAAATTCTAGGCGGTTCAAGAGGTTGACCGGGGGGATCTGGCGGCGCAGACTTGCGGTTGGACGCGCGGAATGGGCCGACTTGGTGTCGGTCTGGCGGCGGGCGCGGGGGGGGGAAACAATGACGTCGATGTCGGTGCGTGGGGCTGTGCTGGTCTTGGCAATGGGTGTGTGTGCGTTCGCGCCGGGCGTGTCCGCCGCTGCCGGGCCTGCAGAACGCGAACCGGCGGCCGCCGTGGACGAGGAGGCGGCGCTCGACGCTGCGCTGGCCCTGTGCGACCAAGGACGCACCGATGAATGCTTGGCCCAACTGGACGCCCTGGCGACCGACGCGCAGTGGCCCCGCGTCCGCACCCAGGCGCGCACCATCGCCGCGCGGATGCGCACCGCATCGGGCCCGGCCACCCCCGTGCAAGAGACCGCGCCGCAGTCGGCCCTGCCGGACGACGTGACGCCGACGGACCGCGACGAGGGCGGCCGCATCCTGACCTTGACCACTGCTGCGGCGTTGGGCCTGAGCCTGTATGGTCCGACCATGCTGATCCTGACCGAGCCCGACGACGGGCGCACCGCCGTCGGTCTGTACATGCTCACGGCCGGCGTCAGCTTTGCGGTGCCCTACGCGCTGTCGAGCGAGGGCGTGCCCTGGGGCGCAGCGAACCTGGGCTATTACGGCGGCACGCGCGGCGCCCTGCACGGCATGCTGCTGGCCGGCCTGCTCGGGGGCACCGAGACCACCACCAAGGGTGCCTTTGGCGGCGCCATGGGCCTCAGCGTGCTCGAGGGCGCGCTGGGCATCGTCCTGGGCGAGTCGCAACAGGTCACGCCCGGCGAGGCCAACGCCATCGGCGTCGGCAACGATATTGGCATGTTCCTGATGGCCATGGGCTGGGTGGCGGCCGCTGACTCGGTCGAACTCGACTCACCGCGCGGACCGGCCGCCACGATGCTGGTCGGCGCCGCCGCGGGCGCGTTCGGTGGTCTGCAGCTTGCGCACATCGACGGCCTGTCCTGGGGCGATGCCGAGACGATTCGCACCGCCGCCATTCTGGGTGGCTTTGCCGGCGGCACGATCTATGCCTTTGCCGACCCGCAACCCGATTCCGCAACCGCTCTGGGTTCGCTGCTGGGTCTGGGTGCCATCGCCGGCGCTGTCGTCGGCGAGCGCCTGGTGGTCGACCGGGAATTGAGCGCTGGCCGCGCGCAGCTGATCGAACTGGCCACCTATGCCGGAGCGCTGGCCGGCGCCGGCACCGTGTTCCTGCTGGGCGGCGACGCCGGACGGGACTACCTGACCGGTCTGACGATCGGCGGCGCCGCCGGTTTCGGCCTTGTCTTTGCCGGCGCGCGCGACGCCCCGGTCCTCCGCCGCACGGCCGACTGGCTCGAGCAGCACGGCGACATCCTGTCGTCCCTGCAGGTCGGACCCGCCCAGGTTGGCCCGCACACGATGGGCGTCTCGCTGGGCGCGGCCTTCTGATCCCCCCAGGCGTACCGGCAGCTTGACGCCAACAAGCAGCGAACCGGCGAGTTCAGGTTCGGCAACCGCCGCTTCCAGTTCCGGCGGGTGGCCTACCCGTTGACGTCGCCGCCTCTCGATGGGTTCGCGATCGACCTGTTGCGTCACCATGCCGATGCAGGGCTTGGTCGCAGCGAGGTGCTGAACCGCCTGGTCGTCGTTATCGAGAAAGGCCGCTTGGATGAAGCGCGCTTGATGGCGATGGCAACTCGGTTTGCCCGGACGGGAACGGTCGCCGCGCTGCGTCACGCGCTGAGCCATGGGGGGAGGAGGTGGCGATGTTCATCCCTGCTGATCGTCAGCGCGAACGAGACGATTTGTTCGATACATCGACAGCGGCGCCGAGGCTCGGCTGCCCGCCCGTCGGTGCTGCGTTCGGTGTGCGGCTCGCCTCAGCTGACGTCGAAGCGGTCGGTCACCGGGAAGGCCAAGATGCGTCTGGAATCGCGTCGGCCCGATCGGCGGCGGCCGCCTTCTGGTCCAAGGTCAGCTCTGCCAACTGGTCGTGAAACTCGACACGCGCGAGCATCTGCCGCTCTTCGGCCGCCACGATCGCCAGCGTGTTCTCCTGCACCTTCTGCGACATTTCCTTCAGCTTCTCTCGAAGGTGGGCCAACAGCGAACCGGCCGACTTCAGGTTGCGCAGGCCCATCAACTGCGCCTGCAGCTCGTCCATGCGGATGCGAAACTCGTCGCCGCGCCCGCGCAGGTGCTCGATGGCGTCGGCCTGGCGCACCATCTCGTGGTAGTGCTGCAACACCTTCTGCATCGCCGCGGTCACCTGTCCGTCCTCTTTCGCCGTCTGCACCCAGGCTTGCACGAGCTCGATGCCGACGGGCGAGCGCAGGTCGACGGTGCGCGTCAGCGGTGTGGCCTCCTCGATCTCCAGCACCTGCGTGCTGTGGCCGGCAACCTCGACCGCGAACAGCCGCGCCTCGCCGAACTGCTCGACGACCTGCGGCGACCGCACGAACTCCCAGCCGCGCCGCAGGGTATGGCGCACATGCACCGTCACGGCACCCGGCAGGCGGTTGGTCAGGCGCAGCTTGGTGGTGCGAAAGTGCTGGACCTCGGCCGTCAGCACGCCCCGTTGCAGCTTGACCAGCCTCGACATCCGGTCGCCGGTCGAGGCGTCGCGGTCGACCACCACCTGCCGGTCCAGCGCGAACGGAATCACGGCCACGGCGCCCGCGGGGATCGGGTCCGTCAGCCCCTCGCCGATGAAGCGGCCGTTGCCGTATACGGTCATGGGGCCGCTCTCGAGCATCGACGTCGTGGGATTGCGAAAGCGGATGGCGCGAAAGGCATAGCGCTCGTCGCCCCGCTCTCCCTCGGCGTCGTACAGATAGACGATGTCGCCGGTGGCGTCGCCCTGGAGGATCGACACCATCGCGCTGGTGCCCGCGCCCACGGTCATGGCGGTGGCCGACTCGAAGTGGCCCTCTCCGACCGGTGCGGCGGCTTCATCTCGACCAGACTTGCCGTCGCCGCCCTCGTCCTTCTGGGCGACCTCGACCAGCCGAACGCCCGCGCGCTGACCCGCCACGACCCCCTTGGCCACCACGTGCAGCTGCGCCGGCGCCACGCCCTGCTCGATCAACTGGTTGCGCAGCATGTTGGCACGGTCCAAGGCTTTTTCGTTGGCGTTGGTCTCTTGCGCTTCGGCATAGCCCTCGATCATCACCGGGCCGCCGCGCGACTGCACCGCCTTGGCCAGCGCCGCCACGTGCGCGTCCGGGCTCTTCGTCTTGTCGTCGGCTGTCGCCTTGCGGTAGCGTGGTGTCCGCGCCGCGGCGGGCTGGCCACGGCCCTCGCGCGACTCCATTTGCGCCGCGACCAGCATCTCTTCATCGGCGACGTCCGGGTGCCCCGCCGGTCGCGGAATGTCCAGATCGGCCAGCACGCCCAGCACCTTGTCGTTCGGTCCGTCTGCGTTGGGGACCAGGCTGCCGCCACGCGGGGGCGCCTTGGCAAAGGTGTCCTGGCTGCGCAGGGTTTCGCGGTGCACCAGGCGGATGCTGTGCAGGTCGAAGCGGAACGACAGCGCAGAGCTCGACCCCACGCCCACGCGCACGGCCTGCCAGTCTTCGCCCGACGTGTTATCGACGATGGCCCACCCCTGCAGCGCGACCTTGCCCGAGTCGCCCACCACCACACGGTAACTCGGCTTCCATGCGGGGGAATCGGTCACGTACGTCAGCAACACGTCGCGGTGCTGCCGGTTCGGCAGCTGGATGGTCATCTCGACCTGGCCGGAGTTCGCGGTGCCGGGACTGGGAAACGAGATGGGCAGGGCTTCTCCCGTCTTGGCATCGGCCACAGTCAGGGACTTCAAGAAGTCGTCGACCTTGTCGGCCGGCACCCGCAGCGTCAGGCGGTCGCCGTCGACTTGCGCGCGCCGCTCGTAGTAGGCGATGCCGTTGCGATACACGACCACGCGGCCCAGAGTGGCCTGATCCGAGCGGACGTTCGAGGCGGGGGAACCGCAGCCGACAGCAAGGGCGGCCGTGGCCAGCAGCGCGGCGACGTAGGGGTGGGGTTTCATGGCGTGCTCCGGCGTGTGTGGGGGAGACCTGGTGGGGCAGGTCGACCCTTTCACGGACGCGCGGCGCGGCGGATGGATCTATCCCGTCCGTATGGGCGGGTCGCCGCGTCGGTTTCACGGGTTACGTGTTCGCCGGAACACGCACGGGTTGGAACGCGCACGGGTTGAAACTCGGCGCTGGCGTTGCAGGCGCGGTGTCAGATCCGATGCGCCCCTGTGTTTGAAACCTTTCGCCCAACCTCAGCATCTGACGGGTCAGCACCGCCACACCGCGCCTGGGCGCCGACGGCAATCACCCCCACCTGTTTCGCAAGGAGGTCCCTCTCCCATGCCCATCGAGACCATCGGCAGCCCCACCCTGTGGTTCGGCTTCCTGGCCTTCGTCATTGCCATGCTCGCCGTCGATCTCGGCATCTTCCACCGCAAATCGCACGTGGTGGGGCTGCGCGAGGCGGCCGGCTGGAGTGCCGTTTGGATCGCGCTTGCCCTCGTGTTCAACGCCGTCCTGTGGTGGCAGTTCGGGGCGCAACGCGGCATGGAGTTCCTGACCGGCTATCTGGTCGAGAAGTCGCTGTCGGTCGACAACATCTTCGTGTTCGTGCTGGTGTTTTCGTCGCTGGGTATCCCCGCTGTCTACCAGCACCGGGTGCTGCTCTGGGGCATCCTGTCGGCCTTGGTCATGCGGGCGGTGATGATCTTCGCCGGTGCCGCGCTGCTCGCGAAATTCCATTGGCTTATCTACGTGTTCGGCGCCTTCCTGGTGTTGACCGGCATCAAGCTGTTCACGCAGCGCGACCAACACCAAGACCCGGGCGACGGCCTTGCCATGCGCCTTGCCCGCCGCCTGGTCCCCTCGACGCCCACGTTCGACGGCGACCGGTTCTTCACCGTGCAGCAGGGCAAGCGCGTGGCCACGCCCCTGTTCATGGCGCTCGTGCTGGTCGAGGTGACGGACGTGATCTTCGCCGTCGACTCGATCCCGGCCATCTTCGCCATCACGACCGACCCCTTCATCGTGTTCACATCGAACATCTTCGCGATCATGGGCTTGCGGTCGCTCTTCTTCCTGTTGGCGGGGGTGGTCGACAAGTTCCGCTACCTGAAGGTCGGCCTGGCCGCGGTGCTTGTGTTCGTCGGCGCGAAGATGACGGCGATCGACTTCTTCAAGGTCGCGCCGGTGGTGTCGCTGGCAGTGATCGCTTTGATCTTGGGATCGTCTATCGTTGCGTCGCTGATCGTGGCGCGCCGTGAAGGGGTCAGGTATTGACCTTTTCCCTTCTTTCCGGCGGCAGAAACGGTGAACGGTGAATACCTGACCCTCGCTTCCATCGGCTTGCAGGGCAGGATCATGGCCCGCTAATGCTGGGCCACGTCCCACTTCAAGCGCTTCCAAGTCGAACGGAACGCCGCGGCGTCGCGCCAGACCGCGGTGTTGCCCGTCTCCTGACCCTCCAGATACGCCACGAATGCGAGCTGCGGTGCCGCGAGATCGGCTTCGGCGTCGAACAACCGCGCGATCTCGTTCGCGGGCAGCGTCGGCCGCCCCGCCACCTCGACCAGATCGATCCGCAGCCCCGTTGCGCCGCTGTTCAAGGGCCGGTAGCTCTTCCACACCAGCTCGGTGCACACCAGCGTGCGGTCCGACAGGAAGTCGAAGTCGAAGTCGTAGGGCCGACCGTGGTAGCCGAACGCCCGCACGAGCGCCTGGGCCTTGATCAGGGCCGGCAGCTGCGGTCGCAGCACCGCCACGTAGTCGACCTGGAAGGCGTGCTCGGGCGCCGTCAGCGACACGCCCTCGCTGATCGACTCCATCACCCAGATCGGTCCCCGGCCCTGGTAGTCCTTGCCCTCGACGTACTGCCGCCAGCCCTTGGGAAAGCGCCTCGCGACGAGCTCGGCCAGCGTCGTCGGCTTTTCCGGTTGCTCGGCCAGCCACGCCTGCACCGCCGGGTCGCCGTCGAAGGCTGCAGTCCAGTGCTCGGGGCGACCCAGCACGAGCTCGGCGTGGGGCCAGAAGCCGGGCAGACCCAGGTTCGACAGGTACCAGTTCTGCCGCGCCAGCACGACGTCGCCGGGTTGCAGCTTGTCTTTGAGTTGACTGACTTGCAGCGTGCCGATCAGCGGCCGACCCACGCGCTGCACCCGGGTGTCGCCCATCCACTCGGCGATCACCTTCTGCGGCGGCAGGACGGCCCGGCGCGTCCAGTCCTTGAACAAGTCTGCCGTGTTGCGCCAGAAGAGGGCGCCAGCGTCGCGGGTCAGGATTCGCCGCGCCTGCTTGGACCATGTCGGCCAGCGTGCAAGCGCCGTCCGGCCCTCGACGCTCGCCTGAACACCATGTCGTTTCAGCGTCTTGCGCACCATCGGCAGGTAGGCATCGCCCGTCAGCACCTGAACCGCCGTGCCGACGTGAACGACGACCAGCTTCCACGCCTCGAAGGCGCGTGACGGTACGCCAAAGCTGTCGTCTGGTTCGTCGAGCAGCACCTCGACGGCCGGAGACCCCACCGCCAGCTCGGCAAACTGGCCGCCCACCCCGAGCTCTGCCAGCAGCGCCGTGTGCGTCACCACATAGCCCCAGGCGTGGGCAGCGCTCTGCAGGTCGCGCTGGTTGAAGGTCCACCAGCGCTGGCGAATCGTCTCGCACGCGCTCAGAACCCCGTAGAGGGCCCCCCACGACGAACGCAGGAGCTGCGTCTGCCCGGGCGACAGCGGGTGGTCTGCGCGGAACATCGAGCCGTCGCGGAGCAGGGTGTCCACAATCGTCTGGACTTGCCCGGCGTAGCGCTGCACGGTCGCGAGGTCGGCGCGGGCCTGGGCGGCCAGCTCGGCGGGGGGCAGGGCAAAGACGTCGAGGGTCGGAACGACGGCAGCCGCGGGTGCAGGCGGGGCGCTGTCGGCGGACGCCACCGGCGCTGGCTGGGCAGACACGGGCGGCGCAAGCGACAACAGCACCGCAAGGGCCGCCAAGACCACGAGACGCATGGAGATCCCCCTGATTCGAGCCAAGCGTCACGTCTACGTCGGAGACGTGGGGGCGTCAAGTCGGGCGGCGCGGGGGGCGTACCCCAATCGTGTGGGCTACGCCGGGACGGCACCGAGTCGCTGGCGGAACACCCGGACGAACGGACCGCCGACCTGACGCAAGCGCTCGAGAAAGTCTAGTCGCCGTCAGTCCTTCTGGCACATCAGCAGTTGCAGGTACGGTGCGTTGGTACCCGCCACCGATCCCGCATTGGCGATGGTGATCCCGGTCGTGGCCGCGTACGTCATGGTGTTGTAGTTGGCATAGTCCTCGCTGGCGACGGCCCCTGAGCCGCCGTCCGGACCGCTGTCTGAGTCGCGCGCAAGCTCGTGGGCGTGGCCCGGGTCGTTGATGCTGTGGTCGTGCTGCCCCACCGGACGGTTCTCGCCATTCGACAACGACGTGCCCACCGCTGCTGCCAGGGTGCCCCCCGGCGGCAGACCGACAACGTAGCGGCCACGTGCGGCGGTGAGTTCAGACCACCCGGTCGGGCAGGCGGACAGGTTGAAGGCCATGACGGCCCCCTTGGGCACCAAGTTGCCGCCCAGAATCGAACCGCTGACGATCAGGTCGCCGCTGACGTGCACCTTTTTGCTGGAGACGGTGGCGATCTGGATCGACCACTTGGTGACTTCCCCGTCGAAGGTATTGTTGAAGTAGCCGCTGTCGAGCACGGTCAGGGACCACTTGCCCTTGGGGTTCTTGCCCTTCCACGTCGTCAGGTCGCCGCTGACGGCTGCCACCGGCTTGGGCCATGTGGCCGAGTACGTCTGCCCGGTGGTGCCGCCGCTGTAGAGCACATGCTGGGTGCCCTCGGGGTCGAACAGGATGATCTTGATCTGCGCGACGTTAGAGTTCGTGAGGGAGAGCGACACCGTCAGGTCCTTTGCCACGCCCAGGTCGGGCACGTCGATGAAGTCGCTGCCGCCGATCGGGTTGTTGTCCGGGATCGGCAGCGGCGCCTTGCCGTTCAGCGTTTCGGTGAACTCGTTGGACAGCACGCCGTTCGAGACTTCGTTCAATCCGTCTGCCGGCAACGCCGTCGGGTCCATCGCGATCGCGCACTCGTAGGTCCCGTCTGCCTTCAGACCCTTGATCACCAGGCCGGTGCCGCACGAGTCGCCCAGCTTGGCCAATGCGGGTTTGCCCTCCAGGTCCGCGTAGTTGCCCGTCGCCGCCACCGCGGCCAGATCGCCTGCCTTGGCGTAGCCGGACAAGTCAGGGGTTCCCTTCAGGTCGTCGTACGTGCCCGAGGTCGCCACTGCCGCCAACGACGCCGCCTTGGCGTAGACGTTCAGGTCCGGCACGCCGGTCAGATCCGCGTACCCGCCGCTGAGCGCGACGTCTGCAAGCTGGGGTGCACCCGCAAGGTCCGCGTAGCTGCCGGACGTGGCGACCTTGGCGAGGTCGGTCGTCTTCGCGTACGGCGCCAAGAGCTGCGCGTCGAGGTGGCCGATCTGGATGCAGCCTGAGCAGTCGAGGGACTCGGCGACCGCGGCGCGGCTGGAGAATGGGACCGAGTGCATCGCCTTGCGCGGCAACTCGGGGTCCGATTCGACCTGCATGCCCAGCCAAGGCGTTCCCAGCGAGCCCAACGTGTCCGGCGTCAGCTGCGTTTTGCTGCCCAGCACGTGCTGAAATTGACCCTTGGTCACGACGACATCGACCGGTCCCTCGGTCCATCCCGCTTCCGCCTCCGATGCGGACTTGTACAAGCGGAAGGTGACGGCGTAGCTGCCGTCGGCCACTGGACCGCCGTCGCCACCGAGGAGGGCACCCTCGACCAGCGACGTCGTGGGCACCGCGGCGAGCGCGGGTGCATTGGCTGCGAACAGGGCGCACGCGGCCAGTGCCACTGCGAACCAACTGGGATTGCGAGGGTGTGCATCGCTCGTTCGAGATGGCATGGTCAACTCCATCCCCCTTCGGAAAGGGTGGACACGGGGATGTGCCACGATGAGCGACGCCCAAGCCGTTGGCCAGTCAAGCCGTGCAAATAGTTCTAAACAAGTTCTTGCACAACTTCACGGATTCTTGCAACCGCCTGAGTTTGTGAGTCACAGGATACGTGGTGGCAGGAGAGACTGTTGATCGGATCCAGGAACCGTGGGCGGGTCTGTGCCGCATCGCGACACTTGGTCCAGTCGGCGTCGGCGTCGGCGTCGGCAAGTCCGGCCCGCACCGGGTTGGCGTGGACCCGCCTGTCGCCGAGGACCTCGACCCGCCGTTCCGGGACGACCCGCAAACCGACGCGGTCATCTGAGCGGTCGAGCAGATCCGGACAGCCAGACCAGAGAGGGGCCCCACCGTCGCTGCGCGGGACGGGTGCGTTCTCTGATCGGAAATTCTAGCGATTGCGGGTGGTTCGAGAGGTTGGCCGGGGGGGGGGGTATTCCGATTGCGTGGGCGATGCCTACAGCACCAGTTCGAAGGTCCACGCACCGGCGGTTACGTCCAGTGGCGAGTCGTTGATTGTCGCCTCGAGCATGACGCGCTGGTAGCCGAACCGCAGACCGAACGACTCGAACGCCAGGCCTGCGCCGACCGCCCAGTGCCAGCCCCAAGTGGGCTCGCTCGAGTCGCTGTCGGTGATGTCGGTGCCCAGGTATTGGCGAACGGTGACCCGATCCAGGCCCGCGCCGGCCTCGAGCCACAGAAAGTCGTCGAAGAAGCCGTATTGCAGCAGGGGGCTGAGCTGCAACCCCGTCAGGTCGATGCCGACGTCCTGGTCTACGGTTTGGCCGGGGTTGATCTTGCTGGGCACGCGCCGCAGCAGCGACCCGCCTTGGCCGTACCAACTGACGTCCAGCCCCAAGCAACTGCTTCGGCCCCCGCAACTGCGGTAGTAGCCCATGAATTCCCAGTACAGGCTGCCGCCGTCGGCCTGCATCCCGTCGACCGAGACCTGCGCATAGCCCTCGCGCGCGCCCAACCCCAGCGCCGAGTCCGACGGGCTGCCCTCGCCGTAGGCGCTCCATGAATGGCCGTGGTCGGCCCCCCAAGACCCCGTCCGGCGGTCCGAACTGTCGTGGTACTCGATGCCTGAACCCTCGAGCACCATGTACTCGGTCACGCCGGGGGCGCGGGTCCCCCAGCCGATCGAGCAGGCAGACACACCGAGTGCAACCAGGGGCAGGAAGCAGCAGAACACGGCGGACGGAAAGCGCATGCACCAACCTCCGGGGAGTAGGGCCAAGATTGCAGCGCGACGCGGGTTTACGTCGTTCCGGTGCGGGTGGTCAAGGGGGCGGCTGGGGGGCTGGGTGGTCGCACGGGCGGACGCTTGGCGTGTCACGCGATTTTGCAGGGAGCCGTGCGCGACCGGTGCCTTGCCTGCCACCGACTCGACGCGATCGGGCTACGCACCGTCGCCGGCACGCCGCTCACGCCGCCCAATCCCAAGGCGCAAGCGATCCATCGTGCCGTCGGCCAGTTGGAGTGCGCGACCTGCCACCCGGAGCACGGTGGCCAGTCCCGGCGCACCGCCCAAGGCCGCTTTGCACACGGCATGGTGGAGGCTCAGTTGCGTCGGCAGTGTGCGGTCTGCCACGAAGCGCAGCGGCCCACCGACGCCATCCACGGCCGCGGGGCAGGCGACTGTGGCCCTTGCCACACCGACACCGGCTGGCGACCGTCGACGTTTGCCCACGACCGCTATTTCCGCTTCGACGGCCACCACCCCGACCGCTGCACCGACTGCCATACCTGGCCGCAGACGTGGAAGAGCTACACGTGTTACGGCTGCCACGAGCACACGGTCGAAGGCATCGCGCGGGAGCATCAGGAGGAAGGTATGCGCGACATCGCCGACTGCGCGCGTTGCCACCGCACCGGGGACGAGCATGGCGCGCGGCGTGGGGGCGAAGGGCGCGACGGCGAGCGCGAGGGTGGTCGCGGCGGCGGCGAGCGTGAAGGGGACGATTGAGCTCGGGGGCAGCGACCGACCGCATCCGCAGCAGGCGCGTCCGTGGCGGTCGGCGCGTGCGCCAAAACTGGCGGCGGTCGTTCCCGTCGATCTGTTCGTGTTCGGCTGCCCCCCGCACCCGCTGACGATGCTGGACAGGCTGCTGTGGTGGCTGGGCAAGGTGCGCGGCTAGCTGTCTTTGGGCAGGCGTCCCACACCGATCGCCGCAAGAATGCCGCCGAGCACCGCGAACATCAGCGAAAGCGTGAGGTTGTGTAGAGACTCGGCAAGTCCGACCAGCACCACATAGGCGTCCTTGGGCGCGGGCAGCTGCGCGACATACTGAAACGTCGCGATGAAGCCGGTGACCGTCCCCAGCAGACCGGCGCCCAGCACCACCGCCACCAGCCACTGCAAGCGCTTGAGTCCGTTGCGATTCGGTCGCACCAGAAAGCCCACCGCCGCTGCCACCAGCACCAAGCCGAAGACGGTGACGGGGTACATGCCCCAGCCGCCCTCAAGATAGAAGTTCACCATGGTTTCCCTCCGTTGCGTCCCCTCACGACTCTACCCTACGTCGAGGACTCGCTCGACGCATGCAGCTGGGACGTCTCAGGGCGAGCCGCGATCCGTGAAGGTTCGTGTCGTGAGTATTCAGGTGCCGCGCTGCGCGCCAGAGAGCCGATCAGGTCCCGGCGACGTGGGCGACGGTCTTCTCGACCAGCAGCTGGAAGGCGCGGATCGACTTGTCCAGGTGCGGGATCGGCGTGTCCTCGAGCTTGGTGTGCGAGATGCCGGGCGACGACTGCGCGAACATCATGACGGTGGGCATGATTCCGGCCATCTCGGCGGCGTCGTGCAGCGGCCCCGACGGCAGCTGCGGCGCGTGGCCGACGATCTGCTGGACCGCCTCGCCGCAGAACTCGAGCAGCTTGGGGTCGAACGGCCGGGGCTCGATCTGCCAGATGTACTCCCACGCGACGGAGCAGCCGTTGCGGTCGGCGGCGATGTGCGAGGCTTCCTCTGCCGCGGCCTTCATTTGCGCCAGCACGCCGGCGTCCAGCGCGCGCATGTCCAGCGAGATCTCGGTGAAGCCCGGCACGGCGGTGACGAATCCCGGCTCGACCTTGACGACGCCGCAGGTGGCCACGACGCGGGTGCGCGGCGTATCGCCCGAGAACTTCAGCCCGATGTCGCGGCAAGCCAACGCGAATTCGGCGGCGGACAGGAACGCGTCCTGACGCAGCGGGATGGGCGTGGCGCCCGCGTGCACGGCCTGCCCCTTGAAGCGAATCATGTGCCGCTCGACACCCATGGTGCCCAGCACCACGCCGGTCGGCTCTTGCAGCGATTCGAGCACCGGTCCCTGCTCGATGTGCAACTCCAGATACGCCTTGGGCTTGCGGGCCAGCAGGTAGGCGTGTGCGTCGAGCATACGGTCAAGCTCCACGCCATTCTCGCGCAGCGCGTCGGGCAGCTTGACGCCGTTGCGGTCCACCAAGTGGGCCAGTTCCTTGTGCGGGTCCAGCGTTCCAGCAGACGACGACGAGCCGGCCAGACTGCGGCCAAAGCGCGCTCCTTCCTCGTCGGCCCAGTCGATCAGATGCAGCGTGACAGGCGGCTTGCCCCCGGCGGCGTGGCGGCGCAGGACCTCGATGCCGGCGACCACGCCCAAGCAGCCGTCCAGCCAGCCGCCGCTGGGCACGCAGTCCAGATGGCTGCCGAAGACGACACTGTCGTCCGACTCGCCCTGCAGCGTGACCCAGGCGTTGCCGGCGGGGTCGACGTGCACCGGCAAGCCCAGGTCGGTCTTCACTTTCTCGGTGAACCAGGCCCGCGCCTCGCGCCAGATGGGACCCCACGCGACACGCTGGCCTCCTCCGTGGATCGAACCGTCGGTCGCAGTGCGGGCGGCGAGCTCGTACAGGTCGGCGATGACACGCTCAGACGCGGGAACGGCAAGCGACACGGTGCGGGCAGCAGACATGGACACCTCAGGGGTCTTGGGGGAGAGGAGGGGCGGCGCAGCGGCCGCGGACGGGGCCGTATTGTGAAGCGGAGCGTCGAAGTGCGCCAGAGGGACGCCCCGTGCGCTTGCTGCCTGCCGCGCCACCGGTGTACGGTCCGCGCCCGGTTGCCACGGCCCGCCCATCCGCCCGCCCGCCACCGCTTCGTCCCCCGCTGGAGGCCTCTGTGTCGATTGTTCTTTTGCGCGTGAGCCGCCTCGTCTCGCTGTTCGTCACGCCCCTGCTGCTGTCGGCGTGTGGTCAGGCGGGCCAGACCGTGCCGCGCGAGGCCTCGCCACCACTTCTGCGGTTTCCCATCGTTTACAGTGACTTGGACGGCACGGTGCTGGACCCCGCCAATCACGTGCGCCCAGAGACGTTGGCGGCTTTGGAGGCTTTTCGCCGCTGTGGCGGGCGGTTCGGCATCGCCACGGGTCGCAGCTCGGAAGGGGCAGAGTCCACGCGAGCCGCCCTGCGTCCTGACCTGCCCTTCATCGTGATGAACGGCGCGCTGACGCTGACGCCGGACGCCAAGACCGCGCTGGCGGTGCGTCCTTTGTCCGCAGAGGCCGTGCGCCGCTTTCTGGGCGCCGTGCAGGGTCTGGAGGGCATCGAGGGCATCGTCGTCGGGTTCTCGCACCGCATGGTGCAGGACCGGGCATTGCCCCTGCTGGACGGCTACTTCGGCGAGTTCGACAAGCGTGAGCGCAAGGTGTGCGCTGCCCCGGCGTGCGACTTCTCACGCGAGTCACAGCCTCAGGACGAGCAGGCGCTGAAGATCCTGGTCGTGTCGACCCGCGCCAAGGCCGAAGCCGTGCGCAGTCGGCTCGAGGTCGCGCTGGGCGGCGAGGCACTGGCGTATCTGGCGAGCCCCGAGGACGCGACCATCGACATCGTGCCGCTGGGCGTCAACAAGGGCATGGCGATCGCAGCTGCGCTTGCGCCCTTGGGAATTGGCATGGGAGACGTGCTGGCCTTTGGTGACGGCGACAACGATCTGGAGATGCTGGGGCAGGTGGGTCTGGGCGTTGCGATGGGCAACGGCGTGCCCGGGGCAAAAGCTGCCGCATTGGTGATCGGCGGTCCCCACGACACCGACGCGATTGCGCGGGTCCTGCGGCGTGTGGCGATGACGCCTGCGTGTCGGTGAGCGGGGGCAACCCAAGAAAAGCGGCGTGAACGAGACGACGAACAAGGTTGCACAGGTCACGCTCGCCTTCTGGGCGATGCAGATCTGCGGCAACCCCTAGTTTCCCGTGGTGGTGGACTCGGTTTCCATCGTGCCTGCGACGGCCATTCGCGCCCCCGGAGGGTCCGGCAGGTCGCCACTCATTTCCACGGCCTCGCGCACATTTGAGCGGAGGTCGACGAACTTCAGCAGCGAGCGCTGTGTGCTGCCCGTCACGGACATCTTCACATCCATCAGCGTGCCACCCACGGTCATTTTGCACTCGATTCTTCCTGAGTAGGTGATGGTCGCGCACTGGTCGCTGCCGCACGCGCCGACGGACTGCAGGTTGGCCGTGACCTCACCCGTCGTTCCGATACAGTCGGCTCCGGCAAGGGCCTGAAGCGCGGCGCCCTCGACCGCCCAAGACTCACCGACCGCGATCGGCTTGGACGTGTACATGTCGGCGTCTGACCAGAGCTCCTTTAGCTTCTCAGCCTGTTCCGCAGTCGGCTCGCCCACTTCCAATCGTCGGGTCCACTTGCCGTTGGCCCACTCGGCGATGACGGGAACTCCGGCAAGCGGGGCGTCTTCAACCGTGGGTTCGGCAGGCACGTTCGGCACCCGGACCGTTGTCCGTGTCGAGTCCCGCTTTGCCAGAAGGCGGTACTTGGTGGCGCGACCGTCTTGAACGGCAAGGACTTCACTCTCGGACAAGCTGTCCTCTTCCATGGACATCGAGCCCGGAATGGTCTTGCCCGGCACGGTGATGGTGAGCTTCAGGTCCGGCGAACGGATCTTCTCAGCCGTCTCGGTCTTCTGACCCACCTGAGGAACTCCGCGCGCAAGGACGACGCCCCCCTGCCCGGCGGATCCTCCCTTGCCACAGGCCCCGACGACGAAAAGGGCGACCAAGACCGCAGCACGAGACGACACGCGCATGTTCCCTCCAGAAACCGTTGAGAAGACTGCTTGCGCCCCAGCCATCCCCTGTCGGCCCGGAGCGAGCAGTGACGGCGGAGTTTGCGCTGGCCAAATCCTTTGGTCAAACCGCGCAAGCTGTTGTTTTTCAGGTTATTGGATGGATGGGCGAGACTCGAAACGCGACGTCGCGCGCTCCCGCAGTCTCAGTACCCGATGCCCACCATCGCGGACATCGACCAGATCGGCTCGGTGCTTGCCAGATCCATCCGGTTCACCAGTGCCGCCGCCGCCTTTCCGGGCAGCAGGACGCCCCCCACCAGATGCGCGGACAAGCCCTCGCCGGCACGGAAACCCAAGTCCACGTCGGCTTCGAGCCCGGTCCACCGCTCGTTCAGCGCGTGCTTCGACTCCAGCACGGCCGCCCCGCCCAGAATGACGGCCGGCCGGAAGCCCTCCCCAATCTGCATCGCCGCGGTCAGGTCAGCCACGGCAAACCCGGCGTCGTGCTGCCAGAATCCACCCTGGAACCTTGCCATGCGCCGGTCGAGCTGGTCGTACCAGTTGCGGTGCTCGTCCTCGGTCAGCATCACCGTCTGGCTGGCCGATCTGCTGGAGTACAGGAACGCGCCGTCGCGGTCGTTGCCCGAGTAGCCGTCGTCGCCCGACAACGCCAACACATTCAAGGACAACGCAAACGGCGCGAGATCGACGTCGCCGTGCGCTTGGGCCGCCCACGCCAGAATCATCCGGTCGCCGCCGTCGGCCGCCGTGTTGGCAGAGCTGCCGACCTGCAGCACGCCGTCCAGACTGCCCGACAGCACCCCCATGTCGCTTCGCACATGCACCGCCGGCGCCACCAGCCAGCGCGGCCGGCCGATCTCGGAGTTGTCGTACAGGCCATAAACGCCAGCAGAAATGCGGTCTTGTGCGGCCAGCCCCAGGTCGGCGCGCAGGCCCCCGACGAAGATGTCGTGGCGGAAGTTGTTGTCCTGGATCGTCAGGCCCTCATACGTCGCATCCGGCACCTGTCCCGCGACCAGACCCACACGCAGGTCGTCATCGATCTGGTGCCACAGCCCCGCCGCGCCCAGCCAGTGGCCCAGGAACAGCCCGGTGGGATCGGACAAGTACTGGTAGCCCACGCGGAAACCCCAGTCGTCCTCGTCGCCCAGCTCGCCCTCCGCGAAGATCTGCCGCTGCTTGAGCGCGAAGGCGGAAGGGGCGGTCATGTCCTCTTGGTTGGGGTCGCTTTTGCTCCAGTAGTTCAGGCCGACCTCGGTCTCGTAGAAGACCCGCAGGTCATGGGACGCGTGCCAGGTGATCGCCGGCTGCAGCACCGTGGCGTGTGCTCCGGAGGTCTGGCCGTCCGGGTTCCAAGCTGGCGCGGTCGGGTCGAAGTCCGTATCCGACCGCAGCACCACGAGATTCTGCAGCTGCACGCCGAACTGCACGCTCCGGCCCAGTCGGGATGGCCGTGGGGTCTTGTCGGTGTCGCAGAAGCCTGCACAGCCCGGCGTCGGGTCCAGCACGGCGGGCGTGGGGCTGGCGGGAAGGGGCGCCGGGGTCTCGGCCAACGCTGAGGTCGCGCACAAGGCGGTCAGCAACAGGGGGATCAGCAGGGTAGAACGTCGCATGTCGCGTCTCCTGGCGGGCGGTCGTGCAGCGCGATCAGTCGCCGGTCAGCACAAGGTGGTCGCGGAAAAAGTACTGCCAGCCGGTCGCTTCGCGGTTGGGCAGCGGCGGCAAGATCCGCACTGAGTGCACGGCGTTGGGTTGGTCGGCGGCGGGCAGGTGCGACAGCGTCTGCGTCTCGGGGTCGTACCAGGCGCGGCCGTCGGACAGCCAGACGTAGAAGCCGTCGGGGTATTGCAGCGTCGGCACGAAGATCTCGGTGGGCGCGTCGGTCTCTTTCGACTCGTAGGTCACCTCGAACTCGCGCTCCGGATTCGGCGTGCCCTTCTTGGGGTCGAAGTAGTGCAGGGGCGACCAGAAGTGCGTCGAGATCGGCTTGCCGGCCATGGCCTTCGCGTACGGCCGTGCCCACGCGCGCGCGCCGCGGAACTTGCCGTCGAAGCCCTGGATCGAGAAGTCTTCCTTGTTCCACAAGTCGCCGTACTGCTTGTCGTTGTCGGGGGTGTAGCACCACAGCATGTGGTTCTCGAACATGCGCTCGAAGGCCTCAAAGTAGTTGTCCAGGATGTGCTCGGAGATCAGGTAGTTCTGCGCGACCGAGGCCTCGATCCCGCCAAAGTTGAAGTACGTGCCGAACTCGCCGAACACCACAGGGGCGTTGCCCAGCGCAAACGTCGCCAGCTCGGCCACCCCTTCCAAGAACGGCTGGTAGTCGCGGTACTGCACCTCGCCCGCCGTAAACACCCGCGACGGCGCGTTGAAGCCCAGGAACGGATAGATGTCGGCGTAGTAGTGCGGCGCCCAGACCACACGGTCCAGACCCTCGGGGCGGTTCATCGACTGGTCCCACATGCCGCCCAGCTTGCCGCCCAGCAGCGCCGAGATGTTCATGGTCGGTTCCAGGAAGAACACCGCCTGCGGATCCACGGCCAGGATCGCCTTGCCCACCTTCTCGTAGAACGGCTTGAGGTGGTTGCGGTCAAAGCCGACGTTCAGCCCGGCGATGGCCAGCAGGTCCAGCTTGTCGAGACCCCACTCGTGCAACGTCGCCTGCTTTTGCGTCTGCCACGCATCGACCAGCGCAGGGTCGGTGGGCTTGGGCGGGATCGGCGGCAGCAGACGCAGGCTGTTCAGCACGTCGAACACCAGCTCTCCGTTGTCCTTGCCCAGCAGGGCGACCAGCGACTGCTGCGCACCGTCGAGCGCACCCGTTTGCAGCAGGCCACCCACCGCCGTCAGCACCAGAAAATTGCCAATCGGCTCGTTGATCAGGTCATAGCCGATGACGTTGGGCAAGTCCTTGACCTGCTTGGCAACTTCGACCCAAGCGTTGGCAAACGCGTCCTGCAGGTGGGTTTGCACCGTCACCGTCTGTTTGGCCTGACACGCCGACGGGTCGGCCGGCAGCGGCACGTCTTTGCATTCGTCGACCGTCAGCCCGGGAAACGCCACGTCGCCCGCCAGCAGGCAGCCGAAGCAGCGCTCGACGTCCAGCGACAGCGATGCGGCCACGCCCCAGTTGGTAAAGGGCAGCACGTCGCTGGTATCGGTGACGGGGAACTGGCCGGGCAGGTGCGTCAGCAGGTACACGACCCACGGTTCCAGCGCCGCCGGACCGCCTTCCTTGCCCAGCAGCTTCTGGTACAGCTCCCAGATCCGCGACAGGCCCACCGCATCCAGACCCGAGAGGATGCGCGGCGTTCCCCACGTCGGCGCGTCCAGGTTCTTCTCTTGCAGGCAGGCCTCGACCACCCAGCGCGGCGCTCCCTCGCCCCGCACCGCGTCGGTATACGGCGGCACCAGCGACAGGATCGTGTTCTCGAGCGAGCCCTTGGCCGGCTCGACCTTCAGCCCCGTCTTGGGGTCGGTAAACGACGGCTTCTCGTTGTAGCGCACGACCAGATGGCGGCTGAACATGTCCTGGTGCATGTCGAGCAGCACGTACATGCCGTGGCGGTTCGCAGACTCGACGGTCGCGCGAATCGACTTCAGATAGTCCTGGTCGTACACGCCCTTGCGCACGGGCTCCAGCCCCTCCCAGTTCACCAGCAGGCGGATCACGTTGAAGCCGGCGCTCTGCAGCTTGTGCATCTCGGCGTCGATCTGGCCCGCGGGAAACGGCTTGCCGACATAGCTGGGCACGCCCTTGGTGTTCGGCACGCTCAAGTCGGCGATCGTCAACGGCTTGCCGTCGATCGACGCCGGCACCTTGGTGCTGCCCGACACGTTGATGCCGTGCACGAACAGATAGCGGCCGTGGGCGTCGCGCAGGTAGTCGCGATCGGTCGTGACCCTGGACGGCGGCAGCGGCGCGTCGTCCGGCGGCTCGCCCTGGCACGTCGGCAGCAGCAGCGTCGTGGCCGCCAGGGCAAGCAAGACCCTGCTGCGATTGTGGAAGTTGTCGTTCATCGGTTCACCTCGACCTCGGCCGGCTGCGCGTCGGCGCGCCCCAACCACTTCGCGCGCGGCAACATGGCCGACACGCGCTGCCACCACCCATCTACGTGCTCTGTCGCCACCAGCGCCACGATCGAGCCGCCGAAGCCGCCGCCCGTCAGCCTGGCCCCCCACGCCCCGGCCACGAGCGCCGCATCGACCAGCGCGTCGATCTCGTCGATCGAGACCGCAAAGTCGTCGCGCTGCGACCGGTGGCTCTCGACCATCCGGCGGCCAAACGCCTTCACGTCCCCCGAGCGCAGATCCTCGACCGCCCGCTCGACGCGCTCGTTTTCCGTGACCACGTGTCGCGCGCGACTCCGCACCGGCTCGGGCAACGCGTCGAGCCGGTGCAGATCGTCGATGCCCACGTCGCGCAACGCCCGAACGCCCAGCAACTCTGCAGCCTTTTCGCACTCCGCGCGCCGCTGTCGATAGCCGCCGTCGGTCAGCCGGTGCGGCACCCCGCAGTGCACGACCGCGAACGTGGCACCCTGCGGCAGCGGCAGCAGCTGGCGGCCCAGCGTGCGGGTGTCGAGGAACAGCGCCTCGCCCGGCGTGCCCAGCGCACACACCATCTGGTCCATGATCCCGCACGGCATCCCGGCATAGCCGCGCTCGGCCTCTTGGGCGGTGCGGGCCAGTGTCTCGTCGCCCAGCGGCAAATCCAGCAGCGTGCGCAGGGCCCGCAGGGTGGCGACCTCGAGCGCTGCCGAGCTGGAAATCCCCGCGCCGATGGGCACCTGGCTGTCGATCGCCAGCCGCAGCCCCGGCAGCTCGCCCCCCCGCGCCTGCAACGCCGCCGCGCAGCCCGCCACGTAGTCCAACCAGTCGCCCTGTCGCAACACACCGTAGGCACGCGACTTCTGCTCGCCCAGCCGGCAGGCCAGCGCCTCGATTCCGCCGTCGCGATCGGCCCGACCCACCGCCACCGCTGTCCACAGACCCAGCGGCGTCGGCAGCACGAAGCCGTCGTTGTAGTCCGTGTGCTCTCCCAGCAGGTTGGCGCGGGCCGGGGCGACCCCCACGGCGTCGGGAGGTACGCCCCACGTCTCGGCAAAAGCGCGAGCGGCAGCATCGGTCACGTAGGCCTGGGCGACGTCGGGACGGGTCATGGCAACACCCCGCGCAGCTTGGCAGCGGCGTCTTCGGGCAGTGCGTCGACCAGGAACGTGCCGGCGGCAATCTCGCATCCGGCCAAGAACTTCAGCTTCTGCGCCGTCCGCAGCGCCGGGTACAGTTGGGCGTGGAAGGCAAAGGTCGTCTCCTCCCCCTTGGGCGCCGCGTACAGGGCCAGGATGTAGGGCATCGGCCGGTCGAACAGCTTGTCCAGCCGCGCCACCGCCTGCCCCAACACATCGGCGAACGAGCGCACTTGCGCGTCGTCGAACGTCCACGGTCCCGGATGGAATTGCCGCGGCGCCACCCACACTTCGTACGCGTAGCGGGCAAACGGCGGCACGAACGCGACCGACAGCGCGTCGCCGCAGATGTCGTACGCGTCGCCCACCCGCTGCCGCAGCTGCTGCAGCACCGGCCCCTCGCGAAACGCCTGCACCGGCTTTTCGAGCAGCGGCGGCAAGAACGAGAACGCGTAGATCTGTCCGTGCGGATGGTGCAGCGTGACGCCAACCTCCTCGCCACGATTCTCGAACGGAAGCACGAACTTGACGTCCGGATGCCCATATAGCGTCCGGTAGCGATCTGCCCAGACACGCACCAGCAGCTCGCGCCGCTCGGGCGTCAGACCAGCCAGACTGCCCTGATGCGCCGACGTGAAGACCACGACCTCGCAGTGCCCCACCGCCGCGCGCGCCTCAACCGGCAGTGGACCCGGGGCGGGCGCCTGAAAGTGCAGGCCGGGAAAGCGGTTGTCGAAGACGGCGACCTCGAACTCGGCAAACGGCACCTCGCCCGCCACGCCACCGGGCTGCACCGGGCACAGCGGGCAGTACTCGGCCGGCGGCATGAAGGTGCGGTCCTGGCGGTGCGCGGCATAGGCCACCCACTCGCGCCGCAGCGGGTGCCAGCGCAGGTGCGGCGTGGGCGGCGGCACCGGCGGCAGATCGGGTCCGGCGGGAAGGTCGTGGGGGCGGGTGCCATAGAGCGTGAGCATGCGGCCATCGGCACGCAGGTGCTCGCGGCGAAACGGCAGCGTGTGGGCCGTAGGCGCAGCAGGCGCAGGGGCCGGCGAGACGGGGGGCGCGGACGGAACCGTCGTCATGGGAACGCCTCGCAGCGAGGGCGGCAACACCATCGGGAGCGTAGGGCCGAAGTGGCGGATCGACAAGTGAGGCGTGGGAGAACCGGGCGGTCGCGGACTCTTTGGGGGCCGGAGAAACCAAATCGGACAATTATGGTCCGATACTATTTTGCGCTGCGTCAGAAAATGGTACGCTCCGTGTCCCAAGAAGGGACCTTTCCACATTCAGCTGATGGAGCGCCGAACATGAAGCCGACCGCAACGCCCGCCGCCCTTGCCGCCGCTGCCTCCGGGCACCTCACCGCCGCCGATGCCGCCCTCGTCTCTCGCTGTGATGGTCACCATGACCTGACGGCCCTGTCCGGAGCCCTGGCCTTGGACCGCCCCGCGCTGCTGGACCGTCTGGATGCGTTGGCTGACGCGGGGATGCTGACCGCCCGCGTGGCGCCGCCGACCGGCGTGTCTCGCCGCAGTTTGTTGGGCGGTGTGCTGGGCGCCTCTGCCGTCGCTGCGGTGGGCGTGGCCCTGCCGCGGCTGGCGCAGGCCAAGCCCGGGGAGCAAGACCCGCTGCCCGCCAAGTGCTACGAACCCAACGCCCTGGACCTGGAGCTCGCGCTGCCGTCGGACCTGCTGGCCGGTCAGGATCCGGCGGACTTGCTGCGGATCGCGTCCAAGCTCGAGTTCGGCGCGCTGGAAGCCTCGATCGACACGGGCGATGCCGCCACGCTTGAGTTGAAGAACGCGACCGATCAATTGGCCGACCTGGCTGACGCCCACGCGAGCCTGCTGCTCGAGGCGGCCTCGGACGGCTATCTGGAGTACACGGCAGCGGCGGCGCTGGGCGATTCGGGGCCGCTGGGACGCGAGGGCGACGTCTACTCGCGCATCGCCGACTCGTCGCGCCGCTTCCGCGAGCAGGAGGCCAAGCAGCGCGGGTCCGAGGCCAGGCGCAAGGACGCGCTGAGTGCCCACGACGAGCAGGCGTGCAAGACGTTCGACAAGCGCGAGGGAGCCAAGGAGAGAGACGAGAAGGCGATGACGTACCCCGAGAAGGTGGGGGCGTCGGAGAAGCAGCAGAAGAAGATGCAGATGGAATCGGTCGTCTATGCCAAGAAGGTCTATCCCGCGCTCGAAGCGGCCCGGAAGAAGGACCGTCTGGCCGACGAGATGAACCAGAAGAAGATGTTGACGCCGCTGTTCGACGATACCGCCGGCAAGGAGAAGATCGCGTATTTCTCGGGTCGGGTCGAAGAGGCCACCAAGAAGCTGCAGTCGAGCGGCGACGCCCTGGACAGCCGGCAGCTGACGGGCGCCTTCGAGTGGGCGACCGCGCCGCTGGAGCTCAAGCGGCGTCTGCAGGAGCAGGATTACAAAAAGGCGGCCCGCCAGACGTTGAAGCGCGAGCTGGAACGCGGCACCAGCGAAGAACTGGCCAAGGGCGCGGTGAAAGACGTCGCCCAGCGCGAAAAGCAGCTGGCGCAGCAGGCGAAGAAGAAGGCGAGCGAGATGCAGAAGAAGCAGCAGCAGGCCCAGACCCAAGTCTAGCCGCCCATCGATCGACGCTGCAAAGGGATTGCGCTACAGGGTCTTGCACCACGGCGCCCGACCCGAGACACCGACAGCGCACGCAGCCTGGGCAAAGCTGTAGCCGTAGCAGTCTTGCGCCACGAACGGCAAGACGTTGCCCGTCTCCATCAGCACCTTGTTCTCTGACGTGACCTGCACGGCGACGGACGGCTTGACGCTCGTGTCCGTCAGCGTTCCCCGCCCCACGTCGCCGTCCATGTGGAACAAAGCCACAGTTTTCGCGTCGTCATCCGGCGTCTGCGTCGGCACGAGGTTGACGGTCGAGGGCGCGATGCCCTTGGCGATGTGCAGTTCGTCCAACAGGCCGTCGTAGGCGACCCCGCCCAGCGCATCGATGGGCACGGATCCCACAAGCAGAACGGCCACGGCCGGCACCTGCTTGCCAATCAGGGTGACGAGCGACTCTTCGGGGGCCGCTCCGTCGACCGACATGTACATGTCCTTGGTCTCGGAGTCGTACCAGCAGCGCAGGTGGTGCCAGGTGCCCGCCGTCACGGCCTCGCGCCACTCGACCACGCCGCCTCCCAGCTTTTCGTCCTTGCCGACGGCCTTGCCGGTCTTGGTCAGCAGGCAGACCGGTCGCGTGTAGTTCGTGGCGCCGGTCGGTCCCAGCAGCCCCATCAAAAAAGCTGTCTCGGTGGTCACACCCCCGCTCGTCAACGAGGACACCGTCGCCATGAACGAAGTGAACTTGTCGGCCGGCGGCAGCGCGCGGGCCTGGAACCAGACGGAGTAGGAGTAACTCTGTGCGGCGTCGAACGAAAACTTCTCGCCCTCGGCCTTCGCCAGTACCAGCGGACTGTTCACGTCCAGCGCGAAACGGCTGCCGCCCGTCCCACACGCCACTCGCCCCACCAGTTCTTCGTCCGTCAGACCGCCGGGCAGGCAAGCGGGCAGCAGCGCGATCGCAACCGCAAGCGGGGGCAGGATTCGGAAGGTTCGGTTACGCATCAGAATGTGCCCTCCCACGCGAATCCCGCCAGACCTTGGTCCGGCACCCACAGCGGCCGCCAGGTTGTCTGGACTCCCGCGTGTGTTGGCACGGGTTTTCCCGGGTCGGCGGTGACCAGACGCCAGACGCCCCAGCCGGCCAGGCCGCCTCCCAGCAAGGCGATCGCGACCGCGCCGTTGCGTTCTTGGCCCGCGGCGGTGATCTCGTCGTGGTAGGTCGCCTCGGCAGAGGCGGCAGAAAAGTCGGCTTTTCCGGCCTGGGTGACGCGGTCGGCGGCGGCGGCCCAGGTGACCAGAGCCGCGAGTTCCAGCACCCCGGCACCTGTCCAAATCGCCGCCGTGACCCAGGGGTTGCGCGGGACGGCAGCCGTTGCGGGGGGGGCTGCCGGGACAGGGACGTGAACGGGCGCGTGGACGGGTGCGGGCGCCGCAGGAGGCCCAGGAACAGGGGCAGCTGGGGCGGGTGCCGGGGCGTTCGCGGGTAGGGAAGCCACCGGTGCGGCGGGGCGCGCCAGTAGTGCACGCTGCCGCTCGATGCGCGCCCGGGCGTCGCGCTTGCCGTCCTCGGGGGCATCGGGAAGGTTGACGTAGTGTTCGAACAGCGCGATCGACTCGGCGTGCAGCTTGGCCTCTTCGTAGGCGCGCGCGGCGTTGAACATCATCTCCGGCCGGCGCGAGATGCCGTACGCGTGCATGAAGCCGGTGGCCGCTTGGGGGAATAGGCCGGAGCGAAAGAAGGCTTGCGCCTCCAAGGCCTTGGCTTCCGCACGCTCGAGATCGGCGGCAGACTGCGCCAGTGCCGGGGTCAACAGGGCAAGCAAGAGGAGCAAGGCGGCACCCCCGGCGGATATCCAGCGGGACCAACGGCGGGCGGCGGCGGCTCGGGGGGCGTGCTTCAGCATGGCCGATGGTGTCCTACACGCCGGGGATGGCGTCAAGGTCCAGAACGTTTCGACGTCAGCTCACGCGCTTGTCCAAAAGGTGGTCGACGATGGCCATCGCGATGTCCTGACCGTTTTCTTGCGCGTGCCCGAAATAGCAGGGGAAGTTGGCTTCCAGCAGGTAGAAGCGGCCACTGGGATGCTGCAGCACGTCCACGCCCGCCAGCTCGAATTCCAGCGCGCAGGTGGCGCGGATGGCGATGTCGCAGGCCTCGGGCGGCAATTCGGCCCGATAATCGTTCGGGTCGTCGCTGGCGGAGGTGCGGAAATCCCCTTGATCCGGGACGTTGCGATAGCCACCCACCGCCCGCTGACCCACCACGAACACGCGCCAGTGCACCGCGTCCGGCACATATGCGCACACCAGCGGCGCGTTGCCTTGCGCCAGAAACGCGCCCAGCAGCGACTTCAAGGTGACCGACGAGTCGACGCGAATCACGCCCTGCCCGCCAGAAAACCCCAGGATCTTGACCACAACAGGCAGACCGCCCAAGTCGGCCACCCAGCGGTCCAGCAGGTGCAGAGTCTCTTTTGTTGGCCAATACGTGCGCGCCACCGGCAACCCCATGCGGTCGAACAGCATCGAGGCGTTGTTGGGGTCGAAGAACACGCCCATCGGCCGCGTGTACAGGTCGGCCACGCCGGGTGACCACAAGAACTGCTCGACGCGCGAGGCGGTCTGGCTGACGGCGGGCCGGTACAGCAGGTCGCCCGGTCGCAGGCGGCGGTGCTCGGCAAAGTCGAAGCGGGCGGCGTCGACGACCACGCACGCCAGGCCCCGCTGGTCGGCGGCGTCCCGCAGGGCCAGCACCGTCTCGACCGGCACGCCGTCGTCGACCACCACCAGCCGGCGCCCCAGCCCGCGCAGGGGCGTGCCGCGGTCGGCGGGCGTGGCCAGGTGGGCATCGCGCCGCTCGGTCGCGGCGGCCGGCGGAAACTCCCAGGCGGGAAGCGGGGTTGCGATGGGTGTGTAGAGAAAGCGCGTGGCGGTCGTCTTCAGGCCCTGGACCACGGGCAGGGCTAGGTGCTCGGCCGCGGGCCAGGGTTCGCCGTCGTCGGTCGTGGTGCGCCACAGGTACAGCCGCCCAGGTTTGGGTTGCAGGCGCAGCGGACCGGGTGAGGCGTCGGGGAACAGGGTCTCGCCCCCACCCTCGGGCGCATCGAGCACCAGCACCGCTGTCACGCACAACCGCAGCTCGTCGATGTCGTAGGTGTCGCCGTGGCGCGGATGGTGCTCGCCGGGGTGGTAGCGGCGCATCCGCAGTGTGCCGCCGGCGACCGGGTCCAGCGCGTCGGGAAAGCCGACCAGTGCTTCGATCCGGTCGGTCACGGCGCGCGCGACCGGGTCGGCGACGACGGGCAGCTCGAAGGCAAAGCCGGTCTCGTCGTGGTGCTCGCGTTCCACGATCGTGGCGTGCAACGCAGGGTCGTCGAACCAACGGCGCAGGGCGGCCAGCTCGTCGGGGCTGGCGAAATCGTCGACCAGGATGGCGAGGGGCGACGTGCAGAGGGTACGGATGTGCATGAAGACCTTGCGAGAAGTGGAAAGCGCGGGCGGCGTCAGGCGGAGGGTCCTTGTGGTGGCTCAGGCAAGCGATCTGGGGGCGGAGCGTCCGGCGAGACTTCGACGGCCGCCGCTCCGTCCGCCGCCCAAGCCCGCCATGCCGGCAACGCCAGCTCGTCCGCGAGGATGCGCAGCGTGGCGGCGACCGGCACGGCGACCAGCAGACCGAAGAAGCCCGCCAGCGAGCCGCCAATCAGCAACGCGACGATCAGCGTGACCACGTCGATCTGCACGGCATCGCCCACGATGATCGGGTTCAGCACGGACTCGAGCACCTGCCCGAACGCATAGACGGCAACGACGCCGATCAGCCAGCCCATGCCGTGCAAGCCAGCGCCGTAGTCCAGCAGCGCCACCAGCACCACGGGCACGAAGGCCAGCACGTTGGCAAACGGGATGACGGTCAGCAGTCCGACCAGCAGGCCGAACAGGAAGCCCGCCCGCACGTCCATCGCGGCCCAGCCGATCGCGGTGACCAAGCCCACGATCGAGCAGACCACCAGCCGACCCCGCACGAACCCAGCGATCACACGCAGGATCTTGCGCAGGATCCGCAGCCCCTGCTCGCGGTGTCGAATCGGCAGGTAGTCGGGCAGTCGGTTGCGCCACCGCGGCATCGCGGACAGGAAGAAGAAGGCGTAGACGGGCACCAGCACGACGCCCAGCGCAACACTGAAGGCCGTCGAGAACAGGTCGCCCAGCGACTCGAGCAGGCGCCAGCCATAATCGCCCGCCGTCGACAATGCCTCAGAACCGCTTAGGATCTTGCGGATCTGGTCGCGCGAGATCGACCTGCGCCATGCCCGTTCGGCCTCGCGGACGACGCCGGACCGTTCGAGGCCGTGCCAGCTGCTGCCCAGCCAGCCAGAGCGGTCTGCCGCCCACACCCGGACCCGCTTGACATAGCCGGGGTCGATGCGGCCATCGCCGTCCAAGTCGCCCAGCGCCTCGGCCAGCGTCTGCTCCGGGTCGTCCTTGTCCGGCGCTGGCAGTGCGCCCAGCAGCAGCAGCACACCCTTGGGGGCTTGCCGTTCCTTGGCCTGGGCCAGCAGCGCAGTCTTGTCCCAGCCGACACCGTCCGGGTCCGCCCAGTCGCGGTAATCGATGGTCTCCGTGCCCAGACGGATGCCTTGGACCAGCTCGCCCGTGACCGCGTGGCGCAGGTGCCGGGCCTCGGCCACAAGAACGGGAATCGAGGCGGTGACACTGATGGCCGCAGTCGCGAACGCCCCCACCAGGATCACCGCTGCCGCGAGCGACCGACTGCGGACCAGACGCTGCAGCTGCTCGACGGCGGGTGCGACCAGAAAAGCGACCAGCAACCCGAGACCCAGCGGCACAAAAACGCCCGACAGCCACCACATCAGGGTCAGCGTGAGGGCAACCCCTAGCGTGCCGAGGATTGGGGCGAGGAGCGGGGAGCGGGAGGGCATCACGAAGCTCCTGAAGTGGGCGCGCGGGGGAGGGGAATTCGGCAGTCGCGTGTGGGTGGCGCCGGGGCCGGATTGAAGCACCTGCGCGGCCTTTCGCGCAACGGCCGACCGTGCAAGACGCGGGTGTGCAAGGGGCTGCGCCTTGTCACGACGGGTGCGGCAGCGTAGGCTTGCAGCGCGCCGATCGCTGCCGATTCGGTGCAAGCGCCGTGACTTCCCCCCGAATTCAGTTGGCGCGCATACCTTCACCTCTGCTGCTCCGACGGTCCGCTGCGACCGCGCGCCGGGCGGCCCAGGGAGCCCCATGAACCACGACATCCTGCTCGGCGCCGAAGCGGTGGCGCGCGGAGCGATCGACGCCGGCATCAGCGGTGCCTACGCTTATCCCGGCACCCCCTCGACGGAGATCTTCGAGACCATCCTCGAGCTGGATCGCAAGGACGGCCTGCACCTGCATGCGCACTGGTCGGCGAACGAGAAAGTGGCGATGGAAGAGGCGTTGGGCATGTCCTACGCCGGCCGCCGCGCGCTGGTGTCCTTCAAGCACGTCGGTCTGAACGTTGCGGCCGACCCGTTCCTGAACTCGGCGCTGACGGGTGCCCACGGCGGTCTGGTCGTGGCGGTGGCCGATGACCCGTCGATGCACAGCTCGCAGAACGAGCAGGACTCCAGGTTTTACGCGGACTTTGCCAACATCCCCTGTCTCGAGCCGTCTTCCCAGCAGCAAGCCTACGACATGACCATCGACGCCTTCGACGTGTCCGAGCGGCTGAAGATGCCCGTGATGCTGCGCCTGACCACGCGTCTGGCCCACAGCCGCGCGGTCATCGCGCCCCGCGCCCGACGCGCCCAGAACGTCGCAAAATTCACCGACGAGTCATGGAAGTGGACGCTGCTGCCCTCGAACGCGCGGATGGCGTTTGATGAGCTGCTGGCGCACCAAGTCGACTTTCAGGCATGGAGTCAGGCGCACCCCGCGAACCAGCTGACCATCACGGGTCAGGGCCGACCGGGCATCGTCGCGAGCGGCATTGCCATCGGTTACGTCAAGGCCGCTCTTGGGGAGAAACTCAGCGAGTACAATCTGTTGCACATCTGCGTCTATCCTCTGCCGGAGCAGAGCTTGCGCGAGCTGACCCAAGCCTCCACCGCGCTGTACGTGTTTGAGGAGGGTTATCCGCTGATCGAGCGGCTGCTGGTCGGCGTCGGTCGCCCTTCCTCCGTTGCCGTGTACGGGAGGTTGTCGGGGCTGGTGCCGCGGGCTGGCGAGCTGAATGCGGACAAGGTCAAGCGTGCCTTCGGGTTGCCGTTGGCCGCCAAGGTTCAGGTGCCCGCCGCGGTCGCCAACGTGCTGCAGAGCCGCGCCCCGGTGCTGTGTGACGGCTGCCCGCACACCGACAGCTACCGCTTTCTCGGCGAAGTGATGGCCGAACACCCGGGGTCGCGCGTCATGGGTGACATCGGGTGCTACACCCTCGGCTATTACGCCCCCCACAACGGCATTCAGTCTTGCGTTTGCATGGGGGCCAGCATCGGCATGGCGTCGGGCGTGGTGCACGCTGGTCTGTGGCCGGTGGTGTGCGTGCTGGGCGACTCGACGTTTACCCACTCCGGGCTGCCGCCGCTGCTGGACGCCATCAACGAAGACACCGACATGACGGTGATGATCCTCGACAACAGCATCGTCGCGATGACGGGTGGGCAAGAGACGATGATCGGCGAGACGGACAAGATCGTAAGTCTTGTCAAAGGTTTGGGAGCGAACCCGGACCATGTCCACGTCCTGTCGCCGCTGCCCAAGGCGCATGAGCACAACGTCGCGCTGCTGCGGCAAGAGGTGGCGCACCGGGGCCTGTCGGTCATCGTGGCCAGCCGTGCCTGCGTCACCTATGCCAAGCAGATCAAGGAGAACCGCCGCCACCACGGGCTGCCCGGGATGGTCGCGAACCTGGAGGGCAAGCCATGAAGCGCGATCTCGTTCTGTGCGGAGTGGGTGGCCAGGGGATCCTGTCGATCGCTGCGGTGGTCGACCAAGCGGCGGTGGCGGCGGGCTATCAGGTCAAGCAACCGGAAGTCCACGGCATGTCGCAGCGCGGCGGTGCCGTGCACGCGTTCGTGCGGATGTCGGACGGTGAGATCGCGTGCGACCTGCCCCCGGACGGCTCGGCGGAAGCGATCCTGTCGGTCGAGCCCTTGGAGGCGCTGCGGTACGTCAGCTGGCTCGCGCCCGAGGGGGTCATCGTCACGGACCTGACTCCCGTGGCGAACTTGAAGAATTACCCGGACATCAACCAGCTCTACGAAGCCTTGTACTCGCTGCCTCGGGTCATCGGCATCGACGCCACGCGGCTGGCGCGCAAGGCCGGCTCGCCCCGCGCGCAGAACATGGTCGTGCTGGGGGCCGCCGCTGCGTTGCTGCCGCTGGAGCCGGAGCGCATCGAGCTGCACATCGCCGAGCTGTTTGCCCGCAAGGGCGAAGCCACCGTCCACGCCAATCTCGTCGCGTTTCGCACGGGACGCACGGCGGCGGCGCTGCTGGCCCGGCTGGTCGATGCAGGGGTGATTCCTCTGCACGCCTCTCGCGTCGTCGCGCGCTTGGACCTCGGGCCGGATCCTGTGGAGGGAGCCGTCCTGATCGCGTGCATGGCCCTCGCCAGCTGCCCCGACGCGATTGCCCGACTGGACCAAGCCGTCGGCGTCAACGCGGTGATGCCCTTGGATTCCGAGGCGCTGTCGAAGGTTGCCGAGCCCTGCCTGTCCCGCGCCATCCCATCTGCCTGACCGTCGCATCCTTGCCCGCCGCCCGACGCGACGGGTCCGATCCCCTCGAGGAGGCCGCATGAGCTCGCCCATCGCCCGACTGACCGAAGCCCTGCACGTCGCCCACGCAGAAGGTCGCAAGGTGCTGCTCGAGCACGAGATCTACGCCGCGTTGGTCCCGGCCGGTCTGGAGCCCCCCGAGCACGTGTTCCTGCCGAACACCGACCGGTTCGTGGTGCCCGACTCGTTCCGCGAGGGTCCCGTCGTCGTCAAGATCGTGTCGCCGGACATCCTGCACAAGACTGAGTTGGGGGGCATTCAGTTCCTGGACGGCGCGACGCTCGACGGCCCGCGCCTGCAGGCGTTCGCGGGGGAAGTGGCCGCGCGCTACTCCGCCCAGCACGGCGGCTGGCCCGACATCCGTGGCGTGCTGCTGTCGCGTCGGGTTGTTTACGACCGCGCGCGCTTGGGCACCGAAGTGTTGGTGGGCATGAAGTGGAGCCGGGAGTTCGGCTTCATCGGCGTGGTGGGTCTGGGCGGCGTCAAGGCCGAGCTGTGGGCCGACCGGCTGCCGCGCGGTGAGTCGACGGCGTTGTTCGCGCTGGGCGCAGGCTGCGAGGAAGTGGCGGTGCGCGAGATCCTGCGCACGCTGGGACACCGCGATCTGGCAGGGGAATTGCGAGGCAGCACGGCGCTGTTGGACGCGTCGGCCTGGTATCCGGTCGTGCGCTTTCTGCGCGAAGCGGCCGAGGCCTTCCCGCCCGTCACGGCCGGCGGCGGCGAGGTAGCGCTGGAAGAGCTGGAGCTGAATCCGGTGCTGGTCGACCCGGCTGGTCGCTTGGTGCCGGTCGACGGCCTGGCACGCCTGACCACTGCGACGGCCGCTCCCTCGCCGCGTCCCGTGCAGAAACTGGCCAAGATGTTCAAGCCCAAGACCGTGGCGGTCGCCGGCGTCTCGTCCAAGAACGTCAACATGGGCCGCGTGATCCTGCGCAACCTGCTGCGCGACGGCTGGGACAAGTCAAAACTGTGCGTGCTGAAGCCCGACGACGCGATGATCGACGGCGTGAAGTGCTACGCCGAGCCGGCCGACCTGCCCAAGGCCGTGGACCTCGCGGTGCTGGCGGTGGCGGCGCCGCAGGTGCCCGAGCTGTTCGAGAAGCTGATGGCGACCCGCAAGGCCGAGTCGATCATCGTGATTCCGGGCGGCATGGGCGAGACCGAGGGCGGCAAGGCCCTGCAGCAGCGGGTCGTCGACAGCATCGAAGAGGCACGCCACACCCCGTGGCTCGGCCCCGTCGTCTGCGGTCCCAACAGTCTGGGCATCGCAAGCGTTCCCGGGCGTTACGACACCACCTTCATCCCCGCCAGCAAGCTGCCCGCCATCGACGCCGTCGTGCGCAACGTCGCCTGGGTCAGTCAAAGCGGTGCGTTCGCCATCAGCCGCCTGAGCAAAAGCCGCACGGTCGGCGCCCGCTACCTGGTCAGCGTCGGCAACCAGATGGACCTGACGCTGGGCGACTACGTCGAATTCTTTCAGCAAGACGCGGATGTCCACGTGATCGCGGTGTACGCCGAGGGGTTTGCGGCCGGCGACGGCGCGCGCTTTCTGGCGGCGGCGCGGTCGGCCATCTCGCGCGGCAAGACGGTCGTGCTCTACAAAGGCGGTCGCTCGCCAGAGGGCCAGGGCGCCACGGCGGGCCACACGGCCTCGATTGCGGGCGACTACCGCGTGGCGTGGCAACTGGCCCGCGCAGCCGGTGTGCTGGTCGCCGAGACGTTCGAGGACTTCGAAGGGCTGGTCGAGCTGGCCGCCCACTTCGCCTCTCGGACCGTTCGCGGCGACCGCGTGATGATGATGTCGAACGCGGGCTACGAGGCCGTGGGCATGGCGGACGCCCTGCGCGGTGAGGACGGACGTCTGGCCCCGGCCGGCATCTGCGCCCATACCCGCGAAAAGGTGCGGGTTTCGCTGGCCCGTCACCGCATCGACGCGTTGGTCTCGATCCACAATCCGCTCGACGTCACGCCGGTCGCACCCGACGTCGTGCATCTGGAGTGTGCCCGGGCGCTGCTGGACGACCCCTGCATCGACGCGCTGGTGATGGGCATCGTGCCGCTGTCGCCCGCCATGTCGACGGTCGAGGTCTCGGACGACCCGCAAGAGTGCCTGACCTGGCCAGACAGCCTGGCCTTGGGCCTGCCGGAACTGGCCGCAGCGACAGACAAACCCATCGTCGCCGTCGTGGACTCGGGCGCCCTGTACGACCCGCTGGTGCGGTGCATCGAGCGCGGCGGCGTGCCCGTCTTCCGGTCGAGCGACCGCGCCGTGCGCCTGCTGGGGCGGTACGTGGCCTCGCGGCTGGCGGCACATCCCGGCGTGACCGAGCCGCGGCCGTGCGGATGCCCTTGCGGATAGCGGCGAAACGGGCGGTGGCCCGATAGCGGCAGACTTGGGTTGTCGTGTGTCTGTGGCTGGCGCAGCCCCCCAACCCCTCGCCGTCAGTCCCCGCGGACCTACGGCGCGTCGATCATCCCCAGCGCGCCCAGCGGCCGCAGCCGCGACTTGTCGAACGACCAGGCGACCACGCCCTCGATCGAGGTCCACGCTTTGCCCTTGGCAACGTTGACGGTCCACGTCGAGGTCACCGTGTCGTAGCTGGAGAACGGCGTGCTGTAGAAGCCCGGCGCCACCATCAGCGCGAGATCGTCTGGCGTCTTGCCGACATAGATCTCGCCATGCCCCTTGCCGTCGGTGCCCAGCACGTTGGTCTCGCTGGCGACGACGTCCAGCACCTTGACGCGACCGCCTTCCCACTGCTCGGCCGTCGCTGCCGCCGCTTGGTCGCCGATCTGGTTCAACATCACGACGTCCGCCACCGGCTTCAGCGTCGCCCCGGTCGCCTGCCACTTGTCTACCGTCAGCTGGGTCATGCAGTAGTACGTCTGCACCTTGCCGTTGGCGTGAATCACGTCGCCGGGCTTCAGCGCCGCGAATGCCGGGTCGTCGCCGTCTTTCTTCATCTTGACCAGCTGCAGCCCGCTCCACGGTCCCGCGCCCTTGGCCTGCGCGAACACGGCGACCAGACTCGCCTTGGTCTCTGCGGGCGCAGTGACGACCAGCTCCGTCAGCAGCACGCCCTCCAGCACCGTCAGCGTGCCGTCCTGGGTGCAGCCAGCGGTGGCGGGGAGCAGGCGAACCTCCTGCACCGTCATGGGATTGCCCGTGATTGTCGGGGTCGTGTCGACACTGGGCACATCGAGCTCGGCATCCACCTCTGCCACGTCCGGGGCAAGATCCAGCTCTTGCGCGTCGGACCCATCGGCCGTGTCCGCGACCTCAGCGGTGTCGACGACGTCCTTGGTGTCCGCGGCGTCGTTGGTGTCGCCGAAGCTGGGCGTCAGGTCTTGGGCGTCCTGCACGACCGGCGCCGCCAGCCCTGCCTGGCCGCTCGACGACGAGCAGCCGGTCCAGACCAGTGCCGTGAGGACCACGACCAGACGGGCGACCAGCGACCTCATGGAGACCTCCGCGTGCCGGGATTTCGTCGGGCCTTTCTGCTAGCGCACAAATAGCGATGCGCCGTTGTGCGAACCCTGACCGGTGCCGCCATTGTCGCGGTAGCGGTTCAGCGCCTCAGAGCCGTAGCCGTCCTGCCACTGCCGACCGGACTCTAGCGTGCCGCCCAGGCCGCTGTAGGACAGGTTGCTGGCCTCGCCGGCGTAGCAAGGCCAACTACTGACGTTGTTCGTCGTCTGCGTGTTCGAAGCGACGTCGTTGCCCAGACGCGTACCGGAGTGACTGACGAGCATGTTCATCATCCACGGCGCATTCGAGCCGCACAGGCCCGACACGGCGGGGAAGCCCATCAGCACTTGCGGCGAGGGCTCGCCGGCGGTGACGGTCAGGTTGGTCTTGCCCAAGGTAGCGAACCGATCGCGCAGCGACTTGCCCTGCAGCGTCGGAACAGACAAAGTTGTGAACTTGCTGGTCTTCTTGTCGACGACCATGATCTTGCCGTCGCTGGAGGCGTAGGTGGTGAAGGTCGCGTAGACGGCGTTGATGTCCGACAGCGTCGGCAGCGTGGGGTTGAGCAGCGAGCCGTTCGTCCAGTAGCCAGCGTTGAAGCCGAGGTTTGCGTCGACGCTGCTGCTGGGCGCGGTCTGCAGCGCCAGCATCCAGCCGCCGCCGTCGCGGGTCATGTCGCAGTGCACCTGGAACGCGTCGACCACGTCACCGCCCGTCAGGTCGACCCAGAACAGGCCGTCCTTGGGGGTGATGCTGGCCGCCTTGGCCTTGGTGAGGATGTCGGCACAGCTGGCGCCCGGCACCGTCTTACCGTAGCCGATGGCGGCGACGCAGGTGGTGCTGCAGCCGTCGCCGTCCAGGATGTTGCCGTCATCGCATTCTTCAGTCGGCTCAAGGATGCCGTTGCCGCACGAGTCCGCGATTTTGCGCCACACGCCGCCCGCGCAATAGCGGATCGCCTGGGCCTTGGTGTCGAAGTAGATCGCACCCGAATTCGCGGCCGTGCACGCCTGTGGCGCCTCGGCGGCGTTCTTCAGCACCAGACTGCCGCCCACGCCCACTTTGTTCGACGCCTGCACTTGCGCCTGAATGCTCCAAGACTTGAGTTGACCGTCGAAGCCGTTGTTCAGGAACGCCGTGTCGATGATCTGCAAGTACCACTTTCCTTTGGGGTTCTTGCCAATCCAGGTCGACAGGTCGCCGGACACCGTCTTGGTCGGTGCTGGCCAGGTGGTCTTGACGACGGTGCCCTTGGTCGTCTTGTCCCACAGCACGAACTTGGTGCCCGCGGGGTCGATGGCAATGATCCTCAGGTTGGCCGTGTCGCTGTTGGTCACCTCTGCCGAGATGCTGAACGTCTGCGCCAGGCCGAAGTCGGGCACGTCGATCACGTCGCTGATGCCCACGGGGTTGTTGTCCGGCACGGCGAGCGGGGTCTTGGTGCTGGCTGCGGCCTCCTGAAACTGGTTGAACAGCAAACCGCCCGAGATCTCGTCCAGACCGTCGCTGGGCAGCGCGCTGGGGTCCATCGCCACGACGCACTCATAGCTGCCGTCGGCCTTCAGGCCCTTGATGACCAGACCGGTGCCGCACGAGTCGTCCAACTTGGCCAGCACGGGCAGGTCGTCCAGGTCCTTGTAGCTGTTGCTGGTGGCGACGGTCGCCAGCGCGGCGACCTTGGCATACGCCGTCAGGTCGGGCAGGCCCAACAGATCGGCGTAATCTCCCGAAGTTGCGACGGTCGCCAGCTTGGACAGCTGGGCATAGCCGCTGAGGTCCGGGCCGCCGGACAGGTCTGCGAACGCGCCTGTCTTCGCCACCTTGGCCAGACCGCCTGCGGCAATCAGGTCCGACACCACTTGCGCGTTCAGGTTTGCCGCCGTGACGCAGCCAGAGCACGCCAGACCCTCGGCCAGACCCGCGCGCACCGCGAAGAAGACGCTGTTCAGCGGCCGGGCCATCGGCGGGTCGCTGCCGACCGCGATCGCCAGCCACAGCGTGTTGCTCTGGTCCACGATGGCGGGGTCCAGCGGCTTGGTCGCTCCCAAAGCGTGCACGAACGCGCCGTTCTTCACGGTCAGCGTCGACGGCCCCTCGACCCACACGGCCGCGCCCTTCTCGCCCTTGGTCAGCGAAAACGTCATCGCGTAATCGCCGTCTGCCACTGGACCGCCGCCCGTCGCCTGCAGCACGCCCTCGACCAGCACGGTGTTGGGGATGGCCGCCAACGACAGCGAAGGCAGCAGCAGCACCAGCATCAGGGTCGACAGTCCAAGAGAGATTCGACCCAAGTCGAGCTTCATCGCGATTCTCCAAGCCCGAACGGGCGATTGCCTACGGCAACAAAGGGTACGATCCCAACGGCCCGGCCGTCGAGCGGATTTCCGCAGGTTCTCGGCAGGCCGTGTCCGGCCCCGACACCGCGGTCAAGGTCAGCGCACGAAGAACGCGTGGCCGTAGAAGCTGTTGAAGTTGTTCTGGGCATTCCACCCGTTCGCGTCACAGCCGTCGCCGTAGCCCCAGTAATGGCGGCCCATTTGGTGGGTGTGGCTGTTGTAGCAAGAGACGCCCAAGCCGCCTCCCGTGTAGTCCACGGTGTTGTTGTCGCGGCCCCAGCCAGCCAGCGCCATGCACCACCCCTTGCTGTAGCCGTTGAACAGCGAGGACTGCACGTCGAGGTCGGAGTTGATGTTGAAGCCGTAGAACTGCGGTCCGGTGGCGTCCGGGCCGTTGCCGGTCCCGCACCCGGGGCGCCAGTCCAGCGTCTTGTGCGAACCGACCAGCACCGACGCGGCCCGCCGCTGGACGTTGCTGTTGAACACCGTGTACAGGCTGGTGAAGGTCTCGCCCATGCGCCACGCCAGCTTCTTCGACTTGTCGTTGAGGCCCTGCAGCATGAAGTCCTTGAACGCCACCAGCTCGTACGTCTGGCCCAGCGCGGGTTCGACGGACAGGTCGGCGATGCTGCCCACGTACTGCTTGTTCTTCCACCGCGCAGTGTCGGTGCCGTCCAGCACGCCGTTGTCGCTGTTGTACGACTGTCCAGGGACCTTGCCGACCAGCGTCCAGCCGCCACCGTCCGTCGTCATGTCGCAGTACACCTGGAAGGCATCGGTTGCGGCGCCGCCGTTGGGGTCGATCCACGCCACGCCGTCTTTCAGGGTCAGGCCCGCCGCGGCGCCCTTGGTCAGGATGTCGAGGCAAGAGGCTCCCGGCTTGTTCTTCAGGTAGCCCACCGCCGCGATGCAGGTCGCACTGCAAGTGTCGCCCTCGGTGTTGTTGCCGTCGTCGCATTCCTCAGACGATTCCAGGATGCCGTTGCCGCAGCTGTCGGCCACGCTGCGCCACAAGCCTCCAGAGCAGTAGCGAATGGCGTTGGTCTTGGTGTCGAAGTAGATCGAGCCGGTGGTCGCGGCCGTGCAGGTAAACGGCGGCTCGGTTGCGTTCTTCAGCTGCAGTGCGCCGCCCAGTCCGACCTTGCCTGACGACAGTACCTTGACGTTGACGCTCCAGGACTTCAGCTCGCCGTCGGTCGTGTTGGTCAGGAAGGCCGTGTCGATCACCTCGATGTACCACTTTCCCTTGGGGTTTTTGCCCACCCAGGTCGTCAGGTCGCCCGACGCGGTCTTGGTGTCGGTCGGCCAGGTGGTCTTGACGGCGGTGCCCTTGGCGGTCTTGCTCCACAGCACAAATTTGGTGCCGGTTGGGTCGATGACGTTGATCACCAGATTGGCGGTGTCGCTGTTGGCCACGTCGGCGGAGATGGAGAGGGCTTGGGCAACGCCGAAGTCGGGCACGTCGATCAGGTTGCTGATGCCCACCGGGTTGTTGTCGGGGATGGCGGTCGGGGTCTTGGTGCTGACCGCCACTTCGTTGAACTGGTTGAACAGCAAGCCGTTCGAGATCTCGTCCAGGCCGTCCTTGGGCAGCGCCGCCGGGTCCATGGCGACCACGCACTCGTAGCTGCCATCCGCCTTCAGCCCCTTGATCACCAGACCGGTCCCGCACGATGCGCCCAGCTTGGGCAGCACCGGCAGGTTCTCGAGGTCGGCGTAGCTGCCGCTGGTGGCCACGGTGGCAAGCGTGGTGGCCTTGGCATAGATCGCCAGGTCCGGCACACCCAGCAGATCGCTGTAGGCGCCCGAGGTCGCGACCTTGGCCAGCTTGGCCGTTAGCGCGTAGGGGGTCAGGTCCGGTCCTCCGGTCAGGTCGGAAAAGTCGCCGGACTTCGCGGCCTTGGACAGCGCCCCGGACTTGATCAGGTCGTCGACGACCGTTGCGTTCAGCTGGGCGGCCGTGATGCAGCCGGAACAAGCGAGCCCCTCGGACAGCCCGGCGCGCAGGGCGAACAGGGTGCTGTTCAGCGGTTGCTTGGGCAGAGCGGGGTCCTCAGCGATGCGGATCTGCAGCGACAGGGCGTCGGTGCCGGCCAGCAGCGTCGGGTCCAAGGCCTTGGCGGACCCCAACGCGTGCACAAAAACCGCACTGGCCACCTTGATTTGCACCGGCCCCTCAGACCACACCGTCGTGTCGTTCGCGCCCTTGACCAGCGAGAACGTCATGGCGTAGTCGCCGTCCGCCGCGGCCCCGCCACCTGTCGCGTGCAGCACGCCCTCGACCAGCACGGTGTTCGGGATGGCCGCGATGGCCTCACCGGCCCCCGACAGTCCCAAACCAACCGCCACGGTCCCCGCGAGCGCCAGCCACGTCGTGTGCTTCATCTGCGTTCTCCGTTGCCCAAGTCGGGCCCAACTGTGCAGGCGAGACTGTAGGTTGCATGGGTCGCCGCGTCGAGTCCCGTGCAGCCCACCCTTCGCCGCGCTGACCCCTTCAGCCCCCAGCCGCGCCGTGGCAGACTCGCCCCCCCGCACGGTTGCCTTTCTCGCACGCAGGAACCCGCCATGCCCCCGCTCCACCCGATTGCCGCAACGGCCGCCGAGCTCAGCAAGCACCTGAAGACGCTGCACTTTGGGCCTCCCACCGCTTGCGTCTACGACCCGCTGCAGTACGCCTTCGCCTCGTTTGCGCGCTATGCCGAGCTGTACGGCAGCGGCGAGGGCAGGGTGTTGCTGGTTGGGATGAATCCGGGGCCGTGGGGGATGGCACAGACCGGCGTGCCGTTTGGCGAGGTGGCGGCGGTGCGCGATTGGCTGGGAATCCGCGACGTGCCGATTGGCAAGCCCGCGATAGAGCACCCCAAGCGGCCGATTCTGGGGTTGGCCTGCCCTCGCAGTGAGGTCAGCGGCGCGCGGGTCTGGGGCTGGGCCAAGGACCGATTCGGCACGCCTGAGGCCTTCTTCGCGCAGTTCTTCGTCGCCAACTACTGCCCGCTGTGCTTCATGGTCGATAGCGGCGCCAACCTGACACCCGACAAGCTGCCGCGGGCAGAGCGTGAGCCCCTGTTTGCCGCCTGTGACCGCGCCCTGCGCCAGTCTGTCGAGCTGTTGCGGCCCAGTCGCGTGGTGGGCGTGGGCCGGTTCGCAGAGGAGCGCGCGCGTCTTGCCCTGCAAGGGCTGGACGTACCCATCGGTCAAGTGCTGCATCCCAGTCCTGCGAGTCCATTGGCGAATCGCGGGTGGGCCGACGAGGTGACGGCGCAACTTCGCGCGATGGGCGTGCGGGTCTGACAGGAACCTCGGCGCCATCGCACGACGCCTTGAAGTGTTGACGCAACGTGACCGGTCTGTAGAGAAGAACCAACCGCTGGGGAGCGGTCAGACGCCAGCCTCCCACCCTTTGGTGGCTTGCCAACCGGACAGGCCTGCTGCGACTGCTTCGGACGGTGCGAGGCCGCGTTGGGCAGGGTGGCGAGGGTTGCCATGGTTCGGCTTGCTGGCTTGCGGTGCCTTTTCGTGTGAAGATGCCCGGCGCGCGGCGCCGCCAATTCTCCCCCCCCTTCCGGCGGCCCGCAGACTTCCGAACGAGGTCGTTGCCATGACCCACAAGACTGCAATCCGTTCGCTGGCTTGGGCGTGCGTGTGCGCCTGTGCCATCGGCTTGTTCGCCACTGCGACGGCGTTGGCCGGGCCCGTTTTGACCGTCGAGGGCGCGCTGTTCGCCACGGGCGGCGGTGCCGCGTCCGACGGCAGCTATGTGATGACGTTTGCGCTGTATTCGGCCGCCGACGCGCAGGAGTCGGTGTGGAAGGAGACGCAAATCGACGTCAAGGTCGAGAAGGCGCACTTCTCTGCGCTGCTGGGCCAGGGAACTGTGCTGTCGCCCGAATTGTTCTCTGTGCACCCTGAGTTGTGGATTGGGGTGCGCATCGGCGTGGACCCGGAACTGCCGCGCGTGCGGATCGGCGCGACGCCGCTGGCCTTTCACGCCCTGACCGCAGCCGCGTTGACGGGCAAGATCGAGGGCAAGCAATTGGTCGACGGCTCGGTGCCTGCGACGGCGCTCGGCTTTGCCGCGGCGGGGGCCAAGACTCCCGGGGGGCCAGCCGCCAACCTGGCGTGCACCGGCTGCGTGACGCTGGACCATCTGGCGAACGGCGTGATGACCGCCAACAACGTCGCCGTGGCCGCGGGCGGCATCAGCCAGTCGGTGCAAGGCGTGCTCGACGCGTTGACGGGCGCGCTGACGGTCAGCGGCAAGCGTGTGGGCATCGGCAAGGCGCCCGCGGCAGCTTGTGGGATCGACCTTGCGTCGGGCGTCGGCACCACGTGCATCGACGGTGCGCCCGCCGTGATGGTGCGCATCGCCGCGAACGCCAACGAGATGCAGAGCCTGAAGTCCGAGGGTCAGATCGTGTACCGCAAGGACACGGGGGGCGTGTACGTGCTGTCGAAGTCGCTGTGGCGCGAGGTGATGTACAAGCCGGTGTGCGGCGACGGCGCGCAGGAAGCGCTCGAGCAGTGCGACGACGGTGCCAACAACGCCAACCTGCCCGACAAGTGCCGCACGACGTGCCAAAAGCCCGCTTGTGGCGACGGCATCCCCGACACGGGCGAGCAGTGCGACGACGGCGCCAACAACGCCAACCTGCCCGACAAGTGCCGCCCGACCTGCAAGAAGGCGACGTGCGGTGACCTCGTGGTCGACTCGGGCGAGCAGTGCGACGACGGCAACGCCACCACGACCGACGGCTGCGCGGCGTGCGTGATCGCCACCTGCGGCGACGGCTATGTGTGGGCAGGCAAAGAGGATTGCGACGACAAGAACCAGCAAGACGGCGACGGCTGCTCGAAGACGTGCAAGACGTGCGGCGACGGCACATGCCAGCCCGACAAGAACGAGAACGCGACCACCTGCCCCGGCGACTGCCCGATCCCGGTCGGCACCGACCCGTCCAAGCCGGCGGAGAACTGCAAGGCCGTGCTTGCGGCCGGCAGCAAGATCACCGGCGAGTACTGGTTGAAGTGGGGCGGCATGGCGTCAGCGATCCAAGTCTACTGCAACCAGACCGAGGACTTTGGCACAGGCGTCGTGGGCGGCTTCATGCTCCACTGCGGCAGCGGCAAGTCCTCGATTTCAGGGGGAGCGTGCAGCACCAGCCTGGCGTGGTCGTCGATGAAGGAAGTGGACTACCGCACCCACGTGATGCGGGCGCCGTCCACGAGTTGGTGGATGAGCTTGGAGATGAATCAGGCGGTCAAGGGCGCGGCCGTGACTTGCGACGTCCGGATGCGGGTCAAGAGCGACATCTGCCCGGCTGCCGGCGGGTGGGGCAAGACCGACAGCTCTGTGCTCAGCGGCTACACGTGCGCCGGCTTCGAGGCCGCCAGCGGGGGCATCCGCATCACCGGAGGCGGCGCCGACACCATGGCCAACGGCTGGGCCGAGATCACCCACGGCGGCGGTTTGGGTCCCGTGCCCACGTATGTGTCGGGCCGGCACACGCCGATCAGCTCGGGCAGCAACCCTGCCAGCCCCTCGGAGTGGGAGGGCTATGTTCGCTAGGCGGTGGGCAGGGGAGGGGGGAGGGGGTCAGGACTAGACACTTGACATCTTTGGCGCGCCCGCCTCCACCCCAATCCGCCTTGTCGGCGACAGTGGTGAAGGTGTCATGTAGGAGCCGTTTACAGTTTGCGTCATTGCAGCTCATGACACTCGCGCGGACGCCGCGACCCTGACCGGCGCGGACCGCATCTGCAGAGCTTCAAACAAGAACAGGCAAAATGGCAGCGTCCAAACCGTCAACAGTGATCTACCTGACACCCTCGACAGCCCCGCGAGTCCAATGGCGAATCGCGCGTGGGCCGATGAGTTGACGGCGCAACTTTGCGCGATGGGCGTGCGGGTCTGACCTTGGCTGAGGGGGCCATTCGCCGTCGTCCTGCTTGGGGAGCTTCGTGTGGCAGGCCGTCACCAGGCTGGTCCTCTCGGGGTCGTCGGGCAGGCCGCGGTCCAGTGCCATCTCCCGGGGGGGG
>CAYURO010000031.1:49568-57213 GCA_964447285.1 uncultured Enterobacteriaceae bacterium | reverse complement strand
TCAAGTGTCTAGTCCTGACACCCCCCCTTCCCTCAGCGTTGACGGTCGCGCTTGGCTGCGAGCACACTCGCTGGGTCCGGGGTGACCCCGGCGATTTGCCCATCCAAGTTGGGAGGTGTTGATGATGCGTCGAATTGCGATGCTGGCCATTTCGCTCAGCGGCTTGCTGTGCGGCTGCGCCACGATCTACCCGCAGGTATCGGTCAGGCATTTTGGATCGATGGACCCGGACCGGGACGAAAGCGTGGGCTTCGCAGCCAACGCCGCGGCGACGCAGAACCGCCTCGGGGGCGTGACACCCAACATAGAGGTCATCTCCGGCGAGATGCCGGAAGGTCTGGCCCTTCAAGAGAATGGCAACAAGATCGTCATTCAGCCCGGCGCCGAGGGCAAGTACAAGGTGCTTGGCGAGGTCGAAGCCGACTACAATCAGGCGGCCGCAGAGATGATCTGGCGCAACCTGTGGTGGACCTGGGCCTACGACGAGGGCTGGCGCAAAGTGGTCTGCTATCCCCAAGTGCCGCTGAAGATCCTGACCCTCGGCATCTGGGCCTACATCCCCACCTCCTGGCCGTGCTGGGCCATGGTGCCCGGGGACGAGACGGACCGCCAGCGCGCTCTGGTGCGAAGCGTCAAGCACGGCGTCGCGGCGATGGGCGGCAACCTCGTCATCGTGACGGAGAGCGGCACCACCAACGTCGTAACCGTCAGCGGCAACAACTACTCCGCCACCGGAGTCGTGCAGCAGGTCAAGAACACCTCCTTGAAGGGTTTTTCTGTCAAGATAGACTGACGAGGGTGTCTCTTGGCACGTGACATCTCTGCTTGGGACCGGTCCGCTGCGCCGCGCGGCGCTTGGAGTTCCTGCACGTTGTCGCTAGGCAACCATCAGAAACCCTGACAAGGTTGTGTCCCAGCGAAACGCACCTGAACCGGAGGCCTGCCCATGAAGGACGTTGACGACGGGACGCCAAGGCAGGCACTGGTCGCGAGTGCACTGCGAGCGTACGACCGTCGACTTCGCAGGGCGCGAAGAGACCTGCGCACCCGGGAAAGTGCCCGGATAGCCTCATTCTTTGTGACGTCAGCGGCCATCGCCATCCTGACCATCGGGCTTGCTCTTCTGGTGACCAATTTGAGCAGTGAGATCCCCACCGACGCGCACCGCCACTACTCGCACCGCCGCTACCCGCCGGTCATGGCGCGATGCATCCACAACTACGGCGAGGAGTTCTGTGTGGCCGAGTCCCGGCAGAACCCGCAGGACCCGCTCGAGAACTGACGCCTGGGTGAGTCCGTCAGGAATGGCCACCTGACATCTCTTGCCCACGACCGCCCACCGCATCCGGTTCCCAGGCTCTCCGGCACACAGGCGCAAAAAGGCGCGAGCTGGCAACTCCTGACCCCACTCTATTCTGACCCTACGGCTTCGCCGGCTTCTGCAACCGACACACTTCGTACCACGCCGCGATCTTGGGGTTGTGCGACGAGGGACCGTACTGCGTCATCGGGTTGTCGATCAGCGCCTGGGCGGACTTGCGCAGCTGGGCGCACACGCCGGTCTGGACGCGTTCATCCACCGTCTTCGAGTCAGGCAAGCTCTTGGCCAGGATCTCCTCGGCTGCGGACACCGTGTTCGTGGGCAGCGTCGCGTCCAGCAGGGCTTGGTCGGGCTCGATGTGGAACTTGCGCAGGAAGTTGTGGATCGCGGTGCGGCGCGGGTTGTCCAGCGGCGCGCGGCGGATGAACTCGGCCTGGAACGTGTCGGACTTCGCGTTCTTGCGCATGTCCAGGGCCGACGTCAGCTCGGTGGCCCAGATGCCTGCGAAGAATGCGCGCGGTGCCTCGAACTCCAGCCGCGGGAAGCGCTCGCGGAACGGCGTGTCAAACGTCGAGCACAGGCGATTTACAGTGGCCGGGCCGGTCAGCTGGGTCGTCATCCACTCGTCCAGCGCAATCGGCAGCCGCCACTCGTCGTAACCCGTCAGGTCGCCCTTGACGGCCGGCTGATTCAGCATCGCGAACGCCTTGGCGGTATTGAGGTCCAGCGGCTCGAACGAGGCGACCAGCGCAAAGTCCCCTTGCAGCAACTGGAAGATGGCGACGTTGGGCAGCACCGCCCGCAGTGTGCAGATGGTGTCGCGCAGCAGGTCGTCGGTCGTCTCGTACGTGTGGATCCACTGCACCAGCACGCCGTTCGGGCGCAGCTTCTGCCGCACGCGTTGGAAGTGCTCGGTCGTGAACATGTCGGCAATGCCCGCCACCCACGGGTTCGAGGGCTCGGAAATCACAAGGTCCAGACTGGCATCGGGCAGCGAGGCCATCACCTCTCTGGCGTCGGCCACCCGCACCGAGACGTTGGGGCGTTCCAGCACCTTGCCGTTCTTGTGGGCGAAATAGCGCGCGACCTGCAGCACGGCGGGTGACAGCTCGGCCACCGTGACGCGGGTGTTCGGGTGCGACGAGGCGGCGCCTGCCGTCTGGCCGGTGCCCAAGCCCACGATGAAGACGTCGTGCGCGTCGGGGCGGAACAGGAAGCCCAGATGGCCCAACATGATCTGCGTGGTCGCGTCGCCGGTGCTGCCGTCGGGCTTGCCGTTGGTGCGAAACAGCATCATGCCGCTGGACATGCGGTCGACCGTGATCGAGGCGTCCTTGCCGTCGTTGCGGAACAGGGTGACCGCGGTCTGGTCGCGCACTTCCTGATCCACGGCATCCAGCGACTTGGCGCGGTTGCGGAACAGGCCCATTTGCAAGCGCGAAGCGGGCGGGGTCAGCGCGGCGAAGGCCAGGGCCGCCAGCACGGCCGCTCCCAGCAGGGCAACGGGAACCAGCCGACGCGGGCGGGGCAGCGCGACGAACGCCACGATCAGCGACAACACCGCAGCGGCGCAAAGAGTTTTCTCCAGACCCAGCCACGGCATGACCAGAAAGCCGGTGGCCAGCGAGCCCACCAGATTGCCCAGCGTGTTGGTGCCGAGGATCCAGGCGGTCGCGCGGTCGGGGCGGGCACCCGTGCGGTCGGCGGCGGACAGCAGCAGCGGGAATGAAGCACCCAGCGCTAGGGCGGCGGGCAGCAGGTGCAGCGCGGTAAAGCCGCCTCCCAACGTCAACCAGAATCCGTAGTTCTCAGGGATGGGCGTCATGCGCACGCGCAGGCGCAGCAGGTCGACGGGCAGGTCGTTCATCCGCCACACCAGCCACAGCGCCGCCGTTGCCGCCACGACTTGCGCCGCAACGAAACCCTTGATGGGCGAGCCGCCGCGGTTGACCCATCGGCTGGCCAGACCGCTGCCGATCGCGATGCCCGCGATCACCACGGCCAGCATTGCCGAGAACGCGTAGGCACTTCCGCCCAGCGCCAGGCCGTACAGACGCGTCCACGCGACCTCGCTGGCCAGCGATGAGATGCCCGTCAGACCGGCGGCCGTCACCAGCCAGGGCAGGGCGGGGATCGTGGCGTCGCGCTGCGGGCCGCGGACCGGGCGGTCCATGGCGGCCGCCGTCTGGGTGCCGAAGACCAGAATGGCCAGCAGGCCTGAGGTCGCGCTGATGGCGGCGCCTGTGTGCAAGGTCGCGTCCAGTCCCAGGTTTTCGATCAGCCAAAAGCCGGCGATCAGCGCGCCCGCGGCGGCACCGGCGGCGTTCAGGGCGTAGTACTTCGAGACCAGGCGCACGGCGTCATCGGGGCACAGTCGCTCGACACCGGCGGCAAGCACGGGCAGCGTGGCGCCCATCGCGGCAGACAACGGCAGGATCAGCAAGCCTGCGGTCACCAGACGCGCGAGGATCGAGGTCACGGTCGTCGGGTCCAGGCCCAGACCGCGGTAGCCCGAAAAGGCGACGTCGGCCAGAAACGGAAACAGCAGCACCCAGACGGCCACAAAGATCTCGAGGGCGCCAAATGCCACCAGAGGCCGCTTCAGCCGGGCCAGCGCCTTCTCGCCCCACCGGCCGACGGCCAGCGCGCCCACGGCCATGCCGCCCAGAAAGACGCCCAGAGTGACGGCCTGCGAGGCGCCCGACGAGCCCAGATGGACCGACAGCAGGCGCGACAGCGTGACCTCGTAGCCCAAGCCAGCGGCGCCGGTAAAGCACAGCAGCAGGGGCAGCAGCAGGTCCAGCGCGGTGCGGCGTGAAGGGGCGAGAACAGCGGCCATGGTTCCTCCGCGGACGGAAAAAATAACGAATCGCTCAAGCGTGTTAGCACCGGTGTTTGCACGGAGCAAGGGCGTCCGGGCGGCGGTGCAGAGGAAAGGGAACGGTCAGCGCGCCTCTACCGGGGCGTCACTTTCGTGGTCGTCGCCGTCGGGCTCGTCGTCGTCCTCTTCAGCGTCGTCCTCTTCAGCATCGTCTTCTTCGTCGTCGTCATCATCGTCGTCGGGATCGACCGGCAGCGGCTGGCGACCCCGATCCAGCAGCGCAGTGACGCGTTCGTGCACTTGGGGGTGCGAGTCGTCGTCCAGCGCTTCAATCGTCGCCCACAGCCGGTCGTCCAGCGCCTCCGGCGGCCACTGCAGCAGCGCGGAGGCGGCGACCATGCGCAGGTTGGGGCTGGGCGCTTGCAAGCACGCATCCAGCAGGTCGATGTGGCGCCCCGGCCGACCCGACAGCGTGGCCAGCAGCGGCAGGATCCGCGCCTCCAGAGACTTCGGCACCATCTTGTCGTCGTCGCCCGCGGCCTTCTTCGTGGTGCTGCACGACTCGCATCCGGCCTGGCTGGCGGGCGAGCACAGGTCTTCTTCGCGGTCCCGACGCTCATGCAGCGCAGTCAGGGCCAGCGGCACCAGCACGTCCAGCGCATCGTCGTCCAGACGCACCATCAGGGCCAACGACCACGCGCCCTCGTCGTCCGGCGCGGCCTGCACGCGCTCGATCAACGCCTGCCGTACAGGCACTTCGGCCAGTCTGGCAGCCGCCAGCGCTTGGACCGCGACTTCGGGGCGGTCCGACGCCAGATCGGTCAGGATCCGCTCGCGCCACGTCGCTCCGATGCGCGGAGCACGGCCCAGCAGGTCTTTCAGCGCCTTTTCCAGCTGCTTGGCCAGATTCGGACCCCAGCCGGCGGCCAGCTCGTCCTCGCCCAGATCGGGCGCCGCGCAGACCAGCCGCGCGAGCTCGAGCGCCACCAGGTCGCCGGGACCGCCCCCGGCGTCCTGCACCGCCTTGCACCAGTCCCGCACGATCGGCGCCACGCCTGCCACGTCGAAGTCGTCGCCGGCCGGCCCCTCGCCCAGCGCCGCTTCGCACAACGCCGCGATCACGTGGCCGATCATGTCGAGCAGTTCCTCGTCCGGGGGCGTCGCGTTGGCTGCCCTGCGCGTGATCGCAGCAAGATCGCACGCTTGCGCCAGCGCGGGCGCCGTCCAGCCCATGCCGGGCACCCGCTCGACCGCCGCACGCAGCACCAGTTCCTGCTTGCCCGCATCCAACTCAAACTCGCACAGCCGCTCGACGATATCGACCCGGGCCGGGCCACTCGCGTGGGGAAGCAGCGTCCACAGACCGGCTTCCTCGACGTCGTCGTCGACATCGGCAAAAGCGGCGTGCAGGTTGATCTTGGCGCCGGCCTTCAGCTTCTCGACCAGCTCGTCGAGAGAAAGCGGGGCGGGGCGGGCGGCCTCAGGGGTGGAAGTGCTGCCGAACACGCGTTGCCAGAAACCCATCGAGTCCTCCGCACCGCAGACGGACGCGCCGCGGGCGGGCGTGTTGTCGCGGATTCGCGGTGAAGCGGCAAGGGATCGCAGGCGTCCAAGGCTTGAAGCGGCCGGTTCGCAGATCGGCGCTTGCCATCCCGACACGGCTTCGGTACCAGAGCAGACGGGTTCGGCCACGAACCCAAGGGAGACGGTGATGCGCGCAAAGCTTGGGGTCCTGCTGGTGATCGCGACGATGACGACCAGTTGTGAGTTGCTGCAGCAGGTGGTGGATGCGCAGGCGACCGCAGGGATGCTGCCCGGCGTGACTTACGAGTCGGCAAATCTGGTCGAGGCGCCGTCGCGGTCCGCCATGAGCGCGTGGATGTGCCCGCGGGTATTGGTGGATGGGGGATTCAGCGCTTCGGTCGCTCAAGTGGCGTGTCTGCCGCTGGGCTTCGCGCCGCCGTCTTCGAGTCTGCGGGTCTCGTTTGATCTGCGCTTCAAGGTTGCCAACCCGAACAATTTTCCGATTCCGGTCGCGCAGCTGCTGATCGCCGCGAAGGTCTTTCCGGGGGCAAGCGCGCAGACGCTGGGCGCGGTGTGCGTGCAATTCTGCCAGCCGGGACAGGCGGGCTGCACGGGGCAGCCGGAGCCGGGAGCTTGCGCGGCAAACGGCCAGGACATCCGATCGGCCGAGGACATTCGGCGTGCGGCGGCCAACCTGCTGCTCGCAACGGGCATCCAGGCGTTGGGCGGCCAGCAGCCCAGCTTCGACATGCCGCAGGTGATGTCGGGAGAGGAACTGACGTTGGTGGCGCGGTTCTCGTTTGGTCCCGAGGCCTTGTTGGCGATTCTGCAGAAGGTGGCCAAGCAGTCGCTGTCGCAGCTGCAGAGCGGCAAGAAGGTCGTGTTCTCCATTCCGTACGACATCGAGGGCTCGGTCTGGTTCGACGTAGGCTCGCTCGGGCGGGTAGCGGTGGGTTACGGACCGGTGTCGGGGACTTGGGTGCTGCCCGACCAAGCACTGGTGCCTTAGCTGAAAGCGCCTGTTTGTACGTAAGAAAATAGAATCGTCGCAACGTTCCGGCGGCCGTGGCGGCCTGCACGCCCCGGAACCGAACGACGCGGCTTGCTCCCAAGCGCCACCTTGATCAGAATCGCGCCGTTGAAGGTAGCCGAAGGACATGTGCGAAAGGAGTCAGCGTGGCGAACATCTTCTTCTACAGCGACGAGGGTGAGCTTCAGGAAGTCGCTGCAGGGCCTGACCTTGCCGAGGTTCTGATCGGTCGACACAGCACGTGTCCGATCCGCAGCTCAGGCCAGACCGTCTCGCGCTTCCACGCGCGCGTCACCTTTGTGGATGGCGAGTACTTTCTGGAGGATCTGGGCTCGTCGAACGGCACCTTCTGCGACGACCAGCGTCTGGCCCCGCGCGCGCCGCTGCTGCTGTCGGACGGCACGCTGTTCAAGTGTGGTGCCTTTGAGCTGCGCCTGGACTACGACGGCGACGACTTGGACCGCGTGGCGAATGCCTTGCTGCATCCCGTGGCCCCGCCTCCGCCGCCTCCCCCACCGCCGCCGCCCCCTCCGCCCCCTCCGCCGCCGGGATTTGCCGCAGCGCCGCCCCCGCCTCCCCCGCCTCCACCTCCCGGAGTCGTGGCACCGCCTCCACCACCACCACCACCTCCTCCACCTCCGCCGCCCGCGGTCGTGGCACCGCCTCCGCCTCCTCCTCCTCCTCCCCCACCGCCGCCTCCAGCGTCCGTTCCCCACGCGCCGCATGTGGTCGTGCGCGATCAGGGACAGCCGGTCGGTGAGGCCGACAAGACCCTGTACGCCAACGAGATGTTTGACAGGCTGCCCCACTCGGACCTGATGACCGTGTCGCGCGCCACGCAGGAAGTCGTCGATGCCCACCTCGCCGTAGAGGCGTCGGTAGAGCCTGACGCCGAGCCCGCACCTGAGCCGGAGTACGAGCCCGCGCCTGAGCCGGAGTACGAGCCCGC
>CAYURO010000031.1:0-49468 GCA_964447285.1 uncultured Enterobacteriaceae bacterium | reverse complement strand
CCGCGCCTGAGCCGGAAGTCGAGCCCGCGCCTGAGCCGGAAGTCGAGCCCGCGCCGGTCGATGACGTGCAAGTGGCTTTCTCAACAGTGGAACCCGACCGGGTCGATCCGCATCTGGCGGAGCTGGAGGACCTGCTCGTGGAGGCACTCGCCGGCCGGTCGAACGCCGAGCTCTCGGTCGACCTGTTGCGCGGCCAGCTGGAGCAGCAGGCTCAGGCGTTCGAGGTCGAGCGCGCGCGTGCTGAGCGGCAATTCGAGACTGAGTTGCAGGCCCGGATCAACGCCGAGGTGGCCGAGTCGGACGCCATGGAGGCAAGCGAGGCCGCGGCGAAGGAAGTCGCGACGCTGCGGACGGAGCTGGCCCAAGTGCGAGGCGAGTCCGAGCGGCTGTCTCAGGAGTTGGCGGTCGCCGCGACGGCTGCTCAGACCGAAGGAGGAGCGCGGGACGCCGACCTGGCTGCCGCTTTGGCCTCTGCCGACACGTCCCGTCAGGAGCTCGAGGAAGCCCGGCAGGAGGTTGCGGCCAAGCTGCATGACCTCGAGGCTGCCCGTGAGGAGCTGGAGATCGCCCGTCAGGAGATCGACGCCGCGCGTCTGGAGCGCGACGGGGCACAGGATGGACTCGAGGCGGCGCACGTCGAGCTGACGGCCGTTCGTGACGAGTTGGCAGCCGTTCGTGACGAGCTGGCCGCTGCCCAGAGCGCCGCCACCGGTGGCAACGACGAACTGGCCGCGGCACAAGCGGAAGCTGCGGTGTTGCGTGAGGAGCTGGCCACAGCGCAAGCAGACGTCGTCGGCGCTCAGGCCGGTGTCGATGCGACAGGTCGGGAGTTGGACCAACTGCGCGAGCGTCTGACCGCGGCCGAGGCGGAGGCGGCGGCGCTGCGCGAGGACGCGGCAGCCCAGACGACCCGGTGGGAGGGGGCCGTTGCCGAGCGCAGCGACATCGACCGCAAGCTTGCGGACTTGGAACTGGCCCTGAACGAGCATCGTGCGAGCGCCGACCGCACGCTGGAGGAATTCGTCAACACGCAGGACGACTTGGAACAGGTGCGGGCGGCATCAGCGCAGGCTGGCGAGCGCGCTGTCGCGCTGCAGGCGCAAGTAGCGGCGGCCGAAGAAGCATGCGTGGCGGCCAACGAGCGCGCGCGTGCCCAAGAGGGTGAACTGGCGAGGCTGCAGGCGGCGTTGGCTCAAGTTCAAGACGACCTGACGGCGACCCGTGAGCAGGCGGGACGGGGCGGCGACGAGGTCGAGGCCTTGCGCGCACAGCTGGCCGCCGTCGAGGCAGAGTGTCAGGCGGCCATGGCTCAGGCGCAGGAACAGGCGGACGCCAGTGCCCGTGAGTGCCAGGCACTTTCGGTGCAACTAGCTGACTTGCGCGGGGATTCCGAGGTCGGTGCGCAGCGGCTCGGCGACTTGCAAGACACGGCGGCAGCCGCGCGCGCGGCCCAAGAGCGGGCAGAAGCCGCGTTGGCGGACGAAGGCGCGCTGCTCTCGCAGGCGACGGCTGAGGTCGAAGTCTTGCGCGCCCATCTGGTTCAGGCCCAGGTCGAGGCCACTGAGCTGGCAGACCAGTCGGGCCAACTGGGGATGCAGCTTGGGGAAGCCCGCACGGAGCTGGCCGAGGCCGCCGCGAGAATGGCAGAGCTGCAGACGGCCCTTGCGCACACCCAAACCCAGGCCCAACAGGCGCGAGAAGAGGCGGAACAGGCCAAGGCCGTGGCCGCAGCGGTGCCGGTTGCGCCGGCGGCAGGACCGAATCTGGCCCTGTTGGCGCAGATCGTGGACGAGATCTACGGCGTTGTGTCGTCGTTCCGGTCGGACTTGGAGTCGGTGGCCGACGCGGCGCTGCTGCTGGTCAGCGACGAAGCGGACGACCGCGGCGAGGGCGCCGAAGTGATGCGGGACGCCCTGGACTCGTGCAAGTCGCGGTCGGGCGAGCTGAAGTCGATGGTGGGGCGGCTGCGCGGCCAGGTCGAGAAGACCTGACGTGACCCGAAATCGTTAGTGGTCGGCGGGTCCGGGAAGGTCGCGCCGCGCCCGCTGATGCCGCAGCTGCAGGTGGATGCGCGCCAGATCGCTTGCCGCGCGCGCCATGTGATGCAGCCGCAGCTTCGAGCCGGCCACGTCGCGCCAGGTCCGTAGTGGGACCTCCAGAAATTGCGCAGCCGTCAGGGCGGGTTGCCCTTGGGCGCCGAACAACAGGCGGGCCAACAGCTCGACATCGAAGATCCAGCGTGTCTCGAACGGAATGTCCAGCGCTGCGCGCAGGGTCGGACTGGCGCGGAACAGCTTGGCGCCGCACTGCGTGTCGTACACGGCCAGGCCCAGCGCCAGCGACGCTGCGGTGGCGAACACGCGCCCGAGGTAGTGACGAATCGCCTTGCGTTCCACGGCATTGCCGAGCAAGCGGACGCGAGATCCCAGCACGACATGAACGTCCGCGCGCTCTCGCATCAGGTCGGCCAGCCGCAGCAGCTCGTCAACCGGCGTCGAGAGGTCGGCGTCCAGATAGGCGACGACCGCCGGGCCGTCCTGCAGCGCTTGCAGCAGCCCTCGCCGCACGGCCTCTGCCTTGCCCGAATTGTGCTCGAGTGACAGCCAGCTCGCACGGCCGGATGAGCGGTCGCACACGTCGCGCAGCAGGTCCTCAGTCCCGTCGCGCGAGCCGTCGTTCACGAACAGCACGGACAGGCCATCTTGGCGGGCAAGGCGCAGGAACTCCGCAGGATCCAAGCGCTCTGCTTCGTTGTAGCAGGGAACGACCACCGTCACCTGGGGCATCGTCACTTGCAGCATAGCGCCCACCAGGACAGGCCGGGAAGGTCGGCGCCCGTGCGCGCCCCCCACCGGGAAAGAGCATTGTCGGCGGCCAGTACCGCTTGCACAGCGCCCGTCACCAGACGGCCGTGGTTCCAAGCGAGCGCTGTCGGCTGTGCGGTGGCGGGAGGACGAAGGCCCTCCGTCAACCGCGTCACCACTCGTGGCAGCAGCAGTGCGTGGAACAGGCCACCCGACATCAGCACCCGCAGACCCGCAGACGCAAGCACCGCGCGGGCCTGTTGGGGGGCATACCGGCGATGGTGCAGCAGGGCGGTGTCATGGCGGGTGTAGAGCGGCTGCCACGCCGGGACGCTGAGGAGCACGCGACCATTCGGCTGCAGTCGATCCAGCAGGTTGCGCAGGAAACCGGCGTCGTCCTCGACGTGTTCCAGGATGTCGAGCAGCAGAATCAGGTCGAATTGGCCGGGCGGCAGGTCGTGGTGCAGGTGCAGACCCGTCGGCAGCTGCGGATCGCTTGGCGGTTCAAGGGGATAGCCCGTGTCGACGCAGTGGATCTCGGCCTCCGGGGACAGCCGGGGCAGCAGCGACCGCGCCAGAAAGGCATCGCCCGCACCCACGTCCAGCACCCGCCGGGCGGTCGTCAGCACGCCCGCGTCCGCGAGCGCGCGCGCGAAGAAGCGCAGCCGTGCGGTCTCCCACGGGTGTCGGGTCGCGGTGGCGTGCGGGGACTCGCGCAGGTCGGCCATGACCATCCTTGTCAGCAGGCGGCGGACCTTACCGTTGGCCCTGCAGGCTGGCAAGGAAGCGCGCTGGCCCGTAGACTGCACGGGATGCGCACGCCTGCCCACCCCTTTTCCCTATCGGCTCGCTTTCTTGGCGCCGTCATGGCGTTGTCCGCGGTGGCGGCGCTGCCGTCCATGGCGTCGCCGCGCGTTCAGGTGACGGTCCAGGCGGGGCGAGGGTGTGACCGCAAGGCGGTGCATGGCGACGTCGACCCGCTGCGGGGCAGGTTGGGCCGCTGCCTGAGGGCGGATCAAGGACAAGCCCAAGTGCGGATCCGGTTTCGCGCTGACGGCACCCGGCGCGACGTGCGGGCGACGGGCGACCACCCCCGGCCCGTCCTGCGGTGTCTGGAGCGGCGACTGGCGTACTGGACGTCGACGCAGACCAAGGGGGCGCGGACCTGCGAGGTGACGCTGGTCGTACAGCGGACGTCGGCGGACCATGAACGGCCGGTAGACGGCGATGCGGGGACAGAGCGGCCGCACGCCGAGCAGCAACAGGAACTGGGCAAACCTGAGTAGGTGCCTGATGTTGGCAGTCATCAGGGTGCTCTCGCGCTGCGTCGGTCACTTCCCGGTTGACCGCCTCAGGACCCAACCGCCCCCAGACTCGCCGCCCCCCCCCATGTGCGCTAACCTTGCCGGAGTCCGCCGCCCCCGAAGTGAACTTCGCGGGCTACCCGTCTAGAAGTCCGCGTTGATGACGCCGCGGACTGCCACAGCCGATTGCCGCTCACGCACCCGAACGCGTCCCTTCGACTCGCAAGGCACCATGTGCCAGTCCCCCAGGGACTTCTTGAACGGTAGCCAACGGACTTTAGTCCGTGGATTCAGGCAATTGCGGTCCAAAGTTAGCGCATATGCCGCCGCCCCCCCCTCACCTTGCCTCCCGAACCATCGCATCCAGCCGGTCCAGCCCCGTCCGCACGACCTCCAGCTCAGGTCCGAACGAGATCCGGACGTGATTCTTTAGCCGCGAGCGGATGTGACTGCGGCGCTTGCCTGGATTGACGTCGAAGAATTCGCCAGGCACGACGATGACTTGGCGCTCAAGCGCGGCGCGGAAGAACGCGTGGCCGTCTTGCAGGCTCGGCGGCAGGTTCTCCAGCGACGCGAAGCAGTAGAAAGCACCCACGGGGGCCGGGTCCAGTGTGAAGCCCGCCGACCGCAGCCGGTCCATCGACAACTGGCGCTTGATGGCGAACGCTGTCTGGATGGCCCGCGCCTCCTGATCCGCCACGTCGCGCTCCAGCAGGGGCAAGGCCGCACGCTGCAACAGGTGTGAGGGGCCACCGTCCAAAAACGAGCCCGCTGACGCCACCCGCTCGATGACGTCCTTGGGGCCGACTGTCCACGCCAGCCGCCAGCCGGGATAGCGCCAGTTCTTGGTCAGGCCGTCGACGACGATGACGGGGTCTTCGTTGACGTCCTCGACGTACCGGCAGGCGCTGACCGAGGGACCGTCGGCCGCCGCCGCGCCGTACAAGTAGTGGCTGTAGAACTCGTCGAAAATCAGCGCGCATGAGAGGTTGCGGGCCACGTCGATGCACGCCCGCAGCCCGCCGCCGCGCAGCACCTGACCCGTCGGGTTGCAGGGGTTCGACAGCAGCAGGGCGGACAAGCCCTTGCCGATCACCTCGGCCTTCAGCCGCTGCGGCGTCAGCGCAAAGCCGTCGTCAGCGTCAACCACCACCGGGATCGGGACAAAAGCCTTGAAGATGTCAAGCAATTCTTCGTACGCCGTGTAGTCCGGCAGCAGGTGGCCCAAGTGGATGTTGCCCAGCGTGGCGGCCAGCCGGGTCAGTGCCGTGCGTCCGCCCGCTGAGATGGCGACGTTCTCGGCCGTGTACTGCGACGGCATACCCTTGCGGTAGCGGGAGTTGTACAGGGCCGCCACGGCCTCCCGCAGCTCCCACAGCCCCGCGACCGGCGCGTACTCGTGCGTCGATGGGTCGATGTCGATGTGCGTCATGCGGGGGGCAGCACCGGGCAGCGGACCCGTTTCCGGCGCGCCTTGGCCCAGGTTGGCCCAGTCGGGGTGGCCGTAGTGGAAGCCGCGGGCGGCCGCCTCCGTCATGACGTAGATCACGCCCGTGCGAGGGACCGGCCGGAAGATTGGGTGTTCGTCAAGGTCCATCGTGTGCGTCCGGGGCGTGCAGGCGGGGGAAGGCGGGCGCAGTCTAGCGCAGCAAGCCGCCCGCGCCAGCAGATCGTCCGTTCCGGTCTTCTCGCGACGCACCGCGTCATGCTACACCGACCTGCCATGGACCAGTCGCCGCGGAAACCCCAACCCCATCGCACCCGACCCGCACGCATCTTGCTGTTGGGTCCCGCGCCGCCGCCCTACGGCGGTCTGCAGACGCTGGGCCTGCGCATGACGGCGTGGCTGCAGCGCACGGGCCGCGAGGCGCGCCTGATCGATCTGGCCCACGAGAGCGGCTCGCGTCAGGCCGTCCATCGCAAGGACGTGCAGCCCTGCGGCGACTCGCTGCCGTCGATCGCCAGGCAAATTGCGTTGTTTCGCCCGGACCTGGTCCATGCGCTGCTGCCCGGCTGGCGGCCCACGCTGGCGCTTGTCACCTTGGCCGAGATGGCGCGGCACCGCCGGATGCCCCACGTGCGCACGGTGGCGACACTGAGCGGCGACACGATGTTCGACGGCGTCCCCGTGGTGGCGCGGCCCGCGCTGTTTGCGGCCTGGCGGCGGCTGGACCACGTGATCGCTCAGGACGACGCGATTCTGGGCTGGTTGCAGCGCCAAGCTGGCGTCTCGCCGCACCGAAGTAGCTGCATTCGCGGCTATCTGCCCCCCGGACCCGATGAACTGGACCCCGCCACGCTGCCCGGCAACCTGCGGCACTTCCTTGCGGAGCACCACCCCGTGCTGGTGGCGGGCGGTGCCATCGCCTCGTGGCTGGGCGCGGACCGCACGGGCGTCGATGGTCTGGTTGAGGCGGCGCGACGGCTGCGGCGCGAGTACCCCAAACTGGGCGTCGTGTACGCGATCACTGTTGTGCAGGACCGCGACCGCATGCAGGCACTGCGGGCCGAGCTGGCCCGGGCGGGGCTGCAGGACACGTTTCAATTCGTCAGCGAGCTGCCGTCGTTCGTCGCACTGGTGGCGCGGGCCGACGTTTACGTTCGTGCGCATGTGCTCGACAACGACTCGCCAGCTGTCCGCGAGGCTCTGTCGCTGGGTGTGCCCGTGGTGGCCAGCGATGTGGCCCCGCGACCGCCGGGCTGCGAGCAATTCGCGCCGGGCGATGCCGACTCGCTGATGTCTGCGCTGCGGGCGGCGCTGGTGCGACCGCGATGGTCTCCGGACGACCTGTCGGGCGACCCCGGTGCCGGCTCTGAGCTGCTGTACCTGTACGACCGCCTGCTGGCCGCGCAACCGTCCAGCTTTGACGAGTCGGCAGGGACCTGACCGAACGTTCGTTTACCTGAGAATGGGTCGGCGCACCCAGGCCTTGACCGTTCACGGCGGCCCCTGGCGCAGCTTTCCGGCCGGTAGCAAGAGACGGGCGCTCGCCGTGCCGCAGGGACCCGCCCCAGATCAAGGCGCGAACGTACGTTTTCATAGGTAAAACATCGGGATTCACCGGATTGCGGCGGGTCACGGATGTCAAGATGCCTTGATTCGGGGCACTGCGGGCGCGTGGGCTTGATACTCCCGCGAGCGAGAATTACGTTTGCGTCTGACCGTTTGGAGGACGTCCGTTGAAGCTATTTCAATACCCGTACAGCCACAACTGCGCCAAGGTGAAGATCGCGCTGCTGGAAAAAGGCCTTGCGTTCGAGGCCCCGGTCACGCCGCCCGGCTTTACCCGGTCGCCGGAATTCCTGGCGATGAATCCATTGGGATTGTTCCCCTTTCTGGTGGATGGCGATGTGCGTTTGGGTGAGTCCGAGGTCATCGTCGAGTATCTCGAGGAGCGCTATCCGACGCCCGCGCTGCTGCCTCCCACGGTGGAGGGGCGTGCCCACAGCCGCTGGTACTCGCGTTTTCACGACATGTATCTGGGGCCGCAGCTCTCCAAGCTGTTCTTTGCCCTGAGCGACGGTCGCAAGGGGACGCCTGCGTTTGAGCCCGAGATCGACCGCCTCTTCGAGCTGGTGGCGATGCTCGAGTCCGTCATCGACCCGCAGCCCTACCTGATGGGCGAGCAATTCACTTTGGCCGACGCACCTTACGCGCTTTCGTATCACTTCATCCTGATCCTGACGGCGGCCCACGGTCGGCCGCTGACCGAGACCGACATGCCCAAGCTGACGCGCTGGTATGCCGCGGCGTCGCAACGTCCGTCGGTCGCGCAAGTGATGACGGCCGCGAAGGCGGCGCTCGGGGGAGGCTGATCCATGCCCTTCGCCCTGCCGTTTGAAGCCTTGCAAGCCTATGAGTGGACCGACACGCCGATGTGGGTGTTCGATCTGGAAGGGCGACGCATGGCCTGGGCGAACGCGGCCGGCGTGGCGACGTGGAATGCCGCCTCGCTGCAGGAATTTCTGGCGCGCGACTTCTCTACGCTGTCCGACGCGACCGTCATGCGCAACCGCGCCGTGATGGCCGAGCACGCGGCCGGCCGGACCGGGCACGAACAGTGGACGGTGTATCCCAAGGGCGTGCCGCTCACCATCAACACGCACAGCACCGGCATTGTGTTGCAGGACGGCACCGTCGCCATTCTGTACGAGGCTCACCCCGTCACCGCGCATGTGGACCCCGCCGCCCTGCGCGCGATCGAGGCGATGCAGCACACCTCGGTTCGGGTCGCGCTGCACCGCATGGACGGTACCGCCATCTTGCGCAACCCCTCGGCTGCAAAGGCGTTCGGTTCGGTGAATCCCGACAGCACGGCAGACGACTTCGCGGCCATGTTCGTGAATCCCGAAGCCGCGGAGCGCGCGCGCAGGCTGATTTCGTCCGGGCGGACCTTTAGCGAAGAGTTGGACCTTGCGACGGTGGAAGGTCCGGTGTGGCACGGCATCGACGCGCGACCGGTGCTGGATCCCGTCACGGGGCAGCAGCTGGTGCAGATCAACGCGCGCGACATCGCCGACCGCCGGGCTGCCGAGGTCGCGCTGGAGGCCGCCAAACACCACGCTGAGGCTGCCAACGTCGCCAAAAGCCAGTTCTTGGCGAACATGAGCCATGAGATCCGCACGCCGATGAACGGCATCATCGGCATGATCGAGGTGTTGCAGGGTACGGCATTGGATGGAAAACAGCGCCACTACATGGAGTTAGGACGCTCGTCGGCCGAGGCGTTGCTGACGACCATCAACGAGATTCTGGATTTCTCGAAGATCGAAGCTGGCCACATGGAGTTGGAGCGCGCGGAGATCGACCTGCCTGCCGTGCTGCAGCGGGCCCTCGCGCCGCTGGAGGTGCGGTGCCAGCAAAAGGGATTGCCTCTGCACCTCGAGACGGACCCCAGCATTCCGCACCGTCTGATGGGCGACGAGCATCGGCTGCGTCAGGTCCTGACCAATCTGGTGGGCAACGCGATCAAGTTCACGGAGTCTGGTCACGTCAGGCTGAAGGCCAACCTGACCATGCGGACGACCGAGGTGGTGGAGGTTGTCCTGTCGGTCGAAGACACGGGCATCGGCATCTCGCCGCAGAACCAGTCGCGCATCTTCGAGCAGTTCGTGCAGGCCGACGGGACGATGACGCGCCAGTTTGGCGGCACCGGCCTGGGCCTGACCATCTCAGACCGCATCGTTCGCTTGATGGGCGGCACGATGTGGGTCGAGAGCGAGCTGGGCAAGGGCAGCACGTTCCACGTTCGGGTGCCATTTGCCGTCTGCACCGCCCCGGCGCCCCCCCGACCGCGTGCGCTTCAGGCCCGCGAGCTGCCGTTCGGACGCGGTCGCAAGGTCCTGCTGGCCGAGGACAACCTCGTCAACCAGGCCGTCGGTATGGCGATGCTCGAGACGCTGGGCTTCACCCCGGTGGTGGTTGACGACGGGCGCAAGGCCGTGACGACACTGCAGCAACAGCCGGACATCGCCTTGGTCCTCATGGACATCCAGATGCCCTCGATGGACGGCCCCGATGCGACCCGCGAGATCCGAGCCTTGGAGCAGCAGACCGGTCAGCATGTGGCCATCGTGGCGATGACGGCACACGCGCTGGCCGAGGACCGCGACAGGTGTCTGGAGGCGGGGATGGACGACTACATGTCCAAGCCCGTGCACATGAATGTGCTGACCGAGTTTCTGAAGAAGTGGGCGCCCTGACCCGCTTCGGCCGCTGGCGCTACCGGAACATCGCCTCTGCCCGCTTGGCCTCGCGGCTGTGGTCGACCATCGGCTCCGGATAGTCCAGTCCACGCGGGCGCTTCTTCTCCAGCGCCCGCAGCGTCGGGCCGTCCAGCTCGCGCAGCTCGGGCACCCAACGCCGCACATACACGCCATCCGGATCGAAGCGCTGCAGCTGTCGCCAGGGATTGAACACGCGAAAGTACGGCTGGGCGTCGCAGCCTGTGCTGGCCGACCACTGCCAGCTGCCGTTGTTGACCGCCGGGTCGTAGTCGATGAGGTGCTGCGCAAAGAAACGCTCGCCCCACTGCCAGTCCAGATGCAGGTCCTTGACCAGAAAGCTTGCCGTCACCATGCGCGCCCGATTGTGCATGAAGCCGGTCGCCACCAGCTCGCGCATCCCCGCATCCACCAAGGGGAATCCCGTCTGCCCTTGACACCACGCGCGAAACGCCGCCGCGTCGTCCTCCCACGGCAGGTCGTCATAGACGCGCCGGAACGCGTGGCCAAACACGTGGGGAAAGTGCCGCGCGATGTGGGTGAAGAAGTCGCGCCAGTACAACTGCCGCAGCACGCCGTGGTCGGGTCCAAGCGCGCGGTGAACGGCGTGCCACACCTCGCGGGGACTGACGGTGCCGAACTTCAGGTGGGCCGACAGGTGGCTGGTGCCCGGCTGGTCCACACGGTCGCGCAGGGTGGCGTAGTCGCGCAGCGGCCCGAGATCCGCAAGCAGCGCAAGGGCTTCCGTGCGGCCTCCGTGCATCGCCAGCTGCGGGTTGGGGCGCGGCAGCAGGTCGGCGCGCACGTCGGACAGACGCACCTCGTCCGGCAGCGTCAACGGCCACGGCTTCCAGATCGGGATCGGCTGGGGCTGAGCGACCGGCAGCCGTGCGGCCTTGCGGTGGAAGGGAGTGAAGACGGTGTAGGGCAGGCCATCGTCCTTGTGGACCTGGTCTGGCTCTGTCAACAGCACGCCGGGATGGGAGTGGAACGGCACTCCGTGGGTCGCACATACCTGTTGCAGCTGCAGATCCCGGGCCAGCGAGAACGGCGTGTGGTCGCCATGCACATGGACGGCATCGAACGGGTGGGCGGTCAGGGTTCGGTCGAGCACCTCATGCGCCAGCCCGCGCAGCACATGCAGGCGATCGCCGCGGAGCTGCAGCTGTGCTTGCAGGTCGTCCAGCGAGTCCAGCAGGAATTCCAAGGCGTTGTCGCTGCGGAACGGGTGCGGTTCGCACTGCCGCGGGTCGAACACGGATGCGCAGGCGACGGTGTCCAATGCGGCTGCAGCGCGCAGGGCGGCATGGTCGTCCAGACGAAGGTCGCGGCGAAACAGCAAAAGCGCGGGCATGGTACCGTCCGGCAGGCCGGAACGACGGCCCAGTTGTCGGATGCCGCTGGCGCACCTGAAGGTGTGCGGGACGCATCGAACCCGACCGGTATCTTGCCTGCAAGGGGAGCGCGAGCGGCATGAACGCACTGCGAATCGACTCGAACCGTCTGGTCCAGCGCTTGAAAGTCTTGGGCAACGTGGGCTCGACCGGCGACGGCGGCTGCTGTCGGCTGGCGTTGACGGACGAGGACAAGGCCGGGCGCGACCTGGTGATCGGCTGGATGCGCGCCTTGGGGCTGCACGTGACGGTCGATGCGGTCGGCAACGCGGTCGGCGTGTGGCAGGTCGGCGCCGGGCGTCCCGTGATGATGGGCTCGCACATCGACACGGTGCGTACGGGCGGCATCTACGACGGCAATCTGGGTGTGCTGGCGGGGTTGGAGGTCATCGAGACCTTGCAGCATGCCGGCGTCATGCCCCGTCGGCCGTTGGCGGTGGCGTTCTTCACGGACGAGGAAGGCGCCCGCTTTGCCCCCGACATGCTTGGGTCGCTGGTGTACGTGGGCGGTCTGGACCTGAGTGCGGCGCTGGACACGGTGGCCATCGACGGCGCGCGTTTGGGCGACGAGCTGCAGCGTATCGGCTATGCGGGGACGGCGGCCTGTCCTGCGGCCGAGCCGCCCCATGCGTTCGTCGAGCTGCACGTCGAGCAGGGGCCACGGCTGGAGGTCGAAGGCCGGCGCATTGGTGTTGTGACGGGTGTGCAGGGCATCTCATGGAAAGAGCTGACGATTCTGGGTCAGAGCAACCACGCGGGCACCACCCCGATGGCGCTGCGGCACGACCCAGCCTATGCCGCGGCGGCGATTGCCGTGTATCTGCGCCAGCTGGCGGCGGACACGGGCGGCGATCAGGTGTGCACGGTCGGCAAGATCGACCTGTTCCCCAACCTGATCAACGTGGTACCGGCCAAGGCCGTGCTGACGCTGGATGTGCGCAACACCGACGAAGCGCGGCTGCAGCAGGCGGAAGCGCGCATCGACGACTTCTGCCGCGACTTGGCCGAGAAAGAAGGCGTACAGCTGCAATTTCGAACGCTTGCGCGTTTTGCCCCGGTTGTGTTCGACCCGCGGGTCGACGAGGGCATCGAGACGGTGGCGCGCGACCTGGGCCTGTCGACCTTGCGGATGCCGTCGGGAGCGGGCCACGACGCGCAGATGCTGGCCCGGCTGTGTCCGGCCGCGATGATCTTTACGCAGTCGCATCGGGGGGTCTCGCACAACCCTGCCGAGTACACCGACCCAACGAACCTGACAGAGGGCTGCAACGTACTGCTGCACACCATCCTGCGGCTGGCCGACACCGATTTCCTGTGACCGAGTGAGAGGGGGAAGAGACACATGAGCCGTTTCCTGACCGTGGGCGCCGCCCAGATGGGGCCGATCCAGAAGACCGACAGCCGCGAGTCTGTCGTGAACCGCTTGGTGGCGCTGATGGCGCAGGCCAAGGCGCGCGGGTGCGAGCTGGTCGTGTTCCCTGAGCTGACGCTGACGACGTTCTTTCCGCGCTGGTTCGTCAAGGACCTGACCGAAGCCGACCACTGGTACGAGACGGCGATGCCGTCGCCCGTCACCCAGCCGCTGTTCGACTTTGCACGGTCGATGGGCATCGGATTTTGCTTGGGTTATGCGGAGTTGACCGAGCCGGACGCCAGCGGCGTGCGCCACCGCTACAACACCCAAATCCTGGTCGAACGCGACGGGTCGATCGTGGGCAAGTACCGCAAGGTCCACATCCCCGGCCACGAGGAGCACGAGCCCGACCGCCCCTTCCAGCACGCTGAGCGGTATTACTTCGAGCTGAGTCCGGAGGGTTTTCACGTCTGGAAAGCCTTCGGAGGTCGCATGGGCATGATGATCTGCAACGACCGCCGCTGGCCTGAGACCTACCGGACGATGGGCCTCAAGGGCGTCGAGATGATCCTGTGCGGTTACAACACCCCGCTGCACTACGCGCCCGACCCGGGCCAGAACGTGCTGCAGGGCTTTCACAATTCGCTGGTGATGCAGGCGGGCGCCTACCAGAACGGCACGTGGGTGGTCGGCGTGGCCAAGGCGGGCGTCGAGGAAGGCGTCGACTCGCTGGGGCAGAGCTGCATCATCGCGCCGTCCGGGCAGATCGTTGCGCAGACCATCTCGAACGATGACGAGCTGATCGTCGCCCGCTGCGACCTCGATTGGTGCAAGAAGTACAAGGAAACGCTGTTCGACTTCGACCGCTACCGCTCGCCGGAGTTCTACACGGCGATTACCGCTCAGCGTGGGGTGGTGTTGGAGGATTGACCCGCCGCAGCTCCCCATCCCCATACAACGCCAGATAACCACGCCGCAAACCGAAGCAGTGCGTCACGAGATCGCACCCCTCGCACGCCTGCCCCCGCACGAATTCACCCGCGTCATAGCCGGGGGGAATGGCATCGAGCTGGAAATGCCGCACCACGTCCTGTGGCACCAGACACAGCGGCAAGCCGCACATCGACTCGAAACCCACCACATCCACACCCAATTCCGCAGCCACTTTCAGGGCTTCCACGACATCGGGCAGCACGTCGGCATAGCGGGGCACCAGCTCGCTCTCCTTGGGCACCACGTCGCTGGACGGCGCCACGAAGGACAGGTTCAAGCGTGCGCGAGGCCAGCGGGCGTGCAGCCACCGCACATGCGCCGGCAGCTGCCAGTGGTTCTTGCCGCATAGGACGAAATTCAACAGCAGCGGCACTGTCGTGACCCGGTGCACCGTGTCCAGCCCGGCGACCGTCTGCGCGAAAGACCCCGGCGTCTCAGTGACCGCGTCCGACACCTCAGCCGTGCAGCCGTGCAGGGACACGAACAGCTCGGTGACCCCTGCCTGCTGCAGCGCGACCGCCAGCGCCGGGTCGGCCAGCCGAATCGCGTTGCTTTGCAGGGTGATGCGCCGCTTCGAGTGGGCGCGCGCCAGCCGCACGAAGTCCAGCAGCCGCGGGTGCAGCGTCGGCTCGCCCCCCGTGAACACCAGACACGCCCCTTGCTGCGCGGACGCGACCACCTGCCGCTCGATGCGCGCGTCGTCGGGCGTGGGCAAATGCGTCGACACGAAGCAGAAGCGACAGGCCTGGTTGCAGTGGAATTGGACGCGGATCAGATGCTCGATCTCGACCGGACTGCCGTCGTCCGGCTGCGCGCGGTTGACCTGTACGAACTCGCGGTCGACCTGCGCCTGCACCGTCGACACGATCGACAGCCGCCGCCGCAGCCGGTCCTGCACGATGGGCGCCAGCACGGGTGCGGCGAAGCGGGTCAGCTGGACCTCGGGCAGCCCTGAGCAACGGTCGCGCACTTGGCACGCCTCGCACGCCTCCCACTGACGGTGACCGGGGCGGCGACGGGCACCGGGCGTCAGCGAGAAGTGCAGCCCGGTCGTCGCCAGCTGCGGGAACAGGCAGGGCGGCGGACCGCTGTCTGGCGCCACCCGAACCGACAACCCCAATGGGCGCGCGGACTTGTCCAGAGCCACCAACACGGCAGTCGCCTCGGCGTACGACACCAGCTCCGACGGGTCCGGCGAGTCGACCGGCACCTGCACCTCCAGACCGCCAAGCGTCCGCAGGTCGCCCAGCCGCTGCGCCAGGTGCGCGGGCAAAGTGGGCAGCTCCGCAACTGTCGACCGCACCACCACCGCCAGCAGCTCGACCGTGACACCGGCCGCCCGCAGCGCCTCGATCCCCCGCAGCGTCCGTTCGAAGCCGCCCGGGTCGCGCGTCAGGCGGTCCAGCGCATCGCCCCATGCGGTCAGGTTCACCCTCGCGACGTCCAGTCCGCCCGCCCGCAGCTCCACGGCGCGGGCGTTGTCGAAAAGTGTCGCATTCGTCTCGATCCGCACCACCGCCGCGCCACCGAGCTTGGCGTGTCGCACCAGATCCGACAGGTCCCGTCGCATGCCAGGCTCGCCGCCGGACAACGTCAGCTCAGTAACCCCTTCCGCCAGTGCTGCGTCGATCCGCGCCCGCACCGCGGCGCCCGACGCATACGCCGGGTCGTCGTGGGCACGGCGCTTCACGCAGTACGTGCAGCCTTGGTTGCAGGCAAAGTGGGTGTCGATCCGTTGGGTGCGCAAAGGTGTGGGGTCCTTGCTATCGACGGTTCACGGCCGGGCGGTCCACCGCCAGTGGAGCGCGCCGCAGCTTACCCCATCGCGTGGCCGGCGCACACGCGCCAGACACCGACGGGCGAGGTCACGCGTCATACTCCACGGAGCCCCCACTGGCGCAGCAAGCCTTGCTGGAGCACGATAACCCCCTTGCCTGCCCCCTTATCTTGCAGAGGTTCCCATGTCGCTGAACCGCCCGTTGTCGTCCCTGTTGGTGCTGTTGCCTCTGCTGTCGCTGTGTTTGGCGGACCACCCCGCTTTGGGAGACCTGATGCCACAAGACGACGAGACGCCGACGGTTGCGACACCCACGGGCCTGCAGGTTCGACTGTCGGAGGGCGCCGCGGTGCCGGATGCCAACCACCGCACACCGGCCACCGCGAGCACGCCGCTGGTTCTGGCGCAGATCACCGAGCTGCTGGCCCGCATGGCGCCGATGCCCGCAAGTCCGACCGACGCCAAGGACTTTGCCATGCGCGACCGGACCAAGCCACCGCCGCGCACGGGGGCCACGGTGCAGGGTGCGTTCCCGCCGCCTCAGGTGGCCGCACCAAAGCCGGTCGTCGACACGTCACCGCTGCAGGTCCTGCGCTATCAGCCCCAGGGCGACGTGCAGATCGTGCCCGAGCTGACCGTGACGTTCTCGCAGCCCATGGTTGCCGTGACGTCGCTGGAGGTGCTGGCCGGCCAAACGGTGCCGCTGAAGCTGACCCCGCAGCCCGCGGGGCGCTGGCGCTGGCTGGGAACGCGCACGCTGGCCTTTACCCCCGACAAGCGCCTGCCGATGGCGACCGACTTCAAGGCCGAGATCCCGGCGGGCACGAAGTCGGCGACCGGGGCGGTGCTGGCCAAGGCGGTGACGTGGCAGTTCCGGACGCCGCCGCCGCAGGTGGTCGCCTTTTCTCCCGACGGAGGGCCGACGGGGCTGCAGCCGACGCTGCAGGTGCAGTTCGACCAAGCCGTGGACCCCAAGTCGGTGTTGACCAAGGTCGCGGTGAAGGCCGGCAAGTCCCTGCGCGCCCTCGCGATACTGACGCCTGAGGAAATCGCCCGCGACAAGGGACTTGCCGCCCGGCTGACCGCGCTGAAAGAGCAGGGGCTGGCCGACCGCTGGTTTGCGTTCCGGCTGCTGGAGCCGCTGCCACGGGACACGACCGTTTCCGTGCAGTTTGGGCCCAAGCTGCCGTCGGCCGAGGGGCCGCGGGTGACCGCCCAAGGCGACACGCGCACGTTCCGGACCTATGGCCCGCTGAAGCTGCTGAAGTCCGAGTGCGGCTGGGACGGAGAGTGCCGTCCCTTCATGCCGTGGACGCTGCAGTTCTCTAACCCTCTGGATGGCAAGAAGTTCGACGCGAAGTGGGTGACGGTGACGCCGACGTTCCCGGGGCTGTCGATCGAGGCGTCTGGCGACCAGATCACGATCAGCGGCTACAGCAAAGGCCGCACGACGTATCAGGTTTCGGTGGCGGCCGAGCTGGCGGACACGTTCGGTCAGACGCTGGGCAAGCCCGTCAAGGCGACGTTCAAGACGGGGCAGGCCGAGCCGACGCTGGATTCGGAGGGGCAGGGCTTCGTGGTGCTGGACCCCGCTGCGCCCCCGTCGCTGCGCGTGAATTCCGTGAACCAGCCTGAGCTGCGGGTGCAGCTATATGCCGTGACGCCCGGTGACTGGACCGCGTGGCTGCAGTGGCTCAAGGCGCAGGACGACGAGGACAAGCCGAAGGCGACCCTGCCGGGCAAGCGCATTTCGGATCAGGTGATCCGGCCGCAGGGACCTGCCGACGAGCTGGCCGAGACCGACATCGACCTGTCCAAGGCCCTGACGAACGGTCTGGGGCACGTCATCGCCGTGATCGAGCCGACCAAGCAGCCCAAGGAGCGCTGGCAGCGTCAGGCGGTGCGGGTGTGGGCCCAGGCCACCAAGATCGGTCTGACGGCGATGAAGGATGAGGGCGAGCTGCTGGCGTGGTCGACGGCGCTGCAGGACGGCAAGTCATTGGGCGGACTGGAGCTTTCGATCCAGACCGGCAAGGGCAAGGTGCTGGTCGCGGGCAAGTCGGACACAACTGGCGTGGCGCGGCTGGAGCTGCCGGACAAGGCGGAGGGCCGCGCGGTGCTGGTGGCGCGGCAGGGCGGCGACACGGCAATGCTGCCCGAAAACATGTCGTGGTGGTACGACGACTCGGGGTGGACCAGGACTGAGCGCTCGCGCCAGCTGACATGGTTCACGTTTGACGACAGGCAGTTGTACAAGCCGGGCGAGGAAATCCACCTCAAGGGCTGGCTGCGGCGCGTGTCGCTGGTCAAGGGCGGCGACGTCCAAGGGATGGCGGGGCGCAAGGGCACCATCGACTGGACGCTGCGCGACTACCGGGGCAACGACATCGCCACGGGCAAGGCGAATGTGGGGCCGCTGGGGGGCTTCGACCTGTCCGTCAAGCTGCCCAAGGAGCCGAACCTGGGTACGGCGGTGTTCGTGATGCAGGCCGACGGCTTGCGCGGGCCCAACGACGGCGACCACTATCATCAGGTGCAGATTCAGGAATTCCGCACGCCCGAGTACTCGGTGACCGCGCAGGCCTCGCAGGGACCGCACCTGGTCGGTGGCCGCGCCATCGCCACCGTGTCGGCGCGCTATTTCGCGGGCGGTCCGCTGCCGTCGGCGCAGACTTCTTGGCAAGTCCGCACCGAGTCTGGCGAATTTACGCCTCCCGGCCGCGAGGGCTGGACCTTCGGCACGTGGAGGCCTTGGTGGGAGCGCTATTGGGGACGCGGCGACACCCGCTATCTGCCCACGTTTGCCAGCCGCACCGACGCGGCCGGCGATCACCACCTGCGTCTGGACTTCCTGTCGCTCGACCCCCCGGAACCTACCGCAGTGATTGCGGAAGCCACCGTGATGGACGTCAACCGCCAGGCGTGGACGGCGACCGCGCGGATGCTGGTGCACGCGTCGACCCACTACGTCGGCCTGAAGGTGCCGACCACGTTCGTGGGCAAGGGTGACCCGATTCTGGTGCAGGTGATTGCGGTCGATCTGGACGGCAAGGCCGTGACGGGGCGCGCGATTCAAGTGCGGGCGGCGCGGATCGAGGAGACGTACAAGGACGGCCGCTACGTCGAGAGCGAAGTCGACGTGCAGGACTGCCCGCTGACTTCCACAGCAAGCGAGCAGACTTGCACGTTCCGTCCGCCGGTCGGCGGTCGCTGGCGCGTCAAGGCGTCGCTGACCGACGCTCAAGGGCGTCCGAACCGCAGCGAGCTGACGGTGTGGGTGGCGGGCGGCAAGGTCGCGGCCTCGCGCAGCGTCGACGAGCAGAAGGTGACGCTGGTGCCCGACCGCAAGGAGCATCAGGCGGGGCAGGTGGCCAAGGTGCTGGTGCTGGCGCCGTTTGCACCGGCCGAAGGCGTGCTGACGCTGCGGCGGTCGGGCATCGTCGAGGCGCGCCGGTTCACGATGACGACGACCACCACCACGCTGGAGATCCCCATTCTGGACGCGTATGTCCCCAATATCGAAGCGCATGTGTCGCTGGTCGGTCAGGTGCCGCGCGATGCCGACAAGCCCGAGGGGCTGCAGCGTCCCGCGTTTGCCACCGGCTCGGTCGAGCTGTCGGTGCCGCCGCTGGCCCGCGCGCTGACGGTGAAGGTGCTGCCTGCCGCCACCGAGCTGGAGCCCGGCGCCAAGACCCGCGTGATGGTTGAGGTGCGCGACGCCCGCGGCCAGCCGGTGCCAGGTGCCGAGGTGGCGCTGGTGGCCGTGGACGAGGCAGTCCTGGCCCTGACCGGGTACGAGATCGCCAATCCGCTGGCCCTGTTCCACCCCAAGCGCGGTGCTGGCGTTCAGGACCTGCACGCACGGACCTATGTGCAGTTGGGACGACCCGCAGCGATGCTGCAGGGACACGCCGAGGGCGCTGGCATGGGCATGGTCGGCGTCGGCAGGGGCGGTGGTGGCGCCGGAGGAGGCGAGCGCAAGATGATGATGAAGTCGGCCGCGCCGATGCCGCCCCCGTCCCCAGCGGCCGCGAAGGAGTCGGATGAGGCGTCGACCGGCAGCAACGGCGGCGCGGCCATCGCCGTTCGCAGTGACTTCAACCCCTTGGCCGTGTTTGCGGCGGCGCTGCCCACCGACGCGCAAGGCCGGGCGGCGGTCGACGTGAAGGTTCCCGACAACTTGACGCGCTATCGCCTGACGGCGGTGGCGGTGGCGGGAGAGAAGCAATTCGGCAAGGGTGACGCGACCTTGACAGCGCGACTGCCGCTGATGGTCCGTCCGTCGGCGCCGCGCTTCCTGAACTTCGGCGACCGCTTCGAGCTGCCCGTGGTGATCCAGAACCAGACCTCGCAGGCGATGGAGGTGCGGCTGGCGGTGCGTGCGAGCCTGCTGGATCTGGGGACGCCCCACGGTGGCCTCTCGACGGCCGGCGTGCGGGTGCGGGTGCCTGCGAACGACCGCGTGGAGGTGCGGTTGCCCGGCTCGGCGCCGCAGGTGGGTCAGGCGCAGATGCAACTCGCCGCTTCATCCGGGCAATACGCCGATGCGGCCGAGCTGTCGCTGCCCGTGTGGACACCGGCGACGACCGAGGCGTTTGCGACTTACGGCAGCATCGAGCAGGGCGCGGCCGTCCAGCCGATTGCCGTGCCTGCGGGCGTGGTGACGCAGTTCGGCGGGCTGGAGGTCACCACCTCGTCGACCCGGCTGCAGGCCTTGACCGACGCCGTGCTGTACCTCGCGGCCTATCCATTTGAATGTGCAGAGCAATTGTCTTCGCGGATTCTGGCCGTGGCGGCGCTGAAGGACGTGCTGCAGGCCTTCCAGGCGACCGGGCTGCCCACCCAGCGCGAGCTGGAGAACGCGGTCACGCGCGACCTGGCCCGGCTGCAGACGATGCAGAACGACGACGGCGGCTTTGGCTTCTGGCGGCGAGGTGACCGCGACTGGCCCTACCTGTCGATCCACGTGGCGCACGCGCTCGTGCGCGCGAAGGCCAAGGGCTTCGCGGTGGACCCGGAGATGCTGAACCGATCCAAGGGCTACCTGCGGACGATCCAGCAGCACATCCCCAAGGACTACGGCACCGAAGCCCGGCGGACCCTGCGCGCCTATGCCCTGTACGTGCGGCAGTGGATGGGCGACCAGGACGTGCCGGCGGCCAAGGCGCTGCTGACGGAGGCGAAGGGGCCGCAAGGGCTGCCGCTGGAGGCCGTCGGCTGGCTGCTGCACGTGGTGGGACAGGACAAGGGGGCGACGACCGAGAAGGCGACGATCCTGCAGTTCCTGAACAACCGCGTGACCGAGACCGCAGGCGCCGCCAACTTCACCACGTCGTATGCCGACGGCGGCTACCTGCTGCTGGCCAGCGACCGCCGCACCGACGGCGTGATCCTCGAGGCCCTGATCCACGCCGACCCGAAGAACGACCTGATCGGCAAGGTGGTCGAGGGTCTGCTGGCCCACCGTACGCGGGGCCACTGGGGCAACACGCAGGACAACGCGTTCGTGCTGTTGGCGATGGACCGGTACTTCGCGGTGTTCGAGAAGGCCACGCCCGACTTCGTGGCGCGCATGTGGCTGGGCGACGGTTACGCGGGCGAGCACCCGTTCAAGGGCCGCACGACCGAGCGCTTCGAACTGCAAGTGCCGATGGCGTTCCTGGCGGCGCAGGGGGACAAGGCCAACGCCCTGACGCTGCAGAAGGACGGCGCCGGTCGCCTCTACTACCGCATCGGCATGCGCTATGCCCCTGCGGACTTGAAGCTGCCGGCCCTGGACAACGGCTTCGCGGTCGAGCGCATCTACGAGGCCATCGACGACCCCGCAGATGTGCAGCGGCTGGCCGACGGTACCTGGCAGGTCAAGGCGGGGGCCAAGGTGCGGGTGCGCGTGACGATGGTCGCCAAGACGCGCCGGTACCATGTGGCGCTGGTGGATCCGCTGCCGGCGGGCTTCGAGGCGCTGAACCCGGCGCTGGCCACGACGGGAGAGCTGCCGCCCGACGTCAAGGACCCGTCGCAGAACCGCGCTTGGTGGTGGGGGCCGTGGTTCGACCACCAGAACCTGCGCGACGAGCGTGCCGAGGCGTTTACCTCGCTGCTGTGGGAGGGCGTGTACGATTACACCTACGTCTGCCGCGCGACCACTCCGGGGCGGTTCGTGGCGCCGCCACCCAAGGCCGAGGAGATGTACTCGCCCGAGGTGTTTGGCCGAGGGGCTGGCGATGTCGTGGTGGTGAAGTAGCCGCGGGGAAAGCCGGGTGCGCTCGCTGGGTTAGAGCTTGGCGGGCAGCTGCTCGGCCTCGACCGTGTGGTGAAAGACGGTGCCGTCGGGCAGCGTGCCACCATGCGTGCGCAGCTCGCCGTAGGCCCACACGGGGTTGCCGTCCTTGAAGTGGTAGTCCAGCGCGCCAACCAGCACCTTCCACACGCCGTACCAGTCCAGCGCGTCCAGATGCGACGGCGGGCTGGCCAGGTCGGAGAGGCCGCCGTTCTTGCCCTCGATCGCGCCCGGGAACATGTGGTCGGCAAGCAGCGTGGGCGAGGTGGACGGATTCAGCGCGTCGGCCGGGCCGCTGCCATGCAACAGGATGATTTGCTTTCCTTTCGCCGGCAGGACGTCGTAGATCGCCTTGGCATTCGGCTTGCTGGGGTCATTCCACGGCGCGGTCGTGTCGGCGGCGCCGGCCAGGAACGTCACCCACAGCTGACCCGCGGGCAGGTTCTTGACGAAGTCGCGGGCGTCAGAGGCAGCGCCGAACGGTGGGGGCGTGTTTTCAACCGCCATCGGGACGACCAGCGTGGGGTCGTGAAACACCCCGGCGGTGTCCAGCGTGGTCGCCTTGGCTGCAGCGATCAGCACGACCTTGGCGCCCATCGAGTGTCCGGCATAGGCCACCTTGGACGCATCTGCCTTCGACACCAAGACCAGCGCCGCCTCCAACGCCCCCAAGAAGTCGTCCGCCATGCGCACATGGTCGCCGTCCAGCAGGTTCTTCTCGACCCGCACGAACACGACGACGTAGCCCTTCTTGGCGACGTGCTCCAGCAGCGGGCGATAGGTGCGACCCAACTCTGTCGTGCCGAAGCCGGACGAACCTTCGAACAACTGCTTGCCATGGACGAAGCCGAGCACCGGGAAGGGGCCAGGACCCTTGGGAATGTAGATGAGCGACGCGCACTTGGCCGGCCCCAGTGTCGTCTCGACCAGATCGACGCCCTCGGGGTACTGACGACTTCCCGGGTGGTTGGTCGCCGGCTGCTTGTCGAGATTGCAGCCCTCACACGTCACGGGAGCCGGCCCGGCATCGGTAGTGTCGGTAATGTTTGTTATATCAGTCACTTGTGTTGAGTCGTTGGTGGCGGTGTCATCGGTCGACGCGTCGTCATTCGCCGGGGTGTCGGCGGTCGCAGTGGCATCGTCGGCCAGAGAGTCGGCCGCTGCGTCGGCGTCGTCCAGCGCCAAGTCGCCGACTGCCCCGTCGGCCGTCAGGTCGGCAGTAGCACCGTCTTCAGACGGAGAACTGCAACCCAGCGGCAAGGACAAGAACATGATCAAAAACAAGCGGGTCGCCTTCATCTGCCGTCCTCGACTCTTGAAGTGTGGGCCGCGTTGGCGGCTCGAAGAGACCCAATGTCTCCAGACGCGACTGCCAGTGATGAACCCCCATCACCCGCAGTTCGGCGAGGTTAGCGGCGGCGAGGCAAGGCTGCAAGCGAGGTGACTGGCAAAGGGAAGGCGGCTGCGGGCCGGGGCATGGGTCTTCGGGGCCGACGTCAGCTGCCGCGCGCCTCGTGACTCCTCAACTCCGTTTCCAGCCGCTTGACCACCGTGACATCGGTGAAGGTGATCACCACGCCATCTATCACGTTGTCTTGGGTGCGGTACGGCATGATCCGCACGCGGTACCAGCGGCCATCGTGGGTGGATTCGGTGACTTCTCGGACCACCAGTGTCCGCAGCACTTCCTCAGCTTCATGAACCAGTTGCGGATAGTCGAGGTCAGTCGCCACATGCCAGAACGGCCGTCCGACGTCGCCCAGAATCAGCTTGAACACCTTGGTGGCGTAGGGGGTGAAGCGGCGCAGCTTTAGCTCGTTGTCCAGGAACACCGTGGCGATCTCGGTGCTGTTCAGCAGGTTCTCCATGTCGTTTTGCACCCGGCTGAGGTTGTCCACCTTGGACTTCAGCTCCGCATTGACCGTCTGCAGTTCTTCGTTGAGGGACTGCAAGACTTCCTGCGACGAGGTCACCTCTTCGTTGGTCGACTGCAGCTCCTCGTTGGTCGACTGCAGCTCCTCGACAGTAGCTTGCATGGCCTCATGGGTGACTTGCAGCGCCTCGCGGGCTTGCTGCAGCTCTTGCATCAGCGCGTGATGCGACTCCAGCGCGAGGCTTCTGCTTGCCCGCCTGCGAGCAGGTGGCGTCGGCACGTCCTTGAAGACGACGACGACGCGTCCGCGGAGAGCCTCGGGCTTGTCGATGGCCTGCACCACCACATTGACCACGTGCGGTGTGCCACCGGCTCCTTCATTGGCGACGACGCGCAGGCCGCTCAAAATGACAGGCTCTCCAGTCTTCTGGGCCTTGCGGATCACACCCGTCAGTGCCTCGCGCAGGCCCTCGCGAGCCATCGCGTGCAGGTTCATGTTGGTCTTGCCGGCGGCCGGCTCGAGGTACTTGCCGGTGCGCCCGCTGATGTAGAGGATGTCGCCTTCGCCATTGACCAGCACCGCGGCCGGCGCGAAGGTTTGCTGGATGAGATGATCGACCAATTGTCCAAGGTTTGTGACGTGTTCACCCGGGGGTATTCTCGCAGGTGAGGGCGTCGTCGACAGCATTCTGTCGGGCAGCACCGGCGTGCGGATGGGGAACTCCGACTCGAGCCGCTGGAAGATGCGCGCCTTGCTGTTGAGCGGCAGAAACAGGTGGCCGTGTTTGCCGATCGCCTCTGCGTTGCCGAGCAGCAGCAGGCCGTGGCGATTCAGCGAAAAGTGGAACAGCGGCATTAGCTTCTCTTGCAGCTGCGCGTCCAGATAGATCAGCAGGTTACGGCAGGTCAGGATATCGAGCTTGGTAAACGGCGGGTCCGAGGTCACGTTGTGAGGGGCAAACACGACCATTTCGCGGATGTCCTTGCCGATTCGGTAGCTGCCCCCTTCTTCGGCGGTGAAGAAGCGCGTCAGTCGTTCGATCGACACGTCCGCCGCGATCGTGGCCGGGTAGACACCCTTGCGCGCTGCATCGATGGCGTCCGAATCCAGATCCGTGGCGTAGATTCTTAGTGTGAAGCGCGCCGCTGGCCGCATGCGATCCAGGGTTTCCCTGAACACCATGGCCAGCGAATAGGCCTCTTCGCCGGTCGAGCAGGCCGATATCCATGCCCGAAGCTCCTTGCCCGCCGGATGTCGAGCCAGCATGGCTGGAATCGCCTGGGCTTGCAGAGCGTCCCAGACTTCAGCGTTGCGGAAGAATTCGATGGCGCTGAGGACGTCTGGCATCGGGGGGGCCGCAATCGGCGCCCGTACGGTCAAGTGGCGCAAGTAGTCGGTGATCCGCCCCGGCAGCGCCTCAGGCACGGCGACGATGTCGGCCACGCTCGCCTCGATCGCGCTCTTGGGCATGCGGTCGGCCCTGGCACTTGCGGGTTCCTGCACCAGCGTCAGGCCGGCCTTCTTCTGGATGGCACGCAGGCCAAAGACGCCGTCGGAGCCCATGCCCGAGAGGAGGACGCCGATGGCGTGCTCGCGCCTGTCCTCCGCGAGGGTGCTCAGAAAATGGTCAATCGGTCGGCGAATCCCGTGGGGAGCGACCGGGTCGACCAGACGGAGCTTGCCGTGGAGCAGCGAAAGGTTGCGGTTGGGAGGGATGACATAGACGCAGTCAGGCAACACCGGCATGCCGTCGCCCGCTTCGGTGACGGCCATCCTGGTAAAGGGCCGCAACAGGTCGGGCAGGGTACTCACATGTTCAGGTGACAGGTGCTGGATGACGACAAACGCCATGCCGCTGCCGACCGGCACATGAGCGAAGAACTCCTCGAGCGCTTCGAGTCCTCCGGTCGAACAGCCGATGCCGACCACGGGGAAGACCACCGCTGGAGAACGGACGGCGCCGGGCGCGGAACCGCGCTTCATGCTGGTAGTTCTGGTCATGAGCGCCGCCGGTACCGGGTTGGAGCTTCCTGCAGTACGCGACCGAGCCTGCTCCCCGAGATCGGGAAGATCAAGCTCCAACGGAAGCAGAAAGCCCGACAGGGTCTTCGAGTGGCCGCTCGACTATCTTCGTTCTTCCAGCAACTTGGCTGCGGCAAACGAGCCCTGTTCGCGCGCCACTTCGGCCGGCGTCTTCCCCTCAGCGTTCTTTTGCGTGGGGTCGGCGCCCGTGTTCAGGAGCAGCAGCGTCGTGTCGGCCATGTTGCGCTCGGCGGCGATGTGCAGGGGCGTACGTCCCTTTGCGTCGCGGGCGTTGGCGAGCTGCGGCTGGGCCTTGATGCACTCGATGACGCGCGTCATGTCGCCCTGTCCCACCGCCAGAAACACGTCGTCCGCGGTCAAGGCGGCTTTCTCCTGTTGGTCCAGAACGAACAGCGTGAGCCCAATTCCGCCGACCAGGGCGGCACTGATGACGAGGCCGAGGAAAAACTGCGCCGGTGTGAGTCGTCGAATCAGCATCATCGCCCCCAAAGCTGAAGAAGGTCGCGGCAGCGCCGTCAGGTCACAGGGACAATCAAGCGGGCATCGCGTGGTGAACGCCGTCTACGCCGCAGCCAACTGCCCGTCAAGTTGTGGGTATTGTAGGGCGGCTCAAGCAGCGGGCGAGGGCCCTCAGCTCCGGGTCGCAGAGGTGACCCGGGTTGTGCATCAGCGCGCGCCGAAAGTGGTCTTGGCACCGGTGTGGCCGACGCCGTTGGTCGCTACGACCGGCAGTCGGATGCGAAATGCCGTGCCGCGGCCGGGCTCGCTCTCGACGTCGATCTGACCGTCATGCCGATCGATGATGCGGCGCACCGTGTCGAGCCCCAGCCCTCTACCGGTCGGCTTGGTGGTGTAGAACCGCGCAAAGATATGCTGTTTCTGCTGGGGGGCCAGTCCCCTGCCGCTGTCGCGGACCTCGATGATGACGGCGCCGTCTTCAGACCAGGCCCGCACGTGAATCGTGCCGTGCCCGTCGATGGCGTCGATGGCGTTCAGCACCAGGTTGACCAGCGCCTGCACCAGCAAGGACGGATACCCCAGCAACGGCGGCAACGGCTTGGCCTCAAACGCGACCCCGATGCGTCCGGCCACCATCCCCGCCGTCAGTCGCAGCGTTTGCGCCACGCAAGCGTGCACATCCAGCGGTTCCCTCTCCGTGTCACTCGACGAGGCCAAGACTGTCGCGTCGCGAAACACCAGTCGGGCCTGGTCGATGGACTCACGCAGACCGGTGACACCGCGATCGAAACGGTCGACCTCCATCGTGCAGTCGGTCAGGCCCTCCCCGCGGGCACCACGACTCGCGAGCACACGCTCTCGCATCAGACGCCAGTCGTCTCCGACCGCGTCACCATAATACGTCAAACATAGCAAGGCGTTGCCGAATTCGTGGAGCATCGTCGCTGCAACCTCGTGAACCGCGCAGAACCGCTCCGGTGCTTCCGTAACGGTCGCTGCGAACTGGAATGACGAGCGGCCATGCGGACGGCCATCCGACCGCAACCGCCGCAGGCGGTCGAGTAGCAGAGGGGATGGGATGTCGGCGTTCCGGGTGACCCTGTCGGCCCGGTGGCTCGGGGTGGACGTAGCTGCAGACCGATGGCGGTGGGGCTGGGGAGGCCTGGAGCGCACCTGGCTCGTCTTCGGCGTGAAGCGGCCGCGGGGACCGGTCGGATTCATCATGGTGCGTCCGTGGTTGTCGGCGGTGGAGTGCGCTGCCGCAGGTGGCATGAGAGGTGGCGACCGTCGTCCCTCGGCCCAAGCGGGTGCAAGGGTCGTGCCGGGGTGTGGCGGCAGGCCTTGCACGCACCACAATTGGGAACTTGGGGCACTTCGCGGACATGCGGGGCGGGCCAGACGGGAGAGCGGTACAGGGAATCAACTCCCGGGGGGGGCTGGCGCGCGTGCCCTCAGGTCAGCCGCAAGAGTGGCCAGTGCGGCAGTAGTGGCGTCTACCCGAAGGCTTAGCGGGCGCAGGCAGACGCGGCACACAACTTGCATCGCTCTCGTGTACCGATTTCCAAGCGGGCGGCGCTGCACCGGTGACCGCTCGCGCGACAACGACCTGCGAGACGCAGAACCCACTGGCAAGGCACAGGATTTCACCATGGCACGACGAACGGACAAGGGCGAAGAGTCATCGAAGGTCTCGGACGGCGTCGGGGGGCTGTTGCGCGGTCTTGGCACGCTCGTCGACCTGATGAACAAGCTGACCGAAGAGGGACAGGAACTTCACCGCAGCGGTGAGCTGGGGAACGACAAGAAGGGCTTCAAGGCCGTGTATGGCGTGTCGGTGCGGCTTGGTGCCGGAGGAAAGCCGGAAGTGCAGCCCTTTGGCAACGTCCAAGCGGCCAAGCCGGGCGCGGCGGTCGACGACGTGCGCGAGCCCATGACCGACGTGTTCGACGAGACCGACCACGTGGTGGTCGTTGCGGAGATGCCAGGTGTCGAGGCCGCAGACGTCCACTTTGAGGTCGACGGCGACGTGCTGGCGCTGCGGGCGGCGCGCGGTGACCGCCGCTATGACAAGGAGCTGGTGCTGCCCGCGGAGGTAGATGCCAGCGCGGCGTCGGTCTCGTTCCGAAACGGCATTCTGGAGCTGCGACTGCCCAAGAAGTTGGGGGCGCAGAAGGGGGGCAAGTGACTGAAAGCATGTCGGAGATAGCGGATGGTGTGCGCGAACCCCGAGCTCTGTGCCTCTACGGCATCATCCCGGGAAGCAAGGTCGGACCTTGGCTGGCGGAGTCCGGTCTGCAAGCTGTCCTGCACGCCGATCTTTGTGCGGTGGTCGAGCCAGCCACTCCGGAAGCGGTGCAGTTGCAGGGGGAGGGCGTCGTCGATGACCTGTCGGCCGTGGCGGCCCTTGCGGCGCGTCATATCGCCGTCCTTGAGCACGTGATGCAGTTCGGCGCCGTCGTTCCCACGCGCATTGGCGCCGTGTTTTCTTCGTCTGCCGCGGTGGCCGAGACGCTGGCGAGTCAGGAGTGCCGATTCCGTGACCTGCTGGAACGCTTTGAAGGGCATGAGGAATGGGCCGTTCACCTGCAGGTCGATCGTCGTCGTCTCGAAGCGCAGGTGGGTACCCACGACGCTGAGCTCGAGCGGTTGGCCGCTGCCGCTGCTGCGGCGGGCCCTGGCATGGCCTATCTGCACGCCCGACTGCACGACGCGCGAGTCGAAGTACTGGTCAACGACCGGATCGACCACGCCTCAGACGGCGTGTTCGACCGCGTCGAGGGGCTGGCCAGCGAGGTGGTCCTGCTTCCCTGCCGCGCGGGTCCGCCGGATGGTCCGACCGCGGTCATGTCATCAGCGCTGCTTGTCGCCACAACGGCGCGCGAACCATTTTGCGAGCAGCTGCGCGTCGTTGCGCTGGAACTCGAGGGAGAGGGGTTCGTGCTCGAATGGACCGGTCCGTGGCCGGCGTACAGCTTCTGCAACGACCTCTCTGACGACGGCGAGGCAACATGAATCGCCCGTCCTCACAGGCAGGTTGGGCGGTGCACGGGGTGGTCCACTTTGCGGGCGGGCGCGCCCCGCGCATGCGCACGACCCAATACGTGCAGACCGTGACACTCGGAGTGCTGTCGGCGTTGGTGTCCGAGCCGCGGGACGAATCTCCCGTGGACCGCGCCCTGCGCCACGACCGGATCGTGCAGCGAGCGATCGCCAGGTACGGTTCAGTCGTCCCCTTTCGTGCTGGGACGGTGCTCGAGTCTGTCGAAGCTGTGGTCCAGCTGCTCGATTCCAACACGGGCCTGCTGGTGCTGCAGCTCGCGCGCTTCACCAACCGGGTCGAGATGGGACTGAAGGCGGCCTTTGACCCGACAGTCACCACCGCCCTGGACCGTCAAGCGTTTGACCATTGGGTGGCGAGGTCGCTGAGCCAGCTGGCCGACGAGCGACGTGAGCGTGTCCAGGACGTGGGCAACAAGGCGATCTTTGACGCGGCGTACTTGATGAGTCTTGAACGGGTTGCCGAATTCTGTGCGGCGGTGCGTGAGGGGCGAAGTCGCCACCCATCAGTGCCCGTCATCGTGACTGGACCTTGGGCTCCCTACAGTTTTTGTGACTTCGCGCTCTCCGTCTGAGGTCTGCACGACGAGGTGATGGCCATGAAGAGCCTGCAAACGGTCGATGAGCTCGTGTACGCCCTGCGCGACTGTCTGACGGTGATCTCGACGCACGCACAGGTGTTGTTGGCGCAGCAAGGCCACCGGGACGGAACCGCCGACGGGCTGACCGCCATCCACCAGGCGGCGGAGCGGGCGGCGGCCTTGCTGCACATGGTGACGCCCACGCCCGACGCAGCGCAGCAAGCGCCCTCGGCGGACGCGGGTGCGGTCGCCTCAGAGACCACCAGCCCCAGGAAGCGCCGATGATCGCCACAAGCCACCCGGCGAGTCAGCCCAAGACCAAGCCGCCGACGCCGATGGCCGTCCTTGCCGTGCCCGATTCTCCGGCGCGGTCGCTGCTTGCCAAGATCCTGCGGGGCGAGGGACTCGACGTCATCCTCGTCAGTGACGTTTCGGTGGCCGTGGAGATGGCTCGGGTGACGCAGCCTGAACTGCTGATGATGGATGTCCTGCTGCCGTCCGTGTCGGGCACGGCAGCCCTGGTGCGTCTGCGCGACGTTGGCCTTGCCGCACGCACCATCGTTTTGACCGCATCCGGGTCCACCCGCGCTGCCCGCGTGGCCATGTCCTTGGGCGTCGGCGGGTTACTGGCCAAGCCGTTCAGTCTGGACGCGCTGCTGGGCGCCATCTGCAGTACGCGCGTCGAAAGGAGCAAGGCTGCGAGGGAGGCGGGATGCGGACACTAGTCCACGTACCGATCATCCACTCGGAGGCGGACTTGGGGAGCTTGGCGCCCCGACTCGCGAGCGAGCTGGTCAGCCGCTTGGGCCACGACGCCTGGGCGGCCCGCAACGCCACGGTCGACACGATGTGGGCGGACATCCAGACGCGCGTGCTGGCCTTGCCGCTGGACTGGTCGACCGTGCGCCTGTTTCAGGACGGGCTGCCGGTGTTTGGCCGCGAGCGAGACCTGGTCGAGGACCTCGCGAACAAGGGCAGTCGCAATCACCAGCTGCTGATGACCTGCATCGGCCGCGGCGCCACGTTGACCGGCACCGAGGACCCCGCCCTGCTGGTGCGCGAGTACAACCGGATCGGCCGACTGCTGACCGCCAGCACCGAAGCGCTGTCCGATCAGGACGCAGCGGCCCTTGTGCAAGAGGGACAGGACCTGCTTGCCGCCCGCGACAAGTTCATGGCGCAACGCATCGACGCCACGACCGCTTCGCACGAGACCGCCCTGCTGTTTGTGGGGCTGATGCACGAAGTCGACCAGCAGCTGCAAGACTCGTTCGAGATCGTCGACCTGCTTGCCAGCTTGCCCCTGAACGCAGAACCGGAAAGACAAATCCAGGAAGGCCACGACCATGAAAAGCAACGCAAGCAAGCCCGCTGACCCTCACGTCCTTCGCGTGGCCGAGGCGGCGCCCAAGGACGTCGGACGCGGCATTGTCCGGTTGGACCCCACGGATCTGGCACTTCTCGGCGGGCACGTCGGGGATGTCATCGAGATCACAGGACAACGCCGGGCCTTCGCGCGGGCGATGCCGTCGTACGCCGAGGCGAGAGGCAGCGCGACGTTGCAGATGGACGGGGTCGTCCGTGCCAACGCCAAGGCGGGCATCGGCGACCGGGTGACGGTGGCCAAGGCCGTGCACGCGCCCGCCGCCCGCATCGTCCTGCGGCCGACGTCGGGGCAGGCTCCGCTGACCTCGACCGATTCCCGGCACGTGGCCAAGCTGCTGGACGGCATGCCCACGGCGGTCGGCGACCGGGTGCGCGCCACGCTGGTGGGCTCTCGCTACCGCGAATTCGAGGTGATGGCGACCACGCCGAAGGCCGGGTGCGTGATTGTGTCGCCCGAGACGGTGTTGTCGCTGCAGGGCGAGGGGGCTGCGGAACCCAAGGCGTCCGGTGTGTCGTGGGAGGATGTCGGCGGTCTGAAAAAGGAAATGGGCCGTGTTCGCGAAATGATCGAATTGCCCCTGCGCCACCCCGGCATCTTCGAGCGTCTGGGCATCGACCCACCCAAGGGCGTGCTGCTGCATGGGCCACCGGGAACGGGAAAGACCCTGCTGGCTCGGGCAGTTGCGCATGAGACGGAAGCGGCGTTCCTGTCGATCAGCGGCCCTGAAATCATCCAAAAGTTCTACGGCGAGAGCGAAGCCCGTTTGCGGAGCATTTTCGAGCAGGCTCGGCGCAGCGCACCCTGCATCATCTTCATCGACGAGATCGACGCGATTGCCCCCAAGCGCGAGACGGTGCAGGGCGAGGTCGAAAAGCGGGTCGTCGCCCAGCTGCTGTCGCTGATGGATGGTCTGGAGGGGCGCGGTCAGGTGATCGTCATCGCCGCGACCAACCTGCCGAATTCACTGGACCCCGCGCTGCGAAGGCCGGGACGGTTCGACCGCGAGATCGAAATCGGTGTTCCGGATGCGGCGGCGCGTAGGGAGATTCTGGAGATTCACGTTCGCGGCATGCCCCTTGCCGAAGACGTCGACCTGGACCGGATCGCCGCCCAAGCGCACGGCTTTGTCGGGGCGGATTTTGACGCGCTGACCCGCGAAGCCGCGATGACGGCCCTGCGGCGGATCATGCCGCACTTGGACCTGTCGGGCGGCGAGCTGTCGTGGGAGAAACTGGAAGCGCTGGTCGTGACGATGGCCGATTTTCAGGAGGCGTTCTGCGAGATCGAGCCCTCTGCACTGCGCGAGTTCATTGCGGAAGTGCCCGACGTGTCCTGGGAGGCCGTGGGTGGCGTCGAGGAGGTCAAGCGCGAGCTGCGTGAGGCCGTCGAGTGGCCGCTGTTGCATCCGGCCCTGTACGCTGCGGCCAAGGTGCAGGCGCCACGGGGAATTCTGTTGCACGGACTGCCGGGAACCGGCAAGACCCTGTTGGCAAAGGCAGTTGCGTCGAGAGGCGGGCTGAACTTCATCGCCGTACGTGGTCCAGAGCTGCTGTCGAAGTACGTCGGCGAGAGCGAGCGGGCGATTCGGCAGGTGTTTCGCAAGGCCAGACAGGCGCGACCGTGCGTCATCTTCTTTGACGAGCTGGATGCGATTGCCCAGAGCCGGTCCGGCCACGGGGGCGACTCCGGCGTTGGCGAGCGCGTCCTTGCGCAAATTCTCGTCGAAATGGATGGCATCGATGCCTCAGAAGGCGTCCTGGTCATGGCCGCGACGAATCGTTTGGATATGCTGGATGCAGCCTTGGTCAGACCCGGTCGATTTGACTTGATTCTGGAAATTCCCATGCCCGACTTGGCCGCACGCGAGGCCATTTGGCACATCCAGCTGGCAGGGCGGCCGACCACGAGCGATGTCGACTGCAAAATGCTGGCGGCGGCATGTGACGGCATGAGCGGGGCCGAGATCGAGCTGGCGTGCCGGCGGGCGGCGATGAGTGCGGTGCGGCAGTGTGTCGCAAGCGGCGAGCAATCGCTCGCTGCTGTGGATCTGACGATTTCACAGGCTGATTTGAAGGCGGCCGTTGCTGAGGCCCGGGTGGCCGCGGCTTCGAGAGCCCATGCGGGAAACCCAAAGGCGCGAACCTGACCTGTCGCTGAGCGCATGGGGCCCACAAGTCCTGATCCGCGTCTTCGACCTTGTGAAATGCATCACCCGGGGGCAAGCTTTCCTGCGTCTCCAAAGCTCTTGAGTCAATCGACTTCCACCACCGGTCATGGTTCCAACGAATCTGACCGTGTCTCTTGGAAGAATGGCGACAAACGGTCCGTGGGAGTGGTGTACGCCATGGCCGAGCTCATCGTCGCCGGCGACCCGTGCCTCACGCGAAAAACCATCATGGAGATGCTGGTCAACCGCGGCTATCGGGTCGACGCGTTGGCCGCACCCACCGAGCTGCTGGCCTCGTTGCGGGCCTGGCGCCCCGAACTGGTGATCGTCGACGTCGACCGGGCCAAGCGCGCGGACTGGGTTCGCTCGCTTGCCACGATGCAAGAGCAGTACCCGACGGTGGCCGTCATCGCCACAGGGGCCGACTCGGACGCGGAGTCGGCCGTCGAGCTGATGAAGCTTGGCGTCGTCGATTTCATCAGCAAGCCGTTCGCGCCCGGCGACCTGACCGCCCGGGTCGACCGGGTCCTTGGCGCGATTCGGGGGCGCCCTGCCGTGGGGGCGGTTCGGCTGGTCGGCCAGAGCCCCGCGTTTCGCCAAGCGCTGAATCACGCCGCACGCTTCGCCGCCCCCGACATCGGCATTTTGCTGCACGGGGCCACGGGCACGGGCAAAGAGCCGTTCGCCCGCTACATCCACACACGCAGCCGCCGGGCCAACGGGCCTTTCGTTCCGGTGGACTGCTCCGCCCTGACCGAGAGCCTGTTCGAGAGCGAGTTCTTCGGGCACGACAAGGGGGCGTTCACGGGCGCGGCCGGTGCCCACAAGGGCCTGTTCGACGCGGCCGACGGCGGCACCCTGTTTCTGGACGAGGTCTGCAACCTGCCCCGCCCCCTGCAAGCCAAGCTGCTGCGCGTCCTGCAAGAGCGTCGGGTCAGGCCGGTCGGCAGCCACAAGGACCACGAGGTCGATGTTCGCGTCATTGCGGCCACCAACGCCGACCTGCAGGCCCCTGCCAATGTGGACACGCCTTCGTTTCGCCAGGACCTCTACTACCGGCTGGCAGAGGTCACCATCGAGCTGCCGCCCCTGTGCAGCCGACCCGGCGATGTTGGCCTGCTGGCTGAGTATTTCCTCGGCATCTACGCCTTGGCCTATCAGAGACCCGCCGTCGGCATCACCCCAGCGGCGCTGGAGTTGCTGGCGCAGTACCCGTGGCCAGGCAACGTGCGCGAGTTGGAGAGCGTCATCAAGCACGCGGTCGTCTTGGCGGATTCGACGATTGGACCTGAGGACCTGCCCGTTCACCTCTGTCGGACGCGACGGGCTGAGTCGACCCCGACGCTCGCACGGATTGAAGTCCTGCCAGAGCCGGAGGCTCACGACGATGCCGAGACGCCGCTGACGGGCAGCGTCGACCTCAAGGCGATCGGTGCCGAAGCGGCGTTGCAGGCAGAGGGGGCGGTGCTGCGCGAGCTGGTGCGTCGCCTCTCACCCTCGGCGGCCCAACTCGCCCGACTCGTCAACGTGGACGCCAAGACTTTGCGCTCCAAGCTGCGTCGGTTCGACATCGTGCTGCGGCACTGATTCCCGACTTCGGGAGTTCACGCCCGGTTTGGCGACGCCAAAGACCGTCCCGATTCGCACGCACGGCACCCAGACATCCCCAGATATCCCCAGACAGCCTCAGATAGGCGTGGGATTGTCTGCGGTTGAAAATCCCATCAACGATACATTTCCGGTTGGCACCATAGCTGCAAAGGACTGTGGCGGCTCCAATGATGGAGCCACTACAGAAAGCATCAGGAGACACTATGGCAAAGGTTATGAATTCGACCGATTCCTCGAGCCTCGCAGAAGTCGTCGACCGCATCCTCGACAAGGGCATCGTCATCGATGCGTGGGTCAAGGTTTCGTTGGTGGGTATCGAGCTGCTGACGATCGAAGCCCGCGTGGTCATCGCGTCGGTCGAGACGTACCTGAAGTATGCCGAGGCCATCGGCCTCACGGCGGCCGCTGCTGCTCCCCGCGCGTAGTGTGTATTCCCTTGCACCCGAGGAGCCATGACGGCTCCCCGGGCCAAGGGACTGCGCATCCATGTCGGCCTTCGAATGTTACTGCGGTGGCCGACTGAACACTACGTTGAGGAGGAACACAATGTCACTCAGTCTGTCAACCTTCAACGCAGAAAACATGCGACGTCTGGGCGAAAGCTGTCAGACGGCGCGTGCGGATCGTGCGGCGGCGACTTCGCGCCGCAAGCGTGAGACAGCACGGTTCCTGGCCGATGCCGCCAGTGCCCGTGGAGAGAGCGAGCTGGCCCGACAGAAGGCCGCCGCGGCTCAGGCCAAAAGCCTGAAGGCGTTCGGCGACAAGCTTAGGGCTGGTGTTGGCGCGATGCAGCGACGCAACGGTACGGCTCGCGCCGGGCTGGCTGCGGACCTGCAGGCTGCAGGCGCGGCGTGGCGTGACGGGTTGACCCGCACCACTCCGTCGTCCGGTGGCCGGCGCGGACCTGCAGATCTGGAGGCGCGCAAGCCGGCGCCTTTCGCCAAGGATGCGGCGCCGCAAGTGGCCGCGAGCAGTGCGACGCCCTCAGAGGGCAAGCGCTGAGCCGCGACCGTCCTTCGAACGCAGCGGCACAGGCCGTGGCGGCACGATGAGGCGCAAGGGGAGGGTGACGGGCACACCGCCCGTCACCCCTCCCTGCGTGGATAACAACCGGGCGCCCCGTGCGGCGCGTGCGAAGGTCAACAGATGAAGGAACTCTCACCAGCACCGCAGCTCTCTCAGGTTTCCAAGCCGTCGCAGGCGCCGACGCAAGTGACGGCACCGGATGCGCCCGCCGACTGCGGACTGTGGCTTGAGGCTGCTGCGGGATTCGTGTCCACGCCGGCCATCGAACGAGTCGTCAGGCGGGCCCGCGCCTACCTGGACGCCGGGTACCCGGTGCACTTTTCCGGACCAGCAGGCATTGGCAAGACCACGCTTGCCTTTCACGTCGCGGCCCTGCGCCAGCGACCGGTCGTGCTTATCCACGGCGACGAGAGCCTGAAGTCCTCTGACCTGGTGGGCGGCGAGTCCGGCTATCGGCGCAGCAGGGTCGTCGACAACTACGTCCACTCGGTGCTCAAGACCGAGGAAAACGTCCAGACGCTGTGGGCCGACAATCGGCTGACCCTTGCGTGCAAGCAGGGTTACACGTTGCTGTATGACGAGTTCACCCGCTCGCGAGCTGAGGCGAACAACGCGCTGCTGTCGGTCCTTGAGGAGCGTCTGCTCACGATGCCGCGTCAGGGGACTGGCGAGGAAGCGTGCATCGGCGTGCATCCCGAGTTTCGCGCGATTGTGACCTCGAATCCCGAAGAGTACGCAGGTGTGCATCGGACCCAGGACGCGCTGGCCGACCGTCTGGTCACCATCCGTCTGGATCACTTCGACCGCGAGACCGAAGTCGTGGTCACGCAGGCGAAGTCCGGGCTCTCGCGCGAAGACTGCGAGGTCGTCGTCGACATCGTGCGCGGGATGCGCAAGCTCGGTATCGCCCGCCACGGACCCAGCGTGCGTGCCGCGATCATGATCGCCCGCATGGCGGCTCAGGAAAAGGTTGGCGTCGGCGTCGGCGACCCGTTGTTCGACGAGGTCTGCCAGGACGTGCTGTCCAACGTCTCCGGCAAGGTCTTTCGCGATGGTGAGCCCGACGTCAGCCACCGCGTGGCGGAAGTCATCGCCGCGCACTCGATCAAGGCCACGCTGGCTCGCCCCCGCCGCGAGCAAGGAACGCGAGCATGAGCACGATCAACCGTCACGTCGTCCAGTTTCGTCTCGGTTGCCTGGAGCTCGAGCGGTCGCGGCGGCTCTTTGAGCGGGCGGCATTTGTCCGTCGCCTTGGGGCGATCGACCAGCGCTTGTCCGAGATCGAAGTCGAAATGGCGGCCGCCGACGTCTTTCTGGGCAAACTGCCGATCGGCGCACCGGTTGCGCCGAAGGGGCGGCCGTCCGGCATCGAGATCGAGGCGGGGGGGCGGCACGACAGCCGAAAGCGCCGCGTGGTTCGCTACGGCAACTCGCCGCTGAGCGATTCGATCTCCGCGGCGTCTGTCGATGGCAGTCAGACCGTCCGGCCGCCGCCGCTGGACCGCCGGAGCTCCCAGGAGGTGTCTTCGTGAAGCAAGGACTGTACCTGTACGCACTTGCCCCCGCCGACGCGTCCTGCGACTTCGGCGCTATCGGCGTTCCTGAGGACGGAGCTTCCGCAGAGGTGCGGGCCGTCGCCTATCAGGGGGTCGCCGCCATCGTCAGTAGCCACGCCGTGGCTCAGCGTCTCTCGCCGACCCGTGCCCGGCTGGAGGCCCACTACCGCGTGCTGCGAGAGGCGGGGAAGAACCTGACGCTGGTGCCCGTGGCTTTCGGCCACATCGCCACGGAGCAGGACATCGTTCGGCTGCTCAAGCGCAACTACAAGGGGATCCTGGAGGAGCTCAAGAGCCTCGACGGCCGCGTGCAGATGTGCGTGCGGGTGGACTGGGACGCGGAGAACCTGTTCGAGTATTTCATGAGCATCGACCCGGACTTGGCTGCCTTGCGCGATGAGATCTTCGGCAGGGCGACGCCACCGTCCGAGATGCTGAAGATCGAGCTGGGGCGCATGTTCGACCGTCGGCGCAACGAGGAACGCGAGAAGCTGGGCGAGTCCCTGCTGGCGTCGTTTGAGCACCTGGACGCGCGGACGGAGCTGCTGGCGCCCCACGGGGAACGGCGAGTGGCCGAGGTGGCCCTGCTGGTGCGGCGCGACCAAGTGGCGGCACTTGAAGCGACCGTCTACGAAGTGGCGGGGCGGTGGCCCAACGGCTTTGCGTTCGACTTTTCCGGCCCGTTTGCTCCGTTCGACTTCGTGTCGCTCGAGCTCGATTTGGGGCTGAAGGTGGCGTAGGGGGAGGGGACCCGTGTTCAAGGCTTTGCTATGGGTCGCGGAGCAGATCAAAGAGCGTGCGGACGCTGAGCTCTTCGATCCGGAGCCGGTCCGCGCCGAGCTTTTGCTGCTGCATCGCCGCTTTGAGCTGGGCGAGATCGGCGAGGCTGAGTTCGACAAGCAGGAGGCCGAGCTGATCGAGCGACTCGAGCGGCTGGAGGACCTTCGTCGTGCGACCTAGCCAAGTCAACCGCGAGATGCAACGTCGCATGAGCCTGTGCGAAACGCTCGATCGCGTGCTGAACAAGGGGGTCGTGGTGCGGGGCGAGCTGGTGATTTGCGTCGCCGACGTCGACCTCGTCTACGTCGGGGTCAACGTCATGCTGTCATCGGTCGAGACGCTGCGCAGCTCGCGCAAGGTTCTCCCGTATCAGGAGAATGGCAATGGAATGGGGACACGTTCGCGGCAAGGCTTCTGACGTCGAAGCCATCCTGGGGGTCATGGAAGCGTCCAAGGCGCCTGAGCCCCGGCGCATCCACGTCGACCCCAACAGCACCCAGCAAGGGCTGTTGCAGCTGGTGCTGTCGGTCGTCGAGCTGCTGCGGCGGCTGCTGGAACGCCAGGCGCTGCGGCGAATTACGGCGGGCAGTGTGACGGACGAAGAGGCAGAGCGGATGGGCATCGCCCTGCAGCGGCTGCAAGAACAGGTCGCGATTCTCTGCAAGGAAAACGGCATCGACGACCTGAACCTGGATCTCGGACCGCTCGGCCGCCTGTTGGACTGAAGCGGAATCGGCAACGCACGGAGACAAGATGCAACGCGCACAGATGGCCCACGCAAACCAGTCGACGTCTCTGGCAGACCTGCTTGAGCGCGTGCTCGACAAGGGCGTCGTCATCGTCGGCGACATCAAGATCAAGCTGGTCGACATCGAGCTGTTGTCCATCCAAATCCGCCTGGTCATCTGCTCGGTGGACCGGGCGCGAGAGATGGGGCTGGACTGGTGGATGCGCAACGAGGAGTTCTCCTCGAACGCGAACAAGGAGCCGGCGCGCGTGACCGTCGGCGCCGAAGTCGGGACGCTGGCACACCTGACGGTCTCGCAAGAGATCAGCCAGCTGCGTCAGCGGCTCGCGATGTTGGAGACCGAGCTCGCGGAGGGGTCGCCCAGATGATGCGCCGTCAGACCGCCGTTTCCCAGCGAAGGGGAGCAGCGACCGGGAGTAAGGGAAGTGGACAGCGACCGTCTCAAGATTCTGGCGATCGATGATAATCGCAGTAATCTCGCGATTTTGGAGGCGCTGTTTGCCCTAGCCCTGCCCGATTGCCGCTTGATTACGGCCACCGACGGCTCCCAGGGCATCCTGCTGGCCCGCATCGAGGACCCGGACGCCATCCTGCTCGACGTCATCATGCCCGGACTGGACGGGTTTGCCGTGTGTCGGCGGTTGAAGGCCGAAGAGCACCTGCAAGACATTCCGGTCGTGTTTGTCACCTCGATGCGTTCCGGACGTGAGAGCCGCGCCCTGGCCTTGGCAGCCGGGGCCGAAGCCTTTTTGTCCAGACCTTTCGACGACGCAGACCTGACGGCGCAGGTCAAGGCCATGGCCAAGGTCAAGGTCGCCAACCGCATTCGGCGGATGGAGCGCGACGAGCTGGCCGCTATGGTCGCCGACCGAACCCGAGAGCTGGAGTTGGAGCTTGATGAGCGCCGTCGGGTGGAGGCTGCCCTTCGCGAGAGCGAGGCCAAGTACCGAGATCTGACGGAGAACATGACGGATCTGGTGTTCGTCGTCGACCCCGATGGCGTGCTGACCTATCTCAGCCAAGCGGTCTTCGCCCTGACCGGGCATTTGGCGGAGGACTTGGTGGGGCGGCGGTTCCTCGAACTCGTCCACGAGGAAGACGTGTTGCGGGCCGAACAAACGTTCGTCGCGCTTCTGGGCCACCAGTACTCAGACCAGTATGAGTTTCGCATCCGGACCAAGCGTAGAGAAACTCGCTGGATTCGCCTGTCCTGTCGCCCGGTTGTCGAGGCAGGGCAGGTGACCGGCTTGCAGGGGCTGGCGACCGACGTGTCGGACAGCAAATCCAGGGAAACTGAGCGCGAGCATCTGGCGGCGGCGATTGATCAGGTCGCCGAGTCCGTGGTGGTGACGGACAAAGACGGGATCATCGTGTACGTCAACCCGACCTTCGAGTCGGTGACGGGCTACACGCGAGAGGAAGTCTTGGGCAGGAACGTCCGCCTGACCAAGAGCGGCGTGCAGGACCACGCCTTCTACCGCAGCCTGTGGACCACCATTGTGGGTGGCAGGACGTGGCACGGCCGGATGGTCAACAAGCGCAAGGACGGCGCCCTCTTCACGGAGGAGGTCATCATCTCGCCGGTGCGCGACCCGGCTGGGACCGTGACAGCCTATGTTGCCGTCAAGCGGGATATTTCTGACCGCCTTGGGCTCGAGGCTCAGTTGCTTCATGCCCAGAAGATGGAGAGCATCGGTCGACTCGCCGCTGGGGTCGCCCACGACTTCAATAACCTCCTGACCGTCATTCTTAGTCACGCGGCCTTCGGTCTCTCCTCGGTCGGCAGCAGCGACCCGGTGCGGGAGAACCTGCTGGAGATGCGTAGGGCTGGCGAGCGGGGCGCCGCCCTGACCCGGCAGCTGCTCGTGTTCAGTCGCAAGCGGGCGTCGCAGCGCCAACCGCTGGACCTCAGCGTGGTGATCGCCGACCTCAAGCGCATGTTGCAGACATTGATCGGCGAAGACATCGACGTCGTGCACCTCCCGGCTCCGGAGCCCTGCTGGGTCGACGCCAACATCGGTGAGATCGAGCAGATGATCATGAATCTGGCCGTCAATGCGCGAGACGCCATGCACGAAGGCGGCCGCTTCACCATCGAGACAGCGAACGTCGCATTGGACGCCACCGCCGCGGCCCGGCATGGCGGCGTGAAACCGGGGCGCTATGTGCAAGTCAAGGTCAGCGACTCGGGGCTTGGCATGGACGAGCGGACCATGGCGCAGGCATTTGAGCCGTTCTTCACGACCAAGTCCGTCGGCAAGGGGACGGGCTTGGGGTTGTCGATCGTCTACGGCATCGTGAAACAGGGCGGTGGAAGCATCTCGGTCCGCAGCCAGTTGGGGCTGGGCACCACGTTCACGGTCTGTCTGCCGCGCGGGGCACCTGGGCCTGGCGCCGCGGAACTCTCGCCGGCCGAGACCGTGCGCCGAGGTCGTTGCACCGAGACAATTCTCGTTGCCGAGGACGAGGAGGCGTTGCGCAAGGCGGTGACACGAATCCTGACGTCGGCTGGCTACGCGGTGCTGGAGGCCCGCGATGCGAAGGACGCCTTGGCGATGGGCGCAAGCCACAAGGGCAGGATCGACCTGCTGCTGTCGGATGTGGTGATGCCGCACATGAGTGGTCGCCTGCTTGCCATGGCGTTGACGAGAGAGCGGCCGGATATCAAGGTCTTGTTCATGTCAGGTTACGCCGATGAGTTGGTAGACGACCAGATCCTGGGTGGCGCGGAGGTGCAACTGCTTGCCAAGCCATTTTCCAGCAGTGAATTGACCGACAGGGTAAGGCTCGTGTTGGACGGACACGCATCTGACCGAAATCGCAACCTTTCTGATATGCCCGAACATGGCTGAGTTTCCGTGCGAAGGCCCTGTCGGCGTGACAGGGCGGCGAAGGACACGCTGACAGCGCATGGAAGGAAATGCCCATAGACGCGCCCTCTGGTGCCGCCTAGACTCAGCGCGACAGTTTTCATGCTCAGGCGAGCGTGCAGTTGCATGGCCGGACCTCGGCGGCGCAGACCGCGCACCGCAAGGCAAACATGGCGAAGCGTCGTGGCCCTGAAGCGCTTTCCGTGGTGCGGCCAGAGCCGCCAGAGGTCGCCTTTGCGGATTTTCCGATTGTCGGGATCGGCACCGCGGCCGGCGGATTCATCGCGGTTCGCGACTTCTTCGCCGGCGTCCCTGCCAAGCCTGCGATGGGCGTGGCCTTCGTGCTGGTTCAGCACCGCGACGCAGACCACCCGGCGCTGGACAGCGAGGACATTCGTCGGTTGACCCACATGCCTGTGTTCGATGCAGGCGACGTCGCGGTGGTCAAGGCCAACGGCGTCTATGTCGCTCCCAGCGGGTGCGACCTGACGTTGTGTGACGGCGTGCTGCAACCCCAGGAAGTGCAGGAGCCTTCTGGAATTCACCAACCGATCGATCAGTTCTTTCAGAGTCTGGCGTTGGACATGGGCGCGCGTGCGGTCGGCGTCGTCCTGTCCGGAGCCGGCAACGACGGTGCCTTGGGTCTGCAGGCGATCAGGGCACACGGCGGCTTTGTGATGGTCCAGTTGCCCGATTCAGCGGAATTCGGCGACATGCCTCGCAGCGCTCTGGCCACCGGCGCCGTCGACGTGCAGCTTGCGCCCTTCGAGATGGCAGACCGGCTCCTTGGTCACTGGGCCAGCTCGCTCGACCGCCAAGCCTCTACGTCCATCGCTGACCCCTTGCCTGAGTTCGAACGTGGGCTGCGCAAGATCCTTGCCATTCTGCGCGACCGAACCGGTCACGACCTGTCGGCCTACAAGCGGGACCGACTCGTTCGCTGTGTCCAGCGGCGAATGGCCGCTTGTGGCGGTCGCTCCATCCGGGAGTATGTCGAGCACTTGCGTCTCACGCCCGGCGAACCGGAGGCGCTGTTCTGCGACAGCCTGGTCGGAGTCACGTCCTTCTTCAGAGATCCCGAACACTTTCAAGAGCTCGCCGAGTCGGTGCTGTCCCGCCTTGTGGCCCGCTCCAGACAGGACCGCATCATTCGCGTCTGGTCCGCCGGGTGCTCCACGGGAGAAGAGGCGTACTCCCTTGCCATCCTGCTGCACGAGCAGCTGGAGACCAGCCGTTACAGCCGAACCGTGATGTTGTTCGCCTCAGACATCGACGGCCGCGCAGTGCGCATCGCACGTGCCGGAATCTACCCGGCCAGCATCGCCGCCGATGTCTCACCCGAGCGGCTTTGTCGCTACTTCACCGTCGCGTCTGGAGGCGATGCCTACAAGATTCACAGAAGCATTCGGGACATGGTGGTGTTCTGCGAGCATGACGTGACGAAGGACCCCTCGTTCAACAAGATGGACCTGATCGTCTGCCGCAACCTGCTGATCTATCTGGGCCTCGACCAGCAGCAGAAGGTACTTGGCACCTTCAGGTCCGCATTGAAGCCAGACGGCGCGCTGTTCCTTGGTTCGGCCGAAGGGCTGGGTGAACTGACTGGGCACTTCCGCACGATCGATGCCAAGTCCAGGCTGTTTGGCTGTCCGACCGCCGCTGCAGTGGCCCCGCTCGCGGCCGATCTGGCCTTTGTTCCCTTGCGGGCAGCCGCCCACGCGACGCCTCAAGCCCGGGGAGCAGTTCCCGCGGTCGAGGCGGTCCGGACGCAGCTGCATACCACGGAGCCGCGGGTCACCGGGGACGACGATCTGGACTCGACCATCGGCAAGCTGCAGCGCGTTTGCGACGACCTGCGATGCGTGAACCAAGAGCTGTTGTCGATCAATGAGGAGCTGCGCTCGACCAACGACGAGCTGTCGGCCTCGGGGCGGGCCTCGCAGCTCTCGGCAGAAACGATCGAGCTTGCCAACGCCAGGGCGCGCAACAGCTTGGTCGACCTTGCCCGCGTCAATGACGACATGGCCAACTTGTTGTCGGGTACAGGCATTGCCAGTCTGTTTCTCGACACCCAGCTGCGCATTCGCCGGGTGACCCCTGGCGTTGAGGAACTCATCTGCGTGGTGCAAACAGACTTGGGAAGACCGCTGGCGCACTTTGCCAACTACTTGCGGGACTGCGAGGGTCTGGTTGACGAGCTGCGCGACGTATTGGAATCGCTGGTGCCGCTGGAGAGGGAGGTGTCGTCGCAGTCCGGCAAGTCCTACCTGATGCGCATTCACCCCAGCCAGCGAAAGTCGGGGCAGGTAGACGGGGTGGCGCTGTCGTTCGTCGAGGTCACGGAAAGCGTCAACACCCGACGGACCCTGGCGCTCGCCGTTGCGGCGCAGGAAGAGGCCGCGTGCATCGCAAGGGTGGGAGGCTGGGAGTTCGACGCCTCGACCGGGCGCATGTCGTGCTCTGCCGAGGCGCTGCGGAGCTTCGGCACCGATCCGGTCGGGCCCCTCGATCTCGACGGGCTGCTGGTCTTGATTGCGCCTGAATTCAGGCAATCCGTTGCGGTGGCGGCGCAAGCTTCGTTGGAAACAGGCGCTCGCTGGGACATCGAGGTTCCCCTGGTCGCCGCCAAGGACCGCGCCAAGTGGGTCCGCCTCATCTGTCACCCCCGTGTCGAGAGCGGCCGAACGGTGTCCTTGCACTGCGCGGTCCAGGACATTACCGAGCGCAGGGGGGCCGAGTGAACGGGCACATCTCTGCAACTGCGAGCGCGGAGCGTGCTCGCCGATTCGGAGCGTCATGACGCAAAACACTGAGCGACCGAAGGTGGCCTCCGTTACGCCAAGTCCGACGGGTGGAACCTCAGGTGGCGAGACTCCAAAGAGCTCGATGTCGGCCAGCACGTCGCTGCGCGGGCGAGCGGAGGCGCGGGTGGAGAGGGACGCCCAGCTCGCACCCGCCGAGCCGCCCCGCCAACGGTCTGGCGAAACCTTGGAGCGAGTCGTCCACGAGCTACGCGTACACCAAGTCGAACTCGAGATGCAGAACGAGGAACTGCGCCGTGTGCGGACGGAGCTGGAAGTGTCCTTGCGGGAGTATTTCGAGATCTACGAGGTTGCGCCGATCGCCTACATCGCGGTCGACCCCGCCGGCATCATCCAGCGGGCCAATCTTGCGGCCGCTTCGCTGCTGGGCGAGACCCGGCAGGCGCTGCTCGGGCGGCGATTTGTCGACTACCTTGCGAAAGAGCAGCACGTGCTCCATTACCGGAACCACAGAAGACTCTTGGAGATAGGTGGGCCTCTGGCTTGGGAGCTGGAGGTGGTGCGCGCGGGGGGCGAGCGGCTTTGGGCGCAGCTGACCGTCGACGTCGCCCACGACTCAAATGGGGCCCCGGTGTTTCGTATCGCGATGACCGACCTGACCGAGTCGAGTCGACGGGAAATGGCCTTGCGCGAAAGTGAGGACCGGTTTCGCGCGCTGGTGGAGTGGACTCCCGTCGCGCTGGTCGTGCATCGTTATGGACAAATCGTCTATGCGAGTCCTTGGGCCGTGCGGTTGTTCGGGGCGGCTTCAGAACAGGATCTGGTGGGGTTGCCGCTGGCAGACCGGCTGCCAAGGGACATTCGTCTGCAGGTGCTCGGCATGGCCAGGACGTCCTCTGGACCTGGCAGTAACGGTCGCCCGCTCGACGGCCGAGTCCTTCGCCTGTCGGGCGAGGCTGTCGATGTCGAGATCCACGGCTGTGCGATGGTCTACGACGGAGCCCCGGCCGCCTACCTCGTCTTGCTGGATGCCACCGAACGCAGGCGGCTTGCAGTCGAGAATGCCCGCTTGTGCGACCAGCTGCAGCCGACGCGAGCGTCTCGGACATCGGCGACGGCGTACCAGCGGCAGCAAGCCCTCGACGACGCACAACAAGAGGTCTTGGGGTTGGTTGCCGCCGCCTTGGACCGGGTCGAACCGGACACTGTCCTGTTCACGAAGCTCTTGGAGGTTCAGGTCACGGCCCATCGCGCTCGGGATCTGGCTTCGCAGGTGGCGGCGGCAAGTGCTTGGTCGCCGGGTTCCGACCCGCCTTTCGACCGCTGACCAGGTACGGCGGTTCGCGGCGTTGGGGGCGTCCGTGTCTGCAGTGCACGACGACAGGGAGGGGGGGGGCAAAGGACACGGGAATGGCTTCCGCAGTGCGGGAGTCTGCGCCCGAGGTCGGTGCTGTGTCCAAGGTGCCAAGTGCACGCTCGCGGCCGCACGTCGAAAAAATGACGTGTATGATTGGTTGGTTATGGCTATTGCCGGGGGGCTCGCGGTGACTTGGCACAGGACGTGTAGCAACCGTCGCGAAGCTCGTCGATCGAGACGAGGAAAGACCCGCGGGGACGCCGGCGTCCAAAGTCGGGGACGTGTGGAGAGGAGGCGTTGTGTGTGAGCGCGGACTGACGATTCTGGCCATTGACGACAACGCTGACAACCTGACGTCGCTGCGAGCGGTGCTGGCGGATGCCCTTCCCGATGGCGTGTTGTGGACGGCGACGGACGGCCATGTCGGTCTTGCCTTGGCGCGCGACCACGACCCGCACGTGATTCTGCTGGATATCCTGATGCCTGACGTGGACGGGTTTACCGTCTGCCGTGCGCTGAAGGCCGACGACCGCATGTGCGCCATTCCTGTGGTGTTCCTCACGTCCCTGCAAGAGAACCGCGAGGCCCGCGCCAAGGCCGTAGACGCCGGGGCGGAGGGGTTTCTGTCGAAGCCGTTTGACCCGATTGAGTTGACGGCCCTGATCCGCACCATGGCCATGGTCAAGTGCGCCACGCGCCGAATCGTGAACGAAAGAGACAGATTTGCCGCACTGGTCGTGGCCCGCACCCAGGAGCTGGAGATCGAGCTGGAGGTGCGTCGAGCGGCCGAACTGGCGGCGCTCGCCAGCGAACAGAAGTACAAGAACCTGACCGAGAACATCAACGAGGCAGTGTTCACCACCGGCCCCCACGGCATCTTCACGTACATCAGTCCATCGGTGTTCGAGCAAACCGGATTCACGCCCGCCGAGCTGGTCGGCCGCAGCATGTCCGCCCTGTTGCATCCCGACGATGTCCAACGAGTGACGAACCTCTTTCAGACGCAACGGGGCGATGGCCGGCTGGTGATGGAGTTTCGCTTCGTCACGAAGGACGGTCGGGTTCGCTGGGCGCGGGCGTCGAATCGGTTCTTGACCCGCGACGGGCAGGTGCAGGGGTTGCACGGGGTTGTCAGTGACATCACCGCGAACAAGCTGGTGGAAGCTGAGCGAGAGCAGCTGGCGACGGCGATCGAACACGCAGCCGAGATGGTCGTCATCACCGATGGCAAGGGCGTCATCACCTACGCCAACCCCGCCTTCGCACGTACGACGGGTTACTCGCGCCAAGAGGTGACCGGTCGGACCTTGAGCCTGCTGAAGAGCGGGGTGCAGGGTGAAGCCTTCTATCGCACGCTGTGGGACACGATCCTCGATGGCAGGACATGGCATGGCCGGATGATCAACCGGCGCAAGGACGGCACGCTGTACACGGAGGAATCGACCATCGCTCCGGTGCAAGACGAGGCGGGTGTCATCTCAGAGTTTGTAGCGATCAAGCGCGATGTGACCGACGAGCTGAAGATGGCGGCTCGGTTGTTCCAGTCCGACCGGATGGAGGGCATGGGGCGTCTGGCGGGCGGTGTCGCCCACGACTTCAACAACCTGTTGTCGGTGATCCTGAACCACACGGCACTGGGCCTTGAGTACTTGCACGACGGTCACCCCGCCAGAGAGCATCTGGAGCAGATTGGCTACGCGGGAAAGCGGGCGACTGCGCTGACCCGGCACCTGCAAGCCTTCGGTCGCCCTCGGACGCTGCAGCCGTTGGCGCTTGACGTCGGTGCCGCACTTGCCGAGTTGTTGCCGACGCTGCGCCAGCTGGTCGGCGAGCACGTGCTGGTGGTGCACGACGTTGCGCCCGACCTCGGCCGCATCAAGGTCGACCCGATCCAGTTCGAAGAGGTGGTGGTCAATCTGGCCGTCAACGCTCGGGATGCCATGCCGGAAGGCGGCACGTTGACCCTTGCCGCCGTCAACGGGGTGATCGACGCGGCAGACGCGGAGCGGCAGCCAGGCACCAATCCGGGACCGTGCGTCGTGTTCCGCGTCCGCGACTCGGGAACCGGGATGGACCGGTTCACGTTGGACCGGGCCTTGGACCCGTTCTTCTCGACCAAGGACGGCGGGCCGGGTTCCGGCCTGGGGCTGTCGGTCGTCGACGGCATTGTCAGACAGAGCGGCGGCCTCCTCTCGGTCACCAGCGAGCCGGGGCAGGGGTCGGAGTTCAGGCTGCACTTTCCCCAAGACTTGTCCGATGTTTCGCAGGCGGCGGACGGGCCGACCGTTCTGTCGGTCGCGGCACGCCACGCCGCGGACTTCACCATCCTGCTGGTCGAGGACGAAGCTCCACTGCGTGTGGCCTTCAAGAAGGTGCTCGAATCGGTCGGTTACAGGGTGCTGGTGGCCGAAGACGGAATGCATGGGGCGGCCATCTGCGGTTCGCACGTGGGCGACATCCACCTGCTGCTGACCGACGTGGTCATGCCGGAAATGAACGGCAGGGTGCTGGCCGACCGGTTCTCGGTCGACCGGCCGGCGTGCAAGATCATCTTCATGTCGGGGTACGCAGACGCCATGCCGGCCTCAAGCTTCACCCGTGAGCTCAGCACGCACTTCATCGCCAAGCCGATCGCGCCGACTGACCTGAAACGCAAGGTGAATGAGGTGCTGGGCGGTCGTGTCATCAGCAGGGCCGACGCGTTTCAGCTGCCCCTGCTGCTTGGTGTCGGTTTGACGTCGGGCGACAGGGTCGCTCGCCCATAGCTCCGCGCCCCCTTTTCCGCGTTTTTGACGCGGGGGGCACCGCAGCGTACACAGCGGACTCGCCACGCCCCGACGTCGGCCCGGTACAGGGACACGGCTGGGGAACGGGTCGCGCGGCGTTGGTGCGGGGGGGACAGGACATGCTGGGGGCAGGTCAGCGAGTCGTAGCCAATGCGACCGACATCGACGCGGACCTCATGTCGGGTCTGGAGCAGCTGAACGCGATTGGCGCGTCACTCTCTGCCGAACGCAACATCCATCGACTGCTCGAAAGCATCCTGACGGCAGCCAAGGCCATCACGCGCGCGGACGGCGGCACCCTGTACCGCGTCGGTGGCGACGGTACGCTGCATTTCGAGATCGTGCGCACGACCTCGCTTGCCTACTATCTGGGCGGAACTTCCGGCAATCCCGTACCTTTCTACCCGATCCAGCTGGTCGATGCCGACGGCAAGCCCAACCACAGCATGGTGGCCGCGCACGTCGCGTTGACCGGCGAGACCGTCAATCTCCCGGACGCCTACACCGCTGAGGGCTACGACTTTTCAGGCACGCGGGCGGTGGACCAGCAAACGGGCTATCGGTCGCAGTCGTTCCTGACGGTGCCGATGAAGAACCACGAGAACGAGGTCATCGGTGTCCTGCAGTTGATCAACGCGACCAACGCGGACCGTACCGAGATCGTCCCCTTTACCCTGTCGCATCAGCGTCTTGCAGAGTCGCTTGCGTCTCAGGCTGCGGTTGTCAGCGGCGCGCAATAACCGCCGCAATCCGGTGAAGTCCGCATTGGCCGCC
>CAYURO010000030.1:0-58577 GCA_964447285.1 uncultured Enterobacteriaceae bacterium | reverse complement strand
CACCCTCCCTGCTTGACCACCCCCCCGCAACCAGAGGACATTCACCGCGCGCCCGGCCCCGGCCCGTCGCCTGGAGTCCCATGCCCCGCAAGCCCCGCCTGCTGGTGATCGACGACGGTCTGGACTACGCCCGCGCGGTGGCGGCGCACCTGCCCGAGTTCGAGCTGGTCGATCCGTCGCCCCTCGGCTCGGAAGGACGGCTGCCCGACGGCCCCGCCGCGCTCGCGTTCCTGCAGGACCACGCCAAACGCGTCGACGTCGTGCTGCTCGACGTGTCGTTCGACGTGCCTGAGGACCGCCTGCTGCCCCTGGACCCGCCCGCGCCGCCCAAGCGCACCCGACGGTTTCAGGGCGTGGCCATCCTGCGCGAGATCCGCAAGCGCTGTCCGGGGTTGCCGGTGGTGCTGCTGACGGCGCTGGAAGACCTGTCGCTGGCCGATGCCTCGCACGACGTGTCGGCCGAGTCGATGACGTACTTCTTGGGTGCGGGCGACCTGGACACGCTGCGCATCCGCTGCCACGCCGCGCTGCAAGAGGCCAGCCTGACGCTGGAAGAGGCCGACGTGCTGTGGGGCCGTGCGCCTGCCATGCGGGCTTTGCGCAGGCGGTTGGCGGTGTTGGCGCGGGGCGCGTTGCCGGTGATCCTCGAGGGCGAGACGGGCACCGGCAAGTCGTACCTGGCGCGGCGCTTTCTGCACGAGAACAGCGGGCGCAAGGGGCCGTTCTTGTCCGTGGATCTGGCCGCGGTGCCTGCGGATCTGGTGCCCGCGATGCTGTTCGGCGCGGTGCGCGGGGCGTACACGGGCTCGGTCGCCGACCGCAAGGGCGCGTTCGAGTCGGCGCACCGGGGCACGCTGTTTCTCGACGAGGTGCAGAACATCCCGCTCGACGCGCAGAAGCAGTTGTTGCGGGTGCTGCAAGAGGGGCGGGTGCAGCCGGTCGGTTCGACCCGCGACGTGCCGGTGGACGTCAAGGTGGTGGTCGCGAGCAACGAGCCGCTGGCCCAGGCGGTGGCCCTGGGGCGGTTTCGCGGCGACCTGTACATGCGGCTGTCGCCCCCGTCGCGGCTGCAGATTCCGCCCCTGCGCGAGCGGTTGGAAGACCTGCCGTTCTTCGTGCGAAGGCTGGCGGACGCGGCGTTGGAACGGGCGGAGTTGGCAGAGCTTCGGGATCTGGTGGCACGTGCGGTGGGTCTGCGGGCGGGCGCCAGAACGGTCGTCGTGATGGGCGCGGACTTGCGGGCCAGGCCGGCAGACGGCGTGCTCGAGCTGGGGCTGCACCAGTCGGCCTGGGACGCGCTGCGGGGCCACGCCTGGCCGGGCAACATGCGTGAACTGGGGATGGTGCTCGAGAATCTGGTGACGTTTACGCTGTTTGCGGCCGTCGACGCGATTCGCAGTGGTCTGGCGCTGGCGTCGACGCGGCTGCAAGTCGACCCTGGTTTGGTCCAGCAGCTGCTGGCGAGCACGGCGCAGGTGCCCATACCCACAACGAAATCGGCCGTTGCGCCGTCCGCTGACGACGACCTTGACGCGATGACGCTGCACGTGAGGCCAGCCGAGAGCCTGAGCGACCTGGGGCGCGACTTGGAAAGGCAGGTGCTGCAACGCTTGTTCAGCGAGTTGGGCGGCGATTTCGCAGCGATGGCCGACCGCCTGCTGGGCGACCCGGGCCGGGCGCGCGCGGTGCGGCTGCGGTTCAACCAGCTGGACTTGCGGGTGCGCGAGCTGCGAGGCTAGCGACAGGCGAGGCGGCCGCGCATCGCTCTTGTTCATGTGGGGTCAGCCCGCCTTGCCCGAATGTCACGGAAGTGGGAACCTCGCGCAGCGTGTCTGGAGAGGTCCTTGCTCCGCGGTGCCATTTCCTCTTTTCCGTTCCATCGGGCCTTCCCCGAAGAGTCAAAGGCCATGGACTTCAGCCGCATCGACGTGTCACAGGATGCCGCCCAAGCGCTGCGCGACAGCGAAGCGAATTTTCGCACGTTCTTCGAAACAATCGATGACCTGATCTTCGTCGGTGACCCTGACGGCACCATCCTCTACGCCAATCCGGCGGTTACCCGGAAACTAGGCTATTCCGCGGACGAAGTGCTCGCATCGACCATCCTGGACATGCATCCCCGCAGCGTGCAGGCCGAGGCGACGGAGATCTTCGGCGCGATGGTTCGCGGCGAGCGAGATGCCTGCCCGCTGCCGCTGGCGACCAAGGCCGGTGGACTGCTGCCGGTCGAGACGCGCATCTGGATCGGCCGCTGGAACGGCCGCGACTGCATCTTCGGTATCTGCAAGGACTTGAGCCCAGAGCGCGAGGCGACCCAGCGGTTCGAGCGTTTGTTCCGCAACAACCCGGCGCTGATGGCGTTGAGCGGTCTGGACGACAAGCAGTTCGTCGATGTGAACGAGGCGTTCCTGGCGACGCTAGGCTACTCCTTGGCCGAAGTGGTCGGCAGGACCGCAGTCGAGTTGGACCTCTTTCCGCGCCCGGAACAACAGCGTCAGGCGGCCCTGCAGCTGATAGCGCAAGGCCGCATCCAAAGCTTCGCCACTCAGGTCCGCCACCGCGACGGCTCTCTGCTGGACGGCCTGTTCTCGGGCGAGTTGATCGTCAGTCAGGGCAAGCAGTTCTTCCTGACGGTGATGCACGACATTACGGCCTTGAAGCGGGCCGAGTCCGAGCTGCGCCGCATCAACGCCGTCCTGAAGCGCCAGACAACGGTGGCCCACGACCTTGCCGCGCAGGCGCAGGCTGCCAGTGCCGCCAAAAGCGAGTTTCTGGCGAACATGAGCCACGAGATCCGCACGCCGATGAACGCGGTGCTGGGCATGAACGGCCTGCTGTTGGACACCGCCCTGACGGCAGAGCAGCGCCGGTACGCCGAGACAGCTCAATCGAGCGGAGAGTCCCTGCTCGCGCTGATCAACGACATCCTCGACCTGTCGAAGATCGAGGCCGGGCAGGTGATGCTCGAGGCGCTCGACTTCGACCTGAAAACGGAGCTCGAGAGCGCCCTTGAGATGGTCCGCGTGACCGCCATCCAGAAGGAGCTGGCCCTGACGTGCAAGGTCGACGCGGATGTGCCCAACGGCTTGAGCGGCGACCCGGGACGGCTGCGGCAGGTCCTGACGAATCTGGCCGGCAACGCCGTGAAGTTCACCGACCGTGGCGGCGTGGCGATCCGGGTTTCGCTGCAGCGCAGCGACAACATCGGCGTCGTCCTGCACTTCTCAGTCCGCGACACGGGCATCGGTATTGCCGGTGAGCAGCACGGCCGCCTCTTCGGCCAGTTCAGCCAAGTCGACGCCTCGACCACACGGCGCTATGGCGGCACCGGACTTGGTCTGGCGATCTCCAAACAGCTGGCCCAGCTGATGGGGGGCGAGATAGGCGTCATCAGCGACGCGGGCCGCGGATCGGAGTTCTGGTTTACCGCACGTTTTGGACGCTCGACCGTCGCCGCTCAGCCGACGGCGGTCACTTCCGGCTCGCCCAGACCCTCGCTGCCCAATCATTTCGAAGGGTATGTGCTGGTGGCCGAGGACAACATCGTCAACCAGCAGGTCGCCTTGGCGTTTTTGCGCAAGCTCGGGGTTCGCGCCGATGCGGTCGGCAACGGGCGTGAGGCCATCGCGGCGCTACAGGCGACCCCCTACGACCTGGTGCTGATGGACGTGCAGATGCCCGTGATGGACGGGTTCGACGCCACGCGCGCCATTCGGTCGAGCGGTGGTCCCCGGTCAGGCGTGCCGATCGTGGCGATGACGGCCCTTGCGATGGAGGGCGACCGCGAGCGGTGTCTGGAGGCGGGGATGGAGGACTACATCTCCAAACCCATCGCCGCCGCAGCGCTGGTACGCGTCCTGGAGCGCTGGTTGCCGCGCTGACCGTGCCGGGCTTGCGGGCAGGGGAGTCGCGGGGTTAGCCTCGCTGACCATGACGCTTGGCCTGCTCACCGTCTGGACCCTTGCCCTTGCCCTGCCGGGCACCCCGACGGCCACCGATGCGACCGACCCTGTGGGTGCCTGCGTCGCTGTGTTGCAGCAGCCAGCGACCGCCGCCGCCGTGGCCGCCGCTTGGAACGACAAAGGGAAATTGCTGCACCAGGCCAAAGACCTGGCAGGCGCCACCGCGGCCTTTCAAGTCGCCGTTGCCCTGAGTCCGCTGCACCCCGAGTTCGCCAACAACCTTGCCTTTCTCTATCAGAGCCAAGGGTTGCATCTGCTGGCGGAGTACTGGTACGGCAAGACGCTGGAGCTCGACGGCAAGCGCGCCGTGGCCCACGCCAACTACGCGTCGTTCTTGCAGGATCGCGCCCTTGAGCGCACGCCCGGCCGCGACCCCGATCGCGACCTTGCTCTGGCCGCCGAGCACCTGACGCAAAGCGCCCTGTTGCCCGACCGCGACCCGACCCTGGCGTGTGCCCAGGCGCGGGTGGCGGCGCTGCGCAACTTGTGCGTGGACGCGGCAACTCTTCGTGATGCCTGTCGAAAGGCGCCGCAGAAGAAGCTGGCCCGTCAGAAGGCGATGGGTGAGCTGGCGGGTCTGCTGGGCGACTGTTGGTTTGCGGAAGGCGACTTCGACGCGGCGCGAAAGGCCTATCAGGATGCCGAGTCGTTGCAGCAGGACGTCGCGGCCAAGGTGGCCCAGCTCGATGCCGCCGCGCGCAAGAGCGAGGTGCCCGCAACGCCAGACCACCAGCTGGACGTGCAAGACGCGCGCGGGCGGGCGCTGCAGGCGCTGGAGCGACTGGACAAGGCGGACTTCGGACCTGAGACGGAGAAGCTGCTGCTGGAGGCTGCGCGCATGGCCCCCGACGCCGGCATCGCGCACGCGGCGCTGGGAGAGTGGCTGGCCAATCACAAACGCTTTGCAGAAGCGGAGTTGGCCTGGTCGCGCGGCCTGCATCTGGGCTTGGGTGACGATCGGCTGACGGCGCGGGCGCAGGCGGGGCTGGGGCGGTTGTACCTTCGGTGGCCCCAAGGGCCGCGGTATGCCGAGGCGGCGGCGATGCTGGCCGAGGCGGTGCGACGCGAGCCGACGCGGCCGGACCTGCGCTGGGATCTGGTGCAGGCGTACCGACACTCTGGTCAGTTACGTAAAGCCTTGGCACAGTTGGAGCGCTATCTGCAATCCCCGATGGCGGGAACTCCCGAGCAGCGCCGTGACGCGGTGGCCCTGCGCAAGTCCTTGGCGACCACCTTGGGCGCGGCGGCCGACCCGCTGCCGGACGAAGACGCGACGCAGAAGGACCGCACCCCAGAGCAGACTGCCCGTGAGGCCGCACGCAGCCTGGCCGGGCAGGACCGCTATGCCGACGCCGCGCAGGTGCTGCGGGCCTATCTGACGCACGCCAAGGCCGGACCAGACCTGCACAATGACCTGGCGCAGTACCTGCACGGTCTGGGCGACGTCCAGGGCGCGATGGCGGCCCTGCGTGGCTCGCTGCAGGCCAACGACCGGCAGCCGGCGGTGCATCTGGAGTTGGGGCGCTGGCTGGCCCGCTTGGACCGCCCGGAACAGGCCCTGCCGCACCTGATGCGCGCAGAGGAACTCGGCATCGCCGTGGCGACTGTCGAGCGGCTGCAGGTCGAGACGACGCCGCAAGGACAAGGCTTGCGCGCGCTGCTGGCCGATCTGGTCCGGCGTCAGGACCTGCAGGTCGCCATCGTCAGTCTGGAGGATTACCTGGACCAGGCGCGCCAGACGCCGCCCGCGCCCGATGCCGACGTGAAGGTCGCCCGCGAGCTGCGCGAGTCTCTGGTGCGGCGGCTGCGGCAGGGTGCGTTAGTCGTGCTGGCTGCGGTGATCCTGATGATGCTCAGCACGTTGGGCGTGCTGTGGCGGCGGCACGGCGGGCGCGATCTCGCGTGGCTGATCCAGCACCACCCAGAGACCGGCCCGGAAGTGCAGCGCATCCTGGCCGCCATCCGGCACGAGGTGCTCAAGCACAACACGACGGTCCTGACGGGGCTGGCGGAGGCGATCGCGGTCGGGCAGGCGCAGGCCCCCGAGCTCGCGGCCCATGCGCGCACCCGCTTGCTAGGCGGCGGCAAGGAAGCGTCGGTGGCGCAGCAGCTGGCGGGCTATGTGCGCGAGTTGCAACAGCTGGGGCAGGCCCGTGGCGTGCGGCTGAACCTGCGGCGGCGCGACCGGGCGATCGCGGCACTCTTGAACGGATTTGCTGAGTTGCGCGCGGTCGAGGGCCTGTTGGCGCGTGTGGCAACCTTGGGTCCGCGTGCCAAGGCGCGGCTGCTGCGGCATCTGGGAGAAGCGGCGCGCCTGCTGAATGCAGATGGTTATGAAGCCGTGCGCAACCTGTTGGACTCGCTGCGGTTATTGGGTGTGGACCGGATGGTCATCCAGGGCGTCTTCGACCGGGTGCGCCATGAACCGGCGTTCGCCACCCTGAGCATTCCGGCGCTGGTCGTCGTGCCCGCAGTCGAGCTGCCGGTGTGGGTGCTGGTGCCGCGTCCGGCCTTTGAGGACATCCTCACGAATCTCTTGCGCAATGCGCTGCAGTCGTCGCTGGCTCACGGGGGCGGCGGGCGCGTGGGGCTGGCGGTGGAGACGGAGGTGTCGCCGATCACGGGTCTGGAGCGTGCGGTCTTTGCCGTGCGCGACGGGTCGGCCGAGGTGCTGACGACCGAGATGCTGCGCGGCCGCTACATTGAGGAAGGCATCGGTTTGACTGCGGATCTGGTCGCCCGCTACGAGGGAACGCTGGACGTGCGTGAGGAGTCGGGGGTCTGGACCAAGGCGGTGGTCGTCAAGCTGCCGCTGGCCCCCCCCCCGGCCGACGAGGCGGCGTAGGAGGAACCCGGCGATGCCAGGCAAGCGGCTGGAAGACGCGACCGTCCTGATCGTCGAGGACGGCGACGAGTACCTGGACAACCTGAGTCGGTTTGTCCAAGGGCCACATTACATACAGGCACACAACGGCGCTCAAGCGTTGGGGATTCTTGCAGAGCGCGCCGTCGACCTGTTGTATCTGGACATGCGCTTCGACCGCATTCCTCGCGCCGAGCTGCTGGGCGATCACGCGCAAGCGACACGCGAGAACAACGGCGACCCAGAGCGCGGTTGGCGATACCTGGCCAACCACCAGGGGCTGTACGTGCTGGCGGCGTTGCGGCAGGCAGGGTTCGCGCATCTGCCGGTCATTGTGGCGTACGACTTCTCGCGCGAGCTGCCGCGGTTCGAGTTCCTCAAGCAGCAGAGTCCGGGGTTGGACTGGGTGCCCGACGCCGTGACGCCGGACGAGATCCGCGCGCGGTTGCTGTCGGGCATCTTGGGGCGCGTCGACTCACCACGTTAGCGCAGCTTCTCCGATTCCTGCACCGTCTCGGCGGCTTGCGGGTCGAACGCCAGCCGCACCAGCGCCCGCCCCAGCACCACATCCGTCGTGGACCGGTACCGCTCGTTCGCTTGCCTTGCCCCCAGCGCTGCAAAGAACGCAAGCAGGCCGTCCGACAGCACGGCCGCCACGTGTTCGCCAACCCGACGTTCCTCCCGATTTCCGGTGATGATGGTGGGCCTTGCGATGGTCCAGGGCACGCCGGAGTCGCGCACGGCGGTCTCGGCCTTCCAGCGGGCATGCATGTAACCGCCCGGTGCGGTGGCGCTGGTTCCCATCGACGACAGGTAGACCAGCCGCTGCACGCCCCCCGCCGCCTTCGCCGCCTCTGCGAGCATCCGGGTCAGTCCGAAGTCGATGGCTTGGTAGGTCTCTGCCTCAGGGTGCGCCGCCGAATCCTTGCGGGCGCGGGTGGTGCCGATCAGACAAAAGATATGCGTGATCCCAAGGGATTGCAGCGTGTTCGCCAAGGCACCCGGCTCCCAGGGTGTGGCGTCGACTTGGGCTCCCAGCTCTCCGAACCGGGTGCGCCAGGTCTCCAACGCGCGTGAGTCGGGGCGCACGTGAGCGACGGTGTCCACCCCCTGCCGCCGCAGCTCCCTGACGACCGCCTGGCCGACGAAGCCGGTGGCACCCGCGACCCATGCCTTGTGCTGCATCCGAACCCCCGATTTGCTTGGCGTGTGGCTGGTGATGGCGCGGCTCCACGCAAAGGTGTCGCCGCCGTCAGCAGCGACACGGTGCGGGAATTGCACGGCGGTGAGAAGGAGTGAAGAGAAAATGCCAAGGCGGAAGGCCTACTTGAACAAGTCGATGACCTTCTGCATCAGGTCGCCGTAGGCCACGATCAGGCCGGCGAACACGACCGAGACCATCGACATCAGCTTGACCAGGATGTTCAGCGCTGGGCCTGCGGTGTCCTTGAAGGGGTCCCCCACGGTGTCGCCGATGACGGCCGCGCCGTGGTTGGGGTTCCTGGATCCGTCGGGCAGGTGCTTGCCGCCCAAGTTGCCTTCCTCGATGTACTTCTTGGCGTTGTCCCACGCGCCGCCCGCGTTGTTCAGGAACACGGCCATCGAGAAGCCTGTTGCCAGACCGCCCGCCAGTAGGCCCATGACACCGGCGACGCCGAACAGCAGACCGGTCGCCACCGGGACGACAATCGCCATGATCGACGGGATCATCATCTCTTTCTGGGCGGCTGCCGTACTGATCTCGACGCAGCGTGCGTACTCGGGCTCAGCGGTGCCTTCCATAATCCCTACGATCTCGCGGAACTGCCGGCGAACCTCGTCGACCATCTTGCCGGCCGCGCGACCCACTGCCTTCATCGTCAAGGCGCAGAACACGAACACCATCATGCTGCCCAGGAACAGACCCACCAGCACGCGCGGGTTCAGCAGGGTGATGTCGTAGTACTTGACCCAGTCGCCCAGGTGCGTGTCGCGAATGGCCTTCGACACCCCGTCGACCAGAATCGAAGTCTGCCCCATGTGCAGGAAGCCGATCTTGATCTCTTCGATGTACGCGGCCAGCAGCGCCATTGCGGTCAACGCTGCGGAACCAATGGCAAAACCCTTGCCGGTTGCTGCCGTGGTATTGCCCAGGGCGTCCAGCGCGTCGGTGCGCTGCCGCACTTCGGGCGGTTGGTGCGTCATCTCGGCGTTGCCGCCCGCGTTGTCGGCGATCGGGCCATAGGCGTCGGTCGCCAGGGTGATGCCCAGCGTTGACAGCATGCCCACCGAGGCAAGGCTGATGCCGTACAGGCCCAGGTTCATCGCGTTGGGGTCGGCCGAGAAGCCGCCGGCAAACGCGTAGCTGAGGATGATCGCCAGGGCGATGACGATCACGGGGAAGCCGGTTGACTGCATGCCGGTGGCCAGACCCGAGATGATCACGGTGGCAGGTCCGGTCTTGGACTGCTCCGCGATGTACTGGGTCGGCCGATACTCTTGCGACGTGTAGTACTCGGTGATCTTGCCGATGACCCAGCCCGCGATCAGGCCGGTCACGACCGCGCCGAACAGGCCGATGTAGCGGCCCTGGAACGCCTCCTGAAAGTAGTACAGCACACCGAACGAAGCGATCAGCGTCAGCAGGGTCGAGGCATTGACGCCGCGCGCCAGCGCCTTCAGCAGCTCGCCTTGGGTCGCCTTCTCGCCTGACCGGACGAGATACACGCCCGCAATCGAGAACAGCACGCCGATGCCCGACAGTGCCATCGGTGCGACGACGCCGCCGATGCCGTAGCCGGCCGCCACGCCCAGCGCAGCGGTCGCCAGAATCGAACCCGCATACGACTCGTAGAGGTCCGCGCCCATGCCGGCCACGTCGCCCACGTTGTCGCCCACGTTGTCTGCGATGGTCGCCGGATTGCGCGGATCGTCTTCCGGAATGCCGGCTTCGACCTTGCCGACCAGGTCAGCGCCCACGTCCGCCGCCTTGGTGAAGATGCCGCCGCCCACGCGAGCGAACAGCGCCTGCAGCGACGCGCCCATGCCAAATGTCAGCATGGTGGTGGTGATGACGGCCAGCGTCTCGTTCGAGTCTGCGCCGGCGGGGGAGAACTCGCGCAGGATCAGGAACCAGAGCGAGATGTCGAGCAGCGCCAGACCGACGACCACCAAACCCATGACGGCGCCCGAGCGGAACGCCACCTGCAGGCCCTGATTCAGCGACTTGATGGCACCGGCGGTCGTGCGATTCGACGCCTTGGTGGCGGTCCGCATGCCCAGAAAGCCCGCGAGACCAGAGAAGAAACCGCCCGTGATGAACGCGAACGGCACCCAAGCGTTCTGCGTGCCGAGCACATAGGCCATGAAGGCGAACAGGACGAACACGACCAGAAAGACGATCGTGACGACGCGGTACTGGCGCTTCAGGTAGGCGAGCGCGCCACGCTCGACGTACCCGGCGATGCGTTGCATGTCTGCAGTGCCCGGATCTGCCTTCAACATGGTGCGGTAGAAGACCCACGCGAACACGAGCGCGCAGATCGAACCCACAGGGGCCAACCAGAAAATCGGGGGGATATTCAAGGGATACCTCCGTGAAAGGGCACGGAAGCAGAGGCACCTGGTCGAAGCCAGGCGGGGGAGGCCGCGGAGCCCGGAAGTTCAGTAGGCTACCGCCTGCCACTGCCTCGCACCGGAACCCTGACGCCAGTCCATCAGCCGCTTCGCTCGGTCGTTCCGAGTTCGTCGGTCGATGTGGAGGAGACAGTACGCTTGTGGGTCTGGGGGTCAAGTCGGCGCAGAGCGAAGGGTCCGGGCGGTGTCCAACGGCTGCAGGGCAGGCAATGGACCGCGCCCGGCGTCATTGAGATCGCGATCCAGATCAGGGGGTTGCAGGACGCGGCGCTGCCTTCTGCCGCGCATCGCCTCGGGCCGACTCGAAGGGCTTGGCGTTCACCGTTGCGAATCCGGCCTCCAGACGTTGCTCTCCGCGCAAGATGCGGCTAAGTTTCCTGCGCGTTCCTGGCCTGCTCAGGCGCCCCTCGCAAGGAGTCCCACCCATGGTACAGAACCAGCTGATCCTCAGCCTTCCCCAGGGCATCGTGACCGCCACCAGCCTCGGCCTCGAGGAATTTGCTGCCCACCGGAGCCCCGGCTCGGGCAAGTACTTCCAAGGCCGATCGATCCTCGTCGACCTCGCCGTCGAGAACAACAAGCCTGCGTTCGAATACTTGGACGAGGGCGGTTGGCGCGACGCTCACGCGGACTCCGTCGCGGCGCTCGAAAAGACCTCCGCCGGCAACCGGACCAAGACCGCGCTGTCGAACAATGCGTTCAGCAGCACGCCCATCACCGCTTGGAAGTCGATTCACCTGGTCAAGACCGGCGGCGAGATCCTCGAGATGGAGTCCACCGGCGAGCCCTTCCGCTTCCGCGACGGCGTTTGCGTCGACGGCATGACCCCTGACGACATCGCCCAAGCCGCTGGCCTCGAGCGTCCGCCGCATCGCCGCCCGCGCCTGTACATGGTCTTCAGCCCGATCGAGATCGTCGTGCTGTCGAACCTGACGCCCGCCGAGTACGTCTGGTATGCGACGCACCGCGAAGGCAAGAAGATGCGTCAGGTCGCCTTCACCGAGCTGCGCGGCAACCCCGGCGTGCACTTGGCGGCGCTGAACATCCTCGACACCGCCCGCGCAGAGCTGACGGCCAACCTGAAGAAGAAGACCAAGTCGATCGTCATCGGCGACGCCTTCAACCGCGTGCCGATCTCGGCCTGGATCGGCTACGACCGCGAAGCGCACGGCGGCATCTACGTCGGCAACGCCACGTCGTCGTACCTCTGGCGCTTCCCCGAGAAGATTCCACGCCTGTGGGAGCGCGCGTACTAGTCAGCCCCGTCAAGCCTCATCGATCAGCACCACCTGAGCCGGCTCTCGCAGCACGGGACTCCAGTGCAGCAATTCGGCCTGGTCGCCGCGGACGCGCAGGAACGTGAACTGCACCCGTTCGCGCGGCAGCAGCACATCGTGGGTGAAGACGGCAATCCAAGTGCCCGTGTTGAAGTACCAGGTGCGGTTGCCTGTGCTCTGGTCAAGTCGCTGCACCGCCTCTTCGTGCGTGTGTCCGAACGCGACGATCGGCACCAGCATCCGCTGCGAGATCTGCTGGGCCGCTTCGACCATGGGCGACAGGCCCTTGGACGGCCGCTCCCGGAACAGCTCGACGCCTACCGCCGTCATCCCCGCTGCCATGAACACGAAGTTCAGCGTCAGGAATAGCACCACGCGCAACCCCAGCGAGGTCTCGCGCATCGCCTCGAAGCTCAGATACCACAGCGTCGCCACCAGCAGGCCAATCGCCAGCGCGGCGCCACCCGTCCGCAGCAGGTCCCGCAGCATCGACCGCACGGCCGACACCACGTCGCCGCGCAGGCTCTTGAGCATGTCGATGGCTTCCAGACTGTCGCGCAGACCGGTCTTCTCGCCCAAGTCGCGCAGCTCCTTGGCGTGCAGGTCCTTGAGCTTCTGGGTGCCCTGAACCTCCAGCTGCCGCCGCGTCATGCGCTTCATCCACTCCCACGCGAAGGGGCCGTGGCGGGTGAATGCGCTGACCAGAAGTCGCGGGTCATTCAGCAACAACCACTTGCCGTATCGGAAGTTGGCGCGCGTGGTCGGCACGATGAAGGTGATGGGGCCGAAGGCGTTGTACAGGTACCGCTGGAAGAAGTTGCCCAACGGCATGTCGAGCTCGGTGGCGGCCAGCGCTTCGGCGTCCTCGGGGGCGCCGCTTCGCAGGAACGAGCGGAAGGCATTCTCCGGGTCGTACTGGCAGCCGTGCTCGATCCAGACGCGACCGGGCTCGTGATAGAACCAAGGCTGGAACAACAAACGGCGCATCGCCGCAAGGGTTTTTGCTGCGTCGCCACTCAGGTTCAGCGCCGCCAGCTGCACGGCTGCTCGCACCGCGTCTTGTACGGGAGCCCACTGCAACTCGATGTCGTGGTTGCCGGGCAGGAACACGACCTCATGGTCGGCCAGCACCACGGTCGCGAGTGCATCCAGAAAGTGAGGGTGCCCTTCCAGAATGCGCCGCACCGTCGCGGCCGTCTTGGACGGGTTGGGGGTGTCGTCGGCTTGGTCCGCCGCCCCCTCGGGGTCGATGCGGAGGAAGTCGAACGCGTCGCCGTTGAAGATCAGCTTGAACGGACGCAGGGTGCGGTCGGCCTCCGCACACAGGTACTGGCAGAACCGCAGCAGATCGTCGTCGTAGAAGAAGGCTTCCAGGCGATAGTGGCGACCGCTGTCCTGATTGCGGCCGCGGCCCATGTGCAGGTCGCTCAGCACGAAGAGGTCTTGGGGAAGGTCGGACATGCGATGGGCCTCGGTGCGAGGAACGGAGGGCAGGGTACATAGGGTGCGGAAGGAAGGCCACTTTCCTGCGAGCTTGGTCCCCGCGCGGTGGTCGTGACGGTGCATTCGCAGGAGCAACGCGACCCAGCGCGGCATGGGAACTGGTCAGACCCCCAGACACCGTCCGTGCCGGACCGGCGATCACCCCGAACGGGTCGGCGGGCCGTGAAGAATTGACAGTGAAGAGACAACACATCTCGGGGTGAGATGCGTGATCAATACGAGATATCGCGTGGTTGTGAAGGGTAGAAGGGTCGGGTGCCGCGCATCGGCCCGCTCCCTCTGGTCACGAATTTTGGCGATGGTGCGCGCATCCCTCGGCAGATTGAGGTAAAAGCCCGGCAAATTGCTCGCGGCTCGCGCCCACACGAAGCGTAGCCTGTCCACCGTCGCAAGAAGAGGAATTTCATGGAGAACTCTCTCGTTCGATCCGGCCGACTCGGTCTGTGGTCTGGCTTGGCTGTCGCGGTTCTCGTCGCGCTGCCCGGGCTTGCCCTTGCCGCCGTCCCCTCCGTCATGACCGTGCACGGCGGGCTGTTCGCCGTTGGCGGCGGACCCGTGGCGGACGGTTCGTACAAGGTGACCTTCAGCGTCTTCACCGGCGCGGTGGGTGGCAACCCGGTCTACACCGAGGGCCCCGTCGACATCGCCGTGAAGAACGGCGTGTACAGCTACGCGGTGGGCAGCAAGACGCCCCTGACGGCGGACGTGCTCGCCAACATGGCGACGCCGTTCCTGTCGATGAAGGTGGAGTCGGACCCCGAGTTCGCGCGCCAGGCCATCGCCTCGGTGCCGTTCTCGATGCGCGCCTCTCTGGCCGAGTCGTTGGACTGCTCCGGCTGCATCAAGACGTCACATCTGGCGGAAGACGTACTGGCGCCCTACGCCAAGTCGGCCGACCTTGCCGCCTATGCCAAGTCGGCTGACCTCTCGGTCTTCGCCAAGGCCGCCGATCTGGCCAAGTCCGCCACCTCGGGGGCATACGCGGACCTGACCGGCGTGCCCGACCTGACCGTTTATGCCAAGTCTGCGGCCCTGTCCAAGGTCGCGACGACGGGCAAGTACGCGGATCTGTTGGGTGCTCCCGTCAGCGTCGCCGCCGGTGTCGGCTGCGGTACCGGCTTGGTCGTCCAAGGGATCAAGGCCAACGGCACGCTGGACTGCATTCAGGCGAACGTGGGCTTCATCGACACGCAGTATCTCCCGCCCGACGGCATCGACGAGATCTCCAACGGTCTCGTCGGCGTGCAGTTCGACGAGATCTACAACGGCCAGTCGGACATCCCGATCCCCGACAACAGCCCGGTCGGCGTATCCGACACCCTGATACTGCCCGACTTTGGCATCGCGCAGTCCCTCGTGATCACGTTGGAACTGACCAACTCGGACCTGACCAAGCTGACGGTCTCGGCCTTCGACCCGAACGGCGACGAGTATGTGTTGCACGACAAGGGCTCGTCCGGCACCGAGATCAAGACCAGCTTCCCCGACCAGACCAAGACCATTAGCGGCGACCTGACGACCTGGCACGGAAAGAATGCCAAGGGCAAGTGGTACATCCGAGTGGTCGACGACGGTGTGCTGGACAACAACATCGACGGCGCGGTGAAGAGCTGGGGCCTCAAGCTCAAGACGCTTTCGACCAAGAAGGCTGCTGTCAAGGGCGACCTTCAGGTCTCCGGTGGACTGACCGTCGATGGCATGTTGAACGCGAAGGGCGGCGTGACGGGTTTGCCCCACGCGACTTATCGCTGGGCGGTCTGGTCGACGTACTGGGAGGGCTCGGGCTGGATGCACAACGACGACCCCGCGCTGTTTGGCGGCGTCAATCCGTCCACCTGGACCGACGGCGCGGCTCACGCGTCCAGCATTTCGGCCGACAAGGAGGTTCAGGGCGCCCTGTTCAACAAGACAGCCTTTGCCCGCAAGAACTCGAACGTATGGAGCGAGTCCTGGCGCGCGTATTCGTCGACCAACGGCAAGATGGCCGGCGCTCTGTTCCGCATCCGCAACAACACGGGCAGCGACATCACCTGGACGCCCTACTTCTGGTACACCTCGTTCGCCAGCTGGGGCGAGCTCGCGTCCGTCACCTTGAACGGCGAGGACACTTGGGCGTCGAACGACGACTGCGGCATCGGCTGCAGCACGAGCCTGAGCTTGACCATCCCGGCCAACCGCACCAGCACCGCGATCTTTGTTTCGGGCTCTTCCCCCGACACCGGAGAATTCCGCTCGGTCACGCTTGGCTTCTACAACGATTGTCTGGTGTTGCCAGAGGGCTTGGAGTTCATCGACGACCTCGACACGGCGACGGGCGGGTACGAGCAGTAAACCGGGAGAGCCAGATGCACACCACCCACTACGGCCTCGGCCTTGCCGGGTTCGTTCGATTGGCCTGCCTGCTTGCGGGTACGGCGGCCGGTCTGGCCTCTTGCGGCGACAACGAGGCGGCCAGTCCTTCGAGCGATGTCGTTCAGGACACCGCTGACGGCACCGATGCGTCCCGCGCCGGGCTTTGCAACCCCTGCAACACCAACGCAGATTGTCAGGGGCCGACCACCGGGGAGGCCCGTTGCGTCGACCACGGCGATCTGGGCGCGTTCTGCGGTGCGGCCTGCGTGACGGACACGGACTGCGACGACGGCTACGTCTGCGCGGACACCAAGGACGTCACCGGCGCAGCGGCCAAGCAGTGCGTGGTCAAGGCCGGAGGCGAGTGCGCGTGCTCCGCGGAGGCGATGGCCAACGAGTGGGCGACGACCTGCTCTGTGCCGAGTGTAGCGTCGGGCGGAAAGTGTCAAGGAACGCGGGCTTGCCTCGCCACCGGCAAGCCCGGCGCACCGACCGGCGGCGGTCTGACCGCGTGCAGTGCTCCGGCCCCCAGCGCGGAGACCTGCGACGGCAAGGACAACGACTGCAACGGCAAGACCGACGACGCCGTGTGCGACGACGGCAGTGCCTGCACCGATGACCTGTGCAAGCCGACGGGGGACTGCACCTTCACGCCGCGTACGGGGGCCTGTGACGCCGACGGCAGTGCGTGCACGGCAAACGACACCTGTCTCGAAGGCGTTTGCAAGGCGGGACCCGTGCTTGTGTGCGACGACGGCAATCCTTGCACCGACGACGTCTGTGATCTGGCCATCGGCTGTACGGTCACCGACAACGTCGCTCCGTGCGACTCTGACGGCGACGCGTGTACGGTCGGGGATGTGTGCCAGGGCGGAGAGTGTCAGGTCGGCGCCGCGAAGGCGTGCGAGTCGGGCGAGTCCTGCATCACGGGAAGCTGTGACAAGGCGACCGGCAGCTGCGTGTTTGTACTCAAGCCCGACGGCAGCGCTTGCGACGACGGCAGCCCATGCACGGCCGACGACGCCTGCACGGCGACCGACACCGTCACCTCGATCTGCAAGGGCGCCAACGTCAACTGCGATGACCTGACCTCATGCACGTCGGACAGCTGTGACCCGGCCATCGGCTGCAAGCACGCCAACATCGACGGCGCCGTGTGCAGCGACGGCGACGGATGCACCGACAGCGAGACGTGCAAGGGCGGAGTTTGCTTGGGTTTGGCCATCGACGTGACCAAGACTTGCGACGATCAGGACCCTTGCACAGCAGATTCGTGCGTGCCTGCGCAGGGTTGTGTTCATGACAAGGCCGCAGCCGGTGGCGTGGCGTGCAACGACGGCAACCCCTGCACTCAGGGCGACGTCTGCAGCCAGGGCGAGTGCTTGTCAGGCCAGAACAACTGCAAATGCGTCACCGACGTAGACTGCGAGAAGCAGGAGGACGGCAACCCCTGCAACGGCACCCTGTTCTGCGACAAGAACGACCCGGCGCAGTCGGTCTGCAACGTCGACAAGGCGACCGTCGTCGTGTGCGACGCTTCGCTGAACAACCAGTGCCAGTCCGTCGCCTGCAGTGTGGTCACCGGCCTGTGCGCAGTCGCGCAGCAGCCCGCGGGGCTGGGGTGCGACGCGGACGGCAGCTTGTGTACCGTCGGCGACAAGTGTCAGGACGGTGCCTGCGTGCCAGGCAGTGTGCAGGTCTGCGACGATGCCAACCCGTGCACCGACGACAGCTGCGACCCCAAGGCGGGCTGCGAGTACGTCGCCAGCACCTCGCCGTGCGACGCCGACGGCAGCGCCTGCACCGTGGCAGACGTGTGCAGCAACGGCACCTGCCTGGTCGGCAAGGCCAAGGTATGCGACGACGGCGAGACCTGCACCAAGGACAGCTGCGACAGCTCGAACGCCGCGTGCGTGTTCGTGCCCATCCCGAAGTCCTGCGACGACGCCAACGCGTGCACCAAGGGCGACGCCTGCGGGGTCGAAACCGCAAGCGGCCTGTACACTTGCGTCGGTGGCGCGGCGGTGTCGTGTGACGACGGCAATCCCTGCACGATCGACAGCTGCGACGCCGTCAAGGGCTGCAGCAACGCCATCGACACCACGGTCAAGACCGCGTGCTACACCGGCGACCCCAAGACGCGTGGCAAGGGCAAGTGCAAGGACGGCATCCAGAAGTGCCAGGACGACGGCAAGCTGACGGCGTGCCTCGGGGCCGTCGTCCCTGCGCTGACGGAGCTGTGCAACGGCATCGACGACACCTGCGAGGGCATCACCGACGAGAGCTGCAGCCCGGGCGCCTTCACCGGCGACTTCGGCGTGGCCGACTTCATCGCCAAGGGACCCACCTACGGCACGGCGTCCTTCGCGGGCGGCAGCTTCGTCGTGGGCGACGCGACCGGTCTCGAGACCTACACCTCGACGTACGGTTGGTACCTTTGGATCAAGGCGTTTGTCGGGTTGTAGGGCGGTCCATTTGCCGGAGCGCGACCTGTTCACCGGCTGATTCGTTGAGAAACCGTCCTTGCTCCCCCGCCCGGCCGGGCTTACGCTTGGCTGCGCTGGCGTCCCCCCGACTGGCCAGCGTCCCCCCCTTCGCGCGATTCGCGCCGCCTGACCGCTCTTTCCCCCCGAGGCGTGGTCACACGGTCCCCCGAGCACGCGGCAGCCTTTCGAGGCACTGATTCCGATGCCATCTCGCCCCCCCGAGCGCGTCGCGCGTTCGTCCAGCCCGTGGCACGCCCTTGCGTGGGTCGTCGCCTGTGCGATGCCGACCGCCTGCTCTGACACCTCCAGCAAGGGCGGCGGCGCCGACCCCGGCGGCAAGGCGCCAGAGGTGGCCAACTACTCGATCTACATCGGGTCCTACGCAGCCGCTGAGTGCGACCGTGAGATCCGCTGCGGCGAAAACGCCCTGCACAAGACCGTCGAGGCCTGCCTCTCTGCCATCCCCGCGAACCTGGACCGCCAGCGCAAGGCCATTGCGGCGTCCATCACCTCCGGCAAGTCGCAGTACAGCCCGACCGATGCCCAAGCTTGTCTGGACGCCGTGCGCGCCCCCTGCACCGGTTCGGCGATCGACATCCTTTCTGCTTGCAACAAGGTCGTGTCGGGCAAGGTCGCCTTGGGGCAGGCGTGCGTCGGTCACTTCGAGTGCGAGGACGTCCCGGTGGTCAAGGGCTACGGCCCGTACTGCTTCAACGGCTGCAAGGGCTTGTTCGGCGAGGAGGATCCGCAGCAGGCGGGCGTGTGCGTCGCCGAATCTCCCGTGCAGACCCCCACGTGTCGCGACCAGAATCCCTGACCGCGGCTTGTCCCTTTGGCTGTCCATCGGCGTGGCTTCCGGCAGACAGCGAGCCTCTGCGGTGGTAGAACCGCGCGCGACTTCCCGTGAACGGGAACCGCCGGGTCACGCAACCCCGGCAAAGGACTGCAAGAACATGGCGACGACCAAGACCATCGTGGACGTGAACCTGTCGGGCAAGACCGTGCTGATGCGCGTGGACTTCAACGTCCCGCTGAAAGACGGCGCCATCACCAACGACCGCCGCATCGTTCAGGCCCTGCCGAGCATCCAGCGGGCCGTCGATCAGGGCGCCCGCGTGGTGCTGATGAGTCATCTGGGGCGTCCCAGCGGCAAGGGCTTCGAGGCGGAATTCTCGAACAAGGCCGCGGCGGAACGTCTGGCTGAGCTGCTGAAGCGCCCGGTGGCGTTGGGCGATGGCGACGTGGGCGGCGACAAGGACTTCGCGACGGTGCAGGCGATGCAGCCGGGCGACGTGATCCTGCTGGAGAACGTGCGCTTCAACGCGGGCGAGGACCTGATCGACAAGGCCAAGAAGAACCCGGACAAGAAACCGACACCGGAGCAGGAAGAGAAGATCAACGGCTTCACGGCCAAGCTCGCGCGCCTGGGCGACACCTACGTCAACGATGCGTTCGGCACCTGCCACCGCAAGCACGTCAGCATGTACAGCGTGGCCAAGGCGATCCAGAAGCGCGGCGGAGCGGCCGTAGCAGGCTTCCTGGTCGAGAAGGAGATCAAGTATTTGGCGGAAGCCGTCGCCGAGCCCAAGCGCCCGTTCGTGGCCATCCTGGGCGGCGCCAAGGTGTCGGACAAGATCAAGCTGATCGCCGCCTTGGTCGAGAAGGTCGACACCATCCTGATCGGTGGTGCGATGGCCTATACCTTGCTGGCGGCCCACGGCGTGCGCATCGGCAAGAGCTTGGTCGAGGCGGATCTGGTCGACGAGATGCAGAAGCTGCTCGACAGCGCCGGCACCAAAATCCTGCTGCCCGTTGACCACTTGGCCACCGACGACTTCAAGGCTGGCAAGCCCGTCTCCATCACCGGCGTGGACATTCCGGACGCTCTGATGGGCATGGACATCGGCCCGCTGACGATTCGCCAGTTCACCGACGCGATCGAGAAGGCCGGTACCGTGGTCTGGAACGGCCCGATGGGCGTCTTCGAGAATCCCGCCTTCTCTGCCGGCACCCGCGCAGTGGCTGACGCTGTGGCCCGCGCGACTGACAAGGGCGCCGTCAGCGTCATCGGCGGCGGCGACTCGGCGACGGCGGTTGAGCAGATGGGCTTGGGCGAGCGCATGACCCACGTGTCCACCGGTGGCGGCGCCAGCCTCGAGTACCTGGAAGGCAAGGCCATGCCGCCGATCGAAGTGCTGGACAAGCGGGCCTAGGGCACCGACAGAAACAACTCGACAGGACCCAACCAGTTGCGTCGGTGCCCCTGCTGTTGCTGGGTTGCCAAGCATCGCCGATGCGGACTCGCGGCAACGGATGATAGGGATCAACTGGATTCCGTTGGCGTTCTTAGTACCCGGTCCCCTCGAAGCCCACCGTATACGGCCCCTTGAGATACGGGCTGGTCGTCGCCTGCAGCTGCAGTGTGACGGCCGCCGTGGCCAGCCCCTTGACCTTGGGCTTGAACGTCACGTTCAGCGTCAAGCGCGCGCCGGGCTTCAGGGTTTTGGTGCACGGCGACAGGGCCGCACAGCCGACCACCTTGACCGCGAACACGCCGGTCGGGTTGTTCAAGGCCATCGCGGTCATCGTCAGCGTGTCGTTGGTCGTGTTCACCAGCTCGATCTTGTGCACCGACGCGACGTTCAGCTGCGTCTTGCCCCACGTGGGCGTGCCAGCGACGGTCAGCTGCGGCGGGTATTCCAGGTTGGTCCACGTCAGCGTGCGGTTGTCGCCTCCCCACGGCAGGCCGCCGGTGCCCAGCCACTGCCACGTCTGGCCGTTGTCGCTGGTGATGCGGAACTTGTACGGGTAGTCGCCCGACGGGGCATACGGCATCCCGTTCACGATGTGGACGACGCCGTTCGGTGGGCTGAAAGGGGCGCCGTGGGTCCGCACCGGCCAGGACATTCGCCAGTTCGCGCTCTTCTGCTCCTGAAATCCCAGCTTCCAGTCCATCCAGCGGCCGTCGATCAGCGAGCCGGAGAAGAAGGGCGACCACACCTCGACCCGCACGAAGCCGCCCAGCGCGATATTGCCCGCGTCCGCACGGTCGGTCACGCCGGCCACGTACAGCTCGACCGCGGGCATCGAAGGCGGCATGTAGCTGGACGGGATCGAGACGAAGGGATTGTCGAGCGTCGACTCGAACGTCCAGCCGTTCTGCTTTGAGAACGAGTATTTGCCGACTTTGGCAAAGGTCACCGCGGGCGGCGCCGTCAGGGTTGCCGAATAGTTCTTGCCGTCCAAGCTGGCAAAGGCCGAGCTGGAGGCGGTCTTGGCCTCGACCCAGAACACCAGCTTGGCGCCAGTCGCCAGCGCGGTGGCAGGCAGGGTGGCGATCCAGCGGGAGTGGTCGCCGGTGGCCCCCGCCTTGACGGCATCCAGGGTCATCGGCACCGAGGTCAGCTTCTGAAAGTCGTTGGTCGTGTAGTGCAACACCGCGTCAACCTTGGGGGTTTCCGGCCACGTGTCGACGCGCACCGTCAGCGGGTGGAAGCGGTACGCCACGTCGCCGGGGATCTGCCGCGGCAGCCCATCCTGCACCGTCGCGACGTCGCCGGCCCACTTCAGCGCAGCATCGGCCTTGATGTCGACCTTGTAGTTCTTGTCTTGGGCGCTCAGCCAGATGTCGGTCCCCGAGAAGGTCAGTCGGAACGCCATCTGCAGCTGCTTGCCTGCCGCGTGGCCGCCCAGAATGAATCGAAACGCCTTGCGTCCCTCGATCTTGACCGTCGTACCGGCGATATCCTTCGACGTCTTCCACGCGTCGGTCGAGACGCGCGCGATGGCCGCGGACGGGATGCCAACGCCGGGCAAGCTGACGACCAGCGCCTTGACGGGCTCGTTCGCGCCGGGCACGCCAGGGGTCACGTACAGGTCCCAGCCGTTCTCGCTGCCCAGCGACAGCAGCATCCGGTTCTCAGCCGCTGTCAGGACGCCGGTGGTGGTCAAGGCGCCGACAGTCGCCTCGCTTGTCGGGACGTTCTGCCCAGGGTCACTCGCAAATTCGGGTTCGACGGCCGCGCAGGCCGACAAGGTCAGGACCAGCAGCCAGGACACCAAGCCTGTACACAAAGACCTCATGGCGGACCTCTGACCCGGCAAGTCGGGTCTGGTGGAAGGCGGTCAGGATAGGTTCGACAACGCACTGCGTCATTGGGTTGCGTCGCTTTGGCCGACTCCGCTGGGGTCGCATGTCACCGGGGTCAAGGCGCCGCGAACTCGTAGGTTGTGTCGCCCGCGGGCTCGGCGACGCGCACGTCGGCAAATGCGCGCTGCAGGCACGCGTTCAGCGGCTTGTTGTCGGGCTCGGAGCGGGACCGCACGCTCTCTGCCGCCCCTTGCTCGTCGACCCGGATCTCGACGGTGACCTTGCCCGCGGACTTCTCAGGGTCAGCCTCTGCGTTCAGGCACTTGCGGACCGACGATCGTGTGGCGGCGACGACGTCAGCGTGGCCCAAAAGACGACTCGCCTTGTCCTTGTGCGACGGGGACTTGCGCCCACTTGCCCGCTTGGTCTCCGGCTCTGGCTCCGCCTGGGCCATCGACGGGGCATCGGTTGTCTTGCGCGCCCAGTCGTCCATCAAGCCGGTCACGTGCTTCGCGAGGCCCTGAATGCGCTCGGACTGGCTGGCCGGCTGGTTCGGGTCCTGTTGCAGCAGCCACCACGCCGCGGCCCCTGCCGCACCCATGACGACCAGCATGCCCACCGGCAACACCCAGTCCGACCACGTACTCTGCCGGCGTCGGCGCGGCGAAGGTTGGGCGGGTGGCAGGGGCTTGGGCGGAACCACCTCCACCGGCAGCGGGGTGGGCGCGACGGCCGGTTCCGGGGCGATGGCCGTCGCCAACTCGGGAGATGCAGGGCTGATCGGGACTCTCGGCAGCTCTAACGTGGGGGCGAATTCTGACGCAGGCAGTGGCGGCAGTCCGCGCTCCTCGGCCGAACGCGCGCGACCAGAGGGAGAAACCGGCTCGCCCGCTCCCTCCAACACCCGCTCCAGGGCAGCGCGCATGTCTTCCGCGTCGTGGTAGCGGGCGTCGCGTGACTTGCGAAGGGCAATGTGCACCACGTCGGTCAGTCCGGCGGGCAGCGGCAGCTCGCAGGCCTCGCTCAATGGACGTGGCGGCTCCTGCAGGTGCTTGACCATCGTGGCCATGGCACTGGCGGCGTGGAAGGGCACGGTTCCACTGAGCATTTCGTAGAGGATGATGCCCAGGGCATACAGGTCGGCGCGCCCATCCAGCGCCTCGGCGCGGGCCTGCTCCGGACTCATGTACTTGGGCGTTCCGACCGCGAATCCGGCGGCCGTCAGGTCCTGATCGGCGTTCTGATACGACTTGGCGATGCCGAAATCGATCAGCTTCACGAAGTCGTCCTCGCCGTGGATGCGACACAGGAAGACGTTGTCGGGCTTCAGGTCACGGTGGACGATGCCGTCCTGATGCGCCTCAGCCAGCGACTTCAGCACGCCAATCGCGATGTGCACCGCCCGCAGCGGCTCCATGCGGCCGACGTCGCGCAGCACCCGGGACAGCTCGCGGCCGTTCAGCAGCTCCATCGCCAAGTACAGATGGGCATCGTCGGTCTGGCCGAAGTCGAACACGCGCACGGTGTTGGGGTGGTTCAGACGCGAAGCGGCGCGCCCTTCGTTCAGAAATCGCTGGATATGGATGGGATCCTTCGAGAACTCAGGCTTGAGGACCTTGACCACCACCTCTTGCCGGGTCGAGGTATGGGTTGCGCGGAACACGGTGCCGAAGCCGCCTTCTCCGAGTATCGCCGTCAGCAAGTACCGGCCGCCGAACGTCTGACCGACCAGCCGCACGGGCGGTTCGTCGCTGACGCGCAGAACCGTCGGGCAACCGTGGACGGGGCAGGTGCTCTCCGCCGTGGGCTGGGAGCATTCGGGGCAGAGGCGTTCCATGGACCGGTAGCCTAGACTCGTGCCGCAGCGCCGTCAAAGTGGTGCAGAATTCGGCAATTGTCGGGCACGAGAGGGGGGCGGTCAGGCGATTAGCGATTCAGCCATTTTTCGAACGCCTTGAAATCGTATTTCCGCCCAAGGAAATCCTGCACCAGATCGGCTGCGTCCTTGGAACCGCCGGGGTCCAGAATCGCCTTGCGGTACTTCATCGAGGTCGCGACATCGTGGATGCCGGCCTTTTCGAACGCGCTGAACAGGTCCTTGGCGATCACCATCGACCACATGTAGGTGTAGTAAATCGCAGAGTAACCGTTCAAGTGACCGAACGACGCCTGCATGTGCGTGTCGGGCACGAACGGGTACGGGCTGAACGCCGCCATCTGCTTCTCGGCCAGCTGGTCCAGGTCTAGACCCTTGGGGTCCCGGTCGTGCATCGAGAGCGACAGGCTTGCGTAGAACATCTGGTGGCGAACCCACAGACCCTTGCCGAACTCCTCAGAGTCCCTCAGCTTCTTGACCAGCTCCTTGGGCACTGCCTCGCCCTTGTCGTTCTTGGCATAGGCCGAAAGCGTGGTGTAGTCGCTGGCCCACTCCTCGAAGATCTGTGACGGCGCCTCGACGAAGTCCCACTCGGTCGCCACGCCAGAGAAGCGCGAATACTGCTGACCGCCGCCCAGCACGTGGTGCAGCAGGTGGCCGAATTCGTGGAAGAAGGTCTCGACGTCCTTGTACTCCATCAGCCCGTTGCCACTGCGCGGGTTGGGGAAATTGCAGACCAGCACGCCGGCCGGCAGCTGCTTGCCCGCCACGCCGTTGGTCAGGGTGAACTGGGCCGCGTGCTTGTACTTGTCCTCGCGCGGATGCATGTCCAAGTAGATGGTGCCGATGGCCTTTTCGCCCTCGAACACGTCATAGACCGACACGTCGGCGTGCCAGCGTGCGGTGTCTTTGTTCTCGACATAACGGATGCCGAACAGCTTGGACGTCAGGTCCAGCAGGCCCGCCTTGACCTTGTCAAACTGGAAATACGGACGCAATTCCTGCGGGTCGAATGCGTACTTGGCTTTCTTGACCACGTTCGACAGGTACGCCTGCTGCCAGTCCTCGACGACCTTGGCCGTCTTGTCGGTCTTGTTCAGCGCGGCCAGCAACACACCCAGATCGCGCTTGCTGCGGGGACCGGCGGCCTTGCTGATGCGGGCGATGAAGTCCGCAGCGTTCTTGTCGCTCTGGATCATCTTGTTGGCCGTGATGTAGGCGGCCCAGTTCGGGAAGCCGAGGATGGTCGCCAGCTCGTAGCGAATCTCCAGGATCTTCTTGAGGTGTTCGCCGTTCTCCGGCCATGCGCGCTGGCGGTACACGACGTACAGCGCCTTGCGGGCGGCGTCGTCCTCGGCATAGCTCATGAACGGGATGTAGTCCGGGTAATTGGTGGTGATCTTGACCTTGCCGTTCTCGCCCGGCTTGTGCGCGTCGATCCAGTCCTGCGGCAGGCCCTTCAGCCGCGTCGGCTCGATCTCGATCGACCGCAAGTCGCTGGTGATGGCCTTGTCGAACTTCTGCCCGATGTCGACCAGCTGCTCGTTCAGCGCCTTGATGCGGGCGCGGGTCGCGTCGTCCTTGTCCACGCCGGCACGCTTGAAGTCCTCCAGCGTCTTGGTCACCAGCCGCTGGGCGTCGGCGGCCTGCCCGGTCATGTCCAGCGCGGCAAAGGCCTCGTACAGCGGTCGGTCCAGCGACAGCTCGGTCATCACCGCGGCCACGCGCTGTTCGCACTCCGACGCAGCGTCGCGCACGGCGGTCTCGGGGTGCACCGCCCGCATCAGACTCGACTCGGCCTCTCCATTGCCCAGCTCGATCTGCAGCGTGTTGTAGGCATCCAGAGTCGGCTGCAGGCCCGGCTTGGCGACGATGGCCTCGCGCTGCACCTTGGCCGCCGCGATGCGGTCCTGGCAGCGCTGCAGCAGCGGGTCGATGGGCGGCGGGGGAGGAGCTTCCTCGACCACGGGCAAAGGTGCGGGTGGCGGCGGCGGCGCGGGGGCCTGCTGGGGGGCACCGCACGCGGCGACGGTGGCGGCGACAAGTGCGGTCAGCAGAAGGCGTTTGAACATCGGGGACTCCTGGGCGGGCGGGGGGGGCGGCCGTTGCAGCCCTTGGAAAGCGGAGTATGGCACGGCGGACGAAGGGCGGCCAAGCGCGACGGGTAGGCCTATCGCCACTCAACACGGAGCACTCGCGTGACTCCGGTACGGCCGCGCGTGAGGTTCAGTGCTCGCTTGGCCACGGCATACAGTTGGAAGAATGCACGGATAGCGACTCTTTGCCGCCTGTTGACCGACTGTATGGCGCACACCAGCTTGTCGTCGGTTCGGCCTGCATCGACGAAGTGCACGACGCCCTGCACGGTTGACGCCAGCGTGGCGCCGGTTGGGCCTGTCTGGTCCAGCACCAGCGCGTCCAGATCGTCGCCGTCGCCTCCCGCCTCTCCCGGCAGCGAGCCGTAGGCCCACGGGCACGGCAGCGGCGACACGAAGTCAACCGTTCCGTCGGCGCGGCGCTTGGTAAACGTCCACGCGGGCACTTCGACCGACACCTTGACCGTACGGCCCAGATGCGGCGAGCGCAGTGCAGACGGGCGGGTCATGGCGTGTGGGAGGGCAGGGCGGGGGTCAGGCCGCCGAACCTGCGCTCGCGGTTGGCGAAGGTGTCGATGGCGCGGTCCAGATCGGCTTCGGCGTAGTCGGGCCAGTGCTTGGACTCGATGACGATCTCGGCGTATGCGATCTGCCACAGCAGGAAGTTCGACACGCGGAATTCGCCGCTGGTGCGGACCAGCAGGTCGGGGTCTGGCAAACCAGCCGTTGTCAGGTGGTCGGCGAACAAGGTCTCGTCGATGGCCGCGGGGTCCAGCTTTCCGGCAGCGGCTTGGGTGGCGAGGGAGCGGGCGGCGGCGACAATCTCCTCTCGTCCACCGTAACTCAGCGCGACCAGCAGCTGCATATTGCCGTTCTTGAACGTGATCTCTTCCAGCGTCTCGACGGCCTGACGTGTCTCGGCCGGCAGGCGCGCGCGGTCGCCGACGGTGCGAAAGCGGATGCCTTCGTCCATCAGCAGGTCGCGCTCGCCCTCGCAGAACTCGACCAGCAGCGCCATCAGGCGGTCGACCTCGTCGGCAGGGCGGTTCCAATTCTGCGCGCTGAAGGCATAGAGCGTCAGGACCTCGATGCCTCGCTGCCGCGCCTGGGTGACGACCTTGCGCACAGCCTTGGCGCCGGCCCGATGGCCCTCGCTGCGGGGCAAGTCGTGAGCTGCAGCCCAACGACCGTTGCCGTCCATGATGATGGCGATGTGGCGAGGCAGGGGCGATGCGGACATGGCGGCGAGCGACCTCCCGAGCGGGGGGGCCGGACGATAGCAGCGGGGGACGGAGGCGTCGATAGGTGGGCAGCAGCGCGGACGCGTTCTTGGGCACCGCGGACAACCACTTGCAGCCGAGGAGAACCCATCGCGCGGCAAGGGAAAATCGTCGTTGACACGCACAGTCGCGGCGTCGTACACGTCCAGTTCGACGCAATTCGGGGGCGCAAGCTCGGTTGGGGGGAACATGCGATTGTCAATTCGGCGTGTGGTGAACGTGTGGGTCCTGGCGGCGCTTGCGGTGGTGGCATGCGGTTGCGCGGCGGAATTCGACTCGGGTGAAGCCGGGTTGTCGGCAGAGGAGGCGGAGTTCCAGCAGAACGAGGCCCTTCTCACCAGCAACACGGCGGCGTTTCGCGACCTGACGTTTACCGGTTACGTGTTCGTCGAGACGTGGGCGTCGCAGGCCAGCATCATCGCGACGGTCAGGAAGCAGACGCAGTCGGCGTTCGGTGCGCTGCGCGAGTCGTACGTGGCGGTCAACAGCCGCGAGCTGGGCGACGTGGACCCGCTGACCTTCGTGAAGGTGCCGGTGACGGTCATCGACACCAAGATCGCGGGCGACAAGGGCAAGTCGATGCTGCGGGTGGCGTACACCTACAAGGACAAGGCGCTGGTGCCCAAGGTGATGGCGCAGAAGTCGAGCCTGTCGTTGGGTTTGCTGAACGGCAACTACCAGCTGCAGTCGAAGAAGATCCTGGTCGAGTGCACCAGCAACGACGCGCAGGCGAAGGAATTCGAGAGCGCGATCTGGTACGTGTTCGACCCCTCCAAGGCCAAGTGCAAGGCCACCATCGCCGCCGAGCAGAAGCTGGTCGACATCGAGCGCGCCAAGATCGTCGACAAGAAGACGCAAGTGGCCAAGCTGGAGGTCGACCGCCTGTACATCCCGATGACCGTGCAGCTCAAGGCCGCCGTGACCAGCAAGGGGCTGACCTATCCCGAGTACGACCAGCTGTGGAGCGGCGGCGTGCAGAAGGGGCGGCTGGTCGTGGCGACCGTCTACGGCATGATGGCCGACTGGGCAGCGGGAGAGCAGAAAAGCATCATCGACGACGAGGGTTATGTGCTGTGGTTGGAGCACCTCAACCAAGTCTTCAAGGCCCGCCCGGGCTTCAAGCTGGCCAGTTTGGACCCCGCCGAGGACCTCAGCACCGTGACCGTGGGCACCAAGAAGGTCACCGGCATCACGTTTCAGTCCCTGATCAACTGGGAGATCTACAACACCGGCTTTCCATCGACGGTGATACCGGCGCAGCGCAAGGCCCTTCGTCTTGCGGCGGCCAAGAAGGTCTACCAGCACTGGCTGCGGTTCGAGCTGCCGGTGCAGGTCAAGGTCGGCAAGGCGGCGGCGGCCACGGTCATCCTGACCATCGATACCTATTTCGGCGCGGGCTCAAGCTCAGGTCCGCACAAGAAGGCCATCAAGAATTCCGACGTGTTCCTGTACAACGGCCACTCGTACATCGGCTACGGCCCGCTGGACCCCGGCAACTTCACCTCCGCGGACTTCCCAACGACCTACCAACTGATGTTTGTGGACGCCTGCGTGTCGTACAACTACTACGAGAAAGACTATTTCCTGCTGAAGACGGGGGGGGCTGCCAAGCTGGACATGATCACCAACGGTCTGGAAACCTGGGTGGCGGGCAGCGGCGTGGGGATGGGCAACTTCATCGTGGCGCTGCTGAACGGCAAGCAGACCAGTTACAAGGACCTGCTGAAGGCGGCCGAGGCCGGTCCGGACGACTACGAGTGGGGCGGCGATGCGCTGCGGGTGGTCGATGGCGAGATCGACAACAAGTACAAGCCCAAGACGACCCCCATCGTCGTGACCCCGTAACCCTGCGAGCTGCTGAAGTTTCCGAAGCAGGCCTGGCAGACCGCTGCCGTGCGGTCGCGTCGGTCAGCGCTGGCAAGCGGTGGAACGCTGCAGCCACCGTGCGAACGCTGCCTTGTCCTCTGCCGACGTCGGCGCCACCAGCCGGCGCTGCGCGTTGACCACGGCCGGAATGCACTGCACCGCCACCGCCTGCACCCGCGCCTGACCCGGCTGCCGCGCGAAGTCGACTTGCAGGGCCACCGTTCGGCCACGGTCGCCTTCCTGCTGGCCGAACAGGAAGTTGCCCATCGAGTACGCGACCGGCACGCCGTCGATCCGCTCGATGGGCTGCAGCACGTGCGGGTGGTGGCCCACGACCAGATCCGCGCCCGCGGCAATCAGCTGCTTGGCGATGCGGCGCTGCGACGGCAGTGGGTCCAGCGAGTACGACTTGCCCCAGTGCACCGCGACCACCACCACGTCGACCTGGGGCCGCAGCTTGCGGATGCGCTCTGCCAGCTCGTTGGGCCGCAGCCACGACACGAAGGCCTGGCGCGGCGGCGGGTCAGACGGGCGGTTGTTGCGGTCGGTGGCCGCGAGAAAGCCGATGCGCAGTCCGTTCTTCTCGACGATCACCGGCGCCTCGGCCGCCTCGCGCGTGACGCCGAGGCCCGTCGAGGGCAGCCCCGCCTTGGCCAGCGCCCCCAAGGTGCCGTCGACGCCCGCGCGGTGGTAGTCGAACACGTGGTTGTTCGCCAGCGACGCGACGTCGAAGCCGCCGGCCACCAGTGCCTGCGCCAGCGACGGCTTGCTGACCAGCAGCGGCAGGCTGCCCCGCGGCCACGACGCGGCGGTAGCCGGGGGCAAGGGCGCCTCCAGATTCACGAACGCCACGTCGGCGTCGCGGATGGCCTGGGCGGTCACCCCGAGCACGTCGGTGGCGTCCTTTTCGAGCAGGTCGCCCTGTGGACCGCCCGGGGCGACATCGCCCACCGCGATTAGGCGCAGACGAGCGGGTTGCTGGGCAAGGGCGGGCGCGGCCAGGCAAAGCCCCAGCAGCAGGACGGTCGGGCGCATGGGGGCTCCGGTGGCGGGCGTGGTCCGGGACGGCCGGGGAACGTTCGGACACTTGGTCCGACAGGCTGCTAGAATTCGCAGACCGGTGCGACGCACGTGCCCTGGTCGCACTCGAACGGCTCGGCGCACTGGTACTCGCACGGCTGGCCCTGGGTGGGCAGCGGCGTGCACGTGCCGTCGACGCAATCATTGCCGGAGGCGCAGTCGTTGTTGATGCACGGCTTGCCGGCGGCAGGCGGCGGAACGCACTTCAGGGAGACCGGGTCGCACGCAAGGGACGGCAAACAGGTGAAGAACTTGCCCTTCATGGGGTCCACCGGGGTGCAGGTCTGGTTCATGCCGGGCAGGATTGCGCACTTGCCCGATAGGCATCCCGCGTCGAGTCCGCCGCACTGGAAGTCGGACACGCAGGCTTGGCCCAACTTCACGGTCGATTGGCATTGCGGAGCGGGACCCTTCGCGCCCATCACCACGCCGCAGACAAGGCCGGCCTCGCAGCCGCCTTGGCCCAGGGTCCCCATCGACGGATCCTCGCAGGGCTGGCCGTTGGCGGCGAGCTTGGCGCATGCGTAGTCGCCCGAACTCCCCTGGCACGACAGCCCCGCCTGGCATTCCTTCAAGCTGGCGCAGGGTTGGCCCTCGCCGCCCGGCTCGGCGCACACGGCCGGGTTCGTGTCCCAGTTGCAGTACAGGCCGTCGGCGCACGGGTTGGTCTGGCAGGGTTGCCCCGTGGGCGCGGGCAGGGGCTGCTCGCCGCACTTGCCTGCCGTACACATCATGCTGCCCTCGCAGTCGCCGTCGTCGTTGCAGCCGTCGCCGGCCTTCTTCAGCGCCGCGCACTTGCCCGCACACGCGCTGTTCCCCTGCGGTCGCTCGCAGAAGCCACTGACGCAGTACTCGTCCTGGTCGCAGGGGCCGCCGTTCGCGGTCGTGCCGACGAACGCAAGCTTGCACGCAAGCGGCTCCTTCATGGCCTCGGCGTCGCATGGGCGGTCGGCAATGGCCTTCAGGCAGGCAGCCGCCTGGGCGCCGTCGTACTTGACCTTGCCCTCGGCCACAGCCTTCTGCAGGTCGGCCATGCTCGAATCCATGTCTTCCGATTTGTACAGATTCGCGCAGGTGTCGGGACTGACGAACGTGTACCCGTTGCCCAGGCCGCACCGGTTCATGTAGGCGCAGGTCGCGCTGACGGCAGCGTCGGGAAGCTGTTGGATCGTCACCGAGCCGGGGATCGAAGTGTCGCCCGTCGTGTCGCTCGTATCCCCGACGGCGTCGATCAGCGAGCCGCCGCCTGAGCTTGCCGTTCCGCTGTCGCACCCGAGAACGAACACGGAACCCGCGGCCACCATGGTCAGCATCCAGTTGAACTTCATCGTTGTACTCCCCACCCTCTGAGGCGTTGTCGGACCGCGCGACTGTTGCAAGGTGCCCGCAGCCGACCAAGCTGGTCGAGAGGCGTTCCTGTGCGCGGGCCGTCCCCCATGCTAACCTGCCTGCAAATACCGCATCTGCGGCCAGTCGGAAAGGCCATCATGTTCAAACAACTGTGTAACCGGTTCGTTGTGGTCGTGGCGCTGCTGCTCACGTCGGCGTGTGCCACCGCGCCGGACGTGGCCCACCCCAAGGCCGTGTCGGGCCCCGGGTTCTCGTTCCGCGTGCCTGGCAACTGGACCGCGGCGCAGACGAAAGAGACGGCCGACGGACAGCAGACCACCACCGTCACGGTCGAGGGCAAGGCCGACAGCCTGATGATGCTGTTCGCCTTCGAGCCCGCGATCCCGGTGGACCTGAACGAGTTCGCCGCCGGGATGCAGACCGAGCTGACGGCGCAGGTTCAGGACAAGACGTCGGTGGGCAGCGTGCATCTGGCCAAGACGAAACACGACCCCACCACCGAGATCCAACGCGAGATTGCCGGAGGCACCCGGCTGGGTCGGCGCATGCACTGGCAGATCAGCGTGTTGGGGACCGACGTGCCGCACACCATCGAGCTCTACAGCCTGACCTCGCCCACGCGATCGTTTGTGCTGTTCTCGCAGGTGCCGGACGAGGATGCGGAGCAAGAGAAGCCCGGGCTGGCGTTGGTTCTGGATTCGCTGAAGCTGATGTAGGGCGGTTGCTGATGGGGGGCTGCCCCCGCCAGACCACCCAAACAGGACCACGGACGTGCGCACGCGCCTGCACGAGCTGGAAACGGCCCTGCGCAAGGCGTGACGGTCGCCGCTACCACTTCTGCCCATGACAGCTGCAGCACGAGGGGGCCTCTCGTCGCCCGTCAAACTCGCCCCGTGGCACTCGTCGCAGTGGCTCAGCGGCCCGAGGTTCCGGCGGGAAGTCGCCCACTTCCACCCGTTGTCACCTTGCGCAGCTGCATGTCGCGCATCGACGGGAAACCCTCAGACGCCATGATGTCTTCGGCGGTTTCGACCGCGTACCCCGGGGCATGGAAACGCAGCGAGTTCTTGCCCAACCGCGCCCCTTCGAGTCGGTAGTTGCCGGTCGCGTCGGTCGTGGTGACGCGGGGTGGCAGCTCTCCCATCCCGTCGTACAGGATCACCTGCACGCCGGCCAGCGGCTCGCCACCCGGTGCCGTCGTCACCCGTCCCTGTACCACAGCCTTGGATGTGGCTGCGGCCAGCGGCGCCGTCGCGTCACCGAAGTCGAGCACAAGCCCGGTGAGCTCGCCGCCGTCGGCCAGCGTCCGCGACGAACTCGACACGGGCGCCTTGTCGGGGGCAAAGGCCTCGAGCTGCAGCGGGCCGGGCATCACGCCGTCGATCCGGAACGTGCCGTCGGTGCCAGATTGACCCGCGTCGTCCTGCGCCCACGCTGGCACGAGTCCCGAGGGACCGTTTTCGCCCTGCCACGCCAGCCGCAGACTGGCCCCGGCGACCGCACGCGGTCCCGCGACGACGCGCCCGCTGACGCTTCCCAGCTTGCGCACCACGACCTCGATGCCCTCGACGCTGACGGGCGCCGACTCTCCGGCCGCCTGCTTGAGCACGACCGTGCGCGCGCGCCGCCCATCCGGCCCCGGCACGCCCCAGCCCTCGCGGTAGACCTGCAGGGCGTACTCACCGGCCGCAAGACCTTGCAGCGCAAAGACTCCGGTCGCATCGCTGGTTGCCTTGACCTGCCCGGCACGCACGACGGCGCCCGAGACAGCCGCACCCGCGCCATCGACGACCCGGCCGCGAATGGCCCCGCCCGACGGTGTCTCAGGCGGGGCAACCGCCCCTTCTTCCGCCGCCGCCGCAGGCTCGGCAGCACCGGGTGCAGCCGTCTCTTTCCCGGCCGTGTCGGGGGCGCCGATGTGCCAGGCAAGCCAGATGACACCCAGGCTGGCCAGCGCGACCGCCGCAAGACCGACAAAGTAGGATTTGTTTCGAGTGGTCATGGCCTTGCGTGGGTAGGGGGCCGAACCGGCGCGGGAAGCTCTCCGTGCCGCATTTGTCGGTGACGAGGGTGGAGTCGCTGCGGCGTGGCGTCAAGCGGCTGCGGGTGCGCTTCGCCTCAGCCGCGCACTCCCGGCAGCGCATCCACGCGAGGCACGAACTCGTCCCAGCCGTACTTCTGCGGGTATTCCTTCCACGGCCCCTCGCACCTGGGCTGCCACGTGCAGGATCCGCAGGGCGGCCCGTGACGTTTGCCCTCTTCACGGCGGTAGCGCTCGTAGTCGCCGATGGTCACGTCGCCGTCCAGCACTGTGGTGTCGGGCAGCGCGGGCTCGATGGCGGCCCACTCGCGGCCGTGCAGGAAGCAGAACGGGACGGCTTCGGTGATGGTCTGACGGCCAGCGGCGCGCACGAAATCCAGTGCGGGTCCCAAGGCTTTTGCCACGTCGGCATAGCGCGGCACGGTCTCGTCCCAGTTCTTTTCGGCCGACCCCAAGGCGTGCACGAAGGCGAACTGCACCTGATGCACCCCCAGCGAGACAAGCAGCCGCGCGGTCGGCAGCAGGAAGGCGACGTTGGACCGCGTGATGACGGTCTGCGACAGTACTTTCTGCTTCAGCCGCTGCAGGTTGCGCATGCCCTGAACGCACTGGCGGAAGGCTCCCGCGGCACCCACCAGCTGGTCGTGCAGCTCGGGCGTGTGGCCGTGCAGCGAGGGGTTGAACTCGGTGGCACCCGCGTCGACCAGCGCCTCGCAGTACTTCGGATACGCCAGCCGCCGACCGTTGGTCTGCACCTGAATCAGTCGATAGCCCAAGGACTTGGCGGCGCGGATGATCTCGGGCACGTCCTCCCGAATCGTGATCTCGCCGCCCGTCAGCAGCACCCCGTCGCAGGTCGCCCGCGCCTGTTGCAGCCGCTCGATGGCCTCGGCCGTCGTCAGGTCGCGCACGTGGTCGCGCTTGTCGCCCTGCACGCAGAATTGGCACTTGTTGTTGCAGCGGAATCCGAGCTTGAGGTCCAGCTTGAACGCGCGTGCGCCGTCGGGGTCGGCACGGGGGAACAGGATCTCGGGGGCGGGCTGCGTCATGGCGCGGCAGGATGGCGACCGGGCAGGGGATTGTCCAGCGGGGGCGGCGAGGCGGCCGTTGCGGCACCCTTTCAAGCGGCGTAGCCTGCCCCGCAACCCGCCTGACGCGGAATCGACCTTTGCCCAAGGACCCAGGATGAACCGCACTTGCTTGCGTTGGTTGGCCCTCTGTCTGACCGCAGCGGCCGTCGCCTGTTCAGAGGACGCAGCCGACCCGGCTGACGCGGCCCCCGATGTCACCACCGATGCCGATGCTGCACCCGCTGAGGACGCTGCCCAAGACGTCACTCAGGACGCCACTGTCCCCGACACCGCACAACCCACAGTGTTCGCCGCGGTTCCCGGGGCACGCTGCACGCCTGGCAGTCGAATCGGTCTTGTCTCGGTGTACGGGCAGGGCGAGGGCTCCGCAGCGTTGGACGCCTCGGCCGTGATCAACGACCGCGTGGACCCGCGGATGCCCCAGTCGCCCAAACTCACCGATGCGTCTTGTGATTTCTTCGAGCAGGTGCAGGTTCCGCCCTGTTCGCAGTGCCCCATGGGTTCGACGTGCATTGCCGACGGCTCGTGCCAGCCGCTGCCCGTGGTGGCGGCGGACGTGAAGCTGGTGCTGCAGGCTGGGGCGGCATCGCAAACGCTTGTCTCGGACGGCGGCAGCAGCGGCGCGTATGGGTCGGTGACGTTGCCCGGGCGCACGTTCTCACTGCAGGTGAAGTGGGCAGGGCGCACGGTGACGCTGGTGGACACGACCGTCCCGCAAGCGGTGGCCGATGCGACGGGAAAGCTGCTGGGCAGCTACGACAAGCCGACGGGTGCGGACGTGACCTGGACACCCGCGGCACAGGGCGGCACGGTCTTCACGCACATCCCGATCAACCACCACGCGGGCGGAGCGACGTTTACCGAGTGCGCTGTGCCTGCCTCGGCTGGGCTGTTGCATGTCGACGGCCCGATGCTGACGCCGCTGGCCGTGTCGACGGGGCTTGAGTTTCAGGGCATTGACCACGTGCGCTTTGCCGCCGCGCAGACGCCAGACGGGTGCGTTGAGGTGCGGTTCCAGACCTCGCAGTACGTGAGCCTCGGCTACTGATCCCGGTGCTGGACGCTGCATTTCGCGCGTGTCACGGTCGCAGAGGCCCAGAGGGGCCGATGCTGACCGAATGTAGACCGTCCTCTGTGGTCAGTAGACTCCGACGCGCTTGGTTTCCTGCGTAGCGTCGAGCCCTTGCGCTAGTCTCTGCCTGATCATCGCCTTGCATGTCGCTTGACGTGACGGTCGCACCTCCGCATCATCCGCGCCCGCCGCCGCCTGTTGGTTGGCCCCACCGCCCCGGGAGCGTTCATGCACCTGCCCCAGACCGTCGAGTATGCCCTGCGCGCCATGACTTACATGGCCAACCTGCCAGCTGACCGTGCGGTTCGCGCGCGAGACCTCAGCGTCGCGACCGGCGTTCCCGTGCACTATCTGGCCAAGCTGCTGCGGCGTCTGGTGGTGGCCGGGCTGCTGAAGTCGCAGAAGGGGCACGGTGGCGGTTTCGTGCTGGCCCAGCCGCCCAGATTCATCCGCTTTCTCGACGTGATGATGGCCGCCGACTTCACGCCCAATCCCGTGCACTGCGCGTTCGGTTGGGGCGCGTGCAAGACCGACCAGCCGTGCCCGCTGCATCCCGCGTGGAGCAAGCTGAACGAGGCGCTGTGCGACTGGGCCGCCACCACGACGCTGGCAGATGTCGTGCTGCCGGGAGGGCTGCCGATGCCGCACGCAGAGGTCGAGACCGATGGCGGGCTGCCGCCGTCCCGGGTGTTCCCGACGCAGGAAGTGCACGGCCAGCCCGAGCGCAAGTACATCCTGCGCAAGGACGTGGAAGGCGCGAACATCGACCACGCGACCGACTGACCTCTCGCGCCCTGTCCTCTTGAACCCCACCCCAAGGAAGGCGAAGCTTCTCGCCCCCCGGCGCCTGTCGCCACGGGCCGGAGTCTTCATGCGCTTGCGTTTCCTGCCTGAGTCGTTGCTCTCGGTCGTGCTGGGTCTGTCGGCTTGCGGCGGGGGCCAAGCGCCGGTTGTCGTCGCTCCCGAGCCCGCGCCGCAGCCGATGCCCATCGAGGTCGCCGCCTCCGGGACCGCGTGCGGCGTCACCCTGGGCCCATGGATTCACCAAGAGGCACAAGGGATTGCGCGCCTCCACTGGGTGACGTCGGCGGGTGCTCCCCCGGCAAGCGTCGTCGCCCCCGAAGGCGTTGCGGTCGAGACGCAGCAGGCGACCCTGGCCGAGCTGACGGACGTCCTGCACATCGCCACCCTGAAGGGACTGTCGGCCGCCGCGTCCATCGCGTACGCGATCCGGTGTCAGGACGGCGAGATCCGCGACCGCTTCGTCAGCTTGCCCACGCCGGGGTCGCGTGAGCCCCTGCGGTTCGTCATCTACGGGGACAGCCGCTCGCTGCCGGGACACCACAAACAGGTCGTCGACGCCATCCTCAAGGACCTGCCGATCAGCTTCTTCGTCAACACGGGCGACCTGATTGCCGACGGTCGGCGCTGGCCACTGTGGGGGCGCGAGCTGTTCGAGCCGGCGCGGGATCTGTTGCGGCGGGCGGCGTTCGTGCCGGTACGCGGCAATCACGAGGCCGATGCGGTGCGCTACACCGAGCTGTTCGGGCTGCCCAAGGACCGGACCTACCACAGCTTTGACGCGGGCAACGTGCACATGGTCGTGCTGGACACGGAGTTGGACAAGGTGCCGCACGCCGCGATGGTCGCATGGCTGGAACAGGACCTGGCCGCGACAAAGGCCGACTGGAAGATCGTGCTGAGCCACCGCCCCACCTTCAACGTCGGCGGTCACGGCGAGCAGTGGGCGCATGGCGATGTGCGGCCGCTGTACGAGAAGTACGGCGTCGACCTGGTGATCTCGGGTCACTCGCACCTGTACGAGCGTTTCAAGCCGATGGGCGCCAAGGGCGGCAAGCCCATCACCTACATCGTCGCGGGCGGTGGCGGTGCACCCTTGTACGGCGTCGAGTACAGCCCGCTGCTGGAGGGGGGCATTGGCCAAACCGTGCTGCACCACTGCGTATTCTCGGTAGAAGGCGACCGCATGGAGGTGCGCGTCAAGGGCGTGGACGGCGCGATGCTCGACCGTTTCGAGCTGGTGCGGGGGCCGAACGCACCCAAGGTCGACCCCATCGACCCGGTCCACGCCGTGCGATTGCTGAAGCTGTTTGGCAACCTGCGGGCCAACTTATCGTCGCTGCCGGCAGACGGCGTGCCGACGACCGTGACGCTGGAACCCAGGGGTCTGCCTGCGAAGGGGCGTGTCCAGGTGTCGACGTCATCAGCACCCGGCGGTTGGCAGGTGTCGAAGGCGCTGGAAGCGGAATTGGGGGGCAAGCCTCTGACCTTCCAAGTGGTCCCGCCCAAGGGGCTGAAGGTGACGGGCGACAAGTTCGACCCGCCGCTGCTGGTGGCGATGGCGGTGACCGACGACGGCCAGCGTTACGAGGGCGACCGCGTGTTGCTCAATCCCGGTCAGGAGCTGGCGCGACTGCTGCTGCCCGAGCCGAAACCCGTGCCGATGCCGCAGTTGGGCGCGGTCACCCTGGACGGCGATCTGGGCGAGTGGCAGGGCGTGGCATCGATGCCGCTGCCGGTAGAGGGCAAGGCCACGAGTTCGGTGCGGATCGGCTGGCGCAAAGACGGGCTGTACGGCGCGGTCGACGTGACCGACGACTCGCTGGTGGTCGACGAGCGGGCGCCATGGGTGGGCGACGGTGTCGAGCTTTGGATCGAAAAGGACCAGAAACGCGCGTTGGATCGCACCCATACGCCGCACGCCGCGCAGTACGTGTTCGGCCCTCCCGCGAACGGCAAGGATGGGCCGGCGCTGGCCTATGTGGTCTACGGCGACGGTGGCACGGGGGCTGGCGCGATCGCTGCAGCGTGGAAGAAAACCAACGTCGGGTATCGATTGGAGTGGTTCATTCCCGCGGCCGTCCTGGCGCCAATGCAGCTGCGTGCGGGCTCCCGCCTGGGCTTGCACTTCGCGGTGAACGACGACGGGCAGCCCATCGAACAGTTTCAGGTCACGCGCGCAACGACGGGCTTCTATCGCCGACCGATCGTCTGGGGTGTCGTAGAGTTGCAGCGGGGCAAGTAGCGCGGCCATGACGCATTGCGTTAGTCTCCTCCCGTCTGTGAGTCGCCCCCGCCCCCCACGAGGTGAACATGAACCGCGAACTCGACACCGCCGAAGTGATCGGTCTGCTCGCGCTGGACCACGAGCGGATCCATCAGCAGCTCGAGGACTTCCAGAACATCGCCCATGCCGACGACTGGGAGCACGCCGACCGGGTCTTCCGTCGACTGGAGGTGCTGATCGAGCGCCACATGTACTTCGAAGAACACGACGCATTTCCCCTCTTTGAGCAGCACATGTCGCTGTCGCCCTGCGTGGGCGGCATCCAGACGATGCGGCAGCAGCACTTGGCGATACGCGATGCGCTGGAAGAGGCCGGCCTGGGGCTGCAGCTGCACCACCTGCGCGAGCAGTCGGTCGTCGCCTTGAGCGAGTCGGTGCTGGCCCACACCCGCGACGAGGACGACTGGGCCCGCGCGATGGCAGAGTGCATGCGCAAGTCGCCCGCCGAAGCCCACACGACGCTGGATAGGCTGCGGGACTTGGTGGCGGCGCGTATTTTGCGGTCGGCGGCGCGCTGACCTTCAGCGGGGGCGGGCAGGGCGCTGCAGCGCGGCCAGAATCAGGATCGCAGGTGTTGGCGCTGGACACACGTGGTGGCAGATCCCGCAGCCGTTGCACGCGGCGTCGCGGACGACCGGCAGACCGTTCTCCATGGCGATGGCCCCCGGCACCGGACAGCGTTCGACGCACACGGAACACGTCGAGCCCATGCGGTTGAGACACTGCGGCGCCAGTACCGCGGCCCTTCCCATCGAAATCGGCAGATCCTTGGACAATACGCCGGGTTCACAGGCCTGGACGCACGGCAGGCCGTTGCACAACAGGCACGGCTGGCGGGAGGGGTCGATCATCGGCGTGCCTTCCGCCGTGCGGTAACGGGCCGGTGCCAGCACGATGGCCTTGGGCGGACAGGCAGTCACGCAGGCGTTGCAGCGGGTACAGCCGACCAGAAAGGCGACCTCGTCGATGGCCTTGGGCGGTCGCAGCACGGGGATGGTGCGATGGCGGTCTTGCGCAGGTTCTGCAGCGCGGACAGGGAGTTCTGGCGCTTCGGCAGGAGTCGGACGAGCGTCGACGTCGCGGCCACGGCCGAAGAAGCGGGTGAACAGGGCGCGGCGGGAGACGTCTTCGGGCATGGCGGCGGGCCTGAGCGCGGGGCAGGGTGCTGCGCCGGACCAGCGTAGCCGGAGAAACCGAGCGAGGCAAAGGGAGTGCCATCCAACCGCAATGGCAAGCGCGGGCTACGGTCCCTTGACCATCCACACCTGCATCTTGTCGGTCGCCTCAGTCATCGCCTTATCGCGCGTGTCGCCGAAGTGGATGACCCAGACGCCGCGGTAACCTTCGTTACCCGACGTCCAATACCAGTCGTTCTTGACGTCAGTGAAGCCGTGGGCGTTGAACCAGGTGTGAGGGGTCTGGCCGCCCAGCTTCCGCCAGGCCAGCAGCTCGTCGACCGTCGGCAGCCGCCAGCCATTGCCCTTGTTCTTCAGGTACGTGACGACGCCCGGGGTAGCGTCGACGTCGGGCACGTCGATGAAGCGCAGCCCCGGTCCCACCTGCTTGGCCCACGTCAGGCCGGTCTTGGGATCCAGGATGCCTTCGCCCGCGTCCTTGAAGCTGCCGCTCTGGTCCGGGCCCGCGCCGATCTCGAGGGTGCACGCCGCCAGCGCCGGGCCGTAAACGAAGCCGACCATGCCCAGCGATTTCTGTTGGACGAACTTGCCCAACACGCTGTCCCACTTGCTCTCCATCTCGCCACCCGGGGTCTTGTAGCGGTAACCGACCGAGAACACGACGTAGTATTTCTGCCCCGGCTTGGCCTTGGCCATGCTCCACAGGTCGGCCTTCATGTCGTCCCAGGAGGCACCGGCAGACTCCCAGTCGTAGCTTGACGTCGGCAGGTCGAACGACGTGTCGGTCAGCGGCGTCCAGGCCGGCTCGTCGCCCAGCTTGGTCGGCCACTTGCCCTTGGTCTGGTCTTGGCCGGACGAGTCGTGCGATGCCCAGATGCGGAACGACATGTACTCAGACTGCTTGTATTTCAGGTTCGCGCCGCGTTCCTTGCGGACCTTGGCGATCGCCTTGCCCAGCGTCATGCCCTTGGTCGTGAAGGCCCGCAGGTCCAGCGTGCCGTCGGCGACGACTACGAACTTGCCGTCCTTGTAGTTGAATTGAGCGGGGTCGTACTTGTCGAATGCGGGATAGCCCAGACCGGAAGCGGCGATGCTGCCGGGGCCAAAGGCTTTGAGGTAGGCGGGGTCAGGACCCTCTGCCAACGCAATCGAGGGGACGAGGAGGGCGAGGCACAGCGCGACCAGGCATTTCATGGCGGACCTCCGTGGCGTACAGACGACGAAGGAGTCCCGCTCTCGACCGATCGAGTGCCGGTCGCAGGCGCAGGACGGCGCGGGTCGAGGCCCAGCCCAGCTACCCGCTGCGCCGAGGCATCGGCGTGCGGGACGCTGAAATCCAAGAAAACGGCACAAAGCCGCGATCCGCAGACAGGAGCGAGAGCTTGGGCGCGTGGATCGGGGCTGTCAAATCCGGGATTTGCGGGGATTTGCGCGGGGATTCTCTGCGGTGTGGTCGTCGGTTCCGGGGGGAACCGGCCGTGGCCTACACGCGGCCGCGCTTCACGAACTGGCCGTCGCCCGCCTGGCCCACGTACGCGCCATCGGCCACGACTTGCTTGCCGCGCACCAGCACGTGCCGGGGGCTGGCACTGACCTGCCACCCCTCGTACGGCGAGTAGTCGACGTTCATCAGGTGGGTCTTGGCCGAGATCGTGTGCTTGCGGTTCGGATCCCAGACCACGATGTCTGCGTCGGCGCCCACGGTGATGCGGCCCTTCTTCTCCATGCCGAAGATCTGCGCGGGGTTGGTGCTGCAGATCTCGACGAAGCGGTTGGGGCTGATCTCGCCCTTGACCACGCCGTGCTCCCACATGACGTGCAGGCGGTTCTCGATGCCCGGCATGCCGTTGGGGATCTTGTTGAAGCCGGCGAGGCCCATCTCCTTCTGCGCCATGTTGAACGAGCAGTGGTCGGTCGCCACCACCTGCAGGTCGTTCGACCGCAGGCCGCGCCACAGGTGTGGCCAGTTCGACTTGTCGCGCATCGGCGGCGAGCAGACGTACTTCGCGCCCTCGAATCCGGGCTTGCCGATGTCGTCGGTCGAGCAGACCACGTACTGCGGGCACGTCTCGGCATAGACCTTGTAGCCGCGGTCGCGCGCTGCGGTCACCTCGTCCAGCGCTTCCTGGCAGGTCAGGTGCACGATGTACACGGGAACCTTGGCCAATTGCGCAAGCACGATCATGCGGTGGGTCGGCTCGCCCTCGAGCGCTGCGGGGCGGGTGATGGCGTGGTACTTGGGCGCCGTCTCGCCGCGGGCGATGGCCTCGCGCACCAGGATGTCGATGGCGGGGCCGTTCTCGGCGTGGATGCCGATCAGGCCGCCGAGCTCGCCGGCGCGACGCATGGCCTGGAAGATGCTGGGGTCGTCGCTCATCAGCACGCCGGGATACGCCGTGAAGAGCTTGAAGCTGGTGACGCCCTGATCGACAACGCTGGCCATGTCCTTGAGGTTCTGGTCGTTGACCTCGGTCATGATCAGGTGAAAGGCGTAGTCGACCGCGCACTTGCCGTCGGCCTTCTTGTGCCACGTGTCCAGGCCCTGCTGCAGCGTCTGGCCGCGACCCTGAATGGCGAAGTCGACGAAGCTGGTGGTGCCACCGATGGCCGCGCCGCGGGTGCCTGAGGCAAAGTCGTCCGCTGTGGTCGTGCCGCCAAACGGCATGTCCAGGTGGGTGTGCACGTCGATGCCGCCGGGAATGACGTAAGCGCCCGCCGCGTCAACGATCTTGTCCGCCAGCTCGGGGTTCAGATGGGCACCGATGGCAGAGATGCTCTCGCCGTCGACCAGAACGTCCGCCACGTAGGTATCGGTGGCCGTCAGGATTGTGCCACCGCGAATCAGGGTCTTCATGTCCGCCTCCACAGCGCCTTCGCGCAACGGCGGGCAAGTGGAGCACTAGCACGGGGCCGGGACAAGGACCAGTTTGGTCTGATTTTGGCGGCGGCTCAGCGGGCGATGCGAGCCACCGTCGCCTTGGTCACACGCAGGTAATCACTGGGATTCAGCACCAGCTGCGCCCCCCGCATCCCTGCGCTGACGGCCATCCGGTCGATCAGCTCGATCGTGTCGTCCACAAACACCGGGTACTCCTTGCGGCATCCCAGCACCGTGACGCCGCCGCGGATGTAGCCGGTCAGGGGCTGCACGTCCTTCAGCGCGGCCAGCTCGACCTTGCGCTCGCCCACCGCCACGGCCAGCGCCTTCAGGTCCAGCTCAGCATCCGCAGGCACCACGGCCAGATAGACCGTGCCGTCGCCGCGCACGACCAGCGTCTTCCACACCTGCTCGCAGGGCAGCCCGACCTTGCGGGCGACGGCGGGTGCCGACAGGTCCGCCTCGTCAACCTCGTAGGTGCGGATCTCGTAGGCCACGCCCAGGTTGTCCAGCAGGCGCGCGGCGTTGGTCTTGGTCATCGCAGTGCTTTCCCGTTCGTCACATTGGCGCCGTCAGCTCAGGTGCGCGGTCGGCCAGCATTTCGGCAGCCTGTGTGCGCAGGCGAGGCAATTCCCTCAGGAACACGCCGGCCGTCAACACCGCCAGCACGCCACCGCCGGCAATCGTCCACGGGACGCCGACATGGGTCGCCACGGCGCCGAACGCGAGACCGCCGAACGGCGCCATCCCCAGGAACATCATGGAATACAGGGCCATCACCCGGCCGCGCAGATGCTCTGGCGTCAAGACCTGCAGCAGCGTGTTCGACGCGGCCATCTGCAGGATGTTCGCAAAGCCCACGCCCAGCAGCAGCACGACCGAAAGGGCCAGCGAGCGCGAGGCCGAGAACGTCACCAGCCCCACGCCGAAGGCGCCTGCGCCCGCGACGACCCAGCGCCCCAGCCCGCGTTCAGATCGCCGCGACGCCAGCGTGATGGCCCCGGTCAGCGCGCCCAGGCCGGTCGCCGCCATCAGCAGCCCCAGCCCCCGCGACCCCGACCCCAGCACGCGGTCGGCCATCAGCGGCATCAACGTGGTGTAGGGCATCGCCAGCAGGCTGGTCCCGGCCGTCAGCAGCAACAGGGCGCGCACCGGGCCGTTGCGGGCAGCGAACCTGACCCCCTCGACCACGTCGTCGATCGGCGAGCGACCCGACGACCGCGGCTTGTCCCTGGCGTGCAGCGTGAAAAGGCTGGCTAGAACGCCAAGATAGCTGATGCCGTTCAGCACGAAGCACCAGCCCTCGCCCACCACCGCCACCAGCACGCCCGCCGTCGCCGGGCCCACGATGCGCGCCGCGTTGAAGACGGACGAGTTCAAGGCGATCGCGTTCGACAGGTCTGTCCGCCCGACCAGCGAAGGCACGAACGACTGCCGCGCCGGGATGTCGAAGGCGTTCACCACGCCCAACAACGACGCCATCACGTACACATGCGCGACCGTCACCCGGTCGGTCAGCGTCAGGAACCCCAGCGTGAAGGCCAGGCCCATCGACGCCGATTGCGTCAGCAGCATCATCCTGCGCCGGTCGGTGCGGTCGGCCACCACCCCGCCCACGGGCGAGAGCACAAACACGGCGATCTGACTGCAGAATGTCACAAGCCCCAACTGCCAAGCCGAGCCCGTCAGCCGGTACACCAGCCACGACTGCGCCACCGACTGCAGCCAGGTGCCGACCAACGAGACCGCCTGACCTGACAGGAACAGCCGGTAGTCCCGGTGGCGCAGGGCGCGAAAGGTGTGGGGCAGCTGCATCGGCTAGCGGACCTTGGCCTTCTTCTTGGACTTCTGTTCGACCCAGCGCTCGCCCTTGGCGTCGTACAGCAGGTCGACGGGCGGGCCCAGCGTCACTTCCAGCGCGTTCGACTCCACCGCGCCCACCCACGAGACCTCGTCCGCGAATGCCTTGCGGCACGCCTCGACCATCTGCTGTGGGCTCGCCGGGGCGTCGGGAAGCTCGGGCTTCGCGGGCACGTGGTCGAACGCAAAGGTGCGATACGACACCAGATAGGTGCCAGCAGGCGGCGGCGGCCACGTCGAGCCGGAGCAGCCCCAGTCGTCGTACACCACCGTCTCCTGACCTCCGGCGCGCAGGGGCGAGACGTCGACGACCTCGTCCTGAAAGTCCTTGACGCACTTGCAGGGATGCACAAACACGAACGGCGCGCCGCCGCCCTTGGGCCGAAACACGAAGCCGTGCACCTCAAGGCGCAGGACGAACACCGGGCGGTCGGGGCTGCGGTTTGCCACCGTCACGTCGAGCACGCCGTCCAGCGCGACCGAGCCCTTGTCCTTCTTGTCGAACTTGAACCTTGCCAACCGCAAAGGCTTTTTCTGCACGAGTTGGACCGAGATGGGGTCGGGCGCGGGCTTGGGGGCGGCGGCGTCAGCGTCGGCGGCGAGCGCGAGGCCGGGGGCCATGACGGCAAACAGGACGAGGCAAGTGAGCAGACGAGCCATCAAGCCCTCCGGTGGCGGGGGAGAGCCTACCACGGGTCCAGTCTGCTGCCTCTCCCGCTACGCTTTCTTCGCGATCTCGCGTTCCCGCAGGTCCTTGCGCAGGATCTTCATCATGGCGCTCTTAGGCAGGGCATCGAGAAACTCGATGCTCCTCGGCACCTTGTAGGGCGCGAGCTCGTGCTTGCAGTGCGCGATGATCTCCTCGGGGGTGGCCTGCGTGCCGGGCTTGAGCACCACGAACGACTTCACGGTCTCGCCACGCTTCTCGTCGGGCACGCCGATGGTCGCCGCCTCGAGCACCGCGGGGTGCATGAACAGCACGCCGTCGATCTCGTCGGGATAGATGTTGTAGCCACCCGCGATGATCATGTCCTTCTTGCGGCCGACGATGTAGGTGAAGCCGTCTTCATCCACGCGCGCCAGATCGCCCGTGTAGACCCAGCCGTCGCGCAGCATCTTGGCCGTCTCGTCCGGCTTGTTCCAGTAGCCGGCCATGACCTGCGGCCCCTTCAGGCAGAGCTCGCCTTCCTCGCCCACCGCCAGCTCGGTCAACCCGGTGTCGATGTCGACGATCTTCATGTCGGTGCCAGGCACCGGAATGCCCACCGACCCCGGCTTGCGCAGGCCGAACAAGGGGTTGACGTGGGTGACCGGCGACGTTTCTGTCAACCCGAAGCCCTCGGTGATGCGGCCGCCCGTCAACTTCTCGAACCGCTCGAGCACCTCGACCGGCAGCGGCGCCGAGCCTGAGAAACAGCCCTTGATGCTGGTGACGTCCAGTTTGTCGATGCCCGGGTAATTGTTGATCGCCACGAACAGCGCCGGCAGGGCGGGGAAGATGGTCACGCGGTACTTGGTGATGCTCTTGACCAGATCGGGGATGTCCCGCGGATTGGGCGCGAGCACGATGTGGTTGCCCGTCAGGATCGGCCAGATCATCGACACGGTCATGCCGAAGACGTGGAAGTAGGGCAGACAGGCGAGTAGGGTCTCCTTGCCCTCCTGAAGGACCGGGAACCAGGCCTTGGCCTGCTGCGCATTCACCGAGATGTTGCGGTGCGTCAGCATCGCGCCCTTGGACACGCCCGTGGTGCCACCCGTGTATTGCAGCACGGCGACGTGATCCAGCGGCAGCTCGACCTTGGGCGGCGACGGCGGCGTGTGGGCCAGCAGGTCCTTGAAGAAGTGCACGCCCGGTTCGGCCGGCACCTTGACCCACTGCTGCGTCTTCTTCAGCTTCAGCGGCGCAAGCAGGTTCAGGGGGAAGGGCAGGAAGTCGGGGATCGACGTGACGATGACGTGTTCGACCTTGGTCTTGGCCTTGATCGCCCGCAGCTTGTTCCACCACAGGTAGTCCAGCGTGACGACGACGGTGACGTTGGCGTCGTTGAACTGGTGCTCGATCTCGCGCTCGACGTACAGCGGGTTGGTGTTGACCACCTGTGCGCCCAGCTTCAGCGTCGCGAAGAAGCCGATGACCATCTGCGGCAGGTTCGGCAGCCACATGGCGACGCGCGTGTCCTTCTGGACTCCCAACCGCGACAGGGCGGTGGCGAATCGGTCGACGGCGTCCTTCAGCTGCGCATACGTCAGCGTCTTGCCCTTGAACGTCACCGCCGGCCGGTCGGGCCACTGCGCGGCAGAGGCGTCCAGGAAATCGACGACGGTCTTGTCCAAAGCGTGCAGGTCTTCAGGCACGCCTGCTTCGTAGTGCTTGATCCAGATGCGATCCATGTCGTGGCCCCCCCGAGTCACCGCCCGCCCGGAATTCAGGCGACGCAAGCCACCATCATGGCGCGTGCGTCGATTCGGATCAACGACGGTGGAAACTCCATTGAGTTCCTGCCCGGGTGAGAGTCACGGAACTGTCGAAAGGATTCGCAACCGTCAGCCCAGCAGCTCGTAAAGCGCCAGATAGGCCACGCCGCCCAACAGGGCCGTGACGGGCAGCGTCAGCACCCACGCCGTCAGGATGTTGCCCGCGACGCCCCAGCGCACGGCCGAGATCCGCTTCGAGGCGCCGACGCCCATGATCGACGACGAAATGACGTGCGTGGTCGACACCGGCGCGTGCAGGAAAGTGGCGGTGAGGATGACGGCGGCACCGGCCGTCTCTGCCGCAAACCCATGAATTGGCTTGAGCTTGATGATCCGGCTGCCCATCGTGCGGATGATGCGCCAACCACCAGCCGCGGTACCCGCTGCCATCGCCAGGGCGCACATCAGGATGACCCACGCTGGCACCACCAGCTCCTTGCGCTCGGTCCACGCTGCCAGATCCAGCCAGCCGGGCGCCGACGCCGCGTGGTTGGCGTAGTAGCCGACCAGGCCCATCGTGACGATACCCATGGCCTTTTGCGCGTCGTTCGACCCGTGCGATAGCGCCATCATGCCCGCCGACACCAGCTGCAACTTGCGAAAGATGTGGTTGACGCGCGTGGGCGCCTGCCGCCGGACGATCCACAGCAGCAGCAGCATCAGGCCAAAGCCCAGCAGTAGGCCCATGATCGGCGACAGAATCAGGCCTTCGACCACTTTGCCGACACCCTTGGAGGTCAGCAGCGCCGCCATCGACTCGCCCGCACCTACCGATTGCGTCAGCACACGGTGGCCGAACACCGCGCCGACCAAACCGCCGACCAATGCATGTGACGAGCTGGACGGGATGCCGAAATACCACGTGATCAGGTTCCACACGATGGCGGCGAACAGGGCACAAACGACGACGGTCTGGGTGATGGACGCGGGGTCTGCGATGTCGCCGCCGATGGTCTTGGCGACGCCGGTGCCCAAGAACGCGCCCACGAAGTTTGCGACCGCGGCAAGGAAGACGGCGGTGCGCGGTCCCAGCACGCCCGTGGACACGACGGTCGCAATGGCGTTGGCCGTGTCGTGAAAGCCGTTGATGTAGTCGAACGCCACCGCGAGCAGGATGACGGCGACCAGCAGCAGGAAGGGATCAACCATGCTTCATGACCACCGACCTGAGCAGGTCGCAGACGTCGTCGCAGGCGTCGATGGCGCGTTCCAGGGCGTCGAGGATCTCTTTCTGGCGGATCAACTCGACCGCATCGACGGGCTTGGTGAAGAGCTCTCCCAGGGCCGTGCGGTAGATGACGTCGCCCTCGTTCTCCAGCGCGTGTACTCGCACGAATTGCATCGGCAACTCAAGGTGTTTGCTGTCATCGCCCAGCTTCTTGACCGCGGACTCGACCTCGTGGGCGGCGGCCTGGATGACGCGCACCATCTCGCGCATGGGCTCGGTCAGGTGCTCCAGCCGGTAGATCACGATGCGGCCTGAGCACGCCTCCATGATGTCCAGCACGTCGTCCAGCTCCGAACAGAGGTCGTGCAGGTCCTCGCGGTCGATCGGCGTGACGAAGGTCTTGTCCAGCTCGTCGTAGAGCAGGTGGGCCATCGCGTCGCCTTCGTGCTCGATGCGACGCAGGTTCTCGGCGATCTTCACGAAGTCGTCGTGGCCTTGGGCATCGCGGTAACCGGCGAAGCAGTCGGCTCCGACGGCGACGTTGTGGGCGATGGCCTCAAGGTACGTGATGAATCGGTTGTCTTGCGGCTGAAGCAGGCGGACCAGACGATCCAGGAACACGGGAGCCTCCTTCGGAGTGGGGGGGCGAATGTACGGGTGCGCAGGTCCGAAGTCCATCCCGGGCGACCTGACGCGAGGCGAGAACGCGCGTGGGAAAGCAGACCTGCACGTCATTCTGGACGGCCGACGCAGGGCAGGTAGGCTTCGCGCCTTCGGTTCCGCAACGGAACGCCCCCCGGAGGTTCGGCTTGCGCGTCACCCTCGTTCGCCACGGCGCCACCCGACTCAGCGGTCAGCCGGTCATGCTCGGTCGCTTGGATCTACCCTTGTCTCCCTTGGGAGAACGCCAGGCCGCCGCCACCGCCCAACACCTGCAGGACCGTCCCTGCGATGCCCTTTGGTGCAGTCCTCTCTCTCGTGCGCGCATGACCGCCGACGCGATTGGCGACGCCATGGGGCAGCCGGTGGTCGTGGATCGGCGGCTGATCGAGGTCGATGTCGGGCGCGTCGATGGGATGCACATCCCCAGCTTGCCGGATGAGCTGCTGCCGTGGCGCACCCGCTGGCAAGAGAAGCCCGGCACCACCCGCTTTCCCGGCGGTGAGACGCTGACGGAAGTGTCCGCGCGGACTTGGCGGGCGCTCGAGGACCTGTACGACCTCTACCCGCAGGGCGACGTCATCGTGGTGTCGCACATGTTCGCGATCTCGACGCTGCTGACCCGCGTGTTCAGCCTGAAAGTCGGTAAATTCAGTGCGTTCGCGATCGATCCATGCTCGATCACGACGGTGCAAATCGACCAGAAGGGCTTTCGCCTGATCGGGTCGAACGACACGTGTCATCTCGTGGGGATTCGCGTCGGGGGCTAGAAGCACGCTCCGCTTGAGCCCTGGCCGTTGACCCGCCGGGAGCACGGGGCTAGAAGCCGCCACGCACGCGCGATGCGGAATTTGCGTGCGCCCGGAGAACTCTGCGTGGGTCTGCCGCCTTTCACTCGCCCGACGCTGTGGGGCCGCGTGCCCTTCACGCTCTACGACGTGCCCATCGCGGCGGCGTTGGTGACGGCGTTGTGGGCGGCAGCGAGCGTCGGCAGCGGCATGACCGAGCCTGCCTCGCAGGCGGCCTCGGCGATCTCTCTGGAACCGTCCGCCGTGCCGTATTACGTGCTGCGGTCGATCGTCCGGATGTTCGTGGCCTACGGCCTGTCTCTGGTGTTTGCCTTCACATTCGGACAGCTGGCGGTGCACCACCGGCGGGCCGAACGGATCATCATCCCGGCTGTCGACATTCTGCAGTCGCTGCCCGTGCTGGGATTTCTGGCGATCACCGTCAACTTCTTCATGTCGCTGTTTCCCGGCTCGATGATGGGCATGGAATTGGCGGCCATCTTCGCCATTTTCACCAGCCAGGCGTGGAACCTGCTGTACGCGTTCTATCAGTCGGCCCGCTCGATTCCCCGCGACCTGCAAGAGGCAGCGACGAGCAGCGGTCTCACGGCCTTCCAGCGCTTCGCCCATCTGGAGGTGCCCTACGCGATGAACAGCCTGGTGTGGAACAGCATGGTCAGCTTCGGCGGCGGCTGGTTCTTCCTGGCGGCCTCAGAGGCCATCACGGTGCTGGACAAGGACATTCGCCTGCCTGGCATCGGTTCGTATCTGGCGACGGCGGTGGCGCAGGGGAACCTGAACGCGGTCTTCATCGCCATTGGGACGTTCGTTGCGGTCGTGGTCGTGCAGGACCTCGTGTTCTTCCGGCCGCTGCTGGCTTGGGCCCAGCGGTTCCAGACCGGTACCGGGTTCGACCAGGGCTACGAATCGTACGTGTTGACGGCCTTTGAGCGATCTCGGCTGGTGTCGCGATTTGGTGAGACCGTCGTCCAGCCCCTGACGCATGTCGTGTTGCATCGTTTGCCGGCCCAACTTGCGCGTACGCGCCGGAAGGCGCCGCCGATGCCCGAGCGGACGCGGACATGGCTGGCCAGGCTGGCGACGACAGCAGTTCTGGCGACAGTGGGCTGGCTTGCGGTCCGCGCGGTGCTGGCGATTGCAGACCAAGTGACCACGGACCAGGTCATCGACATCGGTCTCAGTGGCTTCGCGACCCTTGCTCGGGTGGCTGCGACGGTCGTGGTGGCGTCGCTGATCTGGGTGCCGCTCGGGACGGCCATCGGACTGCGTCGGTCACTTGCGTTCAAGCTCAGGCCGATCATCCAGCTGGGTGCCGCGTTCCCCGCGAACCTGATGTTTCCGTTGATGGTACTGGTGTTTGCGTGGACGGGCCTGCCCCTGACCTTCGGCAGCGTTCTGCTGATGGTGCTGGCCAACCAATGGTACATCCTGTTCAACGTGATCATTGGTGCGATGGCAGTTCCCGAGGACCTTAGCGAGGCCGCAAGCGCGTTTCGGCTGAACCGATGGCAGCGCTTTCGGCACCTGATCCTCCCGATCATCTTTCCCTATTGGGTCACTGGAGCGCTGACCGCTGCGGGCGGCGCATGGAACGCAAGCATCATCACAGAGGTCGCGGGCTTCGGGACGCACCAACTCGAGACATTCGGTCTGGGCTCGACCATTGCGCGGGCGACCCACACGGGGGACTGGCCCACCATCATCCTGTCGATTCTGTGGATGGGCGTGCTTGTGGTGGTGACGAACCGCATGTTGTGGCGGCGGTTGTACGTCTACGCCGAGGAGCACCTGAAGCTGGATTGACCGGCGCAGGTGCGAGCAGTGAGGAGAGACCATGGCGAAGGGCGACCTGATCCTCCAGTGCCAGGGCGTGTCCAAGGGCTACGACGTGGCCGGCACCCGCAAGGTGCTGGTGCTCGACCGCGTAGACCTGACGATTCGCGAAGGAGAATTCATCGCGCTGCTGGGTCCGTCGGGCTCGGGCAAGACTACGCTGTTGCGCATCCTCGCGGGTCTGGTGCCCCCGTCCGACGGCGTGGTCGAGTACCACAACGCCCCGTTGCACGGTGTGAACCCGGGCGTTGGCATCGTCTTTCAGTCGTTCGCGCTGTTTCCGTGGATGTCGGTGCTGGAGAACGTGTCGATGGGCCTGCTGGCCAGCGGCATGGACCGCAAGACGGCACGGGAAAAGGCGTTGAAGGTCATCGACATGATCGGCCTCGACGGCTTTGAGGACGCGAATCCGCGCGAGCTGTCGGGCGGCATGAAGCAGCGCGTGGGCTTTGCGCGTGCGCTGGCCATGGAACCCGAGATCCTGTGCATGGACGAGCCCTTCAGCAGTCTGGACGTGCTGACCGCCGAGAACTTGCGCGGCGAGCTGATGGACCTGTGGCTCGAGAGCAAGATCCCCACCAAGTCGATTCTGGCCATCACCCACAGCATCGAGGAAGCCGTCATGATGGCCGACCGCTTGGTCGTGCTGTGGCAGAACCCGGGGCGGGTGGCGGCGGTGATCCCCGTGCACCTCTCGCACCCGCGGGACCGCAAGTCGCCTGAATTCAAGCGGATGGTGGACAAGATCTACACCGTGCTGGCCAAGCCCAGCGAGATCGAGGCCCAAGGCAGGTCGCGGCCGCTGGCGCTGCGGCGATTTCAGAAGTTGCCCCATGCGCGGGTGGGCGCGTTGACCGGGTTGATCGAGCTTGTGGAAGAGCAGGGTGGTCGCGAGGACCTGTACGAGCTCGAGACCGAGTTGGGCCTGGAAGCCGACGAGCTGCTGCCCCTGATGGAAGCTGTGTCAATTCTTGGACTTGCCGAGATTCGCGAGGGCGACATCGGCCTGACCCCTCTGGGCAAGCGGTTTGTCGAAGGCGACATCCTCGAGCGCAAGGAAGTGTTCCGCGAGGCGGCAGCCACCTCGGTGGTGCTGGTCAACCAGATCCTGCAGGCGCTGCGGGCGAACCGGCGCGGGCGGATGAACGAGGAGTTCTTCCTCGAGCTGCTGGGGCATCACTTCACCGAAGACGAGGCGCAGCGCCAGATGCAGACGGCCATCGACTGGGGTCGCTATTCCGAGTTGTTCGCGTACGACGAAGAAGCCGGGTTGCTGTACCTGGAGCGCGACGAACATGGCTCCAACGGCGAGGACGAGTCTGCGGGCGACACGGTGGGGTAGGCGAGGCTACCGTCGGCGGTACAGCCGGCCGCGCCGCCGCCCCAGCCACTTCCCGCGACCCTGAAATAGGTTCAGCATTCGCCTCCTCATGCGCCCCCCGTCCCCCTGAGGCGCTGCCGAGGACTTTGATGCATCGCCCCGAGACCCGCGCCGAGTGCCTGCACCGCTATGAGCGCCTGCTGCCGTGCCTTGCCGACTACGTGCATCACTGGGCCGACCAGAAGCCCAACGAGATTGCGCTGATCGAGCACCACACCGACACCAAGATCACCTGGGCCAGGTTTGCGCAGGTGATGGACGCGTTCTCGGCGCGGCTGCTGGCGCTGGGGCTTCGCAAGGGCGACGTCATCGCGACCAGCCTGCCGTTTCTGAAGGAGCACATCTTCTTGGAGTACGCTTGCTTCCAGATCGGCGTGCAGATCGCTCCGTTGGACATGCGCCTGAAGGCCGGCGAGATCCTCGACGCGTTTGGCAAGATCCGCCCCAAGGCGTGCTTCTTCGTAGGGCTGAGCCCCCGCGCCGACTTTCGCCCGATCTTTGCCGAGGTGCAGAAGGGCGCGCCGTACTGCAAGCACTGGATCCAGTTCCAGCAGAACCGCGAGGGCCTTCTGCCGCACGCGCAGTGGATCGACGACTTTGCCCGGCCGATGAAGCGGCAGTACCTGGTGTCCAAGCTGTTCGGCACCGTGCGGCGGGCGGCGGCGCAGGTACACAAGCGCGATGCGGCGTTGCTGATCTTCACCACCGGTTCGACCACCGGCTCGCCCAAGCCCGCGATGCTGTGCCACGAGAGCGTGCTGGTGCAGGACATCGGCCTGGCGGTCGCTTTCGGCATCGGCGAGCACGACCGGATGCTGGTGAACCTGCCGCCCAGCCACGTGGGGGGCCAGACCGAGCAGCTGATGTCGGCCGTGTATGCCGGGGCTACCAGCGTGGTGCTGCACGTCTTCGACCCCCAGGCCTCGCTCGACGCCATCGAGAAGCATCACGTCACGCTGTGCGGCCAGATCCCCGCGCTGTTCCAGATGGAGTGGCGGCTGCCGACGTACGACGTGGCCAAGTTGAAGTCCCTGAAGTTCGCGCTGTACGGCGGTCAGGCGGTCGACAAGCCGTTTCTCGAGCGACTGCGAGCGATGGCCGGCCGCATGGGCACGGGGCTGGGGCTGACCGAGACAGCCGGTTTCTGCACCTACACGCCCCCTGACTGGAGCGTGGACGACATCGTGCAGAGCATCGGCTTCGAGTCGCCGCTGTGCCCGATGACGATCCGCACGCCGATGCACGACGACGGCTCTGCCGGTGTCGAGATGCGCGACGGCGAGGTGGGCGAGATCTGCTTTGAAGGGCCGCAGTTGTTCCTGGGCTATCTGAACGACCCCGAGAGCACGCGCAAGACCCTGTCGACCAACGGCGTCTGCTACACCGGCGACCTGGGCTGGGTCGACGAGCGCGGGCTGCACTTCTCGGGGCGGGCGAAGTTCGTGATCAAGCCCAAGGGCTATCAGGTGTTTCCCGGCGAGGTCGAGCAGTTCCTGGTCGATGCCTTTCCCGACCGCATCGCTGCCCTTGCGTGCGTGGGCCTGCCGCACGACGTCTACACCGAGGCGATGATGGCCTTTGTCGAGCTGCGAGACGGCGCGACCCTGACCGCCGAGGATTTCGCGCCGCGCCTGAAGGAGATGGCGGCCTACAAGCGCCCCAGCCACTTCGTGTTCTTGAAGGCGGGCGAGCTGCCGCTGAACCGCGTGGCCAAGGTGGACGTCCTGGCGCTGCAGGCGCAGGGGCAGCAGGAAATCGAGCGGCTGCGGGCAGTTGGGGGGTGGGACCGATGATTCCCCAGCGCGGTTGGCCGCCGTGGTGGGTGGCGCTGGTCCTGGCGGCCGCGTGCAGCGACCCCGGACCGGCGAACCCGGTCGTCGTGACCGCAGATGCCACCGACGCGGCCGACGAGGTGTTTGCCCCGGACTTCGTGACGGTGGATCTTGCCGAGACCGATGCGCCCGAGCCGTTGGACCTGGCCGGGGCAGACGCGGATGCAGAGGTCGGCGCGGACGCGGCGGTGGATGCGGACGGGGATGCCGCGGCCGACGTTGCCGACGTGTCCGACGCGGTGGATGCGGTCGAGGTAGCCGACACGCCTGACGCCACGGACACTGCCGACGTGCCCGAGGTCAACGACGTCCCCGATGTCGCTGACGCGCCCGACACTCCGGACGTTCCTGACGTTCCTGACGTTCCGGACATTCCCGACGTACCGGACGTGCCCGACGTCACCGACACGCCCGACATTCCCGACGTCCCCCCGCTGACGTGTCCCCCGGGCGCCTCGCCATGGGGCTCGGTATGCCGCATCGACTGCCAAGTCCTGGTGGTGGGCGAGGGCACTGGCGGCACCGCGGCGGCGCTGGCATCGGCCGACCGCGGGGTCGACACGTGCCTGGTCTCGTTCTTTCCGTGGCTGGGCGGCCAGTCGACCACGCAGGGGGTCAGCGCCCTCGACGAGTCGGTCCCCGCCAACAGCTATGCCCACTGGTCCAAGGATTACCGAGCGTTTCGCTCGGGCGTGCGGCAACACTACCTGTCGAACTACACCGTCACCCAGCCGCAGAACGACTCGGACGGCGCCGACGGCCCGGCGTTCGACCCCGGGTCGTGCTGGGTCAGTCGGCTGTGCTACGAGCCGCAGGTGGGCGCGGCGTGGCTGCAGCAGCGGGCGCAGGCCCTGGTGAACACGGGCAAGCTGCGGATCCTGCAGGACTATCGGCTGGCGTCGGCGCTCACGGCGGGCACCTTCGTGCAGGGCGTGGTGCTGGAGAAGACCACGTCGGCGTACCTGCCGGTCGAGGTGCGCGGCACCGTGACGCTCGACGCGACCGAGCTGGGCGACCTGCTGGCGCTGGCGGGGGTGCCCTTCCGGTCCGGCGCGGAGTCCAAGGCCGACACGGGCGAGACCCACGCGCGCAACGTGGCCGCTCCAGAGTGCGTGCAGCCGTTTACCTACACGTTCCTGCTCGAGAAGCGTCCGGCGGGCGAGAACCACCTGATCCCGAAGCCCAACGGCTATGCGGCGGCGCGGTACAGCTTGTTCTGCGGCAGGAACTACAAGGTGTTCACCGACCCGACCGGCCAGGCCGTGTTCTGGACCTACCGGCGGCTGCTGGCGGCGGGCAACTTCTCAGAACCCATCACGATTCCGTTCGACGTCGCGATGATCAACTGGGGCCCCGACGGCAACGACTTCGACACGTACTGCCTGGGCGACACGCCGACCGGTTGCGACGTGATCGGCAAGTCGCCCGCAGACGCCGCCGCCGTGCTCGCCCGCGCCCGCGACTACACGCTCGGGTTCGTCTACTGGCTGCAGCACGACGCCCCCCGCGACGACGGCAACGGCTACGGCTATCCCAACCTCAAGCTGCGCAAGGACTTCTTTCCGACCGGCGATGGCCTGTCGCCGTACCCCTACATCCGCGAGTCGCGGCGGTTGCGCGCGGTGACGACGGTGCGCGAGCAGGACCTGGCCGTCGACGGCGTGAACCCGCGCGCGACGCTGTTTGCCGATTCGGTGGGCACCGCGTGGTACCCGATGGACCTGCACAGTTGCCCGGCGGGCGAGACGACGGCCAGCGACCCGAGCTGGAAGGGCGCCACCCGGCCCACGCAAGTGCCCTTGGGCGCACTGGTTCCGCAGCAGCACGAGGGCCTGCTGGCCGCCGCCAAGAACATCGGCACCACCCACCTGTCCAACGGTTCGTACCGGCTGCACCCGGTCGAGTGGCACATCGGCGAGGCGGCAGGCACGGCGGCGGCCATGGCGGTGCAGCAGCAGGTGACGCCGCGGACGCTGCTGACCGACACGACGCGCTTGCGCAAGCTGCAACACGTGTTGGCGAACGAGCGACGCATGCCCCTGTACTGGTGGAGCGACGTCGCGCCCGGCGACCAGCCGCTGTGGACCGCCGCGCAGATGCTGGGGGTCACGGGCGTGATCGTGGGCTATCCCGGCGACCTGGCGCTGCATCCGACCGATACGTTGAAGCGCGGCTATGCGGCAGTGGCCATCGCGCGGTTGTTTGGGCTGCAGCCGGTGGTGCAGTGCAAGCCGAGTTTCAGCGACGTGCCTTGCGATCATTCGGTGTATGGGTATGTGCAGGCGTTGGCGGACAATGGCGTGACGTCTGGCTGCGGTGAGGGCAAGTTCTGCGTCGATGACCTGACCACGCGTGCGCAGTTTGCGACGTTTTTGGTGCGGGCGGCGAAGTGGGTGGTCGTCAAGCCCGGCGGGGCTTCTTTCAGTGATGTGCCGACGACGGATGCGTTGTATGGCTATGTGGAAACTGCCAAGGCGCATGGGGTGTTTGCGGGCGAGACGGATGGGAAGTGGTTTGGGCCGACCGAGGCGATCCAGCGGCGGGCGGTGGTGATCTTTGGGTACAACTACCTTCGGGTTTCGGGGGGGTGGTAGGGGGAGAATCCTTCGTCCCGCCCCCCAACCCAACCTACAACCGAACAAACTCCAAAACCACCTGGTAAGGCAAAATCCGGTCGTCCTCGCGAACGAACCCGAACCCAGCCGCAGTCACCAACGCCTTCACATGCGCCCGCGCCAGTTTCATCGCTGCGGGCGGCCCCTGGGGCAGCTCGCCCTCCTTGAACTCGACAATGACCAGCCGCGCCCCCGGCTTCATCTCGGCAAACAGCTTGCCAACCCAAGCATTCCGCTGCTCGACGTGGTGCAGGACGTCGCAAACGAACACCAAGTCGGCGTCGCCCGGGACCTTGGGGTCGTCTGTAGGAGCAAGCACCGACTCGATGCCCTGTAGCCCTTGCGTCATCACCTTGTGGTGCACGTGGCGGACCATCTCGGGGTCGACGTCGATGGCGACCACCTTGCCCTTGGGCAACGCCTGGGCAAAGCGGAACGCAAAATACCCCGATCCAGACCCGACGTCGGCCACGACCTCGGTCCCCTTCAACGCGAGCGACCGAATCAACTCGTCGGGCTTCTGCCACGCGGCGCGGTCCTCGCGGTCCAGGAAGGCGATGTACTTCTCGGTGTCTTCAAACGGCTTCATGCCACCGTGGTGCGGGTTCAGGCCGGCCTTGGCCAGCGGGCAGTCGATGGGCGGCAGGTGACCCTCGGGACCTGCGCACCCCTGCCCGGTACACGCGGCTTCGGTGGGCGAGGGCGCCGATGCCGGGGCGACGGCAACAGCAGGGGCCGGGGGCGGCGAGGCCTGCGCAGTGGCCGGGGGCGCGGGGACGGGCTCGCGCGAGCAGCCGAGGGTGGCCGTCAGCAGCGCGGCAGGGATCAGAAAGGCGAGGGCAGGGGCACGCATGGGCAACTCCACGGCCGTCGACGGGCGGCCGGGTTTGCACGCTACGCCTGCCGGGGGCGGGTGTCACTCACGCTGGGTGGGCGACG
>CAYURO010000029.1:0-59523 GCA_964447285.1 uncultured Enterobacteriaceae bacterium | reverse complement strand
GGAGCCAACACCGGGACTTGAACCCGGGACCTGCTGATTACGAATCAGCTGCTCTACCAACTGAGCTATGTTGGCGACCTGTCGCGGACCCGTTCGTAACCCCGGGTCCAGCGGGGGCCGAAGTCTAAGCAAGACTCCCGCCGACCGCAAGCCCCCGCGACACCGGACCCCACTTCTGGCACGATGTCGGGCGCCGTCGGCCGCAGGGCCGGAGCCTGAGGCCAAGCCGTTGATCTTCCGCGTCTCCCATCTCGCGTGCCTCGTGCTGCTGGTCTCGTGCGGCCGCGCTCCGTCTGCTCGCCAAGTGACGTCGCTGCTTACTTCTCCTCCCGCCGCCTCGTCTTCCGCCGCCCGTCCCGCTCCTGTCGTTTCGGCACCCGTTTCGCCCGTCGCGGCCCCCGCGCCTCTGGCTGACCCGGAGCTCGACCCATACCGCCATTCCCAGGCTGCCGCCGTGGACCACGCGGATCCGTACGCGCCCGCTCGCGATTTGATGGGCACTTTCGGTCTCGCCCCGCCCGGCGGTGGACGTTCGATCGGCACCCCGCAGTTGGGCTACCTGCTGGGCGGGGTTGCCGTGACCAACTCCGCGTATCTGCAAGTGATCCCCTACACCGGGCAGCGCGGCTTCGTGTGGGGAACGCAGCTGCTGGTCGACTTGCTGTACAGGTCAGCGCAGGCGGTTGCGGAGGAGCATCCCGGCTCGGTCTTGCGCATCGGCAACCTGTCCCGCCCCGGCGGTGGCGACATTCCTCCCAGCGTCAGCCACAACAGTGGGCGCGACGCCGATATCGCCTTTTTCGCCTACGACCGCATGGGCCGCAACGAGCTGCCGCCGTTCACGCTGGTGCACTACGACGAAACCGGGGTGGCGGACTGGCCCGAGTCGGCGCGCGGGCGTTTTGAGTTCGACACCGCCCGCAACTGGACGCTGGTGCGTCGGTGGCTGTCGGACCCGGACGTGGTGGTGCAGTGGATCTTTGTGTCGGTGCCGCTCAGAAACCTGTTGTTGGACCATGCTTTGCGCATCGGCGAGCCCGAGACCTTGCGGCTGTCGGCCCAGCGCGTGCTGGTCGAGCCGAAGACCTCGAGTCCGCACGCCGACCACTTTCACCTGCGCATCGCGTGTCCTCCCGACGACCGCCCCGGGTGCATCGACGGTCCGGGGCGGACTTCGCTGGCGCGCGACGCCCAGGTCGACGCGCTGCTGCACCTGTACCGCAGCGGATCGCCGGCAGAGCAGCGCTATGCCCGCGAGATGCTTAGCCTCCCGACCGACGGCGCCGATTTCGAGCTGCCACCCATCGAAAGCGAGGACTGACCATGCCACGCCGTTCTGCCGTGCTGTTCGTCTCCTTCCTGTGTCCGGTTGCGCTTGCATGGGGGTGCGGCAGTGACGATGCGCCGACGACCTCGCTGCCCGCAGTGGACGTCGTCGTGGATGCCGTGCAGGACGTGGAACCAGAGGTGGCCTCCGACCTGACCACGCCGCCTGACGTCGGGGCAGACGTTGAGGCGGAGGTGGATGCCGTGCCGGACGTCGAGCCAGACGTGGACGCCGCCGACTTGCCCGACCCCGTGACGGTGCCGACCGACCTGCCGCCGGGCGTGCAGGCGGTCCACTTGGGCCAGGTGCCGTTTGACGAGGTGGGCAAGTCCCCGGACCTGAAGCTGAACTTGCCGGCAGAAACCGTCGGTTGGCTGGCCATTGTGCAAGGCGCGCATCCGGGCATTTTCGGCATTTCCAAGATCATTTCTCCCAAGGGCGAGATGCTGGCCAAGGGCAAGTGCGTGACCGACGTCTGCGTGGACTGCAAGAATCGCGTGGGGATGTCTCCGGCGACGGGAGCGGCGATCCTGCCCAGCTCGACGGGGGTCAAGGCACAATCGGGCAACTATTTCCTGCAGTCGTGCGGTTTTCATTGGCTCAAGCAGGGTAATCAATACTCGCCCAATCCCTACACGATGGGGCCCATCACGACGACGGCGTTCGTCAAGACCGCTGCGGGTGGCGCGGTGCCAGACCAAGGGCGCGTACTGCTGCGGTTCTTCTTCACCGGCGGCGGCCAGCTCCAGGCGGCGGACGCTCCGACGGACCCGCGCATCATCGGGATGCTGGCGCAAGTCACTGCGTTGTACGGTGCCGTCGGACTGACCGTCGAGGTTGTTGACTGGCAGGACACGGCCCCGGGCTTCACGGTCGTGCACCTGGCCGAGGACCTGACGACGACCGGTGCCAGCGACCTGGACCTGCTGTTCGCGCAGGCGGCGCCGTTTGGCGGCAGCGCAGTCGTGGACGTGTTCTTCGTTGACCAGCTGATCGGCGGCACGGAGTCCAAGGGCGTGGTCGGCGGAGTGGCCGGTGGCGTGCCGGGCCCGGCGTTCTATCACGGGATCCCGCGGGCGGGCGTGGCGATTGCGATCGCGTCGCTGGGCGGCGATCCGGTGTGGCTGGGCCGCACGCTGGGCCACGAGGTCGGCCACTTCCTGGGCCTGTGGCACCCCAGCGAAGGCGACGGCAAGGCCTTTGACCCTCTGGAAGACACCCCGCAGTGCGGCTTCGCACAGGACGCGGACCAGGACGGCGCCGTCTCGGTCGAGGAGTGTGTCACCTTGGGCGCCGACAACCTGATGTTCTGGTCGCTGGGCTCGCCGACCGCCTCGCTGTCCCCTGAGCAGGGGCGCGTGCAGCGCTCAAACCCCGTGGTCTGGCCTGCGAATCCCCCATTCTGACGGCAGCGCCCATCCCCGCCGTCGAGGTCACTGCCTTTGCCCGCTACGTCTCCCCCGGAACACCCGCTTGCTCCCTCCGCTGCCGTGCGCCCGGCCCTGCTGGCGCTGTCGTCGCTGCTGGTCGTGCAGCTGCTGTTCGGCGTATGGCCCGTCATCGCCGTGCTGGTGATGGAACACGTGTCGCCGCGCGTGCTGATCGGCACCCGACTGCTGGGCGCGGCGCCGCTGCTGCTGCTGTTGGTGCGCCCTTGGCGGTTCGGGATGTCGTGGCGCGAGATCCTGTCCTGCGCCGGCCTGGGCTTTCTGGGCATCGCGCTGAACCAGATCCTGTTTGTCGAGGGGCTGGCGCGGTCGACCCCGCTCAATTCGGCGATTCTTGGGTGTCTGATTCCGGTGTACACGGCCGGACTTGCGCTGCTGCTGGGGCGCGAGCGGCCGCGGCCCCTGCGGCTGGTCGGCCTGGCGCTGGGCCTGGGCGGCGCGCTGTTCTTGGTGGGGGCCGAGCGGCTGGACCTGGGTCCCGACCGGATGCTGGGCAACCTGATGCTGATGTCGAACACGTTCGTGTACAGCGCGTATCTGGTGCTGGCGCGGCCCTTGTTCGCCAAGTACGGGGCGTTGCCGGTGCTGACGTGGGTATTCGCGTGGGCGGTGCCGATGGGGCTGCCGTACGCGTGGCACGACATGGTGTCGCTCGACTGGGCGCACCAGCCGCCGATCGTGTGGGGCGGGCTGGCCTATATCGTGTTCGGCGCAACGATTCTCGCGTACGTGCTCAACGCCGTGGCCCTGCGGCACGTGACGGCGTCGACGGTGGCGGTGTTCGTGTACCTGCAGCCGCTGATCACGGGCGTGGTCGCCGACCGCGTGCTGGCCACCCGGCCCGATTGGCACGCGTGGGTGTCGGCGGCGCTGATTTTCGCGGGGATTGCGCTGGTCACGCGCGAGGGCACGCGGCGGCTGCGGCGGCCTGCGAACCAGCAGACGGCTTGACGGGGTGCGCTACCTGGCCTTCGAACCGCGCAGGTACCCCAGCAATTCCGAATCGGTGCCCAGCACCATGTGGGTCTTGCCGGCGGCGCGGCCGCTGCCCAGTGCCTTGGGATACAGCTCGAGCGTCTGCGAGAAGCCATAGAACTCTGGGTCTTGCCCATACGCATCGCCGTAGATGCGGGTGGCCTCGGCATCGGCCGAACCCTCGATCTCGCGCGCGTTGCGATAGGCCGTCGCGCGGATCTCCTTCAGCCGGCGCTCCATCGATCCCGTGATCTCGGCCGACCGTCCCGCGCCCTCAGACCGGTACTGCTCGGCCACCTTCTGGCGCTCGGCAATCATGCGGTTGAAGACGTTGGCCTGCACCGCCTCGATGTAGTTGATGCGCCGCAACCGCACGTCGACCAGCTCGACGCCGTACTCGGCCCTGGTCAGCGGCCCTGCGCGGTGCACGATCTCGTGTTGCAGCACCTCGCGGCCCTTCTTGACCGTCAGCTCCTCGCCCGACCCCGTCGCCGCCGCCGGCAAGTCGATCGCGCGTGTATCCGGGCGCACGGCCTCGATCAGGTTGTGTTCCGAGATGGTCTGCCGCACGGCCGAGTCGATCACGCCGTCCAACTGCGTCATCGCCCCCTCGCGGCTGCGCACCGACTGCAGGAACTTCAGCGGGTCGACGATGCGCCAGCGCGCGGTGGCATCGACCCAGATGAAGCGCTTGTCCTTGGTGGGGATCTGCGATCGGTCGCCGTCCCAGCGCAGCATCTGCTTGGGAAAGCGGTGCACGACGTACCAGGGCATCACGACGTACACGCCGGGATCGGTGCGCGCCTTGCCGACGGGTTGGCCGAATTCGGTCAGGACCACCTGCTCGTACTCGGGCACGACGATGACCGTCTTCTCCACGAGAAAGTAGGCAGCGACGATGACGACGATAAAGAGAAGTGCAGTGCGATTGCTCACTTGGCACCTCCCGCGCGCTTCAGGTCCAACAGGGGCAACACGTTGGTCCCCGTGCTGCCGTCCAGGATGGTCAGGTCGCCCACTGCGGGCAGCACCTGGGCCATCGTCTCGAGGTACAGCCGCCGCCGCGTCACCTCGGGAGACTTGCGGTACTCGGCCAGGATCGCCAGAAAGCGATTGGCGTCGCCCTTGGCACGGTTCACGCGGTCGATGGCCTGCCCTTTCGCCTGCTCGACGGTGCGCAGTGCCTCGCCCTCGGCGGCCGGGATCTCGCGGTTGTAGGTGGCGCGGGCCTGGTCGATCACCTTCTCGCGGTCCTGCTCAGAGCGGTTGACGTCGTTGAAGCTGGCCTGCACCGGTTCGGGCGGTGTCACGTTGCGCAGCTGCAGCGCGACGATCGACAGACCCGACTTGTAGCTGGTCAGTTGCTTCTGCAGCAGGCGCTTGGCCTCAGCCTCGATCTCGCTGCGGCCCACCGTCAACACCTGGTCGACCGTACGGCTGCCGATCACCTGGCGCAACACCGCTTCCGACATGTCGCGCACCGTCTGGGCCGGCTCCTCGATCTGGAACCAGTACGCCGTGGGGTCGCTGATGCGGTACTGCACGATCCACTCGACGTCGGCGATGTTCAGGTCGCCCGTCAGGGTCAGCGACTCCTGCACGTAGGGCTGCTTGGCGAACTCGCTGCGCACGTCGGCGCGCACCGTGCGAAAGCCAAACTCCTCTTTCAGCACGCGCTTGGTCGGCACGAGATGTACCTCGTCGAAACCAAAAGGCAATTTGAAGTGAAAGCCCGGCTCGGCGATGCCACCCCAGCGGCCCAGTCGCAGGATCACGCCCTGCTCGTCGGTGCCGACGGTGTAGACAGAGCCTCGCAGCGCCAGCAGGGCCAGCACGGCCAGCACACCCCACAGCAGGTACATCGCCCAGCGCTCGGGCAGTTGCACGTCGGGGGGACGGAATCCGGGCGGGGGTCCGCCCTTGGGGTCTCGGGTTGGCTCAGCCATGGGTGCCTCCTTTGGACGCAATGGGCAAAGAGGATGCCACACCGCAAGAGCGCTTCACACCCCACACCGCCCGGCCGATGCAGAAAGAGGAGCTACCTCACCCAGACGTTGACGTTGTCGATGGCAAACGCCTCGTTGGTCGGCGCCTCGTTCAGGTTCGAGGTGGCGCGGACCTCGACAGCGCCAGCCGTGTGCGGCACCACGGAGCCGAAGCCGGCGGCCTGGTCACCCCAGGAGTTGCCACACTGTTGGCCGGCCGAGACGACGGCAAACCCCTGTGCCCACACCTGCTTGCCGTCGATCAGCATCAGGCCGACCTCCGAGTCCCACGAGTCGATGGCGATGAAGGTGCCGGTGATGCGCAACTGGTTGTGTGAGGGCAACCCCTTCAGCACCTGGAACAACGACACCCCGGCACCCGCGACGCCATAGCCGCCCAGGATCTTGCCGAACGCGCCACACGCGGTCACCGCGGGCGGTTGCCAAGCACCGGTGTTGGTCTCGAAGTTGTCCGACGCCACACGTGTCCAGCCGTCGGTCTCGCACCAGTACTCGGCTGCCACGCCCGTGAAATTCAGCCAGTACATGCCGGCCGCCATCGATCCGCGGCTCTGCAGGATCTCCAGACACGACTTGCCCGGCAGCTCCTTCATCCCCAGTAGGTAGCAGGCCTTGCCGTCCCCCAGCCAAGGCTTGTTGCAGGCGCAGGTGTACGTGCCGGGGAGGTTGGTGCAGGTCGCTTGGGTCGAGCAGGTGCCGCCGCTGCCCAGGATCTCGATATTGCCGACGAAGGCGCCTTTACCGTTGTTGCTGTAGCCGTCGATCGTGCGGAACAAGAAACGCAGCTGCGCTTGCTTGCCCGCATAGCCGGTCACCTCCACCGTCTGGCGCACGAATGTCGTCATCGGCGTGCCGTACTTCGCAAGCAGCACCTGCTGAGGTCCGAGCACCAGATAGACTTCCAAGTACTCGTAGGGCAGCGGCTCTTGCGTCTGCAGCGACAGGTCGTAGCTGATCTTGTGCAGCGTGTCCTTCGAGAACGTGAACGCCGGCCCAGTCGCGGTGCCCTGGTTGCCCGTTCCCGTCGTGTCGTAGTTGGTGCCGTTGCCGTAGTACAGGTACTGCCCCGACTGCTTCCAGCCGACATTGTTGGCGCCGACCGGGTCGAGGACCCAACCCTTGGTGCCTTGGGTCGTGAAGTTCCACGTCCACGGCTGCGGGCACTCGTTGATGTCGGAGCAGGTCTTGCCGTCGCCCTCATAGCCCGCCTTGCACTGGCACAGGAAGTTGCCGGGCGTGTTTGTGCAGGTCGCCTCCTTGGCGCAACCCGCCGTACCGTTGGCGCATTCGTCGATCTCGACGCAGGTCTTGCCGTCGCCGAAGTAGCCGGTGTTGCACTTGCATTGGAACGCGCCGGGCGTGTTGGTGCACGTGGCGAACTTGCCGCAGCCCGCTTGTCCGGTCATGCACTCGTCGACGTCGTCGCACGTGACGCCGTCGCCTTGGAAGCCGGACTTGCAGGTGCAAGAGAACGACCCGAACGTGTTGGTGCATAGGGCGTTGGGGCTGCAGCCCGATGAGCCGTCCTCGCACTCGTTGGCGTCGCCGCACGTCAGGCCGTCGCCTTGGAAGCCGGGCTTGCAGGTGCAGACCTTGGTCTCGCCGGACATCTTGCAAAATGCGTAGGGGCTGCAGGCGTTTGCGAACGCGCACAGGTCGCTCTTGACGCAAGACTGGCCGTCGGTGCCCACCTTGTACGGATAGTCGCACAGGCACTTCCACGAGCCTTCGGTGTTGACGCACTGGCCGATGCCGCCGCACGAGCCGACGCCGGTCTGGCACTCGTCCGCGTCCTTGCAGGTCAGGCCGTCGCCTTGGTAGCCGGGCAGGCACACGCACTCAAAGCTGCCTTGGGTGTTGGTGCAGCTGGCGAGTGCAGAGCAGCCGCCGTTGTCCTGGCTGCACTCGTTCACGTCACCGCACGACTTGCCGTCGCCGACAAAGCCGGGCTTGCACTTGCAGGCGTAGCTGCCGGGCGAGTTGGTGCAGTTCGCGTTGGGGCTGCAGGGCACTTGGTCTTGGGCGCACTCGTCGAAGTCGTCGCAGACCTTGCCGTCGCCCGTGAAGCCGGCCTTGCACACGCAGTCGAAGCTGCCCTCGTTGTCGAAGCAATCGGCGCTGGTCGAGCAGCCTGAGGTGCCGGTCGTGCACTCGTCGAGGTTGCCACACAGCGGCGGGTCGCCTTGGTAGCCTTGGGCGCACGCGCAGCCAAAGCCGCCGTCGGAGTTGGTGCAGATGGCGCCGGGTCCGCAGGGTTCCAGCACGCACTCGTCCACGTCCATGCAGAACTTGCCGTCACCGGTGAAGCCGGAGTCGCAGATGCACTCGACTTCCAGGGTATCGGTGTTCGAGCACGAGGCCGCGAGATCACAGGGGTTCAAGTCACTTCCACAAACGTCGAACGCCAGAATCGTCACCTCAGCACTCAGGGCCACCGCCCCCGCTGAGTCAGCGTCCTTCACGGTGACGAAGCACTGCAACAGGTCGCCCGCGGCCACGCTCTTGCCCTGATCCGACCCGACCAGCTGCGAAACTTGCGCTTCCTGCGAGGTCGCCGCCGGATTCACGTAGCCGTTGATCTTCCAACCCCACTCGTACGCGATCGGGTCGCCGTCTGCGTCGACCGGCGGTTCGACCAGCGTGCAGGTCACGGCGGACATCAGGTCCACCGGGCTGGGGTCGATCGCCAGCTGCACAGCCGACGGCGGGGCGTTGCCGATGGTGACGATGGCCTTGCCTGCGGGTCCGAAGGCCGCGGGGTCGTGCGCCTGCACCTCGACGGACCAGGTCTCTCCCTTTGAGGTCAGGTCGGCAGGCACCGTCGCGGTCGAGACGTCGGTCGGCAGATCGTTGCGGAACCACTTGTAGCTGTAGGTCAATTCGCTGGCCGCGCGATCCGGGTCGACGGCCGGGGTCACGATCTTGGCCTGCAGGTCGTCAGCGCTCGTAGGCTTGACCGGCTCAATCGCGATGGTCGGAGCCCCCGGGGCGGTGTTGACGAAGACCTTGACGTCGACCTTGGTCTCCAGACCGGCAGAGTCGATCGCCTGAACCGTCAGCGTCCGAACGCCCAGCGGCAACGGTCCCACCTCCAGCGCAACCTTGCCGTCGCTGCCCGCCTTGCCGTCGAACAGCGGTGCCGCCTGATGGTCCGAGTACCAGCGCACGGTCAGCGTCTCGGCAAGGTCGCGGTCGTCCGAGACCTGCGCGGCAAGCTGTAACTTCTCATCCTTGTTGATGATCAGGCCGGGCAACGGCGCTTCGATCGTGACAACTGGCGCAAGGTTGCCGACCGCATCGGCGTTGTCTGTGGCCGCATCTCCCGCGTTTTCCGACGTGACGACCTGGCCGCAGGCGGTCAGCGCGAGGACGAAGAAGGACACCGACGCGAGACGGCGAAAAGAACGAGTCGACATGGGGGGACTCCTGCTGGTCGGCGCATTGTCGCACTTCCCCGACCGCAAGCAAGCGCGCGTCGGGCTTTGCGTTTGCTGGTCAGGAATGCGCAGGCGCCGTGTATTGCCCGCGGCCGTCTGCAGCAAACTGCACATTGCGCAAGATTCGCCCGTCCGGCAGTGCAACCGTGGCGCGGCGGAACGGCAGGTCGGCCCTCAGCAATTGGTCGTCCAACGCAAGGACGCACCCGAGCAGGCGCTCTCCGCGGGTGCACGTCACCACCAGCTCGAGCGTGGCCGGTCTCTGGGTCACCGTCACCGGCATTGGGCGCAACTGCCTGATCAGCAAGGCGTCTTCCCAAGTCGCCAGCGTCACCCCGTCTGCCACGGCCTCTGCCCGCACCGCGTGGTGCCGCAGCCACGTCGGCACCCGCAGGTCCACCGTCGCCGGATGATCCACGTCGACCGGAATGTCGCGGCCCAACCACTCGAATGCGATTCGGAAGGTTTCCAGGGGAGTATCCGGGCTCTTGGCGACAAACATCTCGTCGCACCGCACGGCCACCGGCTCTGGCGTATTCGCGTCCAGCCAGCGTCGCACGGCCTCGGACGCCGTCACGGGCTGCAGGGTGGGGCGGTGGCGCTCCACGTCGGCCAGATGCTGGTTCACGGTGGCCCAGTCGCCCTGACCGGGGTGCAGTGGCAGCGGCGACCGCCCCATGCGCGTGCCGATGTACTTGTCGTGGGTCATGGCGCACACGACGTGCACGCCGGGTCGCACGGTTCCATCCGCAGACTTCAGGCCGGCCACCCTCCGGTCCAGATAGGCGCGCAGCGTCGCGGCGTCGGCCAGATAGTCGCCTTCGATGTTGTATTCAGAGCGGATTTCGACCGTGCCGTGGTCCGCAGGCCCCTGCGCGTGCTCGCGGTGGCCTTGGCGGCTGGCCCGCAGCGGGTTCACGGTCGGCCCTTGCCCGTACAGCGACGGCTTGGGCCACGACGAGTCGGCGGGCACCCCCAGACGCCGCAGGGCTTGCAAGGAGCGCACGTCGTCGCCGGGGGTCGCGGCCATCTCGAAGCTGCCCGACCGGAACAGCAGTGCCTGGAACCCCGGGCGTCCCAGCCGACCAACCGCCTCGATCTGCTCGATTGCGTTCAGCAATTCTCCCACGCGCGACATGGGCTCGTCGGCCTGTCCCAGGCGGGCGAAGGCCTTGGCGAAGTACCCGCGCTCAGCCCCCGCCGCCAGCAGAAAGCGGTCGCTGCAGTACAGCAGGTCGCGCTCAGCGTCATAGGCATAGGCAAAGTTGGCGCAGGTCGGCGTGTTGAAGGCGTGCAGGTGGATGCCCAGATCGTGACCGGCCGCCACCCCGTCGGCCAAGGCGTCGGTCGAGTCGCGGTGCAGCGAGATCCATGCGCTGTCCAACCTTCCCGCGGCCCGAGCCTGCTCCGCCGCCCACGCCAGCAGCGCAAGCGCCGACCCGGCGTCCAGCATGTGCGTCCACGGGATGTGCCGCTCGCCAGCCAGCTGCTCGGCAAAGCGCGAGACGTCGACCAGCGTGCGCCGCGCCGCTTGGGGCGTGATCTCCAGATCGTGCTCGTGAAGTTCGTGATCCTCGGTCACGATCCAAAGCATATCACCGGGTTGTGTCGCGGCGACCGAAACCTCCAGCGGCACCACCACCGCGACGCCATCCAGACGCAGCTGCAGCGCGCCCCGCCAGCCTTGGTTCGCAGTTCCCGTCGCGAAGTCCGGGCGATGGCCGGTGATCTCGACCTCTACCATCACCCGCTGCCCGGTCAGCCACGGACCCTGCGGCGCGTCGACGACCCTGCCGGTAAAGCCCAACCCGAACGGCTCGGCAAGCCCCGAGTCGAATCGGCCCACGGGCTGCCGCAGCGAAATTTCCCAGCGCACGCGCCGGGTTTCGCCGGGTCGTAGCCGCAGCGGCCGGTCGGCCCCGGCCTCGTCCGTCACCCGCTCGACCGTCACCGGTCCCGCGCCACCAAGGTCGGTCACGCGGCGCACGTCCAGTCCGCGGCTTGCCCAAAACGCGTGTGCGTTCAGCGGGTTCAGCTGTGCGGCGCGGGCATGGGCGGCGCGGGCTTGAGTGAGACGCTCTCGGTGGCTGCGGGTGCGGGCCTTGTCCAAGGTAGACCGGCGCGCCAGGCGATCTCCCAGCAGCTGCCAAGCCTTGTCGTCCAGCGGCTCCAGCTCCAGCGCCCGACGCAGGGCGGCCTCGCTCTCGTCCAGCTCCTCACGACCGTCGCCCAGCCCCTCGGCCAGCCGCCGCCACGCCCACGCGTCGTCGGGGTCCTGCAGCAGCCACGACCGCAGGGCATCGACGGGTGCCGGGTCTTCGTTCGCCTTTGTGTGCAAGGACTTGCGGGCCAGCGCCCACGCTTCCGGCGTCAGCCACCCGGCCTCGGCCCATAGCTCTGCCGGGCTGCGCCACGGGGTCTGCCGCACCGGAGCCAGGCGCCCGACACTTTGCAGTGCCCGCAGCGACCGCTCGAACGCGACGGCGTCCGACTGCGACAGGCGAGCGCCCCATGCCTTGCCCTTGCCGGTTGCGCGGGTCAGTCGCACCAACAGCTTGGGGACGATCTGCTCGGTCTGCCGGGTGCGCATTCGCTCGACCGCGCGCCCCCACGCCTGCGCCGCCGTGTCGGCCTTGCCGGTTGCTGCCGCGGCGTCGCCCAGTCGCGCGGCCGTGTGCAGCAGGGCGTCGCAGTCGCGCTCTGACCGCTGCAGCAACGCCACTTCCAGACCGCGCAACGGGGTCTGCACGGCAAGGATCGGCAGTGCTTCCGCGATCTTGTCCACAGCGGCGGCAGCGGCCAGCTCGATCAGGCCGGCGGACTCCTGGGCCGCCTTGCGCAGCAGGAAGCCCTGATGGGCTCGCAGCTGGCGGGCGATCCAAACGGCGGAGCGCAGGCGACGGGCAAACGACGACATGGGCAGCTTCTTCTCGGGCGCGTCCGGGCCGATCCACACACGGGTCTGGCACTTCGCGGGCCGGTGCGGCAGTGTACGCGACGGGTGGCGACCCCGCCAAGCCGCGCCGTTGCCACGCTGAAGCTCCCCACGAGGACGACATGCCACGGACGATTCCCTTTGTCGCACGAGCCCTTGCCACTTCCCTTGCGGTCGCTCTGGTTGCCTGCAGCAGCAACGCCGCAACCGAAGCCACCGATGCAAAGGCAGAGGTCGCGGCCGACGTCTCGCAGGAGTGGACCCAGGGCTACTCGGCCACGCTGACCTTTCACGGCGGCCCGGCCGACCCGACCGGCAAGGGCGCGACGCTGCAGCTGGACCGCGACCTGACTTCGGGGGCCTCGACGGTATTCGCCTTTGGCAGCACGCACTTGCAGTGGCCGGCGATCTCGCTGTCCATGACCGACAACGTCTACGAGATCAACGGCAAGCAGACTACGCTGGAGTTTCATCTGGGCTTGGGGCTGCTGGTCGGCTCCGGTTCGGGACCCAACGGCGGCCCCCCTGAAGTGCACACGCCCGCGGTAGGCACCTACCCCTTTTCGTGCAAGCCGCCGCTGTTGCGCGTGGTCTACAAGGGCTTTCAGTACAAGTCGACCTGCCCCGACCTGAACGGCGAGATTCAAGTGACGCAGTGGTCCAAGACCGCCGGCGGCCGCATGGTCGGCACGTTCTCGGGCACGCTGCACTTCTACTTCGCTGACCCCTCGCACCAGGACGACTGCAGCACCGCAGACACCGTCAAGCCCGGCGCAGTCGCCGACACCGCCATCACCTGCCCGGTCACCAAGCCGTGGTCGGTCGACGTCCAGGGCCACTTCGGCTTCACCCTGCCGCCGCCGGACGGAGGCGCCGGATGACCCAGCCCGTCGCCGAATTCCGTCCGCTGCAAGGGCGGGTGGCGCTGGTCACCGGCGCACACAAACGCTTGGGACGCGCGGTGGCGCTGGGTCTCGCCCGCGCGGGCGCACGCGTCGCTGTCCACCACCGGCACGACCCCGGGCTGGCCGCCGAGGTCGTGGCCGAGATCACCACAGCCGGGGGCGAGGCCGCTGCATTTTCTGCCGATCTGGTCGATCCCGCGCAGGTCGCTGCCTTGGTGGCGGCCGTGGGCGCGCGGTTTCGCCGTCTCGACGTGCTGGTGGCCTGCGCCGCGGGCTATCAGCCAACGCCTGTCGACCGCATCTCCGCCGCCGACATCGACCGGGTGCTGGCGCTGAATGCCCGCGCCCCCGTCGACCTGGTGCTGCGCTGTCGACCGCTGCTGGCGGCTTCGGGTGACGGCCGTGCGATCGTGTTCGGCGACCTGGCCGGGGTGACGCCGTTTGCCGGCTATCTGGCCCATTCCATGGCGAAAGCGGCCCTGCACGCGGCGGTTCGCGCGCTGGCGTCCGAGCTGGCTCCGGACATCGCGGTGAATGCCGTGCTGCCGGGAGCCGTCCTGACCCCCGAGGACCTGTCGCCGGACGCCTGGCGGCAGCTGCAAGCGCGGGTGCCGATGGGCGGCATGGCGCTGGAAGACCCGCAGGCGCCCGTGGACGCGATCGTCGACGCCGTTCGTTACCTTGCGACGTGTGGCCGGTTCGTGACCGGGACGCTGCTGCCGGTCGACGGCGGTCGCACTGCCCGCTGGTAGGCCGGTCCCGGCCGCGGTTGCAGCACGCTGCGGTTGGGCTAACCTTCGCGCCCCCGGACCCCGGCCGGGTCTCTTGCCACTGGAGCCAAGTCGTGATGAGCCATCAGAATTTGTTGCCGCGGTCGAGCTGGCTGGCAGTGGTCGTCGTGTCCGGACTGCTGGTGTCGTCGTGGGTGGCGCTTGCGGCTGAGGCGCCCAAGACCGGCGCCAAGAAGCCCGAAGCCCCCAAGCAGACGCGGGTTTTGCTGGTTCCCGCCGCGGCCTTGGGCGAGGTGCGCCCGATCTACGAGAAGCGCATCGCCAAGGCGTTGCAGGACGTGCTGCAGTTCTCGACCCGCTTCAACCTGCTGACGGATCAGGATCGGCCGGTTGACGTGGCGCCGGTGGGCGACGGCAAGACCGTGCAGGTCAAGGGCTCTGCGACCTCGCGGCGGATCGACGAGGCGGATCAGCTGCGGCAAGAGGGGACCGACCTCGCGGCCGAAGCCAAGCACACGGTTGCCCTCGCCAAGTTCCGCGCCGCCATCGCGCTGTACGAGCAGGCCTACACCGAGCTTGTCGACTACACCAAGCTGGCCGACGCCTATGCCCGCGCCGGCGTTGCGGCGTACTCCAGCGGTTCCGGCGCAGCTGAGGCGACCCGGCTTTTCGAGCTGGGCATCGCCATCCAGCCCACGCTGGTCATCGACCGCCGCAAGCAGCCCAAGGAGCTGCTCGAGCTGTTCGACGGCGCGCACGAACGGCTGGAGAAGGCACCCAAGGCGACGATCGTCGTGGATGGCGGCGATGCGCCGGGAGCCGAAGCGTTCATCGACGGTGTGCGGGTGGGTTCGCTTCCCGCGCGAAAGGCCGACCTGCTTCCCGGCGTGCACTATGTTCAGGTGCGCGGAGAGGGCTGGCAGTCCTGGGCCGCCTCTGTTCGGGTGCGGGGCAAGGAGGTCAAGGTCAAGACCAAGCTGCAGCGCGCCAAGGTTGCGGTGGCCCGTCCGGTCGAAGAATACGCCATCGACGCCCTGGCCCCGTGTGCTCGTGCGGGAGAATTCCACACGGCGCTGTGCGCGCGGCCCATGCAGGCGTTGGCCCGCCAGACGGGGGCGCAGTTCATCGTTTTTGCTGCCATCAAGGCCGACCGCTATGGCCGCTTGGCCATCCACGCGTTCGTGGCCGATGGCGACAGTGCCGCGACGGTTGGTCTCAAGCCCATCGATCTGGCAGCCGACTTGGGCGACCTCAATGCTCGCGCCGCCGAGATCGAGACGGCCGTGTATGCGGCGACACATCCGTTCGCCAAGGCGCGGGCCATCGGTCGCACCCCCACGGTTTACGGCAAGGGCAAGTGATCCGACATCTTTTCTGGCCGCGTCCCCTGTCGATGGTGTAGCTTGCCGGGTCGGCGCCCCACCCCACGCCCCGGACCCCGCATGTCCCGTCGCTTGCATCCCCTCATGTTCGCCTCCGCGTTTTGCGCGGTCTTTGCCTGCGCAGGGTGCGGTCTGGCCGGTGAGGGCGACAGCAGCGCAACGGCCTCGCTGGACCCACGCAAACTCGTGCTCGAAACCGATCTGGGCGGCAACGAGGCGCGCGCCGGTCAGTTGTTTGCCGTCACCTGCCGCACCTTTGCCCCGCCGCCCGCGGGTTCGTCCGCCGACACTTGGGGAGCCGAGGTGCCGCTACCCGGCGTCCCGACCGTGGTTGTGCTGGATGGTCCCGCGGAGCCGCTGCTTGTCGCCGGCCTGAAGCTGAAGATCGCGAAGGCCGGTGCCTACCATGTGGCGTGCCGTATCCCTGCCCACGGCTTGCAGGATCCGACGCCGGCTGAGCTGGGGGTCGTTCCCGGGCTGCCCGCGACCATCGCCACAGAGCTGCTCGTGCCGGCCTCTGCTCCGCCCGGCACTCCGGCCAGCCCCGTCGCCGCGGGCACATCGGTCGCCGTCGGCTGCAGTGCACAAGACGTCTATGGCAACGCGTTTGCGTCCGGGTTCTCGCTGACGCTGACGCCACCGCTGCCCAACCCACCGATCGCACTGGCCTTTACTCCCACCAAGGTGGGCACGATCGCGGTGGCCTGCACCGTCGATGCGATTGCCGACGCGACGCCCGCCCTGCTGCAGGTCGTGCCCGCCGTGCCACGCCACCTCTACACGCTGGTCGACCCTGCCGAGATTCAGGCCGGTGGCGCCGCCAAGCTCGCCTGTGTCGCCAACGATGCGTACGGCAACGCGATTCCAGAGTTTCCCTTTGCGATCGATCTGCCGCCCGCCGTGCAGCTCAAGGGCCTGTACCTGACCTCGACGCTGACAGGGCTGCATGACGTGCGCTGCGTGCCCGAGTCGCTGGCCTGGAACCTGTTCGTGGTGCACGCGGGGACGCTGTCGGTGCTGCCGGGGCCGCCGAAGTTCCTGGATGTGGCGACGGTGCCGGCCAAGCAGGTCTATAAGCGCGAAGAGAAAGTGCAATTCCTGCCCACTGTGCGCGACGCCTGGGACAACGTGGTGGGCGACGCCAAGGTGACGATGGCCGTGACGTCGCCGGCCACGGGCTTCAAGCTCAAGTCGGCCGACACCCTGCAGTTCAACCTGGACAACACTTATGTCGTGCACTTTCAGGTCGTTGACCACCCTGAGGTCGTTCGCAACGTGGACATTCTGGTCGACGGTGCGCCGCCGGTTCTGACGATCGACCAGCCGCCGTGGGGCTCGACGCTGACGGGCAAGCCTTCGGTGTACCTGGAGGGCACGGTCGGCGACGCGGGCTCTGGCGTGGTCGAGTTCGTCGTGGACGGCAAGCAACCGCCGATCGGCGCCCCGGACGCAACGGGTCTCAGCACGTGGGGCCTGCAGCACGGGGCCAAGCACGGTCTGAACCCGATTCTGGCCGAAGTCACCGATCTGGGCGGGCAGAAGTCCAAGGCGATCAGAGGGTTCTACTATTCTGGGCAGTACTATCCGACCGACGCGCAGGCGCCCCAAGCGGCCATGGTCACCGATGGACTGCAAGTCTTCGCCGGCAAGGACTTCTTGGACGACGGGGTGCACGACCCGGCACACCCCAACGATCTCGCGACGTTGATCGAGGTGATGGTGGGTGGCCTTGACCCCAACCAGCTGATCCCCGGCGCGGTCAGTCAGGGCGACGTGCAGGTGACGCTGTCCAACATCTCGTTCGGCAAGCCGACGGTGAATTTGGTTCCGGTCGATGGCGGGCTGCAGCTCAAGGTCGCGATCCCCAACGTCCACACGGACTTGGCGGTCAAGGCCAAGCAGAAGCTGGGGCCGATCAGCATCACGCTGAAGGTGTCGGGCGCCATCGACATCGCCAGCGTCACGGTGCAGACGCTGGTGCTCCTGAGTGTGGTCGACGGCAAGGCGCAGGTCGCGGTGGGCTCCAGTCAGGCCACGATTGACGGCATGAACCTGCACGTGGACGGCATCGCAGGGCTGTTCGACTTCCTGTGGAACCTGCTGCTGCAGACCTACACGTCGCAGCTAGAGGGCCAGCTGGTTCAGACGCTGAACGGCCAAGTCCCCAAGCTGATCCAAGGGTTGCTCGAGAATCTGGCGCTCGACCAGACGTTCACCCTGCCGCCGCTGGTTCCGGGGGCGCCCGAGGCCCAGGTGTCGCTGGTGACCGTGCTGAAGCATCTGCAGTGCTCGCCCGCAGGGGTGTTGGTGCGGATGGACGCGTCGTTCGTGGCCCCCAAGGGCACGGCGCACACGGTTTTGGGGTCGATTGGGCGCGCTGGCTGCATCGGCACGGTTCAGGATGCATTCGTCATCGACCAGAGCCAGCGGCTGCAGCTCGCCCTGCACGACGACGTCCTCAACCAGGCGCTGCACGCGATCTGGTACGGTGGCGCCCTGAAGATCGACGGCGTGACGGCGACCCAGCTGGGCCTGGACGCCGACCCCAGCAAGACCGGGGGCTTCTCGCTGGAGGGGGCGACCTTCGACGTCGACTTCTTCCTGCCGCCGATTCTGGAGAGCTGCAACCAGACGGACGGAAAATTCCGCTTGCAGGTCGGTGACCTGTACGGCAAGGCCAAGCTGCTGGACGGGGACTTACAGCTCGGGCTGTTCCTGGGGCTCGACATGGGCGCGCAGATCGCGCTGGGCAAGTCGCCGGAGGGAGCGCCGCAGCTGTCGGTCCAGCTCGATCCCGAGCTCAACCTGCAGTACGAGTTGTTCGACATCAGCAAGGCCTATGCAGGGTCCAAGTCGGTCTTCGAGAACCTGTTCGCCAAGCTGCTGGGTGACGCGCTCAAGAATGGCATCCCGGGCCTGGACGCGCTGAAGCTGAACCTGCCGTCGCTGGACTTGGGTGGCTTGGTGCCGGGGCTGCCAGCCTGGACCAAGATCCAGTTGCAACTCAAGGACTTGAAACGCACGGGTGGTTACACGGCCATCGATGCCGGGCTCGAGTGACCGCACCGAAGCCGGCCAGTCGGGCCGGGGTTCGCGTGCGGGTTCGGTCGTGATACGCTCCATCGGTTACTGGCCACGCCAAGGTGACGCATGCTCGTATCCAGCCGTTCCGGTCGTGTCCTTCAGGCCTGCCTACGCGCGTCGATGGCGATGCTGTGGCTTGCGGTGGCCTGTTCTTCCCCGCCTGCCGGTCAGTCGTCAGACGACACGACGGTGCTGCCGAAGGACACCATCGGGCCCCAGCTCGATGGGCAGGACTCGTCGGACGCGACAGAAGAACCGGACATCCCGCAGCAGCCGCCCTGCGAGACGGAGGGCGGCTGGGGCTGCCCGTGCAAGGACAACACCGACTGCGCCGACGTCGCCTATTGCATCGACAGCGAGATGGGCAAGGTCTGTACCAAGGCGTGCAGCACCTCGTGCCCCAAGGACTGGAAGTGCGTGCAGGCGTCCGGGCGCGACCTCAGCTATGTTTGTGTGCCCATGTTCACCAGCCTGTGCAAGCCCTGCAATTCCCATCAGGATTGCGCCCAGCCCGGCGCACAGGCTGGCGAGAACCTGTGTCTGCCCCGCGACGACGGCCAAGGCTTCGTCGACGGCGCGTTCTGCGGCACCGCGTGTTCGGACGACGGACAATGCAAGTCGGGATTCTCGTGCAAGGAAGTGACCGTGAAGGACCGCCCGGCGCCGGTCATGCAGTGCGTGCCCGACTCGGGTGAGTGCACGTGCGCGGTCAATTGGACGGCCACGCAAGCGTCGACCGAGTGCTCCAAGACCAACGACATTGGCACCTGCAAGAGCACCCGCATCTGTACCGCCGACGGCCTGACGCTGTGCGGCGCCCAGCCCGCATCGGCGGAGGTCTGCGGCGACAACGAGGACAACGACTGCGACGGCCAGACCGACGAAGCCGACGCGGTGGACTGCATCGTCTACTACCCCGATCAGGACGCAGACGGCGTGGGCCAGTCGGTGGGCGCGTGCCTGTGCAACAACCCTGGACAGGGCTTCTCGATCGTGGGGGGCGATTGCAACGACCTGGTCAGCGCCATCAAGCCGGGCGTGGACGAGCTCTGCAACGAGATCGACGACAACTGCAACGGCGACACGGATGAGGCGGGCGCCAAGGGCTGCGACATCTATTACAAGGACAAGGACGGCGACAAGTTCGGCGACCCCGACGACTCGGCATGTCTCTGCAAGTCCAAGAAGACGTCTGAGTGGATCGGCGTCGCGGGCGACTGCGACGACTCGACGAACAAGGTCAAGCCGGGCGTCAGCGAGATGTGCAACACCGTCGGCGTCGATGACAACTGCAACGGCAAGACGGACGAGGAAGGGTCGGTCGGCTGCAAGCTCGCCTATCTCGACCAAGACCTCGACAAGTATGGTCCCGCGAGCAGCGGCAAGTGCCTGTGCGCGCTGAACAAAGTCTACACAACCGACCAGCCCGGCGACTGCGACGACGGTAACGACAAGATCTTCCCCACCGCCATCGAGGCGTGCAACGGGTTGGACGACGACTGCAGCGGCCTGACCGACGAGCCGGGTGCTGAAAAGTCCTGCCCGCCGATGGCCCAAGGCTCAGCCGCGTGCGTGGGCGGCAAGTGCAGCCCGGTTTGCTTCAAGGGCTGGTTCCACTTGGACGACAACCCCGGCGACTGCGAGTGTCAGGCCGACAACAGCTACGGGCTGAAGGGTGACGCTTGCCCGAACGCCATTGATCTCGGGCAGATGGGCGACGGCAGCGCGACCGTGTTCCGCTCCGGAAACCTGATGCCCGGCGAGGACGGCGACTGGTACCGCGTGCTTGCCACCGACAGCCCCGATGACGGCGGCGCCTGCGACCAGTTCGACGTGCGGGCGTGGCTGTCCAACAACCCCGGCAACCAGTTCGCGATCGACATGTACAAGGGCAGCTGCGCCGGAGCCAGCCAGCTGTGCGCGGCGGAGACGGAGGTTCAGTGGACCACCAGCTACTGGGGCCCTCCGACTGGTCTGGATGCCAAGGTAAACACGCCGATCTTGGGCGACGTCACCAAGTCGCCCGACCCGCAGATGGCGGGCGAGTGCAAGTGCGCCAAGGGTCCAGAGGGCACCGGTCTGCCGGGCATGAACATCTGCTCGGACAACACGTCGGAGTTCTTCTTCCGCGTGTACCGCAAGCCCGGCCTGACCGTCACGTGCGAGGCCTACATCCTTGCCGTCATCAACGCGCCTGCGGCGAAGTAATTGTTCGTTCCGTGAGTTGGGCGATGGTCGACGGGAGCGTCAGTTGACGCCCGGGGCCTCGATCGCGACGTAGCGGCCGACGATGACCATGGCGGGACGCACGAGCTCGTCTCCCACCATCGCACCCGAAGCCATGGCCTGCAGCACCTTGCCGTCCTGCGCTGCGTCGTCGACCGGCACCGTGGTCACGGCCTGGTGGCGAGTGGGGTCGAACGCTTCGCCCACCCCGTCGAAGCGCAGCAGGTCCAGGCCCACCAGCGCAGCGTCGAACTGCGCGCGAATTGCCTGCACACCGGTGACGAACGCGGGTCCGGCCGGTTGGGTGCGCACGCTGTCGAGCGACCGATCCAACGAATCCAGCACGCCGATCAGCCCGGTGACGGCCTTGGCTTTGGCCTGCTTCAGCAGCCGTTCCTGTTCGCGCTGCATCCGGTCGCGCGCGGCCGCGAACTCGCTGCGGGCCTTGTCGTAAGCCTGTGCGTAGTGCCGCGTCTGGGCTTCAGCGTCGACCAGCTTGCGCTTCAGGTCGGCGATCTGCTCCAGCAGCAGCTGCTCGGCCTCGGGAACCTCAGGTTCTGAGGGCAAGACCTGCTCGGACTCTGCAGTCGCCACCGCGGCCGCGTCGTCCTCCGTGTCCGGAGCGACGTGCGGCGCAGCGTGGCGGCGCGGATCGGCGGGGGGCTTGGTGGCCATCCGTCAGGCTCCTGGGCTAGTTGTCTTCCTTGGCGGCCTCGACGATCGCGGCCTCGGTCGTCAGCAGCATCGTTGCCACCGACGCCGCGTTCTGCAGGGCCACGCGCACGACCTTGGTGGGATCGATGACGCCGCTGGCCATCAGGTCGCTGCACACGCCCTTGCCGGCGTCGTAGCCGAAGCTGCCCTTGCCCTCGCGGACGGTCTCGACGATGACGGAGCCCTCTTCGCCCGCGTTCTCGGCGATCTGCCGCAGCGGCTCTTCCATCGCGCGGACCAGCACCTTGACGCCGTAGTCGCGCTCGTCGCCGAACGACAGCGCCTGCACGGCCGTTGCGGCACGCAGCAGGGCCACGCCGCCGCCGGGGACCACGCCCTCGGCCACCGCCGCACGGATCGCGTGCAAGGCGTCGTCGACGCGGGCCTTCTTCTCCTTCATCTCGATCTCGGTCGCGGCGCCCACGCGGACTACGGCCACGCCGGCTGCCAGTCGCGCCAACCGCTCTTCCAGCTTCTCGCGGTCCCAGTCGCTCTTGGTGGCTTCCAATTCGCGACGGATGGTGGCGACGCGGGCCTGAACGTCGAACTCCTTGCCGCCGCCGCCCACCAGAATCGTCTTGTCCTTGTCGACCTTGATGCTCTTGGCGCGGCCCAAGCTGCTGAGCTTGACGGCCTCGAGCTTCTCGCCAATTTCGTCCGACATCACCGTCGTGCCGCACAGGATCGCGATGTCCTGCAGCATCGACTTGCGGCGGTCGCCGAAGCCGGGAGCCTTGACCGCGACGACGTTGAACTGGCCGCGCAGCTTGTTGTAGACCAGACCCGTCAGGGCCTCGCCGTCCACGTCTTCCGCGATGATCAGCAGCGGTGCGTTGGCGCGCTTCAGTTGCTCGAGCAGGGGCACCAGGTCGCGCAGGCTCGACACCTTCTTCTCGTGGATCAGCACGAACGCGTTCTCGAGCACGGCCTCCATGCGGTCGCCGTCCGTCACGAAGTAGGGCGAGATGTAGCCGCGGTCGAACTGCATGCCGTCAACGGTTTCCAGCGTCGTTTCCAGGCCCTTGCCTTCCTCAACTGTGATCACGCCGTCCTTGCCGACCTTCTCCAAGGCCTCCGCGATGATCTTGCCGATGGTCTCGTCGCCGTTGGCGGAGATGACGGCCACGCGCTCGATGTCGTGGTTGCCTTCGACGTCACGCGAGACCCGCACCAGCTCTGCGACCGCCGCCTCGACGCCAGCCTCGATGCCGCGCTTGATGGCCATCGGGTTGATGCCCGCGGCGACCAGCTTGGAGCCCTCGACGACGATGGCCTGGGCCAGCACGGTCGCGGTGGTGGTGCCGTCGCCCGCGAGGTCGTTGGTCTTCGACGCGGCCTCCTTGATCATCTGCACGCCCAGGTTGGCGAAGTGGTCCTCGACCTCGATCTCCTTGGCAACCGTCACGCCATCCTTGGTGATCAGCGGCGAGCCGTACGAGCGGTCGATGACCACATTGCGACCCTTGGGGCCCAGCGTGACCTTGACGGTGTTGGCCAGGATGTTGACGCCCTCGAGGATCGCGTTGCGGGCCTCGGAGCTGTAGAAGATGCTTTTCGCGGGCATGGTGGTCCTCTCTCTTGTCGGGATGCAGGGACGGTCGACGCGTTGGCCGGCCGTCTGGGTCGTGGCTTGGGGAAACGGGCTAGTCGCCGATGATCGCGAGCAGCTCGCTCTCCTTGAGGATCAGGTAGTCCTGTCCCTCGTACTTGATCTCGTTGCCGCCCCACTTGGCCAGCAGCACCTTGTCGCCTTCCTTGACCAAAGGCGGGCGCACCGTGCCGTCCTTGAGGATCTTGCCCTTGCCGACGGCCTTCACGAAGCCGTAGACCTGCTTCTCTTGGGCGGCAGTGGGCAGGAACAGACCGCCGGCGGTCCGCTCCTCGGCGTCGGCGCGCTGGACCAGGACGTTGTCGTAGAGGGGGCGAATGCTCATCGGGGCTCCATCGCGCACGCATCGGACGTGCGGTTGTCTCGAGGTGGTCTCGGGGGTGCGGGCCGTTGCCGACCCGGCGCTGCTCGTTTGCGCAACCGAAGGGTTCTACTGCATTCGTTGCAGGAACGACCCCCGTGCGGTGCGGTTGCAGCGCTGCCAAGGTAGGATGGAGGGGCGGGCCGTCAAGGGCGTGCACCGTTCCGGGTTCGGTTGGACCTGTTGCCCCCTGCATGGTAAGGTCCCCGCCCTTGCCGGTCACACGAGCCGGCGCGAGAAGCGCGTCGCATGAGCCATCCCACCACTGCAACGCCCACGCTGCAGGACGTCATCGTTCGCTTGAATCACTATTGGGCCTCGCGGGGTTGCGCTTTGGTGCAGCCCTACGACCTCGAGAAGGGCGCGGGCACGTTCAACCCCGCCACCTTCTTGCGCTCCATTGGCCCAGAGCCGTGGAACGCGGCATACGTCGAGCCCTCGCGCCGGCCGACCGACGGCCGATATGGCGAAAACCCCAATCGTCTTCAGCACTACTACCAGTATCAGGTGATCCTCAAGCCGTCGCCCAAAGACGTGCAAGAGCTGTACCTGGGCTCACTGCGTGAGATCGGCATCGACCCGCTGGAGCACGACATTCGGTTCGTCGAAGACGACTGGGAGTCGCCGACGCTGGGCGCGTGGGGCCTGGGCTGGGAGGTCTGGCTCGACGGTCAGGAGGCCTCGCAATTCACGTACTTCCAGCAAGTGGGCGGGCTGGATCTGAACCCGGTCAGCGCGGAATTGACCTACGGCATCGAGCGTCTGTGCATGTACCTGCAGGGCAAGGACAGCATCTTCGATCTGGTGTGGTCCTACGGTCCCGACGGGCGGCCGGTGACCTACGGCGAGATGTACCATGAGGACGAGGTCCAATTCTCGGCCCACAACTTCGAGCACGCCGACGTCGCGTTGCACCTCGACTCGTTCGCCCGGTACGAGGAGCAGGCCCAGCGCATGTGCAATCTGGGGTTGGTGCTGCCCGCTTACGACTACGTCATCAAGGCCAGCCACGCTTTCAACGTGCTCGATGCCCGCGGTGCGATCTCGGTGTCCGAGCGCCAGAAGTACATTGGCCGCGTGCGCAACCTCGCGCGTCAGGTGGCGGTGGGCTACGACAACCTGCGCTATCGCCTCGGTTTGCCGATGTGTCAGCCCGACGAGCGTCAGGCTCTGGTCGAGGCTCGGCTGCGCGAACAAGCTGCCGAGGCTGAGCGCGCCCGCGTCGCTGCTGAGAAGGCCGCCGCCCGCAACCAGAAGAAGCCCGAGGTGACGCGATGAGCACGGATCTGCACCCGACCGTCGGGGCCGCGGCGCCCCTGCTTGTCGAGATCGGTTGCGAGGAAATCCCCGCGGGCGTTGTGCCGGTCGCGGCCGCTGCGCTGCTCGAAGGGATCGTCAAGGTGCTGGACGAGGCCGGTATCGCGCACGGACTGCCCTGCTGGCTGGGCACGCCCCGACGGCTGGTCGCCCACGTCGATGCGGTCGCCCTGCAGCAACCCGACCGCCATGAGACGCTGACCGGGCCGCCGCTGCGGGCCGCCCAGGATGCCAACGGCCAGTGGACCAAGGCCGCGGAGGGCTTTGCCAGAGGCCTGAGACTGACGGTCGACGCGCTGACCGTGCTCGAGACGCCGAAGGGGGCCTACGTCGCCGCCGAACGCACGCTGCAGGGCCGCACTACCGCGACCGTGCTGGGCGAGGCGCTGCCTGACGTGCTGCGCAACCTGCCGTTTCCCAAGAAGATGCGCTGGGGTCGGGAGCGCGAGGCGTTCATCCGCCCGGTTCACTGGCTGGTCAGCCTGCTGGGCGAGACGGTCGTGCCCTTCACCTTCGCCGGGGTCGCCAGTGGCCGTCTGAGCTGGGGTCATCGCTTCTATCGCAACGAGGCTGTTGCGGTCCCGGCGGATCTGGATGCGTACAAGGCCGTGCTGGCCCAGGCTTTTGTGCAGGTCGACCCTGAGGTGCGCCGGGCGTACATCCGCAAGCAGGTGATCGCACTGTCCCTAAGCGCCGGTGGCACTTGGGTGCAGGACGAAGAGACCCTCGAGATCGTCACGTACCTGGTCGAGTGGCCGGCACCGCTTCTGGGCAAGTTCGCGCCGGAATTCCTGGAGATCCCCGCGCCCGTGATTCGCACGACACTGCGCGAGAACCAGAAGTTGTTCACGATTCAGGGGCCGGACGGCAAGCTGCTGGATCGCTTTGTCGCAGTGGCCAACACGCTCAGCGAGCAGAGCCGTGACACCATCGCCCAAGGCAACGCCCGCGTCGTGTCGGCCCGCCTGTCCGATGCCCGTTTCTTCGTGCGCGAGGACACCAAGGCGCCGCTGGAGACCAAGCTGGCGTCGCTGGACGACCGCATCTGGCTGGCGGGCATGGGCTCGATCGGCGACAAGGCGCGGCGCATCGAAACGGCGTCGGCGGCTCTGGCTGCTCGCTTGTGCCCGGCGGAGACGGCTCGCGTGGCCCGCGCGGCGCACCTGTGCAAGGCCGATCTGGCCACGCGAATGGTCTTCGAGTTCCCGGAGTTGCAGGGCGTCATCGGCGCAGACTACGCGCTGGTGGGCGGTGAAGACCCGATCGTCGCCCGAGCCATCGCCCAACACTACCAACCCCGATTTGCCGGCGACGCGATTCCGCAGGACGCGGCAGGCGCAGTGGTGTCGCTGGCGGACAAGATCGATGCGATCGTTGGGTGTTTTGCGCTTGGTCTGATCCCGTCGGGCACCCAAGACCCGTACGCCCTGCGGCGTCAGGCGCTGGGCATCCTGCGCATCATCACGGAAGGCGGCTACGCCATCGCGCTGTCGGAGCTGGTGACGCTGGCCATCGAGGGAATCGCCTCGGCCCGTGAGGGGTTGGACGCTGTCGCCTTGCGCGACGACGTGCTGCGGTTCTTCCGCGGTCGGCTGGCGTCGCTGTACCAAGCGGACTACCCGGTCGATCTGGTCGAGGCGGTGCTCGAGGCCGGGCATGACCGCCCCGGAACGATTGCGCCACGGCTGCAAGCGCTGAACAAGCTCAGGTCGGGTGAGGGGTTTGCGCCCCTGGCCGCCGCCTTCAAGCGCGTGGGCAATCTGGTGCGCAAGGCCGGAGACGACCCGCAGGCCGGCCGCGGGGTAGACCCGAAGCTGTTTCAGGAGCCCGCCGAGAGCGCCCTGCACGCCGCCGTCGCTGGCGTTGCCGAAGCGGTTTCCGGTGCCGTGTCCAGAGGCGACTACGACGCCGCGCTGGGTCACTTGGTGGTGATCAAGCCCGCGGTGGATGGCTTCTTCGACGGTGTGATGGTGATGACGGACGACGAGGCGCTGCGTCGCAATCGTCTAGCACTTCTGAGGACTTGTGCCGGCTTGTTCGCCCAGGTGGCCGACTTTGCCCGACTGCAAGCCTGACGCTGAAACCGCAGGGGGTGGACCCTTGGTCCAGAGCAACAACGCGCACCGCCACACGACCCGCATCGGCCTTGCCGCTGTGCTTGCGTGTACGTCGCTCTTGGGAGCCTGCACCGCGCAGGTCGGGCTGCCCGCCGACGACTCCAAGGTCGTGCGGTATCCCATTGCGCTGGCCGCCAGTCCTTCTGGCGACCACTTGTACGTGTTGGGGGCGAACTTCGATCGCTCTTTTCGCTCAGGGGTGCTGCGGGTCGTGACGACCCAAGACGACACTTACGTGCCGGGCGTCCGGCTCGAGGTCCCCGGCTTCGGCAGCAGCCTTGCGTTGCAGCTGACGGCTGACGTCACGCCCACGGTGCAGCGGATCTTCGTGACCGCGCGTGAGGACGACTCACTGACCTTGGTCGATGCGACCGGGCCGACCCAGTTGGGCTGCGGCACGCCGGATGAGAACGGTCGCTGCGACTCCGCGCACCGCTTCGCGAATGCCGACACGTACCCGCTTGGCAACGACCCGCTGGACGCTCACTTGGCACTCGGTCCCGACGGACGGCTGCTGATGCACGTCGTGGCGACCAGCGATGGCCGGGTGACGATTTTGGACCTGTCCGGCGCGGCGACGGGAACGACCGCCGGCGTGCCATACGAACTGGACGCGCTGAACTTGGGTGCCGGCCTCTCGGCTTCCGTAACTTCCCCTTGGACTGGGCGAACTTACGTCTCGGATACCCGCGCTCCTTCGCTGCACGTCTACCGCATGGAGGCAACCGGCGATGCCGCGTCGCCCTTCCGCGCCGTGCGCGAGCCGTCGATTGCGCTGCCGTCCGCAGGCGTCACCGATTTTGGTCGCGACGTGGTTCTGTCCAGCGACGGAGCGAAGGCCTATGTGGCCTTGCGCAGTCCCAATTCCGTCGTTGTCGTCGACATCGCACCCACGCGGCAAGGTCCGGCGCGCAACGTCGTGGTCGACGTGCTGGGGGTCGGCGCACAGCCTGCCCAGCTGGCCGTGGCCCCGGTCGGTCCGGACGGTCGTGACCTCGTCTTCGTCAGCTGCTACGGAGAGGACACAGTATGGGTGCTGGACCCGGCGCTGCGGTCGACGGTCGCTGTCATCCCGTTCAAGTACGCGCCGTACGCGCTCACGACTGTCGACGTGCCCGGCAAGGGCTGGCAGCTGTACGCCGCGCTCTTCAATCACCACGACATCGCAGTCGTCCCGATCGGCCCCTCCGCGGCCGGCCGTTTCACCGCGACCCACAACGTGAAGGCTCCCTGATGGCGAACTTCCGCACCCGCAAGCCCCTTGGCGTCCGCCTCGGCACGGGTCTCGGCGTCATCGCCGCGCTCGCGCTCACCGCCTGCACCAGCCCGGTCGCCTCCAGTCCCGACGGGGTGAAGAACCCCCGCAGCCTCGCGCTCGTGTGCTTGGGCACCGACGGACTGCGACTGGATCTGGCCGACTGCAAATACGATTCCGGCGTGCGGGCGATGGTCGGCTCGGGAGCAGAGGGTGCCGTTGCCGTCGCGCACCCATCCGGCGACACCTGGCTCGACACCGACCCGTCGGTCCCGGGCTACACACCGCTTTCCTTGGACGGTCAGCCTGGCGCGATGGCCTTCGATGCCGTCTCCAGTCAGGTGTACATCGCGCTGACCGACACGCGAGAGATTGCCCGTGTCGACGTCGCAGAGCTCGCTGCCGGGCGCGTGAAGGTGCTGGATCGCACACCGCTTTCCTTCGATCCGGCGGGCATGGTGCTGGTCCACTTGCCGCAGCCCCGTCTCGTCATCGCCGACCCCGCCGGCGGCCGCCTGTGGACGATTGCCCCTGCGTCGCTTGGGACCCAAGCCTCGCCCACCTCTGTCGACGTCGGCGGCAGCCCCGCGACGCTGGCCCTTGCAGAGGCCACCGGTCAGGTCTACGTCGGCCACTTGCGGGAGGGGCATGTGACGGTCTGGGACCCCGCGACCCGTTCGGTCGTGTCCCGCATTTCGTTTGCCGCTGCTTGCCAGAACGGTCTCGACGACGATGGCGATGGCCAGATCGACCGCGCGGACTCGGGTTGCGACAGTCCGCTCGACCGCACAGAGGGCAACCCCGAGCTCGGCGCCGTTTGCGGCAACCTGCTGGACGACGACGGCGACGGCCAGACCGATACCGCCGACCTGGGCTGCGCGCCGACGCCGACCACCGACACCTGTCGCAACGGCATCGACGACGACGGCGACGGCCTGACGGACTACCCGGCAGACCCCGGCTGCAACGGCTTTGGCGACGACAGCGAGTGGAGCGACAACCCCAGCTGCCGCGACGGCTTTGACAACGACGGCGACGGCCAAACCGACGCGGCAGACCCGCAATGCGCCAACACCCCCAATGGCGTCGAGGCCAGCGCCCCGGGCGGCCTGCCGGTCGGCGCCGACTACCTGCCAGGTTGCGCAAACGGGATCGACGACGACGGCGATGAGAAGACGGATCTTGCGGACTCCGGCTGTTACAACCGCGCGTCTGCAGGCGAGATTGCCGCATCCACCGACCCGCTGACGCTGCTGGCGACGACGTTTCAGGGCAAGTACGCCGTCGTGGCCGATCGCGCGCACCGCACGTTGTATGTCATCGACACGGCCACCCGTACGTTGCTGCAGCCGCAGGTCGGCCAGACCACGCCGTTCGCCCGCGCTTCCCGGTTCGATGTGCGCGAGGGGCTGGTGGGCCTGACAGTGGCGCAGCTGCCGACCGTGTTGGGGCCGGTGCGATTGGGGACGCGCGACCTGATCGCCGTGGGCTTGTCGCCGACCGGCCTCGTGTTTCTGCAGATCGAGGGCGAGGACGGCACCCGAAGCATCGGCTTCATCACCTCGAGCTCCATCGCCAAGACGACCGCATCGCGGCCGAACCTGACGGTCGATAACGTCACGCTCGACATCGGCGCCCAGGCACCTGCGAAGTACGCGTCTCTTGGGTCGCTGACCGAGCAGAACAGCACCGAGCGTCGCTACTACGGCCTGCAGTTTACCGAAGAGCAGACCCACCACCGCACCGAGACGTGGCGCTTCACCCGCGAGGGCGCTCTGCCGGGCGGCGAGCGGTACACGGGGCGCTTCGTCAAGCCATCCGAACTGCATGATCCCTATGGTGACTTCTGCCGAATGGGCGTCGTCGCCGGCGACACGGTGATTCTGCCGCGGACGGGCGCTTTGGCGTGCGGTGGCCTTGGGGAAGGGCCCGTGCAGTACCGCATTGCCGCGGTGCGCCCCGGCTCGCTGGACCTCGACCCCGCCAGTGGTCGCCGCGACGTGCCGGTCACGGCTGCCAATCAGACCAGCTGGGATGCCACGCTGGCGACCGCCGTACCGCTGCCGGACTTGGGCTGCTTGCCGGAAGGTGGCGTGCATTACATCGTGCGTTCACAGGGTTGGCTGGCGTCCGGTAGCCGCTCGGGCCTGCTCAGCAGCCGCGACCCGGTCGACGGCGCCTGCGCGGTCATCGCCGCCGACGAGCTGCAGGGTTCGCGGTTGCTGGAGCCGACGCTGAAGGCCGGCGCCCAGCTGGCCACCTGTCCGCCGCTGAAAGCCGGCGTGCTGGACCCGGCGCTCGAGTCGGTGACCCTGCAGCACCCGGTGTTCTCGGTGCAGCTGGTGCCCGGATGCGTCAAGCTCGACTCGACCCAGCCGCCTGCGCTGCTTGCCTCGATCCGCGACGCGGTGTGGGCCGTGTCGGTCTCGTCCGGTTTCGCCCCACGCGTGTCTGATGTGGGACCGGTGCCTGTCGCGCTGCAGAGCGGTCCGAGTCTGGCCCGCGTGTATGTCGTCGATCAGGGCACGGGCACGCTGAGTTCGGTGACGATCAGCACCGGCGAGGTCGTCACCACGCTGCGCTAAGTCCGCTCGCTTTCTGGGGACTCGGCCAGTCGCACGCCTTCGACCCGGCAGTCCAGGCTGCCGTCGTTCAGCAGCACCTCGACCGGCACTCCGACCGCCACGCCCGCCGCCAGCTGCAGCGCTCTCCCGGATTCCGCTTGCCGCACGATGGCATAGCCGCGTCGCAAGGCCGCCCGCGGACTCAGGGCGGTCAGCAGCTGCGTGGTGCGTTCCAGTGCCTCGCGCCGCCGCTCGACCAGCCCCTCGCCGCGCCGCCGCAACCGCGCCGTCAGTTCTTCCAGCTCGCGGCGCAGGGGGGCGGCAATGTCGGTCTGGTGCCGCAGCCGCAGTCGCAGGCCATCGAGCGTGCGCTGCTGAACCGCAAGTCGCCGCAGCGGGTGCGAGGCGTGCAGACGGTGGCGCAGCTGGGTGTGCAGCTTCTGGGCGGCGGAGACGCGTCGGGAGGTGGCGTGTGCCAGCCGCCGCGTCCGGTCCTCCAGCAGCATCGTGCGGGTGCCGGTGATGTCGCCGCCATCGCCCAGCCGCGCCAGAAGTCCTCGCAACTCCTTGCGTTGGCCCGCGACGCTCCGCACCGCGCACTGGCCGGCGCGCCGTCGCAGCTGCGCCACGCGTTGCTGCAGCTCGTCCAGGCGGGGCACCACGCTCTCCGCTGCGGCGGTCGGGGTCGGCGCACGGCGGTCGGCGGCCAGATCGGTCAGGACCGTGTCGGTCTCGTGCCCCACGGCGCTGACGATCGGCGTCTGACACGCGGCGACCGCGCGCACCAGTCGCTCTTCGTTGAAAGCCCAGAGATCCTCAATGGATCCACCGCCTCGTCCCACGATGATCACGTCGCACAGCCCTGACCCGTCCAGTAGCTCAACGGCACGCGCCAGACTCTCAGCGGCGCCTTCGCCCTGCACCTTGGCGGGCGCAAGGATCACCCGGATGGGGAAGCGATCGCTGAGGATCCGCAGCATGTCGCGCAGGGCCGCTCCACCCGTCGCCGTTGCCAGCCCCACGACGCGTGGCAGAAACGGCAGGGGCCGCTTGCGGTCGGCGTCGAACAACCCCTCGGCGGTCAGCTTCTCCTTCAGCCGCTGCAGCGCCGCCCACAGCGCGCCCTCGCCGGCCAGCTCGATGCGGGTGGCGTTGAGGGCGTACGTGCCGCCCTGGACCCACAGGTCCACGCGCCCGGTGCAGACGACGTGCATCCCGTCACGGACTTGCAGCGCAATCCGGGCAAGCGAAGTCCGCCAGACCGTCACGCGCACCCGGCTGGTGGCGTCCTTCAGCTCGAAGTACAGGTGACCGCTGGAGATCTTGGCGTTGCTGACCTCGCCTTCGACGCGCACCTCGCGCAGCGGCAGCAGCAGCGCGCGTACCTGCTCATTCAGGTCGGTGACGGTCAGGGGCGCCGGCAGCAGCGTGGGGGAGGATCGGAAGTCCATGCGGGCAGGCTAGCGCAGATGCTCGGGGCGCGCACCTCGGGGCGGAAGCGTCTACAGCGCCGTACCCGCGGGCTTGGGGGCGTCGGTCAGGTCCAGCGCTGTTCGCATCTTCGCCAGATGCTCCTGCCGCAGGCGAAAGTGACTGCGGACCACGTAGTCGCGAAACGGGCTGACTTCACGGGCCATTTGGTCGGCCGGATCCAGCGTGACGACCTGCGGGTTCTGCGCATCATCGACGGTGTCGGTCACCACAGCCGCCAGCAGTCGGCCGCCACGCACGCGCCGCTCCATCATCACGATGTCGCCGGGCTCAAAGCCGTCGCGCTGTCCGGGCAGCACCGGCACAGACTCGGCAAACGACTGCAGCAGTACGGTCAGGTTCTCGTTCGTCACCGCCCGCCGACGTTCTTCCTGCGTGGCGGCAGGTCGGCCGCCCAAACCGTACAGGCGCGGCTCGCGAAAGCGGTGGCGGACCAGGGCGTTGCGCAGCGGCACCCGTTCACTGACGGCGCGGTCCACGAGGTCGAACGAACTGCCCTTGCTTGCCCGCGGGTCGTCCTGTGGCAGCACGGTCGCTTGGATCTTGCGGGCCAAGTGGTCGCGAGCCGTTGACAGCAGCGCCTGAATGACCGGGTCGGAGCGCGAGAAGTCGGCGAGTGGCGGTGCGGCGTTGGCAGGGCCGCCCGGTGCGGCGCGGCGCGCGCGAGTTGCCGCAAGGGTCGCGGCATCGGTCGCCTTCTGAGCCGCCTCGACTTCCTCATGGGTAGCGTCGCGGTGGGCGCCGCGGGCGATGTCGCCGCCGATCACGTCGACCCAGAGCCAGGCGGAACCGCCCAGTGCCGCGAACAACGCGATCATCTGCAGTGACCACAGACCCTTGCGGCGTCTGCGGCTGGACCCCAGCACCGGTCCCTTGCGATACCAGTTCGCCATCCACCCTCGTCGCAGGGGACCTTCGGGGCAGATCGTTGCACCCGAGGCTCTTGCGTGCGACGGAGGTACCGACCGGGGGATCCCGCGTCAACGACGAGATCGCAAGCTGGCGGAATTGTTCAATCCACAAAATCCTTCGTGGGATCCGGCGGATAGCGAGGATCGCAAGCGATCGGAACGGCTGGACAAAATGCACTTATCCACAGGCGTCCACAGCCGGGACTCCGCTGGCGGGCTCCACCGAGACGCCGATGCACTGCAGCCACTCGGGCAGGTCCAACCGCGCGCGGTCGCGCATGCCGGCCTTGCGGTCGGCCTTGTTCGGCTTGCGTCCCACGACGGCGGGGTCCAGGGCGGGGAACAGGCCAAAGTGCACGTTCGACGGCTGGAATCCCGACGGGCTTCCCTCGCGCACATGGCGCAGCAACGCCCCCAGCGACGTGGTCGGCGGCGGCGGTTGCAGCTCAGTTCCCCGCAGGTCGGCGGCCAGACGCGCCCCCACCCACAGACCGCTCGCCGTCGACTCCAGATAGCCCTCGACGCCGGTGATCTGGCCGGCAAACCTGAGGTGTGGCGCGGACTTCAGACACATCGCCTCGTCCAGCAGCTTGGGGCTGTCCAGGAACGTGTTGCGGTGCACCGAGCCATAGCGCAGGAACTCGACCTGCTCCAGCCCCGGGATCATCCGCAGCACCCGTCGCTGCTCGCCCTGCTTCATCTTGGTTTGGAAGCCGACCATGTTGTAGGCGGTCTTGTCGCGGTTCTCGGCCCGCAGCTGCACGATCGCGTACGCCCAGCGACCGGTGCGCGGGTCGTCCAGACCGGTGGGCTTCATCGGGCCGAAGCGCAGGCTCTTGGGTCCGCTTGCCGCGATCACCTCGATGGGCAGGCAGCCAGGAAAGTAGTGGGCGTCCTTCTCGAATTCCTCGGACACCGAGGTCTCTGCCTGCAGCAGCGCGTCGATGAAGGCCAGATACTGCACCTTGTCCATGGGACAGTTCACGTAGTCGTCGCCGTCGCCCTTGCCCCAACGCGAGGCGCGAAACACCTTCTCCTCGTCGATGCTGGGCGCGTCCAGGATGGGGGCGATCGCGTCGAAGAAGCTCAAGCGCGCTTGCCCCGTCAGTCGGGCGATGTCGGCCGCCAGTGTGTCGGACGTCAGCGGTCCAGTCGCGACCACCATCGGCAGCCCCTCGTCCAGCGGCAGCTGCTCGACCTCGCCGTGGACGACGCGAATGCGCGCATGACTCCGGATGTGGGCCTCGACATCTGCCGAGAACTTCTCGCGATCCACCGCCAGCGCGTCGCCCGCCGGCACCCGATGCACGTCGGCCAGCCGCAGCATCAGCGATCCCGCCCGCCGCAGCTCCTCGTGCAACAGGCCCACCGCGTTCTCAGGGGCGTCCGAGCGGAACGAATTCGAGCACACCAGCTCACCCAGCCCGTCGGTCTGGTGCGCCGGGCTGCGGCGGTGTGGGCGCATCTCGATCAGCCGCACGGCGATCCCGCGTTCCGCGAGCTGCCAGGCGCACTCGCACCCGGCCAAACCGCCGCCGATCACGACGACCTGATCGCCTTGCGGGTTCTTGTCTTGCGTGTCCTGGGTCACCTGGCCTCCGTGCGGTTCCATGCGTTGGGGGGGCATGATCCTCGCTGCCACCGCTCGTCGCGGCAAGCCTTGGGTGCGCTGCGTGGTCACAAAGGCGGGAATACGGGGAGAAAGAATCGGTTTGCTTGGGGGCGGTCCGCTTGCGCCCGGGCCGATCCGTCCTATATTTCCCGCGCGACGCGGCCCCGCCGCACCCGACTCCGCGCCTCCGACGGCCGCATCGTCCGGTTCCCAGGACAGGAGATTCCCCCATGGCCAAGTCTACGTCCACGCCCGCCGCGCCTGCCGCCCCAACGGTTGAAGGCCTGCCCGGCAACGCAGGAATCCTCTATGGTCTGATGGCCTTGCTGCTCGTCGGCGTGGGCGTGTCGATCTACCTCGTCTACCACAAGCTCAACCTGTTGTACGACCCCGCGTTCGTGTCGGGCTGCAACTACGGCGGCGCCGTCAACTGCGACAAGGTCAACCTCTCGCCATGGTCACAGATCTTCGGCGTGCCGATCGCGCTGTTCGGCATCGCCACCTATGCCGCCATGGCCTACATGACCGTCGTGGCCGCGCGCGCGGTGACCTCGGCCGATCAAGCCGTACGCGCCACCGGCACCGTCGCCTTGAATGCCGTCGCGGCGTTGGCCGTCGCCAGCAGCCTGTACTCGGTCGCATTGGCCCTGTACTCGTCGGTCGTCGTCGAGGCCTGGTGCCTGTACTGCATCTCGCTCTACGTCGTGAACTTTGCCGCCGCGGCGCTGGCCATCTCTGCCGGCCCCAAGACGGTCGGCGGCGCGATCCAAGGCTCGCTGCAGGCGGTTTCGGGCCTCAAGGAGCCGATTGCCCTCGCGTTTGGCGTGTGGGTGATCGTCGCCGGCCTCGGCTGGTACGTCTATGACGTCAGGGGCGAGTCGATGCGCGCCAACCTCGACGCCAAGGGTCTCGCCGCCGCCGCCGCCGCCTTCGGCGAGACCACCGCCCCCGCGGGTGACGCCGCTCCGGCCAACAACGCCCCAGTCGCAGGTGTCCCTGAGAACGCGCCGCCCGTGCAGCCCGTGGGCTCGGCCGCGATCGGCGTGCCCAGCGGCAAAAAGACCGAAGACGGTTGGACATTCTTCCTCACGCCCCTGCGCGACGACGAGTACTACTACGGCAACCCCAAGGCCCAGGTCACGGTCGTCAAGTACGCCGACTTCGAGTGCTCGTACTGCCGCTTCCTGACCATGACCATGGAGCCGCTCAAGGCCAAGTACAAGGACAAAGTCCGCTTCGTCATGAAGCAATTTCCCATGAATCCGTCCTGCAACCCGTACATGGCGGGCTACGACAAGCACCCCAATGCCTGCAACGCCGCGTTTGCCGCCGAGTGCGCAGGGCAGCAGGGCAAGTTCTGGGACATGCACGACAAGCTGTATGCCAACGCGCCCAAGCTCGACCCCGAAGCCAACCGCGCCATCGCGCAAGAACTGGGGCTGAACCTGGCCAAGTACGACGCCTGCGTGAAGGACCCGGCGACCCCGGCCAAGCTGCGCAAGGACATCGACATGGCCTATGCCGCAGGCATTTACGGCACGCCGCGCACGTACATCAACGGTCGGCTGGTCACGGGCTCAGCCTCGACGGCGATCCTCGAGTACTACATCCAGAAGTCACTCGAAGCCCCCGTTCCCGTTGCCCCCGGTCAGGTGCAGATGGCCCCTCCGTCGGACGGCACCAAGATGGTCCAGGCCAAGACCGCGACCAAGACGTTCTTCATCGACCCGTACGAGTCCGCCCTGACCAAGGACGGCAAGGCCGTGTCGGTGCCAGGGGTTTCGCCTGCCGAGGCCAGCTGGACCGAAGCCAGCGCCGCGTGCGGCAAGGCCGGCAAGCGCCTGTGCACGGAAGAAGAGTGGGTCTCGGCCTGCTCTGGCACCCCGGCCATCGACGAGAACCAGAACGGCATGTGGGCGGAAGACAACGTCGAGGGCCGCATGTACCCGTACGGCGACTTCTATGAGGCAGGCACCTGCGTCGACATGGAAGACAAGTACAAGGGCAAGGCCATGCCCGGCGGGCAGAAGGCGCAATGCCGCACGCCGTCTGGTCTTTTTGACATGGCTGGCAACATTGGCGAGTGGGTGGGGCCGCAGGAGAAGGCGGCGCTGCTCGGCGGCCACGCGTCCAGCGGCGAGCGGGCGGCGTGCAACCAGCGCTCGGCCTCGTTCGGTCTCGGCAACCGCAACCTGACCACCGGCTTCCGCTGCTGCGCCGACACCAACGTCACCCGCGGTCCCATCGACAAGGCGTCGTTGGCGACGACGGGCGAGGATCTGGTCGGCAAGCCGGTGCCTGCGTTCACGGCAAAGGACCAGAACGGCAACGCGATCGACAGCGCCCAGTTCAAGGGCAAGGTCACGCTGATCAACTTCTTTGCCTCGTGGTGCGGCCCCTGCAAGAAGGAGTTCCCCGAGCTCGTGGCCATGCAAAAAGCCCACAAGGCCAAGGGCTTCCAGGTGATCTCGATTGGCGTCGATCGCGAGTTCAGCCGCTCGCTAGAGTTCGCCAAGGGCTTCGACCCGACGTTTTCGATCGTCGCCGACGAGGAGTCGGAGCTGATGGGCCTGTTCGACGTCTACTCGATGCCCGCGACCTTCGTGGTCGACCGTCAGGGCGTGATCCGCTTCAAGGACACGGGCTTCAAGCCTGAGGAGCAGCTCGCCAAGCTCCGTGAAACCGTGAGCGGGCTGCTGCAGTGATCCGTGGGGCCACGCTCGTGGTCGTGTCGACGGCGCTCATGGCCGTCGGGGCAGGCTGCGGGCGTTGGTCCGGCGACCGTCCTCCTCGGTGGGTCGAGATCCAGCCAGGCCTGTCGTATGCCCTCGCCGATGCACCGGCCGGCAGCGGCATCCCCTTGCATCTCGTGCGGTTTTCGCCCCAGCGCTTCGCCACAGTCGTCACCCCTGCCAGCACCATGGACCGCGCCGTTGCCGTAGCCGAGGACTTCCGCCGGTCGGTGGGCGGGGTCGTCGCAGTCAACGGCGGCTATTTCGACCCGCAGCTCAGGCCGCTGGGTCTGCTGGTCAGTCAGGGACGCGAGCTCAGCCGACTGCGGCGCGTGGATCACGGCGTGTTCTATCTGGCGTCCGGGCTGCCGGGGCTTGTCCATGCCCGAGACTGGCGGCCACCGGCTGGTCTGGAGTTCGCGGTGGAGTGCGGTCCGCGGCTGGTCGTCGATGGCAAGCCCCTGACGTTCAAACCAGGTTTTGCGCGACGGGTGGCGATCGGTCACGACGCTGCGGGGCGGGTGCTGCTGGCCGTGACCGAAGCGGAGCTGTCGCTGGCCGAGTTTGCCGAGCGTTTGGCGCAGGGCGAGTCGACAGGCGGTCCGGGGATGGTGGCGGCACTGAACCTGGACGGTGGCTCGTCGACCATGCTGGCGATCGCGGCAGGAGACCTGCGGGTGTCGCTGGCGTCGGCCGTGGCGGTGCCGGTGGGGCTTGTGGTGGTGCCTCGGAGTCCGGTTCGGCCGGTTCTGCGCTGATCGCGACGCGTGACGGTTGCGTCAGACCATGGAAACCCGCTATTTTGTTCGCGCGCTCGCGGTCGTGGGGCCGTGTTGTCGCTTGCGGGGGGCTGAGGTTCCCCGTGCGCCGTGCAAAGCTCGCGTGCAGCCGTTGGGTTGCAGCGCGTTTTCATGCACACTACCGCGCTGGCTCGGTGTTCGGGTGTGACGGTCACCTGGCGAGTTGCGGTGGGGAGGTCCAACGTGCGGTTCGGCTCAAAGACTGCAAATCAACCGCTGCGCGCGGTGTCTCTGGCGGTGCTTCTGCCCTTCTTGGCGGCAACGCTGGGAATTCCGGGCGGCATCGGCCACTGGTCTGGCGTTGCTTACGCACAGGAGCAGAAGCCCTATCTGGGCATTCTGCCTCTGGCGCGTCGGGGCGACGTGGGCGTGCTGGCAAGTGCGCGTATCGAAGAGTACATGCGCGCCATGCTTGAGGCTGGCGGCTCTGTGCGCCTGCTGACGACCAAGACGATCGACCTCGGCAAGGCCTCTGGCTCTGCGGCGGCGGCGGCGGCCAAGGATCGCCCGGCCAGCCCGGCGCTCAAGGCGCTAGACAAGGCCGACACCCTTGCAGTGACCGGTCGCACCATGCTCGAGGAAGGCGACGACACCGCCGACGCGCTCAAGCTGCTGGCGGCCGCGATCGACCGTTACGAGAAGAACTTCGTAGAGTTGGCTGACTTCACCAAGCTGGTCGATGCCTACGCGCAGGCTGCTTCGGCCTCGCTGGCCTTGAAGCAGGACAAGGACGCCCGCGCGTTCGTGACCAAGGCCCTGACCATCCAGCCCACCTTCGTCGTCGATGCCCGCAAGGCCAATCAGGACTTGCAGGCACTCGTGACGACCGTGCGCGACTCGCTGCAGAACGCCACGCTCTCGGATCTGACGGTGACCAGCAACCAGCAGGACGCGGAAGTCTTCGTCGACGGTGTGCGCATCGGCACTCCGCCCGCCACCGCGCGCGGCCTGCTGCCGGGCGATCACTACGTCCAGGTGCGGAAGGACTCCGCCGCCCCGTGGGGTCAGGTCTTCACGGCCAAGGGGCGGCCGCAGACCGTCAACGCCTATCTGGTTGTCGACGACCCCACCAACGAGATCGAAGTTGGCGTGCAGCCAGACGACATCAAGGCCTTTGCGTCCACCGGCAAGTTCCACGAGAAAGTCTTCAAGAACATGGCGTTCCTGTTCTCGAAGCAAGTTCGCGCCGACTACCTGCTGTTCGGTGTGGTCGCCCGCAGTCCGCGGTCGCTCGAGCTGCATCTGTTCCTGTTCAGCGCCCAGCAGAAGAAGATCGTGGCGCTCGAGAAGGTCGATTTCAGCCCGACACTCAGCGACATGCAGATGAAGATGCTGGATGCAGAGGGCCGGGTGCGCGCTGCCGTGACCACCTGGCCGCTGGCTCGCGAGGTCACCGACCTGCCGATCGTGTATGGCGGCACTGGCGAAGCGACGGTCGCGCCGCCCGAGATCGTGCCGGAGCCCGAGCCCGAGCCGGAGTACGTGCCGCCGCCCAAGCCCAAGCCGGAGCCCGAGCCGGAGCCTGAGCCGGAGTACGTACCGCCGCCCAAGCCCAAGCCCAAGCCGGTCGAGCCTCCCAAGCCCGCGCCCGAAACGGCGTTGCCCGACCCCGAGGTCGACCCGTATGCCGGCCTGCTGGGGCCGGATCCGGATGAGGAGTCGCATTGGTACTCGTCGTGGTGGTTCTGGACGACCGTTGGCGTCGTTGCGGCGGCAGGCGGCGGTACCGGGGCCTACTTCGCGCTGCGCCCCCAAGCCACCAACGCAGGCTTCAAGGCCGTCGCGCTGGTGCCTTGAGTGGGGTCGCGCCGGTTGCATCGCGACGTCTCGGTTCACGACCTCTTCAACGTGAGGAAGATCAGCATGTGCAAGGACGCTAACCGAACCAACGGAGCCACGGGCCGCATGGTTTCGGGGGCATTGCAGGTGGTTTTGGGGGCACGGCGTGGGTTTTCGGGCGCACGGCGTGGGTTTTCGGGAGCACTGCTGGGGGGGATCCTGCTGTTGACCGCCGGCGCGGGCTGCTCTCCGACAGTGACCGACGTCGACGGCATCCGCTTGGTCGTTCGCACACCCGATGGCGAAGAAAACCCGTTCGGGCTGGCTGAGGCGGCGTTCGTCGCCATCACCGCCGAGGGCCCGGGCGTGGCCGAGCAGTACATCGTCAAGGTGTACGACCCCGGCATGAAGATCGAGCTGCCCGGCATCCCGTTTGGCCAGCAGCGTCAGGTCCGGGTTGAAGTCTGGGGCGCGGACGAGTTTGGCAAGCCCAGCCAGCCTCTCGGCATGGGGCGCACGATGCCCGTCAACGTCGTCTCGGGCCAGTCGCCGGTGCTGCTGGATGCCTACGTGACCCGCGTCAACCGGTTTGCGCCGATCTATGACAACGGCGGCGGCCTTGCGACGTCGGATTCCCGCGTCGGCGCCACTTCGGTTGTCCTGCCCGACGGCAAGGTCCTGCAGCTTGGCGGCGGCACCCTTGCGGCGGGCAAGTCGCCTTACGACCCGGCCAACTACAAGACCATGATCAACAGCATCATGCAGTACGACCCTGAGGCCCGCACCACCTCGTACCTGGGCGACGAGTACGAGGCCGCCGTGCTGGACCGCGGTCGCGTCTTCCACGCCACGGCGGTGGGCGCCAACGGGTTGGTCGCTATCGCGGGCGGCTATGTCAAGGAAGGCACCAAGAACGTGGTGACCAACAGCGTCGAGTTCTACGACCCGGTGCTCAAGGCCGTGCGCCGCAGCGAGGCGGGAACCCCAGACCTGGTCTTTGCGCGGGCCGGCGCCACCATCACCCAGATGTACGCAGGTCAGAACTACTTCCTGATCGCCGGTGGCACCGGTCCCGTCAGCTGCGGCGACGACGGCCAGACGCCTTGTGCTGCGAACACTTGGGAGATTTGGCATCCCGACGGTGGCTTGGCTGCCTATGGTCGGCTGAATGAGCCTCGCTGGAACCACGCCGCCGTGCGTGTTCCCGGTCAGGATGGCGGCTACCTGCTCTTGATCGGCGGCGAGAACGACTCCGGCGCGCTGGCGAACTTCGAGGTCGTGCAATTCGCAGGAAGTTACGTGTCGCAGAGCGGCCAAAAGGAGTGTCCGACCCCGGGCGGCGCCACCTGCCCCGACAACTTCCTTTGGGAGCCGCAGACCAGACCCATGCCCGTCGCTCGCACCTTTCCCGGTGCCGCGTTCGTGTCGTATCCCGGCCCGGCGCAGTGCGACAAGCCGATCTGCGCGCACCACTACGTCTACATCGTCGGTGGATTCGCCGACAAGCAGCGTAGCTCGGCCGTGGCGCGCGTCGACGTGTTCGACATCGGCAACGGTGTATACGTCGAAGAAGCCAACGGTTTCGCAATGCTTCAGGCCCGCGGCGCGCCGATGGTCGCGGCGGTGGCCAAGGGACCGCGCGCGGGACAGGTGCTGATCGCCGGCGGCAGCTCGAACGACACGACGAACCATGCTTCGGCAGAGTTCATCTACTTCCCCGACCCGACCAGCCCCGAGGGGCTGCCCCAGTTGGTGCCCGTCTACAACGATCTGGTGGGCGGCAAGCGGACCATGGGCACGGCCACGTCGCTGCCGACCGGCCATGTGCTGCTGTCGGGCGGCACTTCAGGCTCGGCGGATCAGCTGGACATGATGGTGTGGAACCCGTTGTAGCATCTGGTCCTTTTCCGGCTGGTCGGCGCCTCGCCGTGCCAGCGCGCACCTGAAGCCTGGAAATGCCCGCGGTCGAGGCGCACATCGACCCGGAGACGAGCTTGGACGCAAGGGTGCTCACGACGAGTGCAGGTCGCGCCGGAGCTGTCCGGTCCGGCCCCGCCGTGCGTCGGTCCGCCTGGCTTGCCTTGTGCGCGGCGCTGGCGGGCCTGCTGCTGGCCGCACCTGCCAGCGCCAAAGTGCTCGGACAGTACCCCGCGACGCCCAAGTCATGGAAAGTCTACGGTAAGTCGCTGCAGCTGGGGGCGTCGCTCGTCACCAACTTCACGGACTATCGCTTCAACGACAACCTGCTGCCGCAGAGCTCCGACACCGTCAAGGTCAGCCAGAAGCTCCCTGAAGATGCCGTGATCATGGGGGCGTTTGTGTTCTGGGGCGGCTCTGCCCAGGGCTCGGCGGCGGACCAGACCATCGACCTGACGCTGGCGGACGGCGCCAAGGTCTCCCTTTCGGCCGACTCGTGCGACCTGCGCAACGACGTCGAAGGCGTGGGTTTGCATTTCTATTGCCGCAAGGACGTCACCGCAATCGTCGCCCAGCATCCGGGGGCGTCGTACTGGAACGGCACCTACACGGTCGGTGGCGTCAATGCCAAGGCCGCGACCATCCGGTTCGGCACTGCCGGCAACCCGTGCCCCGACAAGCCAAACGGCACGCCCGACTCGATTTGCTGCGCGAATTCCGACCCGAACTGCCAGGCGCGTCACGCCTCGTGGTCGATGGTCATCGTCTATGACACCAAGTTCAGCGACACCACCCAGCGCGACGTGTTCCTGTACGACGGCTTCGTGCTGCTGGACGAGCAGGAGTACGGCAAGATCGTGCCGTTCACGGCTGGCCAGATCTCGTTCGGAATTAAGGACTTTCTGGTCGGAGACCCGCCCGAGGCGCAGCTGTCGTTCTACGCGCTCGAAGGCGACAAGCACCTGGGCAACCCGGCGCAGGACTTTGCCGGGGACAGTCCCAAGTGCCTGACCTGCTATGACTTTGTGCAATTCAACGGCACCAAGCTGACGGGCGGCGCGGGCAACAACGAGCCCAACAACATCATGAACTCGACGCCAGAGCCGGGCGTCGACCTCGACACGTTCGACATCTCGCCGCTGGTCAAGACCGGGGACACCACGGCCAATTTCCTGGTGTCGTCCGGCGACGGCAAGGACAACAACACCGTCGAGGAACAACTGGGCGGCTGCGGCGAGTTGTTCTTCTATGGCTACACACTGTTGCAGATCAACCGCAAGGCCCCGAATTTCAAGAACCCGGTCACCAAGTACACGGTCAATGCCTCCGAGGCCGCACCGGGTGACACGCTGACCTACACCATCGACCTGATGAACAACGGACCGCTGGACGCCGAGCAATCGCTGTTGAAGCTCGACCAGTTTCCGCCGCCCGGCACCGAGTATGTCGCGGGTTCGACCAGCGTCGACACCAAGCCCGTCGCCGACTCGGGGGGCGTCAGTCCGTTGGCGACCGGCCTGAGTCTGGCCAGCATCACCGCCCCTGCCGGTGGCAACCCGGTGCGCAAGGTGGTGTTCAAGGTCAAGGTCAAGCCGACGCCGGGCGTCCAGGCGGTCGCTTCGTACGCGCTGATTGCCTACAAGTACGTCAACGGCAAGTACTCGGACAGCGTCGAGACCAACACGACCTCCGTCAAGCTCGTGCAGGCCACGCTGGCGACGCCGCTGCTGACCGTGCAACCCACCTCGATTGGGCCCGGCGGCGTGGTGCAGTGGACCATTACGCTGCAGAACGTCACGCCCTCGACCGTGTCAGTCGACTTCTCGTTCGACGCCCCGAAAGAGGCGCAGTTTCTGGGCGCGACCAAGTGCGCGGGTTACGCGATCCTGCCGGGCTTCAAGATCACCGAGGTCCTCAACGGCGGCGTGAACGGACGCGGTCGGCTGGACGTGACGGCGATGGGCGTCGGGCCCAACGCGACGGCCGCGTGTACCTTCCCCGGAAAGGTGTTGGACATCACAGCCTTGACGGCCTTGGGCATCGCGCCGATCAACGGCCACAAGGTCTCGGTCCAATCCCCTGTCACGATTGCCGGCAAGGTGATGCTGACGGACGACCCGAACCAGTCCGGCACCGCGGACCCGACGGCCTTCACCATCGTGGTTCCGGCAAATTTCACGGCCTCGTCCAAGACCGCGCTGGACATGAGCCCGTCGACGCCGTTGCGGCCCGGCGACGACGTGCAATTCACCATCGCGCTGACGAATTCCGGTCCCGGCGACGGTGTCGTGACGGTGACGGACCCGCTGCCCGGCGCCCTGCAATTCCTGTCCAGTCCGAATCCGGAAGTGCAGGTCAGCGGTCAGGTCGTCACCATCGCCAACGTCGCGGTGGCGGTCGGCGCGACCAAGACGTTTACCTTCCTTGCGCGCATCCGTCCTGAGACCACCCCCGGCACCAGTTTTGCCAACATCGCCACGCTGAGTCCCGCAGACGGTGGCGCGCCCACGGTGGTGCAGACGCCTTTGCTGACGGTGCAGGGCGGCCCCGATCTCTCGACGACGGTCAAGACGGCGCAGGACCTCAACGGCGGAGCGCTGGAGCCCCTGGACGTCATCCAGTACAACATCGCGATCGTGAATTCGGGTGTTTTGCCGACCGGTAGCCTGCAGGTGTCGGACCCGCTGGACCCGTCGCTGGAAAACGTCGCGAACGTCAATCAGGGCGGCGTGTTTGATGCGGGTTCGGGCAGCATTCTGTGGAGCCTGCCGTCGATTCCGGCGGGCGGCCAAGTCACGCTGACGTTTACTGCGCGGGTCAAGGCGACGGTGGCCAACGGCACCTCGATTGGCAACATCGCTACGGTCAAGGCAGCCGACCTGCCCCAGCCCGTGCAGCCGTCGGTGACGCTCAAGGTCCAAGCGGCACCCGTCATCAGCGTGTTCACGAACACGGTGGTGTCGTCGTCGGGCAGCGCGTTCAAGCCAAGCGATACGGTGACTTACACCCTGACGGTGCAGAACACCGGCAAGGGCGCGGCGACTCAGGCGGTCGTCCAGTCCGGCTACGACCCGTTGCTGCAGGTGCAGTCGGCCAGCGGTGGCGGCGTGGTTGCGGGTCAGCAGGTCACGTGGAACCTGGGGACGCTGCTGCCGAACGGTCCCGCGCAAGTGCTGACGGTGGTCGCCAAGCTGCCCGCTGTGGCGCCGCAGGGCCAGCTGGTCTCGAATCAGGCGTCGCTGACGGCCGATGGCTTGGGCGCGCCGGTGCAGAGCGACGACCCGGCCAAGCCGGGTACGGCAGACCCGACCGTGTTTGCGATCACTTCCGCCCCCATCCTGTCGACGGCCAAGAAGAGCTTCACCGATGTGAACGGCGGCTTCGTCCAAGGCGGCGACATCGTCACGTTCCGCATCGAGGCGGCGAACACGGGCGACTCACCGGCCTCCGGCGTGGGGGTGACCGACACGCTGTCGACGGCGCTGACCGATGTGGTGGTCAAGGGCGGCACCTTTGACGCGGCCACCCGCAAGGTCACGTGGACGCTGCCGGCGGCGCTGCAACCCGGCGCTGCGCCTGCGGTATTCGAGCTGCAGGCCACGGTCGCCAAGTCCACGCCGTCGGGTACGACGGTCACCAATGTGGCGACGGTTGGCTTCAACGAGACACCCAAGTCCGCGACCACCAACACCATCTCGTTCCAGGTCCAGAACCTGCCCGACTTCGCCGCATCGACCAAGGCGGTGTCGGCGCAGATCGTGAAGGCCGGCGACCCGGTGACGTGGACGGTGTCGATCACCAACACCGGCAACCAAGCGGGCACCGGCGTGGTCGTGACCGACGTGCTGCCGCTTGAGCTGACCGACGTTGTGGTCCAAGGCGGCACCTACGACCCCGCGACGCGCACGGCGACCTGGAATCTGGGTGCGGTGGCGGCCGGGGCGTCGGTTGTGCGGACGGTGACCGCGGCGGTCAAGAAGCCCCTGGAATCAGGCACTCAGGTCTGCAACCAGGCCAAGATCCAGTCGATCGAGACGCCCACCGCCGTGCTGACGAGTCCGCCCGCGGTGCCTCCCACTCCGGCCGGGCAACCCACCTGCTTCAACGTCGATGCCAAGCCGACGCTGACCTTTACCAAGGACGTTTTCCACGCCTCGACGGGTCTGCAGATCAACCAGACGGTGGTCAAGCCCAAGACGCCGGTGCGCTACTCGCTGAAGGTGCGCAACACCGGGAATTCGCTTGCGAAGAACGTGGTTGTGCGCGACATAGTGCCGCAGGGGCTCGACGCCATTGTGGCCCTGGACGGCGGCAGCTACGACGCGGGCACGCGCACGGTGACGTGGCCTGCGCTTGCGACCTTGGGCGTCGCCACGGGCGATGAGCTGGTGGTGCGCTTCGAGGCGGCCGTGACCGTGGGGCTGGACGATGGCGCAGCGCTGTCGAATCAGTGCGAGCTGACCTACGACGGTCTGGCGTCGCCGCAGAAGTCCGACGACCCGACGACGGCGGCGCAGTCCGACGCGACCGTGCTGACGGTGGCATCCAGCATCGACTTTTCCAAGACCACGCTGACGGTGGTCGACACGAACGGCGCCCCCACCAAGCCCGGCGATTCCCTCGGGTACACGTTGACGCTGAAGAACGAGGGCGACGGCACCGCGAAGAACGTGGTCGTGTCGGTGCCGATCGACCCGCGGCTGCAGGACGTCGTGGCGGGTCAGGGCGGCGCGGTGCAGGGCGGCGTGCTGCAGTGGCAGGTGGGTGCTCTTGCGCCGGGTGAAGGCACCACGCTGACACTGCAGGCCAAGATTGTGATTCCGCAGCTCGACGGGGCGGTCGTCACGCTGCAGGCCCAAGTGGCGGCGCAGGGGTTGGGCGCGCCGGTGCTGTCGGACGCGGATCTGTCCACGGCGGTCAAGGAACCCACGAAGATCACAGTCGTTGCCAAGCCCAACTTGTCCGCAAGCGCGTGGACCTATCAGGACTTGAATGGCGGTCTGATTGAGCCGGGCGACGCGATCGCCTTCCAACTGACCCTGAAGAACACGGGGGATGCCATCGCCTACGGCACCATCGCCAAGGCGCTGCTGCAATCCCAAGACTTCGCTTTGATCAAGCCGATGGACGGCGGCCAGCTGGCGAACGGCGCCATCGCGTGGGTCGTGCCGGTCGTGGCGATCTCGCCGCAGGGCGACGTCACTGTCACGTTCGTCGGCACGCTGGCCGCGACGCTGCTGGACGGCGCCAAGGTCACGGTGCAGGCCGAGCTGCCCGGCGTCGTCCAAGCGCCCTCGCTGACGCTGACGATCGAGGCCAAGCCCCGGTTCGAGACCTCCGTGCTGTCCGTCGAAGACGAGACGGGCTGGCAGGGCCAGGTGAATCAGACCGCACCCGGCCACACGCTGCGGTTCGACCTGCTGGTCAAGAACAGCGGCAAGTCCGAAGCGAACTTGGTGGAGGTCAAGCTCCAACTCGCGGCGCAGCTGCAGGCGATTCAGGCAGTGACGCCCGGTGTTGTGGCCGGCAGCAACGTGACCTGGACCGTGCCGACGCTGCCCGCGGGAGGGTCGGCGCTGTTCGTGGTGCGCGCCCAAGTGTCGCCCGCGGCCAAGGACGGCGACGCGCTGCCGACGCTCGCGACCGTTCGGTCGCAGGAAGTGCCGGACCTGACGCCGATTCCCGGACCGACGCTCTCTGTCGTGCTGCGGCCGATCCTCAAGGTTGTCAAGACGTTTGAGGACCTGACCGGCAAGCACCTGTTCCCCGGCGACCGGCTCAAGTTCTCGATCACGGTGTCGAACCTTGGCAACGCCCCCGCGCAGGGTCTGCTGGTCTCGGACGACGTGGTGCCCGCCCTGACCGAGTTGCAAGCCGAGAGCGGCGGCCAGGCGGTCGGGCAGGCGCTGTCGTGGTCGGTGCCGACGCTGGCGGCGGGTCAGTCGGTGACGGTGTCGGCGCAGGCCAAGGTGGCACCCGCGGTGCCCAACGGTTCCTCGCTGCTCAACGTCGCGCGCGCACAGGCTCAGGGCGTACCGGCCGTGCCGTCGAACGAGCTGCAAGTGCCCATCTCGTATCCGGAACTGCAGGTCCTTGCCTCGTTCGTCCCTGAGGCGCCCGCGCAGCCGCCGGTGCAGCCAGGCCAGCTGGTGTCGCTGCAGGTGATCGTGCGGACGGTGGGCCCTGAGACGGCGTCCGGCGTGCAGGTGGTGGCGGGCATCGACCAGAAGGTGTTTGATGTCGTGACCTTGCAAGGTGCGACTTGGGACGCGCAGAGCGGCACCGTGCGGTGGACGCCAGCCGACACTGCCCAGCTCGCCTCGATTCCGCCCGGCACGGACGTGGTGCTGCTGGTGGGGCTGCGGGTGCGGGCGCTGGCGATTCACGGCACGGTGGCCGAGTCGACGGCGACGGCGCGCGAAGGGGAGACGCAGCTGCCGTACCAGGCCGCGCCGGCAACGGTCGAGGTCTCCTCGGTGCCCCAGCTGACGATCCACAAGACCGTTCAGGACATCGACGGCGGCAAGGTCGGCCCACTGGACGTGCTGCGCTATCGCATCCGGCTTGAGGTCAAGGGTGGCGCGGCGGCGCAACATGTGTCGATCGAGGACGCCATCGACCCGTCGCTCGAGGTGCTCTCGGTCGGTCAGGGTGGCGAGGTCGTGCAGGACCGCGCCGGGCTGTCGACGATTCGCTGGACGGAAGCGAAGACCTCAGGACTGCTGGCGATTCTGCCCGGCGCCCAAGTGGCGCTCGACGTGGAAGTCAGGGTGCGGGCGACGGCCAGCGACGGCACCCTCATCCCGAATCAGGCGATGGTGAAGGCCGATGCGCTGACTGCAGCCCAGCCCAGCGACGATCCGGTCACGGCAATCGTGGGTGACCCGACGACGGTGACCGTGCGTGTGCAAAGCCCGCTCGAGGCATCGCAGAAGTTCGCGGAAGACGAGTCGGGCGGCACGTTGCTGCCCGGCGACGTCGTGCGGTGGCGCATTCAGGTGGTGGCGAGCTCGGACTCGGCGCTGACGGGCGTGACGCTGGTCGACCCGGTGCCGGCCGGCATGGACTACGTGCCCGGCTCGACGATGGTCAACGGCCTGCCGGTGCAGGAGGTTCCGGGCGAGTCGCCGCTGGCGCTGGGGCTGCAAGTTCAGTCGCCGGGCGGCCAGGCAAGCGTGCTGCAGCCGGGCGTCGACAAGGCCGCGATTGTCACCTTCCGCACCCGCGTACGGGCCGATGTCCCCACCGGCACCGTGATGCGCAACACCGCGACGGCATGGGCCGACGGTGCGCCGCCGACGCCGATTGGTCCGGCAGAGCTGGTCACCGGCCCCGGCGCCTCGCTGCACCAGACCCGCAAGACCGTGCAGGTGCTGGACCAGGACGGCAACGGCACTGCCGACCCGGGCGAAGAACTGCTGTATCTGGTCCGAGTTGTCAACGCAGGTCAGGCCCCTGCCCAAGACGTGACCTTCGAGGACCCGATCCCGGAAAACGCCCAGTACGTGCCGGGCTCGCTGTTGCTCGATGGCCAGACCGTGACCGACGCGGTGGACGGCGACGTCGGTCGTTACGACAGCGGAGCCAAGGTCGTCCGGCTCGCCCTGGGGACGCTGCCCACCGGTGCCGTGCGCGAGGTCGAGCTGCGCGTGCGGGTGGTGGGCGGGCCGATCATCAGCAACCAAGCGATTCTGAAGGCAAATGGACTGATCCCCGAGCCCAGCGACGCGGACGACGACGACGGCAACGGCGACCAGCCCACGGTGGTGCAGGTCGGCTCTGGCGCGCCCACGCTGCGGATCGACAAGGTCGCGCAGGACGAGAACGGCGGTCTGGTGCAGGCCGGCGACTGGCTGCGCTACACCGTGACGATCCACAACCTGTCGCCCACCAATCTGGCCGACCTGCTACTGACGGACGCGCTGCCCCAGGGCATCGTCGAGCCGGTGGTCACGGATCTGGAGCCGCAGGGCGTGCAGGCGCCCGCAGGCGTGGGTATCGGGCTGCAGCCCGCGGATCAGGGCGAGCCGGCAGCCCTGACGCTGGACGGTCTGGCGGTGGATGCCGGCGAGTCGGTGACCGTGTCGATGCGGCTGCGCGTCGACCCCAAGGCCGCGCCGGGGCAGGTGATCTGCAACACGGCCATTGCCGAGGGCAGCGGGCGGCGACGCGGGCAGAACTTCGCCGCGGACTCCAAGCCGGCGTGCGTGACGCTGGGCGCGATGGTCGGCCAGGGCTCGTTGGGCGGCGCGGTGTTCGAGGACGTGGGTCCGGACGACGCAGCGTATCAAGACGGTGCCGATGCCGTGTTCCCGGGCTATCAGGTCGAGCTGGGACCGATCGCGGACCAGCAAGGACCGCTGCAGACGGCGATCACCGATGCCAAGGGCCTGTTCCGCATCGCACCGGTGACGGACGGACCGCGGCGGCTGCGGGTGCGCTCGCCCAACGGCACCGTCTATCTGGACCGCACGATCGACGCCAAGGACTTCCCCGACGGCCGCATGGACCTGTCGCTGCGCCCCACCGGCCGCGTGTACGATGCCTCGACCGGAGCCTTGGCCGCTGGCGTGCTGTTGCACCTGTTCTACGACCAAAGCGACCCGCTCGCGCCCGGTCAGTTGGTGCCCGCCGACGCACTGCCCGCGGGTCAGCAGGGCCAGCGCACCGATGCCACGGGTGCTTACCTGTTCTCGCCCCCTGCGAACCACGCCTACCGCATCGGCGTGGCGGTCACGTCGTCCGGCTGGGCCTTCCCACCCAAGGCCCGTGCGCCCGAGCCGGGACTGTTGACGCTCGACGGTGCCGGACTGGTGGTCGCCGAGACGTTGCCCAAGTCGGGAGCCTCGCTGCCCAAGTACCTGACACGCTTTACGTTGCAGCAGCCGGGCGCGGTTCCGCCGCCGCCGCCCCAAGACCCCGCCACGCCCCAAGCCGGCGTAGCCGTGTCGCCGCGCCACAACCACCTGCCGGTGGATCCGCTGTCGAAGTCGGTGCGCGTCGCCGTTCACCTGTCCAAGGCTGAGGCCGCGGTGGGCGAGGTCGTTCACGTCACCGTCAAGCTGATCAACGACTCGACCGCGACTTTGCTGGCCGACCCGGTGACGGGTGCCGGCGGCGCCGAGCTGCGGTACGTGCTGCCGGCCGGTCTGGGGCTGGTGCCCAACTCTGCGCGGTTGCTGTCGATTCCTGGTAACGGTCTGGAGCTGTCGTGGCCCGTCGCCCCGCTGCAGCCGCCGCTGCTGACCGTTCGCCGGGTGTCGCCGACGATGGGGCAGCCGGTCGGTCTGGACTTGGTCCCAGGCGGCGAGATCACCTTGCAATTCCAAGCGATGGTGCTGCCGTCGGCCCGCATCGGCGAGACGCTTCGCAACGTGGCCCAAGCTTTCGACACCGGTGGCGGCGCGCTGAGCCGCTCCGCCGAGGCCTCGCTGCTGGTGCAGGCAGATCCGCTGTTCGACCGCGGTATTGCGTTGGGCAAGGTCTTCTGCGACGACAACGCCAACGGGCAGCAGGACAGCGGCGAGCAGGGGTTGATGGGCGCCCGCGTCTACGCCGACAACGGCTACTACGTCAGCACGGACCCCTACGGTCGCTTGCACTTCGTTGACCTGACGCCCGGCAACCACCTGTTCAAGATCGACGTCGAGACCCTGCCGCCTGGCTCGACGCTGACGACGCCCGAACGCAAGGTTCTGTACTTCACGCGAGGCGTGCCGTTGCCGTTGAGCTACGGCGTGCAGTGTGCGATCGCGCAAAGCGGCCCGACCAAGCTCGAGCTGGCCCCCGTCGCAGCGTCGGCAGCCAAGCCTCCTGCCGGCACCGGGCTCGTGCTGCTGGAAGCCACGACCGCCACGCTGGAGATCGCGCTGGACGGCAAGCCCCTGCAGCCCCGGTTCGTGCGGGCCAAGTTGGTGGTGCCGCCCGCACCCGGCGCGCCGGCACCCGGCGGGCTCGCTCTCGGCCCGCCGGCCCCCGCGGCAGCACCCACGAACGAAAACTCGCCCGCGCGCTTGGACCCGAAGGGCGAGCTGGTGCTGTCGGTGACGGCCAGCAAGGGCTTCTCTCGTCACGTGCTCGAGATCCGCACCCCGGGCGACGGCAGCACCCGCGGCGCGCTGGTCTACGAGAGCGGGCGCGGCGGCGACCCCACCGATCGCGTCAGCGTCGCCTTTGCAGAGGTCCGGCCTCTCGCATTGGTGCCCGGCCGTCCGTACTTGGCCCGGGTCCGCGCCGAAACGCCGCATGGCAGCCGCGCATGGTCCGCGCCCATCGCGTTTGAGCTCGTCGGCGACGCCGCCAGCCAGTGGAAGCGCACCCCGCTGCGCCCGGTGCTCGCACTGAACGGCCACGAGGTCGCACTGGACGCTCAGGGATGCGGTCAGGTGTGGGTGCAGCGGCCGGCGGATGGTCGGTTGCTGATCGGGCTGCGCGCGCCCGACGGCTCGGGCCGCGACGAATACATGACGCTGGGTGCCACCGCTCCCGCGCCGGGTTTTGCCCCGCCGACGGCCGCACTGGACATGCCTGCGGTGCAAGCACCTGTGGTGCCTGCTGTTTCTGCTCCCGTCGCGGTGCCTGCTGCCCAGACCGTGGCGCCTGCTGCCCAGACCGTGGCGCCCGCGCCCGTCCAGACACCGGTCCCGGTTCCTGCGGCTTCGGTGCCTGCCCCGGCAGTGCCGCCTGCTGCTGGCCCGGCCGCGCCGCCCACGGCTGCCCCGGCAGTGCCGCCGCCGCCGCCGATCCTGTCCGGGTCCGTGGTCGCGCCGCCTCCGTTGCCGCGGCCGTCTGCCGCCGCTTCTGTCGCCCCCGCGCCGCCGGCAGCGCCTGCAGGGCCCACGGCTCCCGCAGCCACCGGCGCCCGCATGGCCGTGCCGCTGACCGGGACCTTTGGTACGGGTTTGGCGATCGCCGGGTCAGCCTTGCAACCCAGCGCGCTGACACTGAAGTTGGTGGGTCCGACGGCCCCGCTGCCGGTCTCGGGCGGTCGGATCCTGGGCCGCGTCATCCTCAAGGCCGAGGGCGTGCCGACCGGAGCCAAGTCCGCGGCAGTGGTGCTGGTCGACCTGAAGGGCAAGGTATTCGCACGTACGCCGTTCGGCGTGCCGCTGCCGCGCAGTTTCTCGTGGGACCCGTCAGAGGTCCGCGGCCTCGAGCCCGGACTCTACGGCCTCGCGCTCGAAGTCCTGGACTCGGACCCGGTTGCACCCCAAGGGACCCGCGGCTGGCGGTCGGCCCCGGTGGCGATCGAGCTTGCCGCTGCAGGTCTGGCGCTTGTGCCGCCGGGTGACCCAGACCGCGTGGTGCGCGCAGAGCTGTTCGACGCCGACGGCGCCCCCACCGACTCGATGAAGGATTGGCTGGGCAAGACCGCCGCGCAGATCAAGCTGGCTGCGGACCGGCTGGCTGTAGTGTCGGTGCACGACCACGGCACCGGGGACGGCAAGGTCCGCTCCGACCGCGCTGCGGCTGCGGTGGCCAAGGTGCTGTTGGATCACGGCGTTCGCGCCGATCGGCTGCTGGTGTTCGGTCTGGGTTCTCAGGTGGCCGATCCGAAGCCGGGGGGCGCCAAGCTTGGCCCGCATCGCGTCGAGATCCGTTACCGCGGGCTGGTGACCGGCGCTGGTGAGGACACTGGCAAGCCGTTCGCGATGTCGGCTGGGTTGTGGATCGACAGTCAGCGCGTGTGGCCCGGCGTTGGTGCGTTGCCCGCGACCGTGCAGGTGCGCGTGGGGGCGATGACTCAAGTGGTCGAGCAGCACGCCGACGGCACCGCAGCCCTGTTCAACCGCGTGTTCACGATGCAGCCGCCCGGAGACAAGGCGGCGACGGCTCCGCAGCCTGCCGGTTACGACACGGCCGATTTCGGCGCCGACTTGCTGGACGCCTTGGCGGCCTCGCAAAAACCTGAGCCAGCGCAAAAACCTGAGCCAGCGCAGGAAGGTCCGAAGGTCAAGGTCGATCCCAAGGCCAAGGCGGACCCGAAGGCCAAGGTTGAACCACCGGTCAAGGCCGTCGATGGCGCGAATGCGGGCGTGGTGACGCTTGCCGCGGGTGCGACGCCGACGGTGGCCGCCGCTGACCTGCAGGTCTGGTTGCCCAAGAACACGCTGGAGCTCGGCGCTCAAGAGCTGGCCGTGCGCGGCCGAACCCGACCGGGCAACCGTGTTCAGATCCAGGGTCAGGAGCTGTCGGTGTCCGACGACGGCCAGTTCTTCGCGTTGGTGCCGTTGCCCGTGGGTCCCAGCACCCTGCAAGTGACGGCGACGGACCCCGCGGGCAACAAGGCGATTCTGGAGCGGCCGGTCTCGGTGCGCGACAAGGCGTTCTTCCTGCTGGCGATTGCCGACACCTCGGTCAGTCACGTCGGGGCACGGCTGCAAGAGGCCGACCAGCAGGGCGGGTACAAGGCCGGGCAGGTCCAGTTGTTCGGTCGCGGTGCGGTGTACCTGAAGGGCCGCATCTCCGGGCAGCACTTTGGCCTGAAGGATCTGCGCTACACCGCCCACATCGACACGGCGCGGAACCCGGATCTGGCCGACTTTGCGACGGATCTGTTGGACCCGACGCGCTTCTACCCGGTCTATGGCGACGCATCGAACTTGGTGCAGGACTCGCCCGGACGCGGCCCGCTGTACATCCTGGTCGAGGCGCAAGACACGCGAATTCAGGTCGGCAGCCTGCGCGCAGCCATCCACGGCATCGAATTGGTCAGGTACGACCGGGCCTTGTACGGCGCGCTGATCGACGTGCGCCGCAAGCTGGCCGACGTGCTGGACACGCGCGTGCAGGTGTTCGCTGCGGGTCAGGACAAGGCGGTCGAGCGCCACACCGACGTCATGCGAGGCACCGGTGGGTCGCTGTACTACCTGAGCAGCCGAGACGTGCTGGACGGCAGCGAGCGCATCGAGCTCGTGATTCGCGACCGCATTTCCCAGCTCGAGATCGCCCGGCTGCCCCAGACCCGCAACGTCGACTACGTGCTCGAGCCGCGTCAGGGACGCATCATCTTCAAGTCGCCCGTGTCCAGCGCCGTGGACGCCACGTTTGCCATCGGCCCCATGGGTCTGGCGGGCCAGAACCTGCAGTGGAACGGTCACCCGGTCTTCATCCAGGCCGTGTACGAAGCACGCACCATGACGACGACCGACGGCGGGACGTTCGGCGCGCAGTTGCAAGAGCGGTTGCTGGACGGCAAGGTACAGCTGGGTGCGTCGTATGTGCAGGAAGGTCGCGGCGAGGCCACGCCCACGTACCGCATGGTCGGGGCTGAGGCGAGCGTGCAGCTGGCCCAGCGCAGCAAGGCGACGGTCGAGTACGGCTACAGCCAGTCGCGCGACAGTCTGGTGGCCGTGTCGGACGACGGTGGCCTGACGTTCGGCACACCCAACGTCGCGACGGCCAAGACGCTGGACGGCGCGGCAGTGTCGGGCCACGCGGTGCAAGTGCGGGTCGAGACGGACTTGCGCGATCTGGTCGGCAAGCCCGCCGGACTGCCGGCAGGTTCGACGCAGACAACCGCCGAGCCCGAAGTCGGCCGCATTCGCGCGCATTATCAGTACGTTGGTCAGGGCTTCCAGTCCGGCGGCGTGGTGGCGCAGCAGGGCCAGCAGAAGTTCGGCGTGGACTCACAGTTCGCCCTTGGCAAGCGCAACTCGTTGCAGCTGCGCTACGACGGCAACTTGGCCGACGCCCGCCGCGACCTGTACGCCGGCACCGGGCTGGACTCGCAGTGGGGCGCGGCCAGCGAGGCGACCGCGGGTTCGTTCACCGCCTGGCACCGCCACCAGGTCGGGCTGCAAGACGTGCATCGGCTGGACGAGCGCTGGACCTTGATGGGGTCGACAGCGTACGGCTACGGCCTTGACGGCTCAGGCGTGGGACATCACAGCCAGACGCTTGCGGGCGGCGCGGCGTGGAAGGCGACGGACCGGCTGACGCTGCGGGCGGAACAGCAGGCGACCTTCCTGGGTGATCAGGCAGAGTTCCGCGACGACGCCGGGCTGTGGGGCGCCGCCGATCGGCTGTCGACCAGCGCGGGGATCGACTGGCGCATCCTCAAGGGCCTGTCGCTGACGGCGACGGAGCGGCTGGGCTGGGGCGGCCAGAACGCGACGGTTGCGGGTCTGCGCACAGAGCTGGACGACACGACCAACTTGTATGTTCAAGAACGACTGGAGGATACGTGGCTGACGGGCCGCGCGGTCAGCTCGACGGTGGTGGGCGCCGAAAGCCGTTACGGCACCGACAAGCTCAGCCGCGCGTACGGCGAGTATCAGGTCGATGCGCTGAACGCAGGTCGGATGAACCGCGCCATCATGGGCGTGGGCAAGCGATTCGAGGTCGCCAAGGGCGTGACGGTCGACGCCGGGTACGAGCGTCAGCAGACTTTTGGCGGCGTGACGGGCGAGGCCTCGCGCGACGCGCTGTCGGTGGGCGGCGAGTGGCTGAAGTCCGACGTGTTCAAGGCCACCACGCGTCAGGAAGTCCGCATCGACGAAGGGGATCAGGCCAACGGTGGCGTGCGCAAGCTGCAGATCCTGACCCTGAACAACCTGCAAGGCGCGCTGAGCCGCGAGCTGACCCTGTTCGCCCGCGCCAACTACGGCCGCACGCAGAACCAGACGCTGGACGCGCTCGAGTCGGAAGTGCTGGAAGCGACGCTGGGCACCGCGTACCGCCCGATCGGCCATGACTGGCTGAACGTGGTCGCCAAGTACACGCACCTGATCGAGAAGCGCCCGTCGAACCTGAATGCCGGCCTGACGGAGCGCGCCGTCAAGCACATCTTCGGCATCGAACCGGTCGCCGAGCTGCCGTGGCACCTGCAGGTCAGTCAGAAGGTGGCGTGGCGGCGGGCGACGGAGGAATTGGGCGACCTGCCTGCGTTTGACAGCGACACGGTGCTGCTGATCACGCGTCTGGGCTGGCACGCGACCGAGCAGTTCGACCTCGCGGCCGAGTACCGCTTCCTGACCACCACGCTGACGGGCGACCTGGAGCACGGGGCGCTGTTCGAGGTGGCGTGGATCGCGGCCAAGCACCTTAGGGTCGGGTTGGGTTACAATTTCACGCATTTCGCAGAGTCCACCACGGGCGACATCGTGACGAACGACGACGGCGGCTTCTTCCTGCGCTTGATCGGCCTGTACTAGGCGGCGCGGTGGCGGCGGTCGGGGCCTTGGCGCGGCGGTGATGGACAAGCCGGGCGAGGCCAGAGAATACAGGGTGGTACAGCGCGCGTCTGGACGGCAGACGCTGGCAAGGACGGGGACATGTTGGGACGCGAGAAAGCGATGAAGGCCAAGGGGTTGGCACTGCTGCTGGCCGCGCTGTCCATTGCGGCGGTGGCGGCCGTGGTCGCGGCGTGCGAGACCGAAGCGCCGTTCGCCCCGTGCGAGCTGGACGTAGAGGTCACGTCGAAGAACATCTGCTCCGGAACGGGCGGCGACACCAGCTGCGTCGTCACCAAGCATCCGCACTGCACGCAGGACATCTGCCTGAGCTACTACGGCAAGTCGCCCGTCTGCACCCAGACTTGCACCAGCAACTTCGACTGCCCGACGGACAGCTTCTGTTGGACGTTCGCGGAGGAGAAGGGCGAGAAGTACTGCGTGCCCAACTCTCTGAAGTGACACACTTTCCGTGCGGCTGGGCGGCGGCCGCGGGAGGCAGCCCATGCGACGCGTGTTGGTGATCGTCGGCTACGTCTTGGGCAGCATCGTGGCCCTTGCGCTGGTTGCGTGGCTGTTGATGGGCGGACTCCAGGTGGTGCTGTCCTGGATGCCTCCGGGTGTGCGCAAGGTCATCGGCGAACCAGGCGGCGAGAAGGTGATGCCGCAAAAGGCTGACCCGAACGGTGCGCCTTGGGACAAGCACGGTTACGTGTCCGGTGGGGGCGAGCCCGCCGCGGACATGCCCAAGATCCGGCCGTCGGCGGATGAGGAACCCGAAGAGTCCGCTGAGGAAGCGGCGACCCCCGACGAGAACGCCATCGAGCCCATCGGCAAGACGGACGACGAGGCAGCGGCGGCCACCGTGCTTGCGCCCATCCGGGCCCTGGACGAGGCCGCCGGCACCGCCATCGAGGCTTACGAGCGCAACCCTCAGGATCAAGGCAAGTACTTGGCCGCAGAAAAGGCGGTGGACATCTTGCGCACCTTCGCGATCGCCGACCGCACGTCGCCGGCCCTGCGTACGGCCGCGACTGAACTCCGCGACGAGAGGGCCGTGGCGCGTGCGGAGGGTCTGGCCGCAGCCAAGACCTTGGGGCGAGCCAGTCACAAGGTGCATCTCGGCGGCGACCAGGCACAGGCCTTCTTGGCCATGCGAGAGGCCGCGAATGCAGAGTCACCGCTGGTCGCTGAGCTTGTCGACGGCACCTTGGTCCGCGTTCACCTGGACAACGGCAACGGCTGGTACCGCGTCGAGGCGGTCACGGGAGAGTCGTCGGGCAAGAGCGGCTATGCGCGCGGCAAGTGGCTGCAAAAGCTTGCTCGCGCCAAGTAGCCACCCAGCCTTGGGAAGACCTCAGTGCTGCACGGTGACTCGCCCCGCAAGGGCAGGTAGATCAAGTGGTTTTCAGGGCCAGACCTCGACGTCCCGCAGTCGTGTGAACAGCGCCAAGGGCGCATGACCATCGGGAGCGCGATCCGCCGGGGGTGCTTGCATTCGCCCAAGGCCGCAGACCCGGTGCACGCCCAGCCGGTCCAGCACCTGCAGCGTCGGCGGACGTTGGGCTTGCGGAACGGCCAGCGCAACGGTCGACAGTCGGCCCGCGCGACCCGACAGGCGACGCTCGAGTTGTTCAAGTCCCTCGATGGCCTCGAATTCCAGCCCGCGGCCACCGGGTCCCAGCGGCCCACGCGCCGTGCCCCGCAGGGCCTCGTCATCCCAACGGCTCGCCAGCCACCAGCCGTCGCCGCTCGCCACCGTCCTGCGTGGGGCACCGGCCGCGGCAAACGCATGTTCCTCAGCCGCCATCGCCCCTTTCGCCTGCCACTGCGGGTCCAGCCGCCCGGTGGGAAAGCGCGCCGCCGTCTCCGCCAGTGCGAGCGCCAGCTCCGCGTGCCACTTCGCTGCCATCGTTTCGTCGCCCAGCGCAAACACCGTCCGCAGCGACATGCAGCCGCGCCCATCGGCCAACAGCGCGTCGTGGGCCAGGGCAAGGGCCTGTGCTCGAAGCGTTTGGTCATCCACGCCGGTGTGCACGACCGCACACGACTGCAGGTCACCGTGGGCCCGCACCGACCCTGAGAAGCCCGCCCGCCCGGCGCGCTGCAACACACCCGCGACCGCGTCGTCGCCGCCGTAGATCGCCAGCGCCCGTGCGTCGGTCAGGAACCCGCGCCAGGCGTCATCGTCCCCACGCTCGAACGCAACCACCTCGATCTGCTCTGCCACCGCCGGGTCCACGATCCTCAACGCATCCGCAAGGTTTCCCGGCGCGCGTGGGTCGCCAGAGCCCGGCCGCACCCGCACGCGGTTTCCCGCCAACAGCGGCTCAGCCACCGCCTGCCACGTCGCCACGGGCAGGTTGCCGGGCGCCACGACGGCCACCTGTCCCAGCGGCCGCACCACCTCCGCACCGCCCGAAGCCCGTCGCAGCAGCCCAAGCACGCCCGGTTCCTGCCATGCAAGCGCCCAAAGCTGTAGCAAGCGGTCCAGACTGGTCGGGTGCAGGCCGCTCGTCTCTGCCAGCCCGCGCAACAGTGCGGTCCGCACCGGGTCCCGGTCGTCGAGCGCGCGGCAGGCGACCTGGCTCAGCGCGCGGGCGGCCGCGGACATCGGGGGTGAGGGAGAGAAATGCGTCAAGCGGAAGCCTCCAGACAGACCGACAGGATCGTCCATCGCCGCCGCAACGGCAATCCCCGACCGCGCCACGGAGC
>CAYURO010000028.1:0-59569 GCA_964447285.1 uncultured Enterobacteriaceae bacterium | reverse complement strand
GCAGGCGGCCTCGTTCGGCGAGCAGACCAGCGTCTTGCACGCCCCATCGAAGCATTTTTGCGCAGTTGCCGCGCAGTCGGTCGTGTTGTCGAGGCTCAAGCCGTCTGCCGAGCATGCGACCAGCTTCTCGCCATCGCAGTGCAGGCCGGGCGTGCAAACCCAAGGTTTGCAATCGGGCTTGCCGCCGAGAACCAGGCAGGTCGTCTTGTCAGCGCAGGCGACCGGCGACCCGTAGCCGTTGCCGATCGCGTTGCAAGCGACCTTCTGGTTGTTGCTGCAGGCGCCCTGGCCCTGCGCGCAGGCATCGAGTACGCAAGCGCCAGTTTTGGCGACGCCGACCGCCTGACAGTTGTAGATCTCGGGGCAATCGCTGTTCTGCAAGCACTGGGCGCACTTGCCCTTGGGCTGATCGCAGAGGAGTCCGATTTGCGTGCACTGCTTGTCGCTCGAACAGGGTACGAACGCGCTGCAGGTTCCCGCTTCGCAGAGTTCGTTCTTCGCGCAGTCGTTGGTGCCCAGGCACTCTACGCAGCGACCGGCCGCCTTGTCGCAGACCTGGTCACTGCCGCAATCCGTGGACTTCTGGCAACTGAGGAACGGCACGCACTGCTTCTCCTTGCAGTCGTTGCTTGCCGGGCAGTCCGCCGCGGTCAGGCAGGCCGAGCACTCGCCGATCTTCTGGTCGCAGATCGGCTGGTCGAGGCCGTCCGGTCCCTTGGCCGCCTTGCATCCCAGGGAGTTGGAGCAGGCGGTGTAGGTCTGGCAGGCGAGGGCGACGCAGTGCTGGCTGGGCGCGCACTCGGCGTCGGTGAGGCAGGCGACGCAGAGTTTCGTCAGTGGATCGCAGACCTTGCCGACGCTGGTGCAGTCCTTGTCGCCCTGGCAGGCGATGGGGCCGACGGCGACGTCCGGGGCAACGTCCTCGGGGACGTCCGGGACAACGTCCACGGGGACGTCCGGGACAACGTCCGTTGCGGCATCGACGGCGACGTCGGGGAGGATGTCGGGGGCGACATCGGGCAGCGAGTCCTGGCCGGCGTCCGTCTCGGCACCGGGCACGTCCGTGGACACGTCGAGCTCAGAGGGCACTGCGTCTTCCGGACCTGCGGCCTGTTCCGCATCGCCCCCACACCCCGCAAGCCCCGCCAACAGAACAACAAGCCAAGCCGCCACCGTCACGCTCCACTGCCGCACGATCGAACGCTGCATCTGAGTTCTCCTCAAGCCCATGAAGGCATTGACGCGACTGTTCCCCGTGCGCCTGGGATGCCACCTGACCTGAAGGTATGTCGGTGGCGGGACCGGACCATTGGCCATCAAATCCGTACATAACGTGTGTGCGCCACCAACGTCAACACACACAAAGCGTGTCTCACGCACCCGCCACGTCCGAGCTACCCTCCTGCCATGACCCGCGCCGCCGACATGCTCGCCCACCGCCTTCGCGCTCTGCGCCTTGCACGGGGGTTGACGCAGCAAGAGTTGGCCGACCGCGCGGGCATGAGCCTGAACGCGGTTGGCGCATACGAACGCGGCGACCGCTGGCCGCGACCCGACGCCCTGGACCAGTTGGTGGTCGCGCTGGGCTCCGACATCGACGACATGCTGGGGCCGCTACTGGTCTTTCGCGACCCCGCGGGGTCAGACCACGTCGCTGTGCAAACGCCGCTGCGCCAGCTCGCCCTGCTGCTGGAGCGAGAGCCTGAACGCCGCGTCGAGGTCATCCTGAACGTCGCACGCGTCCTGCTGGATGGCTGGCCCCGGGGCGCGGAGGGCGAGAGGCACGAGGCGTAGGCCGGCCCCACCCGCGTCAAGTGATTGGTCACCCGCCCACACGCTAGACCACCAGCACCCCGGGATGGACCGCGGGCAGGCCGCCCCCGGCGAAGTCCTTGCCGTTGCGGGTGACGATAACGTCTGCTCCTACTTTCTGGGCCGCCTCCAAGGTCACGCCGTCCTCGAAGTCCCGCAGCGGCCCCGCCAGCGCCGCCCGCACGCCCGCGTCCGTCACTGGGGCCACCTGCAAGCGGGTCAGCAGCTGACTCAGGACGACCTTGGCGCGCGCGCTCCCCAGATCCCGTTCCAGCACGTAGAACACGGTGGTCACCGCGTGGGCCGCCATGAAGCCCTGAACCCGGCCAGTCCCGGCGGCGTCCAACGCCCGCGCCGAGTCGCCGACGTGGGGTGCCCGGTTCAGCAGCACATCCAGGATCACGTTCGTGTCATACAGCACCTGCTTCATGGGCGCGCCTCGCCTTCAACCGTGTTTGTGCGCGGTGCGCTGGCGCAGCAGGTCGCGCACATCCTCGTCGGTCCACCGCCCCGGCGACGCGCCACAAAGCTGTCGGGTCCAAGGAGAAAGCGCCTCGCCCTCCAGCCCTTGCGCCCCCAACTGCGCGAACAGGGCCGCAACCGCTTGGGACAGCGAGATACCGTGCCGCGCAGACCACTGTTTGGCCTGCGCGATCAAGTCATCGTCCAGTCGAAGGGTCAGCTTGGTCTGCATCGGCGGCCTCGAGTCATTGTACGTACAATCCTGCACGGGAGTATACGTACGGCGCGACGCGACGCCAATACCAACCGAGGACATGCTTGGGTCAAAGGGCGGACGGTGACTCATGCATCCCAGAGATGCAGGCACCATGCCAGACGCGTCAAACGTCGCAACCTCTTATCTATATGACGTATTATTCGGCAGCGCCAAGGGTCGCGCCCGTTCGCGACAGAGGTCTCGAGACGATCTCGAGACGGTCTCGAAACCGGTCTCAGCACCGGGAGGCGATGACGCCACGCACTGTCAACGGGATGGCCTCAGCCCCGCGTCATCCGCTCGATACGCCCCCGGTAGCCCTGCAATTCCAGGCTGTCCGGGTGGCGCTTCTGCAGGGCGTCCAGCAGCGCAACGGCCGACTCGTGGAACCCGCGCTCGATGAAGAAGTCCAGCGTCGTCAGGTCCTTGGACATGTCGCGCAGGGTCGTGGGCAGCTCAGAGACGGTGTCGGGGCGACGGGCCAAGCGGGGACGCGGCAGCGAGTTGGAGCGGCGGCGCGCCGAGGCGACGGGCGAGGCAGCATCGTCGGCGGCATGCTCGACCGTGGACTCGGGGCGCTTGGGTGGCAGGTCCAGGTCGGACTCGACGGTCAGGTGGTCGGCGAAGTCCTCGACCAAGTCCTCGGCAGGCACCACTGGCAGCATCGGCGGTTCCTCGGGCGGGATGACCGCGATCGGCCGCGACAGACGGTCGTTGCCCCCGTGCGAGGTCGGTGCATCCCAGCGCGACGGCGCCGGCCCCGAAGTGCGCATCTGTTCCTGAACGGGCATCGAGGGATACAGCCCCGTCGGGTAGCGTCGCGCCGGCGGCGGCGGCAGGGGCACGCGGGCCGGCGGCAGGAAGGTCGACGACGGGCGATTGGCGGGCACGGGAACCGGCGCTGGTGGTCGAGGCGCGGGCTGCGCGGCGACGGGCGCCGGGGTCGGGGCGGGCGGCTGTGCCTGCGGCCGCATCGGCGACGACGGACGGGCGGTGGGCGCAGGCGGGCCAATGTGCGTCGCCGCGTATTGGGCCTTGCGGGCGCGGGGCTCGACCACCCGCGAGGTCGGGACGTCCTCCAGCGCGGCATCGGGCAGGTCCGGCAGGTCGTGCATGTCCGGCAGGTCGGGAGGCTCTGGCCGCAACGGCTCTACGGGGCGAATCTGCGACCGACGCGACGCGGCCGATGGCCCTGCGGCCAATTCCAGCACCGTGTCGACCGCGACCGCCGGGCGCATGACGCCCATGTATTCCTTGGCATCCTCGTCGTCCGGGTCCAGACCGTACAGCCGCTGCAGCGTACGATTGGCGTCGTCGGGCAGGCCGTTGCGGCGGAAGGTGCGGAACAGCTCGCGACACAGCGCGGCGGCCTTCTCGCGCTGGCCCAGGGACTCCAGCGTGTCGATGATGCGCTCGAGCAGCTCAGGGTCGCTGGGCACCGCCTCGTAACACAACACCAGCTTGGACAAGGCGTTGGGGTGCCGGCCAGAGCGCGCATAGTGCAGGGCCAGGTCATGGGCCGTCGTGACGTCGCGGGGATCGTGGTGCACCAGCCGCTCGGCCACCTTCTCCCAATCGTCGGTCTCGCCGCGCTCCAACAGCAGCTCTGCCAGCGAGCGGAACGACTCGATCGCCTCCTGCGACCGCCCGGCCCGACTCAGCGCCTCGGCAAGCTGCAGCCGCCCGGCCAGATTGTCCGAGTCCATGGCCAGCAGCCGACGCAACACTTCTAGCCACTCGCCGTGGCGCCCCGCCGCCTCCAGCAGCCGGCACGCCAGACCGTACTCGCGCACGGCGTCCTCGGTCATGCGCAGGCGGTGCAGCACTTCGCCATAGGCCATGCGCACATCGGCGTTGTCCGGACGGATCCGCGCCGCCTGTCGCAGCACCGCGACGGCCTTGACCTGGGCATTGCGCGCCGAATACAGCGTCGCGACGACCAGCAACTCTGCGACGGCTTCGTCCAGCCGACCGATGGCCTGCAGCTGCTCGACCCGCTGCAGCCGGTCGCGGATCTCGACAGCAGCGCCATCGCGACCGGCATCGGCCCTGCTTGACGCGTCTGCTGCGGGACGAGTTGCCACGCGGTGCTGCCTGGGGCGCGAACGCCCGGTGTGCCGATTCGAGCCGGCGGACCTACCGGTTGACGCGCTCGACGTATCGGCCGTCGCGCGTGTCGATCTTCAAGACGTCGGTCGCCGTAATGTACAGCGGCACTTGCACGCTGTAGCCGGTCTCGACCGTCACCAGCTTGGTGGCACCCTGAGCGGTGTTGCCGGCCACGCCGGGCTCGCAGAAGGTGATCTTGGCGACGATGAAGTTGGGCAGGTCGAGCGCAACGGCCTTGCCCTTGTACATCAGGATGCCGACCTTGAGGCTCTCGACCAAGAAGTTCTTGGCGTCGCCAACCTGCTCTGCGTCCAGGTCGAACGTCTCGAACGTCTCCTGGTTCATGAAGTGGAAGGCGCCGTCGTAGTACAGGTAGGCCGTCTCGATCTCTTCGCACTGCGGCGTGCCTACCTTGTCGCCGGAGCGGAAGGTGCGGTCGATCGTGTTGTTCGTCTGCAGGTTCTTGATGCGTGTGCGGACGAACGCCGAACCCTTGCCGGGCTTGACGTGCTGGAAGTCGACGATCTCCCACAGTCCGTCGTCGATCTCAATCTTCAGGCCCTTGCGAAATTGCGTAGTGTCGTACATCGATTCCTGTCGAGAGCCGGACACTTCCGGCGGTGGGGGTCAGGCGGCGGGTCCACGATGGGTGACGTGGCAACTGCTCGCGCGAAAAGAGCAACTTAGGAACGCGGCCCGGAAGCTTGGCGATCGACCAGCGCCCGCAGTGCGAGCTCATAGCCGATGGGACCCAGCCCCGTCACGCGTCCCACGGCCACATCGGCGAACAGCGACGTCCTGCGAAAAGGCTCGCGGGCGTCGGTGTTGGTGAGATGGACCTCGATGAAGGGCTTGCCGGTGGCGAGCACGGCGTCACGCAACGCAACGCTGGTGTGAGTATACCCTGCCGGGTTCAGGATAAAAGCATCGGCCGTCCGGCGCTGCTGGTGCAGTCGATCGATCAGCGCTCCCTCGTGGTTGGACTGGAAGCAGGTCACGGTCGCGCCCAGCTCTCGCCCCAGCGCCAGCAGCCTTGCGTCGATCTCGGCAAGGGTCGTGCGGCCATACGTCTCGGGCTCGCGCTCTCCCAGCAGGTTCAGGTTGGGGCCGTGCAGGACGTCGATGTGCATGTCAGTCGTCCTTCCTTGGATGGGGGGGGGGCGTGGCGTCGGGCCGCCGGTCGGTGCGCCCATTCGGCGCGCGGAATTGCGGTGTTCCCGGCCGGGTGTCAAGCCTTGCGCCGCCGAACGCGCACGGCAAGGCCTACGGCAAGCAGCCCGCCCAGACTCGCCGCCCAGCCCACCGCCGTCCGCGTGGCCCGGCAACCGCCGTCTGCTTCCACCGGCGGCTGGCAACCCTGACTGGCGCAACCGGTGCGGTAGGCGGTGCAGACGCCCTCGCGGTCGTCGTCGTCCAGCGTCGTCTTCAGCGTCTCGCCGCCCGGTGCGGTGGCGTACATCGTCGAGGCGGACACGGTGCTGTGGTCCAAGCCCAGGACGTGCCCTACCTCATGCGTGATCGTGTTGGCCAGACTGTGCTCATTGTGACCGCAGTTGCCCGTACAGAAGTCGAACCCGCCGTCGTTCAACAGGATGTCGGCGTCTACGATGCGGCCCGTAGCGGTGTTGGACGTGACCAAGGTGAAGGCCACGACCTGACTTCCCAACGTCCACTTGCCTGGATCTTTTACGAATTGCACGAAGTTGCCGTTGGTCGGCATGGGTTCGCTCGTGCACGCGGCACTCGGCTCGTCGTAGCGGCAGCCGCAGGGCTGGCCGCAGTCGCTGCACGCGACCGGCTCGGACCCGCACGCACCCGGCGGGCCGGCCTGGGCGACCCCACCCCACGCTAGCGTCACGCCCAGCGGGTTCGGCGCGCAAGCGACCGGGGCGCGGGCTGGGGCCTGGGGCGATGCACACAGGCTGCACGTCACGTCCTGCCACGTCTGAAAGCTGGCGCGGGCGACGGGCGTGATCTCCGCCATCGTCAGTCCCTCACCGGCCGTCGCGTCCAAGAACCAGTCGATCTCAAAGGGGGTCGTGTTCAGCGCCACGCCCGAGGCGACGCCGGGCGGGTACCAGCGCATCTCGCAGCCCGTCCCGCCCTTGGTGCGGTACTGCTTCCAGGCGAGCACGTTGGGGGCGCCGACCATGGACGCCAGGACGGCGCACAGCAGTAGGCCTGCAAGCAGACCGCGCGGGACCGTTCGGAAGGCTGCGTGCGTTGGCCCAGGAAACGACATGACGGCTCCACAGCCTGGGTAAGGGGCGGCAGCAGCATACTTGACCCACCCGAAGCGGCAACCCAAACTCCGCCGCCATGTCTGCCTCCCTGCATCCGCTTTCGCCGTCGCTTCCCGCCTCCCCGCCGCTGCAGCTGGACGACCGCTCCGCGCCTCGCATCGCCGTATTCGACTCTGGCGTGGGCGGCCTGACCGTGGTTGGCGCAGTGCACAAGGCCATGCCTTGGCTGGGGATCCGCTTTCTGGGCGACACCGCACGCCTGCCCTATGGCACCAAAAGCGCAGAGACCGTCGTGCGTTACGCCATCCAGGCCTCTGCGGCCCTGATGCGCGAGCCCGCTGCTGCCTTGGTCGTCGCCTGCAACACCGCGTCTTCATGTGCATTGCCGGCGCTGCGCGAGATCTACCGCGTTCCCGTGCTGGGCGTCATCGAGCCTGGTGCCCAGGCTGCCGTCGAGGCGACCCACACCGGACACATCGGCGTCATCGGCACCGAGCGAACGGTGGCTTCGCTTGCCTATCCGACCGCGATTGCCGCGCTGGATCCGGATGCTGTGGTCCACTCGCTGGCCACGCCGATGCTCGTCAGCCTGGCCGAAGAGGGCTGGTTCGACCACCCGGCGACCGAGGCTGCGCTGCAAGCATACTTCGGCCCGTGGCTGGCCGACCCCGCGGTGGCAAAAATCGACACACTGGTGCTGGGTTGCACGCACTACCCGGTGTTCAAGGCGGCGTTGGGCCGCGTGCTGCTGCGCCTGACCGGCCGCGAAGTGCGCTTGGTCGACTCGGCGCAGGCGATCACGGAACAGCTGCAGGGGCTGCTGCCCGACCCGCCGCCGCCGGGACCGGGCCAGATCGAGCTGCTGGCGACCGACGCCGTCGAGCGATTCGCCAGGGTGGGCGGCCTGTTCTTCCCGGTCGAGCGGGCCAGCGTGCATCTGGTGGATCTGTAGTCGATTCTAGTGCTTCAGCAGACCGGCGTGCTCGTACTCTTCCAGCAGGTGCTCGGCATCGATGGCGGCCTGGCAGCCCATGCCGGCTGCCGAGATCGCCTGACGGTAGCGGCTGTCGGCCACGTCACCCGCCGCAAACACGCCCTTGACCGAGGTCTGGGTGTGCTCGACCAGCTTGATGTAGCCGTTGTCGTACAGGTCGATCTTGCCCTTGAAGATCGAGGTGTTCGGCGTGTGGCCAATCGCAATGAACACGCCCTGGCAGGCCCGCTCGCGCACCGTGCCATCGACCGTCGACTTCAGCTTCACGCCCGTGACGGTGCGGCCGTCGCCCAGCACCTCGTCGATCACCGCGTTCCACTCGACGTCGATCTTCGGGTTCTGCAGAGCGCGCTCGGCCATGATCTTCGACGCACGGAAGGCCTCGCGGCGGTGCACCAGCGTGACCTTGCGGGCAAAGCGGGTCAGGAAGTTGGCCTCTTCCAGCGCCGTGTCGCCGCCGCCCACGACCATGACATCCAGATCGCGGAAGAAGGCGCCGTCGCAGGTTGCGCACGCCGACACGCCGCGGTTGGCGTACTTCTGCTCGCTGGGGATGCCCAGCCACCGGGCGTTGGCACCGGTCGCGAGGATGACGGTGGCGGTCTCGATCCACTCGTCGCCCACCCGCAGGCGCAGGGGAAATCCCGAGAAATCAACCTCTTCCACGGCCTCATCGCGGTGCACGCTGCCAAAGCGCTGGGCCTGCTGACGGGTGCGCTCGACGAGCTCGGGACCGGTCACGCCCTCTGGAAAGCCGGGATAGTTCTCGACTTCAGAGGTGATCATCAACTGGCCGCCCGCCATCATCAGCTCTCCGGTCGGCAGAAAGCCTCCCTCGAAGACGATGGGCTTCAGCTCGGCGCGGGCGGTGTAGATGGCTGCAGTCAGGCCGGCGGGGCCACTTCCGATGATGACAACCTTGTGCATGGGACCTCGGGGGAGAAGCGGGCCGGTCGGCGCGGGGCCACTCGGCCGGAAAAGCGAAGAGCCGCTGCGTCGTTGCAGGGGCGTTATGGCAAAGCCGGGCGACCGCCGTCAACGCCAGTCCGACCGGGTGCGCAGCGGGTTCGCCCAGCGTTGGAGTCATGTTGCCGTCAAAACGGTGCAGCCGCCCTTTGGGCAGGTCCACATCGCGGGGGTCAGGTCAAGGCGCGACCTGTTGCGGCGCGATCAGCACCTCGAACTGGCCGTTCGCGTCGGACACGGCCGTCGCCAGCAAATGCGCGTCCATCGAGGCACCGGACGTCCCCTCGTTCATCCCGGGCTCATCCGGCACCGTGGGCGCCAGCACGTCCACCAGCACGCCAGCGACCGCCAAGCCGTTGGCCGACTTCACCCGTCCGGCCAACACCAACGGCGGCAGCAACTTCAGCGTCCACCACGCCGACTGGCCCACCACAACCTCGTGAACGCCCTGCATGGCCCGCGCCAGCCCCGAATTCACCGGCGGCTGAACCCAGATCGCGTAGCTGCCCGGGTCCAGCCGCAGCGAGAACACGCCTTGAGCATCGGCGTCGACCTCCACCGGCTGCACGTTGCCCAAGTCCGACTCTCCCTCGACCTTGCCATTGTTGGCTCCGGAGGCGACGTGCCGCACCAATACCTGCGAACCCGGCACGGTCAGCGACAGGTAGTCCTGCACGGTGCCCGTCACCAGCGTGCGCTCTGGACACCGCTGCTCGTCCCAAACACCCGCTTGCAGCTCTCCCGTCCAGACCACGCGGCCAAACAGCGACTTCGGCCCCGGCTGCAGTGTCACCACACCGGGACCCGGCGAGATCGTCGTCAGCAGGCGACCATCGGACTCGGTGTAGCCCTCTTGCTCGACCCACAACTTCTCGAATTCGTACGGCGTTCCTTGGGGAGCCTTCAGTAACCGCACCAAGCGCACATAGGCCCCGACGATCGGCTCGCCCTGCGGCCCCTGGGCGACGATCGTCGTCACCGCCGTCGGCGGCAGCGGGCCCACATTCAGCTTTCCCAGCGCGATCGGCTCGTTCTTGCCGACGCCCATCAGGCTGACCGGATTCTTCAAGCGTCCACTTGGCAGCAGCAGCGGCAGCTTCTCCGCGTCGAATCCGGCGTCCTTGGGGTCGGGAGGCGGATCCTTGGGCTCAAACCGCAGCACGCCCCAGGATGCCGAAGGGTCGACGGCCAGCTCGAACTTCCCCTCCGTGTCGGTGACATCGCGGGTGGAGCACGACCGACCCTTGGGGTCCTGCAGCATCACCGACAGTCCAGGCAGCGGCACCTCGCCTGCAACGATATGCCCCGTCACCCGCAAAAGCTGATGCTGGGCGGGAAGTTCCAAGGTCCAGTCGTCCAACGAGCCGCCGATGGTCATGGTCGTGTAGTGGGGTGGGATCTGGTCGTTTTCCGGCCAGAAGCTGACCTCGTAGGTGTGGCCGGGCTGGACCCGAAGCTCGAACCCCTTGGTCTCTGAAGCCGTGGCATCGAAACGCAATTCGAAACCTTCGACCTCGCCGGGCGCGCGCGCGATCAGCGTTCCTGGCACCAGCAGACCGGTCTCGGCCAGCTTGACGGCACCGCGAACGATGGCGGGTTCCGTCAGCACCAGTGTGTGGGGGTCCGCTTGGTTGGCACCCGTCAGCACCGCCTCAAAGTGCTCCAGCAGCAACCCCGAGTCGACGGGCGGCTTCAGTCGCAACACGACGGGGGTCTCGGCAGCTTCCTTGGCCACGCAAACTCTACGCGCATAGCACTTCAGGCCCTCGACGCAGTCGTCGTCAACGCTGCAGACGCCGGTCGACGCCTCGTCGGAAGCCATCGCGCCGCAGCCGGCCATCAGCGCAACCACGCCGACGAGCAGCAACAACCATCGCTGTGGACGGTGGTGGGTCAAAGGCAAGCTCCTTCGTACTCGACCTTCCACTGCAGCGAATCCCACGCGGCGCCGGGGGCGAAAGCCAGCGGATTCGTTGCGTCTGCGGGAAGGTCTACGTTGGCCACCACCACGAGAATGCTGTGCAGGGTCTGGTTCTGGTGCGCCTTCTCGCAAGGTACGAACAGGCAGCTGTGGGCATAGACGCCGGAGCTGCAGGTCGCTGCGACGTCTTTCGACGTTCCTGGCTCGTAGTCGTAGTACCAGTAGTAGCGCAGCGGTTGGGTGACGTTGACCTGCTGCACGGCGTTCAGTACCGAGAACTTGTAGGACGGCTTGGTAGGAAGCGGGAACATGTAGGGGTAGAAATACTTCGGGTCCACCTTGTTCTCGTCGATGTGGACAAGTGCAGGACCCGCGTCGACTTCCTCGACCGGCGCCGGCACGACACATCCGCTGACCAGCAAGGCCAAGCCCATCGCACACACCCGACAGAGCCATGACGGGCGCAACCGGGAAGGCGGCGCAGCAAGGCTCCACCGGATAGACCTAGCGAGATCCGTGCCATGCGGCCGATCGCTTGGAAGATCCCTTGGATGTTCGGAGAGTTGCGCGGCCATGCATCCTCACCGGCGCGACGGTCGCGGTTCCGGTGCAAGCCCGCAGCATGACATCGGTGTCAGCCATCCGCAAAAAGCGCTTGCGGCAAAGGCAGCGGCGGATGTCGCGGTCCTACTGACCGGCACCTTCGGCGGCAAGCTCGGCCTCAGCGCTCTTCAGCAGGCTCTTGTAGGTCGAATTGGTCGGGTCGAGCTTCACGGCCTTCTGCAGATACAGGACCTTCAGCTTGGCCTTGTTGGCCTTCTGGGCCAGTGCAGCCATCTTCGAAGCCTCGACCTGATTGCCGGAGGGTTCTGCTGCCGGTGTCGGGCGCTTGTCGGCCGGCTTCTCGACGACCGGCTTCTCGACCGGCTTCTCTGCGACCGGCCTCTCTGCGACCGGCTTCTCCACAGGCTTGACGACCGGTCGCTTGGCAGCCTCGGCCTTCGCCTTCTCCGCAGCAGCACTCTCCGCAGCCTTCTTCTCTGCAGTGGCCTTGTCGGCAGCGGCCTTCTTCTCCGCCGCAGCCTTGTCGGCAATCGCCTTCTTCTCCGCGGCGGCCTTGTCGGCCGTTGCGTTCTTCTCGGCAGCGTTCTTGGCCTTTTCGGCGACGACCTTGGCCTTTTCCGCTGCGGCCGCCTTGTCAGCGGCGGCCTTCTCCGCAGCAGCCTGCTTGGCGACCTTGGCAGCAGCAGCCTTCTGTTCTGCGGCAGCCTTGGCGATCGCGGCCTTCTCAGCAGCCGCGGCCTTTGCGGCTCCCGCCTTGTCGTTCGCGCCCGCCTTTGCCGCTGCCTTGTCTGCGGCGGCCTGATCCTTGGCGGCCTTGTCGGCAGCGGCCTTGTCCTTTGCAGCCTGTTCGGCGGCAACCTTTTCGGCAGCGACCTTGTCCGCTGCGGCCTTTTCAGCTGCGGCCGTCGCCTGCTTCTTCAGCAGCGTGGCCTCTGCAGAGCCGGCGTTGAGCGCAAGTGCCGCATCCGCCTTCACAAGTGCCTCAGCAGCATTGGATGCAAGCAGCGCCTGACCTTCCTCTACCAGCTTGCGCACCTGCTCTTCCGGCGGCGGCGCAGGCGGCACGGCGGCGAGGGCAGGGTCAACGGCAACCGGGACCACGGGCTCCAACGCAATGGGCGACGGCTGCGGAGGCAGTGCGGCCGGAGTCGGCTCCATCGGCAGTTCCGGCTCAACCGCCACCGGCTCTTCTGCGACGACGGGCGGCGGAACGGGCGGCTGCGCGCCGTTGCCGGTGATCATCCACGCGGCCAGTCCGATCATCGCCAACGCAAACACGATCACGACGGCAAGCAGGGTCTTGTTGACCTTCGCAGGCGGTGCGGACGGCGCCGTCTCCTGCAGCTCGCGCTCGATCTTGGCGGCCTGCTCGTCGAAGAACACGCTCTCGGCCATCTCGACCCGCATCGTGCGGTCCGTGACGGGGCGCTTGACCACCGGAGCGGTGCTGACGGGAGCCGGCGTGAGCGTGGCCGTGTCGAGCGCCGCGGTAACCGGAGCCGGAGTCGTCGGTGCCGCAGGAGGCGCGGGCTCAGGCGCCGCTTGCACACCCTGACTCTCAGGGCGGTGCTTCTTGCCGAACTTGCCCTTCTTGCCTTGGTCCGCTTCGCCTTCCTTGCCCTCGGTGCCGACGTGGGCGGCACGCTCGACGGCGTCGGCCACGTGGGCGGCCGGCATCTTCAGGGTCGTGTCGGCAGCGGCGCGATCGCCACCGTCGGAACGCCAGGAGTTATCCTGCGTTGGCGCAGGCTCTGACGGAGGCGGAGCAGTCGGTGCGGGTGTCGACGGCGGCGGACCAACGGGCATCGTGAGGACCGACATCTCGACGGTCGGCTCGAAATCCGTAGGCAGCGAGCTCGGAACCACGGCCGCCACCGGGGCGGGCTCTGCAGCGGCAGGTTCGACGGGAGCGGGCTCTGCAGGAGCGATCTCGACGGCGGCCGGCTCGACAGGAACAGGCTCGACAGGAGCAGGTGTCGGAGCAGCCGACGGCGGTGTTGCCGGGGCCGGCGCTCCCGTCAAGGCGGCGCGAGTGATCGGGGCTGCCGCAGGGGCCAGAAGATCGGGTGCCCAAGTGCGACCGGCGGCCTCGAGCGAAGCGAGCCACAGGGCCGCGGCCGGCCGACGCGCGGGATCCTTCTCCAGCGCATCGCCCAACAGGCTCTGCAAGTCCTTGACCCCCTTGAGGGCGGGCTTGACGAGGTCGAGGCGCAGTGGCTTCTCGACCGCCTGACGCTTCAGGGTCATCAGCGGCTGGCTGGAGCTGAACGGCGGCTTCTGTGCGGCCAGAGCCCACAGGACCAGCGCCGCGGAGTACACGTCGGAGGTTGTCGTCGCGGGCAGTGCCTTGCACAGCTCTGCCGCCAGGAACTCGGGCTGACCGTAGAACCCTTCCGCCGCCGCGCCATGGGTGTACGCGGGCAGCAGTCGCCACCAGCCTGCGCCGAACACGCGCGTCGCGCCGGGCAGTGCCCCACCATCGACCCATACGCGGTGCGGCCCCAGATCGAGGTGCTGAACGCCCTGGACGGTCATCGCTTCCAGCGCGCGGCCCAGCGCCAAGCCGATCTGCAGGATCGGGCCGATCTCCAGCTTGTCGCGACGCTTCAGGATCTCGTCCAGCAGACCACCGGCGGGTGCCTCGGTCGCCAGCCAAGCGCCGGACTCGTCCCGCCCAGCGGCATACGTCACCAGAACATCGGCACCGTCGGCCAGTTTGCGTCCGTCGTCGACAATCTCCTGCAGCACGGCATCGTCGACCTGAACGCCTGCCGCGACCTGCAGTAACAGGGCGGGGGCGCCGAGGGTCTCGTCCTGCACCAGAAGGAGCTTGCCGAGCTTGCTCTCCTCCAAGGTGGCCTGAACGCTAAACCGTTGGGCAATGCGGAGTTCGTTGGTCATCCGATGTTCCCCTGTGGAGGCCGGGTCGGTCGTCGCGGGCTGCCGTTTCACGGGCGGTCGGATCGAAGTCGACAAAACTGAAGCAATCCGCTGCGTGACGCGCGGCACCGTATCATAGGCAGGGGAGGCTGCAAACGGCAATCACCCCCAAAACGTCGCTGCCGTCGCTGCGCTGGCCATCGGACCTGCGCGTGGCCCCGTGTCAGACCGTGCGCACCCCTTCGGCCGTGAAGGGAAAGTGCGACAGGCCGATACGATTGCCTTCCGGATCGCGGATGTAGATGGTCCAGGGGCTCTCGAAGACGACCGGAATGCCGCAGTGCTCCAAGTGGTCCAGCCAAACGCTGCGGTTCTGCCAAGAGATCTCGACCGCCAGCAAATGCAGGCCCGGCGACTCGTCCTGCCAATCCGGCGGGTGGGGCACCCCGCGGCAGCGCTCCAGCGCCAGCACCCCGGTACCGAGCTTGAGCCAAACACTGCGATCGCCGGTCGGTTGATCGGGGGCGTCGGCGGGCCAGCGGCGGTCCACGCGAAGTCGCAGCACGCGTTCATAAAACCGCACCATGCCGACGAGATCGCGGCACTGGATGGCGATGTGGTGCATCCCGAAGGGGGTGATCGGGGGTGTGGCCATGCGGACTCCTCGTTCCGGTGCGCGGGCGCTATCGACAGGGGGGGATGGCTCGGCTAATGTTGCCCGTCCCGCTCGTTTGCTGGCGGTCGCAACCTCTTCGAACGGTCCTGGCGGTCCATGCAACACGTTGAGTTCGTGATGGAATTTTCAAGCCTTGCCGCACGTCGGCCCCCGTCCTCGCTCCTGACGGGCGCCCGAACGGTGTTGGCAGCACTGACAGCGTTCACGGTCGTGGCCCTGAGCGGCTGCAGCTCGCCTGAGTTCAATGCTGTGCGAGAGTACAAGCTCTTCCTCGAGAACGCCAAGCCAGCACTGGTCGCAATGACTGAGGCTCGCAAGGAGCTGTTCGAGGTCAACAACCCGGACAAGATGCTGCCGCTGTTCCGCGACAAGCTGCTGCCCCAGGTCAAGGAGCTCGAGCGGCTGTCGGCCGAGCAGGCCCCCCCGATCGGCAAGCTGGGCGAGATCCACAACAGCCTGCGCGAGACGCTCGAGACCTACTCGAGGAGCACGGAACGCTTGGTCAAGAAGCTGCAGACCGCCAAGGAAGAAGACCGCGAGGCCATCTTGGTGATGTGGGGCGAAGACGACGGCAAGTTCGGTCAGCAGATGGCCCTGCTCGTCGACGAGCTGTCGCGCTATCTGGACTCGGTCAAGAACTAGCGCCAGCGCCCCGGTACGCCCGCAGAAACAAACCCAATCCCCGTCGTACCTGCTGATGGCGCCTGCCGTTCCGGCGATGCCGCGGTCAAGGGTCGACCTAGCGGCGGCGGCGGCGGCGACCCTTCCGGTCACCGGTCGTCTCGGTCGGGTCGCCAGCGGCTGCAGGCTCGGCACCCGGAATACCGGCCGGCTGGATCACGAGCCGACGCTTGTCGGGCGCGCCGAACGACTGCACTTGCACGCCCGGGCTGCGGCTGAGCTGGGCTGTCAGGAAGCGCAGGTCGCCTTGACCAATCGGGCCGATCGCGATCGACTTGTTCAGCCGGGTGACCTTCTGGGCCAACGCGGCAGCGACCTTGTCCAGACCCTCCGGACGGCGGCGGCGGAAGCCCTCGGTGTCCAGGCTCAGGCGGGTGCGCTTCAGCGCATAGCGGTTGATCGCCTTGTTCAGGATGAACTGCAGCGACTCGAGCACTCGGGTGTCCCCTGCCGGGAAAAGCGCGGGGTCCAAATCGGCCAGACGCACAACGACCTGGTCCTCCTCGGACCGGCAGTCGATACCGGGCACGCCGGCCCCCAACAGCTCAAACAGGCGAGTCGAGACCTGCTGGGCGACATCCAGCTTCTCCTCGATCGTGACGTTGAGCCGCAGGCCGCCGCCATCCTCGTCGTCATCGGGCAGGCTCGTCGCGTTCGGATCGGTCGGGTTGCCGGTCGGCTGGATCAGGTCGGCCATGGGTTGAGGCTCCTTGGAGTGCGGGGGCTGGACGATCGGAAGGTGCGGATGCGCGTTCGGGTCACTTGGCGGACGCGGCCACCGTCGGACGCGAGGCATAGACCTTGGTTTGAATGATGCTGAGCACGGTGTTGGCGAGGATGTACAGCGTCAAGCCGGAGGGCAACTGCAGCATCATCAGCGTGAACAGCGCGGGCATGAAATACAGCATCATTTTCTGCTGCATCGGGTCGCCGACGGTCTGCGGGGTGATCTTCTGCTGCACGAACATGACGGCGCCCAGCAGCAGCGGCAGCACGAAGTAGGGGTCCTTCTGCGTCAGGTCCGTCACCCAGCCGAACAGGGGCTGGTTGTACAGCTCGACCGAGGCGCTGATGGTTCGGTACAGCGCGATATACACCGGCAGTTGCAACAGCATCGGCAGGCAGCCGCCCAGCGGGTTGACGCTGTGCTTCTTGTAGAGCTCGAACGTCAGGCGGTTGAGCTCCTGCGGGTCGGCCTTGTCCTGACCCAGCTTCTTCGCCTTGACTTCCAAGTCCTTGCGCAGCGCGTCCAGCTCAGGCTTGAGCTCCTGCATCTTGCGCATGCTCTTGATGCTCTTGCCCGTGATCGGCCACAGCAACAGCTTGACCAGCAGGGTCAGGATCAGGATCGCGAGCGGCCACGATCCCGTCAGACCTTGCGAGAACTGCAGCACCGCCAGCATGGGCCGGGCGATCACGGCGAACCAGCCGAAGTCGACGGACTCGACCAGATCGTGGCCAGCCGTCTCCAGGTAGTTGACGTCCTTGGGGCCGGTGTAGAGGTCGAGCGCCTGCGTCTGCACCTGCCGGCCGCGCAAGCGGGCCTCAGCGGCGGTCAGCACGGCGACTTCGACGCCATTGTTGCGGGCGGCGGTGACGGCGGGCTCGAGCGTCTTGGCGTCCAGCGGTGCCTCTTCGACGGTCGTCTTCAGCCCCAGCGCATCCAGATCCGCGCGGCAGGAGGTTCCTCCCCACGTCTTGGCATACCACTCGGGCACGCACGCCGACGAAGCGCCCAGCAGGGCATCGCCCGCACCGCGCAGGCCAGAGAGAATGACGCCGTTGGCCAGCCAGGACAGGTGCACCAGCGACTGCGGTGCCTGACCCGCGACGGGCGCTGCGGCGACCAAGAAGTAGCGCGAGTCGACGCCGAACCAGCTGGGGACGCCGCCGTGCTGCCGATCCTCGAGATCGGCGTTGGGAATCGCGGTCGCGTCGTGGCGAAACCGCTTGCCACCGATGTAGTAGCCCGCGCCCTTGACGTCCGGCAGTCCGGCGAAGATGGCGAAAAAGCCGCCCGACTCTTGATGCGTCGGCTGGAAGCTGGTGACTTCATGGGCCACCCGGAACTTCACGGGCAGTGGCCCCAGGTTCCAAACCGCGACCTCGTAGCGAAGGCTGTAGGGGTTGGCGGCATCGGCCAGGCGATAGCGCTTCTGGATATACACCGGACTCTGGACGCGCGTCGGATCGGGCCAGACCAGCACGACCTCGCGATCCGACTGGGCGACGACACCGAAACGCGCGTCCTGCTTGACGAAAGCGGCCAGGTCGACCGGTCCCAACGAACGAACCTGACCGGCCTCGTCGCGAATCTGCAGCGTCACCTGGGTGGGCGACAGGCCTTCCAGTTCCACGCGGAAGGGGTCCCAGCGCGCGTCCCAAGTGTCGACAAGGTCCAGCGGTCCGGCGGCGAACTTGTCCTTGGCCCAAGGTGCAATGCCGGCGGGCGCTTCGCGCGCCACCAGCGCGAACTGCGGGTCGGTCAGGCGGGCGGACTGTAGACCACCGCGGCAAGGCGAGATCGTCCACTGCGCAAGTGAGCTCTTCAACTCAAGACCGGGCGCGCCGGGGCGGCACGGCGGGGCGACGTACCGAGCGGGGGCAACGGCATCCGCAGGGGTCGCCGCCACCGGCAGAGCAACAGGAGCTGCGGATGGAACCATCGTCGGCGAGGCGGCAACCGGCAAATCCCCCACCGGCGCAACAACGGGAGCCGCTGCCTGAGTCGGCGCCGCTTCGACGCCCTCGGCGGCGCGGCCAAGGCTTGCGTCGCTGGCCGTCGCGACGAAGAGCACCGCGGCAAGCATCAGGATTCGGACGGTCTGGGTCATCGGGTCGTCTCTTTGCGGCGCCAGGACCGCAGGGCGATCAGGCTTGCAGCTGGGGAACCGGACCGCGGGATGCGGCCCCGTCTGGGTTGGACTCGTGGGGGAACTTGCCTGGAGGCACGGGATCGTGCCCTCCCTTGCACATCGGCTGACAGCGCATCAGGCGCCACGTCGTCAAGCCGATGGCGCGGTGCAGCGAGTGACCGCGCAGCGCCTGCATGGCGTAGACAGAGCAACTGGGTTCGAAGCGACAGGCAGGCGGAAACAGGGGAGAAATCCACCGCCTGTACCCGCGCAACAGCATCAGGAGCAGCCAAGCGATCGGCCAGCCCGGGCGCAGCGACCGGCGCGGAGTCCGTTCCTCAGGTGCACCGTGCGGTCGCATCAGGAGCCTCCCAGTCGCAGCTGCCGAAGGGTCGAGGTCAACTCGGTCAGGACGGAAGCGAGGTCGGCGTCAGGCCAAGGTCTGCGAACGAACACCACCACGTCGGTTCCGGTGGGCAGGGTGTGTCGCACGGCGCGGAAGGCTTCCCGGGTGAGTCTTCGCATCCGGGCGCGGTCCGGGGCGTTGCCGACTCCCTTCGAAATCGCAAGCCCGATGCGCTTTTTCGCTCCCAGGGTCCGCGCCACCGCCAGCCCCAAGTGCGGTCCTTGGGTACGTCGGCCCTTGCGCATGACACGCTGGAAATCGGTCTGGCCACCCAGCCGATCACGTCGGCTGAAGCGACCTTGCGGCTGCAGCACTGGGGTGGTGGGGTCGCCCACGGCAAGCCCGGAGATCGTCGCGCCGCAACGGCGCCATGCGGTCGGTCTCGGCGGATCACGGAGGATCGATGCGTCCTTCCGCGAGCCAACCGGTCACCCCCGCGGGCGACGATCGGTCAGGGACGCGAAACCGCAAGGCGCAAACGGCCCTTGGCGCGGCGGCGGTTGATCACGGCGCGACCGTTCTTGGTCGCCATGCGGGCGCGAAAGCCATGGGTGCGCACGCGGCTGGTATTGCTGGGATTGCGGAGTCCTTTCTTCACGGCACGTTCTCCTGGAGGTCGCTCGTCGGTCTCAGAACCCGGACGGGGGGCGAGAGTCTACATCAAAATCGATCGTTCTGCGTTGGGAAAGTCGTCCCGGCTGCTCCGGGACCACCTGTCGGCGGTTCAGCGCCGAGTCAACCCTGCCGATCGCAAGTCTATTTCCGATTCGGGGGGGCGCACTCGATCCGATCGCGCTTGCCGCCCCTCGGCCGGTCAGGTGGCCTTTCACTTGGAAATCATTCGCGAAGTTCGTTGTCCACGCGAGGTTCGGTCTTCCTCCGCCCTCGGGTGGTTCTGGCCTGAAAGAAGCGTCCACCGCGTCCAAGCCCGCACGATCACCGCGTTCCTTTGATTCCCTAGTCGTTTCAGGGGGCTTCAAACTCAGATCGGAACAAAGTCCCGCAGCGAAGCCGGGTTAGGAAGCCACAAGAGGGGCGATCTGTCAATGTTCAGCGGCCTCCGTGGAGGGGCCGCTTTTTTATCTCGTTGGAGTCTGCCGAGTTCTGCGATCGGTTCGGCCGGACCCCTTGTCGCCCGGGTCGAAGGGCGGTAAGCCTACACCTGCTGCACCGCCGAACGCTTTCCGGCCCTAGGCATCGCTCAGCACCGTACCCCTTTCACAATCTACCCCCGCAGCCCCGCTGCTCCAGAAGCGCGCCTAGCGCCACCTGTTGAGCCTTTGGCGAGGTTTGCCTTTGACCCAGCTGCAGCTGCTGGCTGGGTCTCTTGTGCCCGGTTGACTGCCGGACACCGAGGACGTGATGTCGGACCTTTGGACCCAGGTGCTGGAACAGCTGCGCACCACGACGAAGCGGTCGGTCTATGAGTCGTGGCTCGAGCGCATCGAGCTTGTCGAGCAGACCGAAGAGTCCGTGCAGCTCGGCGTTCCGGACGACGGCTTTCGCGACTATGTGGCCACCCACCATCTCGACGCCATCCGCGACAGCGTCCAGAGGCTGATCGACCGCCCGGTGGCTGTCGAGCTCGTTGTCGCCACCGATCTTGGAACTCGTACCCGACCGACCATCGATCGGTCCCCCGCCCAGCACCGTCCGCAGACCAGCTTGCCGTTCGCCCAGTCCGGTACCCTGACCTCGCCCCCCGAGACGTCCCCGCCGACCACGTTCGACGACCGCTTGTCCGGCCGCTTCACCTTTGATTCCTTCGTGATCGGCAAGTCGAACGAGTTCGCTGCGTCCGCGGCGCTTGCCGTCGTTTCGTCGCCTGGCGTCACTTACAACCCCCTGTTTCTGTACGGCGGCATCGGCACCGGCAAGACCCACCTGCTCAAGGCTGTCGGTCACGCCATCCAAGCCAAGCGACCCGGCAGCAAGGTGCTGTACGTGCCCGCTGAGACGTTTGCCGACGACACCATCCACGCGATGATCTCGAAAGAGCCGTCGACCCGCGCCGACGTGCGTCACCAGTACCGCAGCGTGGACGTACTGCTGGTCGACGACGTGCAGTTCCTGCAGGGAAAGACCAAGACCCAGGACGAATTCTTCCATACGTTCAATGCCCTGCACCACGCCGGCAAGCAGATTGTGCTGTCTTGCGATCGCTTTCCGTCAGAGCTGCAGGAGTTCCACGATCGCCTGCGCAGCCGGTTTGACTGGGGTCTCGTCGCCGAGTTGGCCCCACCCGATCGCGAGCTGCGTCAGGCCATCCTGGTGCGCAAGGCGGTCGAATTCGGCATGACGGTACCGTTGGACGTGGTGTCGTACCTGGCCGACCACCTGCGCAACAGCGTGCGCGAGCTTGAGGGCGCGCTGAATAAGCTGAATGCACACAGCCACATCGCGCGTCGTCCGGTCGACCTGACACTGGCCCGTCAGGTGTTGGGACCGATGATCGAGCTGCCGTCGCGCAACCTGACGGTCGAGGTCATCCAGCGCGTGGTGGCCCATCACTTCAACCTGAAGATCGCCGATCTGAAGGGCAGCAAGCGCCACCGCAGCGTCGTGGTGCCGCGCATGATCGCGGTGTCGTTGACGCGCAAGCACACTGCGCTGTCGTTCCCCGACATCGGTCGGGCGTTCGGCGGCCGCGACCACTCGACGGCCATCCACGCCGTGCAGAAGGTGGACTGGATGCTTGCGACCGACCCCGAGGTCCAGGCGACGTTCCAGGCGCTGGAGAATGCGCTAGGAAAGTAGGCGATCGACCCTTCCTTGTCAGCCGGTCGGCCGAATTCATCGTTCATCTTCAATTTCAACATATTTCATGGCAAGATCACGCCCTTTTTCCCTGTGGATAAGTCTGTGGATAAGTCTGCTGCGGCTGTGGGCCGGGAGTGGACGAGAGAACCCGGCTGTGGATGGTTTTCGGGGGCTGTTCAGAACCCCCCCTGTCGCCCACAGGCATCCCCGTTTTCTTCCACAGGTCGATCGCTTGGAATCCTTTCATCTCATTTGTCTTTTTTGGGTTGTCCACCCTTCCACAGGCCTTCCGATCTACACCACCCTATCTAACCCCTGATTCGGATCGGATCGGTGACAAGGCCCAGAACGCTTGAGGTGTCGCAACAGCCGGGTGGGTCTTTGCAAGCGTGGCGAGACGCGGTAGAAAGCTGCGTTCGCTTCAGAGGGCAGCCAGCACGCCCCGCACGTCAAGGGAGCCAGCATGAAGGTCCGCATCGACAAGGCCGCGCTAGCAGTGCCGCTCTACCGCGCCCAGGGTGTCGTAGACCGCAAGACCACCACCAACGTGACCGCTTGCGTGCACATTTCTGCCGGTGAGGATGGGCTGACGTTCTCGGCGACCGACTATGACGTCACGATCACCGCGGAGGCATCTGCTGAGGTGATGGAACAGGGCGCGGTGCTGGTCAACGGCCGTGCGCTGTTCGACGTGGTGCGCGCGCTGCCGGACGACTCAATCGTTCAGCTGACCAGCGACGACAACCATCGGCTGCGCATCGAGGCTGGACGGTCGTACTTCCACCTCAACGGCATCGCACCAGAGGAATTTCCTCCTTCGGCCATGGAAACGGGCGGCGACAAGAGCCTGATCTGCGACAAGAGCCAAGTTCAGGCGATGTTGCGCCGCACGCTGTTCTCGGTGCTCGCGGATGACAGCCGTCCCGCGTTGAGTGGCGTGCTGCTGGAGATCGAGCCCGAAGCCGCCGGGCAAGCCCGGTTGCGCATGGTGTCGACCGACGGCCACCGGTTGAGCAAGGCTGAGCGCACGATCGCCGCCACCGATTACGACGGCACCAAGTACCGCTGCATCGTGCATCGCCGTGGCGCCGCCGAGTTGCAGCGCATCCTCGAGGGCAGCGACCCATCGGTCCGTATCGAGTTTGTCGGTCGCAACGTCGTCTTTTCCAGCGACAAAGCGCGGTTGCAGATCCGCCAGATCGAGGAGAGCTTCCCCGATTACAGCCGCGTCATCCCTGAACGCGGCGATGCCGTCATCACGTTGGCCACCAGTTCCCTGCTCAGCTCGATTCGCCGCGTCAGTTCGCTGGCGAACAACAAGGACGCGACCTTGCGGGTCGAGATCGCCGACGGCACCATGTCTCTCGAGATGAAGCATCAGGACGTCGGTGAAGCACACGAGGAAATCGAACTGCCTGATTCTGCTGGTGTTCGTTTGAAGGTTGGCTTCAACCCTCGCTTCCTGATGGAAGTCTGCGGTGTGCTCGAGACCGATAACATCACCCTCGAGATGAGTGACCAGTTCAGCCCCTGTCTCGTCCACAGCGATGAGGAGCCGGGGTCGGTCTTCGTCATCATGCCGATGCGCCTGTAGGCCACCCCCCAGGTCGGACAGACTGCCCGACGCTTCGCGGGCGCCGGCAGGAAACGCGCGGAATCCATGCATATCGGGCGCCTGTACGCTGAGGCCTTCCGCAACCTCGACACCCTCGAGTGGCGGCCGCACCGGCATTTCAATCTGATCACCGGCGACAACGGCCAGGGCAAGACCAACCTGCTCGAAGCGCTGAGCGTGGCGGCCGGATTGCGCAGCTTTCGCACCGCGCGACTGGGCGACTGCGTGCGCTTCGGCGCTGACAAGGCCACCGTGGCCGTGCAGCTGGAGCGGCAGGCCGTACGGGTTGATCTCGCCGTTCAATTCAGGGCTTCCGGCCGACGGCTGTTTCTGGATGGTCGAGCCGTGTCGGGTGCTGCGGACTATCTGGGTCGGCTGGTCGTGGTGCTGTTCGTGCCCTCGGACCTGCACTTGCCACACGGTGAGCCCGATCAGCGCCGTCGCTATCTGGACCGCGTGGTCTTCAACCACGACGCTGCGCACCTGCTGGACTTGCGGCAGTACGAACGGGTACTGACCAGTCGCAACTCCTTGCTGAAACAACACAAATCATCGCCGGTCGACCCGCAGATGCTGGACGTTTACGACGTGTTGCTGGCGCGGCACGGCGCTGTGGTGGCACGGCGGAGACTCGACGTACTCAAGCACTTTACACCACAGGTTCGTGAAGTCTTTTCAAGACTTGCACCGATCGGACTCGAAGCGGACCTGCGCTACGTCCCCAAGGGTTTTGCCTCTGAGGAGGCAGCGGACGAAGCCACTCTGCTGCAAGCACTGCGCAGTCAACGGACCCGCGATCTGGCGTTGGGCTATACCTCTCGCGGGCCCCACCGCGACGACCTTGAGTTCGTGCTGGCGGGACGGCCCGCACACGCGCACGCCAGTCAGGGCCAGAGCCGCACGCTGGTGCTGGCGCTGAAGATCGCCGAGATCCAGAGTCTGGAAGCGGCCTTGGGTGAGCCACCGGTGTTGCTGATGGACGATGTGTCAAGTGAGTTGGATGAACACCGTAACCGTGCGCTGATGACCTGCATCGACGCGCTGGGCGGTCAGGTGTTTCTGACGACGACCGATGCCGCTCACATTCGTGTGGCGGCTCCCCGGCAGATTCTGGACATGCGAGCGGGTGCACTGCACCCCGGGCCGACGTTCGGCCGCGGTGGCCAAGGTCCGACCGGGCCCGAGAACGAACCACAAGACATTACGGGAGGTTCCGAATGAGCTTCTTTCGCATTCAAGGCGGCGTCCCCCTGTCCGGCCGCACCCGCGTCTCGGGAAACAAGAACGAGGCTCTGCCCGCATTGGCCACCGCACTGCTGACCGACGAGCCTGTGATCCTGCGCAACATCCCGGACATCCTGGACGTTCGCGTCATGATCGACATCCTGCGCAGCATGGGTTCTGAGGTGACGTGGCTGGACGACCACGCCGTGCGCATCGTCACCCGCGACCTGGCGACCACCACGCTGCCGGAGTTGGGGCGCAAGGTGCGCGCCTCGATCCTGTTTGCCGGTGCGGTCTTGGGTCGCGCCAAGCAGGTCGAGCTGCCGCCCCCCGGCGGTGACGTGATCGGCAGGCGGCGGCTGGACACCCACTTTGACGGCTTTCAGGCGCTGGGGGCGACGTTTGAGGTCGGCGAGACCTACAAGCTGCACGCGAAAAAGTTGCGCGGCGCCGAGATCTTCATGGATGAGGCGTCGGTAACGGCGACCGAGAACCTGCTGATGACGGCCTCGGTGTCCAAGGGCACGACGGTACTGGACAATTGCGCCAGCGAGCCGCACGTCCAAGGCATCGCCCGGCTGCTGAACGCCATGGGTGCAGACATTCAGGGCATCGGCACCAACCGCATCGTGGTGCAGGGCGTCGACAAGCTGCACGGCGCCGACTTTCGCATTGGACCCGACTACTTGGAGGTCGGCTCGATGGTCGGACTGGCGGCCGTCACGGGCGGCGAACTGCTGATCGAGGACGCGGCACCCGAGCACTTGCGCATGATCCGCCTGGTGTTCCAGCGGCTGGGCGTCGAGACCATCATCCGCGGCGCCGACCTGTTCGTGCCCGGCAACCAGAAGCTGCAGATGCGTCAGGAGTTGCACGGCGGTGTGTCCCGCATCGACGACGCCCCTTGGCCGCAATTCCCCACCGATCTCATGTCGATCGTCATCACCGTTGCCACCCAGAGCAAGGGGACGGTGCTGTTCTTCGAGAAGATGTTCGAAGGGCGGATGTTCTTCACCGACGCGCTGATCGGCATGGGCGCCCAGATCATCCTGTGCGACCCACACCGCGTGGTGGTGGCCGGGCCGACGCAGCTGCTGGGCTCGCGCGTACAGAGTCCCGACGTGCGCGCAGGAATGGCTTTGCTGATCGCGGCGTTGTGTGCTCAGGGGACGACGACCATCCACAACATCCGCCAGATCGACCGCGGCTACGAGCGCATCGAGCAGAAGCTGCAGGCGTTGGGGGCGAAGATCGAGCGCGTTGAGGAGGCTTCGTGACGGCAGGCAGGATCGGCGCGGACTTGCGAGAGGCCCTGGCCGGCTCGAAGCGGATCGTGGTCAAGGTGGGCTCGCAGGTCCTGTGCCATCGCGACGGCAGTCTGGACGACGCAGTATTTGCCGAATTGTGTCGTCAGATCGGGGTGTTGCGAGCTCATGGACGCGAGGTTGTTCTGGTCAGCTCGGGTGCGGTTGCCTCGGGGACCGGCGCAGTCGCGCAGTGGCACCTGTCGCGACCCGGCTCGCCTTCGGCCGGTGCAGTTCTGGGCAAGCAGGCGCTGGCGGCCGTGGGTCAACCCCTGCTGATGGCCAGTTACCGCGATGTGTTGGCGGGCAACGGGCTGCAAGTCGCGCAGATCCTGTTGACGCACGCGGACTTGGGCAATCGCGGCCGATTCCTGCACGCCCGACGCGTGATGGGCGAGTTGCTGGACGCCGGCATCCTGCCGATCGTCAATGAAAACGACACCGTGGCGGTCGAGGAGATCAAGTTTGGCGACAACGACGCACTGGCGGCTCAGGTCGCCCACGTGGTCGGGGCCGACGCGTTGGTGCTGCTGACGGAGGTTGACGGCCTGTATACCGCTGACCCGCACACGGACCCCGCAGCGAAGTTCGTGCCCATGGCCGACATCCACGACGAGGCGGCCCTGCAGGCTGCGGGTGCCGGAACCAGCCAGTTCGGCACCGGCGGGATGCGGTCCAAGGTGCTGGCCGCCCGCAAGGCCGGAGAAGTGGGCGTGATCACGGCCATCGGCAGTGGCAAGACCCCCGGCGTCCTGACCGCCATTCTGGGCGGCGAGACCGTGGGTACCGTGTTTCGGCCGGCACGGCGCAAGTTGACGGGAAGGCGTTCGTGGATCGCGACTTCGGTGCGGCCCCGCGGCACGCTCTACTTGGACGACGGTGCGGCCCAAGCGCTGCGTACGGGCGGCCGCTCGCTGTTGCCGATCGGTGTGGTCAAGGTCGAGGGCAAGTTTGCGGTTGGCGACCCCGTGTTGGTGTGCGACGCGGCAGGGCAGCCCATCGGCCGGGGCCTGAGCCGTTACGACAGCGACGACGCTCGCCGCGCGGCCGGTCGGCGAACGGACCAGATCACAAGCGATCTCGGATGGTTGCCTGCCGCTGAGCTGATTCACCGCGACGACTTTGTTCGGGACGTGTAGGAACGGCCAGACGAGATGCGCCACCAATTCGCAAAAATCACTAGTATTCCAAACCGTTGTGCCATCTCGACCGGCCTCTTTCGGAACCGCGCCCGACCGTGCTAGATCCGCAGGCGCTGCTGGGGCATCTCGCTGCCCGGCCGCTGCTCCCGGAGGCTGCATGCAACCCAAGGTCCGCATTCTGATTGTGGCCGCCGCCGCCCTGGCCCTCGTTGTCCTTGCCGTCGCTTTATGGCCGACGGACGCGGACACGGACGCCAGCGCCCCGCCCACCGGCCGCGCCGCCCCGCCGTCCTCAGCGGCCGCCGCCGGCGACCTCGCCTTGCCCGGCACGTGGGTCGACGTCGCAGCTATCCCTCCCGGCAACGGCAGCACGCCGCTCGTCATCGCCCTGCACGGTCGTGGCGACTCAGCGGAGCACTTCTCAGCGATCGCCGCCAGGTTGGCTCCTGGCTTCGACTGGCGCTTTCTGGATGCCCCGCTGCCGTTTACCGAAGGTCGTCAGTGGTACCGCGCCGACCAGCCCGACAGTGGACGGGCCGACTTGGAGGCGTCCCTGCGACTGCTGGACGCCCATGTGCGGTCGGCCCGGCGGACGGTGGTGCTGGTCGGCTTCTCGCAGGGCTGTTCCGTGGCGGCGCATTACGCGGTCGAACACGCCACGGCCATCCGCGCCGTGCTGTGCATCGGGGGTGCGCTGGTCTACGCACACGAGGCACCCCGGGAAGGGCGCGCCCCCGAGATGCTGTTCGTTCACGGCACCGACGATCCGATCGTGCCGATCGACGCCGCCCGCCGCACCGTGCAGCTGCTTCGTTCCCGCGGCTACCGCGCGGCGATCGTCGAGCACGCCGAGGGTCACGCGATCCCCGAGGCCCAGATCGACCGTCTGCGTCGCTGGGTGGAGCGCAAGGCCTCCGCGGACTTGTTGCGGCGGCCTCGCCTTCCCCGCCCGGAAGGCAGCCTGCCCATTCGTTGACGCCAAAGCGGGCTGTTGAAGGTGCCGAGGGTTTCGCACCGTTGGACACCGCGCCCCGGGCCGTCCTAAACTCGCACGCAATCTCGCACGGTCGCCCTCCGCGGTCGGCCCCATCGGGCTATTCCCCCCTACTCCTGAACTCCTGAACTCCTGAACTCCTGAGGTCCAGCATGTCGATTCATCGCATCCAACGCGTGGGCGTCATTGGCGCCGGTGTCATGGGAACGGGTATCGCGACTCACCTGGCCTCGGTGGGGCTCGACGTGCTGCTGGTCGACATCGTGGCGAAGGACGCGCCGGCGGCGTTGGCCAAGGACCAGAAGGAATTCCAGAAGGTTCGCGCGGCTCGCAACGCAGTGGCCCAGGGCGGTTTTGACCGGGCGCTCAAGTTGAAGCCGGCGCCGATGCAGCGGGCCGCCGATGCCGGGCGGATCGCTGTCGGCAATCTCGAGGACGACCTGAAGGAACTGGGCGGTTGCGACTGGATCGTGGAAGCGGTCGTCGAGCGCCTGGACATCAAGGCAGCGGTCTTCGACAAGATCGAGGCGCACCGCCAGCCGCACACGATCGTCACGTCGAACACATCGGGCATTCCGCTCGCGACGATGGTGAAGGGACGCAGCGAGAGCTTCCGCAAGCACTTCCTGATCACGCACTTCTTCAATCCTGTTCGCTACATGAAGCTGGTCGAGATCGTCGCCGGCGCCGACACCGACCCGGCCGTGACGGCCAAGATCACCGCGTTCTGCGAGATCGACTTGGGCAAGGGCGTCGTCATCGCCAAGGACACGATCAACTTCATCGCCAACCGCATCGGCGTGCACGACATGATGCGCGCGATGAAGGTGTGGCTGGAGGACGGCTACCGCATCGACGAAATTGACGCGATCTGCGGCGAGGCGCTGGGTCGCCCGAAGTCCGCGGTGTTTCGCACGGCCGACGTCGTGGGTCTGGACACGCTGGACCACGTGGCGCGCAACTGTTTCGAGAACCTGCCCCACGACCCCAACCAGCCGCTGTTCGTGATGCCGGCGGTGGTCAAGCAGCTGATCGCGGCGGGCGCGACCGGCCAGAAGGCGGGAGCGGGCTTCTACAAGAAGGTCGGCGCAGACATTCAGGTGCTGGAACCGGCGGCCGGCGGCTATGTCGCGCAGATCAAACCCGATTGGGACTCGCTGAAGAAGGCTGCCAAGACCCGTGACATCGCCACCCGGGTGCGGGAGCTCGTGGAGGCGGAGGATCGCGCCGGTCAGTTCGCGTGGAAGGTGTTGTCGGCGTCGCTGGTGTATGCGGCCGACTTGTTGGGCGAGATTGCCGACGACGTGGTGTCGATCGACCGCGCGATGCGCTGGGGATTCAACTGGACGCTAGGGCCGTTTGAGACCTGGGACGCGATCGGCGTGCGCGTGGTGGCTGAACGCCTGCGGCGCGAAGGTCGGGCGGTGCCCAGGCGGGTCGAGGCCCTTCTGGCGCGCGGCGAGACGTCGTTTTACGCCAAGGCCGACGGTAAGCCGACCCAGCTGCGGGCGGTGGGGGACCGGGTTGCGGTGCCTGCGCTGCCGGGCTTGCATCTCGCGGACTTGCGTGCGGCCGGCAAGGTCGTGGCGGAGAATCCCAGCGCCGAGTTGATCGACCTGGGCGATGGCGTGCTGTGCCTGTCGTTCCGGTCGAAGATGAACGCGCTGGACGACGCCATCCTGCGTCTGGGCCACGAGGCTCTGGAGCGCATCGACCGCGACGGGTGGGCGGGACTTGTGATCGCCAATGATGGCGCGAACTTCTCGGTCGGCGCCAACCTGTCCATGATCGGCGGCTTGGCGAGCGAGGGGAAGTGGACGGAGTTGGAGGGCGTGGTCGCCGCGTTCCAGAACATCGTGATGCGCCTGAAGTACGCGCATTCGCCGGTCGTGACCGCGCCCCACGGCATGACGTTTGGCGGCGGCTGCGAGATTGCCATGCACGGCTCGCGGATGCAGGCGTCGTCCGAGACCTATATGGGTCTGGTCGAGGTCGGCGTGGGCCTGTTGCCAGCGGCCGGCGGCACCAAGGAACTGACGGTGCGGGCGCTCGAAGGCATTCCGGTCGACAGTCGCTTGGACCGCACGCTGGCCCTGCAGCGCATGTTCGAGACGATTGCCCTTGGCAAGGTGTCGACCGGCGCCGGAAATGCGAGAGAGATCGGCTTCTTGCGCAACGTCGACGCCTATAGCGCCGACCCGGAGCAGCGCATCGCCGACGCCAAGCGGGTGGTGCTGCAGCTTTCGCAGGCGGGCTACCGGCCGCCGCCGCCGCCCGACAACCTGCTGCTGCCCGGCGCCGAGGGCATCGCGCTGTTCGACTACGCCCTGTATGCGTTCAAGGTCGGCGGCCAGGCGAGCGAGCACGACTGCGCGGTCGGCCATCAGGTGGCGCGCGTGCTGTGCGGTGGCGAGAAGGGTGGGTTGCGGCGCGAGCGCGACCTGCTGGATCTGGAGCGCGAGGCCTTTCTGCACCTGTGCGGCCTGCCCAAGACCCGCGATCGCATCGCGCACATGCTCCAGACCGGCAAGCCCCTGCGTAACTGAGCATTCTTCCCCATCTCCCGGCGCGACGTGCCTGCGGGCAGCGCGCTGGATCAGGAGGTCGCCGTGCAGAACCAGACTCCCGTCATCGTGGCCGCCATTCGTACGCCGATGGGTCGTTCGCTCAAGGGCAGCCTTGCCCGCGTGCGCCCTGAGGACCTGGCCGCTCTGGTCATCCGCGAAGTCGTCGGGCGGGTGCCCGGCCTGAAGCCGGTGGAGATCGAAGACGTGATCTTCGGCTGCGCCATGCCTGAGGGCCCGCAAGGCATGAACATCGCTCGTATCGCCGCCCTGCGCGCGGGTCTGCCGGTCGAGATACCGGCCGTTACCGTCAACCGCTTCTGCTCCAGCGGCCTGCAGGCGATCGCGCAGGCGTCAGAGCGGATTGCCGCCGGTAACGCCGACGTCATCATCGCGGGCGGCGTCGAGAGCATGTCGCAGGTGCCGATGGGTGGCTTCAAGATCGCGCCGCACCCGGTCACGATCCGCGAGTGGCCCGAGGTCTACATGCCGATGGGCAACACGGCCGAGTTGGTGGCCCAGCGGTATGATGTCTCGCGTGCCGATCAGGACCTGTTTGCATTCCGCAGCCAGCAGAAGGCCGGGGCGGCCATGGCAGCGGGAGCGTTCGATGCCGAGCTCGTCGCGGTGGACCTGCCCGACGGCAAGCTGGCCAAGGACGAATTGCCGAGGCCGGAGACGACGCTGGAGAGCCTGACCAAGCTCAAGCCCGCCTTTCAGGCCAACGGCACCGTGACGGCCGGCAGCTCCAGCCCCCTGACCGATGGCGCCGCCGCCGTGGTGGTGATGTCGTTCGCCCGCGCCAAGGCCCTGGGACTGCCAATCCTGGGCATCTTCCGCGGCTTTCAGGTGGCCGGCGTTGCGCCTGAGGTCATGGGCATCGGTCCCGTGGTGGCCGTGCCAAAGCTATTGCAGCGCGCGGGGTTGAAGCTGTCGGACATCGACCAGTTCGAGCTGAACGAGGCCTTCGCCGCGCAGTCGCTGGCGGTCATCCGCACGCTGGGACTCGACGAGTCCAAGGTCAATCCGCTGGGTGGCGCGATCGCGTTGGGTCACCCGCTGGGTGCAACCGGCGCCAGACTGACCGCGACCCTGCTACACTCGCTGCAACGCACGGGCGGTCGCTACGGCATCGTGACGATGTGCGTGGGCGGCGGGATGGGCGCGGCGGGCCTGTTCGAGCGGCCCAGGTAGCGCCGCAGCGGGCGCAACGGTTCGCCCGAAGGATCGGCCCATGGCCAGCGAGCCTGCACAACCCATTGACGTCGTTAGTGAAGTCGATCCGTATCGCGTGGCCTCGATCGTCGAGGTCGTGCTTGCGACGACGCTGGCGGGTCTGGGAATCCTGGGCATCGAGAAGCTGTCGGTGGTCGTGCCGGCGGTCGGCAGCCAGGCGGGTGCGCTGGTGGCCGCGCTGTTCGTCGGCATCGCGTTGGTGGCGGGTCGGCTGCGGCGCTTTCGCGGCGATGTGCTGGGGCTGGACGGCGCCCCGCTGTGGCATGGGGTGCGGCTGGGTTTGGCGGTGAGCCTGATCGTCCTGCCCTTGTTCGCGGTGGGGTTCGACCTTTGGCAGACGCGCGTTGTCGGAACGCAACGAGGCGCGGGACCGGGCTGGACCAGTCCGGGGCTCGAGTTTCAGGGCGCTCCGCTGGTGGTGACGGGCCGGGTGGTCGTGCAAGAGCAGAAGGGGGGGGTGCGGCTGCAGAACGGCCTGGAACGCCCCCTGCAGGTGTTGCCGGCGTGCCAAGAAAAGGGTTGCGAGGTCCAAGCGTTGCTTCCCGGCGGTCAGGTGGTGCTGCAAGGCGTGGCGCAGCGGCAGTTTGCGGTGCAAGAGGCGGACGGCAGGGCACTGGAGCAAGCCGTGTACGCGGGGGCTGCTGCCGTTCCCCAGCAGAGCCCGCTGCGGACCGACCACGGCTGGACGTGGCTTTTGTGGATGCTGCTGGGGCAGTTTGCCGCAGTGGCGCTGCCGGAGGAGATGTTCTTCCGCGGCTATGTGCTGGGGCGGCTGCGGGCCTGTTTGCGTCCGCGCCACACGGTGTTGGGCGTGCCGTTCGGCTGGGCGCATGTGCTGAGCGCCCTGCTGTTTGCCGCCGTGCATCTGTTCGCGGTGCCCGAGGCGCACCGATTGCTCGTGTTCTTTCCCGGGCTGCTGTTCGCCTGGCTCGCGGAGCGCGGGCGCACGGTGGTCGCCGCCGCCGTTCACCACACACTGGCCAACGCGACGCTGCAACTTCTGCAGCGCCTGTATGGCTAGGTCGATCGGTCTGAATCGGCGACTCCCTTGGCAAGAGGGTCCCTTGCTCGTACTGTAGCGGGCATGGTGGAAGGCCGCGTGACCATGGCCGGAGCAGTGCACGCCGACCTGGTCGACCGTCTGGGTCGAGACCGGGTCGCGATGGGCGAAGCTGCGCGCCGAATGGCCGGCTTCGACCCCCAGGGCCGCGAGGGTCCGGTCGCCGTCGTGCGCCCCAGCAACGCCGAACAAGTCGAACACGTGCTGCGGATAGGCCGCTTGCGCCACCTGCCGGTCGAGGTTCGCTCGCGCCTGCCTGCGCTGTTGCCGGACGACCTGCGCGACACCCTGACGCTCGACACATCCGGGCTGAACCGCCCGCCCGCGATCGACATCGGCCGCCGGGTCGTCACGGTGGGGGCTGGAGTCGAGGCCGCGGCTGTCGACCGCGCCACGCGCCAAGCGCGGCTGTGTCTACGCGGACTGCCTGCGGAATTCTCTGGCGAGACCTTGGGTGCGCTGCTGGCGGCCGGCGAGCCCGGAGAGCTGGGGCTGGGTGACGGCTCCCTGCTGTCCGAAGTCGTCAGCGCACTCATCGTCACGGGGGGCGGTCGCATCTTGCGTCTGGGAGGCTCGGACCTGCTGGGGCAGGGACCGTGGCTGGGAGAGGGAACCCCGGACCCCCTCTCGATTCTGATGGCCAGCGAGGGACGATTGGCGGTGCTGTGCGAGGTCACGCTGAAGCTGCACCCGGCACCGCACGTGGCTTGGGCATCGGCCGACCTGCCGTTGGAGCGCAAACACCTGCTGGCGGCACTTTCCGCTGGCCGTGCGGCCACTTCTGCGCGCATGACCGATGCGGTGCTGCTGCACGAGGCCGACAGTCGACTGCGTATCGACGTGCGGGCTGCCACGTGGCGCGGGGAGGATGACCTGCCGCTGGTGACCGAACGTGTGCGCGCGGGCTTTCGTCGCCACGAGGTCGAGTTGCATCCGTTCAAGGCAGAGGAAAGTCGTGTGCGTCTGGGGTTGCAGCCCGGCGAGTGGCCCCGCGCCCCCAAGCTGGTTGGGCCTGCGCTGGACCTTCGGGTCAGCTGGCCGGACGTGGCGGCAGTGCTGGACGTCAGCGACGCGCTGTACGCGGAGGCCGGACAGGCTCCGGCGCGGCAGTGGGCGTTGGGTCAGGGCTACGTGCGGTTGCGCTGCCTGTTGGATGGTGCGACAGCCAGTCCGCATCCGTTGGTACTGCGCGCGGCCCATCTGCTCGATGCAGGCGCGATTCCGATCGGCACGGGCTCGCGGCTGCGGCAGTCGGCCCGCGACCGGATCCCGCCAGCGATCAAGGTGTTGCTGGCGTCGCTGGCCCGTACCTGGGACCCCGACGGGGTGCTGTCGTCCAAGGCCGGGCTGCTCTAGCACCTGCTATTCCGTCAAAGGTCCGCCGCGGACACCCTTGAGCTGCGGCGCCGGCACGCTGGCCGTGCCTCGGTCGATGCCCGGGAAGTCCTGCTGCCGCAGCGCCTCGAACAGCACGGCGGTGACGGCGTTGGCCAGGTTCAGGCTGCGAACCTCAGGTAGCGTGGGCAGGTAGACCATCCGATCGGCAAAGCGGGCGCGCAGGTCGGCCGGAAAGCCCCGTGTCTCGCCGCCGAACACCAGCACGTCGGTGGGGCCATACGCCACCCGATCATAACGCGTCGCCGCGTGGGCCGAGAACAGGTGGAACGTGTGGCCGGGCAGCGCGTGCAGCAGCGCGTCGAAGTCCGCGTGGCGATGCAGGTCCAGCTTGTCCCAGTAGTCCAACCCCGCCCGTCGCACGGCCTTTTCGTCGATCGAGAACCCCAGCGTGCCCACCAGATGCAGCGAAGTGCCGGTGCCGACGCAGACTCGGCCGACGCTGCCGGTGTTGCCGGGGATCTCGGGCTCGATCAGCGCGATGTGCATCGGTGTCCAGTTTGGGGGGGTCAGAAGTAGTAGGTCATGCCCAGGCCGCCCGAGAACCCGCCGCCCAGCGACACGAGCACGCTGCCATCGCGGGTTTCCTGCGCCAGAGCATCCTGCGCCAGACCGACCGGCGCGCCGAACGCCACCGACACGCCGACCGTGCCGACGACGCTGAAGTTGTCGGACACGAAGTATTCGCCCTGCAACGGGAATTCCACGCCGTAGCGCAGGTAGGTGTTGGTCTGGTCGGTCGTGTCCACCCGGATGGTGCGGTACTCGACCTGCAGCCACGGCCGCACGCCGGCGGTCAGGCTGGCCTTGGGCTGGTCGCCGATGCGGTAGCCCAGGCCCAGTCCGACCCGCAACTGCGTGATGTCCGGGGCGTCGATGGTGTTCTCGGCGAGCGATTGCCAGCCGGCCAGCACCTCTGTCGCCACGTTCGTGCGCCAGTAGCGCAGCGTCAGGAATTGCATGCCACTTGTGGTCGCCAAGGCGCCGATACCGGCTTTTCCCGTCATGTCGCGGGCTTGTGAAGGTGCGCCGAGCAGCACCCCCACCAACACGACTGCGCTGCCGAGCCACTGCCAACCGCTGCGGCGGCGGGCTTGCCGTGCCGACGAACCGGGGACTCTGGCGGGGATCGGGAGAGCCGTTATCATGCGCGCCATGCTGCCCGTTGTGCGCCAAACCCTCAAGCTCGTCCGGGACTCGCTGCGGCGGGCGTTGCGGCTGCGGCGTCAGGTGGCGTGGGGCCTCGGGGCTTGGCTGGCGACCGTGGCCGTCCCGTACGCATTCCTGTTCCCGGATCAGGGGTTGGACCGCAGCATTGTGGTCGCCTTGGCCCTGCTGGCTCCGGTGGGGATGCTGTTGGCAGCGCTGTCGGGTGAGGCGCTGGCGGTGCTGGCGGCCGGTCTGTGCGGGCTGGTGCCGGTACTGGTGGCGGCCCCGGAGCTGCAGGGCGAGCGGACGACGGGGCCGGTTCAGGGGCTGCTGGTGGCGATTCTGTCGGTCGGTTTCGTGATGTCGTCATGGGACCGTGCGGCTGAGCCGGGGCAGCGGACGGCCAGGCCTTGGCTGACCCTGCGCGACGGATCGCCGCTGCTGTTCTGGGTGCTCGCAGGGGTCTGGTTGGTGCTGGCGTGGCTGGGGGCGGGGCACGCAGGCGCAGAGGCCGAGGGAGCCCGAGCGGTGCGGGTGGCCAGCGTCGCGGTGTGCTGGCTGGCCGTGCGCTTGGTGCCGCTGTCAGGCGACGGGCCATCGCTGGGCAGCGAGAGTGGACGCGAGGCGTGGCCCGGCTACGTGGCCAGGCGGTTGGCTTGGGTTGCGCTGCTGGGCGGATTGTGGTGGCTTTGGCGGCGTACGGGCTGACGGCAGGTCGTCTGCGCAGGAGTTCCCCTTGTTTCAGGACTCGACAGGCATCCGCTGGTTGGGCGTCGCGATCGTGCTGGGCGCCTCGTGGCCGATGTGGGAGGCGCTGGAAGCCGTTGGCAGCCGGGACTATCTGGGTGGCCTGCTGCTGCTGGGCCTGACGTACGTGGTCGCGCGCACCGGCGTCGAGCTGGCCGGCGTGGGAGCTGGACCGGGCGGCGACTGACTCACCGCACGGTGACTGATCCTGGAACAGAATCGAAATCAGGGGTTGCCGCGGTAGACCGGCTGCGCGAGCGGCGGCAGCGCCATGGCCTCGCCAAACAGACCCCGTGCCGGATCCAGCAGGTCGTCGGGCCAGCCGATCTCAAACCGCATCGGCCGGTTGGTGCGCGGGTGCACGAAGCCCAGAGCGTAGGCGTGCAGGGCTTGGCGACCGATGCGCTTCAGCCACGCGATCTCGGGCACGGTTCGCGGCGTTTTCGGGTGGTTGCGCACGCCGCCGTACAGCTCGTCGCCCGCGATCGGGTGGCCGCGCTCGGACAGGTGCATGCGGATCTGGTGGCTGCGACCGGTTTCCAGCGTGCAGACCACCAGCGTGGTCAGCGCCGACCTTGCGAGCACCTGCACATGCGTCACGGCCGGTTTGCCCTCTTTGACCCGCCCCGAAAAGCGCTTGCGGTCCACCGGATGTCGGCCGTGCAGTGTCTCGATCGTCAGTGTGTCTTGGGGGACCGTGCCCAACACGATCGCGACGTACCGCCGCTCCAAGCGGTGGTGCGCAAACGCCGCCGCCAGCTTGCGCATCGCGAACTCGGTCTTGGTGACGACCAGCAGCCCCGACGTGTCCTTGTCGATCCGGTGCACCAAGCCCGGGCGAAAAGTCTCGCCCACGCCGTCCAGCTCGGGCGCGTGGTGCAGCAGCGCGTTGACCAGCGTGCCGCCCTCGTGCCCCGCGGCCGGGTGCACGACCATGCCGGGCGCCTTGTCGACCACCAGCAGGTCGTCGTCCTCGTAGACGATGCGCAGATCGATGGCCTCAGGTGCCGCCGACAGCGCCGGGCGGGGCTGCACGTCGATCTCGATCCGCTGTCCGCGCGCCACTTTGTGCGAGGCCTTGGGGCGCGCGGTCGAGCCCACGAATCGCACGTGGCCCTGGGCCAGATGGTCGGTCGCGCGCGCGCGTGAGAACCCCTCGATCCGGTCGCACAGGAAGGCGTCCAAGCGGCGGCCGCTCTCGTGCGGGGCGACCTCCAGCAGGACCAGACCGGCCGGGACTTCGGAAGGAGCTGTCGTCATTTCACGGGGCTCACCGCAGGCGCGGCCGCAGTCGGAGCCGCTGCGGGCGTCGGCGCGGCCACCGGGGCCGGTCGGTTGGGGAATGCGGTGACCATCGCGATCAACTCCGCATACCGTGCCGCTTGGGCCGGCTGGCCCGCCTGCAGACGCTTCAGCTCCTCGAGCAGCGGCGGACGCTCGGCAATGGCGATCCGCAGGGCCTCGCGCGTCTCGTGGGCGGCTTGGTCAAAATCACCTGTCCGCGCCAGCGCGATGGCATAAGTACGCTTGAAATCTGGTCTTTCCCGACGACTGAGCTCAGCTGCCAGCCGGTACTTCGGCAGTGCGTCGGCCAGCCGCCCGTCCTTGTCCAGGGCCTCGGCCAGACCCGCCACCGTGTCGGCGTTGTTCGGGTCCTCCAGCGCCAGCCACTGCAGGTACAGCGCCGCCTTCGGCCACTTCTGCAGCTGTCGTGCGGCCTTCGCTGCGTGCCCCAGGGCCTGCGTGTAAGCGCCCAACAGCTGGTTGGCTCCCTCATCCTTGGGCCAGTCGGACACGGGCGGAGGCCAGTGCGGCGACCCATGGGCGAGCTCGGCTTGCGTCGGCGGCGCACCGCGGTACTTGGCGTACGCCTCAACCTGAGGCCCCATCAACGCCAGCAACTGCGCGTACTTGCCCGCCTCGGCCAGTCGGGTCGCGCGGACGTTGAGCACGACCAACTCGTCGGGCTTGAGCGCAAGTGCCCGGTCGATGGCCCGATCCATGGCCGGGAAGTCTCGGATGCGGGCGTTGAACATCGCCAGATTCACCCATGCGTTCAAAAGGTTGGGATAGACCAGCAGCGACTTCTCGATGCTTTTGATCGCCTCTTGCGTGTGCCGCAGGCTGTTGAGGTTCAGACCCTCGATGAAGTGGTTCTGGAAGTCGTCGGGGTTCAGCGTGGTCGCTCGGCGGATCGCCTCCAACCCGGCGTCGGCACGGCCCTTCTTCTGCAGCGCGCGGCCGTCGGTGAAGCCCAGCTCGGCGACCATCCACCGCTCATGCAGCTTGCCCCAGGTCTGCACGGACTCGATCGGCTCGGTCCGCAGCTGCGTGAACCAGACGCGGGTGTCTTGGAACATCGCGAACTTCGGACCCAAGAAGGCGATCCCGAGCAGCGCGAACACGGTCAGCCCCACCTTGACTGCCATTGGTGTTGGTGCGGGGCGAGAGACCGTTTCGGGGTGGTCGCGCCGACCCAACCACGCGTCGGACGAGCCGATCACGGCCAAGTGCAGTGCGAACAGGAACGTAGGAGCCGGCAGCTGCAGCGGGAATGACAACAGCGCGTCGCCGCAGATCGCGATCAAGGCCGACATCGACGCCATCGACCCGAAGGCGAGCCACGCAGCGCCGTGGGGGTGGCTGGCCGTGGGGTTGGCCGCGCGCGCCACGACCCGGATCGTCAGCCAGAAGGCCGCGCCGACCAGCGCCAGCAGCGCCAGCAGGCCTTGCAGCCCGAATTCGCTGCCGAATTGCAGGAAGTCCTGGTGTGCTCGCGTGGGTTGCTTGGCAATCGTGAACATCTCGTTCTTTTCTTTCTGCGTCACGAACTGCGGATACAACACGCGCCAGTTTCCGGCGCCGCGGCCGAACGGGTGGGCCTTGATCGCCTCCCACGTACTGGCCCACATGCCGAAGCGCCACTTGGCGGCGTTCTGCTCGAAGTCGAACAGCGACATCACCAGACCGTGCACGCTCTCGCCGCGCTTGGCGTCGCCCTCGTCGATCCTGGCGGCGGTGGGCTTGACGACGACGACCGCCATCAAGGCCACGGAGGCGTTGACCGCAAGCACGATGGCCAGTGGCAGCAGCAGCGTACGAGCTCGTGCGCCCAACAGGCCGTGCGGTTGATCCGTCGATGTCTGGACTTCCTGAATCCCAGCCCGGGTCGCTTGGACCTCAGTCGCCCTGGCCGCACGTTGCGCGCGGAAGCGGAACAGCCACAGGCCGGCAGTCCACGCGACGGCCGACACGATCAGGCCCATGGAGGCACCGACCCAAGCAGAGCGAGTCACGGTAAGCACCAAGTAATACAGTAGAATCAAAAGGGATAGATTGGAAATGGAGCCGGCGATCAGCGCGAGCCACCGCCGTCCTTGGCCCCACCAGCGCGCCGCCATCGCCAGCAGCATGTAGCCGGCGGGCATCACGGACACGATCAACTGTGCCGCCATGTTGCGGTTGCCAAAGGTTGACCCGGGCTTGGAGATGATCGGCCAGCGTTGGGTCGGCCGCAGCCAGTCGATGTCGTGCTGCTCGCCGATGCCGATCAGCGCCACCCAAACCCCACCAATCAGCAAGCCCGCAGCGAGATAGCCCAACGCCCTGGGCGATCGGATCGCCACCAGCGCCACGGCGAACAGCAGACCAGCCGCCGCCCAACGGTGGGCGTCCATGCGAGCGAACAAGGTCAGCACGCCGCCGGTCTCGTCGGGCGCGATGGCGACACCCATGGCGACCGAGGCGGCAAGCGCCAAGGCAGGCCACAACAGCGGCGTCTGTGGCCAGCGCAGTGGACGACCGCCCCACGCCAGCGCGGCCAGCAGGGCCACCAGCAACACCGCCATCTCCGCCATCAGCAGTTGCTTGGGCAGCTGGAACAGGTCGCGGATCCCCGGCATCACGTAGACGGGCAGGAATACGCACAACACGGCCAATCCGATGGCCGGCAAGTCGTCGAGCCAAGCCAAGCCGTCGACCACAGCAGTGGCTGGGGCGGGGGGGCGGCGGCCGGCGGGAGGCCGACCCTGCGGGGCGGGAGCTTCGTTTTCGGGGGTCGAGGGGCTGCTCTTGCTGCGGTTCTTCTTCGACACGTGGGGCTCCGGCGGCTGTGGGCGGGCCGGAAGTGTAGCGCGGTGCGGGCTTGCGTACAGCGGATGGCCGGCATCGGGACAACCCGAATGGAAAAGATCAAACATTGTGCTGCTTTGCATGTAATCGCCAAACTATTTTGCGTGCTTCCCGCGGCAAAACTCCGCAGCGAGCGACAAGTAGGCAAGCAGCGGGAACGTCCGGCTGCCCGCCAACTGCCGCTTGAAGGAGGACCCGATGTTTCAGTCCCGCCCCCTGTCGACCGAGTGCGACCCGTCTCTGGGCCTTGACCGAGCCCTGGCGTCGGCCGTGTCGCTCTCGCGCCGCTGTGCCGCGATCCCTCGCACGTTTCGTCTGGAGGACGACCTCGCCCATCTGGAGCGACTGCAGGGTCTGGCAGCGCAAGCGCCTGACTTGTGGCGGGTCGGTGTGGCGGCTCGGCGGCACGAGCTTGCGCTATGGGTCTACGGTGTTGCGATGGCCGTCGCCAGTCTTGGGCTGTACCGCGAAGCGCTGGCGTTGCTGGACGTGCTGCCTGAGGTACCCGCCGGGGCGGACGGCCGCAAGGAGTTGCTGGAGGAGTTGCTGACTCACGCGACCCCTGAGCGCGCGGCGGCCTGACCTCACCTCAACCGGTCATCAACGGAGGAGCCGATGCAAGATCACGAACCAGGTTGGGCGGTTCTGCTGCCAGATGAGTCCGGCTGGCGCTGCGAGCGGATTGACGAGCGACGGGTGCTGGGCAGCGATCGGCACGAAGGCTGCGGCTTGCGTGGACCAGGGGTTGCGCCTCGCCACTGCCGGTTGGTGGTGCACGGCGGGCGCTTGCACGTGGTCGACCTTGGGTCGCTGGCGGGCACCACGCTTCGCGGCGAGAAGTTGGGGGCGCGGCCGGTCGCCCTCGAAAGCGGCGATGTGCTGCGGTTGGGGCGCGTCCCGGTCGTGGTCGTGCGGCGTGAGTTCCTTGGCGGTGCACAGTGGCTGAGGGTGGGCGAGCTGGGGTCGGCAAGCCCCTTGATGCACGAGGCGTTTGTCGAGTTGGCGTTGGCGTCGGCTTGCGAATGGCCGCTGCTGTTGTGGGGCGAGTCGGGCTGCGGCAAGGAGTTGGCGGCGCGGGTGGTGCACGCCCGCTCGGCCCGAGCGGAAGGACCGTGGGTGGCGGTCAACTGCGGTGCGCTGCCGGCGGAAACGCTGCTGGCCGAGCTGTTCGGTGCGGCCAAGGGTGCCTACACCGGCAGCATCGAAGCGCGGCGCGGCGCATTCGAGCGCGCGGACGGCGGCACCCTGTTTCTGGACGAAGTGGGTGAACTAAGCCCTGCGGCGCAAGCGGCGCTGCTGCGCGTGCTGGAGGTCGGCGAGGTGCAGGTGCTGGGCGGACCGGTGCGGCGGGTCGACGTGCGTCTGATCTGCGCCACCCACCGGGACTTGCGCCGGGACGTGGCCTCGGGGCGTTTCCGTTTGGATCTCCTGCACCGGCTGGCCGTCACCGAGACCGGGCTGCCGCCGCTGCGCGCTCGCCCGGAGGACATCGTCCCGCTGATGGCCGACCTGCTGGGTGGCACGCCGCTGCCCTACGGCGGCGAGGAGACCCTGCGGGCGTACCCATGGCCCGGCAACGTCCGGGAACTGCGCAACGTCTCGCGCCGACTGCTGATCTCTGCGCGGTGGGGCGAACCGACGCTGGCAGAGGTCCAAGCCGCCCTCTTCGGCGCATCCCGTCCCACCTGGGCCCTGGCGTCCGGTGTGGACGACGCCGGCGTGGCCGAGCCGCAGGTGCCATGGCCTACCGGTCCGCGTGCCGCCGGCGGTCGTCTGCCGTCGACACTCTCGCCCGCACAGAGTCGGGAGCGCTTGCGCCAGGTTGCCGATGCGGTCGCCGCCTTCCCGACGACAGCAGCGGCCCATCGGTCGACGGGTCTGCCACGCGGCACCTTCTACCGCTATCTGAAGCAAATCCGCGCCGAAGGCGGCTCTGGGGGCTGTGGTGAGTTGGACAACGCGAGTGGATTTTGACAGCGGCGGCGGCGATGTTACTTCGTTGGTGGGCGCCGTATCCCGTGACTCGCGGGGCACGCGCCACCCTCGCAAGGAGACCCGAGATGCCACGACGAGTGCTTCGACTGACGCCGCTGTTCGCCCTCGCCACCGCCTGGACGCTGGGAGCGAGCCCTGCCGTCGCCACCGGCACCCTCATCGGCGCTGGCACGTTCGATGCCGGCCAGAGTGCAGCGTATGCGTCGGTGGGCTGGCCCGACGTCGAGGTGGGCGGCGTGCTGGGCCTGAACTCGTTGGCCGACGTTTCGCCGCGCCTGCGTCTGAGCTACGGGCAGGCCAGCCGACCGGGTGGCTTTGGCGTCGCAGTTGGCGCGGGTTTGCGCTTGCAGGTGGCGGCGTTGGAGGGCTGGCGCATTGCGCTGCTGGCCGGTCCTGAGCTGTTCACGTACCTCAACGCGCAGGACCATCCGCCGGCGGGCCCGGGCACGCAGAGCTTGATGGGCTTTTCGATTGGCGCTCCTGGGGTCGTTGCCAGCCGCACCTTTGGCGACGGGGTCACCGCCGCCTTGGGCCTGCACGCTCCGCTGACGGTCCACTTGCTGCCCGAGGCCTCGCTGGCCGTGCCGATGTACGCGTCGGCGGGCTTCGAGGCGTTGCTGCTGGATGGTCTGACGCTGTTTGCGCAGGCCGAGCTTGGCACCGTGCTGTACGGACCCGGCGGCAAGCCCGACAGCGAATTCTATCCGCGTTTCCGCCTGGGACTGGCGCTGCGCTGACCCCGTCTGCGAAATCCCCGGTGGCGCCCGGTCACGGTGGGCAGGTCCCTGTCCGCATTGACTTCCCCTAGTTGGGTGGTATGAAGCGCGCCGTCCTTTCGACCCTCGCGGAAACCGGCGCACATGCATTCAAACTCGACTGAAAATCCAGAGACTTCCGTGCCAGAGGCTGCGGTGTCGCCGCGCCCTACCGTCGCCCTGCTGGCTGACCCGGCGCACATCCCGGTGTTTCTGCCCGGGCCTCGCGACGCGTTGTGGAGGTGGGGAGCCATCTTCGCCGTGTTCGCGCTGTACGTCCTCGGCGCCGGCTCGTTCGGCCTGTGGGACCCTTGGGAGACGCACTATGGCGAAGTCTCCCGGCACATGGTCGAGACCTTCGACTGGGTCAACCCGTGGTGGGGATACGCACAGAAGATCGGGTCGGAGCCGCTGGCAGGCGAGTGGTTCTACTCAAAACCCATCTACATTTTCTGGGCCGAGTGCACCTTCATCAAGCTGATCGGCTTGAGCGACTGGGCCTTTCGTCTGCCCATCGCCCTGCTGGGCGCTTCGGTGGCTGCCACCGCCTATCTGGTCGTCGAGCGCATCGCCACCCGTGCCCATGCCCTGATGGTGCTGACCGTCGTGGCCCTGTCGCCCTTCGTGTACATGGTCAGCCGCCAGGCGCAGACCGACATGCCCTACGTGGCGACGATGGCGCTCGCACTGCTGCTGTTCGCCCTTGCGTTGTTCAGCAAGCGTCAGCCCCTGACCGACCGCGGCTTTGGCTGGGCGACCGCCGGGTTCGCCGCGTTTGTGCTCGCCAATCTGGTGCCGCAGCTGTCGATCATCGCCACCGACCTGACCGACCCGAATGCCGATGCAGGCAAGCGAGGCTTGGAGGCGCTGGGCGCTGTGGTGCAGCAAAACGGCGTGTACCACCTGATCTTCTACGTGCCGGTGGCGCTGGCCGTACTGATCTCGGTGCTGTTGCCGATCCGGCGCCAGCGCAAGCATCCCGACGGCTTCACCGACGCGTTCAAGGACCGGCAGCTGCGGCGCTTCTACCTGCTGTCGGGCTACATGTTGGCCGCACAGGCGACGTACGCGAAGGGTCTGCTGGGCTTCATGCTGCCGGGTGCGATTCTGGTGGTGTACCTGATCGTGTCGGGCCAGTGGCGCATCGTCGGGCGGTTGGACTTGCTGCGCGGCATTCCCCTGTTCTTCGTCACGGTGTTGCCTTGGTACGTGGCAATGTTCTGCCGCCACGGGATGCCCTACTACCAGCGCTTCTTCATTCACGATCACTTCAATCGTGTCGGCGCGGGCGTGCACCAGATCGACACGGGGACGTTCGAGTACTTTGTCGAGTGGCTGGGCTACGGCTTGTTCCCGTGGGCGGCGTTTGCCCCCTTGGCCCTTCTGGCGGCCGCGAGGCATCTCAAGGTCGATTCACTGCCCGCGCAGCAGCCCGGCGAGCCTGCGGCCGATCGCGGTTTGGACCACTTCAAGGCGTTTGTCTTCGTGTGGTTCCTGCTGTCGTTCTTCCTGTTCACGCTGTCATCGACCCGCTTCCACCACTACATCCTGCCAGGCGTACCGGCGGTGGGGATGCTGACGGGCCTGTATCTGCTGGACCTGCTGCGGGACAACCGCCGTCAGGCGCGGCTGGCGATCGTCGTGGCCTTTGCACTGCTGATCGCCCTCGCCTTCAACTTGGGCAACGACTACCAGAACCTGCGCGAGCTGTTCACGTACAAGTACGACCGTCCCCTGCCCGAAAACCTGCCGATCGTGTGGCAGGCGCCCGTGGTGTGGAGCTCGGACACCCACCCGATTGTCACTTGGGCAGAGACGCCCTTTGCCCGCCACGTCGGTCCGATGGTCGCCCAGATCCTCAGCTTGCGTTGGCTGCGCTACGAGATTTTCGTGCCGTTCATCGCCGCTCTGGCCGGTTTGGGCGTGCTGGTGATGGCGTGGCGACGCGTGCGACTGTGGGGCTTGGGGCTGTTGACGGTCTCTGCCGCGCTGCTGGCCCTGTGGACGCTCAACTACTACATGCCGTCGCTAGCGCCGCACTGGTCGCAAAAGTACGTTTTTGAGGCGTACTACGAGGACTGCACCCTGCACCCGAATCCGCCGCTGATCGAGGAGGCCTTCACGCCGCTCGTCAGCAAGGTCGGACTTGGCTTTGTCGCCGACTTTTTCGACGCAAAGCCCAAGCGGGTCTGCAAGGAAGACATCATCAGCTGGCTGATCACCTGGCGCGGCGAGACTTTCTACTCGAACAACGAGATCCGCCCGTTGAACAAGGCCACGCAGTTCGTCCCCTACCTCAAGGAGATGAACAAGGGCCGCACGTTCTATGCCCTGCTGGAGCGCGGCCGGACCAGCGGCTTTGCCAGCAAGCTGCGCGCCGAGTCGCGCAAGCTCCGGGACGACGGCACGGGCGGGTTCGGGGCGATCAAGGATTGGAACGTCGATGTCGTCGGGAATGATTCTTCCTACTTCGTGATCGCCCGTGCCGTACCAGTGCTGGACGGAGCAGCCAAAGCCGCCAAGCCGGGCCGGTTGTTCGGGACGCAAGCTCCGCACTCGAGCGAGCCTCCACCGCGCGACGAGAAGATCACGCCCGGCCAGCCCGGCGCGATGCAATAGTTTCGCAGAAATCCCGGGCTGTCGTTGTAGCGTTGTCACGGGTGACCGTTCGGGCGATACTTACAGACCTTCCCGGAGCCCCTGCGGCGGCCGTTCGAACCTTCCGGACAGCCAGGCCGCGGCCCCCCAAGCGACCGAGAGCGTTCAGTGTCCAAGCAGTGCCCCAATTGTCGGACGGCGCATCCCGACGACCTGGAGTTCTGCCCGTTCGACGGTGCGGCGCTGGCCGATGCGCCATCCGACCTGCCCCAAGCAAAGCCCAGGAAATTCGCAGGCACCCGCGTGGGCATGGCGGTGCCGAAGAGCGCCACGCAGGAACTGGCGACGCGTCGTCGTGAACTGTCAAACCGACCGTCCGATGTGGGCCAAGCCGTGTCATCCGCGGGATCGTCCCTGCGCAACCTGCTGGACCGTGGGGCGCTGCCGACCGACCTCGCCGTCGCCCGCCTGGCCTTGGTCGCGGAGACGCTGGGAACCGACGGCCGACTCGAACATCTGACACCGGATTTGGTCCGTTACGCCTCAAGTGACGGGACGGGCAATCCGACCCTCCAACGCGACCAGAAGCCCGATCTGATGGAGGCCGCCGCCTACCGTGCCCCGGAAGCGGGTGCCGGGCGTCTGGAACCCGCCGCCCAAGTGTATGCCCTCGGATGCATGCTGTTTGAAGCGCTGACTGGGCAAAAACCATTTCAGGCCAGTGGGTTGGATGACCTCAGGCGTCGTCATGCCTCGACTGCTGCACCGGCCGTGCGTCAGGTGCGACGCGACTGCGTTCTCCCGCCGGTCCTCGAGGTGGAGTTGCAGCGCGCAATGCGGAAGCGGCCCGGCGACCGGCACACGCATCCGCTTGCGTTTGCCACCGCGATTCGCGCCGCCGTGCGCGATGACGAGCGGTCGACCCTTGCGCTGGGGGCCGAAGAGGCCGCGTTTCTCAAGCAGATGTTGGCTGGAGACACCGGCGACCGCCCGCCGGTGCTCGTCGCCCCGCCCGCTCCGGTGGCTGCATTGCCCGCGCCGCCCCCACAGCGCCGCAGCGTCGCCGGGCCGATCGTCGCTGGGGTGTTGGGCGTCCTGCTGCTGGTCGGCGTGGTCGTCGGCGTCTGGCTTGCCCTGCGGCCGCCCCCAACCGTCGTTGCGGTTCAGGTCGCGCCGCCGGCGCCGCCTCCACCCGTCGCGCCCACACCTGAACTGCCCCCCGCAGTGGATGCAGCGGTGGCGGTCGATGTCGAAGAAGCTCCTGATGTTGTTGTGGAAGATGTGGACGCCGGTCTGGATATCCGTGCGGACGCGGACTCCTCGCGCCGCCGCCCCCCGGCGCACCATGTGAAGCCGACCCGGCCCGGGACCCCTTCGCAACCGACCAAGCCGAAGCCGCACGAGCCGGACCGACCCGACAACGGCCCCGTCACCTTCTGACCGCGGACCCAGTAGCACTGCTGCCGTGCACCGCGCCTTGACGCCGGTTGCTCAGGAGGGTCGATGTCAGCTCATCCGTTGTTCGCCTTGCCTCGCACCACCCGTCCTGCCGACTGGTTTGAGCGTCTGTTGCCGACGGCGCAGGTGTCACTGCCGCTCGTCACGGTCCAACAGGCGGTTGTCTACCACGTGCTGGGAGCGGGTGGGGGCACCTGGTCGGTGTTCTTGCACCAGGGACGGCTGCGGACCCAACCGGGGGCGACCGCCGACGCAGTCCTTCAAGTCTGCATGACGGCTGCCCATTTTCGCGAGGCCTTGACCGGAGCCCTGCGCGATCGCGCCTGCGCGGTGCTGAACCGTCTGGGGCTGCCGCTCGACCTTCCGGACTTCGCCCGGCTGCCGATCGACCTCGCCGGCGTGGCGCAGCGGCTGGCGCGGCTGCAGGGCAGCCTCGCGGTTGAGGTCGCAGACCGCGAGCTGGCCGACCGCTATCGCTATGTGATCACGTTCGGGGCGGGGCCCGCGGCCTACGACACCGCCTCCACCACCCTCGAGATCGACGCAGACGATCTAGCCGCGATGGTCACATCTCGCACCCCGCCGCTGAAAGTGCTGGCGTCGGGAAAGCTGCGGATCCGTGGCGATGCCGACCTGCCCTTGCGCGTGCTGCGCGCCGCGCTGGGCGACCGCTCCTAGTTGCCCCCTTGCCCGGAGACCCCTTTGATGATCGACCCCGACGACGACCTGCCCATCGACGACGAAGAAGCCGAGTACCGCGAAGGCCTTCTGCCCGCAGAGCCGCGTCAGGGTACGGCTCCGGACCCTTACGAGGACGACCCCGAAGGGCGCCTGCGCGCGCTTGCGCCGCTGCTGGACCCAGAGCGGCCGGGGGGCTTGGTGTCGGGCTCCCTGCGCTTCTTGCGGGGCTCGGGTGAGGAGAAGCTGGACCTGCTGCTCTCACTTCCCGATCCTGAAGCCGTGGTGCAGGCGCTGTCGCCCGAGGAATTCGTGTTGCTGGTCCAGGATGTGGGGCTTGCCGACGCGCCTGAGCTGCTGATGCTGGCCTCGCCGCGGCAGCTGCAGGTCGCCGCTGATTTGGATGGCTGGAAGGGGGCAGAGCTGGACCAGTTGGCCCTGGGCGAATGGCTGATGACGGCGGCAGAGGGCGGCGACGACGTGCTCGACCGCTTCGTGGCGGCGCAAGAGGACAGCGTGTGGACGTTGTTCCTGGGCAAGTCGGTCGAAGTCGTGATGATTGAACGGGACGACGAGACCCTGCTGCCGCCGGACGTCGAGGTGATCGAGTCGCCCGACGGCACGATGCAGCTCGTGATCCAGCCCGAAGACCCGGCGTTGCCCGCGATTCGCATGTTGATCGACGCCCTGTTCCGCGACTCGGTCGAACGCGGCCGCACCGTGCTGCTGGGCCTGCGCTGGGAGCTGCCGAGTCAGCTGGAAGAGGACCAGTACGAGCTGCGCAGTCACCGTGTCGAGGACTACGGCTTCCTGTCGCGCGACGAGGCAATGGAGATGTACGCGTACCGCGACCCGTTCGCCTGGCGCGACGAACTGCGCGACGTGTACCGCGGCAAGGCTGCTGCCGACCTCGATCAGGTGCGACCGTACCTGCCCGACGACGAGCCGGTGCGGACCGGACTCGTGCTGCGTGGCGAGCTGGATGAGGGCTTTCTGGGTCGCGCGATTGCCCGGTTGCCGCAAGCTGAGCTGCAGCGTGTCCGCGTCGCCTTGACCCGGCTGGCCTATCGCTCGCAGACGGCGCGCGCGTCCAAGTCGTCGGCATGGGACGAACTGCCCCGATGGTCGCGTCACGCCGCGCGCACGGCCGGTATGGGGCTGGAGTTTGCGTCCGGTGGGGACGAGGCTTATGCCTCGCTTTTGTTGACGATCGTGCCGCTGGTCGAGCTGTTCCGCTCCGGTCACAGCCTGATCGTGATCGAGCACATGCGCGCCAGGCGGCTGTTGACGGCACTGGGGGGCAAGCCCGGTCTGGCGCTGCTGGAGCCGTCCGATGCCTGGCTGGTCACGGGCCTGAGTCGCGGGCTGCCGATGTGGATCGTGCCTGCGCGGGACGAGAGGGACGACGGCAGCGGTCACGAGGGACCGGACGACCAAGAGGATGACGACAGGGCGCGCGACGAGGACGACGACGGGGAACCGGAGATCAGCGAGCCTCAGGGCCGTCCGATCGAGAGCCTGACCGAGCTGGCCGGCGTTCGGGACCGCCTGCAGGGTCTGGGAGCCTTGGCGCGGCTGGCGGCGGGCCTTGTGGGAGGCGATCTGCCCGGGTGGTTGCGGCAGCAGCGGCAGGGACCGCGGCTGACGACGCTGCTGAACACCCTGATTGCGTGGCAGATCTTGACCGGGCGGGCGCAGCTGGCTCCCCTGTCCATCGACGATCTGCGGCGGTTCCTGCGCACGGCGTTCGAGGGCGACCTGCCGCGCCGCAGGCTGCGGGCCGACCTGCGTCAAGGGTTGACGACCGCGTTGCTGGTTCAGCCGCAATTCGACGATCAGGAAGTCGAGACGCTGGGCCGGTACCTTCAGGCGGCACTCGACCGCTTGGCCGAGGAGTTGGGAGGTCTGGACCCAGCGGGACCGTTGGACGCGCACTTCGTCGGAGAGGCGTTGCTGCTGTCGTGACCGTCGCCCGACCATAAACTCGACAGCGATCCGCCGACTGGCATGCTGCTGATCATGGACGCCGACATCCGCGCCTTCCTGGATCACCTCAAGCTCGAGCGGAACTTGGCCGACCACTCGCTGCGGGCGTATACCCTCGATCTCGAACACTTCTACGACTTCACCATGGCAGAGGGGCGGCGACCCGCCAAGGCCGATCGTGATCTGGTGCGCGCCTATCTGGCCGGTCTGCACGACCATCTGGCGCCCAGCTCAGTTGCGCGGCGGCTGTCGGCGATCCGCAGTTTCTTTCGTTACTTGCAACAGGCCGACCGCATCGCCCACAACCCCACCGACGGGCTGCGCGGCCCCCGCCAGGTCGAGACCCTGCCGCGGACGCTCAGCGTTGACGAGATGCTGCAACTGCTCTCTCCCCCGGTGGGTGACAGCGACCCGCTGCTGCACGTGCGGGACCTGGCGATCCTCGAGCTGCTGTATGGCGCGGGGCTGCGCGTCAGCGAGTGCACCGGCTTGGACGTGATGCACGTGCGGACCGACGAGCGACTGGTGCGGGTGCGCGGCAAGGGTCGCAAGACGCGGATCGTGCCGTTCGGCACAAAGGCGGTCGAGGCGCTGGCCACCTGGATGCCGGCCCGGCGCGAGCTGCTGCTGCGCTGCCCGCCCGACCAGCGCGCCGACGCCGAGAAGGCCCTGTTCCTGAACTGGCGCGGCAGCCGCCTGACGTCGCGATCGGTCGGCCGGATGATGGAAAAGCTTTGTCAGCAGGCCGAGTTGCATAAGTCCGTCAACCCCCACGCTCTGCGCCACTCGTTCGCCACGCACCTGCTGGACGCGGGCGGCGGCATTCGCGAGATTCAGGAGTTGCTGGGCCACGCGCGCCTCAGCACCACCCAGCGCTACACCCACACGTCGATGGCGGCCCTGCAGCGGACCTACGACCGCGCCCACCCTCGGGCCCACCGCCGACCCAGCGAAGACGCGCCCACGACGCCTGCAGGGGGAGCGTGATGTCCCGAGCCGCACTTCCAGCCACCGCAGCGGCCGTGGCGCTGTCCGCCGTGCTGGTGTTGGCAGCGACGGCCGCGCGAGCCGAGTCCGCAGACCCCGCCGTTGCGGGTGGTGAGGTCGTGACCGGGCTGCTGGACGGCGACCTGTACACCAACGCCGCGCTATTCCTGGCGTTTTCTTCCGGAGACCTGCGGGTTGGCCTGCACGCGCCGCTGCGCGTTCGTGTCTTCGACCGCGGCGCACCGGGCGACGGCGACACCCCCGGCATCCGCGCGCGTGACTGGGATGAACCCAGCGATTGGACACGGATTTTGCGTTTCGCCTCGTGGGGAGATCCCGACGATCCGGTCGAGGTGCGGGTGGGCGAGCTGACCGGAGCCAGCTTGGGCCACGGCACGATCGTCGACCGTTTCTACAACACCCTGGATCTCGACCACTACCGGTCCGGCTTGCGCCTGCAGGTCGACACCGGGGCCATCGTGGTCCAGGCGCTGGTCGATGACGTGCTGAAGGCGGACTTGAGCGCGCTGCGGGTCGCAGGACGGCCGTGGCAGGCTCCCACGGGCTGGCGCAGCCTCGAGGTGGGCGCCACCGTTGCGGTCGACCGCAGTGCACCCTGGATCGACGCCAGCACCCCTGCGACGGGATTCAGCAGCGTCGGGCGCATCCAGTCGGCCAAGAACGTCGCCGTCGTCTCCGGCCTGGACGCCGCTCTGACCTTGTGGCGCAAGCGGGACCGCGCGCTTGCTGCGTATGCCGACGTGGTCGCGCTGGGCACCGACAGCCCGCAGGACGGGGTCACTTGGGCGCCCGGAGTGCACCTCGGTCTGGGACTCGAGCTGCCCGACCTGACCCGCAACGTTGCGCTGGGCAGTCGAATCGAGCTTCGCGCTTGGGACCAAGGCTACCTGCCCACGTGGGTAGACGCCTTCTACGAGGTCCAGCGCTACGACTATCGCCCCGCTGCAGATGTGGGCGGCACCTCGAAGACCGCGTGGGCGCGTCGCGCGTCGGAAAGGTCGATGGGCGCGCTGGTGTCGGCAGACGCCCTGTTCGCGCAGATTGTGCAGGTCAGTGCGTCGTTCGAGTGGAGCGCGGACGCAGGCAACGGGCTGCAGCTGTGGGTCGTGGTGCCGGAACGATCGGGCTTGGAGTTGCGCGCCGCTTATGGCGTGCGCGGTGTGCTGGACGCCGAGGATCTGGGAGATTTGGATCGTGCCAACGCGCTGCTGTCGGCCCGCTATCGTTTGGCGGGACCCGCGTACGCAGCCGCAGTCGTCGGTCAGCGCTGGCAGGCCGTGGGTGGGGCGTCGCCGCACTATCAGGCGGTGACGGAAGCGACCGTGGGGGCGGGGATCGAGGCGCGCTTTTGACGCGTTGCGTTGCATGGCTGCGTCAGGCTCCCGCCGGCGAAAACGAATCATGAGGCGGTCTTGGGCGTTGCGCTGAAACGTGGCCACTTGATCGCGGTCGCCCGATCGTCGATGCTTCTGCGCCCGTTGCGCCACAATCCAGGCGAGCACCGGACGTGGCCAGTGGATCTTGGAGGACAGTTCATGGGGACGAGCAAGCGAGGTCGCCGGTGGGGGGCCGCCCTGATTGTGGCTGCTGCGTTGGCGGCACCGGTGTTGTCGTCGCATGCGGCGGAACGAGCCGCGGCCTTCCTGTACGTGCTGCAGACCGTCGACGTCAACGGCATCGAACTCCCCATGATCGTTCCGGTCGAGCGGCCTGGCCTGTCTGATTCGGGTCCGTCCAGTCGGCCGTCCAAGGCGTTCGAGGCGCTGCGGTCGCGGTCTCCCAAGGCCTACGGAGCGACCAGCCTGCGCATCGACTCGGCCACGCGCGCCACCCTGGTCATCGACAAGGTCGCGGATTCCGACCAAGTGCTGGCAGAGGTCTATTGGACGCTTGGGTCGATGGGCATCACCGAGCTGTTGGCCCCGCCGTACTTCAACGCCCCCGTGACGGCCGACCAGCTGAGCTACGGCGCCCAGCCGTTGCTGCTGCAGCCCTGGGATCTGCTGCGTTTTTACGACCAGCCCGACGTGCTGGCGCAGGGCTACGTGCTCGTGATCGGGCAGCCCATGCCCGCCAATGAGGCCGTGCGTCGCTTGCTGAAGGGCGACCCGGTCATTCGCAAGCCGCTGATCGACGCGATCTCGGGACAGGCGTTGCGCCCCAAGCTTGCGGTACTCGACGCGATCGCCGCTGGTTCGACCCGCGATGCGTTCAAGCTGAAGGCTGAGGATGCCATCGGCGCCCTGACCGACCCGTCGCTGGCCGTTCGCGGTGCGGCGCTCGACGCCGTGATCGCCGCCGGGTTCACGGGCTCGAAGATCGTTGCAGCGGCGTTGGAGGCCGTCGTCGAGAACGACACGGACGCCGAACTCAAGCTGCGGGCCGTGAAGGCGTTGAGCAAAGCGGGCGTCGCCAAGTACGACGATCTGCTGGAGACCGAGAAGCTCAAGACTGGCACCGCGGACGAGGCGCTGGCCGCCGTGGCCAAGCTGTCGAAGTCGAGTCAGGTCAAGATCGCGGCGGCGGCGCTGGTGGGGGCCCTGTCACACTCGGATGGCGACGTGCGCGAGGCGGCCTTCAAGGGGCTGGTGGAGCTCAAGCAGTTCGATCTGCTCAACGAGGCGATGGACGGTGATCAGTTGTCCGCCAAGATGCGCGAGCAGATCGCGATGGTGCTGGTCGAGAACGGCTCGGCGGCGGCGCAGGATAAGGCGTTGCTGTACCTGATCACCAAGGGCAGCGCGCCGGGGGCCATCTTCGCCTGCCAGACCTATGGCAAGCGCGGGGCCAAGACCTCGTCGCCGCAGCTGATCGAGGCGCTGAAGCACGAGTCGCCGGAGGTTCGCCAAGCCGCCGCTGACGCTTTGGCCCAGTTGAAAGAGGAGCGCGCCATCGTTCCGCTCGCCGATGCCGCCGGAGCCCGTCCGCGCGACCGGGAGTTCATGATGGCGGCGGCCGTGCAGATTCTTGCCAGCCTGCGGCTGGAGCAGGTCAAGAATCTGGTCAATTCCAAGAACTTGGACGTTCGGCAGATGGCCATTCGCGCCCTGTCCGAGTTCGCCAAGGGCAGTCGTCCACGACCCGACGTGGTGGCGCTGCTGCAAGAGGCCAAGAAGGACCCGGACCCCGGCATCCGCCGGTCGGCGGTGTTCGCGCTCGCGCGGCTGCAGGACGACGGGATTGCCCGAGATCTCGCCGAGATTCGCACGGACGCCGACCCGGAGATTCGCCTGCAGGTGGTGGTGGCGCTGACGGCCGCGTCGGACAAGTACGCCGAGGCGACGACCATCCTTGACGAGATGGTGATCGACCGCGACAAGCGCGTGCGCATCGAGGCGATCAACGGTCTGGCCAAGCGCAAGGCATACACATCGGTGCCCAAGCTGGTCAGTCTGGTCAAGCAGCCGGACCCCGACGTGCGGCGTGCCGTGTTTGCCGCGCTGCTGACGCTGCGCACCGCCGATAACGAGGTCGAGCTGCGCGTCGTGTTCCAGAAGGGCATGGACGTGCAGGACTCTGACGTTCGCCTCATCTGCATCAAGGCGTTGTCGGACAAGACGTCGGGCGCGGACATCGAGGCCTTGCGCTCGGCCGCGTTCGACAAGAGCAAGGAAGTGCGCCTGGCCGCCATCGCCGCGTTGGCCTCGACCAAGCTGTTTGAGGCCATGGATGCACTGGCCAACATGTTTGGCGATGCGGACATGGAGGTGCGGGAGAAGGCGCTCGAAGCCCTTGGCAGCATTCCGGCTGGCGAGGCCAAGAAGCAGAAGCTGACGTACCTGAAGGACTTCATCGAGACGCCCGACATGCCCGAGGCGCTGAAGAAGCGCGCCATGGAGCTGCAGAAGCAGCCGTAGGCACCGGGTCAAGCAAGTCCGGCGCGTACTTCGACGAGACCGACCCCGAGGAGGCCGACCATGGCAGCTCACGGCAGTTCGAGGGCAGCGGCGTGGTTGGCCGCGCTGACGTGCGCAGTCGTTGTTTGGCCTGCCGTCGCAGCAGACCGTCCGGCCGCCAAGGAAGCCGCCGCCAAGCCCGGCAAGCGACCCGGAGCCAGCAAGTCGGACGCCGCGCCTGCCGACACGGCCCGGCCCGGTGCCAAGGCGGACACGTCGGCTGAGCCCGCCAACACCGCGTCCAGCAAGGGAGATCCCGCCTTGGCGGCCCTGATCGTCTCGCTGCGGCAGTCGCTGGACGCCTCGCGCAAGGGCAACGAGGACCCCGACCTGACGACGACGCTGCTGTCGGGCATCGCCGAGGTGTCCTTGGTGTCGGCGATTCACGGCCACTATGCGCTGGCGGGCGTGGGTCAGGCGCTGCGCACGGGCGGCATGCCTGCGGCCGACGTCGCGGTCGTCGCGCGAGACATGGAGCGCAATTTCGAGCAGTTGGGGCAGACCTACAGCCGGCTGGCGGCGCAGAAGTCGTTCCACCCGCAGCTGGTCGACATCTTCCGGGGGCTGCAGATCCTGTGCGGCAAGGCCCAGTCCACGGCCGGCTCGCTTGCCTTCTGGGCCGATGCCAGCGCCGATACCGGACGGGTTCGCGCGTTTGAGTCTGCGCTGGACGACTACCGCGGTCGCGTCAAGGCGCTGTTCGCCTCGCTGTCGCGGTAACCGCGCTTACTTCTTGCGGTTCTTCTTGCGAGCCGTCGCGGCCATCTTGTTCTTGGTCTTGCGGTGCTCGCGGTCATACCCGCGGGCCGACGGGGGCAGCTTCTTCTGCGCCAGAGCCCCCATGCCGTTGTCGGGCATGCCCTCGACCCCGTCGAAGAACTCATCCACACCCACGCCCTGCATCTTCGCCATTTGGCCCATCTGGCCGAAGCCGGGCATCCGCGACATCAGGCCGGGGGTCTGGCCGATGCGCCCCATGATCTGGCGCATGACGTCGTAGCGCTTGATCAGGTCCTGGACGTCGTTGGGCTTACGGCCGCAGCCCCGGGCGATCCGCTGCAGGCGGCGGGCGTTGATGATCTCGGGCTTGGTGCGCTCGGTCGGCGTCATCGACTGGATGATCGCCTCGATGCGCACCAACTCCTTGTCGTCGAACTTGGCGCCGTCGGCCATCGCGTCGGAGAAGAACGGCAGCCGTTCCATCACGTCGCGCAGGCTGCCCATCTTCTTGAGGACCTTGATCTGCTCGAGGAAGTCGGTGAGCGTGAACTTGCCGCTCAGCATCTTCTTGGCGTCGGCCTCGGCCTTCTTCTCGTCGACGACCTTCTCGAAGTCGGTCATCAAGCTGACGATGTCGCCCATGCCCAGGATGCGACTGGCCATGCCCTCGGCGCGGAAGGGCTCGAGCTTGTCCAACCCCTCGCCCATACCTGCGAACTTGATCGGCGCACCGGTGACGACCTTGACCGACAGCGCCGCGCCGCCACGTGCATCGCCGTCCAGCTTGGTCAGGATCACGCCGTCGATGCCCACCTTCTCGTTGAAGGCCTTGGCGGTCGTCACGGCGTCTTGGCCGATCATCGCGTCGACGACCAGCAGGGTGTTGTCGGGCGGCGTGCGGCGACGGATCTCGGCCAGCTCGTCCATCAGCTGCGCATCGATGGTCAGACGGCCGGCGGTGTCGAACAGCACCACGTTGCGGCCGGTCTTCTGGGCCTCGCGGAAGCCTCCCTCGCACAGCTCTGGCGGGGTCTTGCCCGGCACCGAGTACACCGGCACGTCGATGCGCTGCCCCAGCACCTTCAGCTGCTCGATCGCGGCCGGGCGGTAGATGTCGGCGGCGACCAGCAGCGGCCGATAGCCCTGCGACTTCAGGTAGTTCGCCAGCTTGGCGGCGGACGTCGTCTTGCCAGACCCCTGCAGACCGATCAGCATCACCGTGCTGACCTTCTTCTTGTCGAGCTTCAACGCTGCATCGCCCGGGTCCATCAGCGCCGCCAGCTCGTCGTGGCAGATCTTGATGAAGTGGTCCTGCGGGCTGGCCTTCAGCGTCTCGCCGCCCTTGCCCTTGACTTTGGTCTGGATCACCTCGCCCAAGGCCTTCAACTTCACGTCGGCCAGGAACTTTTTGACCACGCCGAATTCGACGTCGGCCTCGAGCAGGCTTGCGCGGATGTCGCCCAGCACCTCGTCGAGCGTCTCTTCGTCGAGCTCGCGGTAGCCCTGCAGCCGGTGGCGGGCAGAGCGGAAGCCTTTGGTGATGGTCTCGAGCATGTGCGGTCTCTCAAGCTGCCCGTGTTGATCGGGGCGGCGAAAAGCGTCCTGCAGCGCATGGGTGAGGGCTGGCAGAAGCGGCGGCGCAGGGTAGAGCCGGAGGCGTCGATTTTCAAGGCAGCGGGCGGATTCCTGAGTGCCAGTCTACCGGGCGCGGGCGCATCGCCCTTGACCTAGGCCGCCGTTTGACGTGAGATCCCGTGCCTTCGCTCTCTCGCCACCTCTCCGCAAGTCGCGTCCCAGGAGCCACCCCATGTCGCAGTCGGTCGTGTTGCTTGTCGGCGGTACCAAAATCCTCGAGCGGGCCCTGCAGCAGTCCGTCGAAGCCACCTTGGTGACCGTAGCCACCATCGAGGAGGCCACGCAGGTCTTGACCACGAGGCCCGTCGGGCTGCTGGTGCTGGGACCCACGCTGCGCCGCGCGCTTGCCGTCGTCGCCATGCTGCGGCGCGAAGGCCAGACCCAGCCCAAGCTGCTGGTGGTCTATCGCGACGATCAGCGCGAAGAGGTCAAGCGCCACATGAAGAGCACGGCCGTCGCCGACCGCTATGTCGTGCAATCGCGTATCGGCAAGGAGCTGGAGCCGGCCGCTGAGGAGCTGTGGAAGCTGAGCCAGATGCCCCAGACCTCCGAGAGCGAGGACGAAGTGATCCTCTCGGGTTCGCTGGAGACCATGCCCGAGGCGGCTACCCAGCTGCTCGAGGTGCTGGACCTGCCCGACGACGACCAGCCGCCGTTGACCAGCGAAGTGCTGGGTGCGTTTGACGCCGATGCGTTTGAGCAGGACGTCGCCATCGAGGACCTGCCTGAGCTCAGCGAAGAGCTCGAGCCCTTTGAGGACATCGACGAGCTGGAAGAGGACGCCTTGGTCGAAGAGACCTCCGAAGAAGAGCTGTCCGACGACACGCTGGAAGTGATCGACATGCTGGAGATCGAGGAAGAGGAGGCCGGCGTGCAGGCCCCCGCCGCCATCGCCGCCCCAGCCGCCCAGCAACCCGCCGCCGAGGCCATCGAGGAGCTGGAGGCCGCCGAGCTGGTCGAGGAGCTCGCCGTCGCCGAGGTGCTGGAAGAAGTGACCGAAGAGGTGACCGAAGTAGCGACGGAAGACATGACCGAAGAGGTGACGGAGGAATTGGTCGAGGAACTCGCCGTCGCCGACTTGGTCGAGGAAGCCCCGGCTGCCGTCGTCGAAGCGGCCAGGACCGTCGAGCCTGTCGAAGTCGTCGAGGAGTTGGAGACCGTCGAGCTGGTCGAGGACGAGACCGTTGCCTTGGACACCGCCTCCACGTCGAGACTGGAGGACGAAAACGATCAGCTGCGCACCGAGTTGAAGAAGGCCCTTGCGGCGGCCGAGGCCTTCATGGCGGCGACCCAGGACCTGAAGGCTCGGCTGGATGGAGCCGAGAGCGCACGCACCGCTGCGATCGAGGCGCGAACGGTTGCCGATCAGACGGTTCAGGCGCGCGACGAGGAGTTGACGCGGTTGCGTGCGGAGCTGGCGACGGCCCGTGAGCGCGAGGCGGCAAGCCAGGCCCAGCTGGAGACCCGCAAGCGGGTCGCGTCCGACGCGGCAACAGCGCTGCTGGCCGTGGCGGCTTCGCTGGAATAGCGTTCAGAATCCATCGATTCCCAAAAGTTATCCACAGGACTTTGGGCTGTCTCGGGATGCGCTTTCGTCTTGTGCCGCCGCGGTGTTCAGGCGGCGAGCAGAGCGGCGTCCAGCAGCTCCTCGGCCAGATCCGGTCCGCCAAGGTCGCGGATCTCTTGGATTCCAGTCGGACTCGTGACGTTGATCTCGGTCAGCTTCTCGCCGATGAGGTCGATGCCCACAAACAGGTGACCGGCGGCCTTCAGCGCGGGCCCCAGCTGGTCACACAGCGCCTGTTCGCGCGGATTCAGGGGCGCCAGCTCGACCCGCGCGCCCACGTGGATGTTGCCGCGCAGGTCGTCGGGGGGCGGGATCCGCAGCAGACCGGCGCGCGCCACGCCATCGACCAGAATCACCCGCTTGTCGCCCTGGACCACCTCAGGCAAGTACTTCTGCGCCAAGATGAATTCGCGGCCGTTGTGGGTGCTCATCTCCAGCAGTGAGCGCGTGTTCAGGTCGCCCGGGTGTAGCGCCACCACGCCGTTGCCACCCGACCACCCGAGGGGCTTCAGCACGATCGACCCGCCAACCTCGCGCTGGAACTGCAGGATCGTCGCCATGTTGCGCGTGACCAGCGTGGGCGGCGCCAGCTCCGGGAACTTCAGGACACTGACCTTCTCATTCCACGACCGCAGCGACTCTGGTCGGCTGAGCACCCGCGTGTGTGGCGGCGCCAGCTCAAGCACGTAAGTGGCTGCAATGTAGTTGAGATCGAACGGCGGGTCCTTGCGCATCCAGACGACGTCGAAGTCGCCCAGCGGCCGGATCACCGGCGGACCGTCGCGAAAGTGCGAGCCCCGCACCGGCTGCACCTTCGTGGGACGGCAGGTGGCGAATCCCTGACCCGACTGGCCGAACAGACCGTCGGTGTCGCAGGTATGCACTTCGTGGCCGCGCGCTTGGGCGGCAAGCATCAACGCAAAGGACGAGTCCTTGGTGATGTCGATGCCGGCCAGCGGATCGACCACGAACAGATGGGCGACCATGGCGACCTCTTGAAAGGGCTGGGGATTACTTGGCGGCGGGGGCCGGGGCAGGCGCAGCGGCCGGGGCGGGCGCGGCAGCCGGGGCGGGCGCGGCAGCCGGAACAGCGGCCAGCGCGGGCGCGGCGGCGGGGGCGGCCGCGG
>CAYURO010000027.1:13892-63742 GCA_964447285.1 uncultured Enterobacteriaceae bacterium | reverse complement strand
GCCCTGCCGCCTGATTCTGAGACGCGCCAAACTTCGCGGCGATCCACGCCGACACGCCTCAACCGCGACTCGTCGCACGCGCCGCCTGCCCCAGCACCAGAGCCAGCTCGCGCTGAACCCCGTCCGCTCCCGCAGCCCCGGCACCCGCCAGCAGAGACCGTACCTCGAACAGCACCCGATCGCCGTCCGGTCGGCCAAGCACAGCAAGCTCACCCTGTCGCAGCCGCAGCGCCAACGTCTGTGCGGAAATCCCTTGCAGCGACACCGAGATCGCGGTCGACGGCAACAGCAGCAGCGGGTCCGTACCTCCGCCCGGCCGGCATTCCGTCGCAACGGCGTCCACGGTCCACGCCTCGCCCAGCGCCTTGCGCAGCTGCTGGACCCAACCGTTTGCCACGCGCTGAACCTCGGGCAGCGGCAGGGCCAACACCCGCAGCACCGGCAGGTCGACTTCTCCGCGGCCCAGCAGATGCGACCGCAGCACCGCCTCCAACCCCGCCAGCGTCCACGGGTCCACTCGCACAGCCCGCGCCATAGGGTTGGTCGCCAGCTTGCGCACCAGATCGGCGCGCCCGACGATGACGCCTGCCTGCGGGCCGCCCAGCAGCTTGTCGCCAGAAAACGTCACCAGATCAGCACCTTCAGCCAGCACCTGACGCACCACCGGCTCGCGTTTCGCCGCCTCGCCGTGGTCGCCGCCCAGTCGCAGCGGTGCCAGCAGGCCAGAGCCGACGTCGACCACCAGTGGCACCCCGGCTTCCCGCGCGATCTCCGCCAGCTCAGCGGTCGTGGGCGTGGCCGTGAACCCGATTTGCGCGAAGTTGGCGCGGTGAACCTGCAGCAGGGCCGCGATCTTGCGCTTGCCCACCGCCGCCTGGTCCAGCGCCGTGCGGTAGTCGTGGGCGTGGGTGCGGTTGGTGGTGCCGACCTCGAGCAGTCGCGCGCCGGCGGCCGTCAGGACCTCGGGGATGCGAAAGCCGCCGCCGATCTCGACCAACTCGCCTCGCGACACCACCACCTCGCGCCGCGCGGCCAGGGCGTGCAGCGCCAGCATCACGGCGGCCGCACCGTTGGTGACGACCAGCGCATCCTCGGCGCCCGTCGCCCAGCCCAGCAGCGTCCGCACGTGGTCTTGGCGCGAGCCGCGCTGGCCAGAGTCGAGCGAAATCTCGAGGTTGCAGTAGCCGCGCGACACCTCTGTCATCGCCTCGAGCGCGTGCGGGGGCAAGGGCGCGCGGCCAGCGTTGGTGTGCAGCAACACCCCGGTGCCGTTCAGGATTCGCCGCAGCGACGGCTGTTGCAGCCGGGCCCCGTCGTCTTGAAGCGCGCGTTCGACGGCCCGCGCGATGGCGTCGGCGTCTCTGAGGTCGCCGGCCAGCACCGCCGCTCGCACCCGCGCCACCACGCAGCGGCAAACGGTCGTGCGCAGCTCAGTGTCGTCGGGCCAGCCCTGCAACGCCTTGTGGCTCCTCAGCTTGTCGATGGCGGGCAGGTGCCGCAGCAGGGTGGCACGTGCGGGATCAGTCTCGGAGGGCTTGGCGTGGGTCGGCGGCATGGCGCGCATTCGGCCACGAGGCAGCGCGGAACGCAACGGATCCCGAGGCAAATCAGAGGGGGGGCTGCCACACCGCGCCCTGCACCACGTCGATGATCGGCGGCGGTCTCAGCCCGTGGCGGTCGAGCACGCGGGCGATGGCATCCTGCAGCTCGCGCACGCCATCGTCCTGACCGCCGGGGCGGTGCGGATTGCTGGCAATGGCGATCAGCGGCACCGGTCGGCGCGCGACCACCCGCAGCCCGCGGCGTTGCAGCTCCGCGCGTCCCCGAGCCGTCAACAGCACGCGGCTGGGGCCCTCGACCAGAAAGCCCAGACAGCCGTTGGGGATCTCTGCCAGCCGCGTGTCCGTCAGCGCGCCGAACAGCTCGTGCCAGCCGTCCGCGGGACCCTCCAGACCCGGCGTCGCAAGGGCAGTCAGCGTGATGGCAGCGCGCTCGGCGACCTGGTCCGGCGTCTCACCCAAAATGGCTCCCACCGCCACCACGACCGCCTCTGCGACGTCGGCATGGGCCGCCGCCTGCCGGTGATAAGCACCGTCGACCAGCACCCGGTCGGCTCCGGCGGCTTCCAAGGCCAACACCGCACGGATCAGGTGCTCGCGGTGGGGAACTCCGCACAATTGCACGCCTCCCGGCGCACGAGCGCGGGCGACCAGGGTAGGTCCCAGCGCGCTGGCGAACCCCGCCGGACCCACCGCCTTCAGCAGTCGCCCTGCGTCTGCGACCACCTGCTGCGACGTGACGACCAGCGCACCTTTCTCGATGCGCACCAAGGGCTTGGGAATGTCCAGCCAGGCGTCATAGGCCTCGCCGTCGACCCCGATGCTGACCAGGCCCACGCGCTCGCCGTGCTGGGCAGCCGCTGCCGACAGCGCATTCAACGCCGTGGTTTTGCCCGCGTTCTTGCTCGCTCCCACCAGCGCCACGCGGCGAAAGTTCAGGCCCCACACCGCGCGCCCCAAGGCCTCGATCCCCGCCTGACCAGGCTGGGCGACAGGGGGTGGCTTGGACGAGGGCGTTCGATTCACGGCGAAGCCTTTGCACAGGGTCGGTTGGACTCTAGCGGCCGTTCTGCCTATTGTCGAACCGTCATGCCAGACGCCACAGCCGCCACTCCCGACACGTCTTGGTCCCGGTCGCCACCTGAGTCGATGGGCAGGCTGGCGATCGCGTTCGCCCGGCGTTATGCGGCCCGCTACGGCACCAGCTACCTGGTCGGCCTGCTGTTTCTGGTCGCGACGAACTGGCTGACGCTCGAGATCCCCCGATTGCAGAAGGAGATTTTTGACGAGCTGGCCGGCCTGCGTCGCCCGGACCAGGTTCACCGCGCCGCGCTGCTGATCGCCGCTGCCGCCGCTCTGGTCATCGTGGTGCGCACACTGTCGCGGGTGCTGTTCTTCAACCCCGGGCGCACCATTGAGTTTCGGATGCGCAACGACATGCTGACCCGGCTGTTGGGCATGTCGCCGCGGTTCTACCAGCGCGCCAATCTGGGCGATCTGATGGCGAGGGCTACCGACGATGCGACGTATGTGCGCTCGCTTGCAGGCTTTTCGCTGATCATGACACTGAACATGATCCTGGCCGCGGGGCTGTCGGTGTGGCGCATGGTGCAGACCGATGCGTGGTTGACGCTGTGGTGCGTGCTGCCGATGGTCGCCTCGCTGATCGCCTTGCGACACGGCGTGTTCCGTACGTTCGAGATGCTGCACGAGGGCCAGAAGGCTCTGGGTGCGCTCAGCGACACCGTGCTCGAGACGTACAAGGGCATCCAGACCGTGCAGGGCGCCACCGCCGAAGACGCCTTTCTGCGCCGGTTTGACCAGAGCAACGAACGCTACACGCGGATGCACTTGCAGGTGCTGGTGGTGCGGACGTTTCTATTGCCGGTGGTCGCGGTGACCGGGAACCTGTGCATTTTCCTGCTGTTGTTCATCGGCGGTCAGCACGTGGTCGAGGGCGCGATGACCCTTGGCGACATCGCGGCCTATGCGTCGTACGTCGGCGTGCTGGTGGGCGCGCTGTCGTCTGCGGGCTGGGTGGTCGGCGTGCTGCAGCGGGGGTACGTGTCGCTGCGGCGGGTGTGGGATGTGCTGACCCTGACGCCGGACCTGCAGCGCGGCTCGCAGCCTCTGCCGCCGGCGACCGGGGGGCTGCACGTACAAGTGCAGAGTCTGCGTCATGTGCACGAAGATGCCGCCGAGGCCGACGGCACCGAGCGAGCCGCCTTGCGCGACCTGAGCTTCGACCTGCCGGCGGGCCATGTGCTGGGCATCCACGGTCCCGTCGGGGCGGGCAAGTCGACGCTGGTGACGGTGCTGGCAAGGCTGACCAAGGTCCCGCGCGGTGCCGTGTTCCTGGACGGCGTGGACCTGTGCGACGTCGCGGCCGACGACTTGCGCAAAGCCGTGGCGGTGGTGCCGCAAGAGGCGTTTCTGTTCTCGCGCAGCATTCGCGACAACGTGGCCTTTCAGGACCGCGCGGAGGACGTCGACGAAGCGCGGGTGTGGCAGGCGGTGCGGCGTGCGCGGCTGGAGGACGAGATCCTGCGCTTTCCCCAAGGCCTGGACACCGTCGTCGGCGAGCGTGGCATGACCCTCTCAGGCGGGCAGCGCCAGCGCGTGCAGCTTGCTCGTGCGTTCTACCGGGGCTTTCGGCTGCTGGTGCTGGACGATGTGCTGTCGGCCGTGGACCACGCGACCGAGTCTGCGCTGCTGGACGTGCTGCGCGAGGAGATCCGCGCCCGTGGCACCACCGCCATCATCGTCAGCCACCGGCTGTCGGCGCTGGCGCTGGCGGACGAAGTCATCGTGCTGGACGAGGGGCAGGTGGTCGAGCGCGGTACACCGGCCGAGCTGGCCGTTGCAGGCGGCCTGTACGCCCGGGTGTGGCAGGCGCAGTGCGAACAACCGGACGACGAGCAGTCTTTGGAACTTACTGAAATTGTGGCGGTCTGATCAGGTCGTCGCGGCTCGACCCGCCTCCGCGAACCGCCGGACGATGACGCCCGCGGGCTCGACGGCCTCGACCCCCTGCACCGACTGCCCCGCTTGCCAGTACTGGTGGTAGCCCTCAGCCTTGTTCAGCGACTTCTTCAGCCGCCATGCCGACTGCAGCGTGTAGAACATCCGCATGTAGTGCTTGGCCTTGGGGTGCCTCAGCAGCCGTTTCGCGATCGGCCCCGCTTGAGTCCCCACCTGATCGACGTAGGGTGTGCGCAGGACGGCCACCGGCACGCCGCTGATGCGCTCCGTCAGCACCACGTCTGTCGCTTTCGCCTTGACAATCGCGGCTTTGTAGTCCGCATGTGCTTGGCACTCGTCCGTGGCGATGAAGCGGGTGCCCATCTGCACGCCGGCATAGCCCATGCGCAGCATCTCGACGAACTCCTGTTCGTTGCCCACGCCGCCCGCGCACACCACCGGCAGACCCAGATCCGACAGATCCGCCAGCAGCTTCTGGGGTTGCAGTGCTCCCGCGTGCCCGCCCGCCCGCGCGTTGACGGCGATCAGCCCCTGCACGCCCGCCTCGACAGCCTTCAGCGCCCACTTTCGCTCTGTCACGTCGTGGTAGACGACACCGCCCAGCGGCTTGACGCGATCGACGACCCACCTGGGGTTGCCCAGCGACGTCACGAAGAACCGCACGCCCTCGTCCAGTGCGATGTCGACCCACTTGCGCATCCGGTCCAGATACAGCTGCGAGCTCTGCTCGGTCAGCACGTTCATGCCAATCGGCCGGTCGGTGACGCCCTTCATGCGGCGCAGCGCTTCGCGGAAATCGAGACCCTGCACGTACACCAGCGTGATCGGTTGCAGCACACCGATGCCGCCCGCCGCTGAGATCGCGGCCACCAGCTCCCAGTTGCTGCACGGGTACATGGCGCCGCCGATCACGGGCACTTCGATGCGGGCGTCACGGCAAAGGGGCGTGTTCAGGTCCATCGGTGGGCTCCCGGTCGCACAGTGTTTCGGTTCGGTTGGCAGCGGCAACCGCGCGAGCATACACCACTTGCGCTGCCGGGGTACGCCGACCGCAGCGGCCGATCTTGTTGCCCGGGATCCTGTGGCGTCGCGCGTCGGCTTCGCCTAACCTCCGAACCTAGGCTTCCCGGCCCGTTCGGCTGCACGGAGAGAACGACCCATGCCGATGTATACCGTCAAGAAGGGCGACTGGTTGCAGAAGATCGCCACCGCCAACGGCTTGTCCAGTTGGACGGAGATCTACAATCACCCCGCCAACGCGGCCTTCAAGAAGAGCCACCCGAACCCCAATCTGATCTATCCGGGCGACGTGGTCTTCGTGCCTGAGCCGCCCAAGAAGCCAGATCCGCCTCCGCCGCCTCCGCCGCCGCCCCCCAAGGTCGAGCCGCCGAAGCCGCCGGTCGTGGTTCCGCCCCTGCCCAAGCCGCCCAATCCCCCGCCGCCCAAGCCCAAGCCGGCGCCGCCCAAGGCCAAGGTCGACACGGCGCGCGTGTTCGATCATCAGGGAGCGTTCCGTTTCCGCATTGAGATCGAGGGCATTCAGGTGGGCGGGTTCACGGCTGTCGACGGTCTGAACACCACCGTCGAGATGATCGAGTACCAGGGCGGCCGCGACATGTACGCACGCCAGATCCCCGGTCGGCCGAAGATCGCGCCCGTGACCCTGAAGAAGGGCTACGTGAACACCGCGGCTCTGTGGGACTGGATTCAGGCAAACATGCAGGGGGACCTGCAGTTCCGCAACGTCAGTGTGATCCTGCTGGCCGACGATGCCCAAGGCGAGCTGAATCGCTATGACCTGATCGATTGCTGGCCCTCCAGCTGGCGTGGTTGGCAGCTCGACGCGCAGTCGTCCAACGCGATGGTCGAAGAGATCGAGCTGCAAGTCCGCAACATCCAGCGCTCCTGAGCCCGATGGCCCGCCGCCAGCACGCCCTTGATCTCCCAGACACTTCTGGTGAATTCGTCCTCGGTGAGGTCGAAGCGCGCTGCCGTGCCATTGGCCTTTGGCCCGTGATGGGCACCGACGAGGCCGGGCGAGGCCCACTTGCAGGGCCGGTCTACGCGGCGACGGTGATCCTGCGTGACGACGCGGATTTGCCGGGCCTCGACGACTCCAAGAAGCTGACGGCTGCGGCGCGAGAGGCGCTGGTGCCCCTCATCCGTCAGGCATCGCTTGCGTGGGCGGTGGTGGCGGCCAGCGAGGCGGACATCGACCGGCTGAACATCCTGGGCGCGTCGCTGTCCGCCATGCGCCGCGCAACCGAGCAGGTCTGCGACGCGCTGCGATCCCAAGGGCTTGATCTGCCAACAGTCTTGCTGGTCGACGGCAACCAACTGGTGCCTGGTCTGGGGGACCTGCAGCAGCGCACGGTCGTATCGGGCGACGCGAGATCGCGCGCCATCGCCGCCGCGTCGGTGCTGGCCAAGGTCGCGCGCGACCAGCACATGATCGAGCAGGAGGTGCGTCATCCAGGTTACGGCTTTGCAGAGCACAAGGGCTATGGGACGCCCAAGCACCTGCAAGCGCTGCGAGAATTGGGCCCGTGCCTGATTCACCGCCTCAGCTTTGCGCCTGTGGCCGCTGCCTTGCGCCTTCGTGAGGGGGCGGCGCCCGTCGCGGGAAGGTTGCTGTGACCGCTCCCGCTTCACCGCCGCGCCCTTCGCGCCCCCGCAAGCCCCGAGTGGAGCCCTCGCCCCAGCGTCTCGACGCGGTGAAGACCGGTCGACGCGGCGAAGCGGTGGCGCAGCGTCTGGCTGAAGAGCGCGGCTGGCAGATGTGGGGTCACAATGTCCAAGTCGGCAGAAACGAAGCGGATCTGGTGTGCGTCCGCCGGGATGACCACGGTTTGCGCGGCCTCTTGATCGAGGTCAAGACCAGCAAGACGCTGGGGCGCACGGGCCGCATCGACGAGGCCTTTGCGCAGCGGCTGGGTCCCCGTCAGCTGGCCGGACTGTGGCGCACGGCAGCGGCGCTGCACGAGCAGCTGGGGCTGAACGGGATCGAGGTGGTGCTGGTGCTTGTCGGGATCGCAGCCGACCGCGAACACGCGATCTGGATGGATCTCGAGCCTTTCTGACAGGCGTCAGCGGCGAGTGCGGGGGGCAGGGGCGAGCCGACGACGTCGGCAGGTCACCTAGTCGATGCGGCGAAGCTTGGCGGCCTTGCCCTGCAGCTCGCGCAGGAAGTAGATGCGCGAACGACGGACCTTGCCCGAGCTGACGACTTCGAGCTTGGCGATGCGGGGGCTGTGCAGCGGGAAGATGCGCTCGACGCCGACGCCGTTCGAGATCTTGCGCACGGTGAACGTGCCGTCCAGACCGTTGCCCTGACGGCGCAGGACCACGCCCTCGAAGATCTGGATGCGCTCTTTCTCGCCCTCGATGATGCGGCCGTGCACGCGAACGGTGTCGCCGGTCGTGAACATCGGCAGGTCGAAGCGAAGGTGCGAGCTCTTGACGTACTGGACCAGATTCATGATGTGCCTCTTCTCACAGGAAAGCAGAGGTCCCCGTGAGTTGGGGGGACATGCGTCCGATTCGGTCCCCGCGGCGATCCGTCCGATTGGACGGTGCGGGTGCTGGGACCTTCCGCGTGCCTCGGTCGTCCGTGGACCCGTGAGCTACGCTTGCCCGATTCAGCGGTTGCCGAGCAGCCGGTCGAGCACGATTGCGATGGCCGCCCGCACCGAAAGGTGGTTGTACCGCGGCTCCTTGCCCTCGAAGGCAGGGTCGCACGCGATCGGCGGCAGCCTAAGGTCGGCCTGATCGACCACCTGCGGCGTCAACCCCCAGCCGGTGCCAAAGACCAGCAGCAGGGGCTTGATTCGGTTCGGCAGCGTCGCGCGGAGCTCGTCGTAGCCGACGGTCGACTCCATGCGTGCCCCGGTGACGGCGACTTCTGGCGCGCAGCCAGTCCGCCGGGCGATGTCCGCCTGGGCTTCTTCGAGCGATGCGACGACCGACACGCGGCCCATCGCCTCCGCCCGACGTTCGTGTTGCGCTCCCTGGCCTTGCGTCCAGTGGCTCAACACTTCCTCGACCATCCGCTGCTGCAGCACCACGGGGGTGACCACGTAGACGCCGCGCAGGCTAAAGGTCCGCCCCGACCTGGCCATGTCGTGGATATCGACGTTGGTCAGGGCGGTGGCGACCACTATTCCCTGTCGATTGAGGCAGGGGTAGTGGACAAGGGCAGCGAAGATACCGACTTCCGTTGACAAGTCAATGCGCTCGGCGCCCGGAGGTCACCGCTCCTTGGGGGGGGGAGACGGGAATGCCCGCTGATTTCGTTCGAGATTGTTCGGATCGCTTGCGGAGCCCGGGGCCGGATCGCCGACGGAGGTCACCGCGACCGACACCGTATCGGAACCATCTGGAACTGCGGGAGAAACACCTTCCACACTGGGAAATTGCGGCGTGATCGGGACGCCCGCCGCCAGAGCCTCTGCCAGCCAGACGGCGTCCTTCTTGGCGATCGCGCGGCCGGCCAGCAGCTCGGGACGACGCCGCGATGTGCGCAAAAGCGACTGCCGCAGCCGCCAGCGGGCGATCTCGGCGTGGTTGCCGCCCAGCAGCACTTCCGGCACGGTCATGCCGTGGAACTCGCGCGGACGGGTGTAGTGGGGGTACTCGAGCAGGCTGTCTCCGTGTGACTCCTGCTCCAGCGACGCGGCGTTGCCCAGCACGCCCGGACGCAGGCGCGACACGGCCTCGAGGATGACCATCGCGGCCACTTCACCGCCGTTCAGCACGAAGTCGCCAATCGAGATCACGTCGTCGACGAACGCCTCAACCCGCGCATCGAAGCCCTCATACCGACCGCAAAGCAGCACCAGTCCTGGTGTTTCCGCCCACGCCTGCGCCCGCGCCTGATCGAAGCGCTCTCCGGCCGGCGACAGCAGCACCGTCCGCATCCCGACGGGCGCGTTCTTGCGGACGTCCTGCAGACACGCGACGACCGCGTCGGGCTTGATCACCATGCCGGGACCGCCGCCAAACGGCGCGTCGTCGACCACGTGATGCCGATCGTGGGTCCAGTCGCGCCAGTTGTGCAGGTTCAGCTCGACCAGACCGTCCTCGATCGCCTTGCCCAGCAGCCCCTCGGTGCGGACCCCGGCAAACAGCGCAGGGAACAGTGTCAGGATGTCGCAGCGAAAGGGCTGCGGCGCGGCGTCGGCAAAAGTCGAGGGATCCTGCGTCATTCGCTGCGCCAGTCCTCGATGTCGCGCACCACCACCTTGCCCGGCTCGCGCCCCAGCGACTCGATGGCGTCGCACTCGACCGGCAACAGCGCCTTGCCGCCCGCGTCCAGCCGGACCTCCAGCAGGTCGGTGTGGGTGGCGATCAACCCCGTGACCTGACCGACGCGCTCGCCCGAGACCGCGTCGTACACCACGGAGTCGACGATCTGGTCCAGATAGACCTCGTCCTCCTCAGGGGCGGGAAGCGCGCTGCGGGCGACGCTGAGGACGGCGTGGGTCAGGCTGGCGGCGGCGGCGCGGTCGTCGAACCCCTCGAAACGAGCGAGGAAACCGTCGTTGACCGGGCGCAGCTCCAGCAGCTCGACCAGAAACGCGGGGCGGCCGACCACCAGCGCACGCAGCGTGGTCGCGTGCTCGTAGAAGTCGCCTTCCGGGTTGAACAAAGCGACGTGGACCGTGCCCTGCACGCCGTGGGGACGTCCGACCCGCCCGACGTCAAGCCATGACTCGTCCGGATCCGGACGACGTGTTTCGGTGGGGCGCGGCGGGACGGGGGGCGTGGGGGTCATCGGGGCTCCGGGAAAGCAGGCGGCAAGACTAAAGGATCAACTCGTCCTTCAGCGACCGCGTCATCAGGATCTGCAACGCCGAGACAGGCGCAAGACCTTCGTGCAGCACGCGGTAAGTCTGCGTGATGATAGGTGTTTCCACGCCAAGCTGCTCGCCCAGCAAGTGTGCGGAACGGCTGGTCAGTACGCCCTCGGCCACGGCAGTCATCGAGGCGAGGATGGCCGCGATCGGCTCACCCTGTCCGAGCCGCAGGCCCACGGTGCGATTGCGGCTCAGGTCGCCGGTACACGTCAGCACCAGGTCGCCCATGCCAGCAAGTCCCTGCAGCGTCAGGGGATTGGCCCCTTTCTTGACAGCCATGCGGGTGATCTCGCCCAAGCCGCGGGTGATCATGCCGGCGCGGGCGTTGTGGCCGAAGCCCATCCCGTCGGCGGTGCCGGTCGCGATCGCGATCACGTTCTTCAGCGCGCCGCCCATTTCGACGCCGATGACATCGGACGAGGCATAGCAGCGAAAGCGGTCGGTCGACAGCGTCTGCTGCAGCTCACGCGCCAGCCGCGAGTCGTGCGAGGCGATCGTCAGCACCGTGGGGCTGCCCGCGGCGACCTCTGCCGCAAACGACGGGCCGCTCAAGTAGGCGAGCTGCGAGTGCATTCGCCGGGGCAGCACGCGCTCGAAGATCTCGTTGACGGTCTCCAGCGACTCGTTGTCGATGCCCTTGGAGCACGACACGATCGCATGGTCCTCGGTCAACCAAGGGGCGATCCGCCGCGCCAGTCCAGCGACATGGGGCGTCGGCGTCACGGTCAGCAGGGTGCGGCACGAACGGACCGCGAACTCGAGGTCGTCGGTGGCGTCCAGACCGTCGGGAAATCGGACGCCTTGAAAGAAGGCCCGGTTTTCCCGCAGTTCAGTGATCTCGCGGGCGGTCGCGGACTCATGGGCCCACAGCAGCGTGGACAGCCCCTTCTTGGCGGCATGGATCGCCAGCGCGGAGCCCCAAGCACCCGCACCCACCACACCGATGTCGTAGCGTTCCCTCATGCGCCATTCCCCCCTGTCTGCGACATTGCTACCCGTACCCCATACCGGACCACACCGACGCGTTCCGCTGGATCAGCACCCTCCGTCGCGGCGACGCAGGGGGGACGGCGCGACCGGACCTTGGAACCCGTGCTGCGGTGGAACTGCGGACGAGCGGCGCGTCAGGACGACATCTTCCGGCTCTGCTCCACATACGCCATGCGAATGTCGTGCAGCACGCGCTCGAGTAGCGCTGCCTCTTGCTGGTCCAGGTTGCCGGCGGTCTTCTGCCGCAGCATGGCCAACATCTCGATGGTCTGGTGCGCCATCTCGAGGTTGGTGTCGGCCGGGCGGCCCCCCGGGTCGGGGACAAGCCCCATGTGCATCATCGCCGAGCTGGCAAGCGACAGGATGAAGGTGCTGAAGTCGATCGAGGCGTGGGCCATGGAGCCTCCGGAAACGCAGACCCGGTGCGGGTGGCCGGCATTGTCGAGGGGGCATCCGTGTTGTCAAGGCTGCAACGGACCTCAGGGCGGCGAAGTTCCGGCCGCCCATGCGATCCCGAAAGGAGTTTCATGCATCCAACCTGGGTAGCAGCGGCGGACGCAGAGGCCATCTCTACCCTCGACGCAGCGTCCTCTCACGGTTACGATGCACGACCTGCTGCACAATCGCCGCGCCGGACACGAAGTGGAGCGCCCATGGCCCGCGAACCCATCCTCAAGGACACGCTCGAGCAGTACCTGGCTGAGGTCAATCGCTATCCGCTGCTGACCCGCGAACAGGAGTACACGCTCGCCAAGCGTTTTCAGGAGACCGGAGACCCCGAGGCTGCGCGAGCGCTGGTGACCGCCAACCTGCGCTTCGTTGTCAAAATCGCCTATCAATTCGCAAACTACGACATCAAGCTGACCGACCTCGTGCAGGAAGGCAACATCGGTCTGATGAAGGCCGTGGCCAAGTTCAAGCCGGACCGCGGCTATCGGCTGATCTCGTACGCGGTGTGGTGGATCAAGGCGTACATCCAGAACTACATCATCCAGTCTTGGTCACTGGTGAAGGTGGGGCCGGTCTCGCAGCAGCGTCGGGTGCTCTTTGGCCGCAGGGGCGTCGCGGTTCCGGACGAGATCGAGGGCATCGAGCCGGTTCCGTTGGGACGTCGGCTGGGGGTCGACAAGTCCACGCTGGAGCACAGTTCGGAGGACGGAGAGGCGGTTGAGGTCGAGGTGGTGGTTGAGGACGGTGGAGAGGAAGACGACGAGACCTTCCTGATTGCCGCCGAAGCCGTCGAGGGCACTCGGGCACCGCGAACCCCGCGTGTTCCGACCGAGGCCGAGGTCGACGGCTGGCGCAAGGCTGCGCACGCTGCGCGGCACGACTTCAGCCTCGATGCTTCCGTCAGCGAAGACGGTCGCATGACGCTTGCCGAGACGATGGCGTCGCCGGGTCCCAGCATCGAAGAGGCCTATGCCAGTGCCGAGACGACCTCAATTGTGGCAGAGCGCCTGTCGGAGCTGCATGCGCACCTGAACGACAAGGAGGTCGCGATCCTGAACAAGCGCCTGCTGTCCGACTCGGAAGTGACGCTGCAGGAGATCGGCGACGAGTTCGGGATTTCGCGTGAGCGAGTGCGCCAGATCGAGACCAACCTGAAGAAGAAGATCGCCAAGCTGCTCGAGGGGTTGCACCCGGTCGGCCTGCTTGAACCGCCTCGCTAGCCCCGCGTGCCCGCCGGCCGCCGGACCACCGTGCTCTTGGCGGCGGGGGCAGCCTTCGCGGGAACCTTGACCTTGGCTGGAGCCTTGGCCGCACCTCTGGCCGGAGCCTTGGCCGCACCTCTGGCCGGAGCCTTGGCCTTGACGGTCGCACCAGTCTTGGCCGTTTTGGCCTTGCCGCTCGAGGACTTGGCACCTGCCCCGCGCGTCTTGCCGCGGCTGCCCTTGGGGTTGACCGGCTTGCCGAAGTGCTTCAGGCGGTCCAGTGCCTCTTCCAGTGTCAGTTCGTCGGTCGAGGTTCCGCGGGCCAGCGAGGCGTTGATCGCGCCGTTCGTCAGGTAAGGTCCGAACCGGCCGTCCAGCAGTCGCACCTCGGCGCCCGTGCCATCGGTGCCGAGCACCTTGCCCGTGCGCGCTTGCAGGGCGTCGGCCAGCAGCTGGCTGGCGGCCTCGACGGTCAACGTGTCCGGATCGACGCTGTCCCGCAGGGTTTTGTTGGTCTTGCCATCGCTGAGGTACAGGCCATAGCGCCCGGTCCACAACGAGAGCAGTGCGCCGTCCTCCGTTCGCGTGCCGATGTCCCGCACATGCTCCTTGCCCGCGGTCGCGCGTGGTCGCGCCAGGAACTCGACGGCCTGATCCTTCGTGATCGTCGCAGCTTCCATTGCGGGCGGCAGCGTGCGTGACTCCTCGCCAACCTTCAGATAGTCGCCGTAGCGGCCGACCTGGGCGGTGATGTCGAAGCCGCTCTTGGGGTCCTTGCCCAGAGAGCGGGGCAGGGCCAGCTGCAGCAGTGCGCGCTCCAGCGTCAGCGTCTCGGGGACCATGCCCTTGGACAGACTGACCATCTTGGGCTTCTCAGTCTCTTCCTTGCCGCCGACGCCGCGCTGCAGATAGGGTCCGAAGCGGCCGTTGCGCAGGTAGATCGGCTCTCCCGTCGTCGGATCGGTCCCCAGCGGTGCATCGCCCTGCGCCTTCTTTTCGATCAGCGCAAGGACCGCGGGCACCGTCAGCTCGTCGGGGGCGGTGTCGTCCGGCACGGTCGCCGTCAGCTCGCCGACCTTCACGAACGTGCCGAAGCGGCCAATCCGCACAACCACAGCCTCACCGTTGGCCGTCTCGCCGATCGGTACCGAGCTCGCAATCGCCGCTTCGATCTGACCGCGCACCTGATCCAGCAGCTTCGTCAGACCTTGGACTGGGCCCTGGCCGTCGATGGCCGGGAAGCCGTCGGCGTAGAAACTGCGAAGGTACGAGCCGGCTTGCGCCTCGCCACGTGCGATCGCATCCAGCCGCGCTTCCATCTCGGCGGTGAAGTTGTAGTCGACCAAGTGCGGCATGTGCGCTTCGAGCAGCTGCACCACGGCCATGCCCATGAAGGTGGGCACCAGCGCCGACGAACCGCGACGGAAGCAGTACGCCTTCTCCAGCAGGTTCTGCAGAATGGCGGCATAGGTGCTGGGACGGCCGATCCCCTTGTCTTCCAAGGCCTTGACCAGACTCGCGTCGGTCAGGCGGGCGGGAGGCTTGGTGTCGTGTCGCTGTGCATCGAGAGGCGGCGGTCCTCCCCAAGTCAGTGTGTCGCCAGCGTTGAGCGCCGGCAGCACCTTGTCGCGTTCGCTCAGCGCGGCCTCGGGGTCGTCCGAGCCTTCGACGTAGGCCTTCAGGAAGCCGGGAAAGCGCGTCGTGCGGCCGGTCGCGCGGAACACGGCGTCCTCGACGCCGATATCGACCGAGGCTTGGTCTACCTGCGCGTCGACCATCTGGCTGGCCACCGTGCGCTTCCAAATCAGCTCGAATAGCTTGCCCGCGTCGCGTCCCAGGGCCTTCTCGACCTCGGTCAGGCTGGGGAAGGACGAGCCCGCGGGACGGATCGCCTCGTGGGCCTCTTGCGCGTTCGCGGTGCGCGTTTGGTAGCGGCGCGGCTGTGCGGGCAGGTAGTCTTGGCCATACTGGTCGGCAATGAGCGTGCGCGCGGCCGCCAGCGCCTCCTCCGACAGCGTGGTCGAGTCGGTACGCATGTAGGTGATATAGCCGCTTTCATACAGCTTCTGGGCCACCTGCATCGTCTGCTTGGCCGAGAATCGCAGCTTGCGGTTGGCTTCCTGCTGCAGCGTCGACGTGGTGAACGGCGCCGAAGGTCGCAGGGTCTGCGGCTTGACCTCGGTCTTCAGCACCCGCGGCGTCTTGCCCGTCAGTCGCCCCCGTAGGGCCTGTGCGCCGGACTCGTCCAGCAACAGTGCGTCGCGTCCCACGAAGTGGCCCGTGGTGTCGTCAAAGTCCTTGCCTGTTGCGATTCGCTGGCCGCCGACGCGCTGCAGCGTGGCATCGAAGCCCTCGCCGCGTGCCGGCACCAGACGGGCCAGCAGGTCCCAGTAGGTCGCGGAACGGAAGGCCATGCGCTCCCGTTCGCGCTGGACCAGCAAACGCAACGCCACCGACTGCACGCGACCGGCCGACAGACCCGGCTTGATCTTGCGCCACAGCACCTGGCTGACGTCCCAGCCGAACAGGCGGTCGACCACGCGACGGGCTCGCTGGGCTGACACCAGATGGTCGTCGAGCTCGCGGGGCTGGGCCAGGGCGCGCTGAATCGCCTCGCGGGTGATCTCGTGAAAGACCATGCGCTTGACCGGCACCGTCGGCTTCAGGACCTCCTTGAGGTGCCACGAGATCGCCTCGCCCTCACGGTCATCGTCCGTGGCGAGGTACAGCGCGTCGGCCTGCGCAAGCGCCTGCTTCAGCGTATCGACCTGCCGCTTCTTGTCGGCCGGCACCAGGTAGATTTCCTGAAGGGGGTCAAAGCCGTTCTCGACGTTGACGCCGTAGTGGACCCAGGCCTCTGACCGGCGTTTGTCCCCCGCCGGCAGGTCGGTCTTCTTGACGGCCAAATCGCGCACGTGTCCAACACTTGCCTCGACCAGAAACTGCCCGCCCAGAAACTTCCGCAGCGTATTGGCCTTGGTGGGCGACTCGACGATCACGAGGGCGCGGCCCTTGGGCTGCTCTGCTGACTTGTCCGTACGTGCCATGCTCTTCCTTGTCGACCAGCTCCAGAGAGCCGGCGCGTCGTTCGTTGCGGGCAGCCCATGCCCGACGTGTCGCGGCTCACACCGCGAAGCTTCCCCCGGCATGTCGCCGGATGCGGCCCAGCAGCGTCAGGCGCATCGCCAGCGCGGCCACGGGCCCCCGATCGGCCTGCAGGTGGAGGGTGAGGTCCTCGAGCGGCAAGCCCTGCGGTCCGGCCTCCTGCAGCACCGACACCAGCCTCGTCGCGAGGTCGGCGTCGCAGTCTGCCAGCCCGCTCATGTCGGCTCGGGTCGTGACCGCTTCGGCGCGGTAGGATGGACAACGCCCGCCAGCCCCGTCAACCAACCGCCTCGCCTTCGTTCTCTCCCCGGGGCTTTGGCCCTTGCCGTCCAGAGGGGCGCCCCCCGACTGGCCAGGGGGCTTCGGATCGCGTTCCAGCAACCGTCTGCCGAGCCCATCTCGCAGGTCTTTCAGCAGGCGCTGGCACCCCACGGCATCCGTGATCGCGCGGGCCCCGGCTTGGAGCAGCCTGTTGCTACCTTGACTGTTCGGCGACCCAGGGGACCACGGTGCGGCCAGGACCGGCAGCCCGGCCAACCAGGCCTGGCCGGCGCAGTGGAGGGACCCGCTGCGAGCGTCGGCGCAGACCGTCACCAATGCGTCCACCGTTTGTACGATCAGCAGGTTGCGCTTCAAGAAGTGGCTGCGTTGCACGCCGGCGCCGGGCGGGACCTGGCTCAGCAGGCCGCCCGGGCCGACAGCGATCCGCTCGTACAGCTCGAGGTGCGCGGGCGGAAACGGCAGGTCGTGCGCGCTCGGCAGCACCGCGATCGCCGCGCCGCCGACCTCCAAAGCCCCTTCCAAGGCCGCAGCATCCACGCCGAAGGCACCGCCGCTCACGACCACGCCGCCCGCCGCGGCCAGCTCGCGCCCCAGCTCCCGTGCCAGACGCTCCTGCTCCGGCGTCGGATCGCGTGAGCCGACGACGGCCACTCTGGGCAGCGCCGGATCCGGCACCGTGCCGCGCCACCACAGCGGCCGACCCACGGAAAGCCTCAGGATATCTCGTGATTCGATGCGTTCTCCGGTCTGTGCCGTCGCCGCCATGCTGCCTCCCGACCGCGCAAAACAGCGCGCGTGTCCGTCCATGATCGTCGGCTGGCGGAAAACGCCGCGGAGTGGTCGATCATTTCTTTCGCGTCAGGCGTGCGGCGAAGAACGCGTCCATGTCGTGCAGGGGCGTGGTGCGCAGGTCACCGTGGCGATCCAAGAGGGGAGTGACCCAGGGAGCATCGCCCGCGTCTCGCTCAAACTCAGGATGACGTCGGAGAAATTCGCTCACGGTCAGCGGACCCTCTTCAGGCGCGAACGAGCAAGTGGCGAAGACCAGCGCTCCTCCGGGGCGGCACAGCTCCGCGGCCTGCTCCAAGATCCGTTGCTGCAGATCGGCCAGTCGCAGCAGATCGGCGGCACGGCGGCGGTGGCGCACTTCTGGTCGTCGTCGGATTGTCCCCAGCGCGGTGCAGGGAGCGTCGACCAGCACGGCGTCGAAGCTTCGGGGGGGCAGGTCCAGCGGCTGGCTCGCGTCCGCGACGACCATAGCCTCGAGCGGAAAGCCGGCCTGTTCACACAACGCTTTGGCATCCCGTAACTTGTCTGCGCCCACGTCGATGGCGGTCACCTTCGCGCCGCGCGCGGCCAAGCACAGCGACTTGACCCCACGGCCCGCCGCGACGTCAGCCACCCGGTCGCCCGCCTTGGCGCCCAGCCACTCGACCACCGCGGCGCTGGCCGCGTCCTGCGCGATCACCCGCCGCGTGGCAAACGCCTGGGTCGCAAACAGCGAGCCGCCCGCCGACCGCCAAACGCCGGGGACTGCCGCCGCTGTCAGTGCCTCGAACGGCACACCAGCTTCTCGCAGCTCAGCCTCCGCTGCATCCGAAGCCCCGCCGACCGCGTGCAGATACAGGGGCGCTGGCTGACCGGCAGCATCGCGCATCGCTTGCGGATCCAGCCCCAGATCGGTTGCCAGCAGGTCCAGCCGCTGGCCGATCCATGCGGGCCACTCGTCGCCGGTCGGCCGATCCCCCGCGGCATGGCGTCGGCCAAGCTCGCGCAATACGCCGTGGACAAATGCGATTCTTCCGTGTGGCAGTTGTTGCCGCGCCAACTCGGTTGCGGTGTCCACCGCCGCGAACGCCGGTACGCGATCCAGCCAAGCCAGCTGATACGCGCCCAGCCGCAGCACGGTCAACGCTTCCAGATCGAGCAGATACAGACCTCGTGCACACGCTGCCGCGATCCACCGGTCCAGCGGCCGCCGGCACCGCTCGACGCCGTATACCAACTCAGAGACCAGGGCGCGGTCAGGGCCTTCCAGCGGCGTCGGCAGGTCCAGCGCGTCCCGCAGCGCCTGCTGGGTACCCTGACCTTGGCCTTCGACGGCGACCAGCGCGCTGAACGCGCGACGGCGAGGCTCAAGGCCGACTGGAAGGCGAGAGCGAGGGGCGTGGGCCATGGACTGTCCCCTCCACGGGGTGCGATTGCGTTGGCGTCTGGGGGCTTGCCGACAGTGCGCGGGCCGGGCATCGTCGGGAGGGCAGACGTCGCCGTCAAGCCGGCCGAGCCCTCCTCTCTGACCCCTTGAGCAAAGTACCTGATGTCCAAGACTTCCTCGACCCTGATCGCCCGTGCCCGTCAGGTCCTGCCGTTTGTCGGCATGGCGTTGCTGCTCGCCTACTTTCTGGGCTCTACCGACCTGCCCGCCGTGTGGAAGGCACTGCAGTTGGCCGACATCACGCGTTTTTCGGTGGTTGTGGTGGGCGTTACGCTGGCCGTTTGGGTCTACGACAGTCTGTGTCTTGTCTGGCTGGTGCGGCGCACGCTGGGCCACCGAGGCAAACCGGGGGGAGGGACTTTCGCTGAGATCGCGCCAGTCAAGGCCGTCTCGTATGTCCTGAACATCGTGAACTACCACGCGGCGTCGCTGGGCATGGCGTTTCTGGTCGGTCGGCGCAAGGGCGTGCCGTTTCTCGAGGCTGCGGGCGCCTTTGCCGTGCTCAGCTACCTCGATCTTCTGGCCGTGGCGGGCATGGCGGTGCTGGGGCTGCTGCTCGACCCGACCGTCGTCAGTGCGAACCACGGGCTGCACGAATGGATCCAAGCGGTTGCGGCCACCCTGTTCGCGCTGGCGGTGCTGTCGCTGGTGCTGTTGCAGTCCGGTTGGCAGGTACCGTGGCTGGTGCGCCTGCGCCAACTCTCGGTGCTGCGGCCGTTGTCCGCATTGGGGCCCACGGCGATGCTGCAGGGGCTGGTACTGCGGGTGGGCTTGGTGCTGGCGTACACAGTGGCGACGGTGCTGATCATGCAGGCGTTCGGCATGCGGCCGCAGTGGGGGCGGATGCTGGTCGCGATGCCGATTCTGATGGTCCTCGGCACGGTGCCGATCAGCGTCTCGGGCATCGGCACGACCCAAGTGCTGATGCGGGTGCTGTATGCGCCGTTCGTGGTGTCGGGCGCACCGGGGCCGGTCATCGACGCGTTCTCCAGCGCAATGATTGTCGGCTACATCGTCGTGCGGGTGGTGCTGGCCGCGCCGTTCCTGCGCAGGATCACCGCAGAGTTGCGCGGCGCACCGGGAATTCGCTAGTCATGTCTAGTGGTTATGCTAGAGCCAGGTCGAATGCGGCGTCAACTGCAGCAGCGCAGGCGCTCCCAACTCGCTGACCATCGTCATCACCCGGTCCGTCGCGACGACGTGCACCAAGTTCAGGCCTGCCCGCTGGTCGGCCAACACTCCCGGCTCGACCGAAGCGTCGGGAGCCAGCGCCTCGACCTCTGGGTCTTCCAGTGAACTCGGAGCCTTGCAGCGGCTGAACACCGTCAGCGGCACACCGTACGCCACGTACATGTAGGCGACGACCGGCTGGGTTCCCAGCAGCGCGATGCGCGCACCTGTCAGGTCGACGCCGGCGCCTTCGCTCACCGGAAGCGGTCCGATGCCAGGAACCCGGGACGCGAGGTAACGCTGGATGTGGACAGCAGAACCGGTCACCTCTGGCGCCAGACCAGCAACGTGCACGGCCGCCATGGCGCGCAGGCTCGACTCGGACCGTACGGCACCGAACGGGCTGCGGTCGCGCAGGGCGTCGGGTCGCAGGCCGCCGCGCAGGACCTCGCCTTGGATGGGGTCCGCGCGGTCGGTCACGGCGCCGGTAGACGCGAGGGAAATCCCGGAATGTCCCACGACTGCAAGCGGTTGAGAACCACCGTCGCGGGCCTCGGCCAGTCGTTGCGCCAAGGCGGCCATCGCGCGGGCGCGCAAGCTGGCGGCGGCAGCGAGCTCGTCCTCGTCGCTGGACCGACCTTCCTGGCCAAAGCGTGCAGCCGCCGCCGCAACAGGGTGGGTGCGCGCAGCCATGGACTCCGTCAAGCGCGGCGAATCCTGAGCAGACTCAGGCAAAGCGGAAGCTTCGGCGACAGCCAGTCCGGCCTCGGCCTCTTCCGCGGCGTCGTCGGCAGCGGACGACCAGCGCCAGCCCGCGACGGCAAGGGCGCCACAAGCCGCGATCGCAAGTGGAATCGCCAAGCTGAGCGAGACGTTACGTCGATGCTCCCGGGCGACGCGCGCCTGCACCCGCAACTTTAGGCCGGCGCAGGGTTTGGCATCGTCCAAGTGGGCGCGGACAAGGTCGCGAAAGATCGCATCGCGCTCGATCGCGGCGGCGCACGGCGGGCACATCCTCAGGTGCGTCTCGAACTCGCCGCGCTCGCGTGCGTCGAATTCGCAGTCGAGGTAGGTATAGGCGAACTTCTGGACGTCCTGACAGTTCATTCCTCGCCTCCAGCGGCGCGAGGCTCGCGCTTGGCCCGCATGCGGAAGGCGTCCAGGCTGGTCACGCCGTTCTCGTCAGTCGGCGGACGCTCGATGATCCCTTCGCGGACGGCGTGCTCCATCAGCTGCTTCTGCATCGCCTTGCGGGCGCGGTAAAGCCGACTCATCACGGTGCCGACGGGGCACTCGACCACGTCCGCGATCTCCTTGTAGGAAAAGTCGTGCAGGTCGGCCAGCAACAGCACCGTGCGGAACTCAGGCGGCAGCGTGTCCAAGGCGTCAGTCACATGCTTCGAGACCAAATTATCCAGTAGTTGCACGTCGATCGGCCGGTAGATCCCCTGTTCCTGATGCGCTTCTGCCACGGCCATCTCGAGCTCGGGCGACCCGTCGGAGTCGATCGGGTTGTGGCGCTTGCGACTGCGCCGCATGTTGAAGAACGTGTTCGTGAGGATGCGGAACAGCCACGCGCGGCAGTTCGTGCCCTCCTCGTAGGACGCGAAGTTGTTCAAGGCCTTGATGTAGGTCTCCTGAACCAGGTCTTCGGCGTCCGCAGCGTCGCGGCTCAGGTGCATTGCATAGCTGTGAAGGGCGTCCAAGTGCGGCAGCGCCTCGCGCTCGAAGGCGTCACGGGCGCGTCGTTGTGCTGAGAACAAGCCGATCATGCGCGTTCCTCCGACGGATCCTGCGGCTGGGTCGCAAGCCGCGTGTCCGTCCACCCTGTCTCAACGGTCCCCTCGCCAACTCTATTCCCGACCCGGTGGGAGCCGGTCGCAACAGGGGAGGGTTCGAGCACGAAAGGTCGTGACCTCAAGCTTGTCCAGCTACCTCCCACCCACGTCAACATCCGACTGCGCTCTGGAGGGCTTCCGCGGGGCCGCTTTCTGCGCTTCCGGGGCTTGACACAGGGCCGCGCGCGACTACCATGCCCGTCCGCCAGCGGTGGATGTAGCTCAGCTGGTAGAGCGCGGGATTGTGGTTCCCGATGTCGCGGGTTCAAACCCCGTCCTCCACCCCGGCAGTCGATGCTCGCGCGGCGTCGACTCACCAGGCCGCAGTCGGCCCAAAGGTCAAAACGAGGCAGGACCGCTCGGTCGGTCATGCGCCTGTAGCTCAGCCCGGATAGAGCATCGGACTTCGAATCCGCAGGTCGCAGGTTCGAATCCTGCCGGGCGCGCTCGAGGACACCTCGTCCAGACCTTTGGTCGTCACAGCCCTGGAACTTGTCATTCCCATGGCCCCTTAGCTCAATTGGTAGAGCAGCGGACTCTTAATCCGGAGGTTGATGGTTCGATTCCATCAGGGGTCACCTCGTCATGCAGCGCAAGCCACGTTTGGCGTGCTCCGTCTTGGTCGGGGCGCGTGACGAATCGGCTCGTCCGCAGCATGGATCGCAGCCCGCGCGAGAATGGCGGAACTGGTAGACGCACCAGATTTAGGTTCTGGCGCCCTAGGGCTTGGGGGTTCGAGTCCCCCTTCTCGCACCATCCGGCCGCGCCCTGACCTTGCCTCGCCTGACCTTGCCTCGCCTGAGCTTGCCGCCCCCAGATCTTGCCGCCCCCAGATCTTGCCGCCCCCCGACGTCGCCCGGCCCGCGTTCCGGCGACCCGCTTCCCGGAGACACGATGGACATCCAAGTCGAGCAGGTCGGTTCCGCCCGTCGCCGCATCCGTTTCGTCATCCCTGCACGCAAGGTGAACAACGCGTTCGCCGTGGCGTTGCAGCGAGTGGCCGGTCAGGCGCGCATCCCCGGCTTCCGGCCCGGCAAGGCGCCGGCGGCGATGATCGAGCGCATGTACGGCACCGACGTGCGCCGCAACGTGCTCGACAAGCTGGTCGGCGACCACCTGATGGACGCGCTGACCGCCGCGGACGTCAAGGCCGTCGGGCGCCCCGAGATTGAGTCGATCACCGAACTGAAGAAGGACACCGACCTGACGATCGAGTTCACGGTCGAGGTGTTGCCCGAGCTTGAGCTGACGGGCTTTGACGGCGCGCAGTTGACCGTAGAGGTCGTGACCCCGGACGCCACCGACGTGGACGAGACGCTGGAACGTCGCCGGTTGCAGCGCGGCGAGTGGGTGCCGGTGGAGACGGGCGCTCAGACCGGCGATGAGGTGCTGGTCGATTTCGAGGTCGAGACGCTTGGCGTTCCCGGTCAGGAAGGTGACGAGGCAGCCAAGCCCGCGCCGATGAAGGCAGAAGGCCGTCGCTTCGAGTTGGGCAAGCAGAACGCCCCGCCGGCGCTCGAGCTCGTGCTGTTGGGCGCAAAGTCCGGCGACCACTTGGACAAGGTGGTGTCGGCCGACGAGCTGCCTGAGGCCATCGAGGCGGGCGCCAGCATCCGCGTGCACGCCGACGTCCACGAAGTCCGGCGCATGGAGTACCCTGCGGTGGACGACGAGCTGGCCAAGGACCTGGGCTTTGCCGATCTGGCCGCCCTGCGCGCCGACGTCGAAGCAGAGACTGCCCGCGAGGCCCAGCGCATGACCCGTGCGATGCGCCGTCGCTCGGCGGTTGACGCGATGCTCGCAGGCAACCCCATCGAGCTGCCCCGCGCCCTGATCGACCGCGTGGTGGACGACGAGTTCGACCGCTTGTTCGGCGGCCTGCGCGCCAACCGCACGGCCCGCATCGACGAGATTCTGTCGGGCGTGCGGGGTGAGATCGAGAAGGAAACGGTTGGGGCGCTGAAGCGCAGCCTCGCTCTCGAGACCATTGCCGACAAGGCGGGCGTCGAGATCACCGATGCCGACATCGACGCCGAGATCGACGAGATCGCCCTCGGCCAGCCGGACCGCGCGGACGTCATCCGCAAGGCCTACGCCAAGGAAGAGGCCCGCACCGACCTGCGCCGTCGACTGCGTGCCGAACGTGCGATGGACCACTTGGTTGCCGTCGCGGTCATCACCGACGGCGAGGCCAAGACGGTGCGCGCCGCGCTTGCCGAGCAGAGCCGTCGCGCCGCCCCTGCGGACGACGACCATGACCACGACCACGACCATGACCACGACCATGACCACGCGCACCACCACGATGCGCCGGCTGGCGACGTCGGCTAGGTCGCGTCGAGGCGGGGAATGCCGGGACCTTACGGGTGGTTGCAGGCGTGGCCTTCCTCGCAGCAGCCGATGCCGGTAGAGGGTGGCGCGGCCGATGACTTCGGCACACAGGTCGCGCACGGTCTACGCAGTACAGCCCGCCGCATCACGGCATCAGGAGCGACCCAGATGAAGACGTGGGACAGCATCATCGTCACTGAGACTACCCCTCGGGGTGAGCGGCACTCGGACATCTTCTCGCGCCTGCTGATGGACCGCATCGTGTTCCTCGGCTCGGAGATCAACGACTACGTGGCCAATTCGGTCATCGCCCAGCTGCTGTTCCTGGACAGCGAGGATCCCACCAAGGAGATCTCGCTCTACATCAACAGCCCCGGCGGTCTGGTCAACGCAGGTTTGGCCATCTACGACACCATGCAGTACGTGCAGGCGCCGGTCGCGACCATCTGCCTGGGCCAAGCGGCGTCGATGGCCGCGGTGTTGCTGGCGGCCGGAACCAAGGGGCGGCGCGTCATGCTCCCCCACGGGCGAGTGATGCTGCACCAGCCGCTGGGCGGCTTCTCGGGTCAGGCGTCGGACATTGACATCCAGGCGCGCGAGATGCTGTACACCAAGCAGAAGCTGAATGAAATCGTGGCGAACCACACGGGCCAACCGTTCGACCGGGTCCGCAAGGACACCGACCGCGACTTCTATTTGGGCGCCGACGAGGCCAAGGCCTACGGCATCGTCGACGCCGTGTTGGTGCGCAAGAAGCCTGAGGCCGCGGTGCGAACCGCTTGAGAAGCGACCGCGGGCTCGGCTCCCGCAGTTTCGACAATCACTCGACATCCTTGCCAATTCACATGGATGTGGGGGGCTCCCAGAAAGGCGGTTCCTTTGACGGAACCCCGCCTGCGCATGTATCATCCCGCCGTGCCCGTCGTTGCCTCGCTCCTCAGCGAAGGCACCGTGCGTGCTGGAGAGCTTCATGACTGAACGCCGCCGCGACGCCAGCAACCTTTCGTGCTCCTTCTGCGGCAAGTCCCAGAAGGAAGTGAAGAAGCTGATCGCCGGCCCCACGGTGTACATCTGCGACGAGTGCATCGCGCTCTGCAACGACATCATCGCCGAAGAGGTCGAGCGGGACGACAAGCTGCCCAACCTGGCGTCGATCCCCAAGCCACGGGATTTGCGCAAGATTCTCGACGAATACGTGATCGGTCAGGACCGCGCCAAGAAGGTGCTGAGCGTCGCGGTTTACAACCACTACAAGCGCATCGACTTCAAGGGCGGCAAGACCGCCGACGTCGAATTGACCAAGTCGAACGTGCTGTTGCTGGGCCCGACGGGCTCGGGAAAGACGCTGCTCGCCCAGACGCTTGCGCGCGTGCTGAAGGTGCCGTTCACCATCGTCGATGCGACCACCCTGACCGAAGCCGGCTACGTCGGTGAGGACGTCGAGAACATCATCGTCCGCCTGCTGGAAGCCGCCGACCACGACGTCGAAGCGGCCATGCGCGGCATCGTCTACATCGACGAGGTCGACAAGATCACCCGCAAGTCCGAGAACGTCAGCATCACCCGCGACGTGTCGGGTGAGGGCGTGCAGCAGGCGCTGCTGAAGATCCTTGAGGGCACCGTCGCCAACGTTCCGCCGAAGGGAGGCCGCAAGCACCCGCAGCAGGAGTTCATTCCGGTCGACACGACCAACATCCTGTTCATCTGCGGCGGCGCGTTCTCGGGCATCGACAAGGTGATCGAGCGGCGCGTGGGCAACAAGTCCATCGGTTTTGGTAAGGAAATCAAGGAAGTCGGCACCGAGAAGGACAAGTCGGCGATCCTCGACCAGGTTCAACCGGAAGACCTGATGAAGTACGGGCTGATCCCCGAGTTCGTGGGGCGTCTGCCGGTTGTCGTCGCTCTGCACGAGCTGGACGAGCAGGCCCTGATGACCGTGCTGACCGAGCCCAAGAATGCTCTGGTGCGGCAGTTCAAGCGCTTGTTCGAGATGGACGGCATCGAGCTCAAGTTCACCGAGTTGGCCCTTCGCGCCACCGCCCGCAAGGCGATCGAGCGCAAGACGGGCGCCCGCGGTCTGCGCGCCATCTTCGAGGAGGCGCTGCTCGACATCATGTACGACCTTCCCGGCGACAGCGGGGTCCGCGAAGTGCTCATCGACGAAGACACCATCGTGCACGCCAGGCGGCCGTTGGTCGGACTCGAAGCGGGCGCGGGAGCGGCCTGAGCCATCGGCGGAGCGCGATCCCATGAAGCCCATCAAGCCTGAGTCACCGCCGCAGCTGCCGGTTCTGCCCCTGCGCGACGTTGTCGTGTTCCCTCACATGGTCGTGCCGCTGTTTGTCGGCAGAGAGCGGTCGGTGGCGGCGCTGGAGGCGGCGTTCGAGCGGCCCGGCAAGGACATTCTGGTCGTCGCGCAGGTCAATGCGCGCACCAACGACCCCGGTCCCGACGACATGTACGACGTCGCGTGTCTGGGGGCGGTCGTGCAGATCCTGCGCCTGCCCGACGGCACGGTGAAGGTGCTGGTCGAAGGCCGTAGTCGCGTGCGCATCGAGCGCTTTGTCGACGGCTGGCCGTTCCTGTGCGCCCAGGTGTCTCCGCTAGAGGCTGAGGACGACCCCGAACCCACCGCAGAGCAGGCAGAAGGACTACGCCAAGCCGCACGGGTCGCGTTCGAGGCCTATGTCAAGGTCAATCGGCGCATCCCGCCTGAGATCCTGATGAGTGTCACGGCCGTCGAGGACGCCGGGCAGCTCGCGGACACCATCGCCGCGCACGTGGGCTTCAAGATCGCGGATCGTCAGCAGTTGCTGGCCCTTGCGGCACCCTACGAGCGCTTGCAGAAGTTGGTCGAGTTGATCCAGGCGGAGACCGACGCGCTGTCGATCGAGAGCCGCATTCGCAAGCGTTCTTCGGCTCAGCCGCCGCAGAAGGGGGGGCAGGCGGCCCCGCCCGAAGCCGAAGGACAGCCCGAAGCCGACGAGTTCAAGAACGAATTAGAAGAGTTGGCCCAGGAAATTGCGACACGTCTGCTCAGCGAAGAGGCCCGCACCCGTCTGGAGCGCGAGTTCCGCAAGCTGCGAATGATGAACCCCATGTCGGCCGAGGCTGGGGTGGTACGGACCTACATCGACTGGGTCCTGTCGCTGCCGTGGCAGAGCTACACCGAGGACACCATTGACGTCCCCGAGGCGCGTCGGGTGCTCGACGCCGACCACTACGGTCTGGACAAGGCCAAGGAGCGCATCCTCGAGTACCTGGCCGTGCAGAAGCTGGTCGGCGAGGTCGGTCGCGGTCCCGTGCTGTGTCTGGTGGGGCCACCCGGCGTCGGCAAGACGTCGCTGGCCAAGTCGATTGCCCGTGCCATTGGTCGCAAGTTCGTCCGGATGAGCTTGGGCGGCGTGCGGGACGAGGCAGAGATCCGCGGTCACCGGCGCACCTACGTGGGCGCGCTGCCGGGCAAGATCATCCACTCGCTCAAGCGTGCGGGTACGTCGAACCCTGTGATCCTGCTGGACGAAATCGACAAGATGTCGATGGACTTTCGCGGCGACCCGTCGTCGGCCCTGCTGGAAGTGCTGGACCCGGAGCAGAACGACGGCTTCGTGGACCACTACATCGATTTGGACTACGACCTGTCGAAGGTGCTGTTCATCACCACGGCGAACACGCTGAGCGCGATTCCGTGGGCGCTGTCGGATCGGCTCGAGATCATCGAGCTGGGCGGCTATACCGAGTACGACAAGCTGCAGATCGCCCGCACCTACCTGATTCCACGGCAGATCGTCGACAACGGGCTTGCGGCGCTGGACGTGGTCATCAAGGACGACGCGTTGCAGAGCCTGATCCGGTCGTACACGCGCGAGTCGGGTGTCCGCAACTTGGAACGGCAGATCGGTGCGCTGTGCCGCAAGATGGCCACCGACCACCTGTCCAAACCCGCGCGCAAGAAGAAGTATCGCATCGGCGCACCACAGGTCATCGAGCTGCTGGGACCCGAGAAGTACCGCCGCAACGAGGGCGAGGCTGCCGACCAGATCGGCCTGTGCAACGGTCTGGCGGTCACGACGGCGGGGGGCGATCTGCTGCTGGTCGAGGTGTCGCTGGTGCCTGGCAAGGGCAAGCTGACGGTCACTGGCAAGCTGGGCGAGGTGATGCAGGAGTCCGTGCAGGCCGCAATGAGCTATGTCCGCTCACGCGCTCACGAACTCGGACTGGGCAAGGAATTTTACCAGAAGATCGACCTGCACGTGCACTTCCCCGAAGGCGCGATCCCCAAGGACGGTCCCAGTGCGGGCATTGCGATTGCCACGGCGCTTGCTTCGGCGCTGATTCAGGTCCCGGTGCGCCACGACGTCGCCATGACCGGCGAGATCACGTTGCGGGGCAGGGTGTTGGCGATCGGCGGACTGAAAGAGAAGGTCATCGCGGCCCACCGTGCCGGCATCGCTCGCGTGATCTGCCCGCTGGAGAACGAGCGCGATCTCAAGGACATCCCGAAAGAAGTGCTCAAGGGCGTCGAGATTGTGCTGGTCGAACACGTGGACCAAGTGCTGCGCGAGGCCTTGCGACACGCCGACCCCAAGGCCTTCCTGGCTACGCCTGCGGGCATCCAGCGCGACTATCTGGGCATCTACGAAGACGCGCCCGACGCCACGACTCACTGACGGCTAGACGACCGGCTCTCCGGAGGGCTTGGGCTTGGAGGGCTTGTGCTCCTCCTTGGGCGTCGGCTCGTCGGTGACAGGCTCGCCGGTCGGTGGCGGCGCAGTCGGCGCGGGCATTCCCGCTTGCATCAGACGCGCGCGGCGCTGGTTGTTGGCCTCGATCATGGCCTCCATGCGCGCGATCTGCTCCTCCGACTTGGCCACCCAGTCGCTCCCCGCCTCTCCCATCCGCTCCGCCAACTGAATGTTGTTGCGGTAGATGACGATCGAGCGCTTCGCCAGTCGTTCCGTGTGGTTCCACAGCTCATCGCGGTAGACGTCCAGCGTGAACTCGTCCAGACCGTCCGGGGCCTCAGCGTTCTCGATGTCGTCGATCAAGCGACTGTACAGGTGGCCAATCTCGAAGCCCGCCGCCAGCGCCCACTTGCGGTGCTGTAGGCGCACGCACTTGAAGTAGACGGTCTCGGCCTTCAGGAACAGGTTGGCCTTGTCTTCCAGGTCGCGCTTCATCCGATCGACGGGCAGCTTGAAGCGAATGCTGGTGAACAGCTCGCGGTAGATCTCGCCCCGCTCGTACAGGGCGCGCGCCACCCACTCGCTCTCACCGACCAGAGCCACGTCGCGGTGGTCGTTGTATAGCCGCTCGATGCGCCGGAACTGCAGGTCGGCGCCGGTCGGATCGCCGGCCTTGCGCAGCACGAGACCCACGCGCGCCGTGGCCTCCAGCTGGTCCAGCAGACCCAGCGGTCCGCCGATGCGCTGCTGCACCGCGGCGTCCTCCAGCGCGCTCTTCAAGGTCGCTGCCGATGCCGCAAATTGCCCAGCCTGTTCTTGGGCCTCTGCCAGCAGGAACAGCGCGTCGCGGGCCTGGCGCGTCCCCTCGCCCGCCTGCATCGCCTGCGAGAACCGCTCTGCCGCGTCGGTCGGCTTGCGCAGGCGCAGCAGCGCCAGCCCCGCGTTGTACAGCAGCGCGAACCGGTTGGTTGTCTGGGGGAATTCGCGCAGGATCACGTCGAACAACCGCACGGCCTCGGCCCAGTCGGCGGCTTCGTACTTGGTCATCGCCTCCTGGGTCAGCGCCGGCTCATCGCGGACGTAGACGTGGGGCTCTCCCCCCGTGCGGTCGACCTTGAACTCGATGGGATCCAGCGTAACGACCTGACCTTGCGGGGCACCGCAGCCAGCCAGCACGGCAACGGCGAGGGCCAGCGCGCCACAGCGCCAAGCCACGGTCGAACGTAGAGATGGGAGTCGGAGAAGCGGCATGTCGGTAGTAAGCCCGGCCCGCCGCAGCGGGTCAATCCACAGCGTCTGACGCGGCTGCGAGCGATTGGGTTCAGGTGCTGACCGTCGCAAGGCCAGTCGAGTCTCTCGCGGTCGCGTCTCGCACCGTTCAGTCGGCCAGCGCGCGTGCCGCAGTCCGGGCGAGTTCGGCGATCTTGACCTTGTGCTGCTCGCCTTTGCGCAGGTCCTTCAGCACCGCCTCGCCGGCTGCAACCTCGTCGGGCCCCAGCACCACCGCAAGGACGTTGCCGCGCTTGGCCGCCCGCTCCAGCTGCTTGCCCAGCTTGCCGCCTTGGGTGTCCACCTCGACGCGCAACCCGGCGTCGCGCAACAGCTGCGCCACGTGCAGCGACGGGCCCGCCTGATCGGCGCTGAAGACCGTCACGCACACGGGCGTCGTGCCTTGGCCACCGGGAATCAGTCCCAGCTCGACCAGCGCCGCCAGCAGCCGGTCCAGACCCAGGCTGATGCCCACCGCCGGGATCTCATCGCGCGAGAACATCCCGATCAGGTGGTCGTAGCGGCCGCCGCTCATCACCGCCCCGATGCCGGCGACGCGAGTGTCGGTCAGGCGGGTCTCGTAGATCACGCCGGTGTAGTAGTCCAGGCCGCGGGCGATCGACCGGTCGAACTGAATCATGGCGCCAAAGCCAGCCGCGGTGACGAGCCCCAGCACGGTCTCGAGCCGAGCCACCGCCGACAGCGCCGATTCCAGAGCCGCCGCGGTCAGTTCCAGTTGGAAGAACGCCCGAATCCGCGCGAACTCAGACTCCGCGCCCCCCATCGCCTCCGCCGCCAGGAACGGGGCGATGGCCTTGGCGGCCTGCTCGTCCGTCAGTCCGCACTCCCGCACGATCTCTGCCGTCACGCCTGCCTGACCGATCTTGTCGAGCTTGTCGACCGCCCGGATGCACTTCAGCTGCTGGTCGGGATCGTGAACGCCCGCGGCCTGCAAGAACGAGAACAGCAGGTCGCGGTGGTTCAGGTGCAGCATCGCCCCTTCGATCCCTAGCGACCGCAGCACGGCCAGACCGGTGCACAGCACCTCAGCGTCGGCCAGCGCGGTGTTCGGCCCCACGATGTCCGCGTCGCACTGCATGAATTCGCGAAACCGCCCGCGCTGGGGCTTGTCGGCGCGCCACACCGACGCCACCTGATACCGCCGCAACGGCAGCTGCAGGTCGTTGCGGTGCTGGGCGACGACGCGCGCCAGCGGCACGGTCAGGTCATAACGCAGGGCCACCTCGCGCTCTCCATGGTCTTGGAATTTGTACAGAAGCTTGTCGCCCTCGTCGCCGTACTTGCCGGTCAGCGTCTCGGCGTACTCCAGAGCGGGCGTCGACAGGGGCACGAACCCTTGGCGCTCGAAGGTCGCTTCGATCACCCGCAGCATCGCTTGCCGTGGCGCCATCGCGTCAGGCAGGAAGTCGCGAAATCCCTTCAGGGTCTTGGCTTCGAACGTGGCCATGGCTTCCTTTCGTTGCGCGGTCGGGGCAAGCAGCGGTTCCGGCGCGCCCGTGTGCCGGAAATCCAGTGCGGACGCAAGCGGCGGTCAGGTGGGCGACGTCTGGGCCTGTTGCAGCGCCCGCCGCACAAGGCCGGCGTAGAGCCCGTCGGCGGCCAGCAACTCGTCGTGGCGCCCCTGTTCGACGATGCGGCCGCGGTCAAGCACGACGATGCAGTCGGCCTTGCGGATGGTCGACAGCCGATGCGCCACGACCACGACCGTGCGCGACGCGAACACGACATCCAGCGCCCGCTGCAGTGCCTGCTCGGTTTCGGTGTCGATGTGGGCAGTTGCCTCGTCCAGCACGACCACCGGCGGGTCGCCGGCCAGGATCCGCGCAATCGACAGCAGCTGCCGCTCGCCCGAGCTCAGGTTCGCCCCGCTCTCGCTCAGCAGGGCCTGCGTGCCGCCCAGCCGGTCGACCAGCGGCCCCAGCTGCGCGGCCTCCAGCGCCTTGCGCACCTGCTCGGGGCCGATGTCGTCGCGCCCGAGTGCCACGTTGTCGTGCAGCGTGCCGGCGAACAGGAACACGTCCTGCGACACCACGCCCACGCCGCGCCGCAGTGCACGCAGGTCCCAATCCTCGATCGGCACACCGTCCAGCAGAATCGCGTCCTTGGGCGCCGGGTACAGCCGCGTCAGCAGCCGCGCCAGCGTCGTCTTGCCCGAGCCCGTGGGACCCACCAGCGCCACCACCTGCCCGGGCTGCACCTCTAGCGAAACGCCATGCAGCACGGGCGTTTCGCCGTAGCCGAAGTGCAGGTCGCGCACCTGGATGCGCCCCTCGACCTTGTTCGGCGCGTGGGTGCCCGACTTCAGCGACGCGTCGGCGTCCAGCAGCTCGAAGATGCGCTCCAGCGCCGCCATCGCCCGTTCCAGCGTCGCCACCTTGCCGCTCAGCTCGCGGACGGGCACGAAGATGCGCTGGATGTACTGCACAAAGGCGACCAGAAGCCCAAGCGTCACGGCACCTTGCAGGTTGCGACCGCCGCCGTACCAAAGCAGCACCGCAATCGCCAACCCGGCCACGCCGTCCATCACCGCGTACAGCGAAGCGTCGTACCAGTTCGAGATGCGATAGGCCCGCAGATACGAGAAGTTGAGCCTGCGGTATTCCTCGACCGTCGTCTGCTCGCGGCCGTGCAGCTGCACGATGGGCGCCCCTGCCAGCGCCTCCTGGAAGTGGCCGCTCGCCTGACTCATCGACTTGCGGATGTCCACGCTGTAGAACCGCAGGCGGCGCCTGAAGAATTCGACCAACAGCACGATCCCTGGCGCGGCCAGCAGCGTCATGCCGGTCAGCGGCACGTCCAGCAGGAACATGGCCAGCAGGATCGTGCCGATGTCGAACACGTCGCCCAGAATGCCCACGATGCCATAGGTCAGGATCTCGGCGATCGCCTCGACGTCGCTGGTCGTCCGGGTCAGCAGGGCTCCTGTCGCGCGCTGGTCAAAGAACGCCGCACCCTGGCGCAGCACGTGCTGGAACACCGCCCGCCGCAGCCGCAGCAACGACAGGAACCCCGCGCGCTGCAAGGCATAAAGCTGCAGGCTGCGGAAGCCGTAGTCGCCCAGCACCGCCACAAGAAACAGCGCTGAGAGGGTGGGCAGCGTGAGATAGCCCGGAGCCGGCTGGTGACGCAGCGCGTGGGCGATGGGGCCGTCGATGGCCTCTTTGAGAATCCAGGGTTGTGCCAAGTTGCCGAGGCTCATCAGGGGCACGGACACCAAGCCAAGCAGCAGCCAGTTGCGGTCGGCGCGCAGGTATGGCCAAAAACGTCGCAGTAGGCGCAGGTCGTGCGATCGGGTGCGCTGCGGGGGTGCGGAGGAGGAGGCTGCGGAGGTCATGACGATGCGGGGAGGTCGCGGCTCAGAACGGCCACCAGCCACCCTTCTCCTCCTTCTTCTTCTCCTCTTCCTTGGGCTTCTCGTCTTCTTTGGGCTTGTCCTGCTCCACCCAGCGGATCACGTCGGGAGTGAAGCGGATCGCATGGAACTCGTCGACTTCGCGGGAGAAATTTCCCGTATCCAGCTTGTGCTTGACCACAGCTATCATGGTCTTGCGGTCGGTTGTCCAGAACACGGACTTCAGCGCGGCGGTGCCCAAGATGCCGGTCTCCTCGTCCTTCTGTACCGGCACGTCCTTGATCTTGCCCAGCTTCTTCTTGTCGGTGGCGGCAAGGACGAACCGCTCTTTCGACGCCATCAGGCCGAAGAACGACAACGTCTTGGTCTCGTCTGCTGGGTCCAGCAAGTAGATCGTGTCCTCGACCCCGGGGTCCGTGATCTTGTACTTCTTCCGCGCTTCCTTGATGGTCTTGACGCCATCGACGCGGATGTACGGCACCAGCACGGACTTCTTGGCGGGCTGCCCCGACTCGACGTCGTACAGGCGCAAAGCAAGCCCCGTGTCGACGTCCTCGATGCCCACGAGCATCGTCTTGGCGTCGGCGTTGAAGCCCAGAACCTTGAACTCGATCTTGCTCTCTTGCGCCCACGCGCCGCCCGCAGTTGCCAGAAACGCAGCGGTGCAGGCCAAGGTCAGCAGGGCGCGTTGGAGCACGGCGACCTCACTCCACCGAGCAGGTGTGGTCGGTTTCGGTTTCCTGCTGACCGAAGTTGGACGAGAAGTTCGCGCGCACGCACGCAGCCAGATCAGCATCCGGCTTGCCGTCAACCAATGCGCGGACGCCAGAGACGCCACCCAACATGTTGATCGTGAAGGCGAGCTTGTACGGCGCTCCGTCGTACAGGACCTTGTTGCCGCAGGTGCGCAGGACACCGTACCGCTGTGAGCAGAGACGCTCGAGCTGCGAGTCCGTCACGTTCTGCACCGTCCCGATGCCGCCCGTGGCGACCTTCTCCCGCTTGGGGCCGTTGCCTGAGTTCAGGGCGCGCTCGAGAGCCTCTTTCCCCAGACGCTCTGCCTCGGTGCGAGCCGCGATCTGCTCCGCAGTCGAGCCCTGGAGCTCCACCTTGCCGCCCGTGGCAGCCTGCCGCTTCCTCTGCGCCCGCAACGTCCGCTGCAGCTTGGCGGCAAGGTCAGACGTGCTCTTCTCGACGGCCGGTTTCTTGTCGGCAGCCTCAGCGCCGCCGGCGGCCGCAACATCGCCCGCGTCCTGCGAATCCTCTTCTTCGAGCTGCACCTTGACGCTGGTCTGGTACGGCAGATTGAAGACGGCAAGGATCGTTTTCGAGTCGCGGATCAGCTCGCGCTTGGCGTCGCCGTCGACCTTCAGCGCAATGCCGAACGCGATGACGCCCAGCACCAGAGCGCCCAGCACCACGCCGATGGCGATCTTCTGACGCTTGCTCCGCTTGTCCAAGCGGAACATGACGCTGAATTCCTGCAAAAGGTTCTGGTACTCCTCCTTGGTCGGCTTGTGCTTGTTCGGGTCTGGCAACTGCAGGTCGATGTCGCCCATGTCCGAGCCGCCGCCGAAGAACGCCGCGCCGTGGGCGTCGGCCACCACTCGTGACGTGTCCGGGCCGACCTTGCGACCGTGGTTTGTCGCCGGGCGGCTGCCGAAGAACGGCACCTGCGCCTCCATCGTCGGGCCGGCCTCGTCCAACGCCGGCTCGCTGCGCTGGGCGGGCATCGGGCGGTCGGCCTTGGGGCGTGCAGGCGGCACAGGCTGCGACGCGCGAGCAGCCGTTGGCTTGGCGGGGGTGGGCGCGGGCTTGGGGGCGGGCGCGGGCGTGGTGGTGGGCGCGGGCGTGGTGGTGGGCGCGGGCTTGGGGGCGGGCGCGGGCCTGGGAGCAGAGCCTGTGGCGCGAACCGCCGGCTGCACGGTCGAGACAGGGCGCGGGGCCACAGGGGCCGGGTGCGATGCCTTTGCGACCAGACGCAGCGCATCGATGTCCTGGATCTTCATCCAGGTGGCCAGGCCCTTCTGCCAAGCGAGCGACTGCAGGGTCAGCTGGCCCGAGGCCAGCATCTCCGCGACCCGATCAACTGTCATCGGCCCTTGCTTCTCGCGCCCGACCACCACGAACCAGTTGGCCTGACCGGGCTTGGGGGCGTGATCGTGCACAGGCTCGTGGGCGGCCTCGAGCGTGTGCGCGGCGTGATGGGCGTGCGCCGGGTCCGAGACCAGATGGCACTCGAGAAGGTCGCCCTGTCCCGCTCGCACATGCACGTGCACGTGGCAGTTCGGACAGTGGATCTGCGCGCGACCGGAGGCCCCAAGACGCTCCGGCGGCAAACGATAGGACTTGTTGCAACTGGGACACGTGAACCGCACGCCGCCTCCTGACTCAAACCTTGCGCAATCAGACGCACGTCTTCCGAACTCGGCCTCTACCCGTCCGCCCCCGCATGCGCCCGACCGTCGGCCGAACCAAGGCGCAAGACCCTATGGTCTACAGCCTCCAGAGATCCTGTGCAACCCGCCCCTGTCCTCTCGCCTTGCCGACAAGCCGGTCACGCAGTCGAGCAAACGGTCCATGCCTCGCAAGGCTTCATCTTGAATCCGCGCCTGCCCGATGTTACGTTTCGCCGTTCCGTCGTGCCCTCGGTATCTGGGGTCGGCGTGCAGATCGCACCCGAGCAAGCCAGAACCGACGGAAATCATAGTCCTCTGTCCGGACCCGATTCCCGCGCCTGTTCGTCAGATCGCGTGCGCAGGCGATCGTCCTGCGCAAGGAGAAGCGGATGCCGTTTGCCCTTCATCGCTTGACCCGCACGGCTGCGCTTGCTGCCGCGCTCGCGGCCTCGCTGGTCTCCGGCACTGCCTTGGCGCAGGTGCGCGACGCGCTCGTCGAGCAGCAGGAAGCCTCCGACGCGAAGATCCCGATTTCCGGCAGCGTCGGGCTCGAGTCTGGCATTTCCGGCGGTACCCTCGTCGCCAACGAGGAACAGCGTCGCGCAAGCCTCGACATGACGCTATCCCTGCGTGTCGCGTGGGCGATCCGTCCCGGCCTGTCGCTTGCGGTGTCGGACGGCGTCAACAAGAACCTTATCACCAACGTCGATTCCGGCGCCGTGCGACCCTACGACACCAACTTTGGCGACGTCGGGTTCTCGCTGTCCTGGATGCCGCAGACGTTCGAAGACGGCAAGAGCAAGCCGTGGATGCTGCCCGGCGGCATCATCTCCAGCGTGGGCCTGTCGTCCAGCCTGCCGACGTCGCGCGCGAGCCAATTCCAGACCAAGATCACGAACTTGGGCACCAGCCTCTCGCTGTCTCGCCAGGGTCTGTTCGACGGCTTGATGACGCTGTCCTACTCGTTTTCGTTCAACAAAAACTTTCACCGTTACGCAAGCGCCACGCGCGAGATCGACCCGACCGTGAATCCGCTGTTCCGCATCGGCGGCGCGGAGGATCTGGGTGGAGGCGAGATCGCTACGACGGCTCAGAACAGCTCGTTTTCGCTGCGCAATGGGCTGACGGCCGCGTTCAGCATCGGCGACCGCTGGTACGCCGCCGTCGCCTACTCGCTGTCCCACAGCTGGAAGTACTACGACGCGCCGATCGACGAATTCTCCAGCGATTACGCAAAGGCCGGCCGCGGCCGCAGCGACAACCAGTGGGGCAGCATCGGCGTTTCCTATGCGCTGACCGAGTCGGGCCAGACCGCGATCAGTGCGCAGGTCTATACCGGCTCGCCCGTGTTCACCGCCGACAACAAGACGCTCCGGTTCCCGTTCTTCGACTTCCGCTCGCTGCCGGACAACTACTCCAGCTTCAGCCTTGGGCTGTCGCACGATTTCTAGGCTTTGGGACCGGGCCGTCGCGCCCGTGCCACCCCCTGAACTGCCGGTGCCAGCACCCCGTTCAGGAGTTTCCTCGCGTGTTCTCAGGAGTTGCACCATGAAGTTGCTTCGCCCCGCGTCGTTCTTGCTCGCGATCGCCCTCGCCTTGGTGGCCACGGCGTGCGTTGAGGACGTCGGCCTTATCGACCGCACCCAGGCGAACTACGTAGCGAAGAGTTCGCTCGCTGGCGTCTGGTACAAGCTCGAGGTCGTCACGGACATTCCCATGGGGGCGGGCTTCGGCTTCGCGGGGCAGGCCAACTTCGGTGACGATGGCGGCAAGGTCGTCTTCGACATTCAGGAGAATTACCTGATCGTCTACCCCTTCACAGAGAAGGTGCTGGGCGGCGACGCGAAGTGGAACAAGAAGAAGATTCGGACGTACTGGATCGAGGGCAAGGAGGACCAGTTCATCGATCTGGTCGTCGGCAACCCCACGGCCGTTTATCCGATCAAGAGCCACTTCGACATCCAGCGCGACTACAGCTCGACGACGGGTTCGCAGTCCAACGTGCTGGTCGAGAACACCACGGACAAGCCTTGGTACAAGCGCAAGTACATCCGCGTCGATTGGATGAGCAACGCGCTGGTCAACGCCATGTTCCCCCAGGGCTCGATGAAGTACAGCCCGGTCGATTACTACGTGCCGCAGGACGAGCAGGACAACCCCAACCGCTTCTACATGGACCCGGATGGCGGCTATTTCCACTTCACTCGGCGGGTGTTCGGCCAGCCGATGTCCACCGGCGCGTGCTCGACCTACGCGCTCGCTCCCGGCGACTGTGCCGGCGCCGCGTTCGACACCCGCGTGTCCTTCAAGCGTGCGAACCCCAAGCGCATCAACGACTTCGAGATCCTGCCGTACCACAATGCTGGGCCGCAGGAGAAGTTCGGCTACTTCCTGGCCGAGCGGTACACCTTTGATGAAGAGTACGGTCTGACCTACGCCGGTCACGACTACAAGGCCGCCCGCTGGAACATCTGGAAGAAGTCCAAGATGTTGACGCCCATCAAGGACGCCGTCGGCAAGACGACCACCTGCCTGACCAACCGCGACTGCGCGGTCCCCGCCGTCTGCGACCAGAAGGATTGGTTCGTGCCGGGCGTCTGCGCCTCGACGGCCCGCATCGAGTTCCGTGACCGCGGCATCCGTCCGGTCGTCTACCACGTCAGCGAAGGTCACCCCGCCGACCACCTCACCGCCGCTTATGCCGCAGCCGACTCCTGGAGCGACACCTTCAAGGAGACCGTGTCTTGGCTGTACTTCTGGCAGGACAAGTGGGCCAAGGACGGCATCAAGGGTTTCTCCGACGCGAAGTCGCGCTTTGGCCAGCGTTTCTGCTCGACGCACAGCGATTGTGCCAGTCACGCGCCGTTTGAAGTCTCGGTCGACACCAAGAACGTCAAGGCCAATCGCGTCGTCGTGGCCGTCCCCAAGGGCGACACCGACACTGAGGCCGTCATCGTCACCGACTGCACCGTGACCTACGACTCGGTGACCAAGAAGCAGATCTGCTCGGATCGCCCCTCGTTGGGCGGCGACGGCTTGGTCGTTTTGGTCAACGGCACCCCGGGCAGCGCGGCCGCCAAGCTCGAGGTCAAGAAGGTCGCAGACGGTGCTGCCGTCACGACCGTATCGAATGTCGCCTTTGCCGCGGGCGAGATCGCGGCCAAGGACCGCTCCGCACTGCTGCCCAAGTCGGCGTTCAGTGGCTCGTCCGGCACGTTTGACCTCGTCGTCACCGCAGACGGCCAGACGGCCAAGATGCAGAACGTCAAGATCAAGGCCAACGACGTGACGTTTGTCGTGTTCGTGGGCGGCGACTCGCTGGCCGTGCTCAAGGGCGGCGAGCTGAAGTCCGGTCTGCGCGTCGTCAACGGCCTGGGCAAGAAGGAAGGCACGGCCCTGTCGCAGGGCACCACGCTGGAAGTCGGCGTCAACGGCACCCGCTTCAGCGAAGGTCTGGAGTTCGGCAAGGCCACGGACTTCCTGTACTTCACCGGCAGCGTCGCACACGTCGTGATGCTCAATCCGGGTCAGCGCGCCGACGTCAGCTGCCAGAGCGACAACGGCGTGGGAACGTGCGTCGGCTGGCGCCAGAAGCTGACCCCGCAGGACTATGCGGACCGCCTCGCGGTCAAGGACAAGCTGCAGGACATCTTCGTCATCTGCGAGAACGTCTACTCCGGCGACAAGTGCACGGCCGCCCAGCGCGGCGTCAAGTCGTTGCTGAACGACTGCCGTTACTGGGTCACCGACCCGCAGACCAACAAGCCGTTCAACCCGTGCGCTGACCTCAAGAACGGCGGCTTTGTCGAGGACGCCGCGGCGATGAAGCTGATCGGCGACATGCGCTACAACTTCTTCTATTGGGTCACCAACATCCACGCGTCGTCGCCCCTGGGCTACGGTCCCTCGGCCGCCGACCCGGATACCGGTGAGATCGTGTGGTCGACCGCCAACATTTACGGCGCCTCGCTGATCACCTATTCCCAATACGCCAAGGATCTCGTCGACTTGCTGAACGGCGACTTGGACGCCAGCACCATCGCCAGCGGCCGGTACATCAAGGAGTACCTGTTGGCCCAGTCGCAGACCGGCAAGGACAAGTCCTTGTTTGATGGAGCGATCGGCGCTGCCGAAGTCTCGACCACCCCCGAGGAGCAGCTGGAGGCCGCCCGCCGGCAGGCCACTGTCCGTATGTCCGACCGCGCGGCTGAGGTGATGTCCTCCAAGCCCGGCGCCGACGACGACAAGCTGCTGCACGAGCTGGAAGACCACCAGAAGCTGGGCGAGCTGATGCAGAAGTTCGCCCCCACGTTCGACATGGGGCAGGTGTTCGCCCGTCTCGACAAGATCAAGGGCACGCCGCTGGAGCGCGCGATGGTCAACGACGAGATGGCGCTGGTGATGTCGGAGGGCGAAGTGCAGCCCGGCGACGTCATCAACCCGGAGATGCTGGGCAAGATCGGACCGACTGGCTGGGCCACGCCGAAGCGGCAGCTGGACGAGAAGCGGCGCATGCAGCTGCTCGGCTACAACAACATCTACCTCTCGGAGTTCCAGGACCCGTCGCTGCTCGGCCTGGCCAAGCGCATGAAGTGCCAGCCGGGTCAGCAGCCGACCGACGTTTTGGCCAAGGCGGACCCGATTGGCGCCAACGCCTGCTACAAGGGCGATGCGCTGCGCACCGCGTTGTCGATCGCGATCTTCCGCGGCGTGCTCGAGCACGAAGTCGGCCACACGCTGGGACTGCGCCACAACTTCGAGGCCTCGTCGGACCTGATCAACTACTTCGACGGCTACTTCGACGCCAACACCGGCCGCGAGAAGGAGCCGGTGCTCTGCGCCGATCTCAAGCTGCCCGGCTCGACCGCCGTCATCGGCAAGGACGTGTTCTGCGAGCAGGACACCTTCGGAGAGACCTGCGCGTTGCTCACCTGCAGCACGACTTCGGACTGCCCGAGCGGTCTGTCGTGCTTGAAGTCCAAGAAGCAGTGCATTGACGCCGACGCCATCCCGGTGGGCACCTGCCAGACCAAGGTCAAGAGCACATTCGACTGCTCGGAAGACAGCCAATGCGCGGGAGGCCAGTGCATCGGCGCGAAGTGCTATTCCCGCTTTGCCTGCACCACCGCGACGGCAGCCTCGGTGTGCCTCGACGGCGAGAGCTGCGAGGGTGGCTTCTGCACCGACGCCCGCGGCAAGACGCGCACCACGCAGATGACCGAAGAGAGCGTGGTTCAGGCGCTGAAGTACGTGCCGCGCGCCAAGCTGACCCCCAAGGAGATCGACAACCGCCGCGTCGAGTACCAGTACTCGTCGATCATGGACTACGGTCAGAAGGTCCACAGCGACATTCACAGCTTGGGCAAGTACGACTACGCCGCCATCAAGTACGGGTACGGCGAGCTGGTGGAGGTCTACTCAGACCCCAGCTACCTGATTGAGGCCACCAAGACCTATGCCAAGAATCAGGGGCGTTCGTTCGAGGACGTGTCCTGGCGCCTGACGACCGAGTCGTGGAGCGGCTATGGCACCACCACGCCGACGCTCGACCTCGTGAACCACTGGATGCCGCCGGAGTACAACGTCAAGCGTGAGGCGGTGCCGACCCACTTGGTGGAAGCAGAGCGCCTGAACGTGCGCAACTACGTGCGCCAGGAAGCAGACTCGACCTACTTCGAGGTGCCCTACAAGTACTGCTCGGACGAGTTCCGCGGCAACATGGGCTGCTATTACTTCGACACCGGCTCGTCGCCAGAGGAGATCGTCTATCACGCGGGCGAGGCCATCGAAGAGTACTACCTGTTCGATGCTTTCAAGCGTGAGCGCCTGTGGTTCGGCCGCGGTGGCAGCCCCCTGTCCTATCTCGCCCGCATCGAGGACCGCTGGCTGACGCCGATCGGGCAGGCCGGCCGTTACTACGCGCTGTTCAACAACATCTACAGCGTGTTCTCGGACTTCAAGCAATGGGAGAACTCGCCGTTCGGCCTGTTGCAACTCAGGCGCGCTTCGGAAGACTCGTTCCGCCGCTTGTCGAACATGATCACGGCGCCGGCGCCTGGTTCGTACATCAAGGACCCGGTCGCCAACCGTTACAACAACGTGTCGTACGAACCCGGCAAGGGCAACCTCGAGATTCCGCTGGGGGTTGGCAAGATGCCCTGGACGTCGTTCGCGACCCAGAAGGGCTACTACTACTTCGACCACCCGCTGTGGATTGGCGGTTACTGGGACAAGGTCGCGGCCATCCTGACCATGACCAACTCGAGCGCGAACTTCTTGTCCGACTACGTTGGCGAGCAGCTGCCGTTGTTCCGCGGTACCGCGATTGGCTACAACACCGTCTATCCCAAGCAGCTGGCCTCATTGCTGGGCGGCCTTGCGGCAGGCGACGTGGAGGAGATCGGCGGTCACGTCGACACCAACAACGTGTTCTACCGTTACGACCCCTTCAAGCCGTACAAGGGCAACGACCCGCGCGTCGAGCCGTCGATCCTCAACCACAGCCTGCGGTTGTTCGCCGCGTGGCAGGCGATCGCCAACCTGCCCGCGGGCTTCGATCCGACGTTTACCGACTCGATGGCCATCTGGCTCAAGGGCAACGGCCAGCAGTACGACTTGGGCAAGACGATCGTCAACGGCGTCGAGGTCAAGGTCGATGTCGTCGAGTTCGTCGACCCGTTTGGCAAGAAGACCTACGTCGCGCCGAAGCCCAACTACGACGCGGAGCGCTACTCGCCGACCCATCGGATGCTCGAGAAGCTGAACCTGCTGAAGACCGGCTGTGCGGATGGCAGCGTGTGCGCTGCGGCCCCCGACACCGGCAGTCCGATTTGCGCCAACGGCTCGTCCTGTGCGACGGGTACTTGGTGGACCAAAGCGACAGGGGCTGAAAAGGAGAAGATCGCGAACGAGATGAAGACGGAAATCGAGGTCATCGACTACTTCCGCGAACTCTTCGCCGTCTACGGCTCCATCGGCATCTAGCCAGAGGCCTTAGGCCCAGGCGTTTGGAACCTGCTCCCGTGCTACGGAGACCAACATGAAGTCCGCGTACTTGCACTCGCTCCTCCTGGCCGCCGTTCTGGCGATGTTTGCCGGATGTGCTCAGGATCTGGCCGAGATCGACACGGTCCAGCCCAACTATGTGAAGAAGGCGGACCTGCTGGGCCGTGAGTGGTACCTGCGCACAACCGTCGTGGCGACCACCTACACCAGCGCGTACACGTTTCCCGGCGAAATGGGCACGCTGACCCGCGGCGTGTTCGAGATCCAGGAAGACGCCCTGTACTTCTACCGCACGTACGAGTTCATGCTCGGGTCGGAAGCGTACGCCATGAAGGGCGACACGGACGTGCCGCTGTTGGACAAGAACGGCAAGCCCGTGACCCATGCCGTGCCTCAGGATTACCAAAAGGTCGCCTGCGCGACGGACGCGGACTGTGGCGTCAAGGCGTGGTGTGGCAATGCGGCGGCCCCCAAGGCCAAGGACGAGGCCGACTGGAACGGCTTTTGCGTGCGCGAGGGCCGGCAATACGTGTTCCGCGGCGCGCCCGTGCTCGCGTTCCCGATCTCCAGCCACTTCGACATCACCTATGCGTACAGCAGCGCGTCGGGCGAGAAGACCAACAAGCGCTATGAAAACACCAGTGATCGCAAGTGGTTCGATCGGGAATTCATGCGCGTGCAGTGGGGTTCGCAGCAGCTGATCGACTTCGACGGCGACGTGACGGGCGGCATCCTGGCGTCGGCGTCGGTCGCTCCGGTCGTTTACGAAGGCGACACTGCCCCGGAGGGCGAGGAATTCGAGCTCTGCGCCGACGGCAAGAAGTGCAAGCAGGCGTACATGACCTACGTGCACCGCCTGATCGCGTCGGCCCCGACCGTCTACTACGACGAAGAGCTGGGCAACATCCCGATCTGCTACTTCTATCCTTGGTACACGGGCGGCGTGTACGACTGCGCGTCGGAGGAAGTGAAGGTCCGCACGTTCTTCCTGGAAGTGCCCGACTACACGGACGATCCGACCAAGGCCTACGTCTCGCGCGAGCAGGACGACGTCGAGTTCGAGAAGTTCGGCTACTTCCGCACCGAGCGCCCGGTCTACGACATCGAGTTCGGCGTCACCTACAACAATGCCGTTCGACGCGCCCAGCGCCATCGCATTTGGGACCGCTACGTCAAGTGCTACGTCGATCCGACCGCCGCGCCTGGCGAAAACTGCAAGGGTCCGGGCGAAGGCCGGGTGTGGAAGGGCGACTTCGACTACACCAAGATGACGCCTGAGCCGATCGTCTATTACCTCAACACGGACCACCCGCGTGAGCTTGTCGTCGCAGCGCGCAACATCGCCCGAGGCTGGTCTGAGCCCCTTGAGGCGGTCGCTGCGTTCCACAAGGCCGGCGTCAAGCCCGATCACCCGATGTTCATCCTGTGCGAGAACAGCGATGCCGCCGCCCGCGCCGCCCTGAAGGCCGGCCAGCAGACCGCAGAGTACAGCGACACCGCGATTGGCAAGCGGTTCTGCAAGGACATGGACAAGCCGCACCGGTTTGGCGACCTGCGCTACAACTACATGCACGCGGTGCCTGCCAACATCCAGATCGGCCTCTATGGCTACGGCCCCTCGGCGGCCGACCCCATCACGGGCGAGATCATCGCAGCAAGCGCCCACGCCTACGTTTCACAGATGAAGCTGGGCTCTGAGGGTGCGCTGCAGGCCATCGAGCTGCAGGCGGGCGTCAAGGACTTCAACGACGTCAAGTACGCGACGGAGAAGCTGTTCAACATCACCGCGCGGCGCTTCAAGACCTATGACCAGAAGGCGCCCAAGTCGACGGAGGAACTGCGTACCCATCTGGCCAACATGATGGACCCCGACGTGCGTCAGCGTCTGGAGACCGCCGGCCTGAACGTGGTCGATAACGGCGGGTCCTACGCGCAGAGCCGCATGTCGCGCATCCAGCAGAACCCGCCGCTTGACGAGATGCTGGTGGGCAACGACCCGTCGTACTCCGTGCACGCGCTGTTCAAGGACCTGCAGGTCAAGCCGGGCACGACCCAGAAGATGACGGCCGACCAGCTGCAGAAGCTGAGCGTCGCCAACTGGGCGCACATTGCCGGCTTGCGTGAGCGCCGCAAGGTGTTCGACAAGCTCGCGACCAAGACCCTGCACTTCGAGTCGTTCACCGACAACGCCATCATCGGGGTCGCTCAGGAGTACGGTCGCCGCTATGACGAGGCGTTCTGCAAGGCTTATGCATCCGCGACGGAGTCGACGCTGTACAACGGGCTGACCAGCCTCGCGACGGGAGAGACGTGCCCCACGCCGCTCGCGTTTGAGTCGCTGGGATTGTCCAAGGGACGCATCTGCGTGTCGACGGGAACCGAGAACCGGTGGGCCAGCTGCTCCAGCTCGCTTCTGATGGACCAGTTGCGCGTCGCGTTGAACACCGCGAACGGCAACAACCCGATCCTCGATGTGGTGCACATGCTGCCGAGCCCCCTCTACACGGACACGATGGACCCGCTGCTTCGCAACACGCAAGAGGTCGGCCGGGCCGTCGTCGCCCCGCTGCGCGCGCAAATCAAGGGAGAGCTTTGGTCCAACATCTACAAGGCCACCCAGGACCATGAGATTGGTCACACGCTGGGTCTGCGGCACAACTTCGAGGCCTCGACCGATGCTTTGAACTACCAGAAGAAGTATTGGGATCTGAAGGTGAATGCCAACGGCGACGCCATCAACCCCTGGTCGGACGAGACCGCCACCCAGGCGGAAGGCGACATGCGCACGCAGCAAATGGCGTCGATCATGGACTACGGCGCCAAGTTCAATTCCGACTTCGCCGGCTTGGGCATGTACGACCGCGCCGCCATCAAGTTCGGCTACGGCGACATCGTGGAGTCCTTCACGAATCCGCCCGACTTGACCACGTCTCCCGGTGGCGAGTTGGCTCCCTTGAACGACTACTTGGCCACACCCACGCAGGACAACCCCGGCACGAACATGCTGCTGCACCAGGGCAACCAGGCGATGAACAAGATCCTGCGGCGCATCCACTACTCGACCTTGCCCAAGTACTTCGGGTCCGTCGCCAATCTGCACGCCCGCAAGGATGTGGCTTGGTCCAGCCTGAAGGGCGACCGGTGCGTCAGCGACGACCAGTGCGGTCAGAACAAGGTCTGCCGCCCGTTTGGCGAGGACAAGTACTGCGCCGATTCGACCATCGTCGAGGTGCCGTATCGCTTCTGCTCCGACGAGCTGAACGGCGACACCCCGACATGCGCGACGTTCGACGAGGGCGCCGACCCGTACGAGATCGCACGCAACGCGCTGAACGACTACGAGCAGTACTGGTACTTCTGGGGCTATGCCCGTGATTCCGAGATGTTCCACCCGGACAACTACTCCGCCCGGGTCGAGAACGCCTTCTACACCGCAGTGCGGCAGTTCCAGTTCTGGGCGATCGACTTTGCGACCTACCAGAAGGACGGTTGGTGGAAGAAGCGCTATGGCCGCGAGTTCGACCAGGACGTCAACGGTGGGCTCTCGGGCGCTTTCGCGACGGTCAACACCTTCAACAAGCTCGCACAGGTCATCGCCCGCCCGGCGCCCGGCTACTACTGCTGGAACGCCAACCGCAATCGTTTCGAGCCCTACAACCAGTTCGACTCGGGCGGCTGCCCGGATGACCACTGGTTCGACGAGACCAACGGCGGCCGCCAGCTGTATGCCGGCTGGGGTGGCGGTTACATGTATCGGCCGATCACCGCCGGCCAGATCTACGACCGCATCGCCGCGTTCTCGCTGCTGTCGGATCCGACGACGCCTGCGTTCGTGGCCGTCAACGAGCAGGAGGACCTGCGCCGCTACATGGTCAGCTTCTTCAACGTCTTCCCGCGCGAGATGATCCAGCTCTTCGGTGGCATCTCGATCGAGGACGCCGAGTACTACGGCTGGCATGTGCTGCAGGGACCGCCCGACCCCGCGACCGGCAACGAGACAAAGGAATTCGACTACTTGCTGCCGCGCGTTTGGGTTGGTGCCGACGCCGACAAGCAGTACAAGAAGTGCTCGGACCTGCCCGTCACGGCCTCGCCTGAGCAAAAAACCGGCTGCCTGAAGTACACGATCTTCCCCGACGAGCGGCCGATCTTCCCGTCCAGCCGCTTCCGCATGCCGCTGTTCGGTGCCTATTTCGGCATGGCGCTGCTGACCCAGGGCTTCGACCGCACGTTCATGGACCTGAGCCGCGTGTTCTTGAAGGGCAACGAGGCGGCCATCGACCTGCCTGAGGGCCTCGACGTCGCGCAGTTCACCGACCCGCTGTCCGGAAAGGTCTACGTCGCGGCGAAGACTTCGGACGACACGCTGAATCCAGGGTACATGGCGGTCAAGCTCGCGGCCGCTGAGCTGGCCAAGTTCCCCAACATCGAAACGCTGCAGCAGAGCTATCTGTTCTCGGAGTATCAGTTCCGCGTCAGCTTGCTCGACCTGATCCGCTCGATGCACGAGACGTACGAGTACTAGGCCCCGGCAGGACTTTCCTCCCCGAGCCCCATCCGTGGTCCGGCGATTCCGCGACCCTTCCCCGGCGCACCGACGGTTCGTGCACACCGGGCTTGTCGGTTCGCAGTCGGGGCGCCGCCCCTTCGTTCACGTTGACACCTTCAGGAGCCAGAATCCCCATGCGCGCCAGCCGTTTGCATCTGCCCACCCTCCGCGAAGCCCCCAAGGATGCAGAGGTCGTCTCTCACCAGCATCTCGTTCGCGCTGGTTACATCCGCCGCGTGGCTGCCGGCATCTACTCGTTCCTGCCGCTGGGCGTGAAGGTCGTAGAGAAGGTCAAGAACATCATCCGTCAGGAGATGAACCGAGCTGGCGCGCAAGAGATTTTCATGCCGGCAATCGTGCCTGCCGAGCTGTGGCAGGAGTCCGGCCGCTGGGCCAAGTACGGGCCCGAGCTGCTGCGTCTGAAGGACCGCAAGGGCGCCGAGTTCTGCGTGGGACCGACACACGAAGAGGTGGTGGTCGATTTGGTGCGCAAGGACGTGCAGAGCTACAAGCAACTGCCGGTGAACCTGTACCAGATCCAGACCAAGTTCCGCGACGAGATCCGCCCACGTGCTGGCCTGATGCGCGGGCGGGAATTCATCATGAAGGACGCCTACTCCTTCGATGCGACGGTCGCTGGGGCCCACGCGTCCTACAAGGCGATGTTCGACGCCTACCACCGGATCTTCACGCGCATGGGCTTGGACTTCCGCGCGGTCGAGGCCGACACGGGCAACATCGGCGGCTCGATGTCCCACGAGTTTCAGGTGTTGGCTGAGTCCGGTGAGGACGCGATCGTGTCCTGCGACTCCTGCTCGTTCGCCGCCAACGTCGAGAAGGCGCCCCTCGCGCTGCCCGAGTTCGTCGCGACGCCCGTTGGTCTGGGCGAGGCCCGAGTGGTCGAGACCCCGGGAGCCAAGACCATCGAGAGCGTCACGCAGATGCTCGGCTGCCGCGCCGACCAGATGATCAAGGCGATCCTGTACGAAGCGGACGGCGAGCCGGCGGTCGTGTTTGTGCGAGGCGACCGCGAGGCGAACGAAGTCAAGGTCAAGCAGGCGCTGGGCGTCAACGCGCTGTACCTCGCCGACGCCGCCTGGTTCGTGCAGAAGACCGGTCTGCCCCCGGGCTACTTGGGCCCGATCGGCATGGGCGGTCTAAAGGCGGTGGCCGATGGCGAGCTGCGGGCCATGCCAACGGCGGTCTGCGGTGCCAACCAGAAGCAAGCGCACTTGGTCGATGTCTCGCCAGCCCGCGACCTGCGGGGCCTGACGTACGCTGACGTGCGCATGGCTGTGGCCGGTGATGCTTGCCCACGCTGCTCTGGCACGCTCCGCAGCTTCAAGGGCATCGAGGTCGGCCACGTCTTCTTCTTGGGCCAGAAGTACTCCACGGCGATGACGGCCACCTTTTTGGACGAGGACGGCACGCAAAAGCCTTTCGAGATGGGATGTTACGGCATCGGTGTTACCCGAATTCTGTCGGCCGCCATCGAGCAGCACCACGACGCCCGGGGCATCTCGTGGCCGGTGGCCCTTGCGCCCTACGAAGTCGCCGTGCTTGCGCTGAACCCCGACGGACCCAGCTTCGAGCACGCCCAAAAGCTGCACGATGAGTTGGTCGAGCTGGACATCGAGACCGTCTTCGACGACCGCGACGAGCGTCCCGGCATTAAGTTCAACGACGCGGATCTGCTGGGCTATCCTGTGCAAATCGTCGTGGGTCGCAAGGCCGACCAGGGCATCGTCGAGGTCAAGATTCGCGCGACGGGCACCCGGTTCGAGGCATCGGTCGAAGGCCTGTCTGCCAAGGTGGCGCAGGCGATTCGGGCAGCGCGCGGCGGCTCAGCTCTGCAGCTGGCTGCGGAGTAGGTGGACCTGCAACGCGGCCCCCCCCCCCTCAGTCGGCCCACGGTGGCGCATCGATGGCTGTCGTTGGCTGGCTTGTTCTCGACGGTCCCCATTCCCGCGCCATCGCAGTCGCCTCTGCCGGTCCAGATCGCGCAGGGGCCCCGTGCCCGCACTTGAAACGCAACCCTAGGAAACCATGAGCGACCCCCGCGACGATCAAGTCCAATCCCCGACTCAGAGCCCCGACCCAGCTCCCGCCAAGAAGGCCGTGCGCAAGGCTCCTGCGGTACCACGCAAGTCCCCGGCGGCTCCCCGTAAGGCGAAGTCTGAGGGTCCGAAGGCCCCTGTGCGTCGCGCCAGCCGTGCTGCGGAGCCCGGAGTCGAGCCGTCCCCGCGGTCGACCGCTGCCGACGCAGCACCCTCGCCACCTTCTGCGACGTCCGGTTCCCCAGAGGGCTCCCGGTTCGATCGGCCGCCACAACGTCCGGATCGCCCGTCGCCGCAGGGAGACCGCCCCCGTTTCGACCGCGATGCGCCGCGTCCGGATCGCGACGGACCTCGTCAGGATCGCGGAGGTCCCCGACCCGATCGCCCGCCGTTTGACCGCAACGCGCCCCGTCCGGACCGTCCGCGTTCCGATGGAGCGCGTCCGCCGCGTCAGGACGATCGCCCTCGCTTCGACGGCCCGCGTCCGCCGCGTCAGGACGATCGCCCTCGCTTCGACGGCCCGCGTCCGCCGCG
>CAYURO010000027.1:0-13792 GCA_964447285.1 uncultured Enterobacteriaceae bacterium | reverse complement strand
CCGCCCCGTCAGGACGATCGCCCTCGCTTCGACGGTCCGCGTCCGCCCCGTCAGGACGATCGCCCTCGCTTTGGAGAGCAACGTCCCGACCGGTCGATGGGTCCCCGCGACACCGGTGCGCCCAGACCGGTCGATGGTCCGGCCGATCGCGCCGCGCCGCTGCCGCCCGACGTCATCACCGGAGCCCACGCCGTGGAGTCTCTGGTCCGGTATAAGCCCGGTCGGGTCAAGGAGATCTTTGCCTGGGCCGCAGAGCCGCGGCTGATGGCCCGTCTGGTGGACCTCGCCTCCGAAAAGGGCCTGCGCCTGATGCGTGAGCCGCCTCCCGGAATCGACCCCGCCGCTCCCAACCCTCAGGGCGTGGCCGTTCGTGTCACTCCGTTTGAGTACCGCGATCTGGACGAGCTCGTGCCGGTCACCGGAGCCAAGCCCGGCACGCTCGTGTTGGCGCTCGACTCCATCACCGACCCGCGCAATCTGGGAGCGATCTTGCGCTCAGCTGCCTTCTTCGAGGCGACGGCCGTCGTCATGCCGCAGGACCGCGCGGCCGAGGTAACCTCGCTGGTGGAGCGGGTGGCGGAGGGTGGCAGTGCTGTGGTTCCGGTGGTTCGCGTCGTGAACTTGGCCCGCACGCTCAAGGCTCTGGCAGAACGTGGGGTCGAGGTCGTCGGCACGGCGCTGGACGGTGCGACCGGCGACTTCCGCGACCACCGCTTCGGCACCGCGACCGCCCTTGTGCTGGGGGCTGAAGGTCCGGGCATCCGGCCGCTGGTACGCAAGAGCTGCGACGTCATCCTGACCTTGGCCGGCCCACAGACGATGCCGTCGCTGAACGTGTCCGCTTTCGCAACCCTTGCGCTCGCCTCGGCCCGTGGCGCGGTCGGCGCGGGAGGCAGCGGAAGCCCCCGTCGTCCTTGACACCCGAGGGACCCTACTGTATACCGGTTCGCCCCGAAGAGGCCCGTCGCGCACGGCTCACTTCTTCCGGAGCCCGCAAACGTCGGTCAGAAACGACGCAAGTGGGTAAAGTGCTTCGCGAAGTTCGTTGATGCCGCTCTCGGGCGATGGCAACGAATGCGACCTCGACTCGACAGGGACTTTCCGCTGCTGGCGTAGCTCAACTGGCAGAGCAGCTGATTTGTAATCAGCAGGTTGCGGGTTCAAGTCCCATCGCCAGCTCCCCGCCGAAAGGCGGAACCGGCGATGAGGAAAGTGGCGACGCGATGGGCACGAGATGATCACGGAGGATTGCCCGAGTGGCTAATGGGGGCAGACTGTAAATCTGCTGGTGTAAGCCTACGGTGGTTCGAATCCACCATCCTCCACCCCGCGCAGTCTTCGTCCGGCCCCCAGCCGGGCAACCAGCCGCGACCTTGGCGAGGTCAAAGCTGCGGGACTCGCGAGACATCTCTTGCGGTCCAGAACGGGCCAGGTTCCTGCGGGAATAGCTCAGTTGGCAGAGCGTCAGCCTTCCAAGCTGAATGTCGCGGGTTCGAATCCCGTTTCCCGCTCCACGCCTACGTAGCTCAGTAGGTAGAGCACTTCCTTGGTAAGGAAGAGGTCACCGGTTCAAATCCGGTCGTAGGCTCCAGGCGGTGCCCAGGTGATCGCTGTTGGAGCGGGTCAGGCAGCGCGGTCCGGATCGTCACTACCGGGCGATCGATGGGATGGAGTTGGGGGCTGGTGAGCGCCCCAGCGTGTAACAGCTTCAGCAGGACGCCACGTGCGGTGGCGGGAGGAACCAGCAATGGCAAAGGCCAAATTCGAACGCAACAAGCCCCACGTGAACGTGGGAACCATCGGCCACGTGGACCACGGCAAGACCACCCTGACGGCCGCGATCACGATGCACCAGGGCAAGAAGGGCATGGGCAAGTACGTGTCGTTCGACGAGATCGACAAGACGCCCGAAGAGAAGGCCCGCGGCATCACGATCTCGACGGCCCACGTCGAGTACGAGTCGACCAAGCGCCACTACGCCCACGTCGACTGCCCCGGACACGCCGACTACATCAAGAACATGATCACCGGTGCTGCCCAGATGGACGGCGCGATCGTGGTCTGTGCGGCGACCGACGGCCCGATGCCCCAGACCAAGGAGCACATCCTTCTGGCTCGCCAGGTGAACGTGCCCTCGATCATGATCTACCTCAACAAGTGCGACATCGCGTACGAGGACGATCCGGAAGGCGAACTGGTCGATCTGGTCGACATGGAGCTGCGCGAGCTGCTTATCAAGTACGACTACGATGGCGACAACGCCCCGATCATCCGCGGCTCGGCGCTGCAGGCCCTTCAGGGTGAGACGACCCGCTTCGGCACGCCGTCCATCGACGCCCTGATCGAGGCGCTCGACAACTACATCCCGGACCCCATCCGCGACTTCGAGAAGCCGTTCATGATGCCGATCGAAGACGTCATGACGATCTCCGGCCGTGGCACAGTGGTGACCGGTCGCGTCGAGCGTGGCACGATCAAGCTGGGCGACGAAGTCGAGATCGTGGGCATCCGCGCCACGGTCAAGACGACCGTCACTGGCATCGAGATGTTCCACAAGATCGTCGAGCAGGGTCAGGCTGGCGACAACCTGGGCGCGCTGCTGCGCGGTATCAAGCGCGACGAAGTCGAGCGTGGCCAGTCCTTGGTCAAGCCCGGCTCCGTGACGCCGCACGCGACCTTCAAGGCGTCGGTGTTCATCCTGACGAAGGACGAGGGCGGCCGTAACAAGCCGTTCATCAAGGGCTACCGCCCGCAGTTCTTCTTCGGCACGGCCGACATCACCGGCGACATCGACCTGCTGCCGGGCGTCGAGATGGTCATGCCGGGTGACCGCGTGGATCTGATCATCAAGCTGATCACTCCCGTCGCCATGGAGAAGGGCATGCGCTTCGCCATCCGCGAGGGCGGCCGCACCGTCGGCGCCGGCGTCGTGGCAGAAGTGATCGCGTAGGTTCGGAAGTCTTTGCTTAGCGCGGGCGCCGGGTAGCGCCCTGTCCACCCCAGCCGCAAGGCACGGGTCGAGACGTGTGTCTGGAGGAATCTCATGGCCGGCAGCAACCGCAGCATCGTCCATCTCGAGTGCACCGAATGTCGCACCAGCGGCCTGCCCGGCGTCTCGCGCTATAGCACGACGAAGAACAAGAAGAGCACCCCAGGTCGCCTGACCTTCAGCAAGTACTGCAAGTTCCAGCGCAAGCACACCTTGCACAAGGAATCGAAGTAGTCTGCAGGGATGGAGAGCCTGCCCGGGCGGGTGGACTCTCCAATACAGCGGCCTTCCGCCCGACAGGCCAGTAGCTCTAACGGTAGAGCGGCGGACTCCAAATCCGTAGGTTGTGGGTTCGAATCCCGCCTGGCCTGCCCAGAGCCCGCGATCCGGCGTTGTCCGGACGGCATGTCACCGGGATCCGCCACCGGGAGTGGTTCATGAGCCAGGAACGGATCGTCAACCTCGGGTTTGTTGCAGTGGCGTTGCTGCTGTGGTTCCTGAGCGCCAACTTGTTCGCCGGCATCCTCGACCCGTTTGGTTGGGACGCGAAGATCATCGGCAGCGAGCTCGTGCTCAGCACCGTGATCGGTATCGCCATTGGTGTCTTGGGCGGCATCTACCTCTGGCGCAACGAGCGCGTCTTCGGACTCGCTCACGAAGTCGTTGGAGAGCTGACCAAGGTGACTTGGCCCTCTTGGCCAGAGACCCGGCTGTCGACCATCGTTGTGATGGTGACGACGCTCATCATGGCCGTGGTCCTGTGGGCCTACGATACGGGGTTCAGCGCACTGACGCGCCTCGTCTACGGCATCTAGGAGACCCGGGAGCGGTGCGGCGCCTGTCGTCGTGACCGTCCCCGCGAGTGGCCTTCGCAACGGCGCCGGGTCAGGCTGGTGGCACTGTCGTCCGCGACGAGCCCGAGCTCAGGCAGAGAGAAGATTGCCCTCGCAGGCAGAATGGCACGCGACGCCGGCCCAATAGGCACTCAGTGCGACCGTGCCCGAAGGCAGTTTGGGGAGACCGTGATGGTGGAACAGATTCCCGAACAGGGGCACAGCGAAACGAACGAGGCGGCGGAGAAGTTCGCAGCTCGTGCGCTGCGCAAGCGCTGGTACATCGTCAACACCTACACCGGTTCCGAGAACGTGGCGCGGGCGGGCTTGCTTGAGCGCGTCAAGGCGGACGGTCTCGAGGACATGTTCGGCGAAGTGCTCGTGCCAACCGAGAAGGTGGCTGAGGTTCGCGCGGGCGTACGTCGCGAGTCCAAGCGCAAGTTCTTCCCCGGGTACATCCTCGTGCACATGGTGCTCAACGAGCAGACCTGGCACTTGGTCAAGGGTACCCAGAAGATCATCGGGTTCGTGGGCGGCGGCATGAAGCCTCCGTTCGTGCCCGACTCTGAGGTCAAGCTCATTACCGCGCAGCTGGAGCAGAGCGAGGTCCAGGCCAAGCCCATGCTCAGCTTTGATGAAGGTACCGAGGTCCGCGTCATCGACGGACCGTTCGCAAACTTCAGCGGCACGGTCGCCGAGGTCAGCCCCGACAAGCAGAAGCTCAAGGTGCTGGTCAGCATTTTCGGACGGGCGACTCCGGTCGAGCTCGGCTTCATGCAGGTCGAGAAGATCGCCGGCTAGTCCGGACAGGGGCGGGAGGCGCCACAGGGCGTCGGCACCGCGAGAAGTGGGTGCGAGGTCGGACAACCCGGCCGCTAGCAGCACGGCGTCATCAAGGGGATGGCGCGCAGGAGCAGGTACATGGCCAAGAAAATCACTGGATACATTAAGTTGCAGTTGCCTGCAGGCAAGGCGACACCGTCGCCGCCCGTCGGACCGGCCCTCGGCCAGCACGGCGTGAACATCATGCAGTTCTGCAAGGCCTATAACGCGGCGACCCAGGCGCAGGTCGGCATGATCATCCCCGTGGTGATCACCGTCTACGCTGACCGTTCGTTCACGTTCGTCACCAAGACGCCCCCCGCTTCCCGGCTGCTGCTGAAGTACGCCGGGCTCGAGAAGGGTTCGTCCGTGCCGAATCGCGACAAGGTCGGGAAGGTCACGAGGGCGCAAGTCCGCGAGATCGCGGAGCTCAAGATGGTCGATCTCTACGCGAACGACATCGACAGCGCCATCAACACCATTGCTGGAACCGCCCGCTCCATGGGCATCGACATCATCGGGTAGGAGAAGCCATGCCGCACACTTCCAAGAAGCGTACCGCCGCCCTGGCGAAGTTCGATCGGCAGCAGCGATATCCGCTCGACGAGGCGATCACCATCGCCAAGAGCATCGCTTCTGCCAAGTACGACGAGACGCTTGAGATCGCAGTCAACCTGGGTGTCAACCCCAAGCATGCCGACCAGATGGTCCGTGGCGCCGTCGTGCTGCCCAACGGTACCGGCAAGGTCACCCGCGTGCTGGTGTTCGCCAAGGGCGAGAAAGAGAAAGAAGCCCTCGACGCCGGAGCCGACTTTGTCGGTGGCGACGAATTGGTCGAGAAGATCAAGGGTGGATGGTTCGAGTTCGACACAGCGATCGCGACGCCGAACATGATGGTCACCGTGGGCAAGATCGGCAAGTTGCTCGGTCCCCGTGGTCTGATGCCGAACCCCAAGGTCGGTACGGTGACCTTTGATGTCGGTGCTGCGGTCTCTGCGGCCAAGGCAGGCAAGATCGAGTTCCGCGCTGAGAAGTCCGGCATCATCCATGCAGGCGTCGGCAAGGTCTCGTTCGAAGCGCCCAAGCTGCGCGAGAACATCGACGCCTTGCTCGAGGCCCTGATGAAGCTCAAGCCGGCAACGGCCAAGGGCACCTACATCAAGGCAGTGACCGTTGCCACCACGCAGTCGCCGGGCATCCGTGTCGACCCCGTGGGCGTGGCAGCGGGCCTTCGCGCGCATTAGCGCGCACCGAAAGCCGGAGCACCTGGCTGGTGAGTCCATCGGGAAGGCGTTTGCCGACCTGACGGAATCGACAACGCCAGAAAGGTGTTTCGACCGTCCGCCGTCCGGAAGTCTGGACGGCGGGAAACCATGCCTCTTCGGAGGCAGCGTCTGAGAAGCAGGCCAACCCGTCGAAACCCTTGCGGTCTAGACGGGGGACAAGTCCTGCGGAGGCGCGCGGTGGCACCAGTGGTGCGTCACGTGGAGTGGATGACCCTGTTGTCTCTATGCGTCCGGTCGGGGGGCCTTCGGGCCGACTTACCGGATCTCCTCTCAGGCGTAGCAAGGAGAGACCCGTGAACAAAGTCGAGAAGCATGAACGGGTCGACTCGCTGCGACAGGAACTGGCTGGCATCGATTCGGTGATCATTGCGGAGTATCGCGGTCTGACCATGACCGAGATGCAAAACCTCCGCAAGGCTCTTCGAAAGGTGGACGGTCAGGTTCGCGTGGTGAAGAACACCCTTGCACGCTTGTCGGTCAAAGGTACCTCGTTGGAGGCAGTGACCGACAGGTTGGTGGGGCCCGTTCTCATCACCTACGGACCCGAGCCCGTTGGCCCGGCCAAGGCGACCGTCAAGGCCGCCCAAGACATGCCGAAGATCGTCATTACCGGTGGTTGCCTCGCCGGCCGCGCCTTGTCTCCGGACGAGGTCAAGGCCCTGAGCTTGCTGCCGAGTCAGGACGAACTGCGTGCGAAGTTCTTGGGCGTGCTGAACGCGGTGCCGTCGAAGTTCGTGGGGACCTTGGCTGGTGTGTCTCGCGGCTTGCTCAACGTGCTGACCGCACGCAAAGAGCAGCTCGAGGGACCCGCAGTCGAGGCCGAAGCAGCCTGAGACCCGACAACCCGAAGTGGGAGTGTCAGAGTCATCCACATCAGCGGTCGACCCGAGTTGCATGACAACCTGGAAGCCGCGTGTCTAGAGAACAAGGAGTGCTCAGATGGCTATTACTCGTGAAGCGTTGATTGACCACCTGTCCGGGCTGACCGTGCTCGAGCTCGCCGACATCATCAAGGCCCTGGAAGAGAAGTGGGGCGTCACGGCAGCGGCTCCGGTCGCGGTCGCCGCGGCTGGCGGCCCCGCTGAGGCGGCTCCCGTCGTCGAAGAGAAGACTGAGTTTGACGTCGTCATCCTCGAGCCCGGTGCCAACAAGATCAACGTGATCAAGGCAGTGCGCGAGCTGACCAACCTCGGTCTCCGCGAGGCCAAGGATCTGGTTGAGACGGCCGGCGGCAAGATCAAGGAGGCCATCTCCAAGGCTGACGCCGAGGCCGCCAAGAAGAAGCTCGAAGACGCCGGCGCCAAGATCGAGATCAAGTAGGGTGCCCCAGACCCGCAAGGGCCCAAGGCATGTGCCTTCGGGCGGAGGGAGACGTTTCCCTCTGCCCGAAGGCTTTTGCCCGTGAAAGAAGCGATCGTCCCGCCCCCTGGCAAGGAGATACGTACGCATGGCACGCACTGCGATGGACCTTCGGGTTCGCAAGTCGTTTTCTCGAATCAACCGCGTGGTCAAGGTCCCCGACCTGATCCACGTGCAGCGCCAGTCGTATGACAAGTTCCTGCAGAGGACGACACCGCCGGCCCAGCGCGAAAACGTGGGCTTGCAGGCGATCTTCACCTCCGTGTTTCCCATCCAGGACTTCAACAAGACGGCCTCGCTTGAGTTCGTCTCGTACCACCTGGAAGAGCCCAAGTACGACGTGATCGAGTGCCGTGCCCGTGGCATGACGTTCGCCTCGCCGATCAAGGTGCTGATCCGCCTCGTCGTGTTCGACGTGTCGGAGACGGGCATCCAGACCATCCGCGACGTCAAAGAGCAGGAGGTCTACTTCGGCGAGATCCCGCTGATGACTGACGCGGGGACATTCATCATCAACGGCTCTGAGCGCGTGATCGTCAGCCAGCTGCACCGCAGCCCCGGTGTGCTGTTCGAGCATGACAAGGGCAAGACGCACGCGTCAGGCAAGCGCATTTACTCGGCGCGGGTGATCCCCTACCGCGGCTCGTGGCTCGATTTCGAGTTCGATCACAAGGACATCCTGTATGTCCGCATCGACCGTCGCCGCAAGCTGTACGCGACGGTTCTGCTGCGCGCCCTCGGCTACACGACCGAGGACCTGCTGAACTACTACTACGATGTCGAGACCATCCGGCTCGAGCCCCAGGCCGAGGGCGTGGTCAAGGCGTTCCGCTCCGTCAACTTCGACCTGCTCGAAGGCCAGCGGACCACGGACGACATCATCCACCCGGTCACCGGGCAGTTGGTGCTGCATCGCAACCGCAAGTTCAACTCGCGCATCATCAAGATCATGCGCGACGCGGGGCTGACTGAGCTCGAAGTTCCGATCAAGGAGCTCGAGGGCAAGGTGTTCGCCGCCGACATCGTCGACGAGGAGACCGGCGAGGTGCTGTACGAGGCCAATCAGGTCCTCGAGGCGCCGGAGATCGACCACCTGGTCGAGCGCAAGATCCTCAAGTTCGACGTCCTGTTCGTCGACCGTCTGAACGTGGGTCCGTACCTGCGGGACACGCTGGCCAAGGACATCGAGGACGTGCAGAAGCGCAAGCGCACGCCCACGACCGAGCAGGCCATCGAGGACATTTACCACCACCTGCGCCCGGGCGACCCGCCGTCGATCAACCAGGCGCGCAACTACTTCAACAACCTGTTCTTCAACGAGCAGCGCTACGATCTGTCGGACGTCGGCCGCATGAAGGTCGAGTACAAGTTCGCCCGTCGCAAGGCGCTGATTGCGCTGAAGAAGCAGGGACTTGTCCGGCTCGAGACCGTCTCGATGCGCCGCGACCGTTCGTTTGACCTCGCGGCTCCCGGCAACGACTACCGGAACTGGAAGCTCGAGTTCTCGATGTTCAATTCGGGCAACAAGATCAAGACGTTCGGCGTCAAGCTGGACGGCAAGGCCTTTGCCGACATGCGTCGCGTGACGCCGCAAGAGGTTGCGAACCTTCTGTCCGGCGTGTTCTCGGTGACCGACCTGGTGCGCCCCGAGACCGTGAAGCAGACCGACTGGTCGCTCGGCTTCAACGTCAAGGCCGCCGACGGTTCTGAGCAGCAGGTGTCGTGGAAGGTGGACAGCAAGGCCTTTGCCAATCCGGCGCAGGCCCTGCCGACCGAGCTCGTCGCTGCGCTGCAGGCTGCTTGGGTCGACGGTCCGGTGACGGTTGAGCTCGACAATGGCGAGATCGTCGTCCAGCCGAAGGTCAAGGGGTCGGTGCTGGCGGTAGACGCCCACGAGATCCTGCGTCAGCGCATGGAACTGCCGGCCGCCGGCTACGTGCCTGAGCTGCGCATCGCGACCGGGATCCTGCAGTCCGTGCTCAGCGAGCAGCGCACCGTGCTGGTCATGCCCGTGCGTGGCAATCGCCAGATTCAGGTCCGCGTGGACGGCAACGAGGAACTGCGCAACCGTCTGGGTCTCGCGCCCGTCGCGCCGTGCTTCACGCTGACGCGCGCCGACATTCTGCGCACCATTCAGTACCTGCTGGCCCTGAAGAACGGCCGGCCAGGCTACAACATCGACGACATCGACCACCTGGGCAACCGGCGTGTGCGCGCGGTCGGCGAGCTGATGGAGAACCAGTGCCGCGTGGGTCTGGTGCGCATGGAGCGCGCCATCAAGGAGAAGATGAGCATCGCCCAGGACATCGAGACCTCGATGCCCCACGAGCTCATCAACGCCAAGCCCATGTCTGCGGTCATCCGCGAGTACTTCGGGTCGAGCCAGCTTTCGCAGTTCATGGACCAGACGAACCCGCTGTCTGAGGTCACGCACAAGCGTCGTCTCTCGGCCCTGGGTCCGGGCGGCCTGACCCGCGATCGCGCCGGGTTCGAAGTGCGCGACGTGCACCCGACCCACTACGGCCGCATCTGCCCGATTGAGACGCCGGAAGGTCCGAACATCGGTCTGATTGCGTCGCTGGCGACCTATGCCCGCGTCAACGAGTACGGCTTCATCGAGACGCCCTACCGCGAGGTGGTCAACGGCATTCCCCAAGACAACTACGAGTACTACTCGGCGTTGGAAGAGGAAGAGCACGTCATCTGCCAGGCCAACGCCAAGCTCGACAAGGACGGGCACCTGATCGGCGAATTCATCGACGCGCGGTCGTCGGGCGAGTTCAAGCAGGTCGCGCCCAAGGACGTCGAGCTGATGGACGTCAGCCCGAACCAGCTGGTGTCGGTCGCCGCCTCGCTGATCCCGTTCCTCGAGAACGACGACGCGAACCGCGCGTTGATGGGCTCGAACATGCAGCGTCAGGCGGTTCCGCTTCTGCGGACCAGCTCGCCGCTGATCGGTACCGCGCTTGAGCGCACTGTGGCCGCCGACTCCGGCGTGACCGTGGTCGCCCGGCACAACGGCACCGTGGTCAACGTCGACTCGACCCGTATCGTGGTCAAGCGCGACGTCGAGCCCGACGATCCGAGCGCCTCGACCGACATCTACAAGCTGGTCAAGTACACGCGGTCGAACCAGTCGACGTGCGTCAACCAGCGGCCGATCGTCAATCGTGGCGACCACATCATGCAGGGCGACGTGATTGCCGACGGTCCCGCCACCGACCGTGGCGAGCTCGCGCTTGGCCGCAACGTCGTCGTCGCGTTCATGCCTTGGGGCGGCTACAACTACGAAGACTCGATCCTGATCTCCGAGAAGGTGATCAAGGAAGACCTCTTCACCTCGATCCACATCGAGGAGTTCGAGTGCATTGCCCGTGACACCAAGCTGGGCAAGGAAGACATCACCCGCGACATCCCGAACGTCTCGGAAGAGGCGCTGAAGGACATCGACGTCAGCGGCATCATCCGCATCGGCGCCGAGGTCAAGACGGGCGACATCCTGGTCGGCAAGATCACGCCCAAGGGCGAGACGCAGCTGAGCCCGGAAGAGAAGCTGCTGCGCGCGATCTTCGGCGAGAAGGCGGGCGATGTCCGCGACACCTCGCTGCGGGTTCCGCCCGGCGTGGTCGGCACGGTCATCAACGCCAAGATCTTCACGCGCAAGTCCGAGACCAAGGACGAGCGGACGCTGGAGATCGAGGAAGACGAGAAGTCCAACCTGCTCAAGGACATGGGCGACGAGGTGCAGATCCTCGCGAGCTCGACCTTCGAGAAGGCGCGCCGCATCCTGCTGGGCCACAAGACCGTGTCCAAGGTCGTCAATGACCAGGGCGAGGTGGTGTTCCAGAAGGGCACCGACCTGACGGAAGAGTCCCTGGGCGAACTGCCCATTCGCATCTACGACGACGGCGACCGCTTCAAGGTGCCGGCGGTGTGGCGCGACCTGCGCGTGGCGGACAAGGACGTCTCGGCGCAGCTGAGCAGCCTGCTGGACCATCTGGAGGAGCACGCCAACGAGACCCGCTTCTATTTCGAAGAGAAGATCAAGCGGTTCGTGCGCGGCGACGAGCTGCCTCCCGGCGTCATCAAGATGGTCAAGGTCTACGTCGCCATCAAGCGCAAGCTGCAGGTCGGCGACAAGATGGCCGGCCGCCACGGCAACAAGGGCGTTGTCTCGCGCATCCTCCCCGAGGAGGACATGCCGTACCTGCCCGACGGTCGTCCGGTCGACATCGTGCTGAACCCGTTGGGCGTTCCGTCGCGTATGAACGTCGGCCAGATCCTGGAGACTCACTTGGGTTGGGCGGCGCGCTGTCTGGGCCTGCGGTTGCACGAGGCGGTTGCCACCGGCGCAACCACCGCGGAAATCCGTCAGACGGTCAAGGCCGTCTTCCTGGCCAAGGACATCGACGAGCTGGTCGACCAGCTGACGGACGAGGAGCTCCTGCGGTTCGTCACGGACAACGAAGAGGGCATCCGCTTGGCCTCGCCGGTGTTCGACGGCGCCACCGAGCACGAGATCCGCGATCTGCTGAAGCGTGCGGGCGTCGATATCTCGGGTCAGACCGAGCTGTACGACGGTCGCAGTGGCGGCAAGTTCGACCAGAAGGTCACCGTCGGCGTCATGTACGTGCTGAAGTTGCACCACTTGGTCGACGACAAGATCCACGCGCGCTCGATCGGTCCGTACTCGCTCGTCACCCAGCAGCCGCTGGGCGGCAAGGCGCAGTTCGGTGGCCAGCGACTGGGCGAAATGGAAGTGTGGGCGATGCAGGCCTACGGCGCCGCCTACGCGCTGCAGGAGTTCCTGACGGTGAAGTCCGACGACGTGGTCGGCCGTACCCGCATGTACGAGAGCATCGTGCGCGGCGAAGGCCTGCTCGAACCCGGCCTGCCCGAGTCGTTCAACGTGTTGCTGAAGGAACTGAAGGCCCTGGCCCTCGACGTCGAGTTGCTCGACCGGGATGGCCAGGCGATTCCGTGACCCTCGTCGTCACCGGCTCGGGTTGCGAACTCGTCGCTGGTCGCACGGAAGTGACGTTGGACTGAGACACATTCTGAAGTCGTGGCGCGCGGGGCGGCAGCCCTTGTACGACCACAAAAGGGTGCCAAATGCGTGAAATGCTGCACTTTTTCGAGATGCCGAAGAACCCCCTCAACATCTCGGCGGTGCGTATCGGCTTGACCGCTCCCCGCAAGATCGCGCAGGAGTGGTCCTTCGGCGAGGTCAAGAAGCCGGAGACCATCAACTACCGCACCTTCAAGCCCGAGCGCGACGGCCTGTTCTGCGCCAAGATCTTCGGGCCGGTGAAGGACTACGAGTGCAACTGCGGCAAGTACAAGCGCATGAAGCACCGTGGCGTCGTGTGCGAGAAGTGCGGCGTCGAGGTCATCCAGTCCAAGGTGCGCCGCGAGCGTCTGGCCCACATCAATCTGGCCACGCCGGTTGCGCACATCTGGTTCCTCAAGAGCCTGCCCTCCCGCATCGGCCACTTGCTGGGCATGACGCTGAAGGATCTCGAGTACGTGCTGTACTGCGCCAAGTACGTCTGCCTGGGCGCGCTGAAGCTGCAGGTCGAGCGCGGCAAGAGCGGCATCCACGTGTTCTACGTGCCGCGCGAGCGTCGGGCGGACATGCTCGGCGAGCTCGAGCAGATGCAGGAAGGCGGCGAGTTCGGCAAGATCGTCGGCCGCTACAGCCGTGACGTCACGCGCGGAACGCTGGTCAACGAAGAGGACTACTACGACGTTCAGGGCGGCATGGTCATCGAGCGGGTGTCGAAAGACATCAGCACGCAGTGGCTGCCCGAAGTCGGTCCGCTGGTTCCCGGCCGCATCCTGTCGACCGAAGACCACGAGTACGTCATCGACGCCTTGGGCGAGACGGCCGTCGATGCCGTGCCCGCGAGCGATTACCTCAAGCTCGAGATGGGCGGCGAGGCGATCCTCGAGCTGCTGACCTACATGGACCCTGCCCGCATCCTGCCGGACAAGCCGCGGTGGCCGGGCGACGGCACCGACGTCGAGACCTTGGACGACCTGGCCAAGCGCCTGCGTGGCGAGATCCAGACTTGGGAAGAGAAGCTCGACCAGAACACCAAGCTGACGGGTGAGGCGAAGATCAAGAAGGCCGGCAAGCGGCTGAAGATCGTCGAAGCCCTGCGCGCGTCGGGCAACAAGCCGCAGTGGATGGTCCTGACGACCATTCCCGTGCTGCCGCCCGACCTGCGCCCCTTGGTGCCCTTGGACGGCGGTCGGTTCGCGACGTCGGACCTGAACGACCTGTACCGTCGCGTCATCAACCGCAACAACCGTCTGAAGCGCCTGCTTGAGCTCGCCGCGCCCGAGATCATCGTGCGCAACGAGAAGCGGATGCTGCAGGAGGCCGTCGACGCCCTGTTCGACAACGGCCGTCGCGGCAAGGTCATCACCGGGCCCAACAAGCGCCCGCTGAAGTCCCTGTCCGACATGCTCAAGGGCAAGCAGGGTCGGTTCCGCCAGAA
>CAYURO010000026.1:0-64235 GCA_964447285.1 uncultured Enterobacteriaceae bacterium | reverse complement strand
TCCAAACGTTTGAACGAGCACTACTCCGCAAGCCCCGAAAGAACCGCCTGCAGCTCTGCGACCGCCGCCTGCAGCTGCTCGCGCACGCGCTTCTTGTGCGCGTCCGTCAGGTGCTTCAACTCCGGCTTGAGCTTGCCGGCCTGCCGCAGCGCCGTGACCACCTGCCCGTACGCCTTGACCGGCTTGGGCAGGGCCTTGCGGCCGCGCCGGACTCTCGGCTTCAGGGTTCGCAGATGCTCGGCGATGGCCACGCCCAGCTCCCGCGAGGTCTGGCCTTCCTCCGCCGCGTCGTGGGCCAGCCTGGCGCGCACCAGTGGGTCGTGCACCACGGACAGGCGGTGCAGGTGGGTCAGGTCCAGGGGCTCGCGCACTTCGGGCGGCAACTCACGCCACGTACACGCCGCCAGCAGGTAGTTGCGCAGGGTCTGGGGGGTCAGGCCAAGGTCGCCCAACTGGTCGCGCCGCTCACGCAGCAGGGCCTCAAACACCAAGTGCTCGGCGGACTTGCGATCGCGGTAGATGCGGATCTCGCCGCCGTACCAGGCATCCAGCAGGTGGTCGCCCACGTCGAGGGCATAGCGCAGAAAGGCGGTGTGGTTGAGCTGGCGGAGCCTCTCCAGCATCGCGTCGAAGCGAGCGAGTTCACGGGGGGCGACGGTCAACCGGGGAACAGAAACGGCCAAGGACATGAAGGAACGCCCCCCAAGGAAATGCACGCAGTGCGGGCGGGCAAGGTGGGGGCGAGCACTGAAACCGTCAAGGGCCTATTTTGCAGGGGCTTGTGTTGCAAGACCAAAGTCCACTTCCTTGCAGAACCTCGGCCCCATGCAAGGGTCACAAGGTAGCGTTCAAGGAACCGCCCCGACAGAGTCCGAACCGACGGCGTCCGGTTCCCGCCGCAGATAGAAGACCACGCCCACGCGTTCGATGTGCTCGCGCAGGCCTGCGTGCGTCAGCTCGGCAAAGACGGACAAGTCCACCTCCCACGGCAGCAAGAGCTCGTCCACCTCTGCGGCGATCCGCGAGCACTGGCGCCAGTCAAGGCCCTCGCCCCACAGGGTCAGATCGATGTCAGAGCCGGGGCGGAAGGTGCCCTTGGCGCGCGAACCGTACAGCACGGCCCTGTCGACCTGGGGAAAGCGCGCGAACACGCCCCGGATCCGGTCGGCGACCCCGTCGGGAAGACCCCAGTTCATCGGGTCCCGTCCTCACGTGCCAGAATGGCCGCGAATCGGTCGCGCAGGTCAAGCAGCGCAGGGTGAAAGCGGTTCGCGATGTCCGTCGCGACGCCCTGCACCACGTCTTCGTTGTAGGTGTGGGACGTCAGGTTGCGCGCCTGGATCATGTCCATCCAGGCCTCACCGTCCGTGACGAGCGCATTGCGAAACGCTGCCCGCGTCGCGTCGCGTGAGCCGATCAGACCCGCGATGCCCTGATCCGTCAGGTAGTCCTTCAGCAGGTTCCATGCCAGTTCGTGGGTGAATTCAAACGTCTGAACCAGTCCCTGCCGCTCCAGGTCCGAGAGCTGGCGCTCGCGAACCAGCACCACCGCTTCGTCCAGCTTGCGAAAGGCACGCAGGTAGTTGTCGAACCGTTGTTGCCAGCGCACGTCATCCACGACCACCTCCACCTATGAAACTCCCCGCACCTGCCGAAACCGATGATGCCGACCCGGACTCTGTCTGCCAACCCCCTACCGCCCCACCACAAACCGCTCCCAAGCCTCCAGCTTCTCGACCTGCAACCGTCCTCGCTTGCGGTAGACCGCCTCGTCGGCCCAGGCCAGCTCGGCCTCGACGTCGGCCTCGTTGGTCACTTCCATCCACCACACGCGGCCCTGACTGTCCCAGCGATAGCCGCGCGCCTTCAGGATGTCCTTGGTCTCGTAGGGCGAACCGACCGCGCGCAGGCGGAAGGCCGGCTGGCGGGCGCGGGTCCACAGCTCGGGCAGCCGGGTCGACTTCTCCATCACGAACAGCAGGTTGTCCGCGTCGTCCAGCGCCCGGTGCGCCCGGAAGGCGAACCAGCCGTGCCAGATCGCCAGCACTTCTTGCGAGTACGAGGGGGTCCCGCACGTGTCCCAGTCGACCTGCTTGTAGGTGCAGCCCCACAGGTGCCGGGTGTCGCCGCCCAGCGCCGCGTCCACAAACGCCCGGTCGAACGCGGCGTTGTGCGCCATGACCAGATCGCTGTTGTCCAGCAGTCGGCGCACTTCGACCCAGTCGATGGCCTGCCCCGCCAGATCCGCGTCGGTCAGGCCCGTCAGCGCCGCGATCTCGGGCTGCAGCGGGCGGCCGGGGTCTTGCAAGGCGTTGTACCCCTGACCGATCCACACGACTTCGCCCGTCTCGGGGTCGAACTCGAACGGCCGGATGCCGATCTCGATGATGGTCTCGCGGGTGGCGTCCAGCCCCGTCGTCTCGGTGTCCAGGGCGCAGGCGGGGATGCCGCGGCGGCCGGTCGCGCGCTCTGTCAGCGCCGGGATCCGGTGCAGGGTGACGGTCTCGCCGTCGTGGCTCAGGTGCTTCATGCGAACCTCCAACGCCCGAGCATGCACGATCCTGCGACAGATGGCGTCGGTTCCGAGCGCAACGACCCAAAGGGCAGACGCAACCCCCGACACGTGCTACACTCCCGCGCCATGCCGCACCTGATCCAACACCTTCCCGATGGCCCCCTTGACCTGATTGGCGACATTCACGGCGAGATCGAGGCCCTGCTGAGCCTGCTGCACCGTCTGGGCGTCGACCCCGACAAGCGCACCGCCAAGCGCCGCCTGGTCTTTCTGGGCGACCTGATCGACCGGGGGCCGAACAGCGTCGCGGTGGTCGAGGTCGTGCAGCGGCTGGTCCACGCCGGCATCGCGCAAGTCGTGATGGGTAACCACGAATTGAACGTACTCCGAGGCTCTCGCAAAGAGGGCAACGGCTGGTTCTTCGGCGACCCCACCGACCACTCGCAGCTCAAGCGCGGTCCCGTGCGCTTCGAGTCGCGGCAGGCCACCCCGGCAGAGCGCGAAGGGATCCTGGACTTCCTGCGCGAGCTGCCGCTGGTGCTCACGCGCGACGACCTGCAGGTGGTGCACGCCTGTCCAGAGCCGTCCGCGCTGCAACACCTTCCGCAACAGGCCGCCGTCGTCGAGCTGTTTTCTCAGCACGAACACGGCGTAAAGGCAGAGCTTTTGCAGACCGGCCTGTGGGACCGCGCAGCCGCCGAGCGCGACGAGTTCGCCCAGCTGGTCCGCCGCGATGTCGTGCCCACCCGCCACCTGCCCGCCGTCGCCGCCGTCGACGAAGCCCGCCAAAGCCGCAACCCCGTGCGCGTCGTCACGTCCGGACGCGAGGTCGAGATCGCCGCCGGTGCACACCAATTCCTGGGTGGCCGCTGGCGCTTCGTGCGCCGCGACGAGTGGTGGCAGCGCTGGTCGGGCAAGCCCACGGTCGTCGGCCACTACTGGCGCCGCCGCTATCCCGCCCCGGGACGCGACCCGTTCTTCGACGTCGGACCGATCCACTGGACCCACGGCGTGTTCTGCGTCGACTACAGCGTGGGCCGCCGCTACGCAGAGCGCGCACACGACGTCAGCCAAGGTTTCCGCAACGGTCTGGCGGCTTTGCGCTGGCCGGAACGCGTCCTTGCCTTCGACGACCGCGCCGAGACTGTCCAGACCAAAGGGTTCTGACCCAGGAGTCCCCCATGAAGACCCAGCCTTGCACGTCGCATCTCTCGAGCATTCTGCTGCAGATGGCGAGTGCTTGCCTGCTCGTGACCGGTTGCAGCAAGCCGGCGCCCGAGCCGCCGCCGCCTGCCGCCGCGCCCGTCGCCCCTGCCCTGCTGCAGGTGCCACTGCCCGGCGTGCCCACCGCCGTCGCCGACCTGCCGGTGGCCGTGACGCCGACCCGACCGGCGGCGGAGAAGGACGCCTTTCTTGCCCAAACACGCACCCTTCTGGACGAGGCCCGTCGCCATCTGGAGGCGAACCGACCCGGCGAAGCCTGCATTCCGCTGGACGCCCTTGCGGCCAACCTGAAGGCATGGGGCGACCCGTCGCCGCTGTCGCAGCCACTCGAGCGCGAGTACTGGGCGCAGACGTTGTGGGCTGCCGAACAGCATGTGAAGGCCGGCAAGCCCGACGAGGTGATCCAGCGCCTGACCGGTCTGCAGGTCGCCAGCTTCCAAGTCTACAGCCGCGACGACCTGCTGAAGAAGGCCGCCGACCTCAAGGCCAAGGCCGGCAAGAAGCGTTAGGCGCGACCTCGATCTCCCCGCCGCCACGCAAGAAACTGGCCCCGCCCCCCATCCGCGTTACCCTGCACGCTTGGCGCACACCCAGCGCCCGGTTGCCGCCCTTTTGGCGCACCCGTCGCCGTCCGCAGAGGTCCGCATGCCCACCCTACGCAAGTCCATCCGTGACGCCATCGCCGCCGACCACGCTGCCGGCTTCACCCACGTCGAGATCGCCGAACGCAACGGCATCCACCGCAACACCGTCCGCAAGCACCTGCCTGCAGGCAACGCCGCGGCCATCGCGCCCACCGGCACCGCGTCGCCCGTGGATCTTGCGCTGCTGGCCCGCCACATCGTCGTGCGTCCCTGCAGCGAGTGCGGCGCCGCCGTGCCGATCCTGCGCACCCAGCCCAACTTGCAGTGGCAATCCGAGCTGATCGGCTACTACCTGCGCTGCACCTGTGGCGCCGGCCTTGCGTTTGCCATGGCGGGCAAAGAGACCGAGCTCGACGCCTGGCGCCGATCCGCCGGCCCACGGGTCCGCTAGCCATGCAGCGCACGCTGGTCTGCCTGCTCGGCCTGACGCTTGCCGCCACCGCCCACGGCGCACCGCGCAAGAGCATGCGCGACGAGGCTGCGCCCCGGCTGCACCTGCCCCCGCCCGAGGTTCACCCGCCGCTGCCGTCGCTGCCGCCGCCGCCTCCCGCAAAGTCCAAGCGAAACGCTAAGGTGCGAGCGCCCACGCCGGTCGTCGCACCGGCCGGGCGACTGGCGCGGCCCCTGTCGTTCGTGGTGCTGGCGCGCGCAAGGCTGCCGTGGCCGACGCTGGATGCCTTTGGGCTGCCGGCCGCTGCGCTGGATGCCCTGCGTCAGGTGCAACAGACCCGGGACGCCCACGAAACGCTGCTGCGGCAGCGCCAGCCCGACCCCGTGCAAGTGACGGCGGCTGAGACCGCACGCGACCAAGCCGTCGACCGCGCAACGCTGGAGCTCAAGCGCCAACCGCTGCCCCCCGAGGCCTCGTTCGTTCTGGGAGAGCTGGAAGTCGAGGTGGCGCTGCGCCGCTATTACCTGAATCAGGCGGCCTACCAGGAGTCGCTGCGGGTATTTCAGGAGTGTCCGCCGCCCTGCACGCCGCCGGTCGAGCCGGTCCACGACGAGTCGGCAGCCCGGGCCGCATGGCAGGCCGCGCTGGGGTCCACCGACGCAGCCGTGCGAGGCAACGCCCGCTATGCGCTGGGGTATTCGTCCGAGGACCGCGGCGAGCTGTCCCAAGCCGACACCCTGTATAGAGAAGCGCTGCCCGACCTGCCGCCCAGCCTGCGCCCGGAGGTCGAGCTGCGGCGCGCCGATCTGGCCCTGCAGCAGGGGGAGCTTGCGGAGTCGGCCAAGCGGCTGGATGCGATGGCCCCCTGCAACTACCTGAAGATCGGCCGGATGCGACTGGTGCTGGCGTTTGCCGCACGCGATTCCTGTGAGGACGTCGCACGACAGACCGGCGCCTACTGGTCCGTCGCAGTGCCCACGCCAGAGCTGGATGCCGAGGTCGATCAGGCGCTGGCCGAGTGCATCGCCGACCCGCTCAGCGGCCTGACCTTGACCACGGCCGCCAAGCTGGACCCGACCGGCGCTGCGCGGGTGGCCGAGTCCGTGGCGAACACCCAAGCGAAGGCCGCCCCGGTCGTCGGCGCCCGTGAGGCGGCGGTGGCGTTGTTGCATCGGTGTCTCGAGGCCGTCGCGCCGGAGTCCGCACGTCGGGGCACGCTGACCGTCAAGCTCTCGGGAACGCTGGTGAAACCGACGCTGAAGGGGCTGGACCGCAAGACTGCCCGGCTGACCGGCGCGTGCATGTCCGCAAGGGCCCGCAAGCTCGGGTCGCCCAAGGGTTCTCTGGTCGGCGCGCCGGTACGGCTCGAGCCCAAGCCGTGAAGGGAGGACACGTGATGAGACGACTCGGCATCTTCTGCGCGCTGCTGGCGACGGCCCTGCTGTCGTGCGAGACCCCTCAAGAGTCGACCCTTGCGGCGACGGGTCCGAACCCTGAGCGACTGCGGGTGATGACCTTCAACGTGATGTGCTCGTTTTGCATGTTTCAGGACCACCCGGAGTGGGTCCACGCGTGGGAGTCGCGCCTGCCATGGCTTCGCGACGTGATCACACGCCACGACCCGGACTTGATCGGCCTGCAAGAGCTGCAATCGCTGACGGTCCCGGCCGGCGAGCCCTCCGAGATCGACCAACTGATCCTGCCGCAAAGCCTCTACGGCGCCGTTTGGTACCGCAAGCAACCGCAGGACCCCATCCAGGCCGACTACCCCGACGCTGCCGTGCTGTACCGCAAGGACCGCTTCACCAAGCTGGACGAGGGCTTCTTCTGGCTGGGCCCGACCCCGGATCAGGGTTATGGCGCGGGCTTTGCCAACAAGGCCACCTTCCCCCGACTGGTGGCCTGGGCGCTGCTGCACGACACCGCCGGCGCGCGCGACCTGTACGTCGCCAGCACGCACTTCGACAACAACGCCCCGAATCAGCAGCTGTCGGCCCCTCTGGTGCTCGAGCGTCTGGAACCGCTGGCCGCCCAGCACCCGGTCGTGTTCGTGGGCGACTTCAACAGCAACCCGGACAGTCTGGCCTACGCGATCTTGGCCACAGGCAAGGGTGCGCAGCCCGGTCAGCCCGGCCAAGGCTTCCACTTCCAGAACGCCTTCGACCTCGCGACCAAGTGGGCGGCGGTGACGAACGGCGACCTGCCCGCGACCTACGACCCACAGCAGCGCATCGACCATTTCTGGTTGGCGGGCGCGCCCTTCCAGGTGGCCGCGTGGACGGTGGACCTGTGGACCTATGGCTCGCCCGCGCAGGTGCCGTCCGACCACGACGCGATGGTGACGGATCTGGTGTGGCCGCTGTAGTGACCTGTCGGCGTCACTGGAACCTCCGTTCGCGCACTTGACCGCAAAAGCGCTGAAACGTGTGGTCATTCGCCGCTGTCCACGTGACGGCCAACGTCATCGGGAATAATCGGACAATATTGGTCCGAAATACCCGGTCGCAGGCATGTGGTCGCCCCCCGGTCCAACACTGCATCTGTTCTGGACGCCAGCGCAGCGGATCAACACCGACGCGGGGAAAACTCCACCAGGGCACCAGCGCAAAGAACTCTGCAACTATCTGTGAAACCTGGCGTTTGTGTAGTCGCACGCTCGAGTGCCTTCCGCTGCTGCCCCCAGGAACGGAAATTCTGCAAGTCGCTCTTGCCCATGGAGTTGACTACCGGCACGACAAGCGCAAGACTCAAGTATGAAGATCCTTTACAGGTTCTCCACAAAGACTCACAACCCGACGAAGACAGCACCAAGCCAGCGACTTTCAAACACTATCCGTGCCAACCACCTGGCTAGACACTCGGAATCGGGTGTGCCGGGTCGAGCCAAGTCCGTTCCCGACGAGAGGCAGCACGGGGAGCCGGTGAAGCAGCGACGGCCGCCTTCGGCGGTGCAAAGGGGGCATCGTGAAGAGAGATGTGTGGAATTGGAGGCGGACTTGCGCTCGACTGGCCATGGCTCTTGTAGCCGTGGGCGTCTGCGTGGGTAACCCGGCTCTTGCCGCGGTGCCCCAAGCGACAACGATCGAAGGTGCCCTGACGACAATTGGCGGCGGTCCGGTCGCAGACGGCCAGTACGACCTGACGTTTGCCCTGTACAAGGACGAAGCGGGCGGCGAGCCGGTGTGGACAGAGGGGCCGACGCAACTTCAGGTCGCAGGTGGCCTGTTCCACCACCGCCTGGGCTCGGTCACTGCACTGGATGCGGCAACCGTGGCGCAAGCCGGGTTCCTGGCCGTTCAGGTCGGTTCCGAAGTCGAGATGGCCCGCAAGCCCCTCACGGCCGTCCTTCAGGCGTTGCGCGCGTCGGGAACCGCCTTGGTCAGCTGCTCAGGGTGCATCGCGCCGGCAGCGGTGAAGGCCGACGATCTGACCATCTTCGCGAAGACCAGCAGCCTCTCGAAGCTCGCGAAGTCTGGCAATTACGCCGACGTCGATGGCGCCGTGGACGTGTCGATCTTCGCCAAGACCGCCGCGCTGGCAGCCGTGGCGTTCTCCGGCGCGTACGCCGACGTTCAGGGTACGCCCGATCTGGGCGCGCTGGCGCTCGCCTCAGACCTGCAGAACTACGCCAAGTCGGCCGACCTTGGGGACTACGCCAAGGCTGCAGATCTGCACGCGTTTGCCACCTCGGGTTCGTACGCGGACCTCAGCGGAACGCCCACCCTGCCCGTCGTCGGCAAGGCCTGCGGCACCAACCTGGTCGTCGCCGGCTTCACGGCGGAGGGCGAGCTCGACTGCGTCCAGGGCACCCCCGCCAAGCTCGAAGGCGACGACCTCTCCGTCGTCTCCAACGGCGCGATGACCAACGTCTTTGTCGACACCATCGCCAGCGCCAAGGTCCCGCTCGCCATCCCGGACAACAACCCGGTCGGCGTCTACGATTCCATCACGGTGCCGGACTTGGGCCTCGCGCAGAAGCTGACGGTCTCGATCAAGCTGACCAACAGCGACATCAGCGGCCTGACCATCAACCTCTTCGACCCCAGCAACACCCTCTACAAGCTGTATGACAAGGGTGCGAAGTCAGGCGGGGCCATCGACACGTCCTATCCCGCACCCACCGTTCCGGTCAGCGGCGACCTCACCACATGGGTCGGCAAGAATCCGAAGGGCAACTGGTTCCTTCAGGTGATCGACACCAAGTTCACCAACAACACGACCGACGGCGCGGTGTCGGCGTGGAGCATCCAGATCCAGACGATGTCGACCAAGAAGATCCAGATAGCGGGCGACCTGATCATCGACGGCAAGCTCACGCTTGGCATGGGTGGTCTCATCCCCGCCGGCGCGGTCATCTCGTACAACGGCGCGTCCTGTCCTTCCGGTTGGGTCGCGGCGAACGGCGCCAACAGCACCCCGGACCTGCGCGGACGCATCCCGATCGGCGTGGGCAACCTGCCGTACGGCGGCGCGATCTCGTTGAAGGCCACCGGCGGCTCGAACATGTGGCGCATGTACGGCGGCGACGGCACCGGCACCGCGGGCCGTGGCTGGGGCTACCGCGACACCCGCATCGTCGGCATGCAGTGGCAGGGTGAGGCGGAGGTGACCGTCTCCCGCGGCACCTCGTGGACCGGCTATGTCCAGCACCTGCCGCCGTACGTCGGAGTGCTCTACTGCGTCAAACAATAGCAGTCCGGAATCGAACCTGGTCCCAACGTCGGCGCCTGACCACGGCCACGCCGAGGGGTGCTGAGAGAAGCGAGGGCCGCCGACGGCGGCGCAAAGGGGGCACCGTGAAGAGTGAAGTCTGGAAGTCGAGGCTGTCGCGCGCCGGTGTCGTGGCGCTGCTGACGCTTGGTCTGGCCGCCACGACCGCGCAAGCCGCCGTGCCCACGACCGCGCTGGTCGAGGGCTCGCTGGCGGCTGCTTCGGGTGGTGCTGTGGCAGATGGCGAGTACGCCGTCATGTTCCTGCTCTACAAGTCCGCAGTCGATGCCGCTCCCCTGTGGGAGGAAGGCGCCAACGTCCAGGTGACCGGGGGCCAGTTCAGCCACCTGCTCGGGTCGTTGGTGCCCCTCGATACGACCGCCTTGGCGCAGGCAGGCTTTGTCGCCATCAAGGTGGGCACCGACCCTGAGCTGCCGCGCAGTCCGCTTGCCAGCTCGCCATTCGCCATCTGGAGCGCGGCCGCCGCCGGTCTGGACTGCTCCGGCTGCCTACCGCTGACCATGCTGGTGCCACAGGAAGTTGCGGCGTATGCAAAGGCTGCCGACCTGTCCACGGCCGCAACCAGCGGCAAATTGGCCGATCTGTCGGGTGCCCCGGACTTTGGCATCTTCGCCGTCGCCGCCCAGCTCGCCAAGGTCGCATCCACGGGCGCCTATGCCGATCTGGCTGGCACACCCGACCTCAGCCCGTTTGCAGGCGCGTCCGCATTGGCCGACCTCGCCCCGGCGTCTGACCTTGCGGCGATGGCCAAGTCGGCCGACCTGTCGAAGGCCGCCGTGACCGGTGCCTACGAAGACCTTGCCGACGAGCCGGCGCTGCCTGAGTTGGGCAAGTCCTGCGGCACGGGCTTGGTGGTCGAGGCCATCAACGACGACGGTACGCTTGGCTGTGTCGAAGGTGCGGGAACCGAGCTGCTGCCCAGCGACCTCTCGGTCGTGTCCAACAACCTGTTGACGAACATCTTTACCGACAAGTTCTCCAGCTCTGCCGCGATCAACATCCCGGACAACAACCCGACCGGCGCCAGCTCGACCATCGCCGTCGCGGATGTGGGCATCGCGCAGAAGCTGACGATCACCGTCAAGGTCACCAACAGCGACGTCAGTACCGTGACCATCAAGCTGTACGACCCCGCCAACGCCGAGTTCGTCCTGCACAAGACCAGCGGCTCCGGCGCCACCGTGGAAACGACCTACCCCGACCCGACCAAGACGGTGTCGGGCGACCTGACGGGATGGCACGGCAAAAACCCGAAGGGCAACTGGCGCTTGCTCGTGATCGACAGCAAGTTCCTGAACAACACGACGGACGGCCAGATCGTCAGCTGGAGCGTCAACCTGACCACGCTTTCGAGCAAGAAGATCAACGTCAAGGGCGAGTTGATCGTCGACGGTAGCCTCACACTCGGCGCCGGCGGTCTCGTCCCCGCCGGTTTGGTCATGCCTTTCAACGCGGCCGCCTGTCCTACGGGCTGGTCGGCAGCAGACGGCGCAAACAACACGCCGGACTTGCGCGGCCGGATGCCCATCGGCGTCGGTTCGCTGCCTCAGGGCGGCGCGGTCAGCCTTCGTCAGACGGGCGGCTCGCACAAGTGGCACATCTACGGCGGCGGCAGTTCCTGGGGCCGCAGCTGGCGCGCCTGGTACTGGGGCTGGTGGGGCAATCAGGACCTCATCAACCACGGCATCGGCTGGCAGGGCGAAACCAACGGCGAAGCGACCGTCGGCAAGGCCCAAAGCTGGACCGGCTGGTACGACCACCTGCCGCCCTACACCGGCCTGCTGTACTGCGTGAAGAACTAGGGCGCTTTGGGGTCGGACCTCTGGCGTTCGGCATGATGAACGGGTGCTGAGAAGAAGTGACTGGCCGCCCATGGCGGCGCAAAGGGGGCACCGTGAGAAGTGGACTCTTCACGAGGATGGCAACGCAGGCGTTCCTGGCGATTGCAGTCGCGGCGGCGGGTTTGGCGGTCGGCACTGCGGCCAACGCAGGGGTTCCTGAGGTCGCGCTGCTCGAGGGCACGCTGGTCACCTCCGGCGGCGGACCGATCACCGACGGCACCTACAGCCTGACGTTCCGACTGTACGCCGAGGAAGCCTCCGCGCAGGCTGTCTGGAGCGAGGGCCCGGTCAGCGTCAAGGTCGTCACCGGCATGTTCGCGTATCGGCTGGGCACCCAAGCACCGCTGAAGCCAAGCGACATGAAGTCCGCAGCCTGGATCGGCTATCAGGTGGGCGCCGACGCAGAGCTGCCGCGCAAGCCGTTGGCGTCCTCGCTGTTCGCCTTGCGCGCGGCGGTGGCCGAGACGCTCAGCTGCTCAGGTTGCTTGCCGCTGTCTGCCCTCGACCCTGCGATCTTTGCCGGCTTTGCCAAGTCCGCGGACCTTGCCAGCGTGGCGACATCGGGCGCGTACGCCGACGTCGCTGGCACTCCCGCCGTCGACGATCTCGCCAAGTCTGCGGACCTTGCCACCGTTGCTTCCAGCGGTGCCTACAGCGACCTCTCTGGACTTCCCGACCTCGGCATCTACGCCCAGGTGGCCGACCTCGGTGCCTACGCCAAGGCCGCTGACCTCAGTGTCTATGCCAAGACGGCCGACCTGCACGCCGCGGCGTTCTCCGGCAGCTTCAGCGATCTGGACGGCCAGCCAGTCATGGTGTCGGTCGGCCAGGCGTGCGGAACGGGCTTGGTCATCTCCGGAATCGCGGATAACGGCACCGTGCAGTGCATCGCGAGCGTGGCGGCCCCGTTGAAGCCGGACGACATCACCGTGGTCTCGAACGGCATCCTGACCAATGTCTTCACCGACGCTTTTGCCAGCACCAAAGCTCCGCTTGCCATCCCGGACAACAACCCGATCGGCGTGTCGGACATCATCGCGGTTGGCGACATCGGCATCGCCCGCAAGCTGACCATCGCCGTCAAGGTGACCAACAGCGACATCTCCACCGTCATCGTCAACCTGATCGACCCCGCCGGCACCACGCACGTGCTGCACTCGAAGACGGGCAACGCGGGCGCGACCATCGACACCAGCTATCCGGACTTGACCAAGACCGTCAGTGGCGACCTGACCACCTGGATCGGCAAGAACCCGAAAGGCAACTGGATTTTGACGGCCATCGACGGCAAGTACCTGAACAACACGACCGACGGCCAGATCGTCAGCTGGAAGGTCTCGATGGAGACGCTGTCGACCAAGAAGATCCAGTTGAAGGGCGACCTGATCGTCAACGGTTCCCTGACGTTGGGCGAGGGCGGGCTGTTCCCGGCCGGGACCGTGATGCCCTTCAATCTCGCGTCCTGCCCGACGGGCTGGGTCGCGGCCGACGGCGGCAACTCCACGCCAGACGTGCGCGGCCGTTTCCCGATAGGCGTGGGTAACCTGCCCTACGGCAACAGCATCGCGCTTGGAGCGGCAGGCGGCTCTCACACTTGGCGTCGATACAGCTCCGGCGGCATGGGGCGAAACACCACCTGCCAGTACGGCTACTGCGCCGAGATGAGCCAGACCGGCTTCGGCTGGCAAGGTGAGTCCGATTTGGCCCCGGGCGCCAACGACGGCTGGACGGGCTGGGCGCAGCACCTTCCGCCCTTCGCTGGCCTGCTGTTCTGCCAGAAGCAATAGCCCCGGCCTTTGCTGCGGTCGAGTGGGCCCCTTTCGCCTGACTCTCGCGCGACGACGCTTGGCTCCCCGAGATCCTGCACGCGACGACGTCTCGCAAGCGATGAGCGGCGGCGTCGGTTTCCGTCCGCGAATTGACCACATGCGAACGACGACTGCGGCAACGACCTAGCGGACCGGCTGGGCCTTGGCTGAGTCTCGCAGGGACCGGATGGCCGCCAGCGTGGCCTGCGCCTGCGCCCAGCCCGGCCGCAACGCCAGCGCCTTCTCGACCTGCACGGCGGCCTCGTCGTACTGTCCAAGCGCCGACAGCACCTGCGCAAACCCCAAGCGCCGGTCGGGGTCCGCCGCATCCAGCTCTACCGCCGCCGCCAGCTGCTCGATGGCCTGCGTCGGCTGTCGCAACTCGAGCAAGAGGCGTCCGTAATCATCCCGCAGCTTTGCGTCTTTCGGGGTCTGGACAACCGCGAGGCCGAACAGTTGGGAGGCCTCTGCCAGCTCGCCGCCGGACCACAGCGCGTGGGCAAGGTCGACGGCGACGGATGGCTGGTCGGGATCGAGGCGCAGCGACTCGCGGAAGTGGGGAATCGCCTCTCGGTACCGCTGTGCCGACGCCAAGGCCGCCGCAAGGGTTGCGTGGGCGTTGGCGTTGACCGGGTTGATCTCGACCGCCTTCAGCAGCTTGCGAATGGCAGAAGTGTGGTCCCCCACCTCCATGTCTTGGCCGCCGGCGCGCAGGTACGAGTAATCGTCCGTGAATTCGTTGCGGATGCTCTGGATGGCCAACGGCGGCAGTGGCACCAGCTCGGGGATGTTGGCGGCGTGGTTGGGCTCGGTCAGGTGCTCCAGCAGAACGGCCGGGGCGTCCTGGCCGGCGGCGTCGATGTGCGTCAGGTAGAGCTGGGTGTAGGGACCGTTTGCCTTGGACGAAAACACCAGCCAGCGGCTGTTGGGTGACCAGGTGTGCCACGAGTTCATGCGGACGGTGTTGCACGCCATCAGGCGCTCTTTGCCGCCGCTCGCGGGGACGATGAACAGTCGGCTGTCCGGCTGCAAAAGCATGAAGCTGTCCGAGCGGGTGAAGACGATCCACCTGCCATCCGGAGAGTACCTGCCGAAATAGTTGCTGAATCCGTTGTTCGCTGCGCCAGCCAGCGGGGTTGCCAGGCCGCCCTTGCCGCCGTTGAACGGCACGGTGTACAGGTCGAAGCGAAACTTCTTGCCGCCCGTGGTGAATTCGCTGGCGTCGGCCTCGCCCAGAATCGCCTTGTCATGAGTGACGTGCAGGTCGTGGGCCTTGGCGCGCGCGAACAGGATCGTTCGGCCGTCCGGACTCCAGGACGCGTTGCTCTGCACGAATGCCGGGTCATCGGCCCCCGACACGGACGCGAACTGGCGCGTCTCGCGGTCCCACACCACCAGAATGCCCTTGACCGGGAAGAACAGCTGGCTGAAGGCGAGGTCCGGACGCGGAATGAAGACGGAACGGTCCTTGACGGTCGAGACGACGTAGCGCCCGTCGGGAGAGACCTGTGACAGCAGGCCAAACGTCGGTTCCTTGGCGTCGGGCTTGAACTGCGCCCAGCTGAAGATGCGGTCGATGCTGAGGGCCATCTGCGGCGCCGTCGGCAGCAGGGCGTAAGAGCCCTTGTCGTTGGCGTAATCGATGTCCATGCCCAGCGTCTTGCCGTCTGCCGAGAACGAGTGGCAGTTGCCGCACACGGGCAGACCGGTCAGGACAATCGGCGGCGGCGAGCGTGCCGACGGCGAGCCGAACCGCCACCGCAAGCGTTCCGGATTCTTGACGGCCTGCAGAAAGGGCAGCTCGACCTCGCGGTAGAACAGCGAAGCCCCGACCGGATCGGCAGAGACCAGCAAGGTCGTGTGGCCCGCCGACCGGATGTGCGCCTTGCCCTCGGACTCGTCGAACCCCAACACCGTCAGCGCAACCGGGCCAGAGCGTCCGCCTGCAAGCACTTGTCGCCACTGCGCTTCCGACGGGCGCCACTCTGGCGTGCGGACGACGGCCGTGACCCGCGACGCCTCTGCCGGCAGATCGACCGACACCAGCCAGCCGGTCCCCGCCGCGCTTTTGTCGGTCCAGCGCACCAGCGGCGGCGCGGCATCCGGAGGAAACACCGTGCCCGGCTTGGGATACGCAACCTCTGTGACTGCAGTGGGCGTCGCAGGGTCGTAGGCCGCCAGCACCCGGTCCTCGAGTGAGCCGCCGCGGCAGGCAACGCCAACGGCCGGCAGCACGCACAACAGAACCAGTCGATGAAGGCGAGGGTGGCGGGTCGGCACCATGAACGTCCTCCGGCGCCCTTGCGGGAGCGGTCGGAGCTTATCGCGAAACGCCGTGGCGTGCCATTCTCAAGCGACTCACACGTCCTGAGAAATCGCGAGGTTGCTCAGGTCGATCCACGCCGCGGCGACCCAGCAGCCGTCATGCGACAGGCTGAGGTCCAGGTGCGCGAGTCGGCTTCCTGCGCTCCACACCTCAGGGGCTCCCGGTCGTGCGCCGCCCTGCCCCGCGGGCCGAACAATCGTCGCATCCGGCACGCCTCCGTCCGCCAGCATCCGAGTCGCAAGCGCCCGCGCCGCAAGCGACGGGTCCAGACCCGGCACGACCCCAGCCACACGCCAGCGAACGCCGTCCAGAAGCACGGGCTCGCTCGCCGACACGGCCACGCCGTGGACCCAACCTGGCTGCTCGTCCCAACGCACGGTAAACGCCTCTTTGCCGCACACGACGCGGGATTCGCCCGGATGCACTTCGAACTGCGCATGGGCAAACACAAGGCGGGGTGCGGACTTGCGCGCAGCCTTGTACGCCGCTTCCTTCGCCGCCCACAGCCGCCACAGGGCTCGGTCGGGGTCAGGTGACGCGGCGATCCAGGCCTGCTCGCTGGCGGCGAACACCCGGCGGACAAAGCGCACGTCGCCCGCCTTGCCGACGGTGAAAGGGTCGGTCAGGTCGACGATGTCGTTGCCCAGGTGAGGCGTCATGGCGCGGGCGTTGGCTCGGGGGGACGTGGACTGTCGGGATGGGCGGCGAACCAGTCGGCCTCGAGCTCGGCCAGCCGCTGCACGATGGTGCGCGAGATGTCCCGCGAGCCGCGCATGCCGATGGCCGTCGACGTCGGGGTCAGCACGTCGCACAGCAAGTCAAACGTCTCGCCCTTGCGCGGCAGGTTGCCGAACGTCGCCTGCCCGCGGCCGCGCAGGTACAGGCACAGCACGCGAGTGCCAGGCACATCCTGCACCAACTTCCCGACTCCATAGGCGAAATCTTGGGTATCGACACGCCCCGAACGACTGCGCGTGCCCTCTGGAAAGATCATCACCCACTGCCGACGCTGCAGCAGGTGCGTGACCTTGCCCAACGTGCGGGCGGTCTGCTCCGGCGGCCCCTGACGAACCACCGGCAGGCACTTGCCCAGGTAGACGCCCGCGTGGGTCAGCGGACTGCTGCCCAAGTTGCGCAGCTCTGGCATGTTCCAAGCGAATCGCCGCTGGTCGAATAGGTACCGCCACCCCGTCCCCAGCGCCCAAATCAGGACCAGAGAGTCGATGAGCGTCAGGTGGTTGGCGCACACCAGCACCGGCGCCGTGTCGTCCGGGTCGGCGGCGCGCAGCTTGCGCTCCACGTCGGCGCGAAATCCGTGCAGGTCGGGGATCGCGTACTTGCGTCCCACGCGCATCCAAGTGGCGGCAACGTAGTACGAAAAGGGCGTGAACACCCACGCCACCGCGCGCTGCAGGCGCAGGGCCCACAGGTCGCGGGGCGCGAGGTGTTCAAGCGGCGAGGTCACTTGGCCGAGACCACGCGAACGGCGTCGCCGATGGTGCGGACGCTGTCGGCGGTGTCGTCGTCGATCGAGATGCCGAATTCGTCCTCGAAGGCCAGGATGATGTCGACGAGGCGGGCGCTGTTGACGCCCAGATCCTCGAGGATGCGCGCGTCCAGCTGACCGGCGGCCAGCGGGCCCTGGTTCTTGGCGAACGGCTTGATGATGGCGGTGACCTTGGCGAGGGCTTCCTGGTTGTCCATGTCTTGATGCTCCAAAGGGAAAAGTCGGAGGGCTACTGCCACTTGCGGAACAGGACGCACCCGTTCACGTCGCCGAAGCCGAAGCTGGCCTTGGCGAGGATCCGCGCGTCCGATTCGCGCGTTTCGTGGGGAATTTTGCTGGCATAGGGTTCAAGGGCCGGGTGCAGGTCCTCGCAGTTCGCCGAGCCGTGGATGAAGCCGTGGTGAAGCTGCAAGACCGACGCGACGCATTCGAGGCCGCCCGCCGCGCCCAACCCGTGTCCGATCAGGGACTTGGTTGAGTTGATCCAGGGAAAATCGGCCGGGTCGCGCCCCAACACCTTGGCCCAGTTGCCCACTTCCGCGGGGTCGGCCATCGTCGCGGTCAGGTGGCCGTTGATGACGTCAATCGCCTCGGGGCCGATGCCGGACACGTCCAGCGCCTCGCGAATGCAGCGGACCACGCCCTCGGGGTTGGGGAAGGTGGTGCTGCCGCCGTTGCGTTGGCCACCGCAATTCACGGCACCGCCCAGCACCTCTGCGTAGATGCGGGCGCCGCGTGCCTGGGCGCTGTCCAGCGTCTCCAGCATCAGCAGGCCCGCTCCGGCTCCCGGGATGAAGCCGCCGGCCGACGCGCTCATCGGCCGCGACGCCGCGGTCGGGTTGTCGTTCCAGTTCTTGGCCAGCACGCGCATCGCGTCGAAGCCGGCCCAGATGTAGACCGACGCAGCCTCGGAACCGCCGCAGATCATGCGCTTGCCGCGGCCGGACTTCAGGTGCCAGTAGCCCTCGACAATCGCCTCTGTCCCCGTCGTGCACGCGCTGGAGTTCGAGCTGACACGGCCACCCAAGGCCAGCAAGCCGCCCAACCGCGCGCTGACGGCGCTGGACATCGTCTGCTCGACAGAGGTGCTGCCGATGCGGCGGACCTTGCCTTCGTTGACGCGCGGCACGACCAGCTCGGCCAGCGTGTCGACGCCGCCCACGCCCGTGCCGACGATGGCGCCCGTGTCCCAGTCGGTGAGATTCTCTTGCGGTCCGGGCACTTCGAAGCCCGCGTCGCGCCAACAGTCGATGCCCGCGATGCCGGCGAAGATCATGCTGCCGTTCATGGCCATGCGCGCGTCGGGGGTGAAGTACTGCTCGGCCAGCGCCTCGACGCCCTCCGGAGTGCCCGCAACCTGACAGGCAAAGCCCAGCTCGGCCATTTTTGCTTGATGACGCAGGCCAGACCGACCCTCGCGCAACGCCTGCTCAAAGTCCTGCAACCCGTGGGCGTTTGCGGCGATGACGCCCATACCCGTGACGACGACCCTGGTCATGCCCGCACCCCCATGCCCGAAGCGACGCAACTGGCGACGAGCTCTCCTGATTCGTTGAACATCTCGATGCGCGCCTGCAGCTTGCGGCGGCGCCAGAACGTCTTGGTGCCGCGGATGGTCACCCGTTGGCCCGGCCGCACCGGCTTGCTGAACTCGACGGTGGCGTCCGAGAACATCGTGGTCCAGCGCGCGACCTCGGTCGGGTCCACTTCCAGCGCCAGCAGCCAGATCCCCTGCGCCACCACGCCGACCTGACACATCGACTCGAGCAGGATCACGCCCGGTGTCACGGGGTTGCCCGGAAAGTGACCGGCGTAGAAGCCCTCGTCCGGGCGAAAGGTATAGCGACCGACGATGTGGTCGGCGTCCACCTCGAGGATCTCGTCCACGAAGCGAAACGGCGCCTGCTGCGGCACCAGCGCCAGCACCTGGGCCGGGGTCAGCTCAACCGCCATACATGCCCCCGTTGACGTGAAAGACTGTGCCCGTGCAGTAAGTCCCTTCCGTGGCGAGGAATTTCACCATCGCCGCGATTTCCTCGGGCTTGCCCATCCGGTGCAGCGGCACCTTGGACAGCAACGCCTCTTGGATCTCGGGCGACAGGTCGGCCGTCATGCGCGTCTCGATGAAGCCCGGCGCCACCGAGTTCACCAGAATTCCGTAGGAGGCAAGCTCCCATGCGGCCGTCTTGGTGAAGTTGTCGATGGCGGCCTTGGTCATGCCGTACACGCTCTGCGTCGGGTTGCCGGTGCTGCCCACGACGCTGGAGATGTGGATGAACCGCCCCGTCTTGCGCCGCATCATCAGGCGCGACAGGCGCTTGGTCAGGTACCAGGTGCTGCGCATGTTGGTGGCGACGATCTTGTCGAAGTCCGCGAGCTTGGCCGAGAACAGCGGCGCGTCGACGGTGGCGCCGGCGTTGTTGACGACGACTTCCAGATCCCCGTGGGCCTTGACCGCGTCATGTACGGCGTCAACGCCGGCCTCCGTCGCCAAGTCCGCCTGAATCAAAAAGGTTCGACCGCCCAGCTCGGCCTGCAGGGCCTCTGCATCGGCACTGCTGGAGCGGTAGTGGATGGCGACGGTGAAGCCCGCTTGATGCAGCGCCCGGCAGCAGGCCGCGCCGATGCCGGTGCCGCCGCCGGTGACAAGGGCGATGGTGGGGGTGGGGGTGTCGGTCATCGCTGCAGCAAGCCTCCCTTGGAATTCAAGGACTTCGCGGGGTAGTCGGGGTAGCGGATGCCGCGGAACAGGCCGACCTTGGCGTCCTGGATGGTATAGATGACCTCGCCGTCGACCGAGACCGTGCCGGTGCCGATGGCGACCGCCGAACCGGTGGCGGGAAGCTCGGCGTAGCGGCGGATGTCGATGGCGTAGCGGACGGTGTGGTCGTGCGGACGGATCTGGCCCTGGAACTCGATTTCCTTGGCGCCAAGCGCCCTTCCGACCCCCAACCCGCCGCGCAACGTCGCATAGAAGCCGATCAGCTGCCAGATCGCGTCCACGCCCAAGCAGCCGGGCTGCACGGGGTCACTGCGGAAGTGGCAGTGGAAGAACCAGTCGTCGACCTTGACGTCCTGCTCTGCGGCGATGAAGCCCCTGGCCCCGTCGTGCCGCACTTCCGTCACGCGGTCGAACATCAACATTGGCGGCGTCGGCAGCGCCGAGAAGTCCTCGCACGGCGGGTCTTCCACCAGACGGCCGTAGCCAAACGCCAGCAGCTCGTCGAGCGAGAACTGCGACCGTTGCAGAAACTCTTGATACTTCACGCGATCTCCCCCACCTGCAACAGCACGCCGCCCCACGTCAGCCCCGAACCCACCACGGCCACCGCCACTTCGTCTCCGTCCCGCAGCTCGTCCCAGTGCTGCGACAGCACCGAGGGCGCCCCCGCCGCGCCGCCGTTGCCAAAGCGGTCCACGTTCCACCAGTGCCGGTCGTCGGGAATGCCGGCGCGTGCGGCAACCGCCTGCAGCATCAGCAGATTGGCCTGGTGTCCGACGAACCGCAGCCGCGCCGGGTCGCCCTTCACATGCGTCCGCAGCGTCTGGATCACGTCACCCGACTTGCGAATGGCAAAGGTCTGCACCGCGCTGCCCTGCTGCGTGAAGTGGCCGCCGGTCGGCACAAGCACCTTGTCCCAACCGCTGGGGTCAGAGGTCAGCGTGGTCGCCGTCACCTTGACCCGCGCCGGGTTGCGCGTGCTGACCACCGCCGCCGCACTCGCATCGCCCCAAAGCACGGCCGTCGAGCGGTCGCGGTAGTCGACCGTGCGCGTGTTGTTCTCGATCTGCAGCAGCAGCACGTACTCTGGCAGCGCCTCGGGCTTCATCTGGTCCAGCAGGTGCAGCTGCGCCGCGAACGTCGAGCAGGCCGAGGTCACGTCCACACCTGGCGCGCGAATCCCCAGCTCTGCCGCGACCTTGCAAGCCTCGGCGGGAATCGTGTGCTGGGGCGAGCAGCCACCCGCCCACACCAGCCCGATCTGGTCGGCGGTGACTCCCGCCCTCGCCATCGCCAGACGCGCGGCTTCGGCGCCGGTCTGCGCGTTCGTGTGCGTCGAGACCTCGTGCGACAGCCTGGGGTCGGCGTTCTGCGTCGCGGTCAGGTAGTCGAGCGGCAGAACGGTGCGGCGGGTGCGAATGCCCACGCGCTCGAGGATCCACGCCTCGTCGGTGCCGATATTCAACCCGGTCAGAAACGCGTTGTCGATCACCGTGGGCGGGTGGAAGTGTCCGAGACCATGCAGGTAGATCATGCGGCGATGTGCTCCCCCCCGTCGATGCGGAGCAGTGCGCCGTTGATCCAGGCGGCTTCGGGCAGACACATCAGGTACAGCACGTTGGCGACGTCCTCCGGCAAGGTCAGGCGCCCCAAGGGGTTGCGCTTCAACGCATGGTCGGCCATCGCGCCGCTGCCGGGGATCAGGCGCAGCGCGGGCGTGTCGGTGACGCCGGGCTGCAGGATGTTCGAGCGAATGCCGTGCGGGCCGAACTCGACGGCGATGGCGCGCGACAGCGACTCGAGGGCGACCTTGGCGGCGGCGACGGCGGCATACCCCTTCCACGACACGGCGTTGCCCTCGCTGGTCAGTCCGAACACGCGCGCGTCGGCGGCGAACAGCCCCTGACCGTGCAAGCGCTGCACCCAAGTCAGCAGGCTTGACCCCATGCTGTAGATGGTGCGGGCGATGTCCTCGTCGTCCATCAGGATTGGCGCCTCGTGTGCATCATCCGTGCGTGAAACGGGCGGCGCGATGGGCTTGAGGTTGCCGAACGCAATGGAGTGCAGCAGCGTCTTGACGCGACCGGTCGGCCCCATGGCCATGCGCAGCGCGTCGAGCGTGGTGGTGACGCCGTCGGGGCTGAGCGCGTCGAGATTGAGCGCGACGAACCCGCCGCCGTTACTGCGGATCTCGTCAAAGGCTTGTTCGATGCGCGGCATGGCGCCGCGGCGGTCGCGGTGGACAACGCACACACTCATGCCGTGGGAGGAGAGCTTGCGGGCGGTGGCCAGACCGAAGCCACTGGAACCACCCAAGATCACCGCCCATTCGTCGCGGGAAAACGAAGTCACGCACCCTCCTTGGCGGCAAAGGCGCGCTGGGCAGAGCGAAGGTCAAGGATTGAAGCCACGGTCACCGCCTTGTCCGTTCCGCCCGAGAACTGCGTCTTGAAGAATCCCGCCAGCGGGCGGCCCGGCCCGACCTCGAAGACGGCCGAAGCTTGGCCGGCCAATGTCACCATGTCGTCACGCCAAAGGACCGGTGCGCTGATTTGTCGCGTCAGTCCGTCGACCAGATCATCCAGACGCCCGGTGTGAAATTGTCCTGTAAAATTGGACGTTACACGGGTGGCCTTGTTGGCGTCGAAGTCTCCGCGGGCGGCCTGCAGCTCCTTGCGGAACTCGGACTCGACCTGCGCCATGTGCCGCGAGTGGAAGGGAGCGCTGACCGTCAGGGGGACGATGCGCAGGACGTCGGCGGGAAACCGCTCGTCCAGATCGGCGCACAGGGCATCAACGGCCGTCTTCTCACCCGAAACCACGACTTGCGCGCGGGAGTTGTCGTTGGCCAGGTCCACGCCGTGCTTGGCGGCAAGCGTGCGGATGTCCTCGCTAGGCAGCGGGTCCGCCACCAGCGCCGCCATCGCCCCAAACCCCAACGGAGCCGCGTGCTGCATCAACCGACCGCGGGCGTGCACCAGCCGAACCGCCGTGGCCAGCGGCATGACGTCGGCGGCGACCAGCGCGCTGTACTCGCCCAGGCTGTGACCGCCGAACCACTCGGGCCGGAAGCCGAAGCGCGCGCGCAGGCCCCACAGCATCGCGATTTCTGCCGTCAGGATGCAGGGTTGTGCGTACTCGGTCTGGTCCAGACGCGGGTCTTCGTCGGTGCACAGCGCGATGGGGTCGAACGGAAGGACGGCGGCGGCTTGGGCAAACGCCTCACGGGACTCGGGGAGCTCGGCGAGGAAGTCCATGGCCATGCCACGTCGCTGTGCCCCCTGCCCGGGGAACACGACGGCAGAATTCGACATGCAGAGGTCTCCGCCAACGACAGGGCGTCGGCTGAAAGGGCTCGTTGTGATTCGTGGCTGGGCGTCCCTTCCCCGGTTCGCCCCGACACCTGGCGCCGCCCGCCGAAGTCGAGGGCCGCGCAGGGGGGATGCTGAAGGCCGGATCCGGGGCTGTCAACTTTCAGCCGACCGACCGTTGCGATAGGCAAGCACCAGCACGCGCCACGTCACGCTGCAGTCGGTTCCCAGCTCGCGAAACACACGACGCAACTGCCCCGGCCCCAAGCGAACGTCGCCAACCATCGGAGTCGCGGCCCCCAGGACCTGCAAAGTCTCGACGAACGCTCTGCCATCGGCGTAGCGGACTTGTCGCACCAGATCGGCCTCCAAGACGCCCTGCCCACCTTGCGGCAAAATCGTCTGGAACCACTCAGGAATTGGGTACTCCGGGGTGGCACACGGCAAGTTGTGGACGCGATGGGCGTCACGCCACTGCTGCAGCGCGCCCTGCCCCAACGTCGAGACGACCAGGCACCCACCGGGAGCGACCCGGCGGACCAAGCCCCGCAACCCCTGATCCAGATGGCCAAACCACTGCACGGCCAGGCTCGAGACGACCAGATCGAAGCTGGCGAGGGGCACGTCGGGATGCTCGCCATCCAGGACCGAAAAGGTGGTCCGTGGGTCACCGCCCAAGCGCCGCCGCGCCTCGTCGACCATGCCCTGAGCAAGGTCGGTGACCAGAAACGTGCCGCCAGGAATGGCCTGCAACAGTCGCTGCGAGACGTAGCCGGTGCCACAACCCACTTCCAAAATGCGGGGTTGCGGGATGCCAGCCAGGTGCCGCAGCGCGACTTCCACGACGCGGTCCGCCGCCATGCGCTGCACCTCAGCTGCAGAGTCGTAGTGCTCAGCGGCGCGGGAAAACGAATCGGCGATGCGGGCGGGGCGGTCCATAGGCGGGCGGATGGTGTGCGCGGTGGCATGGTCCGTCAAGCGAGGCATCTTGACCGCCACCCCCACCGTCCGGCACTGTCACCCCCTGCGGCAGACGTCCACTTGCAAACGACTTGGAGGCACTCATGTTGTGGTTCGGACTGATCCTGATCGCCCTTGCCGGCCTGCTGGTCTGGCTGGCCAAGCGCGCGGCGGACAAGGTGCTGTTCATGCGCGCGACCGAGACGACGAAGCTCGGAACGCTGTTCGAGACCATCAAGCAAGTGCGCGACGAGCTGGGCGGCGGGCCGTCGGAGCTGCGCGAATACGTGGAGCTCAAGGGCACGGTTCGCTGCGACCAGCCGCTGAAGGGCGAGCTGAGCGGTCAGGCGGCGGCGGTCGTCGAGACGTCGGTGGTGCGCGAGACCGAGTTCATGCGAGAGGACCGCGACGCCAACGGCCGGGTCACGCAACGCTGGGAAACGCGGTCGGAGAGCGTCCACCAGACCAGTCTGAAGGCACCCTTCGTGTTGGACGACGGCACGGGACAGATCGAGGTGCGGGCAGACGGCGCAGACTTCACGCTGCAGCAGGTGGTGGATCGGTTCGAAGCCCCGAACTCGGTCGAGGCAGGCGGTTCGATGCTGCGCTTCGGCTCGTTCCAGGTGGGGTTTGGCGGCGGCTATGGCGGCTACGGGTCGATGGGGTCCAACTACCGCGTCAAGGGTTACCGCTTCCGCGAGTCGATCCTGCCGGTCGGCGGCCGGGTGTACGCGCTGGGAGAGATCGCCGACACCGACGAGGGCCTGTCGCTGCACAAGCCGACGGCGGCCAAGGAAGGCGAGACGACCAAGCCCTACGTGCTGTCGGTCAAAAGTGAGGAAGAGCTGGTCGCCGCTGGTCAGCAGAACGCCAAGTGGCTGAAGATCGGCGGGATCGCGTCGGCCGTCATCGGTTTGGTGCTGGCGGTCGTGGGTCTGGTGCAGAGGGTGCTGTAGGACTCAGAAGTCCGGCTGCGCCAAGAACTTGCCGTGCCACTGCATCGGGAACAGCTGCTCGCGGTACTCCCGCGCCTTGGCCGGCTTTTCGTAGATGGCCAGATAGCGCAGGAAGTGGCCGACGACCATGCGGACGTAGTTGCGGCTCTCGTGAGGGCCCAGATCGTCGATCAGTTCGTCCAGTTCCAGCTTGGCGTTGTTGCGGGTGTGCTGCTCGAACAGCATCGGCCCACCGTTGTAACTACCTATCGCGAAAGGCAGTTGCTTGTCGAACTTCTTGTAGAGCGCCCCAAGGTACTGCGTGCCCCAGCGCACGTTCCACGCCGGCACCATCAGCTTCCACAGCTGGTAGTCGTCGCCCGCGTCCTTCGCCAGACGCGCCGCGGTGCGGTCCAACAGCTCCAGCAGGCCGTAGGCGGGGGCGTGCGAGATCAGCCACGGCTTGTACCGCGACTCCTGCAGCATGTGCGCGTAGACCATCCACTCCGGCGCGCCGAATTCCTTTGACGCAGCCACCACATGCGTCTCATAGGCGCGAGGGTAGATGGCCCGCCACTTGTCCACGGTCTTGGCGGTCGGTGGCTCGTCCAGCACAGAGCCCCACTGGCGCACCGCCTCTTGCCGCGGATTGGCGTAGTCCTCCAGCGGGTCGGCCAAGTCCTCGACCAGCCTCCCGAATCTCGCCTTGCCGAGATGCTTCTCCAGCGGCTTGCGCACCTCTTCCAGCACGTCGTTCGCCGTGTCGGCCTCGCCCATGTGGACCGCCAGGCGCAGGCGGTCGAGCTCAGGCGAAGGCTTGAGCCCCACAAACGCGTCGCTGGCCTTGCGCGGCACGTGCGACAGGTCCGGCAGCTTCCGAACGCGCTTGCCCTGCCCCCACTCGTGCAGCCGCCACTCGGCCAGGGCGCTGTAGTACGTCAGCGGCTGGTCTTGAACCAGGCTCGCCAGCACCTCCACCGCCTCGTCCCGCTTGTCCAGCTTGTCCAGCGCCCGTCCGGTCCAGTAGCGCGCCTTGCCCCCCACCAGCGGATTCTTGAACGCGAGCAGGGGCTTGAAGGCCTCGACCGCCCCCGCCATGTCGCCCCCGCGGTAGCGCCACCAGCCCACGAACCACCAGTACTTGGGGAAGTCGAAGTTGCCGTTCTTGCAGGTGTTCAGGAAGGTCTCGAGGTCGCGCGCCGCGTCCAGCGACAGACCCGCCCCATGCAGGACGCGGCCGCGGTCGTAGTGGGTCTCGACCCGCTTGGCCAACGGCTCGTCGGGATACAGCGCCAGCCACTTGTCAAAGGCGGCCACCGCATCGTTCGGCCGCTTCATCTTCATCAGTACGACGCCGTACGAGATCAGCGCCGACTTCTGCAGGGGCGCACCATCGGCGCTGGCCACCTCCAACATTCGCGTCGCGCCCGGATAGTCGTCGCGCAGCCGCTCGGAGCCGATCTTGCCAAGGTAATAGCCCACTTCCGCAGGTCGATGCTCGCGAAGCCACAGGCGCAGGGCGATCTCGCGGCACCGCTCGTAGGCGCGACGGGCGAACAGCAACTCCATGCGCGCAAACTGCTCGGCATCGGAAAATTGCTCTGGGTTCCAAGACTTGGCGGCTTCTCCGGCAAAGTCGCTCTCCGGGTGCTTCATCAGCAGGCGCTTCCACAGCTCCCGCGATCGTTCTGGCGCCTTGGCCGCCAGCACCCGCGCCGCACGCGCCAACAGCTCATCGCGCGGCAAGTGCAGCTGGGTCTTCTCGTAAAGCTGCAGCGACAGCTCAGCAGTCGTCTCGGCAGGGCCCACGCGTTCCAACAGCCGCGAGTACAGCAGGTCCGCCGCCGCCCACCGGAACTGCGGCCACGCTTTGCGGAATGCCTCGAGCTTGACCAGCGCGGTGCCCGGCTTGCCGTCGGCCACCAGCACCTCGATCTCTGCCCAATCCCAAGCCTCAGGCGCCACCTGCCGCATCCGTTGGGCCTTGGCCAGCTGAGCTCGCGCCTTGTCGCCGTCGCCGCGCCGTACCGCCAAACGAGCACGCAGATACGCCACCAACGCGTCCATGTCTGGGGATTTGCTCTCTTCTTCGACCGCGATCAGCGTCTTGTCCAGTCCGTCAAGGTCTGCGACCCGCAACCGCTGAACCGCCGAGTGCAGGCGACTCCACGGCAAGGCCACCGTCGGCGCGGACCACACCGACCAAAGCAGCGACAAGGCGATGATGAGCACGGCACGGGGCATCCGAAGTCCTCCAGCGCGCACCGTAACACGCACCCGCGCGGCAGGAACTTTCTGGGCGAACTCGATCGCGACACGCCGATGCGATCAAGGGAATTCCGTCGACGATCATCCGCGATCACGGCCGCGGGGCCTGCCTGGGGTGAACGGGAGCGTGCGCGGCTGCGACGCATAATCTCGCTTCATTTCACCATGTTATATCGTGCATGCCGCGCACGCTCGCGTCTGACCCCCACGACGTCAGGTCCGGCACACCCTCCGGCGACCTTCCTTTGTACGCGAGAAGTCTTGCGTGTCGGCGCGTTCCACCGCATACCTCGCAGTGTTACGAAAGCTGCTTCATCCGCCGGGGGGCCCGGTCAATGAAGTGGCCCGCTGAGGGGAGAAACTGGCCATGGCTGAGAAGGCGAAGAAGAACTTCGTTCTGATGGAGAACGGACAGGATACGACGATCGTGTTCTCGAACGCCCAGCCGCGCGGCGCCGCTCTGAAGGCCGCCAACCGCGGGTTCACGGACATCCGTCTGCGCGAGCGCGGCACCAAGCGCGTTCACGTGTTCGAGGGCAAGCGTCTGCAGGTGACCGCTCCGACCGCGCGTCCGAAGTGGTTGCCGGCCAAGGTGTGGAAGGCGGTCGTCAAGAAGACCGGTATCGAGCACCTGTAGCCAAGTGTTCGTGGTGCGCGGTCCCGTCGGCCGTCGCAACGCGAAGAAACGGCGAGGGCTCTGGAGTTTCGGCTCCAGGGCCTTTCGCCGTTTTGGCGGGGGACGCTGCACTGCACGCCGCATCGGCCAAGTTCCCAAGCGGTTGACACCACCGCCCAGCGACCGCACTCTGCTGACCCCCACCCGGGCCAAGCGACCATCGCCAGCAGGACCATGAAAGCCAAGAACATTCGCAACTTCAGCATCATCGCCCACATCGACCATGGCAAGTCGACGCTGGCAGACCGCATCCTCGAGATGACCGGTGCCGTCGAAAAACGCGACATGCAAGCGCAATTCCTTGACTCGATGGACATCGAGCGCGAGCGCGGCATCACGATCAAGAGTCAGGCGGTTCGGCTGCACTACACCGCAAAGGACGGCGAGACCTACACGCTGCACCTGATCGACACGCCCGGACACGTGGACTTCGGCTATGAGGTATCGCGGTCGCTGGCGGCGTGCGAGGGCGCGCTGCTGGTCGTCGACGCCGTGCAAGGGGTCGAAGCGCAGACGCTGGCCAACGTGTACCTGGCCATCGACGCCGACCTGACGCTGATCCCCGTGATCAACAAGATCGATCTGCCGGCAGCGGACCCGGAAGAGGTCAAGCGAGAGATCGAAGAAGGCATCGGCCTGGACGCCCACGAGGCGGTCATGGCGTCGGCGAAGTCCGGCATCGGCATCCAGGACACGTTGGAAGCCGTCGTGCGCCTGATCCCGCCGCCGGAAGGCGACCCGGAAGCCCCGCTGCGGGCGATGGTGTTCGACTCGCAGTACGACGCCTACCGCGGCGTCATCATCCAGGTGCGGATCTTCGACGGGACGGTGATCAAGGGCGACAAGATCTTCTTCATGTCCGGCGGTACCGAGTACGAAGTTCAGGAAATTCGCGTTCGTACGCCCAAGGAGATCGTCGTCGACAACCTGTCGGTCGGCGAGGTGGGCATCCTGGTCTGCGGCATCAAGACGGTGCGCGACGTCCGAGTCGGCGACACCATCACGCACGCACGGCGAAAGGCGACGGAGGCGCTGCAGGGCTTCAAGGAAATTCAGCAGATGGTCTACTCCGGGATCTTCCCCGTCGAGTCGACCGAGTACCAGAACCTGCGAGATGCCATCGAGAAACTCGCGCTGAACGACTCGTCCTTCTCCTGGGAGCCCGAGACGTCCGGCGCACTGGGTTTCGGCTTCCGCTGTGGCTTTCTGGGCTTGCTGCACATGGAGGTGTTCCAGGAGCGTCTGGAGCGCGAGTACGACGTCGACCTCATCACCACCGCGCCCAGCGTGATCTACCGGGTCGAGAAGGTCGACGGCACCATCATGGAGCTGTCGAACCCCGGTGACCTGCCCGTGTCCGGGGACATCAAGATCATCCGCGAGCCGTTCATCCGCTGCACGATCCCCACGCCTTCCGAGTACATCGGCCCCGTGGTCAAGCTGTGCACCGAGCGGCGTGGTATCCAGAAGGACATGAAGTACATGTCGCCCAAGCGGGTCGTGCTCGAGTACGAGATGCCGCTGGCCGAGATCATCTTCGACTTCTTCGACAAGCTGAAGACGGTCACACGCGGCTACGCCAGTCTGGACTACGAGTTCCTGGAGTTCCGCGCGGGCGATCTCGTCAAGCTCGACATCCTGCTGCACAGCGAGGTCGTCGACGCCCTCAGCGTCATCGTGCACCGCGACGCCGCCTACACCAAGGGCAAGGCCCTGGTCGCAAAGCTGCGAAAGGTGATTCCCCGCCAGCAGTTCGACGTGGCGATCCAAGCGGCGGTCGGTGCACGCATCATCTCACGCGAGACCGTCAAGGCGCTGCGCAAGGATGTCACGGCCAAGTGCTACGGCGGCGACATCAGCCGCAAGCGCAAGCTGCTGGAGAAGCAGAAGGCCGGCAAGCGGCGGATGAAGCAGGTGGGAGCGGTGGACGTGCCTCAGGAGGCGTTCCTGGCGGTGCTGTCCACGGATGATGATTAGCTTCTAGCCCTTCTTCTTGCGCTTGGGCTTGCCGTCATCGTCGTCGCCACCGCCGTGCTGGACCCGACGATAGGCGTCGGCGCAGGCCGCCAGCGCGTCGTCATAGCCCAACGCACCAAATCCGGGGCCCGCGCGCAGCTGGGCCACTTGACGCCAGTCCTGAGCAGCCAGCGCGTCGCGCAAGCCCGTGTCGGCTGCGATGACGGACAGCAGACCGGCAACCTGGGCGGCGGGATTCTGTTCCAGAGCCGAGCGCATGGCCTCTGGGGTGTCGTAACCGGCCGCGTGTGCTTCGGATCCGCTCAACTGGGCCACACCCATGCGCAGGGCCAGATGCGCCGCGCCGGGGTCGATCGCTTGCGCTTCGGAGAACGCCCGGTACTCCGCAACCTGGTCCTTGTGCGTCGCCACCAGCCAGCGTCCGGTCTGCTGGTAAAACACGTAGGGCTCGAAGCGGATGGCCATCCGGTCGTCGACCGGCGTCGGAGCGAACTGCCCCTCAGCCAGCAACACCGCAGCGGTGGCGGCGGGCGGCACGCTCAAGGCCTCGCTGCCGCTGCGGATCTGTTCGCCATGCCGGTCGTGCAGCTGGGTCGAGGCATCGACGATCGAGCTGGGGCCGACCGGGGGCACCGGGGGCAGGCCGGGAGGAGGAGCCGGCGTGTTCAGCGCGGTCGACGTGCCGTACTTGTGCCCAGCTGCTGCGCGTGGCGCCTGACGTGGAGCCGCCCCCGTCGTGCGGGACTCACCCGCGCGGCTGCCGGTCGAGGCTGGTGGCTTGGGTCCGCTGTGCTTCATCCCGCTCAAGTTGGCTCGGGTGGTGTGCCGAGCATCGCTGTAGCTTTTGCCACGGTCGGGGCGGGGAAGCAATCGCCGTGGAATGGAAGGCACGCCCATCTGCCCGAACCGCAGGTGGATGTGATAGAACTGCGCTGGAGCCGGTCGATGTATGGTCGACGACCGGCACTCTTGGAGGACCGGTGACCCGAGCTTTACGCCCCGCTGATCTGTCGGAGAGCGCCGACCTGCAGGTGCGTTCATTCGAGGCCGACGTTCGCCTGCGCACCCTCGCGGACATCGCGCGGGCTCTGTCCGCTCGCCTCTCGCTGGACGAGCTGCTGTCACTGATCCTCGAGCGCCTGACACGCGCCCTGGACGCCGACCGGGCGATGCTGTTCCTGGCGATCGAAGACTCCGATGAGCTTGCCGCCAAGGTGGTGATGGACGGCGAGCTGCGGGAATTCCGCATCCAGACCGGCCAAGGCATCGCGGGCTGGGTGGCGGCCACCGGACGCGGCGTGAACGTCAAGGACGCGTACCGCGACAGCCGCTTCGACCCGACGTGGGACCACGAGAACGGCTATCGCAGCGGCTCGATGCTGTGCCAGCCCGTCTTCGACAGTGCGGGAGATCTGGTCGCAGTCGTGCAGGTGCTGAACAAGCGCCAAGGCTATTTCTCCGTCGACGACGAGGTGTTGCTGAATACACTGATGGCGATGGCGGCGATCTCCATCGTCAACGCCAAGCTGAACAGTACGCTGGTCTTCCACAACCTCAGCCTGACCGACACTCGCCGCGCGCTGGCCGAAAAGGTTCGTGAAATCGACCTATTGTATACGCTGGAACGCAAGGCCGGTGACGCGCAAGACCTGTCTGATGTGGTTCGCACGCTGCTCGAGCGCATCGGCGCCACGGTGTCAGGAACTCTGGTGCAGATCGCGCTCGTGACGCCCCGGCGCGGCATGGTCGTGCACCGCCTGATGCACGGCAGCCCCGGTATCGATGTGCGCGTCTTCGACCAGCTGGTGGGCCTGTCCGGTCAGGTGATCACCGCCGCCCAACCGATCGATGTGTGCGAATTGGACGCCGATGAAGCCGCCCGCCTGGCCATCGCCGAGCAGCTGCCGTTCGCCCCCGACGTCGGCGTGTTTCTGCCGCTGGTGGCCCGCGACACGGTGGTGGGCGCGCTGGCCGTCGTCGAAAAGCCTGGACGCATGCAGTGCTTGACAGAGGACGACTCGAAGCTGATGACATTGGTCAGTGGTCAGGTCGCGCGCGCCATCGCCCAGCGGCAGGCGCGCGACCAGGCAGAGCGCGAAGACCGTCTGGAGTCGGTGGGGCGCGCGCTGACCGGCATCATGCACGACTTCCGCACGCCGATGACGGTCGCGTCGGGCTACGTGCAAATGTTCAAGTACGCCGAAGACCCGTCGGAGCGCACCGAGCTGGCCGACAAGGTGCTGGCCCAACTGGGGCGGATCCAGCAGATGTCCAAGGAGGTCACGGCGTTTGCCCGCGGCGAGCAGACCATGCTGGTGCGCAAGGTCATGGTCGCCGACTTTGCCCGCGAAGCAGAGGAGCTGATCGGGCAAATCTTCCACGACCCCGCCCTGCCCGTCGTGCCCGTGCGGGTCTCGCTCGACTGCCGCTTCAAGGGTGTGGCGCGCTTCGACGCCTTCAAGTTGCTGCGTGTGGTGCAGAACATCGCGCGCAACGCCCGCGATGCGTTGGCCGACCGCACCGACGGGCGCTTCGACGTGGTGATCGACGCCGAGAGCGAGCAGCTGGTGCTGACTTTTGTGGACAACGGCACGGGCGTCCCGCTCGCGTTTCGCCACCGTCTGTTCGACCCGTTCGCAACCCAGGGCAAGAAGGACGGAACCGGCTTGGGGTTGGCCATGGTCAAGCAGTTCGCAGAGGCGCACGGAGGCGGCGTGGCCTATCGCGACACGCCCGGCGGCGGGGCGACGTTTGAAATTCGGATTGCGCGAGAGACCCCTTAGCTCACCGCACCTGCCACATCCCTTCACCATCGACGAGAAAACTTGACGATCCGCGATCGTGGCGCAAGGTCCGCGACGGGTTGCGCGAGGTCCGACGATGGACAAGCAGGTAGAAACAAAGCTTCGTACGGGTGGCCTCCTGGTCTGGCGAGTGCTGCGATTTGCACTTGTGGCGACGTTCGTCGTCGTGGGAGGCCTTGGCCTGGTCCGCGCATGGACCGTGCCCGGCTATGTCGACGACCGCCGCGCCGAACTGCAGCGCTTGCACGAGCAGATCTTGGAGCAACAGGCCCGCTCTGCGTGGCTGGAGTCGCACCTCGAGGCCTTCCGCCAGCGCCCCGACGTCCGGATGCACACCATCCGCAGCGAACTCGGAATGCTGCGTGAGAACGAGCGGTTCTACGTCTTCAAGTAGAGCGTTTCTTTCGATTCCCCCGCGCCTTGCCGTGTTGGCACCCCAGCCGGCACAGTGTATCGTCTTGCGCGCGGTTCCCCAGTCCGCCCTCCTCCCCCCCATCCCGCGTCGCCCCAGCGACCGTCGGAGCCCGTCATGCCCGCCCTGCACGACATCGTCCTCGTCGCCGGCAAGCGCACGCCATTCGGCGCGTTCGGCGGTTCGCAGAGGGACCTGACCGCCACCGACTTGGCCGTCGCCGCCGCACAGGCCACGCTGCAGTCGGTCGGTGCCGCGCCCGAGCTCGTCGACGCCGTCGTGTTCGGCAACGTGTGCCAGACCTCGGCCGATGCGATCTACCTGAGTCGACACGTGGGGTTGCGCACCGGCATGCGGCAAGAGATCCCGGCCCTGACCGTCAATCGCCTGTGCGGATCGGGCTTCGAGGCCGTCACACAGGCCGCCAACCTGATTCGTCTGGGCGAGGCCGAAGTCGTGCTCGCAGGCGGCACCGAGTCGATGTCGCAGGCGCCGCACGTCGTTCGCGGCGCGCGCTGGGGTCTGTCTTTTGGCCCGGGCGGCAAGCTCGAGGACTCGCTTTGGTCGTCCCTGACCGACCCGTTGACCGGCATGGCGATGGCAAACACGGCAGAGAAGCTGGCGCGCACGCATGGCATTTCACGGCAGGACTGTGACGACTTCGCGCTGACCTCGCAGCAGCGCTATGCCGCCGCGCTGGCCGCAGGCATCTTCAGCGACGAGATCGCCCCCATGACGCTGCAGGGCCGCAAGGGTCCGACGGTGCTGGATCGCGACGAGCACCCGCGGCCGGAGACGACGCTGGAATCGCTGGCCAAGCTGAAGCCCGTGTTCGAGAAGGACGGCGTGGTGACGGCCGGGAATGCCTCGGGCATCGTCGACGGTGCGGCGGCCATTCTGGTCACGACCCGGCAGCGCGCGTTGGCCCAAGGCTGGCCGATGCTCGTCGAGCTGGTGGCGCACGCGGCGGTCGGCTGCGACCCGACGGTGATGGGCATCGGTCCGGTCCCGGCGATTCGCAAGGCACTGGCCCTGGCGGGGCTGTCGCTGGAGCAAATGGACTTGGTCGAGGTCAACGAAGCCTTTGCGCCGCAGTACCTTGCCGTCGAGAAGGAGCTCGGCCTCGACCGCGCGCGCACCAACGTCCACGGCGGCGCGATTGCCCTGGGACACCCGCTCGCAGCCTCTGGAACACGCATCCTCTTGCACTTGGCGCTGGACCTGATCCGCACCGGCAAGCATCTGGCCGTCGGCAGCGCGTGCATCGGCGGCGGTCAGGGCATGGCTGTCGTGTTGCGGCGCCCCGGCTGACACGGTCAAGGCAGGTCCCCCCCGCCACACACCCCCAAATCCCCCTCAAAGTCCCTGGAGAATCCCCCAACGTGAAAGACCCCACCCACAAGCCCTTGACGCTCCTGCCCCTTGGCGGCGTTGGCCGGATCGGCATGAACGCCATGCTGCTCGGCTATGGCGACGACTATGTGCTGCTCGACTGCGGCGTCATGTTCCCCGATGCGGACCAGCTGGCCGTCGATGTCGTGCTGCCCTCACTCGAGGTACTGGGCCGCTACAAGGGCAAGATCCACGCCATCGTGCTGACCCACGGCCACGAGGACCACATTGGCGCCGTGCCCTACGTCGCGCCACTGCTGGACGTTCCTGTCTATGGCACCCGCTTTACCCTCGGCCTGATCCAGAACCGCCTGAAGGAACACGACCTGCTCGACACCGTCGACCTGAACGTCATCTCCCCGGGCCGTCCGCTCGAGATCGGCCCGTTCACGTTTGACTTCCTGCGCGTGACGCACTCGATCCCCGACTGCGTGTCGCTGGCGATCCGCACGCCCGTCGGCAACCTGGTGTTCACGGGAGACTTCAAGATCGAGGCAGGCTTGCGCGACGGCGCGGTCTTCGACGCTGAGGGCTTTCAGAAGCTGGGCGACGAGGGCGTGCTGCTGATGATGAGCGACTCGACCAACTCTGAGGTGCCCGGCTGGTCTGGGTCCGAGGCCAAAGTCGCGGAAGCATTGGCAGAAGTCATCGCCGCCTGCCCCGGTCGCGCCATCGTCGGCCTGTTCGCTTCCAACATCTACCGGTTGCACTCCGTCATCGATGCCGCGCGAGAGGCGGGACGGTACACCGTGCTGCTGGGACGGTCGTTCGAGAACTACACGCGGGTCGCCAACGCCACGACCAACATGCCGATCTCGAACGAGGACATCCTCGACGCCAAGGACATGGATCGCTACGACGACGATGAGCTCTGCATCGTCTGCACCGGGTCGCAGGGCGAGGCTCGCGCGGTGTTGTGGCGAGCGGCGACGGGGACGCACCCGAACCTCAGCATCCAGCCGACCGACACCATCATCATGAGTTCCCGTGTGATTCCGGGCAATGAGCGTCGGATCCATCAGATGATGAACGACTTCGCCCGCCGCGGTGCGCACGTCGTCTATCCGCGCAACAACCGGGCGATCCACGCGTCAGGCCACGCCGCCGCGGACGAGCAGGCACAGCTGCTGAAGTGGGTGCGGCCCAAGTTCTTCATGCCGGTGCACGGCGAGTACACGTTCCTTCAGCGCCACGCGGACTTGGCTGCCTCGCTGGGGGTCAAGCAGACGCTGATTGCGGAGAACGGCACGCAGGTCGAGGTGACGGCGAATGGCCTGCGCGTGCTGGGCTTGGTGGACTGCACGCCGTGGTATGCCGACGGCCAGGTCTTCGGCGACGCGGACACGCTCGAGCTCAAGGGACGCGCCGCGCTTGCGTGGAATGGCGTCGTGGCGCTGTCGCTGAACTTGACCCGTGACCGCGGCGTGGTGACGGGAAAGGCTACGGTCAAGCCATTCGGCCTGTACAACGCCCAAGGCCAGGCCATCGAGGATCTCGAGTCGCAGCTGAATCGCTGGCTGCAGAGTCTGGACCCGCATATGCCTGCGTCGGCTGTCGAAAGCCAAGCAATTCATCTGGTTCGGCGCTACTACAAGAACCTGACCGCGCGGAAGCCCGTTGTGCTGCCGTTCGTACACTGGGACGGAGACGAGCTGTGAGCGCTGCACCGACCTTGCCGAAACACAAGACAGGAAAAGGGGTTGGGTCTGCCGCCGGTTCTGGGTCCGCGCCCAAGTCGGGGTCAGGGTCGTCTCCCAAGTCTGGGTCCACAACGGGTTCCGGTGCCGGGTCCGGGTCGGCAGCGCGCCCGTCACCTGAGCCGGGCACCCGCCAGGGACCCCGTCCGGGCAAAAGCATCGAAAAGAGGCGCGCGCGTCAAGCCAATCGAGCACCGCGCCAAACCCGGGCAGTGACCGCCGAGTTCGTCGCCGCCGTCGCAGCCTCCGACGATGTCGCCGCGGGACCGCCCGAGGTCGCCCTTTGCGGCCGGTCCAACGTCGGCAAGTCCTCATTGGTCAACGCCCTTTGCCAGCAGAAGGCCCTCGCACGCACCAGCCGCACGCCAGGGCGCACGCGTCGCATCTGCCTGTTCGACGTCGTGCTGGATGGCGGCGAGACGGTTCGGCTGGTCGACTTTCCCGGCTTCGGCCATGCGGAAGTGCCGTTGTCGATGCGAGACGAGTTCGCGCCGATGATCCAGGGGTATCTGGAGGGACAGACGCAGCTGCGCGCCGTGGTCGTGCTGATCGATAGCCGCCGCGACACCGACAGCGATGCCATCGGCTTCGTCGAGTGGCTGCATGAGCAGCGGCTGCCCGTCGTCGTGGTGGCCACCAAGATCGACAAGATCCCGAAGAACCTTCGCTTTCCGGTGCTCGCCCGGATGAAGCGCGACTTCGGCCTGCAGCGCCCGCCGATGGGTGTCAGCACGGTCGATGGCGACGGAGTCCAAGCGCTGCGGCTCGCCATCCGGGACGTGTGCCACCCCCGCCTGCCGGGCAAGAAGGGGAGCCGAGTTCAACCGTGAGCACCCGCTTCGACGACGCACGCATCCGTATCCGCCCCGGCGAGCTGCGCGACATCCCCGCGTTTCAGGCCCTGGAGGCCACGGCGTTCATCGACCCGTGGAGCCGTGCCGGCCTTGAGGCAGAGCTGACCCAAAAGGTCTCGCGGACATGGCTGCTCGAGCTCGACGGCGAACCCGTCGCGACGCTGATGGGCTGGTGCATGTTCGGCGAGCTGCAAATCAACCGCGTCGCCGTCCGACCCGACCTGCGCGGGCAAGGTCTGGGATGGCGGATTGTGCAGCACACGCTGGAGCAGTCGCGGGCCGAGCAAGTCACCGTCGCGCTGCTGGAAGTGCGCTCTGGCAACGAAGCTGCGGTGGCGCTTTACGAGTCGCTTGGGTTCGAACGCACGGGCCTGCGCAAGCGGTACTACAGCGATGGAACGGATGCCGTGTTGATGCGCAAAGAGCTGGATCCCAAGCCGATGTTGCGGCCAGGCATCTATGCCATCCTCGACGCGGATCGACTGGGCTGGCTGGATGGACCGACGCTCGAGCGCAACCTGCCGCAACTGCTGGACTACGGGCGCGCCGCCGTCGAGGCTGGTGCGTGTGCCGTGCAGCTGCGGGCAAAGAGCCTGCCGGACGGGGATCCGGCCCGAATTCGCGCCTATGTGGCCCTGCTGCAAGCCTGCGGGGCGCACGTGCCCACCGTGCTGAACGACGAGGTTGAAGGTCTTGCGGGGCTGACGAGTCTGCCGGGCGCCGGCCTGCATCTGGGCCAGCATGACACGCCGGCAGAGGTCGCTCGGCAGAAGGTGGGACCCTTGGCTCTGCTGGGGCTCTCGACCCACGACGTCGCGCAAGTCCAGGGCTCGGCTGCCCTTCCCGTCGATTACATCGGCTTCGGCCCCATCCACGCCACCTTGGGCAAGCGCGGCCACGACACCGTCGTCGGTGTGGACGGCTTGCGGCTGGTCGTCTCCCACGCCCGCGTGCCGGTTGTCGCCATCGGCGGCATCATGGCCCAGGACCTGCAGCCCTTGCGCAACGCCGGCGCCCACGCCGCCGCCGTCATCGGCGCGTGGCTGGGACCCGCCGGTCAGCCATGGTCGCCCAGCCGCGCCGGAGCCACCCTTCGAGACCTGGTCGCCGTCTGGTCGCGCCCTGAGAACACCCCATGAGCACTGAAGTCTGGACGATCCAGAAGATCCTGAACTGGACCCGCGACTACCTGACGAAATCGGGGTCGCCCAGTGGCCGTCTGGACGCCGAGCTGCTGCTGGGCGAGGTCCTGAAGCTGCGGCGCCTGGACCTGATCCTCCGCTTCGACCAGCCGCTGCAGGCGGAGGAGCTGGCGGTCTACAAGGCCTTGATCAAACGCCGATCCAAGGGCGAGCCGGTGGCCTACATTCTGGGGCGCCGCGAGTTCTACGGCTTGGATCTGGCCGTGCGCCCCGGCGTGCTGGTGCCACGCCCCGAGACCGAGTCGCTGGTGGACGAGGTGGTGAAGTTCCTGACAAGCGACGCGGCCCCGCAAGGTGCCGTGCTGGACCTGTGTACCGGCAGCGGCTGCATTGCGCTGGCCGTGGCCCATACGCTGAAGGACAAGGCGTTGAAGGGAAAGGGGATCGAGCGCGACGTCATCGCAACCGACCTGAGCCCGGAGGCGCTGGCCATCGCCATCGAGAACCGCGACGCGCTGGATCTGGCCGTCGACCTGCGCCACGGTGACCTGTTCGCTCCGGTTCAGGGGCTGCAGTTCGCGGCGATCGCCAGCAATCCTCCGTATGTGCGAACAGAGACGGTGGCGTGGCTGGAACCCGACGTGCGCGACTTCGAGCCACGCCTCGCGCTGGACGGCGGCGCTGACGGTCTGGACCTGCTGAGAAAGATCGCCCGCGGGGCCAAGGACTTCCTGATTCCGGGTGGTCTGGTCGCCGTCGAGCTGGGCAGCCGCGAACAAGCACTGGCGATGTCCGAGGCCTTCTTGCAGGGTGGCCTGTGCGACCCCAAGATCCTGCCCGTCATGGGCGGACCTACGAGTCTGGTGCTGGCGCGGCGGCCCCACTAGACTGCCTCTACCCCGGCGGCGTGCTGGCCGGATACGGAAGCGACTTCATGCACATCGATCGAAACTTCCTGCAGTTCCCGATGCTCCTTGCGCTGACACTGGCCGCGCTGCCTTCGTGCGGCGGCACGGACGAGAGTTCGACGGACACGGCGGCCATCGATACGGCCGACACGTCCGATGACGCAGCGACGGACGTCGCAGCTGAGGTCATCGTCCCCACGCAACTGAAGTGGACCGCAGCACCGCCCGCAGGCGAGACCGCACGGTCCGGGTTGAACGCGGTGACGCCCATCCCCGGGTCTAGGGGCCAGTATCTCGTCGTGGGCGACGGAGCCCAGTTTCTGCGCTACGACGGCACCGCGCTGGTCGACGAGCCTCCGCCCCCCGGTATCGCGGCAACCGACCTGACGGCGGTCTGGGTGGCGCCCGAAGGCGACGTGTTTCTGGCCGGCAAAGGCAGCGCCTTGTGGATGCGCAACGCCGACGGCTGGACGCTGGTGGGCGAGATTCCGCCCTCCCCGGTCGTAGACTTCACTGCTATTTCCGGCACTTCACGCTCCAACCCGTGGGCCGTGGGAGAGCGCGCCCAAGCTTGGGAGTTCGACGGAGAGTATTGGGAGCCGCGCGCCGTCACACCCACCGACGCCACGCTGCAACTGACCGACGACGCCGCCTTCACGTGCGTGCAAGTGCGCGGCAAGGGCGACGTCTGGATCGGCGCGGGACCCACGACGACGGGTGGCGGGCTGGTGCTGCACGGCGGCGGAAGCGACGGCAAGTGGCAGACATGGGCCACCGAAGCCACACCGCGCGGACTGTGGGTGTCGGAGCCTGTGGTGAAGCTGGCTGGCAAGCCTCGCGTGTTCGTCGCCGGCGGTTCCCTGACCGCCTACGTGGCCATCATGGAGGACGACACCAAGGGCTTCGTGAAGCAGAACGCCCTGTGGTCTCTCGCGTTCTCCGGTATGGCCGGCATCAGCAGCGATCAGGTCTGGGCTGTGGCGCTGAAGGGCCAGCTGCGGCATTGGGGAGCCGTGACCTGTGCACCCGGCCAGCCCCCCCCTTGCTTGGGGTGGAGCATCGAGTCGATCAAGTCGCCAGTGGGTACCAAGGAGTCCGAGGCCATCGAAAAGGTGTTGCCGCCCGGTGACTTCGTCGGTCTTGCCATCCACGATGTCGAGGAGCGCGTGCTGCTGACGTCGTCGCGCCTGTACCGCTGGGGGCATCAGCCGAAATGACGCACATCACCCTGCCCCTTTGGTTCACGACGCTGACCCTCTGCGCACTTGCGCTCGGTGCCACCGACTGCGCCAGCCCCAAGGACGATACGCCGCCGCCCAGCATCCAGGTACCCAAGTGCACCGAGATCTCCCACTTCGGCAACAGCGCCACGTGCACCGTGACCGACGCCAAGTTGGCGGCTTGCGGCACACGCTCGAGCCGAACCTGCGCCTCGTCCTGGCTATGCTTCGACGCCCCCGAATACGCCGACTGCGGTTGCGCCGTGGATGCCGACTGCGACCCGCGCACCGCATACATCAACGATGCGCGCGTGACGGCCGACAAGGCTCCGCTCGCTTCGAAGTGCGTGATGGGGCGGTGCGGCGGACGACCCTAAGGCTGCCGGTCGGCTTGGGATTCGACGGCCGTCAGGATCGCATGCGGATAACCTGACTCGCTGCCATGGACGTCAACCACCCGCCATCCGGTGGTGCCGGCCTCGACCTCGAGGTCCGCGCGACCGTAGACCACGTGTACGATGCCGCCCGTCTGCAGCCGCCAGCCGTGTGCGGTGCCCGTCTCGTGAACGCCCGGGCGGTCAGGTCCGCCCTTTCGGATGTCGAGTGTGCCCCGCGCGCCGTGGCGCAGGCCCACACCGGGCTCCATGGGCCAAGACAATAGCAGAGGCGCCCCAGCGCTTACCCGCCGCCTCGCGGCCGCCAGAGCCGCCCTGCGCGCCGCTGCCGTGAACAAGTGAGACCACGCCCCCCAGCCGAACACGACGCCGTCAAATGGCCCCGGCAGCACTGCCTGAACGTCCAAGTCTTCTGCGCGACATGCGACGACCTCTGCGCCTGCTCCCAACTGTTTCCGGGCATGGTTGGCCAGCGACTCCACGGGCTCGCAACCGTCCACCCGATAGCCCAAGTTCTGCAGCGCCCGACCGTCGCGACCACCGCCCGTGCCCAACACCAGCAACCTTGCGGGAGGCTTCGGAAAGTGCGTCTCGATCGCCGTCCGCTCGAAGTCGAACAGACCCAGACCAGCGTGCCAGCGCTGGCGATAGCTCGCGTTCCGCCGAAAGTATCGGTCGGTCAAGGCCATCGCGTCGTCGGTCGTCAGGTGGGACTGCCCCCAGTGCAACGCCCGCCGCGCAAGGCCTGAGGCGATGCGGGCGACCTCCGTTGCCGCAATCAGGCTGACCCGCCGGATGGCGTCCCGAGGCTTCATGGCCTGCACCACCGATCCTGTTGCAATGGGTTAGAACTTCAGCTTGATTCCGCCGCCGGCGGTGACGCCGACCGCGTCTCCCGTCCGGCCTGACATGCCGCCGGTCGCCTCGACCATCCAACTCTCGCCCAGGTCGGCTTCGACCCCCAGCATCAGACGCAGGCCAGAGTCGGCGGTCGCGCTCTGCAGCACGCTTTCCTGCACCGCCGTTCCGACCAGCCGCCAGCCGTCGGTGATGGGCGTGGTCAGCGAGACCTTGAGGATATCGACCACGGCCTGCTCGGTCGCCAGGTCCCAGATCGTCTCCATCGACAGGTCGATCGACGCCACCTGCTCGTCGCCCACCTTGCCCCCCACGCGGAAGCCCAGGCCACTGCCGCCTGAGTAGATGGCCATCGTGACGTCGCCGAACGCGCTCAAGTAGTCGCCCATGTGCAGGTCCAAGCCCGCGCGGCCACGATACAATTGGATGTCGCTGCCGACCAGTGCGTCCGGAATTTGCGGGTCCGTCGCGCTCACCGGTCGCACCGCCTTGCCCGAGACCAAGCCGCCGTTCAACCGGGCCACCAGGAAGCCGAAGAACAGGCGCTCGAGGCCCGCCTCGACTTCGTGGTAACGGTCGTACTTCTGCCCAAAGTCGGCCCACGAGTAACGCAGGCTCAGCTGATTGCGGTTATCCTCGCTGGACAGGATCTGCGGCTGCAGCACCGTCACGTTCCAAGGGTCCCGGTTGGAGCCGAATCCGTCGCGAACCACGCCTTTCTCGTCCATGACGGCGATGTAATACGACAATCCCGGCGCGACCACGTCCTTGGCCGGGATCTCGGCCACGTACTCGCCTGAGGACACCTGACCCATCGGCAGGGCGACGTACGACCCGGACCCGCGCGCCCGATAGAAGAGCGTCGGGTTCGAGAAACGCTTGTTGATCTGAGCAGTCAGAACCAAGGGCTTGCGGTGCGAGGCGCGGTCGACCGGGCCGTGAACGACCAACTGCTCCTCTTGGACCACCGGAATCGCCGCAATGTCCACGCTCAGTGGCTCGGCCGGGTTGCCCGCCACCACGAAGCGTCCCGACGGACCGACCGCCACCAGATAGAGCTGAACCGAACGAATCGCCGGATCGGTCTCGCCGACGGACAGATACGCAGCGAACAGACCGTCCCCCTTGGGTTCCAACGGCAGCTCGCTGTACGGACCCGCGTCGCCCAGCCGGAACATCGCCATGGCGCGGTCAGCGGGGCCGTCGATGACGGTCTCGATCCACAAGCGACCGCCCCACTGGACCGACGGGGGCAGGCGATGACGGGCGCGGACGGTCGGGGTCACCGGACCACTCGTCTCACCCTTTCCCGCCTCTGGTGTCGGCAAGGCACGGTACTGTCTGGCTTCTGCGACGTAGCGAGGCTCGACCAGCGCCCCAACGCGCAGCATCCCGGCGTCCTTCTCTGCCACTTCGCAGAGCGCACGGTCGCCGATCACGGAGATGACCATCGCCTCGGCAATCGGCCATCCCGGCCGTCCCTGCTGGTCGACCTCGACCACCCACACCGGCATGCGCGGAACGAACAGCGCGGCGGGCGGCCCTTCGGCGACGAACTGGCGGCCACCAACGTCGGCAATCTTGGCTGGGAGAGCTGAGGGAGGCGCCGCCACTGCCTGTGTGGCGAACAAACTCGAGCCGAGCAGCGCGATTGCGCACAATCGGGTCACCACAGACGTTGCCATGAGTTGCCTCCACGCAAACCGGGACGATGGTTCCTGCCGGACTTGCCCGATGGCGCCGGGGACGTCAAGACGAGACGACGACCTCACCCATACCGCAACTTGAAACCCAGAATGGTCAGCGCGAGCCCCAGCCCGACGCCGTTCGCCACCGTCAGAGGCCATGCGCCGGTCAGCAGCCCGTAGGCGAACCACAGCGCCACGCCCACGCTGAACATCAGGTATGTCGGCAGCGAAATATCGTGGGCCGACCGCGTGCGCCACAGCCGCACCGCCTGCGGCACCAGCGACGCCGTGGTCACCAAGGCGGCGGCATAACCCAGAAGGTCGAGGGTCGACAGGTGCAAGTGGGGCCTTGGCGGGCGGAATGGCTTGGGTCCGCGCGCCGACGGAAGCTACGCGCGCTGCCCGACACACGCAACCTGCCGAAGCAGAGTCTAGCGGCCGAGCTTGTGCAACGCCGTCTGCACGATCGCCTGCGTGTCGACCTCGAAGAACCGACGCAGGGCTTGGCGCGTGTCTGATCGACCAAATCCGTCCGTACCCAGAGACGCGAGCCTACCGTCCAGCCACGGCGCGATCTGGTCCGGCACGGCGCGCATCCAGTCCGACGCGGCAACGATGGGTCCCTGAGTGCCACCGAGCAGCTGCGTGACGTACGGCAACTCTGCGTCCTTGCCGCGCTTTCCCTGATGGCGGTTGCGGTCGTCGACGGCGATGGCGTCACGCCGTAGCTCGACGTAGCTGGTCACGGCCCACACGTCGGCGCGGACGCCGTGGTCGCGGACCAGCGTTTCTTGCGCCCGCAACACGTACGGCATGATCGACCCGCTGCCAAGCAACTGAATCGCGGGCCCGTCCTTGGCCAGCTCCGGGGCACCGGGAACGGCCGTTGCCGGGCGCAAGGCGTAGAGACCCTTGCGAATTCCGTCCTCCACACCCGCGGGCATCGGCGGCATGGCGTAGGTCTCGTTCTGCAGCGTCAGGTAATAGATGACGTCCTCGCCTGCGGCCATGCGCTCCAGACCATCGCGAACAAGAACTGAAATCTCATAGGCATAGGTTGGCTCATACGGGATCACGCCTGGGTTGGCCGCGGCAATCAGCAGCGAGTGGCCGTCCTGATGCTGCAGCCCCTCACCGTTCAGCGTGGTGCGGCCCGCCGTACAGCCGAGCAGGAAGCCGCGGCCGTTCATGTCCGCCGCCTGCCAGATCTGGTCGCCCACGCGCTGAAAGCCGAACATCGAATAGTACAGGTAAAACGGCACCATCGGCTGGCCGTGGGTCGAGTACGCCGTCGATGCGGCGATGAACGATGCCGCCGCGCCCGCTTCGGTGATGCCCTCTTGCAGGATCTGTCCGTCTTTGGCCTCGCGATAGGCCATCAGGAAGTCGGCATCGACCGGCGTGTACAGCTGCCCGACCGATGAGTAGATGCCGAACGGCTTGAACAGCGACTCCATGCCGAAGGTGCGGCCCTCGTCGACGATGATCGGGACGATCCGCTTGCCCAACTCAGGCTCGCGCAACATCGCCTGCAGGATCGCGACAAACGCCATGGTCGTCGAGACTTCTGCCGAACCACTGCCCTTCTGGAACTTCTCCCACGGCGCCACGGGCACCTGCACTTGCACCGGGCTGTTGGGACGCGCTGGGATCGGACCTCCCAGGGCCTTGCGGCGCTCGCGGATGTACTCGACCTCGGGGCTATTGGCGCCGGGGTGGTAGAAGGGCGGTTCCTCCAGTTCCTCGTCGCGGATCGGCAGATGCAGCACGTCGCGGAAGGCCTTGAGCTCCGGAATGCCGAACTTCTTCTGTTGATGCGTGGCGTTGCGCGCCTCGATGCCCTCGCCCAGCGTGTAGCCCTTGACCGTCTTGGCCAGCACGACCGTCGGCTTGCCCTTCATGTGCGTCGCCGCGTGGTAGGCGGCGTGGACCTTCAGCGGGTCGTGACCGCCGCGGGCCATCCGGCGCAGGTCCTGGTCGCTCATCTGCTCGGCCATCTGGCGCAACTGCGGGTACTTGCCAAAGAAGTGGTCGCGCACGAACGACATGTCCGACGTGACGTACTTCTGGTAGTCGCCGTCGACGACCTCGCTCATCCGTCGCCGCAGCAGCCCGTCGGTGTCCTGGGCCAGCAGCGGGTCCCAGCCAGAGCCCCAGATCACCTTGACCACGTTCCAACCGGCGCCGGTGAAGACCGTCTCGAGCTCCTGGATGATCTTGCCGTTGCCGCGCACCGGTCCGTCCAGCCGCTGCAGGTTGCAGTTCACCACGAACGTCAGGTTGTCGAGCTTCTCGCGGGCGGCAATCGAAAGTGCGCCCAGCGCCTCGGGTTCGTCCGTCTCGCCGTCGCCCAGAAACGCCCACACGCGACTGTTGGATGTATCCGCGATGCCGCGCGCCTGCAGGTAGCGGTTGAACTTGGCCTGATAGATGGCGGCAATCGGTCCCAGGCCCATCGACACGGTCGAAAACTGCCAGAAGTCCGGCATCAGCTTGGGATGGGGATAGCTGGACACGCCCTGGCCGAACGCCTCGCGGCGGAAGTGCTCGAGTTGGTGACGCGAGATGCGCCCCTCGAGGTAGGCACGGGCGTAAATGCCCGGCGCAGAGTGTCCTTGAAAGAACACCTGATCGCCGCCCCCTTCCGCCAGCGGACTTCGGAAGAAGTGGTGCAGTCCGACCTCATATAGGGTCGCGGCCGAGGCATAGCTGGACAGGTGGCCGCCGATGCCGGGGAAGTCGTGGTTGGCGCGGTGGACCATCACGGCGGCGTTCCAGCGCACGATGCGGCGGACGCGCTTTTCCATGGCCAGGTCGCCCGGGTAGTCGGGCTGCTTGTCGACCGGGATGGTGTTCACATACGGCGACTGCACCAGATAAGGCAGCGAAATGCCTTCGGTTTGCAGGCTCTCGTGCAGTTGACGCATCAGGTAGTGGGCGCGCTCTGGACCGGACGAATCGAGGATAGAACGCAGCGAGTCGACCCACTCGCGGGTCTCTTGCGGGTCGGCGTCGATCGAAAGTGGCAGGCGGGCGGGCAGGCGGGAATCATCCATGGATACAGGGTCTCCTTGCGCGGTCACTTTTCGGAAAGACAGCGTTCGCCATCCCTGGGGGCCCGATGGGCTTTGTGAGATGCAGCGGGAGGATAGATGGGTTCTCGCGGGCGCGTCCAATACGGGCGAGAATGGTCTGGAAGACCGTTGCAGATTCCTTGCCGACAGGAGCCCGTTCAGGGTGGCGCATGGGCTATGCCTGCGTCGTAAACAACGCACTGCGTCATTGTTTTCCATTTCGCACTTGACGGGGGCGGCGGGCGTCCTTATGTGACCCGTCGGTCAGTGACTCGTGGGTCACTGACTCGGGAGTCACGCATGAGTCGAGCACCCAATCCGCAGCTGAGACAGGCGCTGGTGGCCACCGCCGCAGAGGTGTTTGCCGAACAGGGCTTGGACCGCGCCCGCGTCGGCGACATCACCGACCGCGCCGGCACGTCGAAGGGCGCGTTCTACCTGTACTTCGAGTCCAAGGAAGCCCTGTACCTGCAGGTCGCACGTGTGTTCCTGCAGGACCTGCTCGAGCACCTGCGCGCCTACGACGACGAGGCGTGCAGCCTTGGTGCCATGGGTCCTGCGGAAGGGCGCACGCAGGAACTGGACGAGAAGTTCTGCGCGTTCCTGTGGCAACGTCGGCTGGAGCTGCGGATGGTGCTCGAGGGTGCCGCGGGGACCGAGCTTGCGTTCCTGACCGACGAGTTCTTGGACTCGGTCGTTCACCACATGCGCGAAGACATCGCCCGCAACGTCCGGGCACACCCGCCGCTTGCCCAGGTCATCGACGCCGAGTTCGGCGCCATGATGGCCGCAGGCATCATCTACATGTATGCGCGCCAGATCATCCGCGCGACGACGCCCCCCGACATGGCGCGGCAAGTCACGCGGTTCCGCCAGCACGTTCTGGTCGCGCTGTGCCAATGCTTGCCCCCCCCCCAAGACGTCTCGCTCGTTTCCGCCCAACTGGAGGCCAAGCCTTGAATTCGCAACGCATCGCTATCGCCATCGTCGTCTTGGGCCTGCTGGGCTTCGGCGGCGTCCTGACGTGGAAAGTCAGCCTCAAGATCGAGCACAACCAAGCCTTGGCGGCTGAGGCTCGCGCGCGCGCGGAGCGGGCCAAGGACGTGCAGCCGCCCGCGCTGGCGCATCCACAACCCGGCCCTGGGACGGAAGATGTGCGCCTGACCGGCACCTTGAAGCCCGATGCCGACGTCAACCTTGCATTCAAGCTGCCCGGCCGCGTCATCGAGGTGGCGGTCAGGCGTGGCGACATCGTGCAGGCGGGACAGTTGCTTGCACGCATCGACGACCGCGATCTGGACGCGCAAGCGGCGCAGGCTCAGGCGGGGATGCAGGCGGCGCGCGCTCAGAAGAACTTGGCGGTCGACGCCCTGCACCGCTCCCAAATTCTCGAGGTGGCGGGCGCGGCTTCGCAGCAACAGGTCGTGATGGCCGGCGGACAGGCGAATCTGGGGTCGGCGTCGGTGGCCCAAGCGTCGGCGTCGGCACGGTATGTCGAAGTCATGCGCCAAGAGACACGGCTGGTGACACCCATCGATGGAGTCGTCGTCATGGCCCCTACCGCGGCCGGCTCGTTTGCCGGGCCCGGGATCCCGCTGTTCCGCATCGAGCGCCTGTCCCGCCTGCGCTTCATCGGCCATGTGTCGGACCGGGACGCGCCTCGCATGGTGGTCGGCGCAAGACTGTCGATCGAAACCGACTCGGGCGTCACCGCCGTCGGCAAGGTCGATGTGCTGGTGCCCAGTCTGGACCCTGCGACGCGACGCGTGCCGGTCGAAGGCATCCTCGAGAACCCCGACGGCAAGCTGCTTTCCGGCACCTTCGTCGACGCGAGGATCGAGGCCCAAGCCGTGCCCGCACTGCTGGTTCCCCAGACGGCCGTCCTGACGGGCGACACACCGGCGGTCCTGATCGTCGGACCCGATGGCAAGCTGATGCGACGTGAGGTGTCCGTTGTGCGCACGGAGGCGGGGATGATCCACGTCACCAAGGGCCTGACCATCGAAGACACCGTCGTGGTTCAGCCCGGTGCCAGCTGGCGCGAAGGCGACACCCTGCCCCATGCCACCGCCCCGGTGCACGTCCGCTAGGAGCCCGCAGCCATGACGCTTTCCGATGTCGCCATTCGGCGGCCCGTGTTGACCATCGTCGTGACCGCGGCGCTGATGGTGTTGGGAGGGGTGAGCCTTACCCGTCTTGGCACCGACCTGTTCCCCGATGTCACGTTTCCGTTCATGAGCATCACCACTGTCTATCCCGGCGCGTCGCCTTCCGAAGTCGAGCGGCAGGTCTCGCGGCCGCTGGAGGACGCGGTCGCCGGCATCAACGATCTGGACAGTGTGCGGTCGTTCTCTCGCGAGTCGGTGTCGATTGTGCTCGTGATGTTCAAGATGAGCGCGAGCATCGACCGGGCGGCCAACGATGTGCGCGAGCGGGTCGCCGCGGTGCGAGCCCAGTTGCCACAGGGCGTCCGGGAGCCGTCGGTGCGCCGGCTGGACATCAACGCCGCGCCGGTGCTGACGTACGTCGCCTCGGGTGATTTGCCGCAAGAGAAGCTCCGCCAGATCACAGAAGAATTCGTCAAGCCCCAGCTCGAGCGTGCGCCTGGCGTTGCTGCGGTCGAGGTCAAGGGCGGGCGCGATCGAGAGATTCTGGTCGAGATCGACCGCAAGCGGCTGGACGCGACCAACCTGCCGCTGACGGCCGTGATCGACAAGCTGCGCGCGGAGAACCTGACGTTGCCCGCCGGCCACTACCAGGAGGGCCCAACGGAGATGTCGGTGCGCCTGACTGGCGAGCTGCGAACGGCCGAGGAGGTGGCGAAGGTCGCCATCGGAACCACGCAGGCCGGCAGCCAGATCACCGTGGGCGACATCGCTGAGGTCAAGGACACGTTCGCCGAGTCCCGCACCCGCGTTCGCAGCAACGGCGCAGAGGCCGTGTCGTTCGAGGTCGTCAAGCAGTCCGGCGCCAACACGATCGAGGTCGCCGACGGCGTCATGGCGCGCATGGCCGAGCTGACCCCGAGGCTGCCGCGCGGCTACCGGGCCACCCTGATCGGCGACCAGAGCACGTTCATCCGCGAGACCGCCCACGAAGTAGAGGTCGCCATCATCTACGGCGGCGTCATGGCGATCCTTGTGGTCCTGCTGTTCATGCTCGACATGCGCTCGACCGTGATCTCTGCGCTGGCGCTGCCCACCAGCGTGATCGCGACGTTCTTCGCGATGGACCTGTTCGGCTTCACGCTGAACATGATGACGCTGCTGGCCCTGTCGCTGGCCATTGGTCTGCTGATCGACGATGCGGTGGTGGTGCGAGAAAACATCTTCCGCCACCTGGAGCGAGGCGAAGACCCCGTCGAGGCCGCATCGAAGGGAACCAGCGAGATCGCGCTGGCCGTGATGGCCACGACGCTGACCATCGTTGCGGTGTTCGTGCCCGTCGCGTTCATGACCGGCATCGTCGGCCAGTTCTTTCGCCAGTTCGGCCTGACGGTGTCGGCGGCGGTGCTGTTGTCGCTGTTCGTGGCCTTCACGCTGGACCCGATGCTGTCGGCGCGGATGGCGGTCAAGGTGGTGCACGGTCGCAAGCGCGCATGGATCGTGAGGTTCTTCGAGGGCGTGCACGCGGCGTCTGAAGAGGCCTACGCGGTGACCTTGAGGCTTGCCCTGCGCCACAAGGTTGTGACGGTTTTGATCGGCGTAGCGACGTTTGCCGCCGCGCTGGGGCTGACGACCTTGATGGGTAGCGAGTTCGTGCCGGTGCAAGATCGCGGCCAGTTCTCGGTCAACCTCGAGATGCCCCCCGGCACGTCGCTGGACGAGACGGCTCGGGCCACCGTTGCCGCAGAGAAGAAGCTGCTGGAGAACAAGCTGTTCCTGACGATCTACGCCACGCTGGGACCCAACGGCGACGTGAACAAGGTCCTGTGGCGGGTGGTTGCCGTGCCCAAGACGGAACGCCGCGAGAATCTGGAGGACTTGAAGAACCTTGCGAGGCAGGCGGCCTTGACCGTACCCGGCGCCAAGGTGTCGGTGATCCCGCCGCCTGTCTTGGAGGGGTTGCCTTCCCAAGCGGCTTTGATGGTGCAGGTACGCGGGTCGGACCTGGCCCGGCTTGAGCGCGACGCCGCCGCCATTGAGCGAATGATGCGCGCGATCCCGGGGTTGAGCGACATCAACGCGGAGTACGCCCCCGGCAAGCCCGAGCAAACGGTGACGGTGGACCGGGCGCGCGCCGCGGACTTGGGCATCCCCGTCGCGATGGTCGCGCGGACGCTTCGGGCAGCACTGGAGGGCGAGGAAGCCGGCCAGCTGCGTGTCCCCGAGGGCACCAGCAAGGAAGTGAAGATCCGCGTCCGCCTGCGCGATGCCGACCGCACGGGCATGGCGAACCTCAGCACGGTCTCCGTTGCGACGCCCAAGGGGTTCGTGCCGCTGTCGTCTCTGGTGCGCGTCCAGCCGCAGTCGGGGCCGCAAGTGATCGATCGGCAGGACCGCATTCGTCAGATCACGATCTCCGCCTCGAACACCACGCGAACACTGGGAGAAGTCGTGGCCGACCTGCAACCCAAGCTCGACGCGTACCCGTTTGAGGGCGACAGCTACGTGCAGCTGGACGGCATGGTCAAGCAAATGAGGGAGAGCGGGTCGGCGATGGCGATGGCGCTGGGCCTCGCGATCGTCTTCATCTTCCTGATTCTCGCCGCGCAGTTCGAGTCGTTCCTGCACCCGTTCACGATCATGCTGTCGCTGCCGCTTGCGTTCGTCGGGGCGTTTGCCGCGCTGTTCCTGACCGACAACGCGATCTCGATCGGTGCCAACATCGGCATCATCCTGCTGATGGGCCTGGTGACCAAGAACGGCATTCTGCTGGTCGACGCGGCCTTGCATGAACAGCGCGCAGGCGCTACGCCTGCCGATGCGATCCTGACAGCGGGGCGGCGTCGGTTGCGGCCCATCCTGATGACCTCTGCGGCGATGGTCCTGGGCATGTTGCCCACCGCCTTGAACAACGGACCCGGGTCTGAGTTTCGCGCCCCCATGGCACTTGCCGTCATCGGGGGCGTGATCACATCGACGCTGCTGACCCTGATCGTGTTGCCCGCTGTGTACCTTTGGTTCGACTCCGCCCAGGGAGGCCTCATGCGCATCTTCCGCAAGTCTTCGGCCAAGGCCGCTCTCCCCGCCGACGCTGCCAAGGCTTCTGCCACGGTCGTCGCGCTGCTTCTGGCGATGGGTCTCGCCCTGGCGTGGCCGACCCAGGCCACCGCCCAGCCCGCACCGGCGCCCGTCGTGGCCGCCGCCTCGGGCGCACTGACTCTCGATGACGCCACCCGCCGTGCCCTGGCCCACAACGCCGATCTGGCCGTCGCGCAAGCGCGTTTGGGTGAAGCGGAGGCGGCCCGCGGGCGTGTCACCACCGCTTGGCTGCCCGACATCAGGGCGATCGGTACTTACACACACAACTCGGTCGAGTCCTCACTCGACTTCGGCGCGTTCCTGAAGCAGATGAACCTGCCGTTCCCGATCACTGCGCCAGCGCCGACCGTGATTCAGAAGATGGACACGGTGTCGGCGGTGTTGAACGTGGACCAGACCCTGTTCGCCTTGTCGCCGATCCTGATGGCCCGGGCTTCGGACGCGGGCGTCGAGGCGCAGAAGGCCGCCCTCGGTGCCGCTCAGCGCGAAATCCGCTTCCGCGTCGCCGAGATCTTCCAGCAGTCCCAAGCCCTGGACCGCATGGTGAACGCCGCTGGTCGGGCGCTTGCCCTGTCCGACGAACGCATCCGCATCGCCCAGCTGCGCCGAAAGGAGGGCACCGAGAGCGAGTTGCCCCTGCTGCGTGCCCAAGCCGAACGCGCCCGCGCCGAGCAGGATCTGGTCCGCGCCCGACTGGCTCGCCGACAGCTTGTCGAAATTCTTGGGATCCTGATGGGGGGTCCGGCTCCCGACGATCTGGCCCCCGTGGCTGCCGTTGCTCGTCCGCAGGGGGGCGTGCACGAGTGGACCGCGCAGGCCCGCAAGAATCGACCCGACCTTGCCGCACGGCGCCAGGCACTGCGAGCAGCCGAGGCGCTGGTGACCGAGGCTGAGTGGCGCTGGATGCCCATCCTGACGGCCAACGGTCTGGTGCGCTATTCCGACACCGAGGGCTTCACCGGAGAGAACTGGGTCTGGTCGACGTCGGCCAACCTCGTGATCCCGCTGTTCGATCGCGGGTCGCGCTATGCCGAGGCCCGCGAGCGCCGGCAGACACTGGTTCGCCTGGAGGCCGAGCTGCAGAAGGCCGAAAACGAGCTGGCAGCACAGGTTCGTCAGGTCGCGCTGGAAGTCGAGTCTGCCGGCGAAACGCTACGGGTGGTGCAGTCGCAGGCTGAGGTCGCCCGCCGCAGCGCCGTCATCGTGCAGAAGTCGCTGGATGCGGGCGCGGTCACGCCTTTGGAAGTCGCCGAAGCGGATACGCAGTTGCGTCTGGCGGAGTTGCAGGAGGAGCGTGAGACGCTGAACCTCCAGCTGGCCGTCTTGAAGCTGAACAACCTGGTCCAGCCGTAATCCCCGCTAGTTGCAGCCAGGCCCGACGATGGGTGTGAACACGCACTGCCCCGTCACTGTGTTGCATTGGTCCGCCGTACACGCGTTCAAGTCGTCACAAGTCAAGGCATTCGGCACGATGCGCCGAATCACGTGGTTGCCCGAGTCGGCCACCAGCAGCACCCCCGACTTTTCCGCCAGCACGCCCAACGGCACCTGAAAGGTCGCCAGAGTCGCCAGCCCATTGAGCAAACCCGCCGTTCCGGTCCCCGCCAGCGTCGTCACCGTGCCGTCGGGCCACACCGCCCGCAGCCGATGCTGGACCATGTCCGTCACGACGCCATAGCCACTCATCGTCCACGCAAGTCCGGTCGGCGCCTGGAACTTCGCTTCCGCACCCTTGCCGTCCTGATAGCCAGGCGTGCTGCCGGCGACCGTCTCGACCGCGCCGCTGTGGATGCGCCGCACGCGTGCGTTGCCGGGGTCCAGCACGTACACGTCGCCGTTCGGCGCCACTGCCAGCCCCGCCGGACTGCTGAACTGCGCTTGGGCGACTGGACCGTCCTTGTAGCCCTGCACGCCGCCTGCGACCGTCGACACCAGCCCCTGCGGCGTCACGCGGCGAATGCGGTAGCCACCTGCGTCCGAGACCAGCAGGTTACCCGACGACTCCATGGCAAGCGCAACCGGACGGTCGAAGGTGGCGGCCGCACCCATGCCGTCCTTGGACCCCTGCGTCTGGCTGCCCGCCAAGGTCTGCACGCCGTTGGCGAGGGTGAAGCGGCGAATGCGGCGGCTGCCGACCTCGACGATGTACACCGTCCCGTTCGCGTCGACCGCCAGCGCAATAGGCTGGTCGAACGTCGCCGAACCCGCGGACCCATCGGTGGTGCCCTGGGCTCCGGTGCCCGCAACGACGAACACGGCCGTGCCGTCCGAAGACATCCGACGCAGCTGGTGATTGTCGCGGTCGGCGATGAAGAGCGAGCCATCCGGACCGCGCGCAAGGCCGGCCGGGCCGTTGAACTGGACCTTGGCCACCTCACCGTCTTCGGCTCCCTTGATTCCTGTCCCCAGCGCGGTGCTGACCAGCGGCGCGGATGGGGGCTGGCACTTGCCCTCGAAACAGGACTCGTCAACGGTGCAGGCTGACCCGTCGGTACACGGTCCTGTCAGCGGTGTATTCGCGCACTTGCCACTTTTGCAGGCATCCGTGGTGCAGACCTGGCCGTCGTCGCACGGTGCAGAGTGGGCACAGGTCAGCTTGGCGGCGTCACAGCTGTCGAAGGTGCACGGGTCGGCGTCGGCGCACGAAGTGACGTTCCATTTCTTGCCGTCCCCGCTGCAGACGGCCACCTGATCGAGCTGGCACTGGATGTCGCCCGGCTTGCACAACAGGGCCTTGCACGCGCCCGCCTCGCAGGTCATGCCGGTGAACGCGCAGTCCTGGATGACGCTGTAGGAGGCTCCTGGCGGCTCGCATTTGCGCGCCACTTCACCGTCGCACGACAGGGCACCGGGGCTGCAGATCACGGGCAGGCAGTCTCCCGCTGCGCAGACCTGGTTGACCGGGCAGGCGACCGTCTTCCACGACATCCCGTCCGCCGCACACGTCAGCGACACGCTGCCCTCACACTTCTTCAGCTTGGGCGTGCACAGCAGCGCAAGGCAACTGCCGTCCTGGCACAGTGTCCCCAGTGCCCCGCAATCCTCGACGACCGCCATCAAGGTGCCGTTGACGTTGCACTTCTGAACGTAGTCGCCGTCGCAGCTGGTCTGACCCGGCGTGCAGATCAGGGGCTGGCACACCGCGCCCTCGCACGCCATGTCCGACGAGCAAGGCTGCTTGTTCCACGTCATGCCGTCGGTGCCGCAGGTCGCAACCGTCTGGCTGTCGATGCAGACCACCTTGCCAGGTGAGCACTTGGGGTCGATGCAGACACCAGCCGCACAGCCCTTCGGCACGCCTCCGGAGAACTTGAGCGCACAGTCCTCACCCAAGGTGACGGAGGTGCCCGTTCCGTCGCACTGCGCCACCTTGCTGCCCTGGCACAGTGTCGCGTTTGGCGTGCAAACTTGGGGCTGGCACATCGCCGCGCCCCCCAACAACGCACAGGCGTGGGGCTTGCCGCCGATGGTCTGACAGGCCTCCGTCTTCCACGCGGACCCGTCCGTGGCACAAGAGGCAAGCTGCAGTCCCTCGCACTTCGTGGTGCCCGGCGTGCAAACACCCAATAGGCACTTGCCATCCAAACAGAACTGACCGTTTGGACAGGAAATGGACGTTCCCCACGCACTTCCGTCGTCGACGCACGTCTGCACGCCGCCGTCGAAAGCGCATGATTTGGCCTTGGCGGTGCACACCACCTTCACGCACTTGCCACCGAAACACGACTGCCCGGTTCCACAGGCGGTGACGTCCCACTTGCTGCCGTTTGTGTGACAGGTCAGCAACGTCTGCTCATCCTGACACTTCTGGGTCCCTGCGACGCAGGCGTCCACGCTGCAAACGGACTGCCAGCAGTACTCGAGTGGATTGCAGTCGACGTCCTTCTCGCAGCCAAGACAGTGCCCAGCGTTCTGGTCGCAGATCTGGCCCAAGGGACAATCCTTGCTGGACGTGCAGGCGGCCGGTGCCCCCACGCAAGTCTGGGCAAGACAGGACTTGCCATCGTCGCAGTCCGCATCGCCGACGCAATCCACGCAGACCCCTGCGGCTTCGTCGCATACGTTTCCGTGCGCCAGGCAGGCCTTGTCGGACTGACACGGCACCTGGGTGACGCAGCTGTTGAAGCTGCAGCGGTCGGTGGTGGCGGGACAGTCCGCGTGCACCACACAGTCGACGCACTGCCCCGAGACGGGGTCGCACACCTGCTCGCCACAACCCGCCGACGAGGTGCAACCCTGCTGTGCCGAGTCAGAACCCTGGGTTGCGTCGCCGGTGTCCGTGTCGGTGGATTCCTCATCGACGGTGGTGACATCGCCCGACGGATCGGCGACCGACACGTCATCGGTGCCGCAGCCAGCCCACACAAGGACCGCAACGGACCAGCAGAGGGTGGCGCAACGACGTTGGCGCAAGGCGCGGAAGCGTGGGTCGGCTAGAGGACCCGCAACGGCATGGGGGGAATGCATCGTAAGCCTCACTTCTTGACGAACACCTCGACCTCGGGAAGCAGCCAGCCGTCCTGCGCGCCCGCCAGCTGGGTGGTGCAGGCTGAGGCACAGGTATAGGTCGTGCCCATGCTCGACGTTCCGCTCATCACCGTCGCTCCCAGTTGCAGATCTGGGCCGGTGCCAAACGAGGGACCGTAGGTCGCCAGGTCGTAAAGCGCGTCCGCCGGCACCTTGATCGCAAACTTCGCAGCGTTCGACACCGAGAACAACAACGCCGCGGGGTCGGGCACATAGTTGCCGGACGACTTCCATGGCTGCGACGCGTAGGCCCCAAACACCTTGCCGAGCGTCGAGCGCGCGATCAGCACCGTGGGGCCCTTGTTGTCGCACTTCTGATGGAATACGGCAGAGTTGGGCAGGTCCGGGCCAAGCTTGTAGCACAGCGTCCACGCCTGACCGGCCAGCCCGATCCAGCCGTTGACCGCCAGCTGCTCCGCCTTGGTCAGCACCGTCGTGCCCTGGAACAGCGAGCATACGCCCGCGGTGCACGTTTCGTTGTTGCCGCAGGTCGATGCCTGGCCCTTGCAGGCGCCTGACAGGCACTTGTCGCCCGTGGTGCACGCGTCGCCGTCGGTGCACTCGGCGCCCTCGGGCACCGGCGTGAAGACGCACGCGCCACTTTGCACGTTGCAGGTGTCGAGCGTGCACGGCTTGCCGTCGTCGCACACGGGAGCAGGCATGGACACCCGGCGCACGGCGTGCGCGTCCGTCACCCAAAGCTGCTGGCTCGCGTCCATGGTCATGCCGGACAACGTGGTGAATTTCGCGGTGTTGGGAGAACCGTCGACCACGCCCTGACTGCCATCGCCGGTCCAAGTGGTCACCGCGCCCGCTGGCGTGACACGGCGAACGCGGCGGTTGCCCTGGTCGGCGACATAGGCCATCCCGCTGTTGTCGACCGCGACCGCGATCGGTGAACTGAAGCGCGCAACACGACCGTTCGCGTCGAGCATGCCCGCAACGCCACCCGCCAAGGTAGCGACGTTGTTGGCCGACAGGGTGCGGATGGCGTGGTTGCCCAACTCAGCGATGAAAAGGGTGCCGGTCGCTCCAAACGCCAGGCTGGACGGCGCGTTGAAGCGTGCGGAGGATGCCGCGCCGTCGATGTGGCCGGCGGTTCCGGCGCCTGCAAGCGTCCCGACCGCGCCGTTTGTGGCAACGGTGCGGATGCGCTGATTGCCCGAGTCGGCCACATACAGCACGCCGTTCGCGTCGCGCACCAGACCGCGCGGCGCATTGAACTGGGCGCTGCTGGCCGGACCGTCCAGGTAGCCGCCCGTGCCGCTGCCCGAAAACGTTGTCACGATGCCCTGCTGTGTCACCTTGCGGATCCGGTTGTTGCCGGTGTCGCTGACGTACAGGTTGCCCTGTGCGTCGCGGGCGATACCCCACGGTGACGAGAACTTCGCCGCCGCGCCCGTTCCGTCCGCATAGCCGTCGACTCCGCCTGCCAGTGTCGTCACCACTCCACTCGCATCCACCTTGCGGATCCTGTGGTTGTCGCTGTCTACGACATACGCGTTGCCGTCTGCATCGACCACCAGGTCGCGCGGCAGCTTGAACCTTGCGTCCCGGCCTGCGTCGTCCACCCACCCGCTGGTTGCGGCGCCGGCCACCGTCGTCACCTGAACAATCTCCGTCGTACACTGGCCTGCCAGACAGTGGTCGTCGAGGGTACACGCGTTGCCGTCCGTGCACGCGCCGGTCCGGTCCAGGTTCTCGCAGACCGCTGAGTAGGGGTTGCACGCATCGTCGGTGCAGGGATTGCCGTCGTCGCACGACTTCAAGACTCCCGCGCACTGTCCGTTGGCGTTGCAGGCCTGTACCGCAGTGCACGCATCGCCGTCGTCGCACGGTGACCCCGCTTGGGCCTGCACGTGCTGGCACTTGCCGGTCGTCTTGACGCAAGCGTCTTGGGTGCAGGGGTTGCCATCGTCACAAACCTGTTGCGCGGGAGCGAGTTGGCGCAGGCGATGGCCGTCCGTGGCATACACCTGACCCAACGCACCAGTACACAGTCCGCGCGGCGAGGTCATGCGTGCCATCGGGGCCGGGCCGTCCTGCCAACCATCTACCGAGCCCGCAAGCGTCGTGACGACTCCGCTGGCCACCTTGCGCAGACGACGGTTGACCGAATCCGCCACAAGGACCGCGCCGTCCAGGTCGACTGCCACCGCGATAGGCGTGTTGAACCGTGCCGTCGCGGCATCTCCCTCCTGCAACCCCGCCGTACCGGAACCTGCTAGCGTGGCCACCAGTCCGTTGGCCGCCACCGACCGGACGACGTGATTGCCCGTGTCGGCGACGTACAGCACGCCGGCGGAATTCAGCGCCAAGTCGCGAGGTCCGTTAAAGCGCGCAGAAGCAGGGGCGCCTTCGACGTAGCCCGCCGTTCCCGACCCGGCGACGGTCGCAACGACGCCATTGGCGCCGATCCGCCGGATGCGGTGGTTCAGCCGGTCCGCAACGAACAAGTCACCAGAGGGGGACATCGCAAGTCCGCCCGGGGCGTTGAATGTCGCTACGGCCCCGGGACCGTCCAGATAGCCTGCAAGTCCCGTGCCGGCCACCGTCGTCACGACACCTTGCGGCGTGATGCGGCGGATGCGGTGCGTGCCCTCGTCCGCGACGAACAAGTTGCCGCTGCGGTCGATAACCAGCGCGACAGGCGTGTGGAAGCGCGCGTCGTGGGCGCCGCCGTCGAGCCAGCCGGCCTCTCCCGTTCCCGCATAGGTGGTCACGTTGCCGGCGGCATCCAGCCTGCGGATGCGGTGGTTCGCCGTGTCGGCCAGAAACACCTCGCCACTGAGGCCACGTGCGACGGCCTGAGGCGCACTGACCAACGCCACCGCCTTGGCTCCATTCAGGAATCCAGCCGTGTCGGCACCCAAGAGGGTGGAGAAGTCGGGGGCGAGTACAGCGCACTTGGTCGCTTGGCAGCCGACGGTCAGTTGGCACGCATCACCGAATGAGCACGCCTGCGCGTTCTCGTCCGCGACGCACTCCCCCAAGTAAGGGTTGCACGCGTCATCGGTGCAGACGCTGCCATCGTCGCAGTCCTTGACCTTGCCTGCGCACTTGCCGACTGCATCGCAGGCCTCGTCGGTCGTGCATTCGTTGGCGTCATCGCATGTCGTGCCGGTAGAAACCTTTCCGAATGCGCACTTGCCGGTCTTTGCATCGCACGAGTCTTGCGTGCACGGGTTGCTATCGTTGCACCAGATGGTGTTGGCAAGGACCTTGCGCAAACGGTGGGTGCCGGCCTCGGACACAAGCGTCAGCCCGCCAAGGTCCGTGTCGACCGAGTACGGCGTGTGCAGGTTGGCCACGCTGCCGGCCCCGTCCTTGAATCCGGCCGTGCCACTGCCTACATACAAGCTGACCGTGCCGTCCGTGGCGATCTGGCGAATGCGGTGGTTGTTGCTGTCGGCCACCAGCACGACGCCGGCGGGCAACAGGGCAACGTCCATCGGGGACGAGAAGCGGGCGTTGACCCCAACTCCGTCCAGACTGCCCGCCGTGCCGCTGCCCGCGACCGTCGTCACCTCGCCCGCGACGCTGATGCGCCGGATGCGGTGGTTGCCGGCGTCGGCCACGTAAACGACGCCCGTGGTCGAGATCGTCAATCCTGCCGGCGAGTTGAACTGCGCAACCGCAACCAGTCCGTCCTTGTAGCCCGGGGCCCCGGTTCCCGCGACGGTGACGACCGCGCCCGCCGGAGTCACGCGCCGGACGCGATGCCCTGTGATCTCGGCAACCCACAGGTGTCCGGCGGCATCCACTGCGATCCGCCAGGGTCGGCCCAACGTCGCCCCGGCTCCAAAGCCATCGGTCCCGCCCGCCACGCCGTTGCCGGCGACCGTCGTCACTTTACCGTCAGGTGCCCGCGCGCGGATGCGATTGTTCAGGGAATCGGCGATGTACAAGACGCCGCCCGCGCCGAACGCGAGGCCCACGGGCTCATTGAAACGCGCTGTCGCGGCCGGACCGTCGATCCACCCCGCAGTGCCGTCGCCAGCCACCGTCGTCACCGCCCCGTCGATGCCGATGCGTCGGATGCGGTGATTGCCGCGGTCTGCGACATAGACGCTGCCGTCGGGTGCGCGCACGGCGTCGGCCGGCCCGTTGAAGCGCGCGGTGGCTGCTGCGCCGTCCAAAAAACCTTGCGTGCCGCTGCCGGCAACCAGGTTCGCCGTCGCCCATGGCGCCGCACCACACACGCCACCCGTACAGATGTCCGTGACCGAGCACCCCGAGCCATCCTCGCAGCTGCCCGTCAGAATCGCGTGTTGGCACATGCCGCCGCTGCACGAGTCCTTGGTACACGATTCGCCATCGTTGCAGTCCGTGGGCGTGTGGACGCAGTTCTTGACCGCCGGGTCGCAGACGTCCTGCGTGCAGAAGTCTTGGTCGTCACAGGACAACTCCGACCAGTGCGTCCCCGTCCCCACGCAGATGGCCAGCACGTCCGGGCCGTGACACTCGACGACACCCTTGTCGCATACCTTGGGGACGCACACGCCCGCCAGACAGAGCTCGCCCGTCACCGCACAGTCCTGAACGACAGGTGCCGACACACCAGCTGCGTCGCACTTCGTCACCTTCTCGCCCGAACACGCCACGGCATTCGGGACGCACAACACCGGTTTGCAGGCTCCCAGCTGGCAAACCTGGCCGGCACCGCAGGACTGTGGCGTCCATGAGAGGCCGTTTGCCGCGCAGGTCTCGAGCGCTCCGTTGGTGCAGCGCGTGGCACCGGCGGTGCAGATGTGGTCCTTGCACTGGGCGTCCTGACACGACTGATCAAGGTTGCAGGACTGGGTCGGGACATAGCCCGTGCCCGTCGCGTTGCACTCTGCGACTCCGCTGCCAACGCACGCGGGGGTCGTGGGCAAGCAGACGACAGCCAGGCATTTGCCGCTCTCGCACGCCTGACCATTTGGACAGTTTTCCGCGACCCACGCCATGCCGTCAGGTGCGCAGGTCTCGAGCGCGCCAAACGTGCAGCGCGTAGCGGCCGGCACGCACAAATGGGGCACACACACGGCATTCTTGCAAGTCTTCGTAACGCCGCAGGGGGTCTTCGATGCGTAGCCGGTCCCGGTCGCGTTGCACACCGCAACGTCATTGCCGCTGCATAGGAGCTGACCGGGCGTGCAAACGACCGCCACGCATTTGTCGATGCTGCAGAGCATGTCGGTGCCGCAAGGTTTGTCGATCCAATAGGTTCCGTCGTCGGCGCATGTCTTCAGGATGTCGCCCTCGCACTTGCGGCCGCCCGGCGCGCAGATGCGGTCGACGCACACGCCGGTCTTGCAGGTCTGCTTGACGGTACACGCTTGGTTCGCCCACTGCGTGCCGCTCTCGTTGCAGGTCCAGGCCGTGACCGTCACGCATTTCTTCTCGTTGGCCGTACAGACGACGGGCAAACAGTCGCCGCCCTGACACGCCTCGCCTGCGCCGCACGCCTTCTGGCTCCACGACAGTCCATCGGCAGCGCATAGCGCCGCCTTGCCCGTCTGACACGCCTTGCTGTTCGGCGTACAGACCCACGCTTCGCACTTGCCAGCCTTGCACGACTGCTGGGCCGCGCACGCCTGGGTCGCGCCATAGCCAGTGCCCACTGCGTTGCACATGCCGACGCCCTGTCCCTGGCACGACGCCTGACCGGGCACGCAAACGACCGCAAGGCACTTGCCGGCATCACAGGCCTGCTGCGCGGGACAAGAGGACAGCAGCCACTTCAAGCCATCCGGGGAACACGTTTCTACTTGGCCGCCCGTGCACTTGCCCTCGCCGGGGGTGCAGATATGCGGCTGGCACGCGCCTTCCACGCACGTTTCCGTCACCTTGCACGCGGTCGCCACGCCAATGGCCGTTCCCGTCGCGTTGCACTTGGCGACACCCCCGGTCTGGCACACGAGTTGGTGGGGCGTGCACACGACAAGCTGGCACTTGCCGGCATCGCAGGCCTGACCGACCAGACACGCCGTCTGAACCCACTGCAGACCGTCGTCGGAACAGGTCGTGAGCTTGCCCGCCAAGCAGGTCGCTTCCGCGGGCTGGCAGATGCGCGGCAGGCACTTTCCGCCCAAGCAGGACTGGTTGGACTGGCACGGCGTGGCAGAGCCCAGGGCAGTGCCGGTCGCGTTGCAGACAACCACGGTATTCTGCTGGCAGCTTGGGTCGTTGGGGGTGCAGACGAGCGGCAAGCACTGACCGCCGTCACAGGCGTTCAGCGGCGGGCACTCGCTCTTGGCCCACGTCAGTCCGTCTGCAGCACACAGTGCGACCTTGCCCGACTGGCACTCCAAGCTGCCGCCCTTGCACACCTGCGACTTGCACGTACCGCCCGAACAGGACTGGTCGGCAGGGCACGCGACTGCCTCTCCCAGCGCGGTTCCCGATGCGTTGCACGTCGCGACGGCGTTGCCGACGCACGCGGGCAAGTTGGCCGCACAGATGGATGGCAGGCACTTGCCGCCGTCGCAAGACTCGCCTGAAGGACACGGGATTGCATTCCAAGTCAGCGCATCTGCTCCGCATTCCAGCAGACCCACGTCGCCGCACTTCCGCGCGCCGGGCACACACAGCTTCAGGATGCACTTGGCGTTCTTGCAGGACTCGTTGGGCGAGCAAGCCTCCGGATCGACCCAAGTGGTGCCCAAGGCGTTGCATGTCACGATGGCGGAAAAGCCGTCGCACTTGGTCGTGCCCGGGTCACAGATCATGGCGATGCAGTACCCGTCGATGCACGTCTTTTTGAAGCCGCAGGCCGTTAGAGGTGCCCACTCGAGCCCGCTGGACAGGCAGCCCCAGGGAACGCCCGCCTCACACTTGCGCGCGCCGGGTTCGCACAGTTTGGCCTCGCACACGCCGCCGTTGCAGATCTCGTTCGTCTCGCAGGCCTGACCAGGTCCCCAAGCAGTGCCCGTCGCGTTGCACGACCGAATCGAGTTGCCATCGCAGGACTTGGCGCCCGGCAGGCAGATCACGGGGACGCACGCCCCCTGCTCGCACACTTGGGCTCCCTCACAAGTGAGCTCGAGGATGGCCGAGCCGTCAGCGTTGCAGACCGCCCGCGCTCCACTGCCAACGCACCACGTCTCGCCGGGCTGGCACACGTCGGGCAGGCATAGTCCCTCGGAGCAGTGCTCACTGGCCAAGCAATCGCCGTCGCCCAAGCAGATCGCGCACAGTCCGGATGCCGAGTCGCACTTGGACGATGGCGCCTTGCAGGCCGAATCCGACATGCAGTTGACCGGCGCGGGTACACATTCGGCCGCTTTGCATACCTGACCATTTGGACAGTTTCCGTCCACGACACACGTCGCGCAGTGGCCATCCGGATCACAGAAGCCGCCCTGCCCGACACACGCAGCGTCGGTCGAACAGGACACCGGAGCCAAGCAGGCTTGGTCGACACATCGCCAACCCGGCCAACCACAGTGTCCAGCATGGGTGCAGGCCACACAGGTGCCCGTCTGTGGGTCGCAGGCAGGGGTGGGCGCGGCGCAGTCGTCTGAGTCCGAACAGATCGCGGGGCCGGTGTCCGGCTGCGTCTCCGTCATGTCGGGCGGCGGCGTGTCCGCATCGACAGGGGCCAGATCCTCTGCGTCCTGGGTGTCGGTGGGCGGTTGAGGGTCATCGATGGTGTCGGGCACATCCGAAACCGGCAGCTCGATGTCGGACACGGTGTCAGTGACCGACGGGATGTCCTCGTCCACGTAGCCCGCAACCAGCACGTCTTGACCGCAGCCGACAAGGCTGCCCGCGAAGAAAACGGCAGCGAGCGAGGCAAAGGCCGTCAAGCGGAGGAGGCGGGGGCCGCGGCTCACGTGAACGGTGCACGTCATCGGCGCCTCCTGTGTCGGTCTTCCTGAGAGACCGCGGCAACGCGCCGGCGGGCTTCCGAAAGTCTAGGGGTTGGGGACAAGTGATGCAATGCGCACGGAGAGGCTGGTGGCCTATCCAAATCAGGCATTATCCGTCGCATTCACTGCACCAGACGTCTCCGGTCGCGAACCCGCAGCAAAGACGGCACACACTGGACCGTCCTGATGAAAAAAAAAGGCACCCGAAAGCCAAGGACCTTCGGGTGCCGCCAAGACTACCGATGGAGTTGGCCCGGGACTATCGCTCCCAGCCGCCACGACCGCCTCGACCGCCAGCGCCGCCGCCGCCACCGCCGACGAAGCCGCCACGCTCGCCGCCGCCGCCACCGCCGTAGCCGCCACCGCCG